>NZ_CALROT020000008.1:0-186387 GCF_943369875.1 Vulcanococcus limneticus LL
GCCTGCTCCACCGGCACGCGGCAGCGGTCGATGAGCTTGGAGGCCAGCTCCTCGAACTTGGCGCGGGTGAGGGTGAGGTCGAGGTGCTTGGGGCCCTCGGGGGTGGCCGTGATGAACGGCAGGTTGATCTCGCTCTGGGTGGCGCTGGAGAGCTCGATCTTGGCCTTCTCGGCGGCCTCGGTGAGGCGCTGCAGGGCCTGCTTGTCCTGGCGCAGGTCGATGCCCTCGTTTGCCTTGAAGCTGTCGGCCAGGTAGTCGACGATCACCTTGTCGAAGTCGTCGCCGCCCAGGTGGGTGTCACCGGAGGTGGAGAGCACCTCGAACACACCGTCGCCCACCTCGAGCACGGACACGTCGAAGGTGCCGCCGCCCAGGTCGAACACCAGGATGCGCTCGTTGCTCTTCTTGTCGAGGCCGTAGGCCAGCGCCGCCGCCGTGGGCTCGTTGATGATGCGCAGCACCTCGAGGCCGGCGATCTTGCCGGCGTCCTTGGTGGCCTGGCGCTGGGAGTCGTTGAAGTAGGCGGGCACGGTGATCACCGCCTGGGTGACCGTCTCACCGAGGTACTTGCCGGCGTCTTCCGCCAGCTTGCGCAGCACCTGGGCGCTCACCTCCTCCGGGGCGAACTGCTTGTTCAGCACCGGGCACTTCACCTTCACGTTGGAGCCGGCCTTCTCCACGCCGTAGCTCACTTCCTTCGACTCTTCGTTGACTTCATCAACGCGACGGCCGATGAAGCGCTTCACCGAATAGAAGGTGTTCTCGGGGTTCATGACCGCCTGGCGCTTGGCGATCTGACCGACCAGCTGGTCCTGGTTCTTGGTGTAGGCCACCACGGAGGGCGTCGTGCGGAAGCCCTCGGCGTTGGCGATCACGGTGGGCTTGCCGCCCTCCATGACCGCGACGCAACTGTTGGTGGTGCCAAGGTCAATTCCGACAACCTTGCCCATGGATAACCGCCTCCCGCAGGGGATTTCAGACTGAAGGCATCCTCAACAGCAGGCCCCTGGTGGGGCTAGGTGTGGTTGCCGAACCGGGGCCGTACGGTGCGGCCCCGACCCCGTCCGGCCCGCGCCGGCGCGTGCGCCCCGATGCCGCCTGCCACCCCTCCCACCGCCGCCGCCGCGATCGGCCCCCTGGCGATCGATGGCCACACCGCCCTGGTGGGGGTGCTCGGCGATCCGGTGCGCCATTCGCTCTCGCCGGCCATGCACAACGCGGCCCTGCGGGAGCTGGGCCTGAACTGGGTGTATCTGGCCCTGCCGGCGCCTGCCGCCCAGCTCGACACTGTGGTGCGGGGCCTGGAGGCGATGGGCTGCCGCGGCCTGAACGTCACCATCCCCCACAAGCAGGCGGTGGCCGCCCTGGCCAGCGAGCTGACCCCCCTGGCCCAGCGGCTGGGGGCCGTGAACACCCTGGTGCCGCGGCCGGGCGGCGGCTGGCTGGGCACCAACACCGATGTGGAGGGCTTCCTGGCACCGCTGCGGCAGGGCGGCCGCAGCTGGCGGGGCCAGCGGGCCCTGGTGCTGGGCAGCGGCGGCAGCGCCCGGGCGGTGGTGGCGGGCCTGGTGGAGCTGGGGCTGGGCTCAATCCAGCTGGCCGGCCGGCGCGCCGCCGGCCGTGACGCCGTTCTGACGGACTGCCGCGGCTGGGCGCCGCAGCTGCAGGGCCTGGCCTGGGGTGAGCCCGGGGGCCTGGCCGCCGAGCTGGCCGCCGCCGACCTGGTGGTGAACACCACCCCCGTGGGCATGGCCAGCGCCAGCGATCCCGCCGCCACCCAGCGCTCGCCGCTCACCGCGGCTGAGCTGGAGGCCCTCCGGCCCGGCGCCAGCGTGTACGACCTGATCTACACGCCAAGGCCCACGGCCCTGCTGCAGGCGGCCGCGGCCCGGGGCTGCGCCACCCACGACGGCCTGGAGATGCTGGTGCAGCAGGGGGCCGCCGCCCTGCGGCTGTGGAGCGGCCAGGAGGCCATTCCCGTGGCGGCGATGCGCGCCGCCGCCCTGGCCCGGCTGGAGGGCCGCTGAGCCGGACGGCCGCTGAGACAGACCATCTAGCCTCGGCCCAGCAGCGGGCTTGCCCCTCCCATGGCCGACATCCCCCTCTGGCAGCGTCTGCTGGCCGTGCTGGCCTACCTGCTGCCCTGGAGCGACGGGCTGCCCTTCGGCCGCTCCCTGTTCGGGATGTTCCCGGCACTGCAGTGGCTCAGCCTGCCCGCCCTGCCGGTGGTGATGCTGCAGCAGATGGTGCCCTTCGGCGGCTTCCTGCTGTTCCTCGCCCTCTATCTGGCGGTGGTGCGCAACCAGAAGGTGCCCTACTACCTGCGCTTCAACGTGCTGCAGGCGATCCTGCTGGACATCGTGCTGGTGGTGATCTCCCTGGCCTTCAGCATCCTGCTCAGCCCCCTGGGCGGCGGCTTCGCCGCCCGCACCCTCAGCAACACGGTGT
This sequence comes from Vulcanococcus limneticus LL, assembly GCF_943369875.1. Taxonomy (GTDB): domain Bacteria; phylum Cyanobacteriota; class Cyanobacteriia; order PCC-6307; family Cyanobiaceae; genus Vulcanococcus; species Vulcanococcus limneticus_A. The sequence continues at coordinate 2,449 of NZ_CALROT020000008.1, forward strand.
TCCTGGGGGTGCTGGTGCTGGTGGCCTTCGCCGTGGTGCAGTGCGTGCAGGGCAAGGAGGCGGACATCCCCAGCGTCTCCGACGCCGTGCGGATGCAGCTCTACTGAGGGGCTCCCCACCGCGGGATAAGGTGGTGGATCCGTCGCTGGTGGGGCACGCCCCAGGGCCACGCCGCCAGCCACCGTCCCCTTCGGCGCCCACGTCGGATCGCGCAAGCCATGTCGCAGCCCTACTACGAAACGATGTACATCCTTCGTCCGGACATCCCGGAGGAAGAGGTGGAAACCCATGTGACCAAGTACCGCGACCTCGTGACCGAGGCCGGTGCCGAGGTGCTGGACTGCCAGATGCGCGGCAAGCGCCGCCTGGCCTACCCCATCGCCAAGCACAAGGAAGGCATCTACGTGCAGCTGACCCACAACGGTGACGGTCAGCAGGTGGCCAGCCTGGAGCGCGCCATGCGCCTCAGCGAGGACGTGATCCGCTACCTCACCGTCAAGCAGGACGGCCCCCTGCCCGCTCCCCGCAGCGGCCCCGTGCCCACCGCCACCAGCGACGCCGCAGCCCTGCAGACCACCGAGGCCTGAGGCCCCGGCCTCACCGGCCTGGCCGGTGACCCCTTCAACCCTGACCCCTGTGATGGCTCAAGCCGTCGCAGGGGTCTTTCGCTGTGGCGGGCCATCCAGCGCCTGCCCCAGCGGTCCCGACAGGCACAGCCCGGGGGGCCGACACGGCGGAATCGGTCTAGGCTGAGTCCCACCCGGTGACGCGTCGCCCGCCCAGGCCCCCAAACGGACGGCCGATCCGCCAGCATCGCCACCCCAGCCAAGCCCGAAGGTCCTCCCGATCAGGCCCTGCAGACACCCTTGAGCAGCGACAGTCCCACTCCTGGAGAGCCCGCCGGCCGCACGACCAGCGGCAACGGGCCCAGCGGCAGCCCCGCCGCCGGCGAGGCCAACCCTGGCCGTGCGGTCGGTGGACTGGAGCGGGCCGCCCTGGAGGCCGCGCGCCTGGAGCTGGAGGCCAGCCAGCGCCAGATCGCCGAGCTGGAGGAGCTGCTCAACGACCTGCCGACGATCTTCGAGCGCAAGTTCGGCGAGCGGATCGAACCCCTGATCGAGCGCCAGCGCCTGCTGCTCGATGAAAACCACGCCCTGCACGACCGGCTGAGCCGGCTGCTGCCCCAGGCGGGTGAAACCGGCGGCAGCGCGGCGGCCGTCGAGCCGCCGGAACCCACCGCCGCCGCACCGGACCCCGCCCCGGAGCCCGTGGCCGAGACCCAGGCGCCGGAGGGCCAGGCCCCCGGCCAACCGAGCCTGCCGTCGCTGCCCGACCTGCGGCGCGGCCGCGCCGCCACCAGCCGTCTGATGGGTCAGAACGGCCGGGTGGCCTGAGGCTCAGCCTTCCGCTGAATCAGCCGCGGCGGGCGGCGGCCCAGAGGCGGGTGGGCAGGCCCCACACGTAGATGAAGCCCTCGGCGGCGCGGTGGTCGAACTGATCGCCGGCGTCGTAGGTGGCCATGGTGGGCACGTAGAGGCTGTTGGTGGCGCTGCTGCGGCCCACCACGGTGGCGTTGCCCTTGTGCAGCCTGATCCGCACACTGCCGTTCACGGTCAGCTGGGTGCGCTCGATGAAGCCGTCGAGGGCCTCCTTGAGCGGGCCATACCAGAGGCCCTGGTACACCAGATCGGCCCACTGCTGCTCCAGCTGGCGCTTGGTGCGCAGCACGTCGGCCGCCAGGGTGAGGCTCTCGAGCTCCTGGTGGGCCTTGATCAGCAGCAGCAGTCCCGGGGTCTCGTAGATCTCGCGGCTCTTGATGCCCACCACCCGGTTCTCGATCATGTCGAGCCGGCCGAAGCCGTGGCGGCCGGCCAGGGCATTGGCCTGGCGGATCAGGCTCACCGGATCGAGGCGCACGCCGTCGATGCTCACGGGGTTGCCGTTCTCGAAGCCGATCTCGACCACCTGGGGCTGATCCGGGGCGGCCTCCACACTCACGGTGAGGGCATAGATCTCCTCGGGGGGCTCCACGTTGGGATCCTCCAGGGGGCCCGCTTCGATCGAGCGGCCCAGCAAGTTGAGGTCGATCGAATAGGGCGACTTCTTGCTCACCGGCGAGGGGATGCCGCAGCGCTCGCCGTAGGCGATCGTCTGCTCGCGGCTCATGCCCCACTCCCGCGCCGGGGTGAGCACCTTGAGATCGGGGGCCAGGGCTCCGATGGCCACATCGAAGCGCACCTGGTCGTTGCCCTTGCCGGTGCAGCCGTGGGCCACCGCATCGGCGCCCACCTCGCGGGCGATCTCCACCAGGCGGCGGGCGATCAGGGGCCGGGCCAGGGCGGTGGAGAGGGGGTAGCGGCCCTCGTAGAGGGCGTTGGCGCGGATCGCCGGGAAGGCGAACTCGGTGATGAAGGGCTCGATCAGGTCGCCCACGATCGACTGGCTGGCGCCGGAATCGAGGGCCTTCTGGCGGATCGGCTCCAGCTCATCGCCCTGGCCCAGGTCGGCGGCGAAGGTGATCACCTCCTCCACGCCCCACTCGTTCTTCAGATAGGGGATGCAGACGCTGGTGTCCACGCCGCCGGAATACGCCAGCACCGCCTTCTTGGCCCGACCCATCAACGCTCTCCGTGTGCTCAGTCGGACGATTCTCCCCTGCCGGGGTCGCCCGGCGGCCCGGCCTCACCGGCCGGACGGGACGCCAGCAGACCCCGCACGAGCGCCAGGGCCATCAGGGCCGGGGGCACCAGCACCAGCACCAGGGCCAGCTCGGGGTTGACCGCCAGGCCGTTGGGCCAGAGCAGCCCGGCCCAGCGCAGCAGGGCACTCAGCCCCAGGGCGAAGCCCCAGACCCAGGCGAGCTGCACGAGCTTGGCGGTGATCGCAGGGGACAAGGGGGCGTGGCTACAGGTCGGTTACAATGGCTGATTGGCGGAGATTCCACATCCATGGGCAGCCCCAGCACGAGCCTCAGCCAGAGCCTGAGTCAGTTGGACGGAATCAACCCCTCGCTGACCCGCTACGGCCGCAACGAGCCCGCGCCGGTGCTGCCGCTGCGTGAGGAGCCCGATCTGCTCAGCTGGCTGGAGACCAGCGGCCGCCTGGTGGCCGACGAGGAGACCGCCAGCCCGGATGTGAGCACCGTGGAGGAGGAGGAACTCTCGGCGCTGATGGGCGAGAAGGAGGACTACAACGCCGCCGACGAGCAGACCGAAGAGGACTGGGAAGACTGAGGCCCTGCGGGACCCTGCACGGCCGGCCGCCTGATCGCTTGGTCGCACCGGTTGCCAGCCCCATGGATTGCCGGTCACATCGATGGCCGGCCCGATCGGCTGACCTAGGGTCCGGCCCGGCACGGGAAGCGCGCGTGGCCGCCCCGCGCGGCCCGTGTGCGGCCCGCTCGCTCTCGCCCGCCGCCCCCGCAGCCGCCCCTTGGCCTCCCCGACCTCGCCCTCCGGGGCCCCCAGCCGCCCCGCCGGGCCAATCACCCGGCTGCTGGCCTCCCTGCCCGGCAACAGTCGCCCGCTGGCCCTGGTGCTGGGCTTCGTGCTGCTGGGGATGGCCCTCGCCGGCGACTGGCTGGCCCGGGCGCCCCAGCTGAGCCTGCCGCTGCTGGTGGCGGCCCTGGTGAGCGCGGGCCTCGGCGCCTGGGGCGTGCCGCGGCTGCGGGCCCTCAAGCTGGGCCAGGTGATCCGCCAGGAGGGCCCCCAGGCGCACCTGAGCAAGGCGGGCACCCCCACCATGGGCGGTCTGCTGGCGGTGCCGGTGGGGGTGATCGTGGGGGGGCTGGTGGCCCCGGGCGATCCACGGCTGCTGGCGGTGGCCGGCCTCACCCTGGCCGCGATGGCCATCGGCGCCGTCGACGACTGGCAGAGCCTGACCAAGCGCCACAACACGGGCCTGAGCCCCCGCGGCAAGCTGCTGCTCCAGGCCCTCGCCGCCGCCGCCTTCCTGGGCTGGGCCTGGCAGGGCCAGTGGCTCGGCGGGGCCGATCCCGGCGACATCGCCCTGCCCCTGGGCTGGGTGCTGCCCCTGGGGCTGCTGATCTGGCCCCTGGGGCTGTTCGTGGTGCTGGCGGAGAGCAACGCCACCAACCTCACCGACGGCCTCGACGGCCTGGCGGCCGGCTGCGGCGCCACGGTGTTCAGCGGCCTGGGCCTGCAGCTGATGCTGCGGGGCAACGAGGGCGACCCCGCCCTGGCGGGGTTCTGCGCGGCCATGGCCGGCACCTGGCTGGGCTTCCTGCTCTGGAACCGCCACCCGGCGCGGATGTTCATGGGCGACACCGGCTCCCTGGCCATGGGCGCCGCCCTGGCGGCGGTGAGCCTGCTGAGCAACAGCCTCTGGCCGCTGCTGGTGATGGGCGGGGTGTTCCTGGCCGAATCCCTGTCGGTGATCGTGCAGGTGTGGGTGTTCAAGGCCACCAAGGGCCCCGATGGCGTGGGCCGGCGGGTGCTGCGCATGGCGCCGCTGCACCACCACTTCGAGCTGGGGGGCGCCAGCGAGCAGCAGGTGGTGGTGGGCTTCTGGGGCGTGAGCTTGCTACTGGTACTGGTGGGTCTGGTGCTGCTGCCCTGACCCGGCGCCCCCCAGCGGGTACCCCTGTCCTCGCCCCCCTGCCATGGCCTACTTCACCTGGAAGGAAACCGGCCTGACGGCCGACTGCGCCAGCCTCGAGGCGATGGCGGCCCGCTTCGAGGAGGCGGCGGCGCTGATGCGGCGCATGGCCAGCGAGGGCTTCGTGCTGGAGCGCCACAGCGACGGCCAGCACATCACCCATGGCGATGCCGCCGTGTTCGAGGCCTACGGCTTCATCAACGAGGAGTCGCCGGAGCGCCAGCTCGACCTGATCGCGTGAGGGGCCGTCAGCCGGGGCGCCGCACGTAGCCCACCACCCACACCACGATGAAGGCCAGCGAGGAAATCCCCAAGTAGATCAGGGCCCAGCGCTGCAGATCGTCGATGCTCCAGCCGTTGAGCAGGCCGTTGGCGGCGTCGCCCGCCGTCGCATAGGCCAGCAGTGCGGGGGTCGGCACGGAGTTCGACGCGGCAGAGTCTGTTGAGTATCTCGCCCCCCGCCGCGGCCATGGCCAGCCGACCGTTTCCCCGCACCCTGATGCTGCTGGGCAGCGGCGAACTGGGCAAGGAGGTGGCGATCGCCGCCCAGCGCCTGGGCTGCCGCGTGATCGCCGTGGATCGCTACGCCGGCGCCCCGGCCATGCAGGTGGCCGACACGGCCGAGGTGATCGCCATGACCGACCCCGAGGCCCTCAAGGCCGTGGTGCGGCGCCACCGGCCCGATGTGCTGATCCCGGAGATCGAGGCCCTGGCGGTGGATGCCCTGGCGGAGCTGGAGGCGGAGGGCATCACGGTGATCCCCACCGCCCGCGCCACGGCCGTCACGATGAACCGCGACCGCATCCGCGACCTGGCCGCCGGCGAGCTGGGCCTGCGCACGGCCCGCTTCGCCTACGCCGAGAGCGCCGAACAGCTGGCGGCGGCCGCCGCGCCCCTGGGCTGGCCCGTGGTGGTGAAGCCGGTGATGAGCTCCTCGGGCAAGGGCCAGAGCGTGGTGGAGGGCCCCGAGGGGATCGCGGCGGCCTGGGAGGCGGCGATGGCCGGCGCCCGCGGCAGCGGCGCCCGCGTGATCGTGGAGGAGTTCCTGCGCTTCGAGCAGGAGATCACCCTGCTCACCGTGAAGCCGTGGCAGGGCCCCACCCTCTTCTGCCCGCCGATCGGCCACCTGCAGGAGCGCGGCGACTACCAGACCAGCTGGCAGCCGGCCCACCTGGACTGGGACCAGCTGGCCGCCGCCCAGTCCATGGCCCGGGCCGTGACCGACAACCTGGGCGGTGCGGGGCTGTTCGGGGTGGAGTTCTTCGTGTGCGCCACCCCGGACGGCGGCAGCGAGGTGGTGTTCTCGGAGCTGTCGCCGCGGCCCCACGACACCGGCCTGGTGACCCTGACCGGCCAGAACCTGAGCGAGTTCGAGCTGCACCTGCGGGCCGTGCTGGGGCTGCCGATCCCGGAGATCCGCTCCACCGGCCCCGCGGCCAGCCGCGTGATCCTGGCGGAGGACACCCTGGAGAGCGTGGCCTACACGGGCCTGGAGCAGGCCCTCGCCGAAACCGACGTGCAGGTGCTGCTGTTCGGCAAGCCCGACGCGCGGCCGCAGCGGCGCATGGGCGTGGCCCTGGCCAGCGGCTCCGACCTGGAGGAGGCCCGCGCCAGGGCCGATCGGGCCGCCGGGCAGGTGCGGGTGGTGGCGGGTCCCTGAACCGGCGGAGGCCCCTGGCCGCGGCCAATCACGGGCTTTAAGGTGCGGCGATCGCAAGTAGCCATGGCCCAGGCCGTCCCCCGTCGCGACAGTGAGCGCCCCCGCCGCGGCAGGGCCCGGCGGGAGGATGCGCGGCGGGACGACGGACGGCGCCCGGCGGCAGCACGGGCCGAGGCGGAGCCCGCCACGGTGACGGCCCTGGACGGCCGCCGCAGGCGCCGGCCAGACCCACGCCAGCGCGGCGGCAAGGCGGCCCCCGGACTGCTGCGCCGCGGCCTCTCCAGCCTGCCGGTGTTCGTGGCGGGCCTGGGGCTGGGCTACGGCCTCAGCGGCCCATTGCCCCACCTGGCCAGCGCCGCCCTGGCCGCCCTGCCCCACCCCGGCAGCTCGCTCACCGATCTGGTGTCGCCGGCGGGCATGGGCAACCGCCGCATCGTGGTGCTGGGCAGCGACCAGGTGGCCAGCAACACCGACGTGATGATGACGGTGCAGCTCCAGCAGGGCCGCACCGTGCTCACCCAGGTGCCGCGCGACACCTTCATCGATTCGCCCCGGTATGGGGTGATCAAGGCCAACGCCCTCTACGCCAGCGGCGGACCGGAGCTGGTGAAGCAGGAGCTGAGCAAGCTGCTGGCGGCGCCGGTGGACCGCTACCTGCTGGTGAACCTGGACGCGGTGCAGCGCCTGGCCGACGCCCTCGGCGGCGTGGAGGTGGACGTGCCCAAGCGCCTCTACTACGTGGACAACAGCCAGGGGCTCTACATCGACCTCTACCCCGGCCGCCAGCTGCTCAAGGGCAAGGAGCTGGAGGGCTTCCTGCGCTTCCGCCACGACGAGCTGGGCGACATCGGCCGCATGGAGCGCCAGAAGCTGGTGCTCGCCGAGGTGTTCCGCAAGCTGGCCAGTCCCGCCACCGTGACCCGCCTGCCCGAACTGCTGCGCATCGCCGGCAGCGACATCCGCACCGACCTCTCACCGGTGGATCTGGGCACCCTGATGACGGCCATGGCCACCACCAAGCTGTCCTCGAGCCGGCTGCCCGGCACCCCCTACTGGCACGACGACATCAGCTACTGGATGCCGGATGCCAACCCCGACAGCGGCTACTACCGCAGCCACGAGCAGCCCCTGCCCTAGGAGCCCAGCCTCGCCGCCACGGGGAAACGGGCCCGGTTGGCCTGGTTGACAAGCCGGCCGAGCCCCTCGGCGTCCTCCTGGGGCGGGGCCAGCAGCAGGAAGCGATCCAGGGGAAGCCCCCAGCGCAGCGACAGATGACGGATCGCCTCGGCCTTGGAGGCCCGCGGCGGCAGCACGTCCAGATACCAGTGCTGAACCAGCTGGGCCCGGGCCTCCAGGCGCCGCTGGCGCAGGGTCTGGCGCACGATCGCCAGCGCCCCGGCCGGGGGCGGCCTCAGGAGGTAGCTGAGCTTGAACGGTCCCTGCTGGGCCTCCGCCTGGGGCCGCAGCCGGGACTCCAGCTCGGCCAGGGCCGCCAGCACCGCCTGGCGGTCCCAACCCGGGGCGATCTGCCGCTGCCAGAGCAGGTCGAGCTCGGCGCCAGGGCCCAGACGGATCTCGGTGCCGGCCTGGGTGATCCACACCAGGGGATCCACGAGCTGCAGATCGGCATAGCGGTGGCGGGCCGCCTGGAAACTGCGGCCGCTGAGCACCCCCAGGCCGCTGCGGGGATCGGCGGCCAGGCGGCGACGCAACTGGTCGAGGCCGGCGGCCTCGGGGGCCTGGAGGCAGCCGTCGAGATCCAGCAGCAGCAGCCGCTCCGGAATGGGATCCAGGCCGCTGGAGGCGGGGCTCGCCACAGGAACGGCAACCCGCGGAGCGGCCCCGACGGCTTCCGGCAGGCAGCGGCGGGCGGCATGGCCCAGGTAGCCGCACACGTGGGCATCCCAGCTGAAGCTACGGCTCACCGCCTCCAGGCCGTTGTCGCGCCAGCGGCGCCAGCGCAACGGATCGGCGGCGGCGGCCTCCAGGGCCGCCTGCAGCGCATCCAGGTCGGTCACATCCACGAGCTGGCCGTTGTCGCAGCGGGCCAGGATGTCGCGGGGCCCGCCGTCGTCGGTGGCCACCAGGGGCAGGCCGCAGGCGGCCGCCTCCAACAGGGTGAGGCCGAAGGGCTCGGTGAGGGCCGGGTTCACGAACACCCCGCCGCGGGCCGCGGCCCAGCGGTAGAGGGCGGGGATCTGGGCACCGCTGTGCTGCTTGGGGTAGGCCACCTGGCCGTAGAGATCGAAGCGGTCCACCAGCTCGAACACCTGCTGGAACAGCTCCCGCTGCTGGCGGTCCATCTGGCCGGGGTCCTGGCGGCAGCCGAGCACCAGCACCAGGTTGTGGCGCTGGCGCAGCAGGTCGGAGCGCCCGAAGGCCTCGATCAGGGCGGGGATGTTCTTGCGCCGCTCGGGCCGGCAGATCGCCAGCAGGGGCGGCTTGGCCGGGTCCCGCAGAAACGGCGCCAGCAGCGCCTCCACCGCCGCCGCCTCGCCGGGCAGCAGGGCCGGATGGAAACGGCGCGTGTCCACCCCCGGCGGCAGCACCTCGGCCCGCTCGCCGGCAAAGCGGTCGTAGCGGGCGTACTGGCCCTCCACCTCCTGGCGGGTGCTGGTCACCACCAGGGAGCTGGCCGCCAGGGCCTGCTCCTCGGCCTCGATGCGCTGACCCATGGCGTAGGTCTGCTCGATCAGCTCATGGGTGAGGCCGCTGGCCAGCAGGCGCCGCTGCTTCTCGCGGCCCAGGGAATGGCCGGTGAACACCAGGGGGATACCGAGGCGCCGGCTCACCAGGGTGCCCACGTAGCCGGCATCGGCGTAGTGGGCGTGGATCCAGTCGGGCAGCCGCGGGCGGGCGGCCAGGGTCGCCACCAGGGCATCGGCCAGCTCATCGAGGTGGGGCCAGAGCTGCTCCTTGCGCAGGTAGCGCCGGGGGCCGCAGGGCAGGCGCAGGATGGCGGCGCCGGGGCCGAGCGACTCCAGGGATTCGCCGTAGTCGGGCGAGACGCGCCGGTCGTGGATGCGGCGGGTCACCACCTCCACCCGCTCCACCTCCGGGCGGGCCGCCAGGGCGCGCACCAGCTCCAACACGTAGGTGGTCTGGCCGCCGGTGTCGGCATCACGGCCCAGCTCCAGGTCGCGGCCGCGGAACAGGCCGTGCAGGTGCAGATGCAGAAGCTGGAAGCCCATGGATCCCCCGAAGCGGTGGGCGCAGCGCCAGGCGCCGGCGACTAGCTCATGCCTAGGTGCGTTTCAAGGGGGTGGGCACAAATCCCCCAAAAGGGCTCCACCGCCGGCAGCGGGTGCTGCGGAGGGCCAGATCGACGGCAGCACAAGGGAAGCGAGGCGCCCGGGCGCCAGCCCGACCGCCAAAGTCGTTACGCAGTGAAACAGTCAGCGGTCCCTGGTGCGGGGCGCCTGTCCAGCGAAAGAGCGGCCTAGCCTGCAGCTCTGGCGAGGGCGCCACGGCGCGGCCCTGCCCGATTCGGCCATGACCCATCGAACCCGTCTGCTCGGCCTGGGACCTGCGGCGCTGCTGCTGGGCCAGCTGTCCGCACCGGCCATGGACCCGGCCCTGGCCAGCGCTGGGCAAGGCAAGGCCGGCGTCAGCGGAGCCGGCTGCTTCCAGGGGGTGGTGAAGGAGCGGCGCTTCGGCCGACTCATGGCCCCGGCCCAGACCCCCTTCTTCCAGACGGCGGTGGCGGTGCCGACCCGCGAGACGATCCTCACCCTGTTCAACGGGATGACCCTCACGGCCCTGCAGGAGGCCAACGACACCACCTTCTTCGACAACTTCCAGCTGGGCCACACGGTGAGTGTGTGCAGCGAAACCAGGGTGGCCGCCTGCGCCGATGGCCGGCGGGCGCCGGCCCTGCTCTCCGTCTACGACGAGGTGAGCCACAGCAAGGCCTTGGGCTACATCGGCAGCGACGCCTGCGGGCAGGGCTGAGGGCTAAGGCGGCAGCCTGATCCTGATAGGCAGCCTTGTGGTCAGAGAGTAGTGGTGTGGGACACGAAGCCTGTGCCAGGCAAGATCACAGAATCAGTCACATGGCCTGCATAACAGGAGCGTCTAGATCTCATCAGACCGACTCGGGTCGCGGCACCCACTGAATCACAATGGGGCTTCCCAGAATGTAGACAGCAGAGTAGGTTGATCTGAAGACCATTCCCCAAATCCAGCGGCTGCAGTGGCGAGCTGGCTTTGCATGGCGGCCTCCAGAGCCGGGTCGTAGCTCAGCATGGCAGCTGCATCGACACCATCCACATAGTCAGCCGTGATGGTTTCAGTGGAAGAGTATGAAGAGGGACTGCTGGCACCAAATTCGTCATAGGAGTCGCTATAGGTATTAGTAGCCGAGACCACGAGCCCGGTCAGGGGATCCGTAACCACCTGACCCGTCTGCTCACTAGACCCGCCGGCATCATTGCTAAATGAGGAACTCTGCCGAGATCTCCATGCGACAACGCTTGGATCAAAGCCAGGCACCGAACCTTGGAAAAGACCAGAAAAAACAGGAGCACCAACCGAGAGCTCATATGGGCTGTTACCTGTCAACAAAAGATCTGATCTCAGCCACTGAGACACGGTGCCAAATCCACCAGAGTAGATGTCTCCAGTTGCGTCATAACTCGCCATGTCCGCGTATGGAGTATTATATATCTTGTAATTAATGCCTATAGAGGCAGGAGAGGCATTAACATCTACGCTAACATTATACAAGCTGCTAGCTATTGATTGATATGAAATCTGACGCGACGCATTGGTTTCAGAGCTTTTAATTACAGAATACAGGTCCCTGTTGCTAAGAGCAAGGGCAAGATTAGACTCTGTGGGCGTATAAATGACACCTAGGTCATACTCAAAGCTACCAGCATATCCGCCTCGCTCAAAGAGTTCGATTCCCCCATAACGCACACCTCCTTCGGAAAGACCTTGGATGGACTCAAGCGCATAGCCGCCATCGGGCAAGGAGGCAAAGCTAACCACTGAGAGCAGCCGAACATCAGTGACGGGATAAAGCGTGCCCTCGGCGTCACTACCTGAGAACATCGCGATAGAAATGCCCCCAGGTCGATAGGAATAGTAATAGTAATTAACTTCTGGATTCTCGAAGGTCACACCCCCCGTAAAACTGCCCGAGATAGAGACAGAGGCTGTCTGCTTGACTATGGAAGGCCTGCTGGCATTGTCAAGATGATAAGCATATTGGGAATCTTTGTTGAATTGAGACGTGTAATAGCCATCAACATCCGAATAGCTTTGTGATGATGATGATTGCGTACTAGAAAAAAGAAACGTCGTCTCAAGTTGGCTGGAGACTGGCAAGGGCTGAAATCTGAAGGCCTGAGAGCCTGCAACAAGCCCATCGCCATTGAGATCTTGCCCCAAGCCCCCCTCAGCCGTTTTCTGCTGATCTTGAGTAAGACGACTCCATTCAATGGCACCAACGGTGCCTGGATCAAGGGAGCCATAGTCAATGGCGTCCCAAGCTATCGCCTGATAGGCAGAAGTTGCGATGCTGGACTGATTGACTTCCTGCCAATCGACTACATTGACATCGAAGTTAGCACCTGCAGATGCTTTCTTTAGATTGATCTTACCCCAGTCTAAGTCAGCGCGAGTGACACTGGCAACCGACGACCAATCAACGGAAGACCACGCAAAGCTCGCGTAGGCTTTCGTTGCAGTCCTTGCACTGTTGACTTCCTGCCAATCAACAATATTGATATCGAAGCTAGCGCCTGCAGAGGCTTTCATTAGATTAATTCTTCCCCAGTCCAAGTCAGCGCGTGTGACGCTATCAACCGACGACCAGTCAACGGAAGACCACGCAAAGCTCGCATAGGCTTTCGTTGCAGTGCTTGAACTATTAACTTCCTGCCAATCAACATACTGTATAGAGAAAGTGCTAGAGCTTGCAGCTGCTGTCAGATTGACAAGCGACCAGTTAATACTATCATTTCCGTAGAGTAGCTCACTAAAGGTGGCGTTTTTCCAATTAATTGCCTTGTACAGAGGAACGGGGTTAGCCGCTGAATTGATGGCATCAAAATCGAGCAAGCTCAGATCAAAAGCCGGGGATGTTTGAGCTTTAAGATCAGCAGGCAGATAAGTCATCGAAGGCAGACAGTCGTTAGGAGTGGAACGCTATAAATGAGCGACTTGAGATCGAGTCGGGTCGAGCCCAAGGCTTACCCCAAGCCAATCGCTCAAGAGGGACACTCTCTAGAGATTGCTTAGGTCAAGCCCCTAGAACATGCCCGTACCCTACCCCATAGGGGGGCGACATTGGCTCCCCACCATAAGGCAGTGAGGTACATGGCCGCGAAAGGGTAGCCAGGGACACCTTGATGCCCCGTTGTTCCTGTAACTGCAGTACCCGACAGGCCTCAACCCTCCCGAAGCCCAGTCTCAACGCATCAGCTATGCGTTAGTCGCATAGAATCTAGGCTATTCCAACCGCACAATCAGGCACAGCAGAGGCCTGCAGCGAGCTGTCCGAAGGAATCCTGTGCGTGGGCTGCATCCAATCAGCCCAAATCGACCAGCGGGCGCCCTGGCCTGAGTTCTCAGGCCACCGTTCCCATTGGCTCAGGAGGATGCTGCGCCAGCTCCTCTGGAGTGCCCGTCACCACAATCTCTCCTCCCTTATCTCCCTCCCCTCGGGGCCGAGATCCACGATCCAGTCGGCATGACGAATCACATCGAGGTTGTGCTCGGTCACTAGGATTGAGTTGCCCTTGTCCACCAGCCGCTGCATCATATCCATCAGCTTGTGCACATCAAAGAAGCTGAGGCCGGTGGTGGGCTCGTCGATCAGGTAGAGGGTCTTGCCGCTGGCGCGCTTGGAGAGCTGAGTAGCCAGCTTCACCCGCGGGGCTTCACCGCCGGAGAGCGTGGGCGATGCAGAGGGCCAGATCGACGACAGCACAAGGAAAGCGAGGCGCCCGGGCGCCACAGTCGTTACGCAGTAAAACAGTCAGCAGTCCGTGGCTCGGAGCGCATGTCCGCCGAAAGTGCGGCCTAGCCCGCAGCTCTGGCGAGGGCGCCACGGCGCGGCCCTGCCCGATTCGGCGATGACCCATCAGATCCGTCTGCTCGGCCTTAGTCCTACGGCACTGCTGCTGGGCCAGCTGGCCGCACCGGCCATGGGCCCTGCCCTGGCCAGCGCTGGGCAAGGCAAGGCCGGCATCAGCGGACCCGGCTGCTTCCAGGGGGTGGTGAAGGAGCGGCGCTTCGGCCGTCTGATGGCCCCGGCCCAGACCCCCTTCTTCCAGACGGCGGTAGCGGTGCCGACCCGTGAGACGATCCTCACCCTGTTCAACGGGATGACCCTCACGGCCCTGCAGGAAGCCAACGACACCACCTTCTTCGACAACTTCCAGCTGGGCCACACGGTGAGTGTGTGCAGTGAGACCAAGGTGGCTGCCTGCGCCGATGGCCGGCGGGCGCCGGCCCTGCTCTCCGTCTACGACGAGGTGAGCCACAGCAAGGCCCTGGGCTACGTCGGCAGCGACGCCTGCGGACAGGGCTGAGGGGTCAGGCCACTGCTGCTGCGACCTGAGGAGGCTGCTAAGTCAGCACCTGCTGGAGATACCGACCCGTGTGACTGGTGGGATGCTCGGCGACCTCCTCCGGGGTACCAGTCACCAAGATCTAACCTAGACAGCCTGCATGACATTGAAGGATCCATCAAGGCAGACGAAAGTACTTTTAATGCCCTGAGAAACACAGATCATTCATAATATGCAACACATGCAGGATCGAGTAGAATACTCGAATGCCATATTGCGTGTGTAGCGCCAAATGAAGACTCAACTATGCACACTTTTCTTCACGGAGGCAATTATCTGCTCCAATGCTTCACACGGCCGAGAGCTAACAGTTGCTGATCCAACTGGCAGTCCCCTAAACATTAGGAATGCCAGGGGAGAAGTGGTTTGCGCCGTTCAAAACGGGGCCAAGGTAATTGAGATAGAAAAGGATGGTGGTTTATATTATGTGAGCTCGGAATGGACCGCAGTAAGAACACGAAGCGGCTGCACTGGAAAGGCATGGAGTAAGTACTTGAGGCCTGCCGACCCTAAGACCTTGACCGTTGCGGATCCAACCGGGACACCCTTAAATATTCGGGGCTCAGATGGAAGCATTAAATGCAAAGCGAGGAATGGAGAGATTGTAACCATAGTCAAGAAGTCCGGGGAGTACACAAGTCTAGGGACCGAATGGACAGTTATACAGACATCAACAGGGTGCACTGGAAAGACATGGAGCAAGTACCTAAGATAGACATTATTGAGATTCTGCCAAGATCCGCTTTAGGCTCATCTCCCAAGATATTCGCACATAGAACTGCTAGCACGATTACCTGGGCTGTGTTGGCGGAAAACGTGATTACACCACTAGAAGAACGTAACGCAAAAGTAGATATGCGCGCATCTCAGAGCACCCAGCAAGAATTACGCCCCTATCGGCAGTGATCATCGATCATTGAATCAAGAAGTTCGGTTTTTCGAGTCTCACCGCCTGAATCCCTGGCAGCCTTAAACCCTATTAACAAGCTCACCATGATAGCATCCATAGCACCATGAAGCCTTATAGATGGATAACAAGAAGAGTTAGAATAGACAAGTAAGAGCACTGAGACATGGCAGGTTATTACTGGAGCCATCTAGACATATGCAGTACAATGCGCAGATGCCTTAAAGTTGCACATAGCAAAGCTGAGGCAGTTAATAGCCTGAGGGCGTCCAGTGGGCCGCTACGGTCTGTAATTACAGAGATGGTTACAAGGATCCAGGCATGATCAAAGCGCTCGAGGTCGCCATGAGGCAAACGATTTCTTGTTCAGATAGGGCAATAAGCAGAGTCACTATTTTAAATGGGCTTTTAGTTGCAATTATTTCTTGTGTCTCAGCTCTAACTCAACGCGCAGAAGCATGTTCACATGGTCCGCTTGATCGGATAGTTGCCGGAGAAGGCATCTCAGCAGCTTTTAGAAAGCTAGGCGCATGTGGTGGAGAAGCACTGATAAGCCCTTACAATGGAAGGCACGGTAGTGGAGCTGTATTATGTGCCGATCCAAGCAGAGATAGCAATGGAAAACGAGTTCTAATAATTAATGACAAGGTGGCAGCGGTCCGAAATGGGAGAGGCAATAAAATATTTTGTTCATGGGGAAAGAAATATGGATCCGACTAGGAGGCTGCTGATAACGCGAGAAAAGGCCGGCCTGTCGTTCGGTTCCTGAGTGTTCTTGGCGCCGCGTCAATCAGGTCGACTGGCTGCAAGCCGCTGGCCCCCTGGATGGAGAGGCTCGAGAGCATCAATCCGCACCCGCACCAGCAGGCAGCTAATGAGCACGGGGGAACTTCCTCGGCAGGACGGGGCGAAGAAGGCTTGGGAAAGCCTGGGAGGTCTTGGAGGGACGCGGTGGCTACGGGAGTGACAGACATAGAGCAATCGTGCCAGACTTAGGAAGGCGAGATACCATCAAAAGAATGCTTAGAGAAGCTTTGGCTATCACACTCATTTCTAGCAGCCTCATTTTTAGCAATAGCCCAGAAGCACACGCATGCGCAGATATGGGGCATCTAGATGGATACCAGAAGGGATCTACGCTGGGGGAAATCATTAGGGGCATGAATACGGCCTGCCCTTCGACCATCACCCTAAATGCAGGAATGGATGGCTTTGCAGTGTGCGAGAACTCAAGGTTCTCTAGGCATGGAAAGACAGTCTTTCTGATCGGAAGCGGCAACCGCGTTACAGCAATAAGAAGGGGTCCGAATAGTTATGGAAGCTACTGCGCTTGGTAATCAATCAAAACGAAGGGCTCAACAATTTCCACCTACCTGGCCTTACACCAGCAGGCAGCCGATGAGGTCGGGGGCAACCTGCTCGGCGGGGCGGGCGAAGAAAGCTTGGGGTAGGGCTGGGAGGTGCTGGGAGGTGCTGGGATGTCGGGGCAGCTATGGGAGTGGCTTGGGTCGGAAGAGACTTGGTGGCATTATGGTTAGGCGAGTTGCATGAGTTGCGTAAATAGAGATGAAGGCTCGGGGGCAGACGCTGCTACTTTCTCTTTCAGTAATTTTCCTCAGCATTACTTTGCCACTCAAAGTAGAGGCTGGGTGCGACAGCCAGGAAGCACCCGCTTACTCTGTCAGCCTATCCACTCAATCAAGGCCACAAGTTGACTACGGAGAAGTCGCCGGATGCCAGAGCCTGAAAGGCAGCTTCCAAAGCTCTAAAGGAGAGACATTAGATTTTGAGTGGGCTAACTGCGTTGCCAGTTGCGAGAAAGAGTTCAAGCCTGCGGAGATATACGTCAGAGTTGGCAACACTTTCAAGCCAGGCTCTCACAAAAGAGATGGCTGGGACAAAACATGCATGCGACAGTTTGGCAGTGCAACCATGCATTGCCTTGAAACACTGTAGAATTGAATGGAAAGCGCCCTACATTCCTGGATTAGCTTACCTGCATAGATATCAGCGCCTGGAGGTGTCTATAAGCTTTATTTTTCTTCTGCGCCTCCCCGCTAGCATTGCCGACTCCACATTAGGGTGGCAGATTGCAGTGGTCTTTATTTGGCTACCGCCTCCTACTTCTACAGTCGCTCCAGCTTCTCTGCGATGGCTGCTCAGCAGAATGCAGAGATATTCAGCCAATGACTTCTATTCAGTGGCAGCAGTACTTGGTGAAGTTGCTGGGCATTTCCTTCTGGGTAGGTGTTGGTTAGTTGACCAGGCCCCTCTGGCATTGCTTGGACGCCCTCTTGAATCCATCGCAGGGGCCCCACCCACAGCAAAGCCATATAATTCGCGAAGTCATCCAATCACATTTATTAGGCAAGAGCGATGTTAAGACTGATCGCGTTAGTCTTGGTACTGTTCTCCGAAGCCCCTGAGAGTGCTTTAGCCGAACAACAAGAGCCATGGGTTACATGCAGTTACAATGGAAAATCAATAAAATGCCAACGTAGTTTTCTCTGCAAACAAGCACCATGCAATTCCTTTAGCATAAAGTGGGCGGACGGAGCAAAAGATACCTACAAGCTTGTGAGCACAAGTTCGCGATTAAGCGCAACTTACTCAGACAGCAGAGGAGGACAATGGAATTTGTTGGCATACGCAGGATCTTTCGTCCTACGAAGTCCCGCCAATGGAAATACGATTTTATTCAATGGATCGTACAACACATGCAGAAGAATATGGCTGTTTGGGGATTTATGTGGCAAGCAGTAATCATAGAGTTCGGCACCAAGATGCTTGTCTCATGTCTGAGCATTTGCGTCGAGGCTAGAAAGCCAGAACTGCACTCGAGACAATAGCCTGATTTGCTCCACTATAGCTAAAACAGGAAGAACATCATCTCCGACTGCCGGAGATAGGGGCATTTAATTGCACACTTTGAAAAGCAAGTCCTTGAGCTCAACTTGACATTGCTTGCCAGGACACTTGCCATTAACATCAAACGCACTAATTACATAGGATTTATTAGGATTATTGCGGTCGGGAATATATGAGTATGGGGAACTGTGGGAAGTGTAGACAAAGCTGCCTCTTTGCAGATTACAATTAAAGCCCGTAATAGGCTTTGCTTTAACTCCATCCCAAATACATGCTTTGCCGAGAACGGGTTTGGCTTGGACATTTATTGGGTGCAGGGTCGTCGCAGTTATTAAGAAAAGAAAAATCCTAGATTTTGCAGAAAGAGAAAGCTTGTTAAAGCTTGCTGTTCATAGGAAGGCGGCAAAAGCTCATGGCATGGTTTTAGTTTGAATATGTCTTATTAATAAAGTCACATCCTAGATCTCGTGGAAACTTCTTGCAATATTGGATTCTGCTTCCATATCTCTTGCCATTTTTGCCAGAGCATTTCATCTGGATGTTCTCCATTTCATTACAAAACGGCAGGCTGGAGGAAGCGAATGTGGGAGGGGCAGCCAAAAGAAAGAGATATACGAGCAGAATAGAAATAGGCATGGCAAGCTTTTTCATAGATTCAGATTATAGACTCGAAGAGAATTGCTATCGCCATTGACCGGTACGAACTCAACATATTTTTGAGTATGAATAACATTAAACTTTCTGTCAAGCGTGTCCGCTGCATTGCTTTTGCTAGTCAACTCATATACTGGAGCAGCTTGATAACCTCCAATAAGAACTTTTTTCTTCTCGACACCAACATTGCAGGGTAGCATCATGGAGTCCAATTCACATTGAGTATTCATTTCATATGAGTACAGCCAACCCAACGAAGAATCGCATGAAGCAAAAACAGCACGTGAAGACGCTATTTTTTGCAAGTCATTAAGTGAGTCTTCCAGATCTGTTGTCTTAACACAATAACTTACCTTCTGACCCCAGGGTGTCTGAACAAGAATGGAACTCATTGCCTCATCAGAAGCTACGATCTTAAACTTGCTAAAGTCTGGACATCCTCTGCCACCACATGTACCAGCTACGATAGAGCTATCAACCACTTCAACATATGCGTCTTGAAAGCCTACTGTGTCGTAATACTTACCATTAGGTACCTTGACTGCTTCAACAGATGAGCATGAAGAAATAAGAGTAGCGGCAAAGCTAATGGCGCTTATGAGTCTTGTGAGCAAGAGAGTAAATACATGGATCTAACTACCTTATTGCAAGAACCATGGGGACAGGAATTGGTGTGACGATACTCAGAGTGTCCGCTAACGGGCGAACATTACTAATCAGGCGAGCAATAAGAAGAGAAGGCTTTTCCGTCGTGCTATGGAACTATTTATAGCTACGGCAAAAACAATTCTATTGCATCAGGGAGGTATTTAGGGCAACGTGCTCTAGATATCACAAAAGGCCCAGTACCAACAAGATTCGGACTAGCGTTTATCAGGAGATCTTGGCAGTCACTTCGCAATGTGACTCGATAGGAAGCACCGTTTGGTTGTTTGATACGTATGGGAGTGCCGTCTGTTGGATATCTTCCACTACCCAAGCCATTTTTGACGATTAGAAACATATCAGTGATTTCATATGAACTCTTAAGCGGGCGATACTCAAGAGTCAAGTTACTGCATTTTATAGTCCTTGGCGTGTTCGACGGAGAACCATTAGAAGGACTTGGGAAAAAGGTGTACATCAAGAAAACGGATGCCAGTAAATACCTTTTCATTGGGCTAAAGAAAAACTGGATATGTCATAGCATGGTATCATGTGCCATAGGGGTATTACATTATCATTTAGATCTAGAAATGAAAGACTGGTCAGTCATTTGCATCCCTTTTAGACCTGTAGCAACTGGCATGGTTGCACTTGCTTTCCAAGGCACATTAATTGGAGAACCTGCCGTTGCTCGCTGTCAAGATGGTTTTAGTACTCCGCCTGGATACAATTACTGCGTCCCATCAAGCTCTACTGACAGAAGGACCTGGACTGCATGTGCTGATGAGAGCAGAAGACTTGGCCTACCAGAAATCAAGCAGTTTGGCGAAAAACGCCGCGTAGAGATTGTCGATAAGTTTATCAGTTATTGTCGACGGGCAAAATTGCCGCATCTATATTAAGGCAACACTTATTAGCTTCTTTATGTTGGTTTCTCTGCGGTGTGACGTAAAGGCAACGTGCAATTCTTTCTCGTATCTTACCGACTCTATTGGCACATATCAGATGAGTTATGCAATGCCCAGCCTTTAGACAGTTCTATTTCTGAAAACAGTCATTTTCCGTTATTTCTAGTAAGTTCTTTGTCTTTTGCCATTGACCAAGAGGTGCGCAGCCATTATAATAGGTTGGTCAATTCGACCTGTGTATGATCTTAGTATTGGTTCGGCTTTTCTTGACCTCTAGCCTGATATTCACTGCTTTCGAAGCAAATGCTGGAGAAGATCAGTGTAAATGGAGAAAATACAATACCCCTCGAGGAGTTGGGTCGGAGTGCGTAATTGTTAATGAAAAAGTTGGCTGGATAAAGCGGATAGTAAAAGATCCAACTGCAAACTCGACTGTAATATATTCGACTAAACCTCGTGGTAAAGGTCTCGTAAAAGGATCCATTCTTTATGATGACACAGGTTATCCTGGCACGTCTACTCTAGAATATATTGGTCGTGACAAAGTTGTTATCCGAATAAAGGGACAGACTCCTGGTGTAACTCTTTACCGATAAGCATTCTGACAGTATAGTTTCATGAACAATACAAAGACGGTAGACTTTCTCATGATTGAGACGTATTCCTCAGGCTTTGGCTAACATACGTCCATAAAGCCTGGTCCACTCTTTCTGATTAATCTTGAATATAATGGAATAGCCTGCGAACGTGTTTAACACATATAGCCAACTAAGGATATTCGTTTTTTGCTGTGCGAGGTCAGTCCAGCAAGCGACAACCTAGTCCATTTACTCTATTCCCGTACCATACCTGATCTACAGAAGTTCCTATAGGGTCTCATTCTCAGAATACATCTAGAAGATATAGTTTAATTACCCTAGAGTAGTGTTATGGTGGTGTACAGTATCCAAGATTTCCCTTTAGAGGCGGTTGACATGCAGCACGGAGTGGAACAAAGATTGAATTACCTGTAACTTCATTAATCCACAGCTGATTTCCATTGGGAAAGGAGTTTAGCCACCATCTGCCTGATCTTTTATCAGTATACAATGAAGAAGCTTGGGCAAGTCCTTTTGACCGTAATTTACGATTATCAAGATCTGTGGCTGGTCTTACAAGCCATATGGTGGTAACCACACCATCCTCCCACTTGATTTGATTGTTTTTGAATCCAGAACATTTGATTGCCTTTTGATTATATTCGCAATCATAAGGATAGGATCCACTCCGTGGTATCTGGCATCCTATTCCGTTTCCATAATTAGCCAGACATTGCTTTAGTGATCTCTGTTGAGCTTTCAATGGGGCCGAAGTCGCAACAGTGATTAGAATCACTGTAAAGAGTGGTTGTCCTACATATATTAGCTGCTTCATGTTACTTTTAGGTTAGACAAGCCAAGTTTAAAGATAAGGTGACTCTAGGGTATGTCGTTTATGGGTGACATGCGAATGATACTCTTTGATTATTGTAAAGGGTAAAGACTGGATGTGCGTCTAGGTTTGAATAAATCCATCTCCTGCCAGTTGCATCCTTATAAACCCTTTGAGACTTAATGCCATCTTCTCCGTTGCGCCCTACATCAGGGATAATAACCTCGGTCAATGGTCCGATTGAATTAAGCTTTAACTTAACCTTTCCATCTTTTGCTCTGATGAGGACATTATTATGGCCAGGTTCTCTTGCGCCAGATATCAGGTATTGTGCGTCCCTTTGATTTTCTTGGATTTTTCCGATACAGCTCCAAGCGTATGAGCTTGCCTCAGCTTCATGAGAGAGTATTGGCAGAATAAATAAGATTGCTGTCAGAAACAGATTTTTTGTCATAAGAGATTGCTTTTGGAGTAAGTTTTTCTCAATTCAGCAAGGAGAACTACCAATAATAAAACATCGATAGCCATACATTTGGGTCTAGAAGGTGTCGATTTTATGCAGTAACGGCATATCAAAGCAGGGGTTGAATGCTGACAAGGGGCACAAAGCTGCTCTCTGCCCCCCTCCAAATAACCAGTCCCCCCTCAAGCCACAACCCAAGCCACCTCCCCAGTCATCCCAACCAGCCAAATTCTCCCAGACCCCTTCCCGCAACTACTATCTCCGGCGGCTTGACATCTTGGTTACTATAAACGAACACCTTTTTATCAACTCCGATGAACCTAGGCAAAACAATATGCATTGCGGCACAACAACTAATATTTGCATCAACAATAATTGTGGGATTTCCGCTGGTAGTAAAAGCAGAGCAATGTGCGTTTAACGGAAAATGGGAAGGCTGCTCATTAAGTCTAATAACTTCAAATGGAAATCAAGTGGGCACAAGGGTTAAATGGTTAAGTGATGGCAAAGTCGTCTCATATTATTTTTTCAATTGCAATGAATATCCTGGTGGGCAAGATTGCAAGACCAAGATCGTAGAGGATAATGGGAGAATAACCTACGGCACCTCAGCCCACGGAGGCCGTGGTACTAACATAACAAGCAGCAAAGGCAATAAAACTTTAATACCCCCTTTCTCTACATCTAATCAAACTCAGATGCGTGATCTAGGGTACTACTGGAAAACAACAAGGGGGAGCGATGGCTCTAAGAAGATGCGATGCTTTAATACTGGAAATAACCAAGAGACAGATAATAGACGTTGCAAGATGGCAGAAGAGTTAATTAACGAGGGATACAAGCCAGGAGATTAGAGAACGGGTGCATCAGAAGGAGTTGAAAACAGGAATACACTCCCCAGAAACAACATTATGTGTTAACATTAAACAGAGCTATCAGGCTCAATTTGAATTCACCCACCAGCATACTTTCCGCCAGAAGCAGGATACTTGACCACAACTCCATCGGTTAATCTAAGAACTCTGTAGCCATTTTCTGTTGACACCCTAGCAACAGCCTTAAATTCCTTCCGCTTACCATAAGTAACGTTTGCACGTGTATCGGAAAGCCATTCAATCTCAAATGTGCCATGCCTAAATATAACTCCTCCGTAGGAGGCCCCTCCACTACCATAAGCACATGGCTGAGCCACATTATTGATATAACATTTTGAATAATCAATACAACGCGTATTATATTCACAAAGCTGAGCTAATGCTTTTACTGGCAACAGCATGGCTACGATAGCTCCGGCATTAAGGATCCTGTGCTTTATACTATTCATTAGGGAATTAAAGCTTTTATCATTATGCCATGATTTTAGGACCTGATAGCGGGATTTAATGGTTATACACGGATAGTCGTACACGTAGGGTAGAAATACTCATTTCCTTCTTGCTAATGCAATCACGCGATTGAGTATATGCATGCATTCCGACAACAGGAGCTAAGAATGGAATTGAAGCCACAACCCCCTTCACCCAATCCCCCCAATTCCCCAAGATCCCGTCCAGGATCTCCGCCTCAGCCCCCCGCCACCATCGGCGGATGCTGGGCCAGCACCTGCTTGAGATAGCGGCCCGTGTGGCTGGTGGGATGCTCGGCCACTTCCTCGGGGGTGCCCGTCACCAGGATCTGCCCGCCCTTGTCGCCGCCTTCGGGACCGAGATCCACGATCCAGTCGGCACAACGGATCACATCGAGGTTGTGCTCGATCACCAGGATCGAGTTGCCCTTGTCCACCAGGCGTTGCATCACATCCATCATCTTATGGATGCTGTGAGATCCCAATGAGGATGCTGGATCTCAAGGGTGCTCCGAGCGGTAAGCCAGAAGTCAAGCCACATTGCCTGAAATCCCCTTGCTCTGTATCTCCCTGAACCTCCCACGGCTACGAACGGCTTCAATGCAGGGGTAATGGCTTGGCTTGGCCTCAAGCCACCCAATAGCCAGGTGGACACAGCCTGATCCACTGGCTCACCATGAAAAAGCCACCTTCCCTGCGGAACAACAACGGGGCACTGCAGCTCCGAGTCCGCATCGACGGCACCGATGCATTCATCAACCGCTTGGGATCCTGGAGCGACCCTGCTGCCATTGCCAAGGCATCCGCTCTCAGTGCCCGCATCTGGTCGGACTACTGCGGTGGCGTCTTCGACAAAACCCTGAGGACGTACCAGACAACCAGTGACCATCAGGACAAGGGACTGCTGGAGGGTCTGGAGCACCTTGCCGCGGCGAATCGGCAGGGTCGAACGATTCATGCCTACCGCACCCTCCTGAAATACGGCAAAACCCTGCGAAACCGCAAGGACGTGGAGCTCTTCATTGCCTGGATGCAGCAGCAGGGTCTGAAAAATCAAACCATCGTCGGGATCCTCTCAGAATTCCGCCGAGTCCTTCCCGACTGCGGCAAACTCTTTGCCTGCTCCCTGAAATTCAACAAGACCCCAAGGCACACGGACGTGCTTTCGGCCGATGAGATCAAGGCGGTTCTCAAAGACCTACAAGCGAACGATGCCTGGTTCTATCCCCTGTTCTTCCTGTGGTTGAGCACGGGTCTCCGCAACGGGGAGCTCCGTGCACTCACCTGGGATTGCGTCAGGTGGCAGGAGGGGGAGCTCCTGATTCACAAGTCCCTGCGGGTCGATGGCTTGGCGACCCATCGCTTCATCGCCGCCCCAACCAAAACGGGCAAGGAGCGAGTTGTGCCAACCAACCCTCAACTGCTCCAGACGCTAAAAAACCACCAGATTCACATGGACCACTTGGGTCTCTATGAATCTGATGGTCTGGTCTTCGTCACCCCCATCACCCACCGAAACGTCTATGACGCACTGCTGGGCAAAGTCTGGAAACGATCATTGAACCGATGCGGTCTCAAACCACGTCGTCTCTATGCCCAACGGCATACCTTCATATCTCATGCACTTGCCATGGGTAACTCGGTTGCTGACCTTGCTCAGGTGGCAGGGCACAGCACCGAGACCATGCTCAAGATCTATGCCAAACCAACGGGGAAGGTCTTCCTTCCATGCTGGAAATGAAAGATATTACCAATCATGCCTTGATCCCTTGGCAACGAATTAGTTCTGACGCAACTTGACTCGGTGTCAGTAAAACGATAGTTCCATTAGCACGAAAACCAAGTTGCTCATCTGACCATGCTGACTGGCAGTCATAGGAACAACTGCTGATGCTAAAGAAAGGCATAGTGCTATGCGCAAAAAAGAACTTTGATATTAGTTCAGTGGCATAGCAATATGTGTCCTGCTTTTCGATCGGAGTTCCGATAAGAACATGAGTTTTACCATTGTCGACACTGACTCTGTTGATGTATTCCAATAGGACTGGGATTAACTCCTCCCATTCGACTATGCCCTCGGCATTGGACACAATATTAACAATCTCCGATGCAGAGTCATGGTCGACGTCAAGACCACAAGGGTATTCCCACGCATCTTCGACATTTGTTTCTAATTCACGACTTCTTGATAAGATGACGCAGCATCTCTTAGCAAGTGGAGCAAGAAGTTCTGCAATGTCTTGCCTATCGAACTCGTCATCGAGGATAATTTCGCAATATGTTTCTGTGATGTCAATCATGATGTTTCTAAAATATAATATAATGCCCTGTCTCCCCGAGCAAGGGTGCTGAATTAGAGATATTCTCTTCCGACTGCCGTTATATCGGTGTGCCGTTTCAACCCGATCAATATAGAACGACTTCCGGAATATGTCAACTACCTCTGTCCCTTGTAGTCTTGTTCGGGTTACCCCCATTGACCCCATCCTTATGGCGAAGAGGATAAGGACTCCTGCAATTCGTGCCTTTACCAGTTCTTCCGGCGTGAAATCTTTCCCTCTGATACTCCGTGTACAGATCAGGGTTGAGCGCCTTGATCAAATTGGCAAATGACAACTTCCTGTAGGCACAAGCATCTCTCTTGCAGGTGAAGGTCCAAGCATTCCATGAGTCCACCCAGATCAATGCACAGACCTTCTCATTGCGTTTGGATTCTGTCTTTCTACCTGGGGAGCAGAAAGGGCATGGAGCAACCCATTTAGGATGCTTCTGGCATCCTTTGAGAATAGGTTGATTAAAGTAGTACTGAAGGATCTGTTCTCGATACCTTTTATCAGTCACCGATTCTTTATTCATAAGATTATATGCGTCACACTGGTGATTATAAGATCTTGTTGTGATTCTGTCAAGATACCTTCTTGGCGTGTGTATACGCCGTGACTTGACATGGTTGAATATCTTGTGTATAATGCCTATGTTAGGTTTTGACGATTTTATCTGGATCTTGAGTTTCTGAAATACATAAATAACTACGTTAGTGTTTGATCAGGGTATAAGATCTTATAAGATTCAAAACAACAGATGAGTTGCCGTAGGCAACCTTGTGCGTAGCACAAGCAATTAAAAACACCATTTAAAACCTATTGGCGTATTGTATCTCCCATCAGGACCCATTCGCTCCCAATGATCCAAGAGAGAACCTCATAAGGAAACAAGCAACACCCCAAGAATATAAATACCTATATTCACCATAAGAGCTCGTCACCGAATGCATACAAAGACCCAAGAGAAGCCAATTCGCGAATCCTTATCATTCAAGCAACATGAGGTTTACCTTCTGGACACCAGAGATTCCTTATGTCAGCACTACAAGCTCAACAAGAGTGATCTGGTGAAGTTCCTGATCAAAAAAGAACACCAGAACCTCAAGGCACCCGATACCTACCTGTTCAAATGAAATCTGAATCCAAGCGGATCCTGATAGAGATCCAAAAGAAAGCCATCAACCCCATCACCCACAAGCCATCCTTCAGAACACCTGATGAGGTCCTTGAGGAAGCACTCGATCACCTCTACAGGCGGCTCAAGCAACAGAAGGTCCTCTGATGCTCTCAGAACCCTTATGAGACCCATGAGCGACCCATCAGATCTTGATGCTCCCAGCGACCCCAACAGCAGTCGCCAAAACCCCAAAGGGTCCCATTGAAAAGGGTGGTCAGCTCAAACCTACAAAAGTGGGTGCATCGGACCTTGATATCTCATGATCAGCCGGAGTCCTCCTGGTCCTCATCTTCCACCAGATCGAAGTGAAGGACATACAGCAGGTCCTCACTGGTCTCCAGAATCAGAAGGGCAACGTCAAACTGCTGGTAGAGAAAGGTGAACTGGTCCAGCACCTCCACTGGATCCTTGGGTTCTGATGGGAACGGTGGTTCTGATGCTTTGCACTTCATGATGCCTGGGATGCGGAGATCCCAGGCTTAACGCGTGAAGGTTGGATCCTTATGAGTAAAGATGAACCGCCATAAAAAAGGAGCACAACAGTGCTCCAATCGAATTCAATGAAGCCTTATAGGGATCAGATAATCGTGCCACCAGCAGAACCAGGCAGAACAACCTCAAAGGGATCCTGAGCTGACTGACCGAAAACTGTATAAGTCGAAAGATCAGTCAAACTCGTAAATCCACCTCCTGAAGCAGTTGCAATAGTTGCAATCAAATCATTACTACTCTTTTTCAAGATTTCAAAACTCACCGTTTCTCCCGTGACCTTGCCTCTCTTGTTAAGAGTTTGAACAACTTTGGAGTTAAAGACATAATCAGACTTTTGTCCAGCAAGTACAATGAAATCTTCAACTGCAAAGTTGTTGATCACCGCATGGCCAACTGCGTAGGCATCAGACCAAGCGCCTGATGATGTCTCACTCCTAAGATCAAAAATATCCTTGGCAGACAAGGTGCCGGTCAGAGTATCGACAGTCCCTGTGGCTGATACACCGCCACCAATCAACCAGTTAGTTCCTATACCACCTGTGATCGTGTCCGCACCACTTTTACCATCAATCACGACGAGACCTGAGAATGCCGCTCGGATTTCAATTGTGGTTGATGCAGGATCATCCTTGAATCCAGCAGCAGTGATCACGTTGTTTGCATCGCCACCATTGACAACTAAAGCATCAAGAGGTCTTGTGGGATTGTCAAGGTTGATGTTAGTCCAGTTGTAAGTAGTGGTTGCATTTTTTCCCTTGCCCCTCGTCGTAGTGTATGTTTCGACCTTAGGATCGTTCAAACTACCTGATATCACGATTGGAGTTATGACAAATGGTGCTGCAGCAATGCCAATTTCAGCCGTTGCTTCTGGAATATCACTAACCGCCAGTGCGTAAGTCGCAGTAACAGGTGTTGATCCACCAACCGTGCTATCGGCAACACTGACCGTGACGTCCAGAATTGGATTGGTCTCATAATCCAGTACTGCTCCTGCCTTCACATACAAGACACCAGCATCAGCCTCAAAGAGTGCTGCGTCAGCACCAGACAGCGTCACAGCATTGGTGCCAAGCGCATCATCCGTGATTTGGATGTCGGCAACTTTGATGCGGTTAGTGGTAACAGTATTCTCGAGCAGAGAAGTACTCTTATTAGTCAGCGTTACTGCAGTTGGTGCTTCGTTGACATCTGTAA
Source organism: Vulcanococcus limneticus LL (assembly GCF_943369875.1). GTDB lineage: Bacteria > Cyanobacteriota > Cyanobacteriia > PCC-6307 > Cyanobiaceae > Vulcanococcus > Vulcanococcus limneticus_A. The sequence continues at coordinate 30,693 of NZ_CALROT020000008.1, forward strand.
CTGAGAAGTCGAATGCTTGATCGTAGAAGGCGCCAAAGTCGTCAAACACTCGCAGGGTCGTCTGATAAGAACTCTTTGTTTCAAAGTTAGGAATATCAGTCAACTTGATTGAATTTCCCTGGATTTCAAAGATCTCGACCGTGTCAACAAGCTGACCACCCGAGCCAACAAACTTATAAGTGAATTGATCTTGTTGATCAGGATCAAAGGCAGTAAGGATCGCAATTTCTGTACCTACTACAGAATCTTCATCAAAATTACTAGAGGAGGAGGAAATACTGGTGGGACTCTGATTGAAGAACCCAACATTTTCAAATCCAGTCAAAGTTAAATCGACGGAGGAAAAGGACACTGAGAATATCTTGCCAACGGGATCAGCGAGATAAGCTTGGAGATCGTCAAAAGTTCCTTCAGCTTTCAGGTATTGAACCTCTTCACGAGTCATCTTCAAAGTAAGATTATCCGATCCAATGCCACCGTCAATTGCCAAGGATTGGCGAATACCATCAAAATTTGGGGGAAGTGCATTAATCCTTATCTCGACAGAGTCATCACCACCAAGCAGATTAATGACCTCAAAGGACTCAATATCAGTCTTGTCAACCCTACCAATAAGAGACTCATCGACAGAAAAGAGATTAATATCTTCTGATAAACTTAAGGTGTCAAATCCAAGTCCACCATTGAGCTTACCGAAGAGATAGCCAGTTGGGTTGATTGTCGCAAAGTCATCACCACCCTTAAGGTCCAAGGCATAGAAGTTTGTGAAATCAGTTCCATCTACTACACCAAGGCCTGGGCCGTTAATCGACGCGGTATTCGCATCATCATTCATAAATATCGAATTCAAGCCACCATTGAACTTATATCCAGGTGCAATTGGCTTAAATTCAATGGGAGGCGTCGTTGGTGGTGGTGGCGGGGATGTTACTTCTGAACCATCAGGATTGGTATATCCATCACTGTCACCCTGATAGTCATCGACATTGCCGTCATCTGGAACATAGATAACAGTACCCCCACCTGTAGCTGCACTGCCCCCGTTTAACAAACCTGTGAGCATCCCTCCTGAACGAATATAAACCTCATCGTTTCCACTTCCAAGGTTAATATTCTCAATTCCTGAGAACTGAATACCGTCCAAAGTTCCTTGGTTTATTCCGGTAAGTATCAGCTTGTTCTTTAGCGAATTGGCGTTTAATGTGTCAATTCCATCTCCGCCCTCAACTGTCATGGGAATAGAGTTGCCCGCACTCTCATTGATTGAGATTTCGTCATTGCCAATGCTTAGATCAAAAGTGAAGATATCTTCAAATGATCTTCCGTCGAGAGTTCCTTTCCCAGCCCCAGTAATTACCAGATTATTGCTAACGCTATAGTCGAAACCTGTGCCTCCACCTCCACCATTTGATCCTCCGTTAGTAATTTCTACAATTGCATAGCGAGGGCCGCTGCCGTCATTATTGTTGTCATTCCAGTATCCAGTCTGATTATCGCCTGAACTATAGTAATAGTTCAGTTCTCCCCAGTCCTCATCTCCGGTCTGAAGTTCATTGTCGGGAGATCCAGGTAGCCAGTTAGTGTAATCGACCTGTTCTCCACTTACCCAAACCCACATGCCTTCGGTTTTGATATCGTTAATTCCCATCCAATAAGAACTATGAAGTTGCCCATACGCTTGATTGAGCCATTGGTTTTCTTCATAACTGTTAATGGTTACCAGGTTACCTCCAAGCGAAACTGCTTTAGCTTGGCCTTCTGTCCATGTAGACGCTGGGACAACTACATAAATACTTGACCCAAAGCTAAGATAAGGTATCTCAGCTATTCCTCTGGTTGTTTCGTAAAAATCTACTCCACCGTCATATCCATAAGGTCCCCTAAAGTCGTTCCAAGTACCGCCATCATAGTGGCGCATTTGTGCCCAATTACCATCTCCACTCGGTTCGTTCGATGCAACTCGCCAATTGGTGTAAGTGACGGCGCTTCCATCAGACCATCCCCAAACATAATTATTCAAACGATTGAATCCAATCCAAGCATTGGCGGTTGATCTATATGATGGATCAAGAAGAGAATATACGACTGAGTTCTCTGTTGCACTTGAAATTGATGCGAGATTACCGCCCAGGCTTTGAGCATTTTGGCTTGCTTCAATCCAAGTAGGTCCATCTACAAATCGATATAATTTTCCAGTGTCTGATTGCTGTAAATAGACATCACGATCAATCGCCATGTCATCGAAAACTACTGATTCAAATCCAGATAACTCAAGCTGATAATCATCTGCTTCTGACAATGTCAATGGGTTTTCCGGATCGCCAGAGACTATCCTTATATTGCCATTTGCATCCGTGGAAACAATTACGCTGTAAAAGCTTTGTCGTATTCTTAATGTATCAAAACCCAGCCCGCCAGAAATCTTGCTTGATATTGCAATCCCAGATATGTCAACGATGTCATTGCCATCGCCCATTTCGATACTGGACTCTGAAAGCGCTTGTCGTGTAGACCACGCGCGAAGAGTATCATTACCGCCACCCATGATCACGGTAGAGTTAACTATTGCATAAGCTGTATATTGACTGTCAAAATGACCTGTAACTACTGATGATAAATAGTCATTATCTGCTCCCATGTCAATGGATGATCCACTAATAGAAGCAATCCAGTCGGTTGTTAGGTTAACAGAGACATTTAAACTATCTGTGCCAGCTCCAGCATTTAAATTAGACGAAAAAGCTGTTTGCGCATAGTAAGCCGAACCCCCGGTTACAACATTAATATCGCTATTGCCGCCACCCATCACAAGATTGTTGCCAACAAAGTTATAGCCATAATTACCACTTGTGATTGTGGAATCTATACGTACATAGCCATCTCCAAGGTTAAAATTGCTATTAACTATTGATCCGTTTGGCCCCCCGCCCCCATTGTAACCCGAAGAACTTATAAATGTATTGCCTAAGCTATCATTTATGGTAAGTTCGTATATTGTTGCATTAAACGGCCCAACAGAATAAGGAACGCCTGTGTATACATCGTCGCCCGAAGATCCATTGATTATTCCTGTAAATTGACTATTTAATTGATTTGTCCAATAGGTAGCACTTGGAGAGGGCGTGATGTTCCCAAAAGAGGGAGACTGATAAGCTTGAGATGCTTCTGCAAGTAAAACACTAAAGTCATCACGAATTTCAATCTGATCAGTATTAGCCGCAAATGCTTCGAGCTGGCTCTGGCTTGGATTTCCGCTAAATAATTGATAAGAAAAATACTCACCTTCATCCCCCTTAGAATCACCCTGGTTCAGCTGATCATCCAAATAATGTCCCAGCTCCTCCGTAAGAACCCGTTGAATCTCCTCATCACTCGCGGTCAGGAGCCAGTCCTGATTCAGGTAAATGGTGTCGGTGCTGTCCGCATAAGCACCCCGTGCACCACTGATGTCATCTGCCGACAGCAGCACAATCTGAGGCAGGTTCTTGAAATTCCCTGCTGACCACTGCGACACATAGCTCTGCAGCAGTCCCTCACTACCCTGCTTGGCATTGCTGCCGTCCAGCACCAGGGCATCAGTCGCAGCAGCAACCAAAGACCCGTCCAGCGACCACTGGCTAAGCAGCTCGTACCAGGTGGGCAGGATCTGGTTGAGGCGGTCCTGAGCAGTAGTCATAAGGTTTCGGTAGGAGCTCGGACCCGATCACCAGGGGTAACCCCCAGAAGACCAGTCCTTGCCTCTGTGACGAAGTATTGCCAGCAACTCTACTCTTTCTTAAGCATCTTCTCCCTGAAAAATAGGTGAGAGTGCTCATGCCACCCTTAGATCCTTGTGATAGCAGTCCCTCACTGGGGTCTAAGCCGTGACCTCCAAGATGGATTCCTGGAATATGCATTCTTTGCATAAGAATCCAGCCAGTCCCCCAGAGCACCTCACCCCACGCCTGGTGTCTCCCCTACCTCCAAGCACCAGAACCCACCCGGTCCCCCCTCAAGCCACAACCCAAGCCACCTCCCCCTTCACCCAATCCACCCCAGTCCCCCAGATCCCTTCCAGGATCTCCTCCTCAACCCCCAACCACCTCAGGAGGATGCTGCTCCAGCACCTGCTTGAGATACCGACCGGTATGACTGGTGGGGTGCTCGGCAACTTCTTCTGGGGTGCCCGTGACCACGATCTCCCCTCCCTTGTCTCCCCCTTCTGGGCCAAGATCCACGATCCAGTCGGCACAACGGATCACATCGAGGTTGTGCTCGATCACCAGGATCGAGTTGCCCTTGTCCACCAGGCGTTGCATCACATCCATCAGCTTGTGCACGTCAAAGAAGCTGAGGCCGGTGGTGGGCTCGTCGATCAGGTAGAGGGTCTTGCCGGTGGCGCGCTTGGAGAGTTCAGTGGCCAGCTTCACCCGCTGGGCCTCACCGCCTGAGAGGGTGGGTGCCGGCTGGCCCAGTTTCACGTAGCCGAGGCCCACATCCACCAGGGTGCGCAGGCGATCGGCCGCCTGGGGGATGGCGGAGAACACGTCGGCGGCCTGCTCCACCGTCATCTCCAGCACATCGGCGATGGTGTGGCCCTTGTAGGTCACCTGCAGGGTTTCGCGGTTGTAGCGGGCGCCCTTGCACACATCGCACTGCACATACACATCCGGCAGGAAGTTCATCTCGATCACGTTCACGCCCTGGCCGCCGCAGGCCTCGCAGCGGCCACCCTTGACGTTGAAGCTGAACTGGCCCACCTGATAGCCGCGGGCCTTGGCCTCCACCGTGGCGGCAAACACCTGGCGGATCGGATCGAAGGCGCCGGTGTAGGTGGCGGGGTTGGAGCGGGGCGTGCGACCGATCGGCGACTGGTCGATCACGATCACCTTGTCGATCGCCTGGATGCCCTTCAGCTCCCCCAGACCCGTGGGGAAGGGCACCTTCAGGCCCAGCTTGTGCTCCAGGGCAGGATGCAACAGCTCGTTCACGAGCGTGCTCTTGCCGCTGCCGCTCACCCCCGTGACGCACACCAGCCGCCCCAGCGGCACCTCCACATCAAAGCCGGAGAGGTTGTTGCGCCCGCAGCCCACCAGGGTGAGCTTGCGGCTGCTACTGGTGCGCCGCTCGGCCGGCGTGGGGATCGAGCGCCGGCCGCTGAGGTAGGCGCCGGTGAGCGACTCCTCCGCATCCAGCAGGTTCTGCAGCGACCCCTCCGCCACGATGTGGCCCCCGTGCACGCCGGCGCCGGGGCCGATGTCCACCACGAAGTCGGCGGCGCGGATCGTGTCCTCGTCGTGCTCCACCACGATCAGCGTGTTGCCCAGGTCGCGCAGCTTGATCAGCGTGCTCAGCAGCCGGTCGTTGTCGCGCTGGTGCAGGCCGATGCTCGGCTCATCGAGCACATAGAGCACCCCGGTGAGGCCGGCACCGATCTGGGTGGCCAGGCGGATGCGCTGGGCCTCGCCGCCCGAGAGGGTCATCGCCGGGCGATCGAGGCTCAGGTAGTCGAGCCCCACATCCAGCAGGAACTTGAGGCGCATGCGGATCTCCCGCAGCACCAGATCGCCGATCTGGATCTGGCGCGGCGTCAGCAGCGGCTCGGCCCCCTCGCTCTCGCCCACCCCCATCAGCGCCTCGATCCGCCGCAGGCTCTCGCCCACGCTGCTGCTGGTGAGCTCATGGATCCGGTAGGGCCCCACCCGCACCGCCAGGGCCTCAGGCTTGAGCCGCAGCCCCTGGCAGCTGGCACAGGGCACCAGCTCCAGGAACTTCTCCAGCTTCTGGCGCACCGACTCGCCGCTGGCATCGCGCAACTGGCGCTCCAGGATCGGCAGGATCCCCTCGAAGGGCCGCACGTAGCCGGCGCCCTTGCGGTAGCGGCTGTCGGCCTGGATGGCGATCGGCTCCTTGCTGCCGTTCAGGAGCACGTCCCGCTGGGCGTCGTTGAGCTGGTTCCAGGGCAGCTTGATCTCGAAGCCGAAGGCCTCGCCCACGGAATAGAGCAGCGAGAAGTAGTAGGAGTTGTCCTTCTCGGCCCAGGGCGCGATCGCGGCATACACCGGCAGCGAGGGATCGGGCACCACCCGCTCCACCGTGAACTTGCGCAGGTGGCCGATGCCGTGGCAGTCGGGGCAGGCGCCGTAGGGGCTGTTGAAGGAGAACAGGCGCGGCGAGAGTTCCTCCATCACGGCGCCGTGCACCGGACAGGCGAAGTTCTCCGAATAGAGCCGCTCCTGCTCCACCCCCTCCGGCAGCTCCTCGCCCGCCTTGGGCACCACCTCCACCAGGGCCAGGCCGTCGCCGCGCTTGAGGGCCGTGCGCAGCGAGTCGGTGAGCCGTTCCTGGATCCCCTCGCGGGCCACCAGCCGGTCCACCACCACCTCGATGCTGTGGGCGTGGTTCTTGTCGAGCTCGATGTTGTCGGCCAGCTCGCGCACCTCGCCGTTGATGCGCACCCGCGCAAAGCCCTCGGCCACCAGGCCGCCCAGCAGCTTCACGTGGGTGCCCTTCTTGCCGCGCACCAGCGGGGCCAGCAGCTGGTAGCGGGTGCCCTCGGGCAGCGCCAGGATCTGGTCGACCATCTCGTCGATCGACTGGGGCCGGATCGAGCGGTCGCACTCCGGGCAGTGGGGCTCGCCGGCGCGGCCGAACAGCAGGCGCAGGTAGTCCTGGATCTCCGTCACCGTGCCCACGGTGGACCGGGGGTTGTGGCTGGTGGATTTCTGGTCGATCGAGATCGCCGGCGACAGCCCCTCGATGGCGTCCACATCCGGCTTGTCGACCTGGCCGAGGAACTGGCGCGCGTAGGCCGAGAGGCTCTCGACGTAGCGGCGCTGCCCCTCGGCAAAGATCGTGTCGAAGGCGAGCGAGCTCTTGCCGCTGCCGCTCACGCCGGTGAACACCACCAGGCGGTTGCGCGGGATCGTGAGGTCGACGTTCTTGAGGTTGTGCTGGCGGGCGCCCCGCACCCGGATCACGTCCTCCAGGGAACCGCCGCTGAGGGCGCGGCTGCCATCCCGCTGGGCCGCCTTCTCGTGCAGGGTGAGGGCCGGGGGGGCCTCCGCCGGGCCCTTGGCCTTCGGCTGCCTCGCTTCGCTGCTGCCGGCCGTCCGTTTCGCTGCTGTGGCCTTGGGCCCGGAACCGGCGCTCGCGCGGGGCATCCAGCGTCTTCGTGAACAGCGGATTCTACGGGCGCTGGTTGGTGGGCCAGAGGTTGGAGCCGCCGCCGGGCTGGGGCTGAGGGCCGGCGCAGGGGCGAGGGGCTGCCGCTCAGGCCGACGCCGACGCGATGCGTGGCGGCAGCCCCGGGGCCGGCAGCACAGCCACGCAGTTGCGGCCGGCGGCCTTGGCGGCGTAGAGCCCGTGGTCGGCCATCTGGATCAGGGCCTCCAGCGACAGCTCGCCCGCCTCCATCGCCACCACACCGACGGACACGGTGATGTGGACCGGTGGGGTGGCGTCCGAACCGCTGGAACGCGGCATCACCGCCAGACCCTCCACCGTGCGGCGCACCCGTTCGGCCGCCGCCACGGCGGGCTGCTGGCCGGTTTCGGGCATCAGCACCGCAAACTCCTCACCGCCCCAGCGGGCGATGGTGTCGATCTCCCGCAGGGCGGTCTGGGCGGCCTCGCCGAAGGCCCGCAGCACCAGATCACCGGTGCCGTGGCCATGGCGGTCGTTGATCTCCTTGAAGTGGTCGAGATCCAGCAGCAGCAGGGCCAGGGGCGCTCCCGTGCGTTGGCAGCGGGCGATCTCATAGGTGGCCAGCTCCTCGAACCGCCGCCGGTTCACCAGCCCCGTGAGCGAGTCGGTGCTCGAGAGGCGCCAGAGCTCCTGGGCATGGCGATCGGTCTCCCGTTGCCGCTGTTGCGCCAGCAACTGGCTGTAGGCCAGCAGACCGGAGGCCGTGGCGGCCGCCAGATAGAGGGCCCCGATCAGCAGCTGGCCCTGGGGCGACGCCAGCAGGGATCCGCGCTGGAGCTGGTCGGGCGGCACCCGCATCACCAGCATCCAATCCAGGTTGCCGGACGGGCCACCGCGCCCGAGGCCGGAGCCCGGAGCCGCGCCGGGCCCCTGCTCGAGGGGGTTGATCGCCTGGTACACGAACAGTCCCTGCGGCCCCAGCTGCCGGCCACTCGCATGCTCGGCCAGGGGAGTCCGCAGCATCGGGAACCGCTGGAGCAGGTCGAGGGGCTGCTGGCGGGACCCGCCGTGGGGCGGCGCGCTGATCACCCGGCCCCGGGCATCGAGGATCCACGCCTCGGCCTTCAGCTCCGGCACCTGCAGGATGCTGGCGATGCCGTCGAAGCTGCCGTTGAGCTGAACGTCGGCCCAGAGCTCGAAGCGCGGATGGCCAGACGCATCCATCAGGGGGCGGCCCACGGGCAGCAGGGCCCGGGATCCCTGCCACACCAGATGCAGCACCATCAGCTGGCGCTGCTGCAGCAGCAGCTCGGCCTCGGCCTTGGACAGCGCCGCGGCGGAGCGGGTCTTCGCCGCGGCCATGGGGAACGCGGCCACGGATACGCCGGCTCGATCCAGAACCTGGATGGAGGGATAGCGGCCGTATTCGACCGCGAATCCCTCCAGCTGCTCCGCCACGGCACGCCAGTGGGCCTCGCTGGGCTGCTCCACGGCCGTGCGCACGGCCGGCATCCGGCTGATGATCCCCAGATCCCCGATCACCTCGAAGAACAGGCGCTCCAGGTCGCGGGAGGCCTCCCGCACCGCCCCCGTGGCCTGGACCTCGATCACGGCGACCCGCTGCCGCTCGAAGGAACCCAGCAGGAAGGCCAGGGCGACGCTGAGCAGCGCCGCGCTGGCGGCCGTGAGCACCCCGAAGCGCAGCAGCAGGGAACGCAGCGGGAACGGACGGGGCAGGGACGCCATGGCCTCGTTGTAACTCCCCGAGCCCTGGGACGCCTCCCCCGTTGGGGGCAGTGGGGCAGGGCGCCAGGGCCCGGGCTCAGGCGCTGCGCTTCTCCAGCAGGCTCGCGGCATAGCTGCGGGTCTCGCCGGAGTCGCCGCCGGCCAGTTCCGCCAGTTCCGCCTGGCGCGCCTGAGTGTCCCGCAGTTGGGACACCCGCGTGTGGGTGAGGCCGCCCACCACCTGCTTGGACACCCGGAAGTGGTGGTCGGCTGCGGCGGCCACCAGGGGCTGGTGGGTGACGCAGAACACCTGACGCTGCTGCGCCAGCCGCTGCAGCAGCTCCGCCATGGCCCCGCTCACCCGGCCACTCACACCCGCATCGATCTCGTCGAACAGCAGGGTCACGTGCGGATCCGCCGCGGCCAGGCAGGTTTTCAGGGCCAGCAGAAAGCGGCTCATCTCGCCGCCGGAGGCCACCTCCGCCAGGGGGGCCAGGGGCTGGCCGGGGTTGGCGGAGAACAGGAACTGCACCGCATCGGCCCCCTCCTCGCCAGCGGGCGCCGGCGCGATCGCCACCGCGAAGCGCACGTTGGCCAGCCCCATCGGCCGCAGGGCCGCCATCAGCTGCTGCTCCAGCTGCCGGGCGGCGCTGGCGCGCCGGGCGCTGAGCTGGGCATTGGCCTGATCCCGGCCCGATCGGGCCTCGTGCTCCAGCTGCTCCAGGGCCTCCAGCGACGCCTCGGCCCCACCGGGGGCCAGCTGCTCCCGCAGCTGGTCGCGCAGGGCGATCAGCCCGGCCAGATCCTGGCCGTGGCGGCGCTCCAGGGCCTTGAGCTGGGCGATCCGCTCCTGCAGCCCCGCCAGGCTCTCGGGGTCGCTCTCGAGCAGGGCGCCGTAGCGATCCAGGTCGCGGGCGAGATCCTGCAGCTGGGCCAGACCATCGCTGCAGCGGCTGCGCAGCTCCGCCACAGCGGAATCGCAGGCTTCCATCTGGGCCAGCTCCTGCTCGCAGGCCGCCAGGTGATCCAGCACCGACGGCGCCTGGTCGGCCCCCTCCACCAGGCGCCCCAGCAGGGTGCCCACCCCCTCCTGCAGGCGCACGCCATGGGCCAGCCGGTCCTGCTCCTGCTGCAGCCGCGTGCGCTCGGCGGGGTCCTGCAGCTGGGCCGCCTCCAGGTCGTCGAGCAGCTGCTCCTGGCGCTCCCGCTCCCGCTGCAGCTGCTGCCAGTTGGCCCGGGCCGCCTCCAGGGCAGCGGCGGCCTGCTTCCAGCTGCGGTAGGCGCGGGCCACGGGCTCCAGCGCCCGCTGCAGCTCCTCGCCGGCGAAGCGGTCGAGCCAGCGGCGCTGCTGGCCGGGGCGGGCCAGCTGCTGGGTCTGACCCTGCACCGTGAGATCGAGCAGCAGGGGCCGCAGCTCCTGGATCTGCGTGCGGCTCACCACCACGCCGTTGAGGCGGTTGCGGCTGCTGAGGCGGTCGTCACTGCGGCGCCACTCGCGGCTGAGCAGCAGCTCCCCCTCCTCGGCCTCCAGCTGCTGCTGCTCCAGCCAGGTGCGCAGGGGCGGGCTGAGGCTGAAGCTGGCCTCGATCACGGCCCGCTCAGCCTGGGGGCGCAGCAGCCGGCCACCGGCCGCGCCCTGGGCCCCGCCCAGCAGGGCGTCGAGGGCATCGAGCAGGATCGACTTGCCGGCCCCGGTCTCGCCGGTGAGCACCGTGAACCCGGCCCGGAAGTCGAGCTGGAGCTGCTCGATCAGGGCGATGTTCTCGAGGCGCAGACCCGTGAGCACGCCGGCCTCCGGAGTGGAACAGGTGTTCGCCCCGACCGTAGCGGCTGTGTCTTTCGTTTAGAAGGGGAACCGTCCCAGTCCGGGCAACCGGCACAGCGCCATGGCCCGCGCGCAGTCCAGCAGCGCTCCGCAGCCCGCACCCGCCCCCACGGCCGCCGGCGTGCCCGTCCACACCGCCGCCGAGGCCGCCCTGGAGGCGATGCAGGCGGCGGTGTTCGGCGAGGCGATGAGTGGTGGATCGGCCCCGGCGGTGGTGGCGGATGGGGCTGAGCCCCTGGAGCCAGCGGACGAGCCAGTCCCGGGCGACCCAGCGCTGTCCCACCCAGCTCCGTCCGGCTCAACGCCTCAAGGCCCCGCAGCTGCCGAGCCGCACCCGCGCGCCGAAGACCCCGAGCCCGGCCCGGCAGAGCAGCCTTCCCCCAGCCCAGCTTCCCGCTCCGGCGCGGCGGCCGACGCCGACCTCAGCGACTTCCTGGAGGCGGCCGGCCTGCTCAGCTACGACCCGGCCGCCATCACCCGCATCTATGCCGGCCACCCCCAGCGCCTGATCCGCCGCCTCTGGCAGACCCTGGTGCCCATCGGCCTCTACCTGCTGGGGGTGGGCGTCGACTGGCTCACGGGCCGCCTGAACAACAAGGGCCACGCCCGGGTCCGGGCCAAGGAGGCCGCCGACCTGGTGGCCTCGCTCGGCCCCGCCTTCATCAAGGCCGGCCAGGCCCTCTCCACCCGGCCGGACATCGTGCCGCCGCTGCTGCTGGAGGAGCTGGCCCAGCTGCAGGACCAGCTGCCCGGCTTCGATTCGGCCCTGGCCATGGCCTGCATCGAGGAGGACCTCGGGGCCCCGGTGGACGCGATCTACGCCGAGCTGGAGCGCGAACCGATCTCCGCGGCCTCCCTGGGCCAGGTGCACCGCGGCGTGCTGCGCACCGGCGAGCGGGTGGCGGTGAAGGTGCAGCGGCCGGGCCTGCGCGAGCAGATCACCCTCGATCTCTACATCGTCCGCAACATCGCCGCCTGGCTCAACCGCAACGTGGGCCTGATCCGCAGCGATCTGGTGGCCCTGATCGACGAGCTGGGCAAGCGGGTGTTCGAGGAGATGGACTACTGCAACGAGGGCGCCAACGCCGAAGCATTCGCCGCCCTGCACGCCCACAATCCGCGCATCGCCGTTCCCCGCATCTACCACCAGGCCACCAGCCGGCGGGTGCTGACGATGGAGTGGATCGATGGGGTGAAGCTCACCAACCTCGAGGCCGTGCGGGCCCTCGGCATCGACCCCGACGACATGGTGACCGTGGGGGTGAACTGCAGCCTGCAGCAGCTGCTGGAGCACGGCTTCTTCCACGCCGATCCCCACCCGGGCAACCTGCTGGCCCTGCCGGATGGCCGCCTCGCCTACCTCGACTTCGGGATGATGAGCGAGGTGAGCCGCGAGGCCCGCACCGGGCTGATCCAGGCGGTGGTGCACCTGGTGAACCGCAACTTCGGCAAGCTCAGCAAGGACTTCGTGAACCTCGGCTTCCTGGCCGAGGACGTGAACCTGGAGCCGATCGTGCCGGCCTTTGAGGGGGTGTTCGGCCAGGCCCTGGAGATGGGCGTCAGCCGCATGGACTTCAAGGCGGTGACCGATGACCTCTCGGGGGTGATGTATCGCTTCCCCTTCCGGGTGCCGCCCTACTACGCCCTGATCATCCGCTCGCTGGTGACCCTGGAGGGCATCGCCCTGAGCGTGGACCCCGACTTCAAGATCCTCGGCGCCGCCTATCCCTACTTCGCCCGCCGGCTGATGGAGGACCCGGACCCCGAGCTGCGCAACAGCCTCAAGGAGATGCTGTTCGACGGCGAGATCTTCCGCTGGCAGCGGCTCGACAACCTGATCAGCAGCGCCGCCAGCGGCAGCCAGCTCGATCTCGATGGCCTGCTGGATCAGGTGCTCGATTTCCTGTTTTCCCCCAAGGCGGGCCTGCTGCGCCAGCAGCTCGTGCAGGCCGTGGTGGACCAGCTCGATGCCCTGGGCTGGCAGACGGCCCTGCGCCTGGGCCAGCGGCTGCCCCAGCGGCTGCTGCCGCCGGGCCTGCGGGACCGCGAACCGATCAGCGCCGGAGAACTGGAGCTGCTGTCGCTGGAGCCGATCCAGCGGCTGGTGGAGATCCTGCGCCAGCTGCCGGGGTTCGAGCCCCAGCTGCTGCTCAAACGGCTGCCGCGGCTGCTGCAGGAAAGCGAACTGCGGCGCATGGGGCTGGATGTGGCCCGCGGACTGGCCGAACGCGGTGTGGTGCGGCTGCTGCGGGATGTGCTGGTGGCCCCCCAGACCCGCCGGCGGGTGGGGCTGGCCGCACGGCAAACCGCCCAGGCCTCCTGAACAGCCCACCTACAGTTCAGGCATCGATTCCCAGGCCCGTTCGCCCATGGCCATCGCCACCCTGCGGGGCCGCCTCAGCGCCAGCGCCGCCGCCGCCACCCTTGGATTGGGGTTGATCGGCGCCAGCCCCGCGGCCCTGGCGGCCGAGCAGGTGGTGTTCGTGAGTGGCGCCTTCCGTCGCTCGATTCCGGTGGCGGACATGGAGCACCTGGCCCAGACCGGCCAGGCCCGCGGCCTGCTGGCCGATGTGATGGCCCTCGGCAAGCAGAAGCCGGCGGAGGTGGCCAAGCTGCTCAACCAGCCCCTCAGCCTGCCGCTGGTGCTCACCAGCCGGCTGCTCAGCACCCGCATCGGCGAGGCGATCCTGGCGCGGGTGGCCACGATCGTGTATCCGCTCAAGGCCAGCTCGGCGGGGGTTCCCGCCCTCAAGGCCGGCGTGATCAACGGCCTGGTGAGCGGCAACGGCAGCCTCACGGCGGTGGGCTTCCTCAAGGCCTACCCGAACGATGAGATGGAGGTCAGCATCCCGGCCCTGCTCCAGATCATGAGCAAGGCGAGCTCGATCAGCGAGCTGGTGAAGTTCTTCTCCGACTCACCCCTGGATGGCCTGCGGGGCGAGGAGGGCCAGAAGCCGGCGAAAAACGCCTCCTGAACAGGGTTCTGGCCCGGGCCGTAGATTCGGCCCAGCCCCCCCTTGCCGCCCGTGCCCCTGCTGTCCTCCCTGCGCCGGCGCCTGGGACCCAAGCCCTCCATGCAGGACTGGCCGGGTCTGATCGAGGGCTACCGCCGCTGGCTGCCGGTGTCGGACAAGACACCCGTGATCACCCTGCGGGAGGGGGCGACGCCGCTGATTCCCGCGCCGGTGATCGCCGAGCGCATCGGCAAGGGCGTGAAGGTGTTCCTCAAATACGACGGCCTCAACCCCACGGGCTCCTTCAAGGACCGGGGCATGACCATGGCCATCAGCAAGGCCAAGGAAGCCGGCTCCGAGGCCGTGATCTGCGCCAGCACCGGCAACACCTCGGCCGCCGCGGCCGCCTATGCCCGCCGCGGCGGCATGCGGGCCTTCGTGCTGATCCCCGATGGCTACGTGGCCCAGGGGAAGCTGGCCCAGGCCCTGCTCTACGGCGCCGAGGTGCTGGCGGTGAAGGGCAACTTCGACAGGGCCCTGGCGATCGTGCGCGAGGTGGCTGAGCAGTACCCCGTCACCCTGGTGAACTCGCTCAACCCCTACCGCCTGCAGGGCCAGAAGACGGCCGCCTTTGAGGTGGTGGATGCCCTGGGCGAGGCGCCCGACTGGCTCTGCATCCCCGTGGGCAACGCCGGCAACATCAGCGCCTACTGGATGGGCTTCAACGAGTACAAGGCCGCGGGCCACAGCCGCAAGCTGCCGCGGATGATGGGCTTCCAGGCGGCCGGCGCCGCACCGCTGGTGCTGGGCCACACCGTGGAGCAGCCGGACACGATCGCCACCGCGATCCGCATCGGCAACCCGGTGAACAGGGAGAACGCCCTCAAGGCCCGCGCCGAGAGCAACGGCGACTTCATGGCGGTGACCGACGCCGAGATCATCGAGGCCTACAAGCTGCTGGGGGCCGGCGAGGGGGTGTTCTGCGAGCCCGCCAGCGCCGCCTCGGTGGCGGGCCTGCTCAAGCGGCGGGAGGAGGTGCCCGCCGGCGCCACGGTGGTGTGCGTGCTCACCGGCAACGGCCTCAAGGACCCCACCACGGCCATCGAGCACAACGACTCGAAGTTCCACACGGGCCTGGAGCCCGTCACGGCCACCGTGGCCCAGGTGATGGGCTTCTGAGCGGAGCCGCGGCCAGGGTCCGGTCGCGCTCGCGACCCGGCCCTGAACGGGGCCGACCTCCGGACCGATCCCCCAACCCCGATCCCCTTCAGCCCCGTGGTGCCTCGGCACTGCGGGGCTTTGTGCTGGGCGCCCCGACCGCCCACCAACCACCCCGGCCGTCCACAACCAGTTGAACAAGCGCCTGTCCGCAAGCTGGGGAAAAGCAGCGGAGGACCTTGGGAGAGGGGAACGGGCCCGACCCGGCAAGTCATCAGACCGTTTTCCCCAGGAGCGGGAAACAGTGGAAATCAGGGCTCTGTCCCGAAATCCAAAACCTGATTCCCCAGCCTGGGGTAAGCGAAAAGGCTGTGATAGCAAGGGATCTGTGCAGTTCTTGCCGTTTTCCCCACCCCCTACGGCTACTGGGTTGTTTTCTTCTCTAAGAAGATTTCAATCCGTTGGACAGTCGGGCAGCGGGTCGCGGGGATCCGGCCGGCCAGGCCCGTTGCGGATCGGGACGCCTTGTGGAACCGTGGAGGGCCCCCATGCCGCGCCATGAAGCTGGTCTGCTCCCAGGCCGAACTCAATGCCAGCCTTCAGCTGGTGAGCCGGGCCGTGGCGGGCCGCCCCACCCATCCGGTGCTGGCCAACGTGCTGCTCACCGCCGATGCCGGCACCGGCCGCCTGAGTCTCACGGGGTTTGACCTGAGCCTCGGCATCCAGACCAGCCTGCCGGCCTCGGTGCAGAGCAGTGGCGCCATCACCCTGCCGGCCCGCCTGTTCGGCGAGATCGTGGCGCGCCTCTCGTCCGACAGCCCGATCACCCTCAGCTGCGAGGAGGGCAGCGAGCAGGTGGAGCTCACCAGCCAGTCGGGCAGCTACCAGATGCGGGGCATGCCCGCCGACGACTTCCCCGAGCTGCCGCTGGTGCAGAGCGGCACCCCGATCCGCCTCGATCCCGAGGTGCTGGTCAAGGGCCTGCGGGCCACCCTGTTCGCCAGCAGCAGCGACGAGGCCAAGCAGCTGCTCACGGGCGTGCACCTGGGCCTCGATGAGCAGGGCCTGGAGTGCGCCGCCACCGATGGCCACCGCCTGGCCGTGCTGCGCCTCGACAACACCACCCCCGGCACGGGTCTGATGGACGTGACGGTGCCGGCCCGCTCGCTGCGGGAGCTGGAGCGCCTGCTCTCGGCCCGCAGCGGCGGTGATCCGGTGAGCCTGTTCTGCGATCGGGGCCAGGTGGTGTTCCTCTGGGCCGACCAGGTGCTCACCAGCCGCAGCCTCGATGGCACCTACCCCAACTACCGCCAGCTGATCCCGGAGAGCTTCGCCCGCTCGCTGGTGGTGGACCGCCGGGCCCTGGTGGCGGCCCTGGAGCGGGTGGCGGTCCTGGCCGATCAGCACAACAACGTGGTGAAGATCACCAGCGATCCGGTGGCGGGCCAGCTGCAGATCAGTGCCGACGCCCAGGACGTGGGCAGCGGCTCCGAGGCCGTGGCCGCCGAGGTGAGCGGCGATGCGATCCAGATCGCCTTCAACGTGCGCTACGTGCTCGAGGGCCTCAAGGCCATCGCCGCCGAGCGGGTGGAGCTGCGCTGCAACGCCCCCACCACCCCCGTGGTGCTCTCCCCCCAGGACGACGGCGGCTTCACCTATCTGGTGATGCCGGTGCAGATCCGCAGCTGAGCCGGTGTCCCTGCCGGAACAGCTGCTGCTGAGCGACCTGCTGCGCCGCCGCATGCGCGATGCCCAGGGGGTGGACCACGGCCCCGGCGTCCTGGCCTGGATGCACCCGCCGGTGCACCGGCTGCTGGGCTGGATCAGCAAGCCCTCGGCCTTCGGCGATCGGCGCCTGGCCTGGCGGCTCAACCAGCTGCGGGGGCTGGCGGAGCTCGAGCTGTTCGTGGAGGGGGAGCCCGCGGTCACCGACCTGATGACGGTGGAGCGCCTGCCGACCCTGATCGAGGCGGCGCTGGTGGGCCAGGGCGGCGCCGTGCTCGGCAGCGTGGCCGATGCCGCCGTGGAGCTGCGCACTGGCCGGATCCGCCACTACCTGGTGGCCCGCAGCGATCCGCGCCTGCCGGGCACCAGCCGCTGGCGCCTGGCGCCCGATCGCATCGTCGATCAGCAGCCTGGCCAGGTGGTCACCGCCCTGCAGGGTCTGGACGATCTGCCCCTGGCCCGCGCCAGCGTGCGCCAGCAGTTCCTGCGCCGCTCCCGCCGCTGGCGCGACCAGGTGCAGGAGGAGACCGGCCGCCTGCGGGACCAGTTCCAGCAGGTGGGCGACCGCTTTGAGGAGCGCCTGGAGGGCTGGCTGGAGGAGCCCCCCTGGGACGAGGGCGCGCAGGCGCCGGACTGGGAGGACCGCGGGCCGGAGCGGGACTTTGACCCGGAACCGGAGCCGCGGCGTCGGCCCACGGCGGCACCTGAGGCCGAGAGGCGCTGGCCGGGCCCCGAGCGCGAGCCGGACTGGCGCCCGCCCGAACCGTCCGCCGAGGCCTGGGATGACGACGACTGGGGCCTGGAGGAGCCCGAGCCGGAGGTCGCGGCCTGGGATCGCCCCTCCGATCCACCGGACGGCCCTGAACCCCGCCGCTCCCGCTACGGCGGCGCCTTCCGCGATGGGCCGCCATCCCCCGCCCCGGACGACGACCCCTGGGTCTGAGGGACGCTCTCGAGCCTCCGGCCCCGGTGAGTCGCTCGGCGAGACTGGAACCCACTTGCCCAGCTCCCCGTGGTCGTCGCCCCACCCGAGTACTCCGTTCCTGAGGCCCTCAAGAAGGAGAACCTGCGCCAGGCCGACTACGACGAGATCTGCCGCCGCCTCGGCCGTGCCCCCAACCGGGCCGAGCTCGGCATGTTCGGGGTGATGTGGTCGGAGCACTGCTGCTACCGCAACTCGCGGCCGCTGCTGCAGGGCTTCCCCACCACCGGCCCGCGCATCCTGGTGGGCCCCGGTGAGAACGCCGGCGTGGTGGACCTGGGTGAAGGCCAGCGCCTGGCCTTCAAGATCGAGAGCCACAACCACCCCTCGGCCGTGGAGCCGTTCCAGGGCGCCGCCACGGGCGTGGGCGGCATCCTGCGCGACATCTTCACCATGGGCGCCCGGCCCATCGCCCTGCTCAACGCCCTGCGCTTCGGCCCCCTGGAGGACGAGCGCAACGTGGGTCTGATGGAGGGCGTGGTGGCCGGCATCGCCCACTACGGCAACTGCGTGGGCGTGCCCACCGTGGGCGGGGAGGTGGCCTTCGACCCCAGCTACTCCGGCAACCCCCTGGTCAATGCCATGGCCCTGGGCCTGATGGAGACGGAGGAGATCGTCTGCTCGGGCGCCGAGGGCGTGGGCCATCCGGTGGTCTACGTGGGCAGCACCACCGGCCGCGACGGCATGGGGGGCGCCAGCTTCGCCTCGGCCGAACTCACCGACGCCTCCCTCGACGACCGCCCCGCCGTGCAGGTGGGCGACCCCTTCCTGGAGAAGGGCCTGATCGAGGCCTGCCTCGACGCCTTCAAGAGCGGCGATGTGGTGGCGGCCCAGGACATGGGCGCCGCCGGCCTCACCTGCAGCTGCTCGGAGATGGCCGCCAAGGGGGGCCTGGGCATCGAGCTCGACCTCGACAAGGTGCCCGCCCGCGAGGCCGGCATGACCCCCTACGAGTTCCTGCTGAGCGAATCCCAGGAGCGGATGCTGTTCGTGGTGAAGCCCGGCCGCGAGCAGGCGCTGATGGAGCGCTTCACCCGCTGGGGCCTGCAGGCGGCGGTGGTGGGCCGGGTGCTGCAGGAGAACGTGGTGCGGGTGCTGCAGAACGGCGCCGTGGCCGCCGAGGTGCCCGCCAGCGCCCTCGCCGACGACACGCCGATCAACCACCACGACCTGCTCAGCGAGCCCCCGGCTGAGATCCAGGCCCACTGGCGCTGGCGCGAGGCCGACTTGCCCGCGGCCACGGCCGCCGGCATCACGCCGGCCGGCGGGGCGTTCGCGGGCCAGAGCCTGGGCTGGGGCCCGGTGCTCCGCGCCCTGCTCGATGACCCCACCATCGCCTCCAAGCGCTGGGTGTTCCGCCAGTACGACCACCAGGTGCAGGCCAACACCGTGCTGCCCCCGGGCGGCGGCGATGCGGCGGTGGTGCGGCTGCGGCCCCAGCTGGGCCAGGGTTCCCTCCAGGCCGTGACCCGCGGCGTGGCGGCGGTGGTCGACTGCCCCAACCGCTGGGTGGCCCTCGATCCCGAGCGCGGCGGCATGGCGGCGGTGGCCGAGGCCGCCCGCAACCTCAGCTGCGTCGGCGCCGAGCCCCTGGCCGTGACCGACAACCTCAACTTCCCCTCACCGGAGACCCCCACCGGCTACTGGCAGCTGGCCCTGGCCTGCCGCGGCCTGTCGACCGCCTGCAGCGCCCTGGAGACCCCCGTCACCGGCGGCAACGTCTCCCTCTACAACGAGACCCGCCGGCCCGACGGCTCGATGCAGCCGATCCATCCCACGCCGGTGGTGGGCATGGTGGGCCTGGTCCACGACCTCAGCCAGGTGCGCGGCCTGGCCTGGCGGGAGGCGGGGGACCTGATCTGGTTGCTGGGTGCCCCCCTGGAAACGGGCGCCGCCCCCGCCGGGGCCCACGGCACCGCCGCCGCTGGCCCCGATCCCCGCGTGGGCCTGGCCGGCAGCAGCTACCTGGAGCGCCTGCATGGCCAGGTGACCGGCCGGCCGCCGGAGATCGACCTGGCCCTGGAGAAGGCCGTGCAGGCCTTCCTGCGTGAGGCGATCGCCGCCGGCCTGGTGGCCTCCGCCCACGACCTCAGCGACGGGGGCCTGGCGGTGGCCGCGGCCGAGGCCAGCATCGCCTCGGGCCTGGGGGCCCACCTGGAGCTGCCCGCCGGCTCGGTGCGCCTCGATCGGCTGCTGTTCGCCGAGGGTGGGGCCCGCATCCTCGTGAGCGTCCCCCCGGCCCAGACCGCCGCCTGGCAGCAGGCCCTGGATCAGGCCGCCGCCGCCGGCCGCCCGGTGCCGGCCCAGTGCCTGGGGGTGGTGGAAGCTGACCCCGAACTCTCGATCACCCAGGCGGGCACCTCCCTGCTGCGGGAAGACCTGGAGCCCCTGCGCCAGGCCTTCGAGCAGGCGATTCCCCGCCGCATCGGCGCCGCTGTGCCTCCGACCCACTGAGGCACAATGATGAAACGAACCTGAAGGTGGGATGGCCCGTGCCGATCGACCAGCCTGACCAGCCCACCCAGGTCCTGCCGGCTGCGCCCGCTGCCAGCATCCCTGCAGCCAGCACTGCGGCCACGCCGGAGCGGCCCGACAAGCCCGAGGAGGCCTGCGGCGTCTTCGCCGTGCTGGCCCCGGGGCAGCCGGTGGCCAACCTCACCTACTTCGGCCTCTACGCCCTGCAGCACCGCGGCCAGGAGTCGGCCGGCATCGCCGTGTTCGACGACGGCCAGGTGCGCCTGCACAAGGACATGGGCCTGGTGAGCCAGGTGTTCGACCAGGACGTGCTGGAGCGCATGCCCGGCAGCCTGGCCATCGGCCACAACCGCTACTCCACCACCGGCAGCAGCCGCGCCTGCAACGCCCAGCCCGTGGTGCTGATGACCCGCCTGGGCCCCTTCGCCCTGGCCCACAACGGCAACCTGGTGAACGCCGGCGAACTGCGCGAGGCCATCGCCGCCGACACCCCCGAGGCCGAGTTCACCTCCACCACCGACTCCGAGCTGATCGCCTTCGCGCTGCAGCACGCGGTGAATGGGGGGCTCGACTGGGACGGGGCGATCCGCCAGGCCGCCGGCCGCTGTCGCGGTGCCTTCAGCCTGGTGATCGGCACCCCGGAGGGCCTCTATGCCCTGCGGGACGGCCACGGCATCCGGCCCCTGGTGTTCGGCCACATGGGCGAGCTGGACGAGGCCCAGTGGGTGGCCAGCAGCGAGACCTGCGGCCTGGACATCATCGGCGCCAGCTACGACGGCGATGTGAACCCCGGCGAACTGATCCACTTCCGCCAGGGCGATCCCACTCCCCACCGGGAGCAGTGGTGCAGCGAACCCGCGAAGCTGTGCGTGTTCGAGATGATCTACTTCGCCCGGCCCGACAGCCGCTTCTTCGGCGAGTCGCTCTACAGCTACCGGGTGCGCATCGGCGAGGCCCTGGCCCGTGAGACCCCCGTGGAGGCCGACATCGTGATCGGCGTGCCCGATTCCGGCATCCCGGCCGCCATCGGCTACTCCCAGCTCAGCGGCATCCCCTTCGGCGACGGCCTGATCAAGAACCGCTACGTGGGCCGCACCTTCATCCAGCCCACCCAGGCCATGCGTGAGGCGGGCATCCGCGTGAAGCTCAACCCCCTGCCGGATGTGCTGGCCGGCAAGCGGGTGGTGGTGATCGACGACTCGATCGTGCGCGGCACCACCAGCCGCAAGCTGGTGGCCGCCCTGCGGGAGGCCGGCGCCACCGAGGTGCACATGCGGATCAGCTCGCCGCCCGTCACCCACCCCTGCTTCTACGGCATCGACACCGACACCCAGGACCAGCTGATCGCCGCCCGCCTCACCCTGGAGGAGATTGCCGCCCACCTGGGCGTCGATTCGCTGGCCTACCTGAGCAAGCAGGGCATGGTGGAGGCGGCCCTGGCCAATGCCAGCCACTTCTGCACCGCCTGCTTCGACGGCGCCTATCCGATCGCCATGGAGGAGTCGCTGCGCAATAGCAAGCTGATGCTGGAGCCGGCCGGCATCGCCGCCACGCTCTGAGTCGGGCGTCTGAGTTGGGGCGCCTGAGGGACGTCCCTCAGGTCGCCTGAATCAGGGGCACCAGGTTCTGCACCGTATCCGTGGCCTTGAGGGTGAGCAGCTCGCCGGCGCCGCTGGCGTCCTCGGGCGGCAGCTGATCGGCCGCCAGCCGCAGGCTGCGGCCATCGCCGAGCACCACCCCCAGCACAGCCGCCTCGCCGCCCTGCAGGTCCACCAGGGCATCACCGCGCCCCTGGAAGCGCAGGCCGATCTGGCCCAGGTCGCCCCGTTCGCAGCGCCGCAGGCCCGTGATCGCCAGGCGCTTGAGTTGCCCCAGGCGGCTGGCCAGCAGCACGCTGCCGTCCTCGCCCGCGCAGGCGGCCCCCACCACGGCCTCGCCCGGCAGCAGCCGCATCAGCATGGGTCCCTGGGCCGTGCGGCCCATCAGCGGCAGGTTGGCCTCCGACACCGCCAGCCGCAGCATCCGCCCGGTGCTGCTGGCCACCACCAGCTCCTCGCCCTCCCGGCAGACCACCACGCGCTGCAGGCTCACGCCCTCCTTGAGCTTGAGCACGGTGGCGGCCCGGCCCGAGAGCTCCTGGACGTCCTCCAGGGGCAGTCGCTTGAAGCGGCCATCGCTGCTGAGCAGCCCCAGGCTCACCCCTGCCGCTGCCCCGCTGCCGCCCGAGCCGGCCCCGGGGAGGGGCAGCACCTGCACCACCGGATCGCCGCTGATGCCATCGGGCAGGAACTTCTCCAGGTTGCCCTGCTGCTGGCCGGCGAATTCCCAGCGCAGCAGCGCCACCCGGCCGCTGGCGGTGAAGGCCAGCAGCGCCGGCTGCTGGGCCACCGGCAGGATCAGCCGCGCCGGGGCCGGATGCTCGCCCGCGTCGGCGGCTTCCTCCAGGTGCAGGCGCCCCAGCAGCTGCGGACCCACGATCTTCACGGCGCCATCGGCCTGGATCAGCAGGCGGCCGTCGCTGGCCAGACCCTCCAGGGCCCGCCGGCGCTGCAGCTCGGCGTTGGGTCGTATGGCCGCGCTGCGCTGGGCCACCAGCTCGTCGCCGCCCTGCACCAGGCGGGTGCGGCGTGGCGTGGCGTAGCGCTTCCTGAGGGCCTTGAGTTCGGCCACCATCGCGTCCAGCAGCGCCGGCCGCTCCTCCAGCAGGTGGCGCAGCTGGCCCCGCTCCAGCCGCAGTTCGTCGGCCTCCTTGCGCAGGCTCTCCTGCTCGAGGCCCGTGAGGCGGCGCAGCGGCATGGCCAGCACCGCATCGGCCTGGCGCTCGCTGAGATCCAGGTGCACCTGCAGGCTGGCCTTGGCGGCGCCGGCGTCGGGGGCGGCGGTGATCATGTCGATCACCTGGCGCAGGGAGCCCAGGGCCTTGGTCAGGCCCTCCACCACCTCGAGGCGGTCTTCGGCCCGCTTGAGGGCGTGGCGGGTGCGGCGGATGATCGTCAGCTCCCGGTATTCCAGGAACTGCTGCAGCAGCTCCCGCAGGTTCAGCTGCACCGGTTTGCCGTGCACCAGGGCCAGCAGGATCGCGCCGTAGTTGCTCTGCAGGGCGGTGCGGCGCTGCAGTTCCGCCAGCACCTTCTCGGGGTCGGCGTCGCGGCGCAGTTCCACCACCACCCGCATGCCCTCGCGGTCGGATTCGTCGCGGATGTCGGCGATGCCGGTGATCTTGCCGTCGTTCACCTGCTCTGCCAGCTTCTCGATCCAGCCCGCCTTGCTGAGCTGGTAGGGCAGCTCGGTGATCACCACGGCGCCGCGGCGGTGGCGACCCTTGCCCGGCTGCACCTCCTCGATGTGGGCCACGCCACGCATCGGGATGCTGCCGCGGCCGCCCAGGTAGGTGTCGCGCAGGCCGCTGCCGAGCAGCACCTCGCCGCCGGTGGGGAAGTCCGGGCCGGGCACCAGCTCCAGCAGCTTCTCGTCGCTCAGCTCGGGCTTGCGGATCAGGGCGATCAGCGCGTCCACCACTTCGCCCAGGTTGTGGGGCGGGATGTTGGTGGCCATGCCCACGGCGATGCCGGTGCAGCCGTTGAGCAGCAGGAAGGGCAGCTGGGCCGGCAGCACCGTGGGCTCCTGCTGGGAGCCATCGAAGTTGGGGGCGAAATCGACGGTGTCGGCGCCGATCTCATCGAGCATCGCCGTGTTGGCGATCGGCGCCAGCCGCGTTTCGGTGTAGCGCATGGCGGCCGGCGGATCGTCGTCCACCGAGCCGAAGTTGCCGTGGCCATCCAGCAGCGGGTGGCGGCTGGAGAAGGTCTGCACCAGCCGCACCAGGGCGTCGTACACCGCCTGGTCGCCGTGGGGGTGGTACTTGCCGAGCACGTCGCCCACCACGCGGGCGCACTTGCGGTAGGGCCGATCCGGGGTGAGCCCCAGCTCGTGCATCGCGAACAGGATGCGCCGCTGCACCGGCTTGAGGCCGTCGCGCACGTCCGGCAGGGCCCGGCCCACGATCACGCTCATGGCGTATTCGAGGTACGACCGCTGCATCTCCTGATGCAGGGCGATCGGCTCGATCGACTTTCCGATCGATTCCTCGGGGCGCTCCTCGGCCATCCGGTGCTGGGCTCTGGGGGCGGAAAGTGGCGCTCAGCCTACAGATCCCGTCCAGGCCAACCCAGCGCCGCTCCGCTGCAGGACCCCGCGGCTCTAGGGCCCCTCGTCATCGCCGCTGCTGGCCCCGGCGTTGGCCTGGGCCCGCTCCACCGCCGTCTTCAGTTCGGCGCGGCCCAGCAGGGTGCGGGTGGCGGAGCGCAGCCGATCCCCCCACAGCTGTTCCTTCTGGTAGCTGTCGAGCACGTAGTTGGGCTCCTCCGCCAGGGCGCTGTTGGCCAGCTCGATCGCCTCCGGGCTGCCGGCCTTGCCGGCATTGAGGGCGGCGGCCAGGGCCAGCCTGGGCTCGGCTGCATCGGCCTTGATCGTCAGCACCCGGCGCCAGCGCTGGATCGCCTCGCCCTCCTTGCCCTGCTCGTAGAGCACCAGCGCCTGGTTGTTGATCGACTCCCAGAAGTCCTTGCGCAGGGCGGCCGCCTGCTCGAAGGCCTCCAGGGCGGCGCTGCGGTTGCCCATCAGGATCTGGGCGTTGCCGAGGTCGAAGTAGCCGCTGGCGTTCTTCGGGTCGAGCTTGAGGCCCTGGCGGATCAGCCCGCTGGCGTCCTTGGGCTTGCCGTCCCGCAGGGCCAGGGAGCCCTCGGCAAACCAGATCCCGGGGTTGTTGGGATCCAGCTGTTTGGCCCGGGCCAGCGCCACGCCCGCCTTCTGGATCTGGTTGCTGCGCAGCTGGGATTCGGCCAGCAGCACCCAGCCGCGCGGATCCTGGGGCAGCAGCTGCACGGTCAGGGCCGCCAGGCGCGCGGCATCCTCCGCCTGGCCCAGCCGCAGCAGCCGGGCGGCGGCCTGGGCGATGCCGAGGCCGGCGGCCTCCAGGTCCCGGTTGCCGGGCACCAGCACGTAGGGCACCAGGGCCTGGGCGGGCCGTGGGATCGCCAGCAGCGCCCCGAGCACCAGGGGGACCGCCGCCAGGGACCTCAACCAACGCGGAGCCATCGCGGCCGTTCCTTCCAACGCCCAGCCTAGGGAGCTCCGGCCGGGCCGTCCCCGGCCCGTGGGCCAGCGCTGGCCGCGCCCTGGGCCGCGGCGATGTTGCGGCGCCACATCCAGGGCTTGATCCGGCGCAGGGCCGAGGCCCGCAGCTTCTCGTCCCAGTCGGCGTCGCTCCAGGCCAGGGCCTGGTCGGGCCTGAGGTCCAGCCACCAGGGCCGCGGCTGCACGTCCGGGTCGGTGCTGCTGGCCAGGGGCCGCTGGTTCCAGGGGCACACGTCCTGGCAGATGTCGCAGCCGGCCACCCAGGGCCCCAGGGCCGCCGCGATCCCGGGGGGCAGCGCCGGGTCGCGGTTCTCAATGGTGTGGAAGGCCAGGCAGCGGCGAGCATCCACCACGAAGGGCTCGGGGATGGCGCCGGTGGGGCAGGCGTCCAGGCAGGCGCTGCAGGCACCGCAGTGGGGCGTGGCCGGCGCGTCGGCCGGCAGCTCGAGGCTGGTGAGCAGATGGCCGAGCAGCAGCCAGGAGCCGCGCTCCCGGTGGATCAGGTTGCCGTGCTTGCCGATCCAGCCCAGGCCCGCCTCCTCCGCCCAGGCCTTGTCCAGCAGGGGGGCGCTGTCCACGCAGGCCCGCCAGCGCACCCCCGGCACCTGCTGCTCCAGCCAGCGGCCCAGCTGGCGCAGGCGGCCGTCGATCACCCGGTGGTAGTCGCGCCCCCAGCCGTAGCGGGCCACCGCCAGGCTGCCCGGCGCCCGCTCGGCGGCCACGTAATAGGAGAGGCCCACGGCCACCAGGCTGCGCACCCCCGGCAGCAGCTGCTCCACCTGGCGGCGGCGCGGGTCCGCCATCCAGGCCATGGAGGCCTGGTGGCCCGCCGCCAGCCAGCGCTCCAGGGCGGCGCTGCGCAGGGCCAGCCGCGGGCCGCCGGGCACGGCGGCGATGCCCACCGGATCAAAGCCCAGCCGTCCCGCCTCTTGCCGGATGGCGTCCGCCAGCTGGGCAGGTTCGGTGGCCACCCGTACAGTTGCGCGATTGCGCCATCTTCCTGTGACCACCGCCCCCACCGGCCGATTCGGCACCCTGTCGCGCTGGCTGGGCTTCACCCTGGTGGTGTTGCTGGCCCTGCAGCTGCTGGCCGTGCTGGCCGTCAACGGCTGGGGTGAGGAGGCGTTCCGCCAGCTGCTGGTGGAGCGGCTGGTGACCCAGGCGCCGATGGCGCTGGTGGGGCTGCTGCTGGTGCTCTTCGGTGCCCGCCTCGACGATCCCCACGCCGGCCGCACCCCCCTCAAGTGGGTGGTGGGAGTGATCGGCGGCGTGCTGGCCCTGGCCCTGCTGGCCGCGATTCCGGTGTCCATCAGCGGCGACAGCGCCATCAGCGCTAAGGCCGACCAGGCCCTGCAGGCCCAGAAGGGCCAGGTGGCGATGGCCCGGGCCCAGCTCAACAACCCCCAGGTGCTGGAGCAGGTGATCGCCCAGGGCGAACAGACCGGCCAGATCCCCCCCACGGCCAGCCAGGAGGAGAAGCAGAAGGCGGCCAAGGCCTTCATGGAGCGCCAGCTGGGCCAGGCCGACCAGCAGATCCAGCAGGCCGAGCGGGCCCGCGATCTGGCCACCAACCAGCGCCGCATCGGCGGCACCGGCACCGCCGTGGTGCTGGCCATCGCCTTCACCCTGGTGGCCCTGGCGGCGCTGCTCTGAGGCCTGGCCTGCCGCTGGGCGGCACCGGCGGCTGGCTAAGTTGCGGATTGGTATCTGCTGACCGGAGAGCCGGGCCCCCCGTTGGTGCAATCCAGTCCCAGACCTGACCAGCCGCTGGGCGACCGGCTCCAGCAGGACCTCAAGAACGACCTGATCGCCGGCCTGCTGGTGGTGATCCCGCTGGCCACCACCATCTGGCTGGCCACCACGGTGAGCCGCTTCGTGCTGGCGTTCCTCACCTCGGTTCCCAAGCAGTTCAACCCGTTCAACACCCTGAATCCGCTCCTCCAGGAGCTGATCAACGTGGGGGTGGGCCTGCTGGTGCCGCTGCTGGCGATCCTGCTGATCGGCCTGATGGCCCGCAACATCGTGGGCCGCTGGCTGCTGGAGTTCGGCGAGGGCACGCTGCAGCGCATCCCCCTGGCCGGCTCGGTCTACAAGACCCTCAAGCAGCTGCTGGAAACGGTGCTGCGCGATAACTCCACCCGCTTCCGCCGGGTGGTGCTGGTGGAGTACCCGCGGGAGGGCCTGTTCGCCCTCGGCTTCGTGACCGGTGTCCTGGGCAGCTCGATCGCCGGCGGCTTCGACCAGCCGATGCTGAGCGTGTTCATCCCCACGGCGCCCAACCCCACCACCGGCTGGTATGCGGTGGTGCCCGAGACCTCGGTGCGGGACCTGGAGATCTCGGTGGAGGATGCCTTCCGCACGATCATCTCCGCCGGCATCGTCAACCCCGACGAGCGCGAAGCCCCCTCCAGCCGCAGCTTCTCCAGCCTGCTGGCCCAGCTGCGGGCGCCGGCCTATTCCTCGATCCCCTCCAACAAGGCCTGATGCAGAGCCGCTCCATCGCCCGTGAACTGGCCCTGCTGCTGCTCGGCCAGATCAGCGACCGCCAGCCCGCCGCCGACACCGGCCTCGATGCCCTGCTGCAGCAGGCCCAGGCCACCCTCAGCCAGCACGTGCGCGAGGCCCTCGACCAGGCCGCGGCGGACCTGCAGGCCGCCCAGCAGCAGCTGCTCGACAGCGAGCTGCAGGCGGAGGGTGCCGAGCAGCTGCCGCGGGTGCGCCAGCACCTGCAGGAGGGCCTGGCCCACGCCGAGCAGGGCCTCAACCGCCTCTCGGCCAGCCTGGAGCTGCCGCGGCTGCTGATGCTCGCCGACCAGGACGAGGTGCGCCGCGGTGCCCTGGATCGGGCCCGCGCCGTGCTGCGCCAGCGCGAGGCCCTGGACGCCCGCCTCGACGCCGTGATGGAGGGCTGGCGCCTCACCCGCCTGCCCCGCATCGACCGCGACATCCTGCGCCTCGCCGCCATCGACATCGAGGAGTTCCGGACCCCGCCGGCGGTGGCCTGCAACGAGGCCGTCGAACTGGCCAACCGCTACAGCGACGAGCAGGGCCGGCGCATGATCAACGGCGTCCTGCGCCGCTTCACCAGCGCCGCCAGCTGAGGGTCGCCATGGTGTTCGACTGGTTCAAGCGCAAGCTGGCCCCCGAGAGCCCGCCGGATTCCCAGCCGGAACCAGCCGTGCAGCCGCCGGCCGCTGAGCAGGAGCCCGCCGCCGCGGCCCCCGCCCCTGCCGAGCCGGATGAGCGCTCCGAGCCGCCGGCCGTTCCGGCAGCGGTGGCCCCCGTCCCGGCCGCCAGCGCTGCCGATGGCGCCGGCGCTGGCGCCCCGGCGGCGGAGTCCTCGCCCGGCAGCCCGGCGCCCAGCAGCCCCGGCGTCGATCAGGACGCCCTGGAGTGGGCCCGCCAGGCCTACGCCCGCCTCAAGGCCCAGCAGGAGGCGGCCCGCCAGCAGGACGCGGCGGCGCCAGCGGAGTCAGCGGGTCCCCAGCCGGATCAGCCCCCGGCCGCCGTTGCCGCCGCGCCGCTGCCGGCCGTTGCCGCCGAGCCCGCGGTGTCCACACTGTTCGCTGCGCTCCCGAGTGAGCCCGCGTCCGCCGCCACCGATCGCGTCCCGTCTGCCCCCCAGGCCGGGTCTGAGCCCTCCGTGATGGCGGCTGCAGCCGCCCCCGCACCGGAAACCGCGCCAGCGTCGCCATCCCCTGCCGCGGTCGTTCCGCTCCCTCCAGACGCTCCGGCTCCGGTCTCCGCGCCACTGCCGCAGGCGGCTCCAGCCCTGGAGCTCCCTCCCACACCCGCCCCCGCTTCCGCAACCCCCGCCCCTGACGCGGCCCCTGCCACTCCCGCCCCGCCCTCCGTCCCCGCCGCTCCCCGCAGCGGTCTGTCGCTGCTGGAGCTCGCCGCGGCCCGGCGTGAGCAGCGCCAGGCCGAGCTGCTGGAGCGCGCGATCGAGGCCCCCCAGCCCTCCCCGCCGGCACCCACGTCCGCCCCTGCCGCGGCCCCCGCGGCTCCGGCGGCCGCCGAGGCCGAACCCCAGCTCGGCGCCTTCGACGCCGACTTCACCTGGTCGGCCGAGGTCCTGGCCGCCCAGGGCCGCCAGCTCGACGACATCTCCCTGGAGGAGATCGACTGGCTGGGCCGCCTGCGCCGCGGCCTGGAGAAGACCCGCCGCGGCTTCGTCACCCAGATCCTCGAGAGCCTGGGCGACGATCCCCTCACCCCCGAGATCCTCGACGACCTCGAAACCCTGCTGCTGCGCGCCGATGTCGGCGTCCAGGCCACCGACCACGTGCTGGAGGCCCTGCGCAAGCGCCTCAACGAGGAGGTGGTCGATCCGGCCGAGGGCATCCGCTTCCTCAAGCAGCAGCTGCGGGGCCTGCTGGAGGCCCCGATCCAGGCCAGCGGCAGTCCGCTGCTGGCGCCCGAGCGGGGCCGTCTGAACGTCTGGCTGCTGGTGGGGGTCAACGGCGTCGGCAAGACCACCACCCTCGGCAAGCTGGCCAACCTGGCGATCCGCAGCGGCTACAGCTGCCTGATCGCCGCGGCTGACACCTTCCGCGCCGCCGCGGTGCGCCAGGTGGAGGTGTGGGGCGAGCGCAGCGGTGTGCCGGTGATCTCCAACCCCTCCGCCAATGCCGATCCGGCCGCCGTGGTGTTCGACGCCATCGGTGCCGCCAAGGCCAAGGGCACCGATCTGGTGCTGGTCGACACCGCCGGCCGCCTGCAGACCAAGCACAACCTGATGGAGGAGCTGGCCAAGGTGCGGCGCATCGTCGACAAGCTGGCCCCCGAGGCGGCGGTGCAGTCGCTGCTGGTGCTCGATGCCAGCCAGGGCCAGAACGGCCTCAAGCAGGCGATGGCCTTCGCCAAGGCCGCCGGCCTCACCGGCGTGGTGCTCACCAAGCTGGACGGCAGCGCCCGCGGCGGCGTGGCCCTGGCCGTGGCCTCCGAGGCCGACCTGCCGATCCGCTTCATCGGCGCCGGCGAAGGCATCCGCGACCTGCGCCCCTTCAACAGCTTCGAGTTCGTCGAAGCCCTGCTCGCCTCCTGACCCCCGCTGGCGCTGTCTACGAGGGCCCCCCCTCTTCCCGCGTCCAACCCTCACCCCCCCCTCTCCCCCAGGGCCTTGGGCTTGAGGCTGGATCGGCGGGACGGATTCGGGCCCGGCTCCCTGAGCCCCCGCCGTCCACCCCCGGCCCGCGCCGTCCCGCCGATCCAGCCTCAAGCCCAAAAACCCCTGCTACCTTTCGTGCACTTCGCGGCCGCTCGGTGAGCAGCACGCCGCCTCCACGGCGGCCCGACCCGCCGCTCCAGACCCCCTCAGCGGTGCCCGATCAGGCACCCGAGCCCACTCTGGGCGTTGGGCCAGCGTCCATCAGCGGCCAGGCCCTGAGCGCTGTGGCCTCGCTGCGCCAGCTGGTCGACAGCCTCAGCCGGGAGCAGCGCCGCAACCAGGACCTGCTGGCCTCCCTCGGCTTCGCCCTGCGCAGCTTCACCAACCTGGGCCGCTTCCTCGAGCTGGTGCCGCTGGTGGCGGCCCGGCTGGTGGGCGCCGAGGGGGCGGTGCTGGTGGCGTTCCACCCCGATGGTCGCCTCTGGCGGGAGCAGTTGCACGCCTGTCCCGTGGAGGGCTGCGAGCCCCTGCTGCGTCAGATCGCCGGCCTCAGTGATCGGGAGCTGCAGGAGGTCTCCGGGGAGGAGGGGGTGGCGGCCCGGCTGGATCAGCTGATGCGCCGCCTGCTGCCCGATCGGCCCCTGTTCGGCACCTCGGTGGTGGCCCGCAGCCGTCAGCGCGGTCGCCTCTATGTGTTCGGGGCCGCCAGTGGCCTCAGCTGGAGCGAGGTGCATCGCCGCCACGTGCAGCTGGTGGCCGACCTCACCGGCGTGGCGATCGAGAACGAGCTGCTGCTGCAGGAGGCCCGCCGCCACGAGCGCATCGACCGCCAGATGAGCATCGGCGCCGAGATCCAGGCCCAGCTGCTTCCCGACCACTGCCCGGTGATCGAGGGGGTGGAACTGGCGGCCCGCTGCCGTCCGGCCTTCCAGGTGGGCGGCGACTACTACGACTTCATCCCCACCAAGCCCCAGCTGATCGGCCGCCGCCGGGAACAGGGCAAGTGGGCCCTGGTGATGGGCGACGTGATGGGCAAGGGGGTGCCGGCGGGGCTGCTGATGACCCTGCTGCGGGGCATGCTGCGGGCCGAGGTGCTGAGCGGCCTGCCGCCGGATCGGATCCTGCACGACCTCAACCAGCTGGCCCAGGAGGATCTCTCCCACTCGCACCGCTTCGTCACCCTCTTCTATTCCGACTTCGACCCCCGCACCCGCCTGCTCCGTTACGCCAACGCCGCCCACAACCCGCCGCTGATCTGGCGGCGGCTGCGCAACGCCGTGGACCGGCTGGATGCGCCGGGCCTGCTGATCGGCCTGCAGCCCGAGGCCCAGTACGGCTGCGAGCAGATCGTGCTCGATCCGGGTGACGTGCTGCTCTATTACACCGATGGCGTCACCGAAGCGCCGGGGCTCAACGGCGAGCGGTTCGACGAGGAGCGGCTGATCCGCGCCCTGCACACCGCCTGCCGCTCCGGCATCGGCGCCCAGGGCATCCTCGATCAGCTGTTCGCCCGGCTCGATCGCTTCGTGGGGCCCGATCGCACCCTGGAGGACGACGCCTCCCTGGTGGTGCTCAAGGTGCGCGAGGAGGTGATGCTGCCCAGCCTGCCCGGCTGAGGCGCCTGTTCCACCGATGGGCGGCGCCGCGCAGCCGATTGGCGCCGCGCAGCCGCCTGCCAAGCTGAGCCCAGCAGCCCGATCGGACCCGATGGCGGTCGATTCCTCCACCTCCACCTGGAGCCAGCGTTTCGAGGAGGGGCTGCATCCGGCGATCGAGCGCTTCAACGCCTCGATCGGCTTCGACATCACCCTGCTGCAGCAGGACCTTGACGGCTCCATCGCCCACGCCCGCATGCTGGCCAGCACCGGCGTGCTCACGGCCGAGGAGGCCGAGCAGCTGGTGGCGGGCCTCGAGCAGGTGCGGGCTGAGGCGGCCGCCGGCCAGTTCAACCCCGGCCTTGAGGACGAGGACGTGCACTTCGCCGTGGAGCGGCGGCTGATCGCCCTGCTGGGTCCTCTGGGCAAGAAGCTGCACACCGGCCGCTCCCGCAACGACCAGGTGGGCACCGATCTGCGCCTGTGGCTGCGGGCCCAGATCGATGGCATCGACGCGGCCATCGTGCGCTTTGAGCGGGCGCTGCTGGCCCAGGCCGAGGCCCACGCCGAGGTGATGATCCCGGGCTACACCCACCTGCAGCGGGCCCAGCCCATCGGCCTGGCCCACCACCTGCTGGCCTACGTGGAGATGGCGGAGCGCGACCGCGCCCGCCTGCGCGACCTGCGCAAGCGCGTCAACATCTGCCCCCTGGGGGCGGCCGCCCTGGCCGGAACGCCGGTGCCGATCGATCGCCGCCACACCGCCGCGGCCCTCGGCTTCGACGACGTGTATGCCAACAGCCTCGATGCCGTCAGCGACCGCGACTTCGCCGTGGAGTTCAGCGCCGCCGCCAGCCTGGTGATGGTGCACCTGAGCCGCCTCAGCGAGGAGGTGATCCTCTGGGCCAGCGAGGAGTTCGGCTTCGTGGGCCTCACCGACCGCTGCGCCACCGGCAGCAGCCTGATGCCCCAGAAGAAGAACCCCGACGTGCCGGAGCTGGTGCGCGGCAAGTGCGGCCGCGTGTTCGGCCACCTGCAGGGGCTGCTGGTGATGATCAAGGGTCTGCCCCTGGCCTACAACAAGGACTTCCAGGAAGACAAGGAGGCCCTGTTCGACGCGGTGCGCACCACCCTCGACTGCCTCGAGGCCATGGCGATCCTGTTCGAGGAGGGCCTGAGCTTCCGGCCGGAGCGGCTGGAGCAGGCGGTGGCCAGCGATTTCTCCAATGCCACCGATGTGGCCGATTACCTGGTGGCCAAGGGGGTGCCGTTCCGCGAGGCCTACCAGCTGGTGGGGGGCCTGGTGAAGGGCTGCCTGCAGGAGGGGATCCTGCTGCGTCAGCTGCCATTGGAGCGCTGGCAGCAGCTGCACCCCGCCTTCGAGGCCGACATCTTCACGGCGATCGAGCCGCGCCAGGTGGTGGCGGCCCGCCGCAGCGAGGGCGGCACGGCCTTTGACCAGGTGCGCCTGCAGCTGGATCGGGCCCAGGCGCGCTTGCGGGGCTGAGGCGTTTGCCGACGGCCCGGAATCCCCAACCGCGTCTAGTCTCAGCGTGACGATTCCTGCCTGATCGGCCCCCACGGCCCGTGAGCATTTTTGTTGGCAACCTCCCCTTCCGCGCTGAGCAGGACGATGTGGAGGAACTGTTCGCCCCCTTCGGCGGCGTCACAACCTGTTCCCTGCCCCTGGAGCGGGACACGGGCCGCAAGCGGGGATTCGCCTTCGTGGAGCTGGCGGACGAGGCGACCGAAGCCCGCGCTATCGACGCCCTCCAGGGCGCCGAGCTGATGGGCCGTCCCCTGCGCATCAACAAGGCCGAACCCCGCTCCTCCGGCGGTCCGCGCCGCAGTGGTGGTGGTGGCTATGGGGCGGCGGGCGGCGGCGGCTACGGCGGCAGCGCTGGCGGCTATGCGGGTGGTGGTGGCACCGGCGGCGGTGGTCGCAGCTCCGGCGCCAGCAGCTGGGAGGACCGCAGCTACGGCGGTGCCAGCGATGGCTTCGGGGAGGGCCGCAGCCGCCGCCGGCGCAGCAGCGGCGATACGGCCGGTGGCAGCAGCTGGGGGGCCAGCGATGGCGGCAGCGACGGCTACGGCGGCGCCCAGGACTGATCCCTCCGTCACGGTGGGTCCTGCTTCCGCCACGTTCCCGCCCTGACGGGGTCTCAGAGGCCGTGCTCCTCCAGCTCTCGGGCCGCGGCCTCCAGCACCTCGGGACCCGCCGTGCGCTGCCCGGCGGCCTGGCCCAGCCGGCGGCGCCAGTGCCGGGCACCGCTCACCCCCTCCACCACCTGCACGAGGTGCCGGGCGATCGACCACAGCCGCCCGCCCCCTGAGCACCAGTGCTCGGCGTAGGGAATCAGGCCCCGCACCACCTCGGAGGCGGTGGCCGGTTCCCGGTGGTCCTCCCCGAACAGGTCCCGGTCCACGCCGGCCCAGCGCAGCGGATGGTCGTAGGCGGCCCGGCCCACCATCACCCCGTCCAGCTGCTGCAGCGGCGGCAGGCAGTCGGCCAGGGTCTGCAGGCCGCCGTTCAGTTCGATCGTCAGCTGCGGGCGCTCCTGCTTGAGGCGCAGCACCAGGTCATGGCGCAGGGGCGGGATGGTGCGGTTCTGCTTCGGGTCCAGACCCTCCAGCCAGGCCTTGCGGGCATGCACGCTGAAGCGCTGGCTGCCGGCGGCGGCCACCCGGTCCACAAAGGCCAGTAGTTCCTCGAAGGAATCCCGTGCATCGATGCCGATGCGGTGCTTCACCGTGACCGGCAGGGGGCTGGCGGCCGCCATGGCCGCCACGCAGCGGGCCACCTGATCCGGCTCCGCCATCAGGCAGGCGCCGAAGCGCCCCTTCTGCACCTTCTCGCTGGGGCAGCCCACGTTGAGGTTGAGCTCGTCGTAGCCGCGGTCGGCGGCGATCCGCGCGGCCTCGGCCAGCAGGACCGGGTCGTCGCCGCCCACCTGCAGGGCGATCGGATGCTCGCAGGGATCGAAGCCGATCAGCCGCTCCAGCCGCTGGCGGGCCCGCTCGTCGCCGCCTGCCCCGGCCTGCTGGCAGTGGTGCAGGGCCTGGGCCACCACCATCTCGGTGTACAGGAGGCTGCGCCGGCTGATCTGGCGGAACAGCACCCGGAAGTGCCGATCGGTGTAATCCATCATCGGCGCCACGCTGAAGCGGTGGGCGGCCACGGGCTGGGCGCCTGAGGGTTCGGCCTCGGCTGGATCGAGGCCTGGTGTCATCCCGGTGACGGGGCGGAAGCCCGTGGGGGCGTCCGCCGCTGCGGTGGCAGGCTCGATCAGGGGGTGTTGCGGGGGCGCCTCTTGCATCCCTCCATCGTGCCCTCCGACTCCCCATGCCCAGCCCCGTCTCCAGCCCTCCGGTCTCCGCTCCCGGGGGCTCCAGCCACCGGGAAGCCACCCCCCCGATCGGCTCCACCCCCTCCGAGACCTGGGAGCTGGTGGTGGCCGGCGGTGGCCCGGCCGGTTACATGGCCGCCATCAGCGCCGCCGAGGCCGGCCTGGAGCGGGTGCTGCTGCTGGAGGCCAGCCCCGAGCCCCTGGGCAAGGTGCTGATCAGCGGCGGCGGCCGCTGCAACGTGACCCACGCCTGCTGGGATCCGCGGGCCCTGGTGGGTCACTATCCCCGCGGCGGCCAGGCCCTGCGTGGTCCCTTCAGCCGCTTCGCCTGCGGCGATGCGGTGGCCTGGTTCGATGCCCACGGCCTGGAGCTGGTGGAGGAGGCCGATGGTCGGATGTTCCCCCGCAGCAACCGCTCCACTTCCGTGATCCAGACCCTGCGCCAGGCGGCGACGCGTGCGGGGGTGGTGCTGCGCACCCACACGGCGTTGCAGGCCGCCGACGCTCTCCCCGCCGGGGGCTTCCTGCTGCAGCTGCAGACCCGCCGCGCCAGCGGCCAGAGCGGAGTGGGCGGGGTCCCACGGGCCGGTGAGCCTGGGTCAGGCGAGCGTGCGGAGCTGGCCTCCCCCCTGCCGGCGCCCTCCCCCAGCCGCTTCGTCCAGACCCGCGCGCTGGTGCTCGCCACCGGCAGCCACCCCAGCGGCCGTCGCCTGGCCGCCTCCCTCGGCCACGGCCTGGTGCCGCCCGTGCCCTCGCTGTTCACCCTCACGGTGCGTCCCAATCCCCTCCTGGAGCTCGCCGGCGTGGTGATGGATCCGGTGGGGCTGGAGCTGGAGCTGCCCGGCGGGCGGTTCCGTCAGCAGGGGCCCGTGCTGATCACCCACTGGGGCCTGAGCGGGCCGGCCACCCTGCGGCTCACGGCCTTCGCGGCCCGGGCCCTGCACGAGTCCGGCTACCGCGCCGAGCTGCGGGTCGA
Source organism: Vulcanococcus limneticus LL (assembly GCF_943369875.1). GTDB lineage: Bacteria > Cyanobacteriota > Cyanobacteriia > PCC-6307 > Cyanobiaceae > Vulcanococcus > Vulcanococcus limneticus_A. Next base: position 66,826 of record NZ_CALROT020000008.1, read on the forward strand.
TTGGAGCGGCGGTCGCTCCCAGGCCGATCTGGAGGAGCTGTTCGCCGGCTGCCGGCGCGAGCAGGCCCGCCGTCAGCTCGCCAACGCGCGGCCCTGGGGTGACCTGAGCCGGCGCCTCTGGCTCCACCTGCTGGAGGATCAGGCCGTGGAGCCGGAGCGCCGCTGGGCCGATCTCACGAGAGTTCAGCAGCAGGGGCTGATCCAGGCCCTGCGGGCCAGCCGCTATCCCGTGGCCGGCAAGGGACCGATCGGCGAGGAGTTCGTCACCGCCGGAGGCGTGAGCCTGGGTGAGGTGAATCTCGCCAGCATGGAGAGCCGGATCGTGCCCGGCCTCTATCTGGTGGGGGAATTGCTGGATGTGGACGGCGTGACCGGAGGCTTCAACTTCCAGCACTGCTGGAGTTCCGGCTGGCTGGCGGGCCAGGCAGCGGTGCAGCGCTGTTCGGCGGGTTAAAGGGGTTGGGCTGACGCCAGCCTGTCAGGGCCCAACCCTCCGATCAGGAGCCTGGGCCAGACGGCTTCGCCGCAGCGGTCAGCTGGCCGTATCAGCGGATCTTGTCGAAGACGCTGAACATGGGCAGGTACATGGCCACGAGCAGGGCCCCCACCATGCCGCCCACAAACACGATCATGGCCGGCTCCAGCATGGAGGTGAGGTTCTTCACCGTCACCGAGACTTCGTCTTCATAGAAGTCGGCAACTTTGGAGAGCATCTTATCCATTTCTCCGGTCTCTTCGCCGATGGTGAGCATGCTCAGGGCCAGGTCGGGAAACACCTTCTTGGTGGAGAGTGCCCCGCTCAGGTTGACACCTTCCTGCACTTCCGTGCGGGCCTGTTCAAGCGCCAGCTGAATGGCGGCATTGCCGGATGTTTCCTTGACGATATCGAGCGCCAGCAGGATCGGCACACCGGCCCGGCTCAGGGCGCTGTAGATCCGGCAGAACTGGGCGGTGGAGCTCTTCTGGAGCAGATCACCGAACAGCGGCACTTTCAGCAGGTTGCGATCCACCGTGAGCTTGCCCTGGGGAGTGGAGTAATACCGTCCAAACAGCCAGCCGATCGCAAAGATGCCGGCCACCAGAAAGATCGAGAAGGACGAGCGCAGCAGGCCGCTCAGATCCACCAGCATCTGCGTGAAGACCGGTAGCTCCGCATTGAGGCTTTTGAAGATCGCCGCAAACTGAGGGATGATGAAGATCGTCATCCCGAGAAACACGCTGACGGCGATCACCAGGATGGCGATGGGATAGCCCATCGCACCCTTGATCTGGTTCTGCAGTTTGGCAACGTCCTCCATCAGGATGGAGAGGCGGTGCAGGGTTTCGTCGAGCACACCGCCGGTCTCCCCGGCCTCCACCATCGCGATGCTGAGGCGATCGAAGACCTTGGGCCAGCGCCGCATGGCGGCCCCCAGGCTTCCCCCCTGGTTCACCTCGGAGCTGATGGCCGTCAGGGCCCGCTTGAACATCGGCAGGCGCTGCTGGTTGGCCATCAGATCCAGGCCCCGCACGATCGGTACCCCCGCATCCACCAGGGCGGCCATCTTGTTGGCGAAGATCGCCTTCTCCTTCACCCCGGGCTTGGCTTCAAAGAAGCTGCCCAGATCCATGGTCAGCAGCGAGTTTTTTTTGCCGGCAGTGCCCCCGCCGGTCCCCGCACCCCCGGATTTGGCATCGCTGGCCACCAACGACACCGGCACGATCCCGCGGCGGCGCAGATCCCGCTTGGCACTGGCCACGTCCGCGGCGGAGACCCTCAGTTCCCGGCGCTGGCCACCCCGGGCGGTGTAGGTCGCGGTGAAGGTGGGCATCGGCGGCTCAACGGGCGGAGTGGGGGATCAATCGGGCGCTGGGCGCGCTGCGTCATGGGATGGCGCCGGTGTCGGGCGGGGGCTCAGCAGGCCTGGGCTCAGGTTCCCTGACCTTGCAGCAGGCGCCCCAGCTCCTCGGGTTTGCTGGCCTTGGCCATGGCCTCCTTGCTGCTGATGTCGCCGTTGATCACGAGATCGGCCAGGGCCTTCTCCAGGGTCTGCATGCCGATCTGACCGCCGGTCTGGATCTGGGAATAGAGCTGGGCGGTCTTGCCCTCACGGACCAGGTTGGCGATGGCCGGGGTGTTGATCATGATCTCCTGGGCCATCACCCGGCCGAACTGTCCGGGGGCCGGGTCCAGCCGCTTGCAGAGGGTCTGGGAGAACACGGCCACCAGGCTGCTGCTGAGTTGCACCCGGATCTGGGTCTGCTGTTCGGGGGGAAACACGTCCACCATGCGATCCACGGTCTGGGCGGCGGAGCTGGTGTGCAGGGTGCCGAACACGAGGTGGCCGGTTTCGGCGGCGGTGATCGCCAGCTGGATGGTCTCCAGGTCACGCATCTCCCCCACCAGGATCACGTCCGGGTCTTCGCGCAGGGCGGCCCGCAGGGCAGCGCCGAAGCTCTTGGTGTCGTCGTTGAGTTGGCGCTGGTGAACGAGACTCTTGTCGTTCCGGTAGGTGAATTCAATCGGATCCTCAATCGTGAGGATGTGCTCGGCCCGGGTGTGGTTGATGTGATCGAGCAGGGCGGCCAGGGTCGTGGTCTTGCCTGAGCCGGTCGGCCCCGTCACCAGCACCAGGCCCCGGGGACGGCGGCTGGTTTCCTCCACCACCGGCGGCAGATCCAGGGCCTGCAGGCTGGGGATGTTGCTGCCCAGGGCCCGCAGACAGGCCGCATACGTCCCGCGCTGACGATAGACATTGACCCGGAAGCGAGAGACGCCCTTGAGGCCGTAGGCGCAATCCAGTTCCCAGTTCTGCTCGAGCTGTTTGCGCTGGGAATTGTTGATCATCGAGAAGATCAACCGGTTGCAGGTCTCCTCGCTCAGGGGGTCCTCACGCATGGGCGTGAGGCTGCCGCTGAAGCGCCCATAGGGCGGCTGACCGGCGGCTAGGTGAAGATCACTCCCCCCGCGCTTGACCAGCTCCTCCATCAGGTCTTCGATCAGGAGTTCCATGGGGGGTGGGGCTGGAGAAGTCGGTGGGATCTATTCTGTTGCCTGGTCGCAGCCCCAGCAAGACCCCGGGCGCGCCAGGGATGGCTTTGTCATCGGCTGTGGGTTCTTTCGGCCGCCCATCGTTCTGCCGTGCCAGCGTCCTGCGGTGCCATCGTTCTGCCGCGCCTGCGCCGGCACGCACCCCTACAGGCCTCGAGGTGTGAGGCAGTAGGGGCATTCCAGCCATTCGTCGCGCATCCCGGCTCCACAGCCCTTGCAGGTGATCGTGTGCAGGGCCTTGGCCCGCCGTTCCGATTCCAGGCCCGAGTCGGTGAGGATCATCCGCTCGATTTCCTCGAGGGTTGTGTAGCCCTGACGCACGAGATCCAGGCCGTAGCCCAGCAGCGTCTTCATGCCCGATTCCAGGGCCAGCTTGCGGATCCGGTCGGTGGTGGCCTGCTGGGAAATGGCGGTGGCCAGCATCTCATTGATGCGCAGCACCTCGTAGACGCCGACCCGGCCCTTGTAGCCCAGGCCCAGGCAGGTGGGACAGACGTCGTCGTGGTTGCCGAGGGACCGTTTGGCCTTGAAGAAGTTGATGTTCTGTTCGTTGCTGGCGAACAGTCCGAAGCGGCCCAGTTCCTGCTCGGAGGGGTGATACTGCACCCGGCAACTGGGGCAGACCCGCCGCACCAGGCGCTGGGAGATGATGCCCATCAGCGAGGCGCTCACCATGAAGGGCTCCACCCCCATCTCCGCCAGACGGGCGATGGCGCTGGGGGCGTCGTTGCAGTGCAGGGTCGTGAGCACCAGGTGACCGGTGAGCGCCGCTTCGATGGCGGTCTTGGCCGTTTCGAGGTCGCGGGTTTCCCCCACCAGCAGCACGTCGGGGTCCTGCCGCATGAAGGCCCGCAGGGCCATGGCGAAGTCGTAGCCCTTCTCCCGGTTCACCTGGGTCTGGGAGATGCCCTTGAGCGTGTATTCGATCGGATCTTCCACCGTGGAGATGTTGATGCCCGGATCGTTGCGTTCCGCCAGCAGCGAGTAGAGGGTGGTGGATTTACCGGAGCCGGTGGGACCCGTCACCAGGATCATGCCGAAGGGCTTGGAGCCCATGTCCCGCACGATCTCCAGGGAATGGGCATCGGTGATCAGTTTGTCCAGGCCGAGTTTGGTGGCGCCGCTGTCCAGCAGACGCATGCACACCTTCTCGCCGTAGCGGGTCGGCAGGGTGCTGACCCGCAGGTCAAAGGTGCGGCCACGGAACAGGCGGCGGATGCGGCCGTCCTGGGGCAGCCGGCGTTCGGCGATGTCCAGATCCGCCATGATCTTGAGCCTGGACGTCACCGCTGGAATGATGTTCTTGGGCAGCTTTTCCAGCTGCTCCAGCACGCCATCCTGTCGGAAGCGGATGATCAGGCCGTCCTCCTGGGGCTCCACGTGGATGTCACTGGTGCCGGTGCTCAGGGCCTGCACCAGGATCTTGTCCACCAGGCTGACGATCGGCGAGGAATTGGAGGCACTGACACTGGCCTCCAGGTCCTCGCCACTGGCCTCATCGGGTGGTGCCTCCTGAAGGCTGCCGGTGAGGTTGATGTCATCCAGCAGCGACAGGCGCTTCGGCGGCTTGCCCGGTTTGCGCTGGGGCGGGGAGGCCACAGGGGCGGGGGCAGCGGCTTTGGGGCTGGCCTGGGGCGCGGCGGCGGCGCTGCCGGCGGTTGCGCTCGGCGCAGGGCCGCCTGCCGGCTGGGCCGCTGCCGCCTCCCCGGCAGCAGCAGCGCCATCCCCGCTCTCGCGGGCCAGGACGGCGTCGATGTCGGCCTTCAGCGCCAGGCGCATGTCGATGGCCACCCCCGCCGCGGCCGCCAGCTCGCTCAGCTGACCCCGCTGCTCCAGCCCCCAGTGGGTCGGTACGGCCACCACCAGGGTGCTGCCCTCCTGGCGCACCGGCAGACAGCCCAGCTCCCGGCAGCGCTCCTGCGGCAGGGTCTTGGCCCAGGCCCAGCGGCTGATGCCCGCCTGGCTGAGATCAAGCGCGGCCAGCACCTCCTCCCCCAGCAGCAGTTCCACCTCCAGCCGCTGCTGGACGGGGCTGGTGGCGTTCGGGACCGGCCGGGCGGGGGTGAGGGTCATGGCGGCAGCCGAGGGGTGGGGGCCAGAGGGAATGGGGAAGCCGGGGCCTCAAACAGGTCCCCGGGAGCTCCCGGGGGGAGGTGCGGGCTTCCGCCGCTTGTGGGGGGGAACCCCTGGACTCCAACATGTCTAGATCAGTTCTCCGGTTCAGTCAGCAATGAGCGGTGACGTCAGCTCCTTTCCCCAGGATTCCGCCACTGACTCCACGGCTGCGGCGTCCACGGCGTCGGCCGCTGTGCCGCCGGACGCCGCCGGGGACGCCACCCCGCCCCCGTTTGACCCGGCGGTCGCCGAGCAGAACACCTCCAGCCCTGGCGCCGCTTCCGATCCGGCGCTGAGCGGCGAGCCGGCCGGTGATCGCCTGCGCCAGCTTGAGGCCGAACTCGAGAGCCTCAAGGCCGACAACGAGAGCCTGCGGGGCCAGTACATGCGCATCGCCGCGGACTTCGACAACTTCCGCAAGCGCCAGAGCCGCGACCAGGACGATCTGCGCACCCAGATCGCCTGCTCCACCCTCAGCGAGATCCTGCCGGTGGTGGACAACTTCGAGCGCGCCCGCCAGCAGCTCAACCCCCAGCACGAGGAGGCCCAGAGCCTGCACGGCAGCTACCAGGGCCTCTACAAGCAGCTGGTGGACGTGTTCAAGCAGCTCGGGGTCGCGCCGATGCGCGTCGAGGGTGAGCCCTTCGATCCCAACTTCCACGAAGCGGTGCTGCGGGAGCCCAGCGACGAGCACCCCGAGGACGTGGTGATCGCCGAGCTCCAGCGCGGCTACCGCCTCAACGATCGGGTGCTGCGCCATGCCCTGGTCAAGGTGTCGATGGGCCCCGGCCCCGGACAGGCCGGCGGCGCACCGGCTCCCGCTGCCGACCAGGGCGACGCCCAGGCAGGGGACTGATCCATGGCCGACTACTACGACCTGCTGGGGGTCAGCCGCGACGCCGACGCCGACACCCTCAAGCGGGCCTATCGCCGCCTGGCGCGGCAGTACCACCCGGACATCAACAAGGATCCCGGCGCCGAGGACCGCTTCAAGGAGATCGGCCGCGCCTATGAGGTGCTCAGCGATCCCCAGACCCGCGCCCGCTACGACCAGTTCGGCGAGGCCGGCCTCGGCGGGGGTGGTGGCATGCCCGATATGGGCGACATGGGCGGCTTCGCCGACCTGTTCGAGACCTTCTTCAGCGGCTTCGGCGGCGCCGCCGGTGCCGGCGGTGGCGCCCGCCGCCGCGGCCCCCGCCAGGGCGACGACCTGCGCCTCGATCTGACGATCAGCTTCAGCGAGGCGATCTTCGGCCAGGAGAAGGAGGTGCAGGTGCGCCACCTGGAGACCTGCAACACCTGCAGCGGCTCCGGCGCCAAGAGCGGCAGCGGCCCCACCACCTGCGGCACCTGCGGTGGCGCCGGCCAGGTGCGCCGTGCCACCCGCACCCCCTTCGGCAGCTTCACTCAGGTGGCCGCCTGCCCCAGCTGCGAGGGCACCGGCCAGGTGATCGCCGATCCCTGCAGCGCCTGCGGTGGCCAGGGCCTGCAGCAGGTGCGCAAGAAGCTGCGGCTCAACATTCCCGCGGGCGTCGATTCCGGCACGCGGCTGCGGGTGGCGGGCGAGGGTAATGCCGGCCAGCGGGGTGGCCCCGCCGGCGACCTCTACGTGTTCCTGTCGGTGCAGCCCCACCCGACGCTGCGGCGCGATGGCACCACCATCCACTCGGAGGTGACGGTCAACTACCTGCAGGCGATCCTGGGCGACACCATTGAGGTGGAGACCGTGGACGGGCCCGAGAAGCTGGAGATCCCGGCCGGCACCCAGCCCGGTGCCACCCTCACCCTTGCCAACAAGGGCGTGCCCAAGCTGGGCAACCCGGTGGCCCGCGGCAACCACCAGATCGCCGTGAAGGTGCAGCTCCCCACCAAGCTCAACGCCGAGGAGCGGGAGCTGCTGGAGCAGCTGGCCGGCCACCACACCGCCAAGGGCCACAAGCACCCCCACAAGAGCGGTCTGTTCGGCGGCCTGTTCGGCCACCGGGATTGAGCGCCGTGACCCCGCCGGAGCCGGTCCCCACCCCCACTCCTGCTGTGGGCCTGGACCTGCGCGGCACCCCCTGCCCGGTGAACTTCATTCGGGCACGCCTGGCCCTCGAGAAGCTGGCGCCGGGGGCGTGGCTGCAGCTGGATCTCGATCGGGGCGAACCCGAGCAGATGGTCAGCGAGGGCCTGCGGGGCGATGGCCACCACGTGCAGGGCGAGCCCCTCGATGACGCCGCCGTGCGCCTGCTGATCCGCCGCCATGGCGGCTGAGATCCCCGCGCTGGCTTCCGCTGCCGCCCCGGCTCCCGATCGGCCTGGCCAGGCCACGGGCCTGGTGGTGGCCCTGGAGGCCAATTTCTGTCGCGTGGGGCTGGAACAGCCTGGGCCCGGCGGCGTGGATCAGCTGCTGTGCGTGCGGCGCACCCGCCTCGCCAAGACCGGCCAGCAGATCTGCGTGGGGGATCGGGTGACGGTGGAGGGGATCGACTGGGCCGCGGCCCGGGGCGCTGTCGCCGCGCTGGGGCCGCGCTCCAGCCTGCTGGAGCGGCCGGCCGTGGCCAACTGCAGCCGGGTGGTGGTGGTGATGGCGCTGGCCCAGCCGGAGCCCGATCCCCTGCAGCTCACCCGTTTCCTGCTGACGGCGGAGCGCAGCGGCGTGGCGGTGGAGCTGGTGCTCACCAAGGCCGATCTGCTCCCCACGGACCAGGCGGAGCAGTGGCGTGCCCGGCTCAGCGGCTGGGGCTACCCGCCGCTGCTGGTCTCGTCGCTGCGGGGCGAGGGCCTCGCCCCCTTGCGCCAGCGGCTGCAGAGGCCGGGGATCGCCGTGTTGTGCGGCCCCTCCGGCGTGGGCAAGAGCAGCCTGCTCAACGCCCTGATCCCCGATCTGGCGCTGCGGGTGGGCAGCGTCTCGGGGCGGTTGCAGCGGGGCCGCCACACCACCCGCCACGTGGAGCTGTTTCCCCTGGCGCCGGGGGCCCTGCTGGCCGACACCCCCGGCTTCAACCGGCCGGATCTGCCGGCTGATCCCGTCGCGCTGGCGGGCCTGTTCCCGGAGATCCGCCAGCGGCTGGAGCGGGGGGTCTGCCGTTTCAAGAACTGCCTGCACCGCGGCGATCCCGGCTGCGTGGTCGGGGTCGACTGGGAGCGGTATCCCCTCTATCGGCAGTGCCTGGAGGCCTGCCTGGAGCAGGCGGCCGGCGCGCGGGAGCGGCCGGCGGAAGCGGGCCTCAAGCAGCGGGGCGGCCGCCGGGAGCCCCGGCTGGACCAGCGCCTGCGCCAGCCCTCCCGCAAACGGCTGCGCCAGGGGGAGCCGGAGCCGGAGTGAGCCTGATCGGTCCGAGCGCCCTGAGCCGTGCCCTCAGCCGCCCATGCCGGGCAGGTTGAGGTTGAGGCCGCCGGTGAGTTCTTCCATGCGCTCCTTCATGGTGGCGGTGGAGGTGTCGTAGGCGGCCTTGAGGGCCTCCAGGGTGGCGGCCTCGGTGGCCTCGGCCCCCTCGGCGACCAGCTCCGGCGCGAGGCGCACCTTGAGGGGCTGCTGGTTGCCCGACAGCCAGACGCTGGCGCGGCCGCAGCTGCTCTGGCCCTCCAGTTCCATGGCGTCGAGCTCGTCCTGGAGCTTGGCCGCGTCCTGCTGGATCTGCTGGGCCTTGCGGAACGCCTCGGTGAGCTGACCGAAGTTGGGGAGTCCGAAGCCAGCCATCGGGGAGAAGCGAGAGGGTCGGCGGCAGGCTAAGCGGCCAGGGCCAGATCCCCGAAGCGCCCCAGCCGTTTCACCTCGGTGTGCAGGGCGATGCCGTGGGCTTCCGCCACCCGCTGCTGCACGAGGGCGATGAGCTGGTCGATCTCGCCGGCGCTGGCCCCGCCCGTGTTGACGATGAAGTTGGCGTGGATCGGCGACACCTGGGCGCCGCCCAGGCTCAGCCCCTTCAGGCCCAGCCCCTCGATCAGCTGGCCCGCCTTGCGGGGCTCGGGGTTGCGGAACACGCTGCCGCAGCTGGGTTGCTGGTAGGGCTGGCTGCTGGTGCGGCTGTGCAGGTTGGCGCTGGTGCGCTGGCCCACGGCCGCTGGATCGTGGCCGCTCTCCAGCTGGAAGCGGGCCGAGAGCACCACCAGCGGCTCCTGCTGCAGGCGGCTATGGCGGTAGGCGAAGTCCAGCTCGGCGGCGGTGAGCACGAAGGTGGCACCGGTCTGTGGGTCGAGCACCGTGGCATCCAGCAGCCACTCGGCGGTGCAGCCCCCCTGGGCGCCGGCATTCATCACCACGGCCCCGCCCACGGTGCCGGGGATCCCCACCGACCACTCCAGGCCCGCCAGCCCCGCCCGCGCCGCCCGGCGGGCCAGGGTGGGAATCGGCTCCCCCGCCAGGGCTTCCACCAGGCCGCTGCCGCTGTCGAGCTGGCTGCCCTGCAGGCGGCGCTGGCAGAGGGTCAGCCCCACCAGCCCGGCGTCGCTCACCAGCAGGTTGGAGCCGGCCCCGATCACCCGCAGCTCCAGCCCCTCGCGCCGGACCCAGGCCACCAGTTCCGTCAGCTGCTCCAGCCCCTCGGGCTCGGCGAACCAGTCGGCGGGACCGCCCACCTTCCAGGTGGTGTAGTCCGCCAGGCCCACCGACCTGCGCAACCCCTGGGGCCCCGCCTGTGTCGCCATGGGTCAGGCCGCCAGCGGCAGCGGCTGATCCCGGCTTTCCAGGGCGTCCAGCCGGCCCCAGAGGCCGTTCACGTCGCCGGCGCCCATGGCCAGCACCAGATCCCCCTCCTGGCTGTGTTCGGCCACGGCCACCGCCAGATCGTCGAGGCTCGCGCTCGCGGCCACGGTCAGTTCCGGCCGCAGGCGGCGGATCTCCGCCGCCAGGGCGGCACTGGAGATGCCCTCGATCGGGGCTTCGCCGGCCGCATAGAGCGGGGCCAGCAGCACGGCATCGGCCTGGCTGAGGGCCTGGGCGAAGGGAGCGAGGAACTCGGCGGTGCGGCTGTAGCGGTGGGGCTGGAACACCGCCAGCACCCGCCGGGGGCAGGTCGGCAGCGGGCTGCGGCCGCTGGTCACCATCAGCCGGGCCATGGCCAGGGTGGCGTCCACCTCGCTGGGGTGATGGGCGTAGTCGTCCACCACCAGCCGGCCATGCCAGCTGCCGCGGTAGTCGAAGCGCCGGCCCGGGGCCTGCAGCGATTCGATCGCCTGGCGCAGCTCCGCGAACGACAGGCCCTGCAGGCGGCAGGCGGCCAGGGCGGCGGTGGCGTTGCTGAGGTTGTGCAGGCCCGGCAGGGGCAGGCTGAACTCGCCCACCGGCTCGCCGTTCTCGTAGAAGCGGGCCAGGGTGCTGTCGCCGTGGAGCTCCAGGGGAATGGCGGCGAAGGCCGTGCCCTCCACGCTGCTGGTGGACCACCAGCTGTCGGCCTGGAAGTGCTCCCGCAGGATCGGGCAGTCGCGGTTGGCCAGCAGGTGCCCGCACCCGCGGGCGAAGCGCTGCAGGGTCGCGATCAGGGCCGCCAGGTCGGGGTAGTGGTCGGTGTGGTCCAGCTCCAGGTTGGTGATCACCCCGAGGGAGGCGGTGAACTTCACCAGGGACCCGTCCGACTCGTCGGCCTCGGCCACCAGCAGCGTGCCCTGGCCGCTGCGGCCGTTGCTGGCGAAGGCCGGCACGATGCCGCCGATCACCGCGGTGGGGTCCTGGTCGGTGCTGTGCAGCAGGCTGGCCACCAGGGTGCTGGTGGTGGTCTTGCCGTGGCTGCCGGCCACGGCGATCGAGGGCTGGGCGGCGATCAGGGCGCCGAGCACATCGGAGCGATGGCACACCTCCAGGCCCACGCGCCGGGCCTCGGCCAGCTCGGGGTTGCTCTCGGGCACGGCGGAGCTCACCACCACCAGGGGTGGCCTGGAGGTGCCGCTGCGGATGGCGGCGATCGTGCCGGCGTTCTGCTCGCGGAACACCCGCACGCCGCGGCCGCGCAGGTCCTGCAGAACGGCATTCTCACGGGGATCGGAGCCCGTCACCGCAAAGCCCCGATCCGTCAGGATCCCCGCCAGGGCCGACATGCCGATGCCACCGACTCCAATGAAGTGGAGAGGCTGGTGGCGATCGAGCGTCAGGGCCAAGGGCGTCTCCGTGTCGGCTCGACGCTAAGCCCGGAGGTCCCGCTTGTCGCCTCGGCGGGGTCCCCCCTGAGACCGTCCGAAACGGGGAGCCCCGTCAGGCGGGCACGCCCGCTGGGTTCCGCCCCGTCGCCCCGGGCCAAGCCAGGGCGGACGCGGCTCCCCGGGGGGGCCGGCCTATTTCTGTATGATCGGCACCCAAATCTCCCTTCGCTAGCGGCTTTCACCGCTTACCGCCAATGACCCTGCGCGTTGCGATCAATGGATTCGGCCGGATTGGTCGCAACTTCATGCGCTGCTGGTTGAGCCGCGGAGCCAACACCGGCATCGAGATCGTGGGTCTGAATGACACCTCCGATCCCCGCACCAACGCGCACCTGCTCCAGTACGACTCGATGCTGGGCCGGATCCGCGATGCCGAGGTGTCCGCCACCGAGGACACCATCATCGTCAATGGCAAGGCGATCAAGTGCTTCTCCGATCGCAATCCCCTCAACCTGCCCTGGAAGGAGTGGGGCGTTGACCTGGTGATCGAGTCCACCGGTGTGTTCAACGACGACGTGGGTGCCAGCAAGCACCTCCAGGCCGGTGCCAGGAAAGTGATCCTCACCGCCCCCGGCAAGGGCGCCGGTGTGGGCACCTTCGTGGTGGGTGTGAACGCCGACGAGTACCGCCACGAGGATTTCGACATCCTCAGCAACGCCAGCTGCACCACCAATTGCATGGCGCCGATCGTGAAGGTGCTCGACCAGACCTTCGGCATCGTGAAAGGCACGATGACCACCACCCACAGCTACACGGGTGACCAGCGCATCCTTGACGCCTCCCACCGCGACCTGCGCCGGGCCCGCGCCGCCGCTGTGAACATCGTGCCCACCTCCACCGGTGCCGCCCAGGCCGTGGCCCTGGTCTACCCCCCGATGAAGGGCAAGCTCAACGGCATCGCCATGCGGGTGCCGACCCCCAACGTGTCCGTGGTGGATATGGTGCTGGAAGTGAGCCGCAGCACCAACCGCGATGAGGTGAATGCGGTGCTCAAGGCGGCCTCCGAGGGCGCCATGAAGGGCATCATCAAGTACTCCGACCTGCCCCTGGTGTCCAGCGACCACGCCGGCACCGATGAGTCCACCATCGTGGACTCCGACCTCACCCTGGTGATGGGCGACAACATGGTGAAGGTGATCTCCTGGTACGACAACGAGTGGGGCTACAGCCAGCGCGTGGTGGATCTGGCCGAAGTGGTCGCCCGCAACTGGAAGTGAGCCTGAGGGCTTTCACCTGAGTCCGCTGCACCGGACTCGTCGGCTCCGCACCCCTTGGCCGCCCTTCGGGGCGGCTTTTTCATGGCCGCGTGCCCATGGCTGCGTGATCACGGCGGCCTGGTCACGGCCGGAAGTGGCAGAACCCCGCGATGCCCTCCGGCAGGGGATCGTCGCTGTCTGCCCAGGCCAGCCACGCCTCGCCGGCCGCGGCGGGTTCCGCCACCAGGGCACCGATCCGCTGGCTCCCGGGCAGGGCCGCCAGCAGGGCTTCGGCCCAGTCGGGGGCCAGGGCCAGGATCAGCTCAAAGTCCTCGCCGCCCCCCAGGCACCAGGCTTCGCCGCTGGCGAGGGCCGCCAGCCCGGGGATCAGGGGCAGGGACCGCCGTTCCAGGCGGGCCAGGCAGCCGCTGGCCCGGGCGATGGCCACCACGGCGGCCGCCAGGCCGTCGCTGCTGTCCGTGCCGCCCACCCGCCAGGGGCTGCCCGGCGGCTGGCTGGCCTCCAGGCTGGCCACGGCGTCGAAGCGGGGGCGAGGGCGCTGGTGCGCGGTGATCGCCCGTTGGCACAGCTCCGCCTCCAGCCCGGCAGCGATCGGATCCAGCTCCCCCAGCAGCAGCGCCAGGCCCAGCCGGCTGAGGCCATGGGGCCCGGTGCTCACCAGCCAGTCGCCCGCCCGCCCGTCGCGGCGCCGGATCGGGCCCCGGCCCAGGCGCCCCAGGGCCGTCACCGCCAGCAGCCGCTGGCCGCCGCCGCTGCAGTCGCCGCCCAGCAGGGTGCCGCCGTAGTGCTCCAGGCTCTGGCGCAGGCCGTCGTACACCCCGGCCACCCACGGCCAGGGCGTCCGGGCCGGTGCCACCAGCCCCACCGTCAGGCCCACCACTTCGCGGCAGCCCATGGCCGCCAGGTCCGAGAGGTTGGCGGCGCTGGCGCGCCAGCCCAGGTCGGCGGGATCCATGGTGGCGTCGCTGAAGTGGATGCCCTCCACCAGCACGTCGGTGTTGACCACCAGATCGGCCGGGCGCCGACCGGCCATGCCCCCCTGGGCCGTGTCCTGGCGGTCTGCGATCAGGGCCGCGTCATCGTCGAACTGGCCGGGCGGGGCGTAGCGGGCCAGCCGGCGCAGCAGCTCCCATTCGCCCAGGTCCGCCAGGCGCTCCACGGGCTGCTGCAGGGGCCCCTCCATCGGCTGTACCCGGGCCGGGCCCTAGGCGTGGGCCTGGAAGTTCTCGGTGCCGTCCACCACCCGGGCCCGCAGGATCTTGTCGTCCACGCCCAGCTCCTCCAGCACGTCGAAGCCGTCCACCACGTAGCCGAAGGCGGCGTAGCGACCATCCACCAGGTTCAGACCGGCGGGGGTCAGCTCGGCTTCGTAAAGGAAGAAGAAGAACTGGGAGGAGCCATCGTCCAGGGCCGCATCGGAGTGGGCCCAGCCCAGGGTGCCCAGGGTGGCGAAGGGCAGCACCGGCGTGGCCTTGAACAGGCCCAGCTCCTCGAAGGTGTGGTTGTAGTAGGGGGCGTCCTGGCCGGGCACCCGGATCTCCAGGGGCACCGTGCGCTCCGTCTTGGTGGCCGGATCCGTGTAGCCCTCGGCCGGACCGGCGGGATCGCCGGTCTGGAGCACGTAGAAGTCTTCCGCCCGGGTGAAGGGCAGCTTGTCGTAGAAGCCCTTCTGCACCAGATCCACAAAGGCGCCGGCGGTGAGGGGGGCGTTGTAGCCGTCGACCACGGCGGTGAGGGTGCCCTTGCTGGTCTCGATCTCCACGGTGGCGCGGCCCAGCAGGCGGGGCAGGGCCGCGAATTCGGCCGGAATCTCAAAGGGGAAGGCCCCCACCAGCAACGCCTCCAGGTCGCCCACGGTCGTCAGGGCGCCGCGGCGATCGGCCAGGAAGGCCTCGCGATCGGCCGCTTCGCTGGAACCGGTCAGGGTCTGGAGCTGGGTCTGCAGCTGGTCCAGCAGGCGTTCGCCCTCCGCCCTGGCCGATTCCGGCAGGTCCTTGAGAATCGCGTCGCGGCGGCTGGTCAGCAGGGTCTGGCTGCGGCGCACCGTGCCGGCCAGGGCGGTCCAGCGCTTGGAGCGCAGGTCGTCGCTGGTGCTCTCCAGCCGGTGCTGCAGCTCCTGCAGATCCCTGGCCTGGATCGGCAGGGCATCCCGCAGGATCGCGGCCGGATCGGTCACGGCGTTGCCGGGGGGCAGGGCCGCCAGGGCCAGCGGGGCCGCCAGCAGCTGGCCCAGCACCAGGCAGGCCAGCAGCGCGCCGCCCAGGACCAGCCGTTGCAGCCCCGCGCCCCAGGGGGTCAGGGCGCCCAGGCCCGCTGTCCACCAGGACACCGTGTCGGCGGCTGCAGACACCACCGGGACCGCTCCCCACGCCGCGGAGACCGGCTCTGACAGCGCCCGGGCTGTTCGGGATACCGCCGCCGCCTGCCTGGGATCCATGGCCCGCCCCTGTCTCTGTCTGGACTCTGGCACAGCCGTACAATCCGGCGATCCCGTTCTGCCGGAATGATCTCGAGCAACGATTTTCGGACCGGCACCACGATCGAGCTGGATGGCCAGGTCTGGCGCGTCGTGGAATTCCTGCACGTGAAGCCCGGCAAGGGATCGGCGTTCGTGCGCACCAAGCTCAAGGCGGTGCAGAGCGGCAACGTCGTGGAGAAGACCTTCCGGGCCGGCGAGACCGTGCCCCAGGCCCAGCTCGACAAGGCCACCCTCCAGCACACCTACATGGAGGGCGACGACTACGTGTTCATGGACATGGGCTCCTACGAGGAGACCCGCCTGACCGCCAAGCAGATCGGCGACCAGCGCAAGTACCTGAAGGAAGGCATGGAGGTGAGCGTCGTCTACTGGAACGGCAAGCCCCTGGAGGTGGAACTGCCCAACTCGGTGGTGCTCGAGATCACCCAGACCGACCCCGGCGTCAAGGGCGACACCGCCACTGGCGGCACCAAGCCCGCCATCGTCGAGACCGGCGCTCAGGTCATGGTGCCCCTGTTCCTGTCGATCGGCGAGAAGATCAAGATCGACACCCGCACCGATAGTTACCTCGGCCGCGAGAACTGATCGCCATGCAGCTCGACCACAACCAGCTTCGCGAGCTGATCACCCTGCTGGGTGAGAGCGACATCCAGGAGCTCAAGCTCGAGGGCGACGACTTCCGCCTGGAACTGCGCCGCAACCTGCCGGCGGCCCAGCCCCAGGTGGTGATGCAGGCCGCTGCCCCGGCCGTGGCCGCCCCGGTGCTGCCCGCCACCCCCTCGCCGGCGCCCCCCACCGCCCCCGCCGTCCGCGGCGACCTGGTGGAGATCACGGCCCCGATGGTGGCCACCTTCTACCGCTCCCCCGCCCCGGGCGAGCCCTCCTTCGTGGACCTGGGCGCCCGCATCGCCGTCGGCCAGACCGTCTGCATCCTCGAGGCGATGAAGCTCATGAACGAGCTCGAGAGCGAGGTCAGCGGCGAGGTGGTCGAGATCCTGGTGGAGAACGGCACCCCCGTGGAATTCGGCCAGGTGCTGATGCGGGTCAAGCCCGGCTGATCACCTCCGTGGAGCCCGGGGTCAGCCCAGCTCCCGGGCCGTCTCCAGGGCCGCCGCCATGCTGGCCCCCCGGGCGATGCCGCGGCCGGCGATGGCGAAGCCCGTGCCGTGGTCCGGGGACGTGCGCAGGAATGGCAGCCCCAGGCTGGTGTTGACCGCCTGATCGAAGGCCAGCAGTTTCACCGGGATCAGGCCCTGGTCGTGGTACAGCGCCAGGTAGCCGTCGGCGGCGGCCTCCCGGCTGCCGCCCCCCCAGGCCACCCCCGCCTCCAGCCAGCAGGTGTCGGGCGGCAGGGGCCCCAGCAGCTCCGCCTCGGGGTGCCGGGCCCGCCAGTGCTGCAGCAGCGGGATCAGCCAGTCCTGCTCCTCCCGGCCCAGCTGGCCCGCCTCGCCGGCGTGGGGATTGAGTCCGGCCACCGCCAGGCGCGGCCTCGGCCGGAAGCGCCGGCAGAAGGCCAGCAGCACCTCCAGCTTGGCCTCCAGCCGCTCCGCCGTGAGCGCGGTGGGCACGGCGGCCAGGGGGATGTGGGTGGTGGCCAGCAGGGTGTTCAGCCGCCAGCCGCCGTGGGGGGAGCGGGCCGTGAACAGCATTGAGGCCTCCGCCACCCCGGCCAGCTCCGCCAGGCGCTCCGTCTGGCCCGGATAGGTGTGGCCGGCGGCATGCCAGGCGTGCTTGGCGATCGGCGCCGTCACCAGGGCGCGGCAGCGGCCCTGGCGCACCAGGTCGGTGGCGGCCGTCAGCCAGGCGAAGCTGGCCGCTCCGCTGGCGGCACCGCCGGCCCCCGGCCCCACCGGTGCCTCCAGGGGCAGATCCAGGATCTCCAGCTCGGCAGGGTCCAGCAGCGACTCCCCGCCCGTC
Organism: Vulcanococcus limneticus LL; assembly: GCF_943369875.1. Taxonomy (GTDB): domain Bacteria; phylum Cyanobacteriota; class Cyanobacteriia; order PCC-6307; family Cyanobiaceae; genus Vulcanococcus; species Vulcanococcus limneticus_A. The sequence goes on from NZ_CALROT020000008.1 coordinate 83,705, forward strand.
GCCCGCAGGGTCCGGTAGGTGTCCTCCAGCCAGCGGCGGCAGCCCACCAGCAGCGGGCCCGACGACCCGGTCCAGCCCCCGGGGCCGTCTCGATGGGCCAGGGCCGCCAGGGCCTTGAGGGTCACCTCGGCGCCGATGCCGGCGGGATCCCCCAGGCTGAGGGCGAGGCGCCCCTGCCTAGCGTCGGGGCTGGTCGGCGATGGGTCCATGCTGCGCTGGTTGCTTCTCGGTGGCTTGCTGTTCGCCCTGGTGAGCGGGGTGCGCAACGGCTGGGTGGAGCTGCGCTGGGACCGCCTGCTCCACGATGCCGGCGTGCCCTTCGTGCCGGATCCGGACCGGCCCCCGGCCCCGGCGACCCGCCGTTAGGTCGGCATCCTGGAGCCCGGCTCCGGTCCAGCCCCAGGGGCAGGCCGGTCAGCGGCCGAGGCTGGCGTGGTGGCCTGGGCCGAGGCCGTCGCCCGCTCCTCCGCCAGGGAGGCCCGGAATCCCTCCCGGTAGCTGGGGTAGCGCAGCCGGTAGCCCAGCTCCTGGCAGAGCAGCCGGTTGCTGACCCGTCGGTTCTCGGACCAGAAGCTCAGGGCCATCGGGCTCATGTGGGGGGCCACGTCTGCGTAGCGCTGCACCGCCGGCAGCGGGCAGCCCAGCAGGTGGGCGGCATAGCCGAGGGTCTCGCTGGAGGGGCAGGGGGCGTCGTCGCTCACGTTGACCACGGCGGGGCGGCGCTGGGGCGGGAGGGCCAGGCCGTGCAGCAGCGCCCCCACGATGTCGTCCACGTGGATGCGGCAGAAGACCTGGCCCGGCTTGTGCACCAGCCGCCCCTGGCCCATCAGCAGGCCCTGGAAGGGGCTGCGGCCCGGCCCGTAGATGGCCGGCAGCCGGAAGCTCTGCACCGGCAGGCCGCTGCCCAGCCAGGCCCGCTCGCAGGCCAGGCGGGCCCGGCTGCGCCCCAGGCCCGGGTTGGGCGGCGTGCCTTCGTCGGCCCAGGCCCCCTGCAGATCGCCGTAGACGCCGGTGGTGGAGAGGTACCCCAGCCATTCCAGGGGCAGCTGCCGCAGCAGCGGGCCGAGGGCCTCCAGGGCGGGGTCCCGGCCCTCGCCATCGGGGGGGATCGTCACCAGCACATGGCTGGTGCCCGCCAGTTGCTCGGCCGTGGGCACGACTCCTTCGGCCGGATCCAGGCGCAGCCAGCGCCGGCCGGGGGCGTCCGCTTCGGGTGGTTCCGGGCCCCGGTGGGTGAGGGTCACGCTGGTCCCGAGCGGCCCCAGGGCGGCGGCGAAGCGCCGGCCCGTGTAGCCACCTCCGAGCACCAGCACCGAGGCGTCCGCCGGCAGCCCCTGAGACAGCGCCGCTGGATCCGCCGCGGGGTTGGCGGGAGTCGTCGAGGGGTTCATCGCTGCAGTCGCGGTCTCAGTCGCGGCGACAGTCGCGCCGGTCGCCGGGTTGACAGCCCAGGAAGCCATGAGTACAGATGTATCACACCGCGATCCCGATCGATGGCCGCGTCCTGTCTCTCTACTCCTCTTGCTCCGCTGGGCGGCCCCAGCCGCGGCCCGCGCACCAGCCCTGCAGTCCTGGCGGGCCGGCGCTGGTGCGCCCGGCGCGGCGGCCGTCGCCCTGGCGCCGCGCGGTCCCAGGCGGGCCGTCAGGCCAGGGCCGGCGGCTGGCCCCTGGCCTGGCTGGTGGCGGTCCTGCTGGCCGCGGCCGCCGTGCTGGCGCCGGAGCAGCCCTCGGCCGAGGCCGCCATCTGCCAGCGCCACAACGGCGAGGCCGCCTGTCGCGTCTGGTAGAGCCCTCAGGCGGCCTGGAACACCCAGCCGGGGTCGCCGCCGTTGTGGGTGTTCCGGTTGTCGCTACGCGCACGGTTGTCGTTGTGGCGGCTCGGCGCAGCGCTGGCCTGGGGGCTGGCCCACTGCAGCAGCCGCAGGGCCAGCCGCAGATCCCCGTCCATCCAGGCCCGGATGGCCATGGCGCGGCGGGGATCGTAGAAGCGCTGGCGCCGGTACCAGTCGAAGGCGTCGGTGTCACTTTTGCGACCGTTGCAGGCCAGGCAGGCCGGCACACAGTTTTCGGTGACGCTCAGGCCGCCGCGGCTGCGCGGCAGCACATGATCAATGGACTCGGATGGACTGCCGCAATAGATGCAGCTTTGATCCGTAAATGTGTGGAGAGATTGTCTCCAGCGGCGAACACGAAGTTTGGGGCACAGATCCTCAAGGAAAACCGCATCCCTGGCGTGCATCCGATCAACTCGGTTGCGGGGAGTCTGCCCGTAGTTGCTGCCTTGTCAATGTGTCGAAGGATGCCGTTCTGCCTGAAACGGGCCATGGATTTCCGGCTGACTTGTCTTTGCTGCCGTTGGCTTTAAATTGGTCAACGGCGCGTCACGCGACTGACCCGCCGGCGAGCTGCTTCGGCGTCGCGTTTCCTGTCGCGTTCCCCGTTTGGCCCGCCCGCTCAGCCCGTCCAGGCCCGCCGCTCCCGCCCGCTGCCTGATGCGGCTGGGTGCCTCCGGCTGCATTGAGGTGGTCACCCCCTTCGACGCCGTGACCCAGGCGCAGCTGCAGGCCGTGCGGCCGCGGGGTCAGTGGCGTTCCCGCCAGCGCTGCTGGGACTTTCCCCTGGAGGCCGCCCACGAGCTGGAGCGGCGCTTCGCGTCCCGCTTCCCGATCGATCCCGAGCTGGCCCAGTGGCTGGCCTGGCTGCGCCAGCCGCTGCCGCCCCTGCCGCCGCACCGGCAGCTGGTGGCCGAGGCCGATCTCCAGGCGCCATTGCCCGATGGCCGCCACCTGTTTGCCCACCAGCGCTCGGGGGTGCGCTGGCTGCTGGCCCGCCGCGGGGCGCTGCTGGCCGACGCCATGGGCCTCGGCAAGACCCTCACCGCCCTGGCGGCGGCCCGCACCCTGGCCCGGGCCAGTGGCGGTCGCATCGCCGTGGTGGCCCCCGCCGGGCTCCACGCCCACTGGCGCCAGGAGGCGGCGGCCCTGGAGCTGGCCATCGAGCTGTTCAGCTGGGCCCGTCTGCCGGCGGAGCTGCCCCCCGCCGGCACCGTGCTGATTGCCGATGAGGCCCATTTCGCCCAGAACCTGGGCGCCGCCCGCACCCGGGCCTTCCTGCGGCTGGCCCGCCATCCGCGCCTGCGGGCCTGCTGGCTGCTCACCGGCACGCCGATGAAGAACGGCCGCCCCGCCCAGCTGTTCCCCCTGCTCGCCGCTATCGGCCATCCCCTCGCCGCCGACCAGCGCGCCTTCGAAGAGCGCTACTGCCAGGGCCACTGGCGCGAGGGCCCCGGGGGCCGGCGCCATTGGCAGGCCCTGGGGGCCACGGGCCTGGAGGAGCTGCAGCGGCTCACCCGCCCGCTGCTGCTGCACCGCCGCAAGGCCGACTGCCTGGACCTGCCCCCCAAGCAGCGGCACCACCACCCCGTGGCCCTCAGCGCCGCCGAGGGCCAGGGCTTCCAGCACCGGCTGGATCTGGCGGTGGACGACTACCGCCGCCGCGCCGCCGCCGGCCTGGTGCGGCGCGATGCCGAGGCTCTGGCCGTGTTCACGGCCCTGCGGCAGATCGCCGCTGAGTACAAGCTGCCCGCCGCCACCCGCCTGGTGCAGGAGCTGCTGGGGCGGGGCGAGCCGGTGCTGCTGTTCACCGGTTTCGTGGCCGCCGCCGAGCTGCTGCAGGCCCGGCTGGGGGGCGGGCTGCTGACGGGTCGGGTGCGGCCGGTCGAGCGCCAGGGGCGGGTCGAGCGCTTCCAGGCCGGCGCCGATCCCCTGCTGATCAGCACCTTCGGCGTCGGCGGGCTGGGCCTCACCCTGCACCGGGCGCGCCACGTGGTGCTGCTGGAGCGTCCCTGGACCCCCGGCGATGCGGAGCAGGCGGAGGACCGCTGCCATCGCATCGGCATGGGCGGTCCGCTGCAGTGCCACTGGCTGCAGCTGGGCGTCGCCGACCAGCTGGTGGACGACCTGATCGCCAGCAAGGCCGAGCGCATCGCGCTGCTGCTGCGGCGCGACTCCAGCACCCAGCGGCGTCAGTCGTTTCCCCAGCTGGTGCGCCGGCTGCTGGCCGACTGGTGAGTCGCATGGCCCGGGGCCAGCCCCCGGGCGCAGCGGTCCGGCCTCAGCCGCGGCAGGCGGCGGCGCGGATGCGGATCTCCTCCACCAGCTGGGGGTCGCCGCGGCGCTCAGGCGCGGCCTGGCGCAGCAGAACCTCCGCCGCGCTGCTGTCGCGGCAGGCGGCCACCCGGTTCCCCGCCAGGGCCTGCAGCAGGGCGCGCTCGTTGCGCGGTTGGGGGTCGCGGGGGTAGGCCGCCACCACGGCATCACAGCGCTCCAGGGCGCCCTTGAGTCCGTCGAGGCGCACGTCCCGCAGACAGTCGTCCCGCGCCGGGCCCTTGACCTGCTCCCGCGGCGGCGGTGGCGCCCCGCAGCCGCCGAGCAGGCTCCCCAGGGCCACGGCCAGCACCATCAGGCCCAGGGGGTTCCGGCGGGCTGGCCGCTGCTGGGCTTGCGGGCTTCGGGGTGCCAAATCAGTAGTTGTAGCGATCGTTGCGGGTGACGCCGCTGGTGGGAATGCGCGTGGGGCTGCTGCCCTGGGTGGAGGGCGTGCTGCCGGCGGCGGGGCTGGCCGCGGCGTCCGGGGGGGTGGCGGCCCGCTCGAACAGGCTGCCCAGGTAGCGGCCGCAGTCCGGGAAGGTGCCCGGGTTCTGGACCACCGCTTCGGTGATCATCACCGCGGCATGTTCCGGCGACGTCTTGAACAGGCTGGCGCTCTGGCGCTTGATCAGGGAGTAGGCCGCGGCCCAGCTCACTTCGTGGTTGTTGCCGGCGCCGCGCATGAAGCAGTACACCTGAGCCCCCTTGCCGGCGGGCGTGTCGGTGGGCCCGGCCGTCGCCGGCAGCAGCGGCAGGGTCGCGGCCATGGTGCCCAGGCCGGCGGGCAGCAGGGCGGCGAGGGCGCGGCGGATGGCGGGGTGGGCCATGGGGCCGGCGGGGGTGAGGGGAGGGCCCACCGTATCCAGGGCGGTGGGCCTGTCCAGGGCCGGTTAACCCGACTGGGACCCCTGCAGCGACAGCACCAGCCGCACCATGAGCGGCAACACCAGCAGCACGGTGATCAGGCGCACTGCGTGCAGGGTCGCGACCGCCGCGCCCACCCCGAATTCCGCCCCCACCAGGCTCATGCCGCTGATGCCCCCCGGGGCGGCGCCCAGCAGCGCCACCACCGGATCGATGCCGAGCAGGCGGCTGCACCAGAGGCCCACCACCAGGCCCGTGGCCACCAGGGTCACGGTGATCAGCAGCGCCGGCCGCCACAGCTGCCGCAGCTCCGTCACGGCGGTGCTGGTGAGGCCGGTGCCGATCACGGTGCCGATGCCGATCTCCAGCAGGGTGCGCGTGCCCAGGGGCCACTGGGCCGTCTCCAGCCGGCCGCTCATGCTCACCAGGCCGGCTCCGAGCAGGGCCCCCGCCAGCGGTGCGGCGGGGATGCCGGTGCGCAGGGCCAGCAGCCCGCCGGCCAGCCCAGCCAGCAGATACACCAGCAGATTGAGCGGGGGGTGCATCCGGGGGCAGGCGGGGAGGAAGCCCTCCAGTCTGGAAGAAGGCTTGAGTCGCTGCCGGTTCTGTGGTGTGATCGGCGCTACCGCTGTGATCCGATGACTCCCGAATCGGTTTCGTTCCGCATCACCCGCACCACCGAGGATCTGGCCCAGACCGTGGCAGCCCTGTCCCAGCGGCTGGTGAAGCTCGAACAGCGCCTGGCGGTGCTGCAGCTGCAGCTGGAGTCCGTGGCGGCGCCGGTGGAGCTCGATCCGGCCGAGCTGCGTTCCCTGGAGTCGGTGGAGCTGCTGCTGGCCGATTGCCGGGCCCTGCTGGCCGATTCGGAGCCCTCGGCGGCTGGCCTGGAGCCGGAAGGGGCCCTGCTTCGATCCGTGGACGCGGATGACGCCGCGCCGATGGCCGCCTGACCCTGGCGGGCGGTGCCACAATGGGAAGAAAGCGAACCATGGCCAGCTTCAACGGCTCCAGTTTCGTTAACCAGCGCTCCGTCCAGCACCCGTCCCAGCCGGGCGCCGCACGACCCACACCCGCCTGTCGCACCTTCGCCGAGGGTGATCACCAGCTGGAGAAGCTGGAATTCGCCCTGGCAGTGGCTGTAACCCGCGGCGATCAGCAGCGCTCCGAGCAGCTGAGGGCCCAGATCGCAGCCCTCGGTGGCAACCGCGAAGAACCTGGCACCTGAATGGGTGTGGATTTCGCGACCCGCGCGGTGCATCACGCCCCGCATCTTGGCGGTGCGTTACATTCACACCAAGTAATCATTGGATTAGCGGATCCGCTGATGCCGGAGACGATTCCAACACCAGCAGTCGCCTCACAACGCGTGGCCTTCCTTCAGCCCCGGCTTGGGCAGCATCCTCGGGCCGCCACCCGTCCAGCGGCGGGTCAGCAACGCCACGAGCTGATGGATCAGGCGGCGGCCCATGAAGCGCAAGCCAAACAGGCTGCGGAACGTGGAGACATTGAGGAGTCGGCTCGCTGCATTCTGCTGGCCCTGGACTGCGAGCGCCGGGCCGGTGGCATTGGCCCCCAGGTGCTGCAGGTGATCAAGCCGAGGGCCTGATGGGGCGCCCTCGCCTCCAGTCCTCCCCTTCCCATAAGGCTCTGGTTCGTTCTCAGTCCCTCCCTGCGGCTTATTGAGGTTTTGGCCTCAATGTCAGTTTTGGTTGCGGTCAGAGAAGCTGCCGCGGACCTGGTACCGCTCTGCCGTGACACTGGTCGCCGAGCCCTACCGACGGGACTTCGGCCAGGAACCACCGCTGCGGCAGCAGTACGTCGATGGTGCCCCGCGCCAGGTCAAGAGCTATCGCCGCTCCTGGGGTTGATCGACACCCTCAAGCGCTTCCGCGCTCATCTGGTCGGAGGCTGATGGAGACCCCAGCAACCCCAAACCGCCAGCGGGTTTGGGTGAGCCTGCTGAGGTCTGTGCTGCCCTGGGTATGAGCCGTGACACCCTCTGCCAGCTGCGGCTGCGGGGGTTCTGCAACCCGGAGAGCAGTACTCCCGCTCGGGCGGCACCCAGGTCTGGGGTCCGCTTCGGTGGCACCTCGAAAACGTGGAGGCGACCATCATCGGCTGGGGTAGGCGCCACCTATGCGAGTCGGGCCAAGCGCCGTTCCGCCTTCCGGTCGTTGACCTTGCAGTCCCTCCCCCCTACGGACTCATCAGCTGAACCAAGGCTCGGCAACCCGCCTTTGCTTGGGGTTGAACCCCAAGGATCGATACTGCCTTGCAGCCCACTGCAGGCTCTCGCCGCCGCCGCCGATGGCCCAGCTCCTGCATCACCGCCTCCATCTGCAGACCGCCGGCTCCTTCTGCTGCCACGACATCACCCCAGAGCTGCAGACCCTGATTGATCGCAGCGGGATCAGCGACGGCTTGCTGGTGGCCGTGGGCCAGCACACCACCACGGCTCTCGCCCTCAACGAGAACGAGCAACGCCTGCTGAGCGACATCGAGCGCTTCTTCCTCGAGCTGGCACCCCCGGATCGCCCCTGGCTTCACAACGATCTGGATCTGCGAGTGGGCATTCCACCGGATGAACCACGTAATGCCCATGCCCACCTGATTGCCCTGATGCTGGGCAATCAGCTCAGCCTGCCGGTGGTGGAGGGCCGGCTCGGCCTCGGCCGCTGGCAATCCGTGCTGCTGGTGGAGCTCGACGGGCCGCGACCCCGCGAGGTGCTGCTCACCCTGCTGGCCGGCCAATGCACCGCCCTCTGAATCTATTTCGCTCCAGGGAGGGCCAACCGCCCCAATCCATACAGCTCATTCATGGCGTCATGGTGCAGATAACAGGAGAGACCAGGGCCCAGGCCAGCAGCGAGACGTCCCCAGCCTGAGAGATCGCCGGGCGGTGATCAGCGGTGGCGCTAATGGCATCCCCGCAGCGATGGTGGCCGCCATCGTTCGCTGTTCCGATGCTGTGATCTGACGATTCCCATAGGCGCAAGCGGCCAGATCTTTGTGCTCGATGCAGGCCGCTTGGAGTCCGGACTGGACGGAGGAGTCTGAAGCTGGGTGGAAGTCTTTGACCAGGCGATAGTCCTCCTGCCCGTCAAGGCCATGCTGCCTCTCCTTCCCGGCAATCAGTAGCAGGAGCAGAGCCCGATCCTGCACTTCCTCGACCAGTCGCATTCAGGCGGCGCGGAGTGCGATCGTGTAGCGCTCGATCGAGCCCTGCAAGGGCTCGGGGTGGAAGGCCAGCTCGGGGGGGTAACCAGGCCAATCCCCAACGGCGCAGGCTCATCGCGTCGAGATATGTCGCAAGCCCACAGATGGTGTGGGGAGGCTCCTTGCATGGAGGAGCGAGTGACGGCAGGCACGTTCGATGGCGAAGGCAGCAGATCCAGCCCCATCCCTGACCGTCGGCGAGCTGGAAGCCAACTACCCCCTCTATTGCAAAGCGCTGCGGATTCTCGCTCGGGAGGGTAAAAGTGCAGCCAAGGTCCGCCGTACCGTCTGCTGGCAGCGACTGGAAATGTTGCACCACTGCCTACCTAACCAGTATCGCGATCCCGACTATCTCTATCTGCTCCTGTCTCGCGAGGGGGCGACATCCTGACGGTCCCTCGACGATCCTTGCCAGGTGACGTGATTACCCCCCGTTGGGGGCATCAGAGCCAGGCGCTCACGCCCGACACTGGAACCATCGATACCCAGAAGGCTCGCCATGGCCGACCCCACCATCGCAATCAGCGCCAGCAGCTGCCTGGGGCGCACCTGTCTGAAATGGGGTGCCGATGGTGAGCTCACGGCCCTGGACCTGGACCTGGTGATGGATCGTCTGGCCCAGGTGGATCAGGATGTTGCCGCCTTGCGCCAGGACAGCCTGGATCGCGAACCATGCCCCTCGATCAGTTGAAGGCCCTTTCTGGGCTGGAGGCAGAATGACCAGATCGCCTGGGCTTTGGGCTGGGAATGATCTGCCGATGGGATGTTGCGCCTCTCCTGCAAGGAGGAGCGCTGGATGACCATGACCAAGCAGGCCATCCCCGGCGAATGCAACGGAACGGAGTGCCAGCCTGGGGCGGGTGAGGCGAAGGCGATAAGCCTCCACTGGCTCGTAAGGCCAGCCCCCAATCCAGGCTGGCCAGTCGGAACAAGCACACATGGATGAACGCTGTCCGATCTGATCGCGCAGCGTTCAGGGGTGTTGGTGCTGTCTGCCAGCCATCAATAAAGGGCTTCCTCGGCATGGGTTTCGATGGTGCAATCCGATGTGGGGAAGGCCACGCAGGTGAGCACGTATCCAGCCGCCATCTGCTCCTCATCGAGGAAAGCCTGGTGTTCCTGGTTCACGGTGCCACTGATCAACTTGCCGGCGCAGGATGAACAGGAGCCAGCACGGCAGGACACCGGCAGATCAATGTCCTGATCCGCCGCGGCATCGTAAATCGACTGATTGTCGGCGCAGTCGATGGTGCGGTTCAGTCCCTCGTTGGCGTTGACGAGCGTGACCTTGTAGGTGGCCATGGCAGCAGGGCGGGCAAGGGGGTCCAGCCTGGACCGGTTCGCTATTGAGCCTGCTGGGTCAGGCTGCTGGAGGCCGAGTCCCCATCCGGGGAGACTTTGCCCCCGCTTGGGGGGCGCCATCGCCAGGGCTCTCGGCCGAAAGTGATGACCTGAGCAGGGATCCGGGCAGGCCGATGGAGACGATGCTGAGTGAGCTTGTGTTGGTGGCCTTGTTGCTGGCCGTGGTGGTCGTCTCGGGCAGGGTCTGAGCCCTAACGTGCCTGGTGTCAACGACGCCGGCGGCCCGACGATCTCATCGTCGCCGAACATCCAGATGGCTGGAACAACCTGCTGGCCGGTTGAGCGGTAGCGAGATCGGAAGTACGCAGGGACCACCCCCCTGCAGGAAACGTATGCCGATTCCCAGCTGTTCACCGGGTGGTCGGCATTCCTGTTGGTGCGGATAAAGCCGTTCGTCCCCCATGCCGTAGGACAATCCTGAGATCCCGCGGTTCTCCTCCGTCAGCCACCTCCGGGGGGCAGAACCTCGGCAGCGAGCGACAAGTCTGCCGCATTGATCGAGTCGAAATGCTATGCCCCCGTGTCGACATGGGTTGCAGAAGCGACGTTCAAATTGCTGCATAGGCTGCGTAACAAACAGTGACGAATCGATCTGATGCGCGGATTGTCCCCGGATGGGGGTACGGGCAGGCGAGGTCAGGGCCAGGCGATGAAGCTGACTGGCTCATATTTCGCGATCGTGATCCGCCAGGCCCTGCTCGCCAGGCCCTCCAGGCTGCTCAGCAACGCCGCCGTCTCGCCGCCGGCGATCCAGTTCGCTTTGAGCAGGGGCAACTGTTCGCTCATCACCTCCAGCGGAAGTTCCACCAGCAGCAGGCTGGCCTCCCCAGCGGCCCGTTGCAGAGGGCTCTCCTCGCTGCGCTGCCACAGGCGCAACAGCAGTTCCAGCGCCAGGGTGCGTCCGTCTTCTCCGGGATCGACGGCATCGGCAGCAGCTGTTGACTGGGATTTGCCGGTGAGCGGCAACGCGCGCCTGTCCCCGAACTCCACGAGGGCCAGGGCAACGAGATAGGGAGCATCGGCCATGGAATCCATCCTGCGGGGCCGCATCACCCTGGCGGATCGACGGATGCCGAGCCGATGATGTTCCAAAGGATGAGCAGATGTACCTACAAATCCGCCGAGATTGCCCGTCTATCGACGGGTTGGGTGTCCCGTCCAGGGATCCGGCAGGGCTACATTCGCCGGGCCTATCCGGACCCCTGCTCGGGGCTGTGTGCCATGGCCACCATCGGAGACCAGCTCCAGACCTATCGCTCCGCCCTCGCTGAGGCCCAGGCCAAAGGTGAGCAGGCGATCGCCCGCAAGATCGAGCAGCAGATCAGGGATCTGGAGGACTTCCAGCAGCGCCACCCCGAGGAGGCTGAGGCTCCATCCCCCTTCGAGGTGTTCTGCGACCTCAACCCCTCCGACATCAACTGCCGCGTCTACGACGACTGAATCGCGATCGGCTGCATGGCGGGCCTCTCCACTCCTAGGGTTGCTCCTGGCTCACTTCGCTTCCCAGCCAGAGGCAACCGCCGGAGCATGGATCTCACGCCCTTCCTGGCCACTGCCGACAAGGGGACCCATGAGGAAGGCCTGGAATCGATCGACATTCCAGGCCGCGTCGCCGTTGCGGCCAAAGGCCGTTTCCTGCTGCGCGCCATGTGCCGAACGTTCGGGGGCTACTCCCGCATCACCTGTGCCGTCACCGATCAGGAGGCCTGCCTCGAGTATCTGGCTGCGGAAGGCGATGATCCCTACCAGCTGCTGGTCTGCACCGATTATCTGGAAAGCGGCAACGGTTTCGATCTGGTGCGTGAGGCTCGCCAGCTGCATCCCAAGCTCCATGCTGTGATCCTGGCGCTGGGGGATGCGATACCTGCGGAGTGCAGCGAGGCGCCCTGGCTGGAAGCCGTCGTTGCAGAAGCTGACTTTGTGGATGATCAGCAGCCGCTGCAGGCTGCCGTGATGGCCGTGCTGGGCGGTCATTCCTACCGCAGCCCCTCCCTGCGGACGGGCATCCTGCCTTACCTGAGCTGTCCAAGGCTGACGCCCCGCGAATATGAGGTTCTCGATCTCCTCGCCAGTGGCCTCAGTGATCGGGAGATCGCCAAGCGTTTGGTGGTGAGTGATGAAACCGCTCACACCTACACCAAGCGGCTGCTTCAGACTCTCAGCGTGCACAACCGGCTGCAGGCGGTGCTCAAGGGAATGCGCTGCGGCATGGTAAAGATCTGAGCGGCTCCAACCGCCTGCTCCAGAGCGCCAGGGTCTGGGGGCTCCTCACTGTTCCCGATTGGGGGCATCCCTTCCAGGCTCGTTGCAGGAGATTGATGGAGAGTCCGGCCCGGAAGGCCATTGCATGCCCCTGATTCAACGTGAAACTCCCTATCCGCACTGGGAGTTCAGCGATCCTGCCAGCGGTGATCTGCTGCGGGTCGTGCCTGAACGTGGAGGGCTGATCAGCGGCTGGCGCTGCGCTGGCCACGAGGTTGTCTACCTCGACCTGGAGCGCTTCCTCGACCCAGCCCAATCGGTGCGCGGGGGTTTCCCAGTGCTCTTTCCAATCACCGGGGGCCTGCCGGACAACCGCCTGCCCCTTCCCCAGGGTGTGTTCAACCTCGGCCAGCATGGCTTTGCGCGCCAGCTGCCCTGGCGCCTCGAAGCCCTGGCGGATGGAGCTGGCGTGCAGCTGCAGCTTTGGGAAACCCACGAAACATTCAAGGCTTTTCCGTTCTGGTTCCTGCTCACCATGGAGGTGCGCCTGGCACCCGGGGTACTGGAGATCACGGCCATTGTGGAAAACCGGGGTAACGACACGATGCCGTTCAGTTTCGGGTTGCACCCCTACTTCAACCTCTCCAGCCTGGAGAGCGTGCGGTTCGAGGGGTTGCCGGACCGCTGCCTCAACCACCTCACCATGGAGGACGAATCCACGGCAGATCAGATGGAGAGCCTCGCGAATGGCATTGATCTGCTGGTGCGGCCCACGGGCCCGGTACGGCTGGTGGATGAGGCGGCCGGAACCACCCTCGAGCTGCAGCTGACCCACCCTCTTGACCTGGTGGTGCTCTGGACGGAGCCACCGCGGGCGATGGTGTGCGTTGAACCCTGGAGCGCACCGCGGCAGGCCCTGCTGAGCGGTGACCGCAAACTTGAGCTGCGCCCCGGCGCAAGCACGAGGCTCCACACCCGCTATGCCTTCACCTCGGTGCAACGTGACTGAGGATCGATTGCCCCCAAGCGGGGGCTTCGCCCAACCGGGCGGTTGATCGAACCTGCAGTGCGTCCGAACTGTTGCTGCCATGAGCCAGGCAACCTTCACCACCGCCCTCACGATCGGCGAGCTGGAAGCGAGTTATCCGCTGTACTGCAAGGCCCTGCGCATCCTGATCCTGGAAGAGAGAACCATCAAGCAGATCCAGCGGAGCGTCTGCTGGCACCGCCTAGAGACGCTGCATCACTGCCTGCCCCGCCAGTACAAGGATCCTCACCAGCTGTATTTCCACTTCAAGCGAGAGCTCACCACGTGAATCGTGTTCTGGCAATCATTCTCGGAGGCGGTGCCGGCACCCGTCTGCAGCCCCTCACTCTCACCCGGGCCAAACCGGCGGTGCCGCTGGGTGGTAAGTACCGCCTCATCGATATTCCGATCAGCAACTGCATCAATTCGGGCATCCTCAAGATCTACGCCCTCACCCAGTTCAACAGTCAATCGCTCAACCGCCACCTCAGCCTCACCTACAACCTCTCCTCCGGTTTCAGCAGCGGCTTCGTGGAGGTGCTGGCGGCCCAGCAGACCCCCGACAGCCCGAGCTGGTTCCGGGGCACTGCCGATGCGGTCCGCCAGTACCGCGAGCTGTTCGAGGCCTGGGATGTGGATCAGGTGCTGATCCTCTCCGGTGATCAGCTCTACCGGATGGATTACGCGGCCTTCGTGGAGGCGCATCGAGCCAGCGGTGCCGCGCTGACGGTGGCGGCATTGCCGGTGGACAGCTCGGCGGCTGAAGGCTTTGGCTTGATGCGCACCGATGCCACGGGGCGAATTCGGGAGTTCCGCGAGAAGCCCAAGGGGGAGCTCCTCGAGGCGATGCGAGTCGACACAGCCGCCCTCGGCCTTTCGGCCAGCGAAGCGGAGCGCCGCCCTTTTCTGGCCTCCATGGGCATCTATGTGTTCGAGCGCGACACCCTGTTCAACTTGCTCGCCAGCCACCCGCAAGCCACTGACTTTGGCCAGGAAATCATTCCGGCCGCCCTAGCCAGTGGCCAGCAGCTGCAGAGTTATCTGTTCGATGCCTACTGGGAAGATATCGGCACCATCAAGGCTTTCTATGATGCCAATCTGGCCTTGGCTGATGATCAGCCCGCCTTCAGCTTTTACGACGAGCAGGATCCAATCTACACCCGGTCGCGCTATCTACCGCCCAGCCAGATCCGTGAAGCTCGGGTGCGCCGCTCAGTTCTCAGTGAGGGCTGCCTGCTCGATCGGTGCGTGATTGAGCACTGTGTGCTGGGCCTGCGCCTGCGGGTGGAGGAGGGCGCTGTCCTGGAGGACACGCTGGTCATGGGGGCCGATGGTTATGAGTCGGAGGCTGAGCGAGCTCTGGTTCGCTCCCTTGGTGGGGTGCCGCTCGGGATTGGGGCTGGATCAGTGGTGAAGCGAGCGATTCTCGACAAAAATGTGCGTATCGGTGCCAACGTGCAGGTGATCAACAAGGATCGGGTGCAGGAGGCTGACCGAAGCGAGTTGGGCATCACCATTCGTAGCGGGATTGTGGTGATTGAGAAGGGCGTAACCCTGGCCGATGGCATGGTTATTTAGTGGCCCGCATGGATCAAAAAAGATGGCCTGTTCAGGGCGTTGACGGCTCACGCGCTCGATAACGAGGGCCCGCACCGGTTGGCCGGTTTCATCGCGCCAACAAAGTGTGATGCCGATGGTTTTGAAGGCCGCTTTCCCAGCCTCCAGCATGATCATCCATTCTCATGGCGCCTGGACCAGTGAAGGCGGTCACGTCATCTGCATCTGCCGGGTCCGCCCTCCGCGCTTGTCGGCTCAATGCAGCCTCAGTTGGTCACGCAGTTGCCTGGTGCTTTGCGGCGGTTGTTCGCACGTCCCCGCGTCCAACACCAGCTTCATGTGGTTCCGGTGCGCCCGAGTCTAGGTCGAGTTCCTCATTTGGCCGCTGCGGATCTTGTACTCCCTGTCATGATCAACAGTGTGTTCCTGTCTGTTTGCCGCTCAAGGCCGATCATGCTATTGATATTAGGCCTGCTGTCTGATCCCTCTGAGGGAGAAAAGATGATCTTCTTGGCTGTGTCAGTCCGGGCTTTGTTCCGCTGCTGAATCCGTCGTCGATCCTGCAAGCCGCCACGCCACAGTCTTCCTGGTGTTGTTGAAATGGCATGGGATCGGAAGTTGTCTCTGTCGCCGCTTGCTCCTGCCCGCTATGGCTGTGACGTTCAGCCGGGTGAGTTCTCGGTGCTCTGCCAGCGACCATTCCCTTGGGCATCCCTTGCGGGACAAGGTATGGGCCGCCTCCACGCGAATGGCGATCTTCCAAGGGGCCGCCTCAGCCATGTGAGAAGGTCGCCCCTAGAGCCAGTGCCTGACTGGCTGTTCGGGGAATTTGCCAGTCCTGGACTAAAAGCGGGTGACCGGGCTCGAACCGGCGACGTTCAGCTTGGGAAGCTGACATTCTACCACTGAATTACACCCGCAAGGTGTAGTAATCAAGCTAGCAGATCCTCGGCCAAATGGGCGGAAGAGCCGCCCATCCCCGTTGGAGTCGAGGAGCTCCTGTCAGGCCCCTCGACGTCTTGACCCTGTTGTGCGACTCAGGCCGCCAGGGCGGCGGCGGCGGCGGCCACGCCGGCACCGGTGCTGCCCTTGTGCAGCCCCAGCTCCTGCAGGGTGGCCTCGATGGCGGCCACGGCCGTCAGCACGTCGCGGTCGCAGACGAAACCCAGGTGGCCGATGCGGAACACCTTGCCCTTGAGGTGGTCCTGGCCGCCGGCCAGCAGGATGTCGAAGCGGTCCTTCACCTTCTTGCGCAGGGCCTCGGCGTCGATGCCCTCCGGGGCCACGGCGGTGATGGCGGGGCTGCCGTAGCCCTCGGCGGCATAGAGGGGCAGGCCGATCGCCTTCATGCCGGCCTGGGCGGCGGCGCGGTGGCGGGCGTGGCGGGCGAAGATCGCCTCCAGACCCTCCTTCTGCATCATCTCCAGGGCTGCCTCCAGGGCGAAGTAGAGGTTGATCGCCGGGGTGAAGGGGTTGCTGTCCGCCTTGGCGGCTTTGCGGTATTTGCCCAGATCCAGATAGAACTTGGGCAGATCGGCGTGCTTGTAGGCCTCCCAGGCCTTCTCACTCACGGCCACGAAGGCCAGGCCCGGCGGCATCATGTAGCCCTTCTGGGAGCCGGAACCCACCACGTCCAGGCCCCAGGCGTCCATGGGCACGTTGGTGGCGCCCAGGCTGGTGACGCAGTCCGCCACCGTGAGCGCCGTGCCGTGGGCCTTCACGTGCCGGGCGATGGTCTCCAGGTCGTTGATCACGCCCGTGGAGGTCTCCGAGTGGGTGAGGATCACGGCCTTGATCGCCTTGGCCGTATCGGCCTCCAGGGCGGCGCGGAAGGCCTCGGGATCCAGCGGCTGGCCCCACTCGGCCTTGATCACCTGCACATCCAGGCCATAGGCCTGGGCCACCTTCACCCAGCGCTCGCCGAACTTGCCGTTGTCACCGCAGAGGACCTTGTCCCCCTTGCTCAGGAAGTTGATGATCCCGGCTTCCATGGCGGCGGTGCCGCTGCCGGTGATCACCAGCACGTCGTTGCTGGTCTGATGCAGCCACTGCAGCTGTTCGGTGGTGCGCTTGACGATCTTCTGGAAATCGGCGCTGCGGTGGCCGATCGGGTGGCGGCCCAGCGCCAGCAGCACCGTTTCCGGCACCGGGGTGGGGCCGGGGATCATCAGGGTGAGCTTGTCCTGCATGGGCGGGGCGGTGGTGGCGGGGCGGATCGCGAGCGACGCCGGAGCGGCTCAATCGACCACCATAAAAAACGGAGTTCCTGCCGCCCCCCTGGCGGTGCCTGAGGGCGACGGCCATGGCTGAAAGCGGGTACACGCTGCCGGTGTGGGTGGCCGCCGCGGCCCGGGCCGCCCTGGCCCAGCTTCTGGGGGAGCCGTTCCAGGAGGAGCAGCCGCTGCTGCTGGAGCTGGAGGGGCCCCCCGAGCCCCAGCCGGTGCCGGTGGTGGCCGCCGCCCCCCTGGGCGAGGGCCGGGCCCTGGCGGTGGCCCGCTGCGACCCCGGCGATGGCCTGGACCTCACCCGCGGGCTGGTGGTGTGGGTGGAGGCCAGCTGGCGGACCCTGGAGCCTGCGGTGGGCCCTGCTTCCCCGGGGGCGGACCCGTCCTGGCTGGAGCTCCAGGCCGGCGAGGGCGTGGGGGTCCATGCCACCACGCGGCAGCTCTGCCTCTCGGCCTTCGCCCGCCGGCTGCTGGAGCAGAACCTGCGGCCGCTGCTGCCGGCGGGGCGGGCCCTGCGCCTGCAGGTGATCTTCCCAGTGGGACGGCGCCTGGCGGAGCGCACGAGCAATGCGGCCTTCGGGGTGGTGGATGGGCTGGCCCTGATCGGCACCCAGGCGCTGGTGCAGCGCAGCGCCGCCCCGGACCAGCTGGCGGCGGCCCGCTCCGAGCTGGCGCGGCGGGTGGCGGCGCCGGAGTTTGCCGGCGATCTCGTGCTGGTGATCGGCGAGAACGGCCTGGACCTGGCGCCCCAGCTGGGCCTGCCGCCGGCGCTGCTGCTCAAGGCCGGCAACTGGCTGGGCCCGCTGCTGGTGGCGGCGGCCGAGCAGGGGGTGCGGCGGCTGCTGCTGTTCGGCTACCAGGGCAAGCTGATCAAGCTGGCCGGCGGCATCTTTCACACCCACCACCACCTGGCCGATGGCCGCGCCGAGGTGATCACGGCCCTGGCGGCCCTGGAGGGTCTGCCCCAGGCCCAGCTGCAGCGCCTCCATGCCGCCGCCACGGTGGAGGTGGCCCTGGCGGAGCTGGCCGCGGCCGATCCCGACGCGGCGGAGCGGCTGCGGCACCGCATCGCGGCGGCGGTGGAGCAGCGCAGCGCCGCCTACCTGGCCCGCTACGGCCAGGAGTCCATGGCGGTGGGAGCCGCGCTGTTCAACCGCGGCCGCGGTCTCGCCGCCCTGGGCCCGCTGGGGGCTGAGCTCTGGGGGGCCTTCAGGGCCGAGACCTAGGGTGCATTCACTGTTCCGGTGGCCCCGTTCAGCCACCTGCGCCCCCGTCTGCGCCCGCCAGCCCGACCGCTCGGCCCCGTGCCGTTCGGCCCTAGCCCGTTGACCCCCGGCCGCGCTGCCGCAGGTCCTGGCCCCGTGCTCCGGCGCCCGCCTCCCGATTCCTCGTCCCGCTCCCCTCGCCATGCCCAACCCCACCGCCATCGGTGAGACGAACCGCCATCCGGCGATCGTGATCCTCGATTTCGGCTCCCAGTATTCGGAGCTGATCGCCCGGCGGGTGCGCGAAACGGAGGTGTTCTCCCTGGTGCTGGGCTACAGCACCACCGCCGAGGAGCTCAAGGCGATCAATCCCAAGGGGATCATCCTCAGCGGCGGTCCCAATTCGGTCTATGCCGAGCATGCGCCGGTGTGCGATCCGGAGATCTGGAACCTCGGCATTCCGGTGCTGGGGGTCTGCTACGGCATGCAGCTGATGGTGCAGCAGCTGGGCGGGTCGGTGGTGGCCGCCGGTCGGGCCGAGTACGGCAAGGCGCCACTGCATGTGGATGATCCGATTGACCTGCTCACCAACGTGGAGGAGGGCTCCACGATGTGGATGAGCCACGGCGATTCGGTGGAGCGCCTGCCCGAGGGGTTCGTGCGGTTGGCCCACACCGACAACACGCCCGAGGCGGCCGTTGCCGACCACCAGCGCCGCCTGTACGGCGTGCAGTTCCACCCCGAGGTGGTGCACTCCAGCTGCGGCATGGCCCTGCTGCGGAACTTCGTCTACCACATCTGTGGCTGTGAAGCCGATTGGACCACCGCCGCCTTCATTGATGAGGCCGTCGAGGACGTGCGCCGGCAGGTGGGCGACAAGCGGGTGTTGCTGGCCCTCTCGGGCGGCGTGGATTCCTCCACCCTCGCCTTCCTGTTGCACAAGGCGATCGGGGATCAGCTCACCTGCATGTTCATCGATCAGGGCTTCATGCGCAAAGGCGAGCCCGAGTTCCTGGTGGAATTCTTCGACAAGCGCTTCCACATCAACGTGGAATACATCAATGCCCGTGAGCGCTTCATCAACAAGCTCGATGGCGTCACCGACCCGGAAGAGAAGCGCAAGTTGATCGGCACGGAGTTCATTCGGGTGTTCGAGGAGGAGAGCAAGCGCCTCGGCCCCTTCGACTATCTCGCCCAGGGCACCCTGTACCCCGACGTGATCGAGAGCGCCGGCACCAACGTGGACCCCAAGACCGGCGAGCGGGTGGCGGTGAAGATCAAGAGCCACCACAACGTGGGCGGCCTGCCCAAGGATCTGCAGTTCAAGCTGGTGGAGCCCCTGCGCCGCCTGTTCAAGGACGAGGTGCGCAAGGTGGGCCGCAGCTTGGGGCTGCCCCAGGAGATTGTGGGTCGCCACCCCTTCCCAGGCCCAGGCCTGGCGATCCGCATCCTCGGGGAGGTGACCAGCGAGAAGCTGAATATCCTGCGCGATGCCGATCTGATCGTGCGCGAGGAAGTGAAGGAGGCCGGTCTTTACAACGAGATCTGGCAGGCCTTTGCGGTGCTGCTGCCGGTGCGCAGTGTGGGCGTGATGGGCGACAAGCGCACCTATGCCTTCCCGATCGTGCTGCGCTGTGTGTCGTCGGAAGACGGCATGACGGCCGATTGGTCGCGCCTGCCCTACGACCTCCTCGAGACGATCTCCAACCGCATCGTCAACGAGGTGAAGGGCGTGAACCGGGTGGTGCTCGACATCACCAGCAAGCCCCCCGGCACGATCGAGTGGGAGTGAGCGCCGCCGCTGGCGGCCGCGGGGGGCGTTCGTTACCCTCGGGGCCCCCGGCCTTGGAGTCTTGACCGCCGCCACTCAGCAGGACCCCCAGCTGCAGCGCCGACTCCAGCAGGACAGCATCGAACTGGCCGGCAGGGTCATCTACCTGAACCCCTTCCTCTACTGGCGCCGCTTCGACGCCAACACCGACCGCTGGCTGCGGGAGCCCGGCCAGCTGCCGGAGGACCAGATCGCCAGCAACCGCCAGCGCTTCTACCCCGAGCTCGCCTGGGACCAGTTGCCCGCCGAGGAGCTCGCCGTCAAGGACGGGGCGGTGGAGATGTTCCTCAAGAGCCTGGAGCTGATCAGCACCTTCAACCCCGAGCTCAGTTCCGGCCACCTGCTGGAGGTGGAGCGCAAGATGGCCGTGACCAAGAAGCGGGCCTTCGAGCGCTGGGTGGCCAAGGCCCTGCGGCGGCGCCAGCGCCAGCAGACCAGCGAGCGGCGCCGCTTCGACCGCGAGCGCCTGCTGCGGGACTGGGGCGAGTGGCTGGCCCTGCCCACCACCCGCCAGGCCCTGCTGCCGGCCACGGCCGCCCTGGTGCTGGCCGGCTTCGCGGGCTGGTGGCTCGGCGCCCAGCAGTTCTGCCGCCAGCAGATCGTTCAGCCCGGCATCGCTAAGCCCGGCCTCGTGCAGCCCGGCCTCGGCCGCACGCCCTGAGCCCAGGGCCCGGCAGACTGGTGGCACTCTGCGCGTGACCGGCCCGTCCGGTGTGCCATGGCGGCTGATCCCCTCGATGCCCTGCGTCTGGCCCTGATGCAGGACGTGCTGCCGGTGGGCATGGCCGTGGTGGAGCGCGCCCGCAGGGCCGGACCCCAGGGGGTGGTGGAGGTGTTCACCGCCGGTGGCGATCCCCTGGCCCAGCTCCGGCAGGAGGGCGAGCCGGCGGCCCGCAGCGTGCGGGAGAACCTCGATCGCTTCCAGCCCGGCCTGGGCAATCCCGTGATCAAGGTGAGCGTCCACGACGTGCCGGCCCAGGCGCCGCCCAGCGCTGCGACGGCCAGCGGCTCCCCCTCCGGCGGCCCGAACCCGGGCGGCACGACCCAGGCCACGGGTCCCGAGCGGGCGGCCCTGCAGGCCACCCTGGCCCGGATCGACGCCCGCCTGCGGCTGCTGGAGCAGCGCCTGGAGCCCGTGGCCGGGGAGCAGCCCTGATGGTCCGGGGCTTCAGCGGTCTCGCCCCCTCCACCCGCCACACCGGCATGCAGCAGCAGCCGGTGGTGCTGCTGGTGATCGTGCTGCTGTTCAGCGGCGCCATGGTGGCCCGGCTGGTGTGGCTGCAGATCCTGCATGGCCGCGAGAACCTCGCCCTGGCCGACGAGAACCGCATCCGGCTGGTGCCCCGCAACCCGATGCGCGGCCGCATCCTCGACCACGACGGCCGGGTGCTGGCCTCCAGCCGGCTCACCTACAACCTCTACATCCAGCCCCGCCTGGTCAGCGACGGCCAGTGGCCCGGCCTGCGGGACCGCCTGGCGGCCCTGCTCGGGGTGCCGGCCGCCGAACTGGATCGGCAGCGCCGCGCCGGCGGCAACAACGAGGGCTACCGGATCGAGCTGGCCAGCAACCTCAGGCCTGAGCAGGTGCTGCGCTTCCGCGAGCAGGCCCCGAATCTGGCCGGGGCCGAAGTGGACGTCGACTACCTGCGGGCCTATCCCCACGGCAGCCTCGCGGCCCACGTGCTGGGCTACACCAGTTCGGTCACGGCGGAGGAGTACGACAAGCTCGCCGAGAAGGGCTACCGGGTGCAGGACCGCATCGGCCGCAGCGGCGTGGAGCGGGCCTTCGAATCCACCCTGCGCGGCGAGTGGGGCGGCCAGCAGCTGGAGGTGAATGCCGCCGGCCAGGTGCAGCGGGTGCTGGGCGACAAGCAGGCCCGCGCCGGCAAAGACCTGCGCCTCACCCTGGACCTGGAGCTGCAGAAGACGGCCGAGCGCGCCCTCGACGGCGTGCGCAAGGGGGCGATCATCGCCATGGATCCCCAGACCGGGGCGATCCGGGCCCTGGCCAGCCGTCCCACCTTCGACCCCAACATCTTCTCCACCGGTCCCACCACGGCCCAGTGGAACGACCTGAGCCGGCCCGAGGCGCCGATGCTCAACCGCGCCTTCCAGGGCTTCCCGCCCGCCAGCACCTTCAAGGTCGTCACCACGATCGCCGGCATCGAATCGGGGGCCCTGCCCGCGAACGGCACCCTGCCGACGGTGAATTCCTTCTGCTACGACGGCCAGTGCTACGCCGATCACGGCGCCTTCGGCTCGATCGGCTACGCCTTCGCCCTGGCGGTGAGCAGCAACAGCTTCTACTACAAGCTCGGCCTCAAGGTGGGCCCCGACCAGCTGTTCCAGGCGGCCCGGCGCCTGGGCTATGGCCGCCTCACCGGCGTGGAGCTCAGCAACGAGGAGACCGAGGGGCTGCTGGGGGACCAGGCCTGGAAGCTGAGGGTGCTGGGGGAACCCTGGACCAATGTCGACACGATCACGTCCGCCATCGGCCAGGGCGCGGTCACGGTGACGCCGATCCAGATGGCGCGGCTCTACGGGGCCATCGCCAACGGCGGCTGGCTGGTGACGCCCCACCTGGTGGAGAAGCCGACCAAGCGGGTGTGGCTCGGCCTGCGGCCCGACACCCTGCGGGTGCTGCGCAAGGGCCTGCGCGATGTGGTCACCGAGGGCACCGGCAAGGTGCTCAACGATCCGTCCCTGCCGCCGGTGGCCGGCAAGACCGGCACCGGTGAAGATCCGCCCCGGCCGGACCATGCCTGGTTCGGGGGCTATGCCCCGGCGAACAAGCCGAACCTGGTGATCGTGGCCTTCGGCGAGAACAGCGGCGGCTACGGCGGCACGGTGGCGGCGCCGATGGTGAAGGCCCTGATGACCACCTGGTTCCGCGGCTCCCTGGCCGGCGATGGGGCCCGGCCCAAACCCGGCTAGGACCTAGCGCCCAGAGGGGCTTCAGCCCACCAGGGCCGGCCGGCGGTTGCCGCTCAGCACCTGGCGGTAGTAGCCGCGCAGCTGTTCGGTGGCGCCGACCCAGCCCCAGCGCTCCGCCTCCTGGCGGGCGTTGCGGCGCAGCTGCTGGCGCTGGCTGCCATCCCCCAGCAGCCGCAGGGTGGCGGCGGTGAGGCTGCCGGCGCCGCCGTCTCCGCCCTCGGGCTCATACAGGCAGCCGTTCTCGCCATCGGTCACGATGTCGGGGATGCCGCCCCGGTTGGCGCCCACCACGGGGCAGCCGGCGGCCATGGCCTCCAGCAGCACCAGGCCCAGGGTCTCGGTGCTGCTGGGGAACAGGAAGGCGTCGGCGCTGGCGTAGGCGGACGCCAGCTCCTCCCCGGCCAGGTAGCCCACGAAGGTGGTGGCGCTGCCGGCGAACAGGGTTTCCAGCTGCTGGCGGTAGGGCCCATCCCCCACCAGCGCCAGCCGCGCCCCAGGCAGGGCATCGAGCACCGGCCGGATCCGCTCGATCTGCTTCTCGGCCGAGAGGCGGCCGATGTACAGCAGCAGCTGGTCCGTGTCGCTGCGGTCCCCCAGCAGCCGCTCGCGCATGGCCTGGCTGCGCAGCTCGGGCCGGAACAGCTCGGTGTCCACCCCCCGCTGCCACAGGGCCGTGTGCTGGATGCCCCGCTCGCTCAGTTCCGCCACCATCGCCGTGGAGGTGCAGAGGTTGAGCTGGGCTTGGTTGTGGGCCGCCTTGAGCAGCTCCCACAGCACCGGCTCCAGCATGCCCAGGCCGTAGTGCTCCAGGTACTTGGGCAGATGGGTGTGGTAGCTGGCCACCAGCGGAATGTTGCGGGTCTTGGCCAGCCAGATGCCGCCCAGCCCCAGCACCGCCGGGTTCACCACGTGCACCAGATCCGGCCCGAAGGCCTCCAGCGCCTCCGACACCGAGGGCCGAGGCAGGGCCAGCTTCAGCTCGGGGTAGAGGGGCAGGGGCAGGGCCGGCACCCCCACCACCCGGGCGCCCAGGTAGCTGGCCGGGGCGCCCTCGGGACAGAAGATCAGCACCTCATCGCCGGCGGCCACCAGGTGCTGGATCGTCTTGGTGAGGCGGGTGACGATGCCGTCGACCTTCGGCAGGAAGGTCTCGGTGAACAGGGCAATCTTCAAGGGAGAACCGGCTGCAGGGGGGAACCGGGAGGGGCGAACCCCGGCTCAGGCGGACTGGATCGCCGCGGCCTGGGTCTGGGTCCAGGCCGAGACGCAGGGGATGCGGCTGCGGTCGCAGCGGTCGGCCCAGCGGCGGGCCACATCCACCACCTCGGCCAGCAGGCCGTCATCGAGGGTGGTGGGCCTGAGGCCCAGCTCGATGAAGCAGCGGTTGTCCACGATCAGGTCGTTCTCGATCGCCTCCTTGCGGGGGTTGGGCAGGTAGTTGATCTGGGCACCGGTGAGGTCGGCCACCTTGCGGGCCAGCTCGCCCACCTGGTGGCTCTCGGTCATCTGGTTGAAGATCTTCACCTTCTCGCCGGCGGTCGGCGGGTGCTCCAGGGCCAGCTGCACGCACTTCACCGAGTCGCGGATGTGGATGAAGGCGCGGGTCTGGCCGCCGGTGCCGTGCACCGTGAGCGGATAGCCGATGGCCGCCTGCATCAGGAAGCGGTTCAGCACCGTGCCGTAGTCGCCGTCGTAGTCGAAGCGGTTGGTGAGGCGCGGATCCCGCTCGGTGAGGTCGGTGTTGGTGCCCCAGACGATGCCCTGGTGCAGGTCGGTGACGCGGATGCCGTCGTTCTTGTTGTAGTAGTAAAAGAGCAGCTGATCCAGCGTCTTGGTCATGTGGTAGACGCTGCCGGGATCCGTGGGGTGCAGGATCTTCTCGGTGAAGCGGCTGCCATCGGCCTGGGGTACCTCCACCGTGAGGTAGCCCTCGGGAATCGTGGCGCCGCGGTGGGAGCCGTAGCCGTAGACCCCCATCGTGCCCAGGTGCACGATGTGCACGTCCAGGCCGCTCTCGACGATGGCGGCCAGCAGGTTGTGGGTGCCGTTGACGTTGTTGTCGACGGTGTAGCGCTTGGTGGCGCTGCTCTTCATCGAATAGGGAGCCGCCCGCTGCTCGGCGAAGTGGACCACCGAGCTGGGCCGCTCGCTGCGCAGCAGCTCGAGCAGGCGGTCGTAGTCCTTGGCGATGTCGAGCTGGACGAAGCGCATCGCCTTGCCGCCCACCTGCTCCCAGGCCCGCAGCCGCTCGCCCACCGTGGCGATCGGGGTGAGCGACTCCACCTCCAGGTCGACGTCGATCTTGCGGCGGCTGAGGTTGTCCACGATCACCACGTCGTGGCCGGCCTCGGCCAGGTTCACCGCGCAGGGCCAGCCGCAGAAGCCGTCACCGCCGAGTACGAGAACCTTCACCTGAACTCCTGCTGGATGAGCGAGCGCTCCTTGGAAGGCAAGCTACTACAGGCGTCTGGCGCCCCCTCAGCTGATGCCGACGGCCACGGCCACGAGAAGCAGCACCAGCAGCGCCCCGCCGATCAGCAGCAGGCGGCTGCTGGCGGCGCCTCCTTCCCCTGCCTCCATCACCTGCATGCGGGGTTCCTTGGCAAAGGCATTCAGCCTGCCGCCGTCCTCTTCGGTGACCTGCATGGCACGGGGATGTGGTTCAGGCGACGCTACGGAGTGCCGGCCAGGACGACCACGCCCCGCGTGGAAGCTTCACGTGCCGATGCGTCCCTGGACAGGGGAGCTGGGGCTGGCCTCGGCCCGCACCGGCAGCCGGCCGGCCTGCAGGGCGGTGCGGCCGGCCTGCCAGGCCAGAGCCATGGCCCGCGCCATGGCCGGCGGATCCCCGGCCAGGGCGATGGCGCTGTTGATCAGCAGGGCATCGGCCCCCATCTCCATCGCCTGGGCCGCCTCGCTGGGCACGCCGATGCCGGCGTCCACCACCACCGGCACGTTGGCGTTCTCGATGATCAGGGCGATGTTGGCGGCGTTGCGGATGCCCTGGCCCGAGCCGATCGGCGACCCCAGCGGCATCACGGTGGCGCAGCCCACGTCCTCCAGCCGCTTGGCCAGCAGCGGATCGGCATTGATGTAGGGCAGCACCGTGAAGCCCTCCTTCACCAGCTGCTCGGCCGCCTCCAGGGTGCCGATCGGGTCCGGCAGCAGGTGCCTGGAGTCGGGGATCACCTCCAGCTTCACGAAGCTGTTGTCCTCCTGGCCGGCCAGCTTGGCCAGCTCGCGGCCGAGCCGCGCCACCCGGATCGCCTCCTCGGCCGTGGCGCAGCCGGCGGTGTTGGGCAGCATCCAGATGCGCTGCCAGTCGATCGCCTCCATCAGGCCCTCGTGGCCGGCGGCCAGGCTCTGCACGCGCCGCACCGCCACCGTCACGATGTCGCAGTCGCTGGCCTCCAGGCTGGCCTGCATCGCCGCCAGGCTGGGGTACTTGCCCGTGCCGGTCATCAGGCGGCTGCGGAAGCGGCGCCCGCCGATCACCAGGGGATCGGGGCAGTCCGCCGGGGCGAAGGGAGTGGGCTGGGCCATTCAGCGAAGGTACCGCGCAGCCCTTCCCAACGCGGGCTTTGCCCCTAGCCTGGCCCTAATGCCTGGTGTCGTCGTGCTTCCCCTCCTTCTGGCCGCCGCCAACTCCCTGCCGGTGGGCAGCCCCGTCCCGGTGGGCAGCTACGTGCCCTACAACCCGCCCGCCGGTTCCATTCAGTCTGCCGAGACCTATCTGCTCGGCACCCTGTCCCCGGTCGAGACCTTCGATCCGGCGGCCCGGGCTGCGGCCCTGGCCCAGACCATGCCCCGCAACTGGAGCGGCACCTACCAGCCCTTCGACGGCGGCGCCTCGGTGCCGGTGGCCCTCGACCTGGCCACCGTCACCGCCTTCGGCCAGATGGTCGATGTGCGCGGCGAGATGACCGTGGGCTCGCTGGTCACCCCGGTGCAGGGCAACCTCAACGCCAAGTCCGATCAGCTCGATCTGCTGGTGCTCTGCGAGTGCAACGTGGCCGGGCTGGAGCTGGGAGGCGGATTCCTGGGCCTGCAGGGCATCAACCTCAGCGGCTGGGTAGCGCCCCGCCTCACCCATCCCGGCGGCCAGCTGGTGCTCAATCCCGCGGCGCCGGTCGAGTCCCTGGCTCCTGCTCCCCGCGTGCAGAACCGCAAAGTGATTCGCGGCCTCTGGTGACGCTGTGTTGGCTGCGCGCCTGGGCCTGTTGGCTCGGCGCGCCCTCACAGGGTCCTGTGAACGAGCTCCACGGAGCAAACCCGGCTCACCCAGCCAGCCTGGAAGCCAGCAAAAAGCCGCCCCTCGGGGCGGCTTTGCGTGGTCCGAGGAGATCGCTCTCCGGGTGCCCGTCGGGCAGTCTGGGGCTCAGGCCGCGGTGCGGCGTTCCAGCCGCTTGAGGCGCTTGCGGGCGGTGCGGTTGGCGCTGTCCATCTCCAGCACCTTGGCGTAGGCCTCGCGGGCCTCCTCCTGCTTCTGCTGCTTCTCGAGCGCGAAGGCCAGGTTGTTGAGGGCTACGGGGTAGTCGGCCTTCGCCTTGAGGGCGGCGCGGTAGTGGCGGACCGCGGCGGCGTAGTTGTTCTGGGCCGCCAGGGCAAAGCCCAGGGCGTTTTCGATCAGGGCCTGGGCCTCCAGGGGCTCATTGCCGGCGCGCTTGAGCGCCTGCTTGAGGTTGTCGGAGGCCTGACTGTAGAGCCGCTTGCGCAGCTGCACCGAGGCCAGCTCGTAGAGATCCGCGGCTGAGCGCTGACCGCCCTGAACCTCGGCTTCCAGCCGGGCCAGGGCGGCCTCATCGCGCCGAACCCGCAGGATCTGCCGGGCTACCACCACAGCGGCGCTGCCCAGCAGCACGATCAGACCGATCAGGTAGGCCTGGGGGAGGGAAAAATCCATGGGGCCTACCTTGCCAGGCTTCAGCCCTTCGCGGCGCCCACCACGCTGGTGAAGCTGGCGGGGTCGAGCACGGCCAGCTGGGCCAGCATCTTGCGGTTCAGCTGCACGTCGGCCTTCTTGAGACCGCCGATCAGCCGGCTGTAGCTCAGGCCGTTGAGGCGAGCGGCGGCGTTGATGCGGGCGATCCAGAGGCGGCGGAAGTCGCGCTTGCGGCGGCGACGGTCGCGGTAGGCGTTGCAGAGGGCCTTCATGACCCGCTGGTTCGCGGTGCGGAACAGGGAGCCGTTGCCGCCCCGGAAGCCGCGCGCCAGGCGCAGGATCTTGTTACGGCGTTTACGGGCGACGTTGCCCCTCTTGACGCGGGCCATGGGTGGATCTCAGGTGTAGGTGGTCGGGCAGGTCAGCGCAGCGGTCAGCTGTAGGGGAGCATGGCGCGCACGTTGTCCGCATCGCGCTCGTCGACCACGGCCATCGTGCCGAGGTGGCGCTTGCGCTTCGGGCTCTTGTGGTCGAGCAGGTGATTGCGGAAGGCGTGCCGGCGCATGAACTTCCCGCTGCCGGTGGCCTTGAACCGCTTAGCGGCTGCTCTGCGGGTCTTGAGCTTCGGCATGTCTACGCGCTCTGGCACAAACAAGGAAGGTACGACGCGGAAGTGCCATCCGCCAACACCCCCTAGCGTCAGGGCCCCCATCGCCGGTCTTGATGTCGATGCGTTCCAGGCAGGCGAGCTCGGCCGGGCGGCTTTGCGGATCCCTGCGGCCGGGGTTGCCGGCAGCACTTGTCCTGGCCCTGGTGACCCTGGCTCCCGGGTGCCGGGCCGAGCAGGCCGTGAACCGGGAGCCGTTGCCCCAGGCGCCGCCGGCTCCGGATGTCCTGACCCACTGGCCGGTGCCGGAACCCCCCGCGGTCACGGCCGAGCGGCCGGTGCTGTGGGTGGCCCTGGCGGCCCATCTCGGTCCGAAGGCGGCCTCCAGTGCAGCCACCACACTACCCCTGGTGCTCACCGCTGCCACAGGCACCATCGATGTGGTGGATGCGGCGGGTCGGCGGGTCTCGGCGCCGCGCCTGGAGCTGCGCTGGCGGGCCGAACCCCTGCCCAGGCCCCTGCGCCTGCGTCGCACGGTGCTCGGCCCCTTCCCCAGCTTTGAGACCGCCGAGCAGGCCGCCCTCAGCTGGCGGCAGCAGGGGGTGGAGCCCCGCATCGCCCATCCGGCTGACTGGGAGGTGTGGGCGCCGGCGGACACCCCTGCGCCCCCCGGTCACACCGCCCGCGCCGAGAGCCAGCAGCTGACGGCGCGGATCGGGCTGGTGCTGGCCTCTCCCGGGGGCCCGAAACCCCTGCAGGGCCCCCTGGAGATCCGGGTGCCGGGGGGCCTGCGCTGGGGCGACGGGGTGTTCCGTGGGCCCTTCCGGCTCCAGAGCAACGCCTATGGCAGCTGGAGCCTGGTGGAGCAGGTGCCCCTGGAGCGCTACCTCCAGGGGGTGGTGCCCCATGAGATCGGCGCCGGTGCCCCGGCGGCGGCCCTGGCGGCCCAGGCCGTGCTGGCCCGCACCTGGGCCCTGCGCAACAGCCACCGCTTCGCGGTGGACGGTTACCACCTCTGCGCCGACACCCAGTGCCAGGTCTACGGCGATCCCCGCCAGGCCGGCCCGGCGGTGCGGGCCGCCATCACCACCACGGCGGGACGGGTGCTGAGCTGGCAGGGCCGGCCGATCCACGCCGTTTACCACGCCACCAATGGCGGGGTGGCGGCGGGTTTCGAGGAGGTGTGGCGCGGCGAGCCGCTGCCCTACCTGCAGGCCTTCGCCGATGGCCCGGCGCCGTTTGTGGCCGCCTATCCGCTGCCCCTGGATCCGGCGCGCGCGCTGCCGGCCCTGCTGCAGCGCGCCGCTCCGGCGGGGTACGGCGCCGACCACCCCCGCTACCGCTGGCAGCGCCGCCTGGATCGTCAGCAGATCCGCCAGGCCCTGGGCCCGGCCGCCAGGACCCTGGGGGAGGTGCGCCAGCTGGCGGTGCTGGAGCGGGGCCCCAGCGGCCGGGTGCTGGCCCTGGCGATCACCGGCAGCGCCGGTCGCCAGGTGCTGCGGCTCGATGGCATCCGCCGCAGCCTGCGGCAGCTGCCCAGCACGCTGTTCAGCGTCAGCCCGGAGGGGCCGGGGGTCTGGCGCTTCAGCGGCGGCGGCTTCGGCCATGGCGCCGGCCTCTCCCAGGCGGGGGCCATCGATCTGGCGGCCCGGGGCTGGAGCCTGGAGCGGATCCTGGCCCGCTACTACCCGGGCACCGCCCTGGTGCCCATCGGGGGCCTTGGGAACGGCCCTTAGAGTCCTGCCACCCTTGGAGGAGCCATGGCTGCCGGCGGCACCGCGACAGAAGCCCGCCGGCCCAAGGCGGCCCTGTTCCTGCTCTGCTGCCTGGCCGCGGGGATCCTGCCCCACCGGCTCGCGGGGCTGGCCAGCCTGGTGCCCTCGATCCTGCTCACCCTGGTGCTGGGCGGCTACGGCCTGCGCACCGTGTTCCTGGCGCCACGGCGGAACCCCGTGCCCGAGCCCGCCTCGGCTGCGGATGCCGCCCTGGCCCTGGGGCTGGCCTCAGCTCCAGGGGCCGATCCGCCGGCCCCGCCGGCGGTGGATCTGGTGGTGGCCGCCCGCGACGAGGAGGCGGTGATCGGCCGGCTGGTGGAGCGGCTGGCCCAGGTGCGCTATCCCGCCGGCCTGCTGCAGATCTGGGTGGTGGATGACGGCAGCGAGGACCGCACCCCCGAGCGCCTGGCCGACCTGCAGCTCCGCTACCCCCAGCTGCAGGTGCTGCGCCGCGGCCGCGAGGCGGGCGGCGGCAAGTCCGGTGCGCTCAATGCGGTGCTGCCCCGGCTGCAGGGCCGCTGGCTGATGGTGCTGGATGCCGATGCCGAGCTCCAGCCGGAGGCGCTCGAGCGGCTGGTGCCCTACGCCGAGGCCGGCGGCTGGGGGGCGGTGCAGCTGCGCAAGGCCGTGGTGAACGCCGAGCGCAACCTGCTCACCCGCGCCCAGGCCATGGAGATGGCCCTCGATGCCCTGATCCAGCAGGGCCGGCTGGCCGCCGGCGGTGTCGTGGAGCTGCGCGGCAACGGCCAGCTGCTGCGCCGCGACCTGGTGCTCGCCTGCGGCGGCTTCAACGAGGCCACCGTCACCGATGACCTTGACCTCAGCTTCCGGCTGCTGCTCGACGGCACCCCCGTCGGCATCGTCTGGGATCCGCCGGTGCAGGAGGAGGCCGTCACCTCCCTGGCGGCCCTGTGGCGCCAGCGCCAGCGCTGGGCTGAAGGCGGCCTGCAGCGCTTCTTCGACTACTGGCCCGGCCTCAGCGGCGATCGGCTCTCCGCCACCCGCAAGCTCGATCTGGCCTGCTTCTTCCTGCTCCAGTACACCCTGCCGATGCTGGCGGTGACCGACCTGATCGGCGCCGCCCTCACCGGCACCGCCCCGGCGATCTGGCCCCTCTCGATCGTGGCCTTCGCGCTCTCCGGTGGCGGCATCCTCCAGGGCTGCCGGCGGCCCAGCGAGGGGCCGGCGCTGCCGTCGATGGGGCCCGTCAATCTCGCCCTGGGCATCGTCTATCTGGGCCACTGGTTCGTGGTGATCCCCTGGACCACCCTGCGCATGGCGCTGCTGCCCAAGCGTCTGGTCTGGGCCAAGACCCTGCACGTGGGCGACCAGGACGCTGAGGGTCCAGCGGCCCCTGAGGCGGAGGAGGGGGATCTGCGTTCGCAGGCCTCCTGAAGCGCCCCGATCGGTGCACCGGGCTGCCCGGCCCGGTGTGATCGCCCCTACTCGGACGCGACGCGCTGACGCCCATCCGGCCCGAAGCTGTGCCACACCCACCAGCCCGGATGGCCCAGGCCGCGCTCGGGGCCGTCGCCGATGCGGATCGTCACGAGCTCCGGCTTGCCGGCATTGAGGCGTAGGCCCTGGCCGATGGGGAAGCGCCGTTCGCCGCTGAACAGCCCGACGTAGAGCGAGGCGCCGCGGAGGTTGCGCACGTCCAGCCAGGTTTCGCTGGAGCTGCGGATTTCCAGGGTCAGGCCCGGCTGGGTCTCCCCACCGGCGGTGGCGCGGCCGGCAGGGCCGGTGGCACGGCTGGCCGCAGCCCCAGCGCCGCTCGTGTGGACGCGCCACTGCTGCAGTCCCACTCCGCCCACCACGCCGATGCCGGCGGCCGCCAGCAGGGCCAGCAGCACCGGCCGCGGCGGCTGGCTCGGCTGGGGCCAGCGCAGGCTGGGCCAGCGCAACGGCGGCCTGCGCCAGGCTGCGCGTTCCGCCGCCTGGGTCGTGCTGGGCTGGTGGCGCCGCCGCCGCCGCCGCCGCTGCCGAGCCAGCCAGGCCGGCAACTGTCGGCAGAGGGCGGCCCGGTTCCGGGTCCCCTGACGCTGGGGCTGGCTGGGGGGTGGCGGGGCGAGTGCCTCGCTGGCTTGGGCGGCTGCGGCCGGCTCGGTGGGCGCCGGTGCCGGCGGGCTGGGCGTTGCGGCCGGGGGAGCTGGTGGAGCAGCGGTAGCCGCGGCGTCCGCCGCCGCCGGGCTGAGGGCGTGGCGCAGCTGCTCCCGCAGGACCTGGTTCCGCTCCGACAGCAGGCGCACGTCCTCCACCAGGGGCTGCAGTTTCTGGTCGAACTTGCGCTCGTAGATCGCCGGAACCTCGTTGATCAGCTCCTCCAGGTCGCTGATCTTGCGGCGGTTGGCGGCCAGTTCCTGCTGCACTCTCTGCAGCTCCAGGTAGTCGTCCGACGGGAGATGGTTCACGGCCGCGTCGTGCTCCTGGGTTGTGGATTATCGCCGAAGTTCCAGCCGCTGAGCGGCCATCCGCCGCGGCGGTTCAGGCGGCGGTCTCGTCGTCGTCCAGGGGCGGCCCATCCAGTTGGATCACCTCGCCGTTGAAGAAGTCCGCCAGCCGCCGGGCTTTCTCGTCCAGCAGGGTGGTGGCCATCGGCGCGGCCGCAGTCGCGGCGCCGGCTGGCGGCGCAGGACTGAACGGAGCCGAGTCTCGGGCTGGCGTTGCGGTGGTGGCCGGGGCCGGCGCGGCGGCTGACGTGGCGCCGGCCGTCGCGGCTGCGCTGCGGACCGGCTCAGGGCTCGGGGCCGGCCTGGGCTGGCTCGGTGGTCCGCCGCTTGGGACTGTCGGCGCCTGGGTTGCCGCCGCCGGGGGCTCCCCATGGGCACCCGCCTCCAGGGCCCTGTCTGTGCCGCCGCCAGCGGGGAGGGGCGGTTCCACCCTCGGCGGCGTGACCGCAGGCAGTGAGGGCGCCACCGCCCGTTCGGCGGGCGCGGTCAGCGGCCCGCCGCCGCCCTCCAGCACCACCTGCCGCGGGCTGCCGAGGGCCCGGGCCACCGCCTTCTCCAGCAGCGGCAGACGGCTCTGCACCATGGCCATCCAGTTGCCGGCCACCTGCACCACCGCCCGCTGCGGGTCCAGCCGGGCCAGCACCGCCTGCTGGGAGAGCAGCATCCGCGTGGAGGGCAGCTCCAGCCCCGCCAGGATCTGCTGCCAGAGCTCGGCCAGGTCGGCCGTGGCGGGGGCGGGGGGCGGCGAAGCGCCGGCGGCGGCCTGGTCGCTGGTCGCCCCGCCAACAGGGTGGGTCCCAGGGTCGGTGCTGCCCAGGCTGCCTTGGCCGTGCGGTCCGCCCCCCTGGATGCTCTGCTCTCCCCCTTGGCCGCCTTCATGCCCCAGGGGGGTGGCGTCGGCCCCAGCCAATGCTCGGCCCGCACTCCCCCTGACCGCGCCGGCTCCGGCCTCAGCTGGCCCGGGCCCACTGGCTGGAGCCCTGGTGCCTGCCGTCCCCGCGGCAGGTCGAGACACACCCGCCGCAGCCCCAGCGCCGGCCGCAAGCGCCGGTGCCGCCTCGGCCAGCAGCCCCAGCAGCAGCACCTCCAGCCACAGCCGCGGCTGGACGCTCTGACGCAGCTGCTGCTCGCTGCCCCGCAGCTGGGCCTGCCACTGCAGCAGCCGCGCCTTGCCGATGCGGCGCGCCAGCTCCGGCAGCTGGGGGCGGAACTGGGGAGAGAAGCCGGTCAGCTCCAGCCGATCGGGGGCGACCCCCGCCAGCACCAGATCCCGCAGCAGGCCCGCCAGGCCCTGTAGCACGGCACCGGGCTCCCGGCCCCGTTCCAGCAGCTCCCGGCTGGCGTCGATCACCCCCAGGGGCTCGGCAGCGGCCAGGCTCCCGGCCAGGGCCAGCAGCTCCTGCTCCGGCACCGCCCCCACCAGCTCCCACACCGCCATCGGTTCGATCGGGGCCGGCAGCAGGCTGAGCTGATCCAGCAGGCTCTCGGCGTCGCGCAGGCCGCCCTGGGCTCGCTGGGCCACCACGTGCAGGGCCTCGGGGGTGATGCCGATCGACTCCTGCTCGGCGATCCAGCGCAGGTGCCGCTCCAGGGCCTCCAGCGGGATGCGGCGGAAGTCGAAGCGCTGGCAGCGGCTGAGGATCGTGGGCAGCACCCGCTGGGGATCGGTGGTGGCCAGCACGAACACCACCCGCGGCGGCGGCTCCTCCAGGGTCTTGAGCAGGGCGTTGAAGGCGGCGGTGGAGAGCATGTGGCACTCGTCCACCACGTAGACCTTCCAGCGGGCCTGCACCGGCGCGAAGCGGGAGCGCTCGATCAGCTCGCGGATGTTGTCCACGCCGGTGTTGGAGGCGGCGTCGATCTCGATCACATCGAGGGCGTTGCCGGCCGCGATCGACACGCACAGCTCGCAGGTGCCGCAGGGTTCGGGCGTGGGCCCCTCGCTGGCGATGCAGTTGAGCGAGCGGGCCAGGATGCGGGCGCTGGAGGTCTTGCCGGTGCCGCGCGGGCCACTGAACAGGTAGGCCGGCGCGATCCGGTTCTGGCGCAGGGCGTTGCCCAGGGTGGCTGCGATCGCCTCCTGGCCCACCAGCTGGTCGAAGCGCTGGGGCCGGTACTTGTGGTGCAGCGGCTGGTAGCCCGAACGCATCGCGGTGCTCATGGCGGCTCTGGGGGCGCTGCCGGCGCGGGGCCGAAGACCCAGGCTACCGGGGGTCGCCGCCCGGATCCGGCCCCAGCAGTCGCTCCAGCCTGGCCTCCAGCTCCTCCACCTCCGAGAGCTGATCGGCCAGCTTCTGGGCCGCCAGCCGCAGGGTCGCGAACTGGTCGGAGCCCAGGCCGGCGCCCGCCCCCGCGCTGCCCTCGCCCCAGCGGGCCTCGGCCCGGGCCAGCTCCTCCTCCAGCTTCTGCTGCAGCTTCAGCCGCAGGCCGTCGAGCTGCTCCAGGCTGCGGGCCGCCAGGGCGCGGCCCTGCTCCAGCTGCTCGCCATCCAGCTTGAGGCCCTGGCGCAGCAGCACCCGCACGCCGGTGAGCAGCGCCGCCGGCACGAACTGGCCGAGGGCCAGGGCCCCCAGGCTGCCGGTGTGCAGCCAGCCCTCCACCTGGGCGCTGCGGTGGCGGCCGGTCTTGCACCAGTGGGCGAAGTGCTCGCAGTTGTTGAACAGCAGGTTGTAGTTCTGCTCCCCCAGTCGGCCCATGGCCCGCCGCAGGGTCACGCCCACCGGCGAGCAGGGCTCGGTGTAGGTCACCACGCTCACCGGCTCGCCGCGGCTGAACTCCTCCACGGGGCTGCGCAGGATCTGGCGGCCCTCCAGGTAGTGGGCCACGGTGCCGTCGCCCAGGTCGATGCCGTGGTGGTTGAACAGGCCGTGCTGCCGCGGCACCTGCAGATGGTCGGCGGCGGTCATCGGCGTGGCCTCAGGCCGATTCCTGCTGCTCGCGCTCCGTCAGGCTCGGATGGGGCAGCACCTTGCCCCGGGTGCGCTCCTCCACCAGGTCCCGGGTGATCGTGAAGGTCTTGACGCTCTGGTCGGAGGGCAGGTCGTACATCACGTCGAGCATCAGCTCCTCGACGATGCCGCGCAGGGCCCGGGCGCCGGTCTTGCGGCGGTGGGCCTCGATGGCGATGGCCTGCACGGCGCCGGGCTCGAAGTCGAGGCGCACGTCGTCCATGCTCAGCAGGGTCTGGAACTGCTTGACCAGGGCGTCGCGGGGCTCGGTGAGGATCGCCTCCAGGGCGTCGGTGTCCAGGGGCTCCAGCACGGCGCTCACCGGCAGGCGGCCGATGAACTCGGGGATCAGGCCGTACTTCACCAGGTCGTCAGGCTCCAGGTGGCGCAGGGCCTGGGCGGCCTGCTGGTCGCGCTGCTGGCGGTGGCGGCCGCGGCCGTCGGCCTGCACGAAGCCGATGGCGTTCCGGCCCATGCGCCGCTGCACCACGTCCTCCAGGCCCACAAAGGCGCCGCCGCAGATGAACAGGATCTGGCTGGTGTCGATCTGGATGCAGTCCTGGTAGGGATGCTTGCGGCCCCCCTGGGGCGGCACGTTGGCCACGGTGCCCTCCAGCATCTTCAGCAGCGCCTGCTGCACTCCCTCACCGGACACGTCGCGGGTGATCGAGGGGTTCTCGCTCTTGCGGGCGATCTTGTCGATCTCGTCGATGTAGATGATGCCGCGCTGGGCCTGCTCCACATCCAGATCCGCCTTCTGCAGCAGGCGCAGCAGGATGTTCTCCACGTCCTCACCCACGTAGCCCGCTTCGGTGAGGGTGGTGGCATCGGCCACGGCGAAGGGCACGTCCAGCAGCTCGGCCAGGGTCTGGGCCAGCAGGGTCTTGCCGCAGCCGGTGGGGCCGATCAGCAGGATGTTGCTCTTGTGCAGGCGCGTGGCGGTCTCCCGGGCCTCGCCCTCGCCGTCCCCCTGCCAGGCCAGGCGCTTGTAGTGGTTGTAGACCGCCACCGACAGCACCTTCTTGGCCTCCTCCTGGCCCACCACCTGGGCATCGAGGAAGGCCTTGATCTCCCGGGGCTTGGGGATCTCGGCCAGGGTGGGCGCGGGCTTCTGGCCCTTCTTGGGCTGGGCCTTGCCCTTCACCTCAGCGCCGGACCGGGCCCCACCGCTGCCCTGACCCTCTACCAGCTCCTCATCGAGGATCTCGTTGCAGAGGTCGATGCACTCATCGCAGATGTAGACCCCCGGCCCGGCGATCAGCTTGCGCACCTGGTCCTGCGACTTGCCGCAGAACGAGCACTTCAGGTGGGCGTCGAACTTGGCCATCGGGCGGAGGGGGCGGCGCGGAGCCGGTGCGGAGGTGGGCGGGGCCCTGAAGGTCAGGATCGGCCCGATCCCACGGTTCGTCAGCAGTCCTTAAGGCCCTCCTCAACAAGGCAGGCCCGGGGGACTGGTCAGGCCGGCGGAGATCCGGCGGCGCCGGCGTCGGTCACGACCCGATCGATCAGGCCGTATTCAACCGCCTCCGCCGGGGAAAGGAAGTAGTCGCGGTCGGTGTCCTCGGCGATCTTCTCCAGCGGCTGGCCGGTGTGCTCGGCCATCAGGCCGTTGAGGGTGTCCTTGAGGAACAGGATCTCCTTGGCCTGGATCTCGATGTCCACCGCCTGGCCCTGGGCGCCGCCGAGGGGCTGGTGGATCATGATCCGTGCGTTGGGCAGGGCCAGGCGCTTGCCCTTGGCGCCGCCCGAGAGCAGGAAGGCTCCCATCGATGCCGCCAGGCCGTAACAGATGGTCACCACGTCGGGGGCCACCTGCTGCATGGTGTCGTAGATCGCCAGGCCCGCCGTCACCGAGCCGCCCGGTGAGTTGATGTAGATCTGGATGTCCTTCTCGGGATCCTCGGCCTCGAGGAACAGCAGCTGGGCCACCAGGGCGTCGGCCACCTGGTCGTCGATGCCGCTGCCCAGAAAGATGATCCGCTCGCGCAGCAGGCGCGAATAGATGTCGAAGGCCCTGTCGCCCCGGCCCGACTGCTCCACCACCGTGGGCAGCACGCCGGGGGAGGCGCTGGGCCGTCCGCCGGCATCCGCCAGGGCGGTGGCGCCGGAGCGGCCCAGGGCGGTCGCGTCCGGTCGCGGGCCCTGCCAGCGGTTCTGGATCGGATGGAGACGGGAGGCGTCGATCACGCGGCCGGCGGGAACAGGGTGGGCGGTCGGCTCAATCTATGGGGATCGCCCGGGGATCGCCCCGGTGGGGAGAGAGGGACTCCCGCCCACCGGGGCCCAGGGGCCGGTGATCCGTCCGGGGCTGGGGCCCTCGGATCAGGCGTCGGTCGAGGCGTCTTCGCCCTCGCTCTTCTCGGTGATGGTGGCGTGCTCATCCAGCCAACCCAGCAGCTTCTCGCGCATCAGGTCCTCCTGCACGGCCTCGCGCAGGCGAGCCAGGTCGATGTTGGCGGTCTCGCTGAAGCCGCGCCGCAGCTCCTTCACCTTCGCCTCGATCTCCTCGGCGGCCAGCTCGATCGTCTCGGCGGTGGCCAGGGCCTTGAGGGCCAGGCTGCGCTTGAGCCGCTGCTCGGCCTCGGGGCGCGAGGTGTCGCGCAGGCTCTGGATCAGCTGGGGCGTGAACAGCTTCTTCACGTCCATGCCCTGCTGGGCCAGCTGACCGGCGGTCTGCTCCAGCAGCGACACGATCTCCTGCTGGATCAGGGTCTCGGGCAGCTCCACCTCCAGCTGCTCCACCAGCGCCTCCAGCAGGGCCTCGTGGCGGTTGGCGGTGTGACGGCGCTCGGCGTCCTCCTTGAGGCGGGCCTCCAGGTCTTCGCGCAGTTCGGCCAGGGTCTGCTTGTCGCTGGCCTCCTGGGCGAAGGCGTCATCCAGGGCGGGCAGTTCGCGGGTCTTCAGCTCGCTGAGGCTGATCACGAAGCTGGCCTTGCGGCCGGCGGCGTCCTGCTGGGGGTAGTCGTCGGGGAACTGGCAGTCCACCGTCTTGGAGTCACCCGGCTTCATGCCGAGGATTCCCTCCACGAAGCCAGGGATCATGCGGCCCTCCTCCAGCTCCACTTCCATCGCCTCGCCGCTGCCGCCGGCAATGGCTTCGCCGCTGTCGACGTAGGTGCCCTCGAAGCCGATCACGGCCACGTCACCCGTCTGGGCGGCCCGGCCCTCCACGGGCACCAGGGTGGCCAGCTGGCGGCGGGACTGCTCGATCAGCTCATCGACGCGGGCCGGATCGAAGCTGACGCTCACGGCCTCGGCCTTGAGGCCCTTGGTGGCCTTGAGGCTGGGGGTGGGCTCCACGTCCAGCTCCAGCACCAGGCTGAGGGCCTCGCCGGGGGCGAAGCGCTCCAGCAGGCCCTCGAAGCCCCCCTCCAGGGAGGGCTGGCCGATCGCGGCCACGTCCACCTGGCCCAGGGCATCGCGGAAGACGCTGTCCACCAGGTCCTCCAGGGCGGTGGCGCGGATGCGCAGCGGGCCGATCTGCTGCAGCAGCACGGCGCGGGGCACCTTGCCCTTGCGGAAGCCCGGCAGCTTGATGCTGCGGCTCAGCTTCTCCACGGCCGCCTCGTGGCTGGCCTGGGTGCGGTTGCCGGGTACCGCCACCTCCAGCGCCACGCGGCTGCCGGGGCGGGGGCTCGCGGTCACGGTCAGATCGGACTTGGCCGGGGCCGACTTGGCAGACGTCGCCGTCTTGGCCGTCTCGGTCTTGGCGGCTTGGCTCGCAGGGGCGGCAGGACTCATGGAGTTCAGGCGGGGGTGTCGACCGGACCGGATCGTCAGGGCAGCCCACGATCCTAGGAAGCGGTCCGCCCACCGCCGGTCGCCGGGTCGTCTCAGCCGGTGTCAACCGCCCATGCGGTCTGCTCCATTCGCGGCAGGGGCGCGTATTGTGGGCAACAACGCATCAGGGTTGCCGCTCGAGACGCCGTTCCTCGATCCGCTCCTGCCCGCCTCGTTTTCCTTCCACCACTTTCGTTTTTCCCCCGAGTTTCATCTGTTTCACGCGCTCGTTTCGCCGCGCCAACCCACGGCTTTTCTGACCGCCACTCGGCCGCCGCCACCCGGCGCCCGGTTCCTGGGTCCCGTCGCTGCCGAAGTCCTGAGGACCTGCAGCCCAGCTCTCCACCACGCCCTGCCGCGTTGGTGCTGACGAACGCAACCCCCCACGCCTTCCCCCGGGTTCCGCCCCTGCTGACCCTCCCCGTCCATTCCCGTCGCCGCCCTTGACCTCCACCCTTCAGGCCAGCTCCACCCCCGGCTCCCTGCCCCAGCGTCCCCTCAACGTCGCCGTGCTCGGCGCCACCGGCGCCGTGGGCCAGGAACTGCTGGCCCTGCTGGCCGAGCGCCAGTTCCCGGTGGCCGAGCTGGTGCTGCTGGCCTCGCCCCGCTCCGCCGGCCAGACCCTGGAATGGAACGGCCGCCAGCTCACGATCCAGCCGGTGAGCGCCGAGGCCTTTGACGGCATTGATCTGGTGCTGGCCTCTGCCGGCGGCTCGGTGTCGAAGCAGTGGGCGCCGGTGGCCGCGGCGGCCGGTGCCGTGGTGATCGACAACTCCAGCGCCTTCCGCCTGGATCCCGCCGTACCGCTGGTGGTGCCTGAGGTGAACCCCGAGGCGGCCTTCGCCCACCAGGGGATCATCGCCAACCCCAACTGCACCACGATCCTGATGACCCTGGCCCTGGCGCCCCTGGCGGCCCGGCGGCCCCTGCGCCGGATCGTGGTCAGCACCTACCAGTCCGCCAGCGGCGCCGGAGCCCGGGCGATGGACGAACTGCGGGATCTCAGCCGCACCGTGCTGGAGGGTGGCGAGCCCCGCAGCGAAGTACTGCCCCACTCCCTGGCCTTCAACCTGTTCCTGCACAACTCGCCGCTGCAGGAGAACGGCTACTGCGAGGAGGAGCTGAAGATGCTCCACGAGACCCGCAAGATCATGGGGCTGCCGGAGCTGCGGGTGTCGGCCACCTGCGTGCGGGTGCCGGTGCTGCGGGCCCACTCCGAGGCCCTCAACATCGAGTTCACGGAGCCCTTCCCCGTGGCGGAGGCCCGCGCCCTGCTGGCGGCGGCCCCCGGCGTGGAGCTGATCGAGGACTTCGGCGCCAACCGCTTCCCCATGCCCACCGATGTGACCGGCCGCGATCCGGTGGCGGTGGGCCGGATCCGCCAGGACCTCAGTGAGCCCAACGCCCTGGAGCTCTGGCTCTGCGGTGACCAGATCCGCAAGGGCGCCGCCCTGAATGCGATCCAGATCGCCGAGCTGCTGCTGGATCCGGCCCGTGCCGCCGGCACGACCGCTGATTCCGTCGCCACAGCCGCCGCCGCCGCGGCACCGATCGGAGCGGCTGCATGAGCACCGCCGCCCCCCTCCGCCCCGGCGCTGCCTCCCCCGCCCCCTTCGGCCGGGTGATCACCGCGATGGTCACCCCCTTCGCCGCCGATGGGTCGCTGGATCTGGAGCTGGCGGCGCGGCTGGCCGCTCACCTGGTGGACCACGGCTCCGACGGCCTGGTGCTCAGCGGCACCACCGGTGAATCCCCCACCCTCAGCTGGGAGGAGGAGCGTCGCCTGTTCGCCGCCGTCAAGGAGGCCGTGGGGGGCCGCGCCAGCCTGATCGCCGGCTGCGGCAGCAACAGCACCGCCGAGGCTGTGGCGGCCACCCGCGAGGCGGCGGCCCTCGGCGCCGATGCCGCCCTGGTGGTGGTGCCCTACTACAACAAGCCTCCCCAGGAGGGCCTTGAGGCCCATTTCCGGGCCGTGGCCGAGGCGGCGCCTGAGCTGCCGTTGATGCTCTACAACATCCCCGGCCGCACCGGCACCAGCCTCAGCGCCGACACCACGGCCCGGCTGATGGATCTGCCCAATGTGGTGAGCTTCAAGGCCGCCAGCGGCACCACCGAGGAGGTGAGCCAGCTGCGGGCCGCCTGCGGCGAGCGCCTGGCGATCTACAGCGGCGACGACGCCCTCACCCTGCCCATGCTCGCCGTCGGTGCGGTGGGCGTGGTGAGCGTGGCCAGTCACCTGGCCGGCGATCGGATCCAGCGCCTGGTGCAGGCCTTCCTGGCCGGCGACCACGCCACCGCCCTGGCCCTGCACGAGCAGCTGCTGCCCCTCTGCAAGGCCCTCTTCTGCACCACCAATCCCATCCCCGTCAAGGCCGCGCTGGAGCTCAGCGGCTGGGCGGTGGGTTCCCCAAGGCTTCCCCTTCTTCCCGCCAATGACGACGTGAGAACTCGACTGACTTCTGTGCTGGCCGCCCTGCGTCCCACCTGACGCCAAGGCCCACGGTCCGCGGCCACTGGCATCCACGCCTCAGGCGCCCCCAGCCCCGGACCTCCCGCTTCAGCGCACCACTTCCGTTCACAGCCTCCGTTCACAGCTTCAGCTCCCAACGTCTCCGGTCCACACCTCCCGTTCAACCCGTTCAGTTCATCCCCCTTCATCTGCTGTTTTGCCGGAGTGTTCCGGCACCCCTATCGGAATGACCTCCAGCAACATCCAGCGCCACGGTTCCCGCAACGGCTCCAACGGCTCCTCCTCCAACGGCCATGGCGCCAATCGCCAGCCCGCCCTGCGGGTGATCCCCCTCGGCGGCCTGCACGAGATCGGCAAGAACACCTGCGTGTTCGAGTACGGCGACGACATCATGCTGGTGGACGCCGG
Organism: Vulcanococcus limneticus LL; assembly: GCF_943369875.1. GTDB lineage: Bacteria > Cyanobacteriota > Cyanobacteriia > PCC-6307 > Cyanobiaceae > Vulcanococcus > Vulcanococcus limneticus_A. Next base: position 125,596 of record NZ_CALROT020000008.1, read on the forward strand.
CCTGGCCTTCCCCAGTGACGGCATGCATGGCGTCAACGTGGTGATGCCGGACACGAGCTATCTGCGCGAGAACCAGAAGCGCATCCGCGGCATGGTCGTGACCCATGGCCACGAAGATCACATCGGTGGCATCGCCCACCACCTCAAGAACTTCAACATCCCGGTGATCTACGGGCCGCGCCTGGCCCTCTCGATGCTCACCGGCAAGATGGAGGAGGCCGGTGTGACCGACCGCACCATCCTGCAGACCGTCGCCCCGCGCGATGTGGTGAAGGTGGGTCAGCACTTCTCGGTTGAGTTCATCCGCAACACCCACTCGATGGCCGACAGCTTCACGCTGGCCATCACCACGCCGGTGGGCACGGTGATCTTCACCGGCGACTTCAAGTTCGACCACACCCCGGTGGATGGCGAACACTTCGACATGGCCCGTCTTGCCCACCACGGCGAGCAGGGGGTGCTGTGCCTGTTCAGCGATTCCACCAATGCCGAGGTGCCGGGCTTCTGCCCCCCCGAGCGCTCCGTGTTCCCCGTGCTGGATCGCCACATCGCCCAGTCCGAGGGACGGGTGATCATCACCACCTTCGCCAGCTCGATTCACCGGGTGGCGATGATTCTGGAGCTGGCGCTCAAGAACGGCCGCAAGGTGGGCCTGCTGGGCCGCTCCATGCTCAACGTGATCGCCAAGGCCCGCGAGCTCGGCTACATGCGCGCCCCCGATGAGCTGTTCGTGCCGATCAAGCAGATCCGCGATCTGCCCGACCGCGAGACCCTGCTGCTGATGACCGGCAGCCAGGGCGAACCGCTCGCCGCCCTCAGCCGCATCTCCCGCGGTGAGCACCCCCAGGTGCAGGTGAAGCCCACCGACAAGATCATCTTCTCGGCCAGTCCGATCCCCGGCAACACCATCTCGGTGGTCAACACGATCGACCGCCTGATGCAGCTCGGCGCCCAGGTGGTCTATGGCAAGGGTGAGGGCATCCACGTGTCCGGCCACGGCTTCCAGGAAGACCAGAAGTTGATGCTGGCCCTCACCAAGCCCAAGTACTTCGTGCCGGTGCACGGCGAGCACCGCATGCTCGTGGCCCACAGCAAGACCGGCCAGTCGATGGGCATTCCCGCCGACAACATGCTGATCATCGACAACGGTGACGTGGTGGAACTCACCCCGGATTCGATCCGCAAGGGTGAACCCGTCAAGGCCGGCATCGAGCTGCTGGATGCCTCCCGCAACGGCATCGTCGATGCCCGCGTGCTCAAGGAGCGTCAGCAGCTGGCCGAGGATGGCGTGATCACCCTGCTCGCGGTCATCAGCACCGACGGCGTGATGGCGGCGCCGCCCCGGGTCAACCTGCGCGGCGTGGTGACCACCGCCGATCCCCGCAAGATGAGCCTCTGGGCTGAGCGCGAGATCACCTGGGTGCTGGAGAACCGCTGGCAGCAGCTCTCGCGCAACAGCGGCGGCAAGGCCCCCGATGTGGACTGGATGGGCGTGCAGCGCGAGATCGAGCTGGGTCTGCAGCGCCGCCTGCGCCGCGAGCTGCAGGTGGAGCCGCTGATCATCTGCCTGGTGCAGCCGGCCCCCGGTGGCACCCCCGCCTACAAGGGCCGTGCCGACGCCGAGCCCGATAGCCGCCCGGCTCCCCGGGGCCGCCGCGACGGCTATCGCGACGGCAACCGCGATCGCGATCGGGACCGCGGTGACCGGGCTCCCCAGGCGGCTCCCGCCCCCCGCTCGGAAGTGGCCCCCGCAGCGGCCGCTCTGCCCCGGCGCGAACTGGCGGCCGTGGGAGCTGCCCCGGCGCCTGCCGCCGCCGCCGCCCCCCGCAGCGAAGAGCCGGAGATCGCCCCGAACCGCACCCGCCGCCGCCGCTCCACGGCCGCCGGCTGAGGGCTGGTCTGGCCTTGGGGCCCTGCTGCCCGAAGGCAGCGCGCCTCAGGCCAGCTTGACCAGCAGCAGCCCCTTCGCCAGCTCCGCCGCTTCTGCGGGGCTGAACGCGATGTGGGCCTGCTCAGATCCGCCCGCTGCGGGGCCGCTGCCGCCGTTGCTGTCCGCGGGGACGGTCTGCGGCTCGATCAGTTCGGGCTCGAGCAACTCCGCTTCGATAGGTTGCGCGTCGTCTGCTGCGGGAGCGTCAGGCTCGCCCGCGCTCGCTGCCGCGGCCCCGCCCTGGCCAGCGGGCGTTGTCGTGTCCACCACCGTCACCACGGCCTCCTCCGCTTCGGCCGCGGGTTCGTTTCGGGGCGCCAGGCTGAGGGCGGTCTGTGCCGCCGCCCCCTGGGCTTCCGCCGGGGCTGGTGCAGCGGCGGCAGGGACGCTGTCCAGCCCGAAGGGCGCCGCGCTGACGGCCGGGGCGCTGGTGGCGGCCCCCGGATCGGCCAGATCGGTCAGCCAGGGCATGGCAGCGGCGGTCGCCGCCGCGGCTCCTGCGGCCACCGGGGCTCCGCTGGCGAAGTCCGGAACCGTGCCCGGGAAGGGGGCCTCCAGGGCGGCGGGGACCGGTGGCGGCGCTGCGCTCGCCTCCGCGTCCACGTCGGCGCCGCCGCTGGACTCCGGTGCCGCCGCCGCCAGTTGGTTGCTCAGGGCGATGCCCTGCCGCGCCAGCTCGTGATACGTGGGATCGCTGCTCTGCTCCAGCACCTGCTGGTAGAGGGGCAGGGCCTGGCCGGGCTGCTGCAGCCCGTAGAGATGGATGTGGGCCGTGAGCATCCGCAGCCGCAGGGCCAGCTGATCCGGCGTGCCCTCCGGCAGCTGGCCAGCCAGCTGCTGCGCCCGCTCCAGGGCCACCGCAAACTGTCCCTGGCTGTAGGCGCGCTCGACGGCGATGTACGCCTCCTGCAGTTGGGGATCCATCGATTCGGGCTCGCGAAGGGGGACTGGCGGGGGATGGGTTAGGGGGTGCTGGGGCCGCTCGGGCCTGGCGGGGGCGCCTTGCTGAGCCGGATCGCCCCGGCACCCCAGACCAGGCGGCGCCCACGTCCTAGGTCATGGATCCCCGCTCCGCAATGGGGCTGCAGGCGCTGCACCAGCTGCTCCAGGCTGCCGGCCCCCAGCTCGATCTGGGCCCGCTCGGCCAGCCAGTGCCGCAGCAGCTGGCGCCGGCTGGCGGGCCGCAGGGCCGTCAGCCGTTTCAGGTCCAGCCCATCCGGGTCGTCCGGATGGCATAGCTGGGCCAGGGCCAGGGGCAGCAGCTCCTCCAGCGGCTCCTGCTCCTGCTGCAGCCTGGCCGCCAGGGCGCTGATGCGGCGGCTGGCGCCGGGGTGGAGCTGCTCCAGCACCGGCAGCACCTGGTGGCGCACCCGGTTGCGGCTCCACTGCAGTGTGTCGTTGCTGGGGTCGGGCCAGATCGGCAGGTCCCAGTGGGCGCAGAGGGCGGCGGTGTCGTCGCGGCAGAAGCCCAGCAGCGGCCGCACCAGCTCCCGCGGTGAACCCGGCTCCAGGGGGCGCCGCGGCCGCAGGCTGGTCAGCCCGCGGCGGTGGCTGCCGCGGGCCAGATGCAGCACCAGGGTCTCGGCCCGGTCCGAGGCGGTGTGGGCCGTCACCACCCGCGGGCAGTCCAGGCTTGCGGCCAGCCGCGCCAGGCGCCCGTAGCGCCACTGGCGGGCGGCGGCCTCCGTGGCGCCCGCGAGGGGCGCGGCTCCGCCGGTTGCGCCGGCCCGCTCCACCGTGATCGCCAGTCCCTGGGCCGCGGCCCAGGCGGCCAGCTCCTCGGCCTGCCGGCCCGATTCGGCCCGCCAGCCGTGGTCGCCGTGCCAGAGGTGCAGCCGCCAGTGGTGCAGGCGGCGCAGGTCCAGCAGCAGGCGCGTCAGGGCCATCGAGTCCTGTCCGCCGGACACCGCCACCAGCAGCGCGGCCCCCGGCGGCAGCAGGGCCGGATCGCGTCGGAGGTGCCGGTGCAGGCGTTCATGCAGCCCACTCCAGGGCGGCCGCGCCGGAGGCGCCGAGGCCTGGGGTGGGAGAATCGATTCCATCTCCGTGCGTCTGCGATGTCCCGCCTCGACCGCCTGCCCACTCAACTGCAGCAGGCGCTCGCCGCGCGCCGCCTGCTCAAGGTGATCGCCGGCCTCACCAACTTCGATGCCGCCTCCGTGCAGCGCATCAGCCGCGCCGCCGGGGCCGGTGGTGCCGACGTGATCGACGTGGCCTGCGATCCGGCCCTGGTGCAGCTGGCGGCTGAGGCCTCGGGTCTGCCGATCTGTGTGTCGGCCGTGGATCCCGAGCTGTTCCCCGCGGCCGTGGCCGCCGGCGCCGCCCTGGTGGAGATCGGCAACTACGACGCCTTCTATCCCCTCGGCCGCGTCTTCGACGCCGCCGAGGTGCTGGCCATGACCCGCCGCACCCGCGAGCTGCTGCCCGAGGTGGTGCTGAGCGTCACCGTGCCCCACCTGCTGCCCCTGGACGAGCAGGAGCAGCTGGCGGTGGACCTGGTGGCGGCTGGCGCCGACATCATCCAGACCGAGGGCGGCACCAGCGCAAAGCCCTTCAGCGCCGGCACCCTCGGCCTGATCGAGAAGGCGGCGCCCACCCTGGCCGCCGCCCACGCCATCAGCCGTGCCCTGGCCGCCGCCGGCCAGCCCCTGCCCGTGCTCTGCGCCTCCGGCCTCTCCGCCGTGACCCTGCCGCTGGCCATCGCCGCCGGTGCCAGCGGGGTGGGCGTGGGCTCCGCCGTGAACCGCCTCGGCGATGAGCTGGCCATGGTGGCCGTGGTGCGTGGCCTGCGCGAGGCCCTGGGCAGCGCGGCCCCCGTGGCGGCCTGATACCCATCTCCGGCAGCCTGCCCCGGCCGCCGGATCCCCCGTCGTCCCGGCTGATCGCCAGGTCCCTTCGCGGATTGCGTCAGCCTGTGGTGGCCCCCTGAACCCATGACTACGTTGCGGAGGTTGACCCCGTCGCACGTGTCATGGGTTCTTTGCTGTGGTTGCTGCAGTGGCCGATCCGGGCCGCCGTGCTGCTGCTCGTCGCCTGGCTGCCCCTGGGGGTGGAGGTGGAGAGCTTCCCGATCGCCCTGCTGGCGGCCGCGGTGATCGGCCTGCTCGGCACCCTGTTGATCTGGCCGCTGAAGCTGCTGTTCGCCCTGCCCTGGGCCATCACCAGCTTCGGGGGGCTGCTGACACCGATCTCCTGGATCTTCAACTGGGTCATCACCGTGATCCTGTTCGGCCTGGCGGCCTGGCTGATCCGCGGCTTCCGGCTCCGCAACGGCCTGGTGAGCGCGATCCTCGGCGCGGTGGTCTACGCCGTGCTGTCCACTGTGATCCTGAGGATTCTGGGTCTGGAGGTCGACTACACCCGGGTCGGCGGTCTGCTCACGGGCAGCGTCGCCGTGGGCTGATCACGGCCGCGCCGGTTCACCGCACACCACGGCCGGGGCCCGCTCCCCCGAGAATGGGCCCCATGGTCCCGTTCCAGCTCCACGCCCCCTACGAGCCCAAGGGCGATCAGCCCACCGCGATCGCCGGCCTGGTGACCGGCGTGGAGGGCGGCCAGCGCTACCAGACCCTGCTGGGGGCCACCGGCACTGGCAAGACCTTCACCATCGCCAACGTGATCGCCCACACCGGGCGCCCCACGCTGGTGCTGGCCCACAACAAGACCCTGGCGGCCCAGCTCTGCAACGAGCTGCGGGAATTCTTCCCCAACAATGCCGTCGAGTATTTCATCTCCTACTACGACTACTACCAGCCCGAGGCCTATGTGCCGGTCTCGGACACCTACATCGCCAAGACGGCCTCGATCAACGAAGAGATCGACATGCTGCGCCACTCGGCGACGCGCTCGCTGTTTGAGCGCAAGGATGTGATCGTGGTGGCTTCGATCAGCTGCATCTACGGTCTGGGCATCCCCAGCGAATACCTCAAGGCTGCCGTCAAGTTCCAGGTGGGCGACACGCTCAACCTGCGCGGCTCCCTGCGGGAGCTGGTGAACAACCAGTATTCCCGCAACGATCTGGAGATCTCCCGCGGCCGTTTCCGGGTGCGCGGCGATGTGCTGGAGATCGGCCCCGCCTACGAAGACCGGCTGGTGCGCATCGAGCTCTTCGGCGATGAGGTGGAGGCGATCCGCTACGTGGATCCCACCACCGGCGAGATTCTGCAGAGCCTTGACACCATCAACATCTACCCGGCCAAGCACTTCGTGACGCCCAAGGAGCGTCTGGAGGAGGCGATCCAGGCGATCCGCAACGAGCTGCGGGAGCGGCTGGATCGCCTCAATGCCGAGGGCCGTCTGCTGGAGGCCCAGCGGCTGGAGCAGCGCACCACCTACGACCTGGAGATGCTGGAGCAGGTGGGCTACTGCAACGGCGTGGAGAACTACGCCCGCCACCTGGCCGGCCGCCCCGCCGGTACGCCGCCCGAGTGCCTGATTGATTATTTCCCCGAGGATTGGCTGCTGGTGGTGGATGAGAGCCACGTCACCTGCTCCCAGTTGCAGGCGATGTACAACGGCGATCAATCGCGCAAACAGGTGCTGATCGAACACGGCTTCCGCCTGCCCAGCGCTGCCGATAACCGGCCCCTCAAGGGCGAGGAGTTCTGGCAGAAGGCCCAGCAGACGATCTTCGTGAGTGCCACGCCGGGCAGCTGGGAGCTGGCCCAGAGCCAGGACCAGGTGGTGGAGCAGGTGATCCGCCCCACCGGCGTGCTCGATCCGATCGTGGAAGTGCGCCCCACCGAGGGCCAGGTGGACGACCTGCTCAGCGAGATCCGCGTGCGGGCCGACAAGCAGGAGCGGGTGCTGGTGACCACCCTCACCAAGCGCATGGCCGAGGACCTCACCGACTACCTGGCTGAGAACGGCGTGCGGGTGCGCTATCTGCACTCGGAGATCCACTCGATCGAGCGGATCGAGATCATCCAGGACCTCCGCAACGGCGAATACGACGTGCTGGTGGGTGTGAACCTGCTGCGGGAGGGCCTGGATCTGCCGGAGGTGTCGCTGGTGGCGATCCTCGATGCCGACAAGGAGGGCTTCCTGCGGGCCGAGCGCTCCCTGATCCAGACCATCGGCCGCGCCGCCCGCCACGTGGAGGGTGTCGCCCTGCTCTATGCCGACAACCTCACAGACTCCATGGCCAAGGCCATCAGTGAAACGGAGCGCCGCCGCGCCATCCAGCACACCTACAACGAGAAGCACGGCATCACGCCCTCCCCCGCCGGCAAGCGGGCGGGCAATTCCATCCTGTCCTTCCTGGAGGTCTCCCGCCGGCTCAATGATGATCAGCTGGAGGAGGCCACCGAGCAGGCTGCACACCATGAGGTTCCCCTCGATGCGCTGCCGGAACTGATCCAGCAGCTCGAAGACAAGATGAAGACGGCCGCCAAGAACCTCGATTTCGAGGAGGCCGCCAACCTGCGCGACAAGATCAAGCTGTTGCGCCAGAAGTTGGTGGGGAAAGTCTGAGCGGGTCTGGCCTTTGCCCTTACCGCCCCGCTCCCTTCAGCACGGTCTTGATGGTCTTGAGCAGGATCAGCAGGTCGAGCCAGAGGCTGGCATTGCGCAGGTAGAAGAGGTCGTAGCTCAGCTTCAGTTCGGAGTCTTCCACGCTGGCTCCATAGGGCATGTTCACTTGGGCCCAGCCGCTCAGCCCGGGCCGCACCCAGTGGCGTAGCCGGTAGTTGGGGATCCGGTTCTCCAGGTCCACCTCCAGCTCAGGCCGCTCGGGTCTGGGGCCGATCAGGCTCATCTCGCCCCGCAGCACATTCAGCAGCTGGGGCAGCTCATCCACGCGGGTGCGCCGCAGCCAGAGCCCCACCGGTGTGATGCGCTGATCGCTCACCTGGGCCCACTGGGCCTGGCCCTCCTCCGCGTCGGGCACCATGGTGCGGATCTTGAGCACCTTGAAGGCCTGACCGAAGAGGCCCGTGCGGCGCTGGCGGTACAGGACGGGGCCGCCATCCTGGAGCTTGACCAGTGCCGCGGCCAGCAGCAGCAGCGGCGTGCTGAGGAGCAGCAACACCAGGCTGATCACTACATCGGCATAGCGCTTGAGTTGCTGCGGCACCGTGCTGCGCTGACCGTCGATGTGGCTGGAGAACAGCAGCCATTGGGTCCCGACCCAGCGGGGGGGAATGCGCTGCAGTTCCCGCTCCGCCAGTTCCACCAGGGTCCGGACCGGTTGGCCGTGGCCCACGGCCTGCTGGCAGAAGATCTGCATGTCTCCCAGGGTGGCCACGCCGGCACTGAGGGCGACGGCCTCGGCCAGCAGGCGGCCGGGGAACCCTTGCCCGGGGTCCATGGTCACGATCTGTGGCAGAGGGCCTGGGGTGGCTGTCAGGGTCCAGTCCCTGGCCAGCTGGTCCCGCTCCTCCTCCAGCGCCACGATCTGCCAGCGCAGGCTGCTGCCGAGATGCAGGTGACGGCGTAGCCACAGCCGCACGGCGCCACTCCACAGGGCCGCGAGGCCAAAGAGAGGGATCAGGCTGCCCCGGTGCAACAGGGTGACCTCCGGGGGCACCCGCAGGATCCAGCCCAGCAGGGCTCCCGCCGCGATGCTGGCGGCACTGGTGCTGCCGAGACGGACCAGGACCTGGGGCCAACGGATTGCTCGCAGCTTGAGCAGGGTGTACGAGCCGAACAGCCAGCCGAGGGTCCAGTAGATCAGCACCAGAGCCAGCAGCAGGCCCAGCTGGCTGCCCAGTTGCTGGCTGAGCGGCAGTGCCAGGCCCTCCCGCTCCAGGCCAATCCGCCAGGCCACCACGGCGACGGCGAGCCCCGCCAGCCCGACCCCATCGAGCGCCGCCGCCAGGACCAGCGGCAATCGGTGGCGGGCCCAGGGCATGCTCAAACGGCTCCGGATTCCAGGGGCGATGCCGTGCCCTCGGCCCGGTGCATTGCACTACCGCCCAGCCCGAAGGCGGCATGCACCGCCTGCAGGGCCCGAATGCCATCGGCCTCCGGCACCACGCAACTGGTGCGGATCTCGCTGGTGGCGATCATCTCGATGTTGATGCCGGCCTCCGCCAGGGAGCGGAACAGGCGGGCGGCGGTGCCGGGCGTGCAGGGCATGCCGGCCCCCACGGCGCTCACCCGGGCGATGGCCTGCCCCTCCTCGAAGCGGGCGCCGGGCCAGCTGGCCAGCAGCGGCTGCAGGGCGGCGTGGGCCCGGGCCAGGTCGTCGCGGCGCAGGGTGAAGCCCAGGTCGCGGCTGCGCTGCTCGCCGCTGCCATGGCTGCGCTCCGACTGGATGATGGCATCGAGGCTGAGGCCGGCATCGGCCAGGGCCCGGCAGACCGCGGCGGCCGTGCCGGGGCGGTCGGGGATGTGGCGCACGGTCACCTGGGCCTGGTCGCGGTCCAGGGCGACGCCGCGCACCGGCGGAGACCCGACCCCGCAGGGGGCCGGATCGTGGTGCAGCTGCTGGCCGCTCAGTTCGAAGGCGCTGGCGGCGGCCTGCAGGGCCTTGGCCCCCTGGTGGCCGGCCACCAGACAGCTCACCTTCACCTCGCTGGTGGCGATCAGGCGCAGGTTGATGCCGCCCCTGGCCAGGGTGTCGAACAGGCGGGCGGCCACACCGGGGCGGCCCATGATGCCGGCTCCGGAAATGCTGAGCTTGGCCATGCCGGCTTCGGCGCTCAGGGTGGCTCTTTCGGCGCCCATGGCGTCCAGCACCTGACGGCAGACGGCCTCGGCCTGCGCCAGCTGGGCTTCGGCCACCGTGAAGGCGATGTCGTTGGTGGCGCTGCCGCCCTCGCCCTCGTGGGTGGCCTGCACGATCAGGTCCACGTTGAGGCCGGCGGCCGAGAGGGCCTCGAACAGCTGGGCGGCGACGCCGGGCCGATCGGGCACATGGGCCAGGGCCAGTACGGCCTGGTCCTGCTCCAGCTCGGCGCCGTCCACGGGCTTGCCCAGCTCCAGGCCCTCGCTGCCGCTACGGCGACTGGTGCCGTCGCTGGTGAGCAGGGTTCCGGGCTGGTCGCTCCAGCTGGAGCGCACCACCAGCGGCACGCCGTAGTTGCGGGCGATCTCCACGGCCCGCGGGTGCAGCACGGCGGCGCCGAGGCTGGCCAGCTCCAGCATCTCGTCGCAGGTCACGGTGTCCATCAGCTGGGCATCGGCCACCTTGCGCGGGTCGGTGGTGAGCACCCCCGGCACATCGGTGTAGATCTCGCAGGCATCGGCGCCGAGGGCGGCGGCCAGGGCCACGGCGGACGTGTCGGAGCCGCCGCGGCCCAGGGTGGTGATCTCGGGAGTGCCGGACAGGCCGCTGCTGGTGCCCTGGAAGCCGGCCACCACCACCACCTGGCCGTCGTCGAGCAGGCGGCGCAGGCGCTCGGTGCGCACCTCCAGGATGCGGGCGCGGCCGTGGGCCGATTCGGTCACGATGCCCACCTGGGGCCCGGTCATCGACACCGCCGGCACGCCGATGGCGTTGAGGGCCATGGCCAGCAGGGCGATCGACACCTGCTCGCCGGTGGCCAGCAGCATGTCCATCTCCCGCTGCGGGGGGTCGCTGCTGAGGGCCCGGGCCAGGCCGGTGAGCTCGTCGGTGGTGTGGCCCATGGCCGACACCACGATCACCAGGTCGTTGCCGGCGTTGCGGCTGGCGGCGATGCGACGGGCCACGGCCTGGATCCGCTCCACATCGGCCACCGAGGTGCCCCCGAACTTCTGAACCAGCAGGGCCATGCCCGGTGTCGACGCGGCGTTAAGAGCTGATTATCTGTTGCGTGGGGTTGGCTGTTGCGTCCGAGCCGTCGGGCTCGGGCACCGGAGCCTGCCTACCCTGCGGCGAACCGATTGGCTGGCGACGGCGATGGGCGAGGCGGTGGCGACGAGCACATCCGTGCAGGTGCCGGTGTCCGTGGGTGAGCTGATCGACAAGCTCACGATCCTGGCCATCAAGGACGCGCGCATTGCCGACGACGCCAAGCGGGCCAACGTGCGCCGCGAGCTGGAGGCCCTGGAGGCCGTGGCTGCGGCGGCGGGCCTGCGTCAGCTGAAGGGGCTGGCGGAGCTGGAGGAGGCGCTGCGCGCGGTGAACGGCGAGCTCTGGACCATCGAAGACCGCATCCGCGACTGCGAGCGCCAGGGCGACTTCGGCCCCGGCTTCGTGGAGCTGGCCCGCGCCGTGTACGTGACCAACGACCGCCGCGCCGACCTCAAGCGCCAGATCAACGCCCTGAGCGGCTCGGAGCTGGTGGAGGAGAAGAGCTACGCGGCCTACTGAAGGCCCTGGCCCCCCAGCAGGAAGCCATCGCGGAAGGCATCGCCGGGCTCGCTGCCGCGCTTGAGGGCCGCCTCCACCTCCAGCAGCTGGCCCAGCAGCGCCAGGAAGCGGCCGGGGCTGCGGCCGCGGATCTGTTTGCGCATCACATAGATGCGCTTGGGGTTGCCGATGCCGGCGGCCTTGGCGATGGCGGCCACGTCCTGCTCGCCCTGGCGATCCAGCAGGCTCACCCACAGCCAGCCCCGGATCTGGCCGGTGAGGGTGGCCACGATGCGCAGGGCCGGTTCGTTGGCCGCCAGCAGGGTCTCCACCAGGCCGATGGCCTCGGCGGGCCGGCCCGCCAGCAGCGCATCGCCCACCTGCAGGGCGTTGGTGGCGTGGCTGCCCACCAGCGCCGCCACCGCCGCCGCTGTGATGGCCGGCCCCCTGGGCGTTTCCCCCGGCGCGGCCGTCGCTCCCACGTAGAGGGCCAGCTTCTCCAGTTCGCTGGCCAGGCGGGCGCTGTCGGAGCCGATCGCCTCGGCCAGGGCCTCGGCGGCGGCGGGCTCCAGGGCCAGCCCCAGCTCCCGGGCGGTGCGGGCCACCAATTCCACCTGGCCGGCCCCATCCCAGACAGCGGGCAGGCTGAAGCTGCGCTCCGTGGCCCCGCCGGCCTTCACGAGCTTCTGCAGGGCCTTGGTGGTGCGCAGCCGGGCGTCGGGTTTGCTGGGGCTCACCAGCAGCAGGTGGCAGCCCTCGGGCACCAGCTCCAGGCTGGCCTCCAGCCGCTCCGCCAGCTCGGCCGGGCACTGGTGGCAGAAGGGACTGCGCTGCAGCAGCACCACCCGATCGCCTCCGCCGAAGGGGGCGGTGCGGGCCTCCTCCAAGGCCTGGGCGGCCTGGGCCGCGTCGGTGCCATCGAGGCGGGTGAGGTTGATGCTCTGCCAGGCCGGATCGGTGACCTGCTCGATCAGGGCCTCCACGGCCCGGTTGCGGGCCGCCTCGTCGTCGCCCCAGTAGAGGTGGATCGGCATCGGGGCTCGTCAGCTCGGCTTGTCAGGTCAGATCGACTTGTCAGGTCAGCGCGTCAGGGGGCGTTCTAGGGCGCGCATCAGCGGGGTTCCCCGGTCCCGTCCTGGCGGCGACGCAGGGCTGACAGCACCGGCAGGTGCTCGGTGGCGGCCAGTCCAGTGTGGGCCAGGGCGGGGTTGTCGCTCACCAGCACCGCGGCGTTGGCCTGAATGGCCGTGGCCAGTTCGATGGCGGCGGTGTCATCGAGGCCCGGATCCTGCAGTCGCAGCCGCACGGCGGCCGCCACGATCCCGGCATCCGGGGCCAGCACCGTCCAGGTTTCGGGGTCACTGAACACCTGGCCATAGCGCTGGGCCAGCGGCTCCTGCCCCCGGGCCAGCGGCCCCTCCAGCACCCGCGCCAGGCTGAGGCTGCTGAGAACGCCGCGCCAGTAGCCCTGGGCGATGCCCTGCAGCAGCGGGCCCAGGTAGGCCCCGGTGCCCGGGGCGTCGCAGAGAAAGGCCACCAGGGCGCTGCCGTCGATCGCCACGCTGGCGCCGTGGCTGAGCAGGTGGGGGGCAAAGGCCTGATGCCGCTGCAGCGGCTGTACGAAGGCGGCCGGCTCCGGCGCCGGGCGCGCGGGACGTTGCTGGTGCAGCTCCCAGCAGCGGCGACCGCTGCCCTGCAGGCTGAGGAGGTTCTGAGGTTGGGGCTGCCGGTTGGCGGGACGCTGGCCGGGTTGCGCTCGGCTGGATGGACCTGCGCCTGCTGCGTGCGCGCTGTTCGGGTGCGAGTCGCCCTGGTGCTGCTGTGGGAGTGCCGGATCCCGCTCGGCCCGTTTTTCCGTGGCCTGGTCGACCGGCACCAAGGCCGCCAGTGGCTGGCCGTGGCGACTGATCACGGTGGCCTGGCCGGCGGCGGCCCGGCTGATCAGCTCGGGCAGGCGCCGCCGGGCGGCCTCGACGCCGAGCTGGTCGAGGCCGGTGGGCTGGTTGAGCTCAGCCAGGGAGCGACCGGGGTCCTGGTCCATGAACGGCTCCATGGTGGTGGGCAGGCGCCAGGGGGGGTGTCTGTGAGTGTCGTCCAATCTGTACAGCCTGTACAGAGTCTTGAAGACGCGCCGCGCCCCTTGCCCCGCCCCCTCACGCCGCCCGTCTCGCTGGCCGGTTCACCTCCCCTGCCGCCCCAGCCGCCCTGGGTCCCACGATGGGTCCTGAAGCCTCCGGCTCCGGCCGCCGCCTGCCCCTTGCCCGAGCCCACCCCCAGCACCGCCGCCGGCCACCCGCCCTCCCCCCTGGATCACCCGATCTTCACTGCCAGCATTCAGCTGATCCGGGCGGCCCTGGAGCCCAGTGGTGCCCTGCAGGGGCTCAGCCCCGTGCAGCAGGACGTGCTGGAGCGCCTGGTCCACAGCAGCGGCGACCTGACCATCGCCCCCGACCTGCGCTTCTCCACCGGGGCCTGTGAGCGGGGGCTGGCGGCCCTGGCCGCCGGCGCCGTGATCCTCACCGACACGGCCATGGCTGCGGCGGCGGTGGCCCCCATGGCCCGGCGCACCTTCGGCAACCCCGTGCGCAGCGTGCTCGCGTGGGCGCCCGCGGCCCCTCCCCCCGGCGGTACCCGGGCCGCGGCCGGCATGGCCCGGGCCCTGGCGGAGCACCCCGGCGCTGTGGTGCTGATCGGCAGTGCCCCCACGGCCCTGGAGGTGCTGCTGCAGCGGGTGGATCCCGCCGGGGCCGGCGCCAACGGCGTTCCCCTGGCCCCTCCTGCCCTCGTGATCGGCATGCCCGTGGGCTTTGTGGGGGTGGCCGAGAGCAAGGCCCACCTGGCGGCCAGCGCCCTGCCCCAGATCCGTCTGGAGGGCAGCCGCGGCGGGGCCGGCCTGGTGGGGGCGGCCGCCAATGCCCTGCTGCGGCGCGCCTGGCTGGATCGAGAGGGCGCCTAGGCCGGCTGGCGGGCCCGACCACGGCCACGGCGACCGGTGTCCCGTGCCCCGGACTCCAGCCCCACGGCCACGTGGCTGTTGGCCTCGATGCGGCCCAGCACCTGGCGGGCCCGGGCCACCACCGCCGGCGGCACCCCGGCCAGCCGGGCCGCCTCGATGCCGTAGCTGCGGCTGGCGCCGCCGCTCACCACCTGGTGCAGGAACACCAGTTCGTCGCCGGTTTCCTCCACCAGCACCTGCACGTTGGCCACGTTGGGCAGCAGCTCGGCCAGCTCATTGAGCTCGTGGTAGTGGGTGGCGAACACCGAGCGGGCCCGGATGCCGCCCTCGCCGGCCCCGGCCAGGTGTTCGGCCACGGCCCAGGCGATCGACAGGCCGTCGAAGGTGGCGGTGCCGCGGCCGATCTCATCGAGCAGCACCAGCGAGCGCTCGGTGGCGTGGTGGAGGATGTTGGCGGTCTCCGCCATCTCCACCATGAAGGTGGACTGGCCCGCCGCCAGATCATCGCCGGCCCCGACCCGGGTGAAGATGCGATCGGCGATGCCGAGGCGGGCCGAGCGGGCCGGAATCCAGCTGCCGATCTGGGCCATCAGCTGCAGCAGGCCCGTCTGGCGCAGGTAGCAGCTCTTGCCGCTGGCGTTGGGGCCCGTGAGCACCAGCAGATCGGGGTGGCCAGCGGCGACCCCAGGCGCACCCAGGGCGATGTCGTTCGGGGTGAAGGGTTCCTCCACCAGCAGCTGCTCCACCACCGGGTGCCGGCCGGCCTGGATCTCCAGCAGGCGGGCCTCGGGGCCGGCGGGATCGGTGAGGTCGGGCCGGCAGTAGCCGCCGGTGGCGGCCACCTCCGCCAGGGAGACGAGAGCATCCAGCTCCGCCACCAGCCGGGCGGCGGCGCGGATCGGGCCGGCCTGCTCGCCCACCTGGGCCCGCAGCACCCCGAACAGCTCGTATTCCCGCTGGGCGGCCCGGGCCCGCAGCTGCAGGATGCGACCCTCGCGCCCCTTCAGGTCGGGGGTCACGAAGCGCTCCTCGTTGGCCAGGGTCTGGCGGCGGATCCAGTGCCCGGGCACGGCGGCGGCCTTGGCCCGGCTCACCGAGAGGAAGTAGCCGAAGGTGCGGTGGTACTGGAGCCGCAGGGTGCTGATGCCGCTGGCCCGGCGCTCGGCGGCCTCCTGTTCCGCCAGCCAGGCCTCCTGGTCGTCGAGCTGGTTGCGCAGGCCATCCAGCTGGGCATCGACGCCGTCGTGGATCAGGCCGCCCTCGCTGAGGGAGAGGGGCGGACTGTCGAGCAGGGTGTGGCGCAGCAGGGCCGCCAGCGCGGCCAGCTCCGGCCAGGGGCGCGCCAGGGCCGCCAGGGGCGGGCTGGTGGCCCCGGCCAGCAGCCCCGCCAGCTGGGGCAGCCGCTCCAGGCCATCGGCCAGGGCCACCAGGTCCCGGGCGGAGGCGGTGCCGGCCCCGGCCCGGCCCGCCAGGCGCTCCAGGTCGCCCATGGGCCGCAGCAGCCGGCGCAGGGCCAGCCGCAACGAGCGGCCCTCCACCAGCTCCCCCACCCCGTCCTGGCGGGCGCGGATGGCCGGCAGGTCCACCAGCGGCGCCTCGATCCAGCGGCGCAGGCAGCGGCCGCCCATGGCGGTCATGGTGCGATCCAGGGCCCAGAGCAGTGAGCCGTGGACGCCGCCGCCCATCTGGGTGCGGGTCAGTTCCAGGTTGCGACGGGTCTGGGCGTCCAGCACCAGCTGGTCGCCGGCGTGCCAGGTGGTGGGCAGCTCCAGGGGGATGGCGCTGCCGGGCTGGGTGTCGTCCAGGTAGCGCAGCAGGCCGCCGGCGGCCCGCAGGGCCAGGGGCGCCTCGCCCAGCCCGAGGCCATCGAGGCTGGCCAGGCGGAAGCGCTGCAGCAGGGCGGCGCGGGCCTCGGGGGCGGCGAAGGGTGTGCGGGGCAGGGCCGTGAGCCGCAGGGTGTCGGGGCACCAGGCGGGGATGGCCTGCGGGCCGCCATCGGCCGCGGCGCCCTCGGGGGCGGGCCACACCACCTCGGCCGCCTCCAGCTGCACCAGGAGCTGCTGCAGCTGGTCGCTCCCCCGCCGTTCGGTCACGCGGAATTCGCCCGTGCTCACGTCCGCCACCGCCAGGCCCCAGCGGGCGGCGGCGCTGCCCTCGCCCTCCAGCACCACGGCGCAGAGCCAGTTGTTGCGGCGGGCGGCGAGCATCCCCTCCTCCAGCACGGTGCCGGGGGTGAGCACCCGGGTGATGTCGCGCTTGAGCAGGGCGCCCTTGGCCGGGCTCCGGGCCGCGGCCTCCTCCAGCTGGTCGCACAGGGCCACGCTCAGGCCGCGGCGCACCAGCTCGGCGCAGTAGCGCTCGGCAGCGTGGTGGGGGATGCCCGCCATCGGCACCCGACCCAGCGCCTTGCCGGCCTCCTTGCCGGTGAGGGTGAGCTCCAGCAGGCGCGAGAGGCGGATGGCGTCCTCGAAGAAGCACTCGAAGAAGTCGCCCAGCCGGTAGAGCAGTACCCGCTCGGGGTGGGCGCGCTTGAGCTCCACGTAGTGGCGCAACATCGGCGTGAGCTGCTCGGGCTCCACCAGGCCGTGGTGGTGCCAGCGGGGCAGGTCGCTGGGCTCGGGTTCGGCCTGGGGTCTGTCGGAATCGCTGGTCTGCTCGGGTTGGCCCTGGGCGGCGGTCGCCTCAGGCGCTGGGCCCTCGCTGGCGACCGGGCTGTGGCCGGGGGCCGCGGCGCCCGCGTCCACGCCGGGGCCGGTGCGGCGGCGGCGCGGCCTGGCCCGGGCGTCCGCCTCCAGATCGCCGTCGTCGAGGTCGCCGGGGTCAGGCGAGGCGTCCGGCCCGCCTGAGGCTCCCGATGGTCCGGCGGGCCCGCCTCCGGATCGGGCGCCACCGCTGCGGTTCGGCGCCGCCGACTCCCCGAAGGCCCCGCCGAACAGATCGCCCTGCAGGCCCAGCTTCGGCACGAGCGAGAGCTGCTGCTCGGCTTCCGCGGCCACGGGCGCTCAGGGGTAGGGGGAATCGATCGTAGGGGCGGCGGCTGGCAGACCCCCGCCGGCAGGCCCCTCCCACAACTTGTGAAGGAACCCTCCGCCGGCCCCGGGGCGGGCCGATCCGGCGTGTGAGAATCCCGAAACTGACCGGCTGGCGCCGCCGCCGATCCCCCTGCCACCGATCCATGCAGATCCTCAACACCCTCACCGTTCTGGCCCTGGTGGTGCTGTCGTTCGCGCTGATCGTGGCGGTGCCCGTGCTCTACGCCTCCAGCGAGGACTCCGGCCGTTCCAACCGCCTGATCCTGCTGGGCAGCCTGGCCTGGGTGGCCCTGGTGCTGCTCAACTGGGGCATGAGCTTCTTCGTGGTCTGAGGCCCCGGGCGGGCTGCCGGGGCCCCGGGCCGGGAGTTACTCCGGGTCGCTTCCGTAGGCTGAAGCTCCTGGAGTAGCACCCCCGTGACGGTTTTCGAAGGACGCTTCACCGAGGCCAGCGGCCTGCGCGTCGCGGTGGTTGTGGCCCGGTTCAACGACCTGGTGACGGACAAGCTGCTGAGCGGCTGCCTCGACTGCCTGTCCCGCCACGGCATCGACATCAGCCCCAGCAGCAGCCAGCTGGACGTGGCCTGGGTGCCCGGCAGCTTCGAGATTCCCCTGGTGGCCCAGCGCCTGGCCGCCAGCGGCCGCTACCAGGTGGTGATCACCCTGGGGGCCGTGATCCGCGGCGATACCCCCCACTTCGATGTGGTGGTGGCCGAGGTGAGCAAGGGCGTGGCCGGCGTGGCCCGCGACACCGGCGTGCCGGTGATCTTCGGCGTGCTCACCACCGACACCCTGCAGCAGGCCCTGGAGCGGGCCGGCATCAAGAGCAACCTGGGCTGGAACTACGGCCTGCAGGCGATTGAGATGGGGAGCCTGATGGCGGCGATGCCGGCCTGACCAGCAGCTGTTGGCCACCGCTGTCCTGGAATCCCAGTTGGTGGTAGAAACCGGCGCTGTTGGTCGTCATCAAATACACGCGCTCCACCCCGTGGAGGCGAGGGCTGTCGAGCAGGGCCGTCACCAGCTGGCGGCCGAGCCCCTGCCCCTGCAGATCCTCGGGAATCACCACATCCCAGAGCACGGCGCGGAACACGCCGTCACTGCTGGCCCGCCCGAAGCCCACCAGCCGCTTGCCGTTCCACAGGCTCACCACGGCAGCGCTCCCGGCCAGCATCTGACGCAGCTGAGCCAAGGAGCGGCCGTGGGCCCAGAAGGTGTGCTGATCCAGCAGCCGCTGCAGCTTCCACAGCCCGCGGGCCGGCCGCAGGCCTGGACCCAACCCCAGCCAGCGCAGGCCTGGGGCACCGGGGGCATGGATCAGGAGGCGGAGATGAGGCATCCAATCATGATTTCAGATAGGGGCGTCGATTTCGCCCTCACGCAATCCTCATCAACGGCAGAGCTACATCGCCCGATGTAAAAGCTTATCAAGTCTCGGGTGGCCTCTCCTGGTGAGCATGGTCATGAGGCTTCCTGAGCGCGGCTGTGCAGGGCCTTCTCTGGCTTGTTTATTGTGCTTCAGTATTGAATCTAGTCTAGGGCCGAGTTTATGTTCTGTCTTGGCTCATGGATCCTTGCTTTTCGAAGAGGCGTTGCGGCCAGGTTCGGTTGCTTTCGTTGAGCATGTTATTCTTAAAAGATCTCTTCGCCAGTAGATGTATCCCATGCACGCAAAGCCCTCGTCGGCTGATGCCCTGGCCTCTGTTAAGGATTTTGCAGCGCACAAGCTTGCCAATGCCAGTCGCAGTGCCGAGCCTTTTCCGTGGCTCGAGCTTGATAAGTTTTTGCCAGTTAGTCTTATGAATGCGGTCAATCAGTATTTTCCTGGCGAGGCTCAGATGGTGGCCATGCCTGAGCGCAGGTCTGTTAATGCTTATGCTCGCAGATATCGTCGCCTGCTGCAATTGAATAAAGCCTCCCTGGTCCGCCTCAGTCCTGCGGCGCGCAGTTTCTGGGAAACTTTTGACCGTCTGATTCAGGCTCTTGTGCCTGACTTGATGAATGCGCTCATGCCTCCACCGCAAGGCCAGCGCTACATGGAATTGCCGGTCAGCGATTTGGGAGCTCGTATTGACCTTTGGGCTGATCGCGGTGGCTATCAAATTTCTCCCCATACTGATGCTCCTCACAAGCTTGCGACTTTCCTGTTGTATTGCTCTCCAGAGGCTTCTTTGCAGAATGAGGGCACTTCCATCTTTGTGCCCAAAGATGGTGTCATGAGATGCTGGGCTGGAAGTCAGTGGCCGTTTGAGCTGTTTTCGGAATCCCACACCACTCCCTATGGCTGCAATCGACTGTTTGGCTTTAGAAAGACAGATGCCTCTTTCCATGGCAAGAGCTCGGTAGCTGAAACAGTTGTAGAGCGACGAACAGTTTCTATTACCATTCAGTCGAATGAGGATATTGCTATTCAGGCGTAGGCGACCATGTTGCGCTTATATTTAAGCGACATCTAAATTCTTCTGTATGGCTCGACGAAGCCATGAAACCATTACGAACTGAAGAAGCCACGCTGGCAGAACACGCAGGGGCAGCCTGGTGGTCAGGTTGACCATGACCGAGCTCCAGGGAAGCAGGCCCTCCTGGCCGCAGCGCCAGAAGAAGGCCGCCTCCCGGCGGCAATACATCCAACCCCGACGACGGGCCAGGTGGCTGGCGCCGGTTCGGCACAGCACTAGCGGATCGGCGATGTTCTGCAGGTGGTAACCGGCTTTGAGCAGGCGCAGCCAGAGGTCATAGTCCTCAAAACCAGGGCAGTGCCGGTAGTTACCAACGGTCATCACGGCCGAGCGGCGCAGGAGAACCGCAGGGTGATTCAGGGGGTTGCGCCAACGGCACTGGCGCCGAATGGCTTCCGTGCTGAGCGGCACCTGGCGGATTGCATCTGGCTGGCGAGGATCTGAGTGGAATTCAGCGATCGCTGAGCTGATCGCTGCCAGCTGCGGGTTCGCCAGCGCGAACGACACCTGCCTGGTGCAGCGCTCAGGCAGGGAGATGTCGTCAGCGTCCGCACGGATCACGAGTTCGGTGGCACAGGCCTTCAGGCCTCGGGCCAGTACGGGGCCGACGCCTTCACCGCCTGGTCCGCAGAGGATCTCTGTGTTGAGAGGTGCTTCGTTCAAAACAGCGCGCAATCTGTGCGGCGGCGTGCCGTCGCAACTGATCACCACCTGGGCGGGGGGCAACGGCTGATGGCATAAGCTTCGCAGCGCCTCTGCAACAATGGCAGGCTGCTCCCATGGGGCAAGTGGCATCAATACGCTGTAGGCACTCGTCATGCTCAGGGATCACGCCTGCAACTTCAAAGGGCAGGTGACTGCAGTGTAGATAGAATGCAGGTTGGCAGCCCGCTGTGGTTCAAAGAGAAGCCAGGCTGGCAGCTTCAATAGCATCTTTATGACCTCTTTAATCTTGATGGAAATTGGAATGTAAGGCCGCCTCAGTAGGAGCCGAAGATTGCGTAGGGCTGTAAAGTGGCGGTATGGCGTGTAGAGTTGCATGCCCAGCAGGTCGCAAAGCGCATTGGGGTGAGGTTCGCCAAAGTGCTGGCTAAGAATGCAGTCATGCACTTGATGGAGCGAAAATCCTTTGGTCGCTGCGCGAAAGCACCAGTCATGATCGATGTAGTCGATCTGCATCGCCTCATCAAAGCGTCCTAGAAGTGGCCAATTGCTGGCACAGAATGTTGTACCTGAGGTGATCAACAGGGTTGTTTTGGTGCTGTTGCTGTCGGCGCTTCGCTGGCGAGGCGAGTGCCAGCATCGGCGGTCGGCATCCCAGATGCAGGGGCCGATCAGCAGGCGACGAGCTTGGTCCCACTCGGTAGAGTGCAATTGGCGTTGCAGCCCCTGCAGATGCTCGGGCTGCATGCGGCTGTCCTGATCGAGAAGGGTGACATAGTCCGCGCCGCGAGCGATAGCGGCAGCAATTCCACAATTCAGACCACCTGCCAGCCCGCCGCGATTGCGGTTCTCAATCACGTAGGCCTCGCTCGGCCAACAAGGCTGATGCTGCGTGATACCAAGCTCATCAGCTCGATTATCAACAAGAACCAGCTGATAACCTGTGGAGTGGAGAAGGTTAAGATACTCCCTTAGATCTGACGGCAGATCGCCAAACAGTGGTATTATGAGAGCGTGACAGGATTCCTCTTCGCTCACTTTGAGTCACCTTGAAGTGGGGGCAGCGGCGACTGGCATACCACTTCAAGCCACTGCTGGGTGCGGATCTTGGTCTGGAGTCGCTGCTGGTTGACGGCTTCGGTTGGCAGTCGGCACAAACGCTGCAGCGTGTCCTGCAGATCCTGGAAATCTTGAAAACAATGGCCACAACCAGTCTGCTGTAGCACCTCCGCAGGCCCCCCGACGGCATAAACGATCGGAACACAACCTGCCAGTGCCGCTTCCACGGGGGCGATGCCGAAATGTTCATGGAGCTCCGGTTCATGCTGAGCCGATTGTCCTAGCCCTGCAGCGTGAACAAAGAAAGCAGAGTCGTGGAGGAGTGTGTTGAGATCATCTCGAGAGACGTTAGGGAGAAGTGCAACGCGGGAGCTGTGCGCGCTCGTGTTGATGCACTCCTTTAGTTGCTGGTAGTAGTTCAGGTCTTCGGCATTGGATTCATCCAGAGATCCTGCCAGACAAAGCTGCCAGGCAGATGGAAGGCTGGAGGCAATTTGCAGGAAAGCCTCAAGAATCAGGTCCTGGTTCTTGGCATGACCACGGCGGGTCAGGCGGCCAACGGCAAGGATACGCTGCGAAACTGAGGATCGATCACAAGAATCCGGATCAGGCGTGGCTGCCGAACGGAGATGGGCGACAGGGTAGAAAACCTGAGCATCTGTACATGAGTGCTGTCCCCACCACCGCTGCATCCAGCTCTGAGTATAATGCGAGTTCGGTAGAAATGTGTAGGTCTTCTGCCAGTGACGGCGAAGGCTACGATGGGGGAAGCTCACGATGTACCAGCTATTGACGGCTACAGATGCAAGCGAAGAGTGAGAGGTGCTGTTGACGAATAGCCAGAATCGCTTCGTTAGCTTGGTGGTAACTCTGGGTACGACGAGTTTGAGAAGGCCATTTGTACTGATGTTGAAGTAGGAGGCCAGTGCTTCAAGATCAAAATCGGATTCAGACAGCAGGTAGACATGGCAGTCTGGATGCTCGTCCTTGAGTCGTCGTGCCAGCTGTAGAGCATGGACCTCCCCACCGCCGTAGGTGTTCCAGAATAGGTTGTAGACGGCGATAGAGCGTCGGTAGGGTACAAGCGAGTCACCGTGATGGAGCTTGTCCAGTAGAGTCTGATCTAGGGCAGTGATTGTTGAGGTGAGTGCAGGATCAACACCCGAGGCCTTGCCTTGCTGCGCAAGCTGGTTAAGCCGTTCAGGTAGCTGCTTCTTGGCGGCAGTGAGCTGCTTTTTGGAACGCTGATGTACAAGCCTGTAGAGCAGACGTGAGCGCGCAGTTAGGTATGACCAGGCGGGGCTAAACTCGCCAAGCGTGCTAGAGTGGTGGTGCTGCAAGACAGCACGTGGCCAGTACAGAATAGGGCCGCGGCGATTCCGCAGAAGCCAGCGAGAAAGTTCAGAATCTTCGTAATAGGCAAAGAACTCATTAATGAAGAGATCCCGATCCAGCAGAGCTGTGCGACGGATTAGAACAGAACATCCACAGAAACGGCGGAGACGATACCGGCTGGGCCGATCAAACTTGGGACTGTCGCGGACCGCAAAAGCTACGTCATAGGGGTTATCGGCCCAACGACCGGTTGTGCTGCCAGCGTTGTTGATCAACCAATAGGCAGGTGCCTGAAAGGGCTGCAGGCTTAGGCTGAGAGTGGAATCAGTTGAGAGTTGTGCACGCGGAACACGTTGTGCCTTTCCAGCTGGAAACAGGCTCACCAATGTTGGTGCTCCTGCATCACATTCCGGAGCATCGTCGAGGTCTCTTGAGCTGAGACGCAGGCAGAGTTTGTCGGTGAACGCTGGTAGCTCCAAAACGAGCCATCCAGCCGCATTGGTGCAGATTTGGTCAGGGTAGCGAAGTTCGCCCTCCCGCACAAACAGTTTCGGGTAGGGCAGAGCATCGACAAAAACTTTGAGATCGAGGCAGAGAGGCCGATCGAAATGAAGAGTGAAGCAAGAAAAGGGAGAATCGAATAGGATCTTCGGTGAAACAGCACTATGCCCTGGGTAGCGACTTAAGGCGTTCACCATCTCCAAGAGCCAGTTGGGTCCCGGTTCTGCATCGGCATTCAGCAGTGCGAGAAACTCCCCGCTGGCGTGTTGGTAGGCAAGGTTGACGCCTGCCGCATAGCCCGTATTGGTGGCGCAAGGCAGCAGAGTGATGGGGAACGAGGTAGGGGCTCGTTGCCAGTCATCCAACAAGCGGAGGGTCTGATCTGTGGATGCATTGTCCACGCAGATCAACTCAAAGTGCCGATAGGTCTGCGTCGACAGGGCGGCTTGAATGCGTGGTAGAAAGCACTCGCTGTTATAGGTCACCAATAAGATGGAGACTAATGGCTGCCGTTGCAGATCGGGCGATTCAGCCTGGCCTGTCAAGATCTGCCTGACTTTAGATCGACTGGTGAGAACTAATCTCTTCGCTGACTTCAGCAGCCATCGAGCCGGTCTTTTGGCTTTTGCCACAAACAAAGAGGCCATCAGCTCGCCTTGGAATGGAGTGGCACAGGATCTTGCTTCAAGACCCATACATGAGGGTGTATGGTAGCATGCTGCCAATAACAGGTTGCGGTGGCTGGTTTGGCACGTCGACGTTATTTAGTAGCAGTCAGGCAGCCATGAGATGGCCCCAGCTGTTGCGTAGGGAAACGTGCTCCTCGGGTCGCTCCGTTTTGGGCGAGTCGGCAGCACCAGGTGAGCCAGAGCTCCCTGTTTTGCAACTGGAAAGGGTGGGGTTGTCGATCCCTGTCTACAGCACGGAAACCCGTCAATTGAAGCGTGTGCTGATCCGTTCGGTCACTGGCGGTGCACTCAGCCGTGATCAGCAGGGCGCTGTGGTTGAAGCATTGCGGGATGTCACTTGCAATATCTACCACGGCGAGCGTGTTGGCTTGATTGGTCACAATGGAGCCGGCAAGACCACCTTTTTGCGACTGGTCTCTGGCATTTATACGCCTACAAGTGGGCGTTTTCAATGCCGCTGCAAGGTTTCGCCGATGCTGCAAAAGAGCTTTATTACCAGTCCGGATCTGAGCGGTTATCTGGCTGTTAAGGCGCACTATTTGCTCACCCATGGCAGCCTTGCGGGCTTTGATGCTTTTCTGGAGGACATCCTAGAGTTCTCTGGACTTGGTGACTATCTGCATCTGCCCATGAAGGGCTACAGTGAAGGCATGCGGTCTAGGTTGATGTTTGCGCTGATCACTGGATCAGCGCATGAGTGCCTCGCACTCGATGAGGGCTTTGGTACAGGTGATACCCGTTTTTACAAGCGTGCGCGTCTACGGATGCAGTCGTTTGTTGAATCGACCGGTACTCTGATTCTCGCCAGTCACTCGGAAGGTCTGCTGCGAAAGTTCTGTACGCGTGGGCTGGTTTTTGATCAGGGAAAGATTGTTTATGACGCACCACTTGAGGACGCTCTTGCTTACTATGATGAAGCCTGTTCTTGATGCGTTCACGGCAGGCTGGGAGCTGCGGCATGCCTGGTGGTTTACGGCCACGGCTCGTACGCGCGCCCGCTTTGCCAGAACCATGCTGGGAAGCTTCTGGCTCGGCCTCTCGAATGTGCTCTCGATCGCCGTCCTTGCAGTGGTCTATGGAACGGTCTTTCGGGTTCAGAACTTCAACCACTATGTGGTCTACCTTGGCACAGGCCTCGTCAGCTGGGGTTTGATTGCCGCATCAATCAGTAGTGCCCCGCAGCTGTTGGAGGGGAATGCTCGCCAGATTCTCAACAGCAATCTCCACCCGGTATTCTATACCCTTGAGGAATGGAGCTTTCAAGTTCAGACGTTTGCACAGTCCTTTGTGATTGTGATTTTGGCCTTGATGCTGTTCAAGCCAGTGTTGCTTTTGCATTTAGCCGGCGTCGGCTTGCTGCCCCTTCTGAACTTGCTTCTCTTCTGTTATTGGCTTCCCCTCTTGGTCTGCCTGGTGGGCGCTCGCTATAAGGATCTCTATCAGTTAATTCCGATCCTGCTTCAATTGGTATTCCTTCTCTCTCCAATCCTCTACGAGAAGCAGGCCCTTGGCAGTCTGGAATGGATTACTCGGTTCAATCCGCTTTATGTGGTTATCCATCAATTACGCCATGCGTTGATTGACGGTGAGTTGCTTGTCAAGCCTGTCTTGGTTTTGTTGATTGTGAATGTTGTTGGGATTGTGATGTCTCTCACTGCATTGGAACAATCAAGGCGTGAGCTCCCCTTCTTCTTTTAGACCCATCATGAGTGGTCCGCTCCTACCCGCGGGCGCCAGAGTCGTCTCCATAGTCTTCGACCAGCTTGGCTCAGCCGATAGAGCCTGGATGAGCGCATCCCCTGCAAGGTCTGTTCCAGGTCTTGCGCCTTGATCTGGGTGGTGTGAAGGGCGTTCTCTGTCTGCTGCAGGCGACGCTCCAGGCACTCCCGTTGATGGGCGATGTGATGACCGTAGACAGGCGTGCGCTGACCGGGAAGGAGGTGGGACAGACCCTGGGGAAGGGCTGCAGAGAAGGCCGTCGCGAGAGCACGGCCTTGATGCTGACGGACCTCCGTGCCGATGTCTTGCCAGAGAGCGTTAAAGAATTGTGTCGTGGCTGCATCCAGGCCGAGCTGATGAGTGCTTCCTGCATTGCAGTGCAGCAGGCCTCGGTCAAGGCATGCACTGATCTGGCTGGAGAGGGAGGTTGAATTCTGCGGAAACGTTTGCTGGAGAAAGTCTTCCAGTAAGACGCTGCAACTATTGCGGTGTTCCAGATCTGTGCTGACAAGATCAGCGTGAAGCAAGGTATAGTGCGGCAGAGAAGAGCTACAGTTATAGAGATGGTAGTTGTAGAGGAGCCAGATCAGTAGGCTTTTGGCGGGAGCAAATCCATTGCGCAGATAGAGTGACTGGGCCACTTCAACAGGATGCCGGAGGATTGCGATGGCTGGTATGTCTGTGAGCAGGATATGGGCCACAGCGTCGCGAGTGAGGCAAAGTCGAGGATCCTTATCGATCCATTGCTGAGTGCTTAAATGATAGTCTAAGCGTGACCGTAGGCTGCTAAGATGTGCAAGAGTATCCTTTTCTTCCCAGTCAGGCCGTAGCAGGTAGGGCTGATGCCAAGATGCTCCCGCGATTGAGAGAAGGTGCTCATTGAGGAGCATCAATGATTCTGACTCGGCATGTCCGTGCTTGTTATCGGCCGATCTGGGGATGTCCGGCCCAAGACGAGAGCTATCCTTATCGCCCAGGATGGCACGCCTGAGTATTGTGGCCAGTAAGGAGGTGCCAGATCGATGGCAACCCAAGACAAAGACAGACACGGGAGCTTAGTGCTATTATGGAGAAGCTCTAGGAGATACGCTCATTAAGCTGAGCACGACATTCTGCAGTTAAGCATGGCCACCTGAGCATCATACCTTTTACTTCTTCGGCAACATCCGGATACTCACTGCAGCGCACCTTAATTGCATCTGCCATTAAGGTGATCGCCTTAGAGGCGCTAAAGTCCTCAGTAAACCACTCAGGCTGGAATAGTGGTTTGGCGTGAATAATCTCTTTGGCCTTGACCGCCGACTGCTTAATCTTTGCATCTCTGATCTGACGCTGAAAACGCTTCATGATGTCCGGCCATAGTTGCAAGTCAACACTCTGGCTGCGGGCTAGAATATCTGCAGAGGCATCTAGTGTTTCTTCGTGTTCTGCACTATAGCCAACAAGCTTGGATGAATTATGGCGCAGGCTTGCAAAGGGATGGATGAGAGGAGGTAGGTTGTAGTAATGTTCGAGGCTGAGCACAGAAGCGTGAAAATAGTCTGCCATAAAGAGAATCTTCACGCGTCCAAGTTGAACCCGAGCCACATGGAGCAGCGTGTTCGGGTCAAACTCTGCAGACAGGTGGGCTGCACGCTCGATGCTCGATGCGTCAGAAATGGAGTATTCGGGTGTCAAGCACATGGATGCCAGTCGACGGCTCATGCCGTTGTTCTCATGCATCAAATCTGAAGCGAGGAGATGGCGAATACTCTCCGGCGAATCAAGTGACTCCGAATGCTTGATGATATTCTTCCCACTGTCGTTAAAGCCAGGCAGGCGGGTTGAATGAAAGCGCAAGAGACCACTACGAACGCGTGCGAGTGGCTCTCGCACACTCATCCATAAATCCCAATCAGCGGGGAAAAATGCTTCAACTCCCGCATAAATATGACCAGCTATTACTGAGCCCACCTGCACCTTCTGCTTGACGTCATACAGCGTCTCTATCGGCTTGACTTTACGACTCAACAAGCCAAAACGGTTGTGCTGATCCCCGATCTTGATATAATGCTGCCTAAGGTTTACTTTCAAGAGAGAATGCAGCGAGGTGCCGGCAGTTCTCCAGTTGTGAATAAAAAGAATATTTGACCCGCCGAAGTAGGCACTGGTTGCTGGATTGGCGAGCAGGGCAAGTGAAGATACTGTTGGCGTCATGTGAACAGCTCCTGCTGGCGATACAATGTAGCATAGCGTCTGTCCGCAAGCATGAGCTCTTCATGCGTGCCATGTTCCATCAAGTGTCCTTCATGCATCAATAGAATGATGTCACTGTTCCGAACTGTTGATAGGCGATGAGTAATAAAAAACACGGTACGTTCTTGCGCCCAGTTCTGTAGGTTGGCACAGAGTTTCTTCTCTGTCTGAAGATCCAATGCGCTGGTCGCTTCATCCATGACCAAAAGGCTTGGGTTGGCCAGCACTGTGCGAGCAATGGCAATGCGCTGCCGCTGGCCGCCTGAGAGATTTGAACCCCTCTCGGCAATTCGAGTGGCATAGCCTTTCGGAAGGCCCATGATGAAGTCATGAGCACAGGCAGTCTTCGCGGCTTCAATGATGGATTCACTGCTAGCCTGCGGGTCGTTAAGTGCAATGTTCTCGGATATTGATCCTTCAAAAAGCAGAGAGTCTTGAGGCACGATGCCAATCTGACGGCGCAGGCTCTCAAGGCTTACTTTGGCAATATCAAAATCATCAATAAAGATTCTGCCCGACTTGGGTTCGTATAGACGCGGCAACAACTTCATCAAAGTACTTTTGCCACTGCCGCTCTCTCCAACGATCCCCACAAAGCTACCTGGCTGGATCTCAACACTGACATCGTTGACCTGCAGAGGCCCTGTGGACTCAAAGCCAAAACTGATATTGGCGAAGCGCACATGGCCATGGATCGGAGGCAAGGAAATGTGGGAAGCGAATTCTTCCGATGATTCATACTCGGAATTTTGGTCGATGATATCACTGAGGCGTTCAGCTGAAAGTTGAACTCCCTGAACCCCCTGATAAAGCCCACTCAGCTGTGTTATCGGACCAACAACATTGCCAGAGATGATTCGGAAGGCAATGAGCATGCCCAATGTCAAGTCGCCCTTGAGTACCAGCCACATGCCGACCCAAAGCACCAGCAGACTGCTCAGCTGATTGAGGAAATTACCGATCTCCGTTGAGGTGGCACCCAATGCTGTGCTCTTGAATCCCTCTTCGACAAATTTTCGGTAGAGATCCTGCCAGCGCCAACGTGATGTGCGCTCAATGTGCTGAGCTTTGACGGTCTGAATGCCGCCAACGACTTCAATCAGGTGAGATTGTGTCGATGCTTGCGCAATGGCTCTTTTACGAATTTGTCCTTTATAGACAGGAGAGATGAATAAAATTAGTAGTAAGTAGATCGGAAGCGTGCTCAGTGAGACGGCTGTGAGCAGCGGTGAATAAAGCATCATGACCACCAGATAAAGGGCCGCGAATATCAGGTTGAGGGCCGAGATGAGGGCTGTGCCTGTGAGGAATGAGCGGATATTGTTCAGTTCACCGAGTCGCTGTGACAGCTCGCCTACAGGGCGTTTTTCAAAATAGGAGAGGGGTAGGGACAAGAGCCGATCAATAACGGCTGTTCCCAAAGTCATATCCATCCGATCCGTTGTGTCCACAAAGATATAGGTGCGCAGCACGGTAAGAATCCCCTTGAACAGGGCCATCACCACCATGGCCACACCCAGAACGTTCAGGGTGCTGAGATTGCCTTGTACCAGAACTTTGTCAATCAGTTGTTGCGTCAGCAGCGGAATGCCCAGGTTGCAGAGCTGCGCCAGCAATGACGCCACAAAGACCATGGTCAGTGCCCACTTGTACTTTGACAACAGTGGGGTAAACCAGTGCCAGCCAAACCTGCTGGTTGGTGTTTCGGCCGTACGTTTTGGAATGGCTGCCCGGAGAGTGTCTCCAGCTTTAGTCTCGGAGCGGATCTCTTGAAGCGTCAGGGAGCGTATGCCTTGACGAGGCGATCCAAAAACATGCTTTCCCTTGTTGTAGCCGTAGTAGAGGGCGAATCCCGAGT
Source organism: Vulcanococcus limneticus LL (assembly GCF_943369875.1). Classification (GTDB taxonomy): domain Bacteria; phylum Cyanobacteriota; class Cyanobacteriia; order PCC-6307; family Cyanobiaceae; genus Vulcanococcus; species Vulcanococcus limneticus_A. Next base: position 155,248 of record NZ_CALROT020000008.1, read on the forward strand.
TCAGCTCGATAAAGGCTGGAGTCTCGATGCTGCCGACGTACTCCGTCTTGAACTCGGCAATGCTGGCGTTGAATCCCATGAGCTCGCTGAGTACAGCCAGGAACTCAAGGGATGTGCGTTTGCCTCGTCGGCTCTGTTCGGAGAGTACCTTCTCGACCTGATCCCGCCGAAAGGGCACATTCTGCTGCAGGCAAAGCATCTCGAGCAGAGCGCTTGCTTCTGGCAACTCGCCCCGTGCCTTCACCAAGGGATAGAGATCAGGGGGTTGTTGCTCGTCTGCCTCCAGAATGCCGAGGCTTTCCAGGGTGGGTAGCCCGCGCTGGCTGTTCGGGCGAGGACCTCTCTGTGGCAGCTCTTGAGCCAGGGCGGCTTGTGATGGGGCAGACGTGTTCCCAAGTGCTGCCGTCGCCTCCGGCAGACCGATCAAGCGGTAAGGGAGCCGATAGCCTGGCGTGGGCGGGAGTGGGATTCCGTAGTCAATGCGTGAGCCAACGGGTAGGCCCGCGACGTGGGCTGAGCTCAAGAGCCACCGGAGCGCCTGTGGATTCTCAGCTCTTGTTGCTTGCCATTCCACACCAGGCTCTGTGGTAACGATCCGAGCCTGCTCTGGGTTGTTCAGGATTGAATCAAGCCATGGCTGGTTCCAGGAAGTTGACTGACTGCTGGCTTTGAGTGCAGTTGTGTAGATCTCCTGAAGACCAGCAATGCCGTTAAAGTAGTGCGCAAACTCTGCGCTCTCCCGATAGGCTTCGAGAAACAAGTCTGACGGAACTGTGAGAATCTTTGTCTTTTCAGAGGCGATGGTGAGCTCACAGCCCGATGCCCGTAAGAGTGAGGACCATCCCAGAAGTTGCCCGGACCCCTTGAGCGCAATGGTTCGCCATTCGTCCCCATCTCCTGCCGGGACGAGCATTCTCACCCTGCCTTTCAGAACAATGGCCACCCACTCTGGAAGTTCATTGGAGCGGAGAACTGTCTCGCCAACTTCGAAACTGTGCTGCTGAACACTAGCAGCCACAGCTTCACGCAGCCTTCCTGTCAGGAACGAAAAGGGAGGGCTGCCAAACAGCACGCGCTCGGCAACCTTGGATGCATTGGGAGTGGTGGTCATTCAGGGATCGTGGTAGAAGTCGCTTCAGTTAGAACAGTGCTGATGTATTCGTAGGCCTCAAGGCTCCAGTCCTTGTAGCGTTCGTTGAGAAGGTAGCCGCTCACGCTCTCATCAAAAACAGCAGGTTCAATCTCCCATAGCTTGATGATGGCAATACTCTCACCGAGTTTACAGGGCGTTGTGAGATCGCCAGCCTTCATTGTGCGGATCACCGCTGGCAGGCCATAGGGGAGTTTATGCAGTCGCTGCTTAGGCAGACTGCCACCCTTCATGCTCTCCGAGCCAAGGCCATGCTTTTTGCAGATGTCCGCAAATGTTGCCTCTCCGTCCTTGATGCGGTAGTAGAGCTCATGGGCCGTGCGTTTGTCTGAGACCTTCAGGAGGCTACAGGTCACCCATGCCAGTTCTTCTCGCCGTTGTAGAAACTGACTCTGCAGACCAGATTGCCACTGTTGTCTGCTCCATTCCACTACCGCCTCCTGCCAATGAGTGGTTGATTCCTTCTGTTCATCGCTGCCATGCTTCTGGCTGCTCTCTTCATCATCTCCGGATGCGAATGTTGCATTTAGGTGGCTGTGATTCAGCTCCTCGGCAATCTCTTTGCGAATCCATGCCTTCACAATCAAACGACTGAAACCAGAGTTCAGCAGAAAAGGCCATGCAGAGCCAAGCTCCTGGATCAGGCGCGCCCGACGATCGCCGCAACCCAACCAGGCACTCGGCTGTGGATCCACAGTTCAGGACGTAACAGTGGACGACTCTATCAACAATGGCCAAAAAAAAGCACCTGCGCTAGGCAGGTGCTTGGAGTGGTTGAACGCCAGCCTAGGGCTGGTGCGTGGGGATCAGTCGCCGAACTCGAGACGGCGGTTGCCAGCGCCCGAGAGGAAGTCGACGCTGGCGTCGACCTCGATCAGCAGGTCGTCGGTGATTTGGTTCTTGACGTTACCGGCCACGAACAGGTAACGACCGCCATCAGCATTGAAGATGACAGCGCGGTAGTCGCCAAGGGCGCTGCTCAGCAGGGTGGCCCGCTCCTCAAGGGTGGAACCAATGGCCCCACTGAAGGTCACGACACCGACGGCGTTCGTGCTGAAGGCACCCACATCCGAGTTGGCTTGGACAAACACAGCGCCACCGCCAGCGTAGCTGGAAAGGGCGATGAAGGCACTTTGGTTGGCGCTTACGGTGACGTTGTCAACGTTGTCAATGTTTGACTCGCTGGCAGCGTCGTAGCGGAAGAAGTTGGATTGTGCGCCAGCAAAGAGCGTGTCTGCTCCCGCACCACCGAACAGAACGGCATTGTTGCCAGTCTGATCTTCAATCGTGATGTCATCGACGCCGTCACCACCGGCTGCCAACACATCGGCACCTGCGGAACCGGACAGAACGGTGATGGTGTCATTACCGGCATCGCCAAAGATCTCTTCGGCGCTGATTGCAAAGTTGACGTCAATTACGTCAGCCCCGGCCCCACCGTTGATGCGGGAGCCGCCACTCATGTTTTCAACGAAGATGGTGTCGCTGTTGCCACCACCTTGTACTGTAGAACCGTAGAGTCCGCTGACAGCGAAGGTGTCAACACCAGCACCCATGGCAATGCTGGAGCTATAGGCGGCTGAAGCCTCGAAGGAGTCGGCGCCACCACCCATGGCAACCTCGGAGTATTGGATGTAGCCGCTTGCACGGCCGACAGAACCGCCCCCGAGAACCGAGAAGGTGTCAGCTCCAGCGCCGAACTCAAACGTAGAGCTCTGTGCTGCACTGATTTCTACATTGTCGGAACCAGCGCCGAGGGTGATCTGGCTGTCGAGAAGGTAGGAAGCCGAAACGAAATCGTTTCCGTTGCCCAAGGAAACGACAGCGGTGTAGATGGCGCTGGCTTGAACCTCATCGCCGCCGGCACCGCCGAAAACCGTTGCTTGGGCGCTGAGGGTGTCAACGACAACGGAGTCAGCACCACCCGCCATGGAGTAGCTGCCTCCATCAGCCTGAAAACCCGTTCCGAAGACACGGTCGTCACCAGCCTGGGCAAGTACCGAAATTGCCGAGCCGTTGAGCAGAACAAACGAGTCGTTTTCAGTGGTGCCGGTCAGGGTCTGACCGGAGCCAATGGCTGTGAAAAATGCCATGATTGGATTGATCTGTGGGAAAGCCCTGCCAACATTAGCTCAAGCCACCACAACTGATCAACCCTGTGTGGTCCTTGCTGTTGCCGTCGTGCGAGTAGCCCGTCTCGACCAGTCCAAGCAAGCCAGCTGATGCATTGCGGTGACTGGTGTCTCAGTTGTCTAGCCCCCTGGTCTCCGGCCCTGCGCAGTCGCCAGCACCTGTGCAGGACGAGCCTCTGATGCTTTCCAATTGTTCGCAAACGCAGACCTCGGCCCCGGGCTCGGCCTCCGTTTCGGACTTCGTACCCGCTTCCAGGGTTTTGATCCAAGCCATCAGCCTTGAGGGTGTTCAGCTTGAACTTGGCCATAGCCTGTGGTCGCCAAGCCATGGCCAGTCCGGTGGTCACTCTGGTAACTGGCCTATCATTTTGGATTGCTCCGGGGCCGGCTTGTCTGACGGGCTTTATGTCGATAAGCCTAGGGATATCAATGAAAAAGCTCACTCTCTGAATGCCTACGGCGCCTGTGTCATCGCGCTGTGCCTTGAGCATTCACTTGCGCTGACCTTACTCTTGAGCATGGATGTCTACCGTAGATGTAGGCGGCGCGCGCCCAGCAAAGTTAACAGTGAGGCCCTCGGCTCCCTTCGCGCCATGACAGGCCTGGCCTTGGTCGCCGTCTGGAACATGTCCTGAAATCGGGCTGTTTCTGAAGGTTTTCCTGCAGGCGCCAGTTGCTTTTATCCCATGGGCGCGGTTGACAAACTGGCTTGCCTGTGCAGCTGGCGTAAGCATGGGACCTTGGCTTAGCGGCTCTCAGGCTGATGCTTGGGTCTCCACCGACTATGCTACTGTAACCAATGACTAAAATGACTTAATGGCCGTGCCGACCTTCGAGGATGCAGTCAAGATGCAACTCGCTGGCAATCTTGATTCGGCCGAAAAAACCTACCGGCAGCTGATTGCCGGTTCCAACGCGCCGCCGCCAGCCTTTCAAAATCTTGGCGCCATGTTGAGAGCTGCTGGCAAGTTAGATGAGGCCTTGTCAGTCTATAATAACGGTTTAAAGCTATTTCCCGCTAATCCTGCCATCCTGGCCAATCGGGCTAATATTATTCGCGCCAAATCTCCTGCGATGGCATTTCGCGATCTAGAAGCGAGCCTCGCGTCTGGCCCAGATAATATCAATGCATGGTACACAGCTTTTTCTATTCTCCGTGATCATCGCCTTTACCACAAGGCCTATGCGCTCATTCTTAAGGCTCTCCGCAGGTTAGGTGCTGAGCCAAGGTTATTACTGGGTCTCCACGTCTCCTTGGTTGACTTGGGCCACCTTTCCTCTTCCACAGATATCCACGGCGCTTTTTTCAAATCTCTGTCATCACTGGTTGAGGCATCCCTGCATGGTAAGCCCATCAAGGATGCTTTAGAGATCCGACTGTCTTTTGCCTTTGCTTTTGTGGAGGCTGGCCTTTCTGAGCATGGCCTGATGCATTATCACAGTGCGATGGCTCTGATTGCTGACCGTGCCGCTGTCCCTGTTGCTGAGCGCAGCAAAATCGATGATATTGTCAATTCAAGCTCATGGAATATTGCTTGTGCCCTGCTGAAGCAAGCATCTTTTCAGCAGGGTTGGAAGCTATTCGATTATGGGCTACGAGTCCCCGTTGACGGGTCTCAAAAGTGGCAGCGCTCCTTGCAGAAACCCTTTACGGGCTCGTCATTGCCGTTGTGGCGTGGCGAGTCATTGGAGGGTCGTCGCTTGCTTCTGCTTGAAGAACAGGGTGTTGGGGATTCGATGATGTTCTTATCCCTGCTGCCGCCTCTTTTTGATGAGGCTCTGCGTGTCGACGTCATTGTTGAGGATCGTCTTCAGCCAATCTATTCACGTGCCTATGAGCCATGGGGCGACAAGGTAACGGTATTTCAGCATTCCGATGCTTTGCTCGGCAAGGTGATCTCCAGCCGCTATGACTATCAGTGTCCTATCGGATCTATCTGCCAGTATCGATATACATCTCTTGAGAGCTATGCCCCGCGCGTGCCCATCCTCACGGCGAGGAAGGATGAGGTCTCGCGTCTTCGCAAGGGCTACCTTGCTGAACATAGCGGATCCAAAAAGCTTGTAGGCATCAGCTGGGTTGGAGGACTGAAGGAAGAGCGTATACTTAAAAAATGCCCACCGCTTGAGGTCTTCACTTCAATTCTGCAACAAGCCAATCCAGATATTGCCTTCGTTTCTTTACAGTACGGAACAGTTGCGCCTCAAATCGCTGCATGGCGCGAACGCGGGATCTCCGTCATCCATGATAACGGAATTGACCCGTTAGTGGATATGGAGGCATGGTTGGATCAAGTCGCAGCTTGTGATGCAGTGCTCAGCGTTGCAAACACCACAATTCATGGAGCCGGCGGACTCAATCTCCCTACCCTATGCCTTCTGAGCATCTTCTCTGACTGGCGATGGTTGGATGATCCAGCAGCCACCCACTCTTATTGGTATCCCAGTGTGGGTATTCTTAGGGAAACAAGGCTACATGGCTGGTCATCCGTGGCTGCCGATGCGGTGAAGTGGTTGAACGGTGGGATCTGATTCACCCCTCACTCTTGCACTCTATCCTTCCATACCGTTGACCCATGGCTCGATCTGATTTGTTTCAGCAGCTCATAAGCCTCTACAACTGTGGTAAGCACGACGATGTTGTCGCACGCGCTGAAAGCATGCTGGCTGCCGATCAGCGCTCCTTCGCCAGTAATCCAGAGGCCGCCTTCATTGTTGCTGCATCATACTATCAATTGAGCCGGTATAAGGAGGCTCGCTCCCTCCTCGATCCTCAGCGACCGCTCAAAACCAAGAATCTCCAGGTGCTTTCGCTTTATGGGGTGGTTTGTCGGAGGCTTGGCGACCTTCGCTCCTCAAGGGCTGCTCTATCGGTTGCCTTGAAGCTCAGTCCTGATGATCTTTCAATTCGCAATAACTATGCGAATCTGCTTATCGACGAGGGCCGTATTGAAGAGGCCCGCACCTTATTGAATGATATTCTACTCTCCAGTCCGGACTATGTTGATGCCAAGGCAAACTTAGCCCGTATCTCTGAGTCGCCTCTCGTCACGGGCTTGGAAGCTGTCCCTTCAGATCAAGGGCATGGCGTACCTCCTCTGCAAGCTGACTGGCCTGAGCTTGATCCTCTTCAGGCTGCCTTTGCAGAGGATGAGATTAATGATCCTTCTCGCAAGCGCCCACTCGAGAAGGTCCTCATTCGTGCCGTTAGGCGCCTGATTGCGCATTTGCCGCAGCCAGAAGAGCCCGCGCTTACGGATGAGCACCTTCAACTGGCGGTTCTGGCCATCCAGTCCAATGATCCTGAGGTTGCACTTGACTACTGCAATCAAATCCTCCTTGGCAAGCCAGCGATCCTTTCTTCTGTGTACCGCACAGCGGCTGACGCCTATCTTCAGCTTCAGCAATTCCATCAGGCCGAGATTGCTCTGCTTCACTCACTGTGCACTGGTGAAGCCGATTCTTCTGTCTATGTCAATCTCATAAGCTTTGCTCTGATGAGAAAGGACCATCGCCTGGCCCGCCACTATCTTGCATTGCTAGATGAGCTTGACCCGCATTGCACTAATCTGCGCGAGCTAAGGGCTGCTGTCGAGTCCCTTGAAGCTAAGCCGTTGGTCAATCTGTTTCCTTTGCATTGGTATCAGCCCAGTGGAGACATGTCGCCTGTGAATGGTCGTTAGTCTTCTGCCTTGGCTGTTCCCGCTATTCCTTCTGGCTCCGTTGCTCTATTCTTGGAGTATCTGGTTCTGGTTTGCGGTCCATGCTGCCGCCTGCCTAACGTCTCCTTCTCTTGAGCTGTAGCCAGCCACCCTCCGAGGCGCCATGATGATTCCCGCGGGTCTGTGTGATGAGGGTGTCCTTCTGTCAGCCACTGGCGCACGCCATCGGCGCGAGGCTGAGTTGGCGGCTTCTAGAATTCGTCCGCATTTACGTGGACGCCCTCTCTGGCTCGTCACCGACGCACCTGCTGATATAGCCGTAGATTGCTTTGACCGGATCATTCAACATCCGGATGTACATGGCAGCTATCGAGACAAGATCCCTCCCCTTCTGAATCTTCCGTTTCGGCGCACTGTGTTTCTCGACACGGATGTTGAGCTCTTGCAGCCGATTGATGATGTGTTCTCCCTGCTTATGGAGGTTGACTTGGTGGGCTGCCACGCGCCCGTACGCTGGAGTCAATGGCGGGATCCACAGGTTCCTGATGGACTCACCGAGTTGAACAGTGGTGTTCTAGGTCTTCGCCGTGGCCGGCGTTGCCGTCATTTTGTGCGTCGCTGGTTGAGAACCTACGACGAAGCGGCCGTTCCTTTTGATCAGGCCTCCCTCCGCTCCGCCCTTTGGTGGGGCATTCGTCGTGGCCTGCGCACCTGGGTCTTGCCGCCTGAATACAACCTGAGAACAACCAAGCCGTGGGTTGCAGGGCCTGGTCTCGCCGTCAAGGTGCTGCACGGTCGGATTCCAGACAGCATGCGTGAGCCTTTGCGCCGTTATCTGAATGACGACATCACCACATTCCGTTCCAGCAGCGCCTTCCCCACACGGCAGAATGCCGCAGTGGCCCTTCCCTCACCGTCCCAACCACCCTCGCATCGTCTCTTCATCCTTGGAGCGGGACGCAGCGGCACCAGCCTGGTGGCTGGCCTGTTTCGCCACCATGATCTGTTCATGGGCGACGCTTTGCATCGTCCCCGTGAGGCCAACCCGCTTGGTTTCTTTGAAGACCGTGAGATCAATGCCATCAACGAGGCCCTGCTTCAACCTCATGTGCCTGATGTGTTCGCTGATGGGCAGCGTTGGTTGGCGACGCTGGCGGATGATCGCGCTGTTCGGTCATCCCCAGGTCTCGACCGCCGTATCCGCAATCTCTATGCCCGTGGGGCCTTCTGCTTCAAGGATCCCCGCTTCTGCTATACCCTGGCTGCATGGCGGGATCTCCTGACTTCTGATGAACAGCAGGTAGCCCGCTACATCTGTGTTTTCCGGGATCCTTCAGCGGTTCTCGCCAGTACGTCTGCTGAACTCACCACCGCCCCCTACCTGCGTGGCTTGCAGGTTTCTGCAGTAGAGCTTGAGGCCAACTGGCTGGCTCTGTATCGGTCCGTGCTGAATCAGCACGTCTCCCATGGCCGATGGCTGTTTGTTCCGCATGAGTCTCTGTTTGGTGCCGATCGTCGTGGTCTGGATCGTCTCGAGGCCTTCACTGGCCTTGAGTTGGATCGCTCATTCGTGCAGCCCCATTTGCATCGTCAGCGTGGCGGTGAGCCTGTTTCTGCCGCCTGTCGCGAGCTTTATGACCACTTGTTGCAGCTCAGCCGAACCAATCCATGATTGTCCGTTCCAAAGTCTTCGGTATCGGCCTCAACAAAACCGGTACCACCACTCTGGGGGTGTGCCTGCAGCATCTGGGTTGTCGGCACGCGAGCTTCGACCTGCGCCTGCTTGAGCAGGTCTCCGCCGGCGACTTGGCTGGCCTGCACAGGGTCGTCGATCTCCATGATTCCTTTGAGGACTGGCCGTATCCCTTGCTCTTTGAGCATCTGGATGCTGCCTACCCCGGCAGTCGCTTCATTCTGACCCGCAGGCGCTCTCCAGAGGTCTGGCTGAGCAGCCTCGAAGCGCATGCCTTGCGCACCGACCCAGCAGAGGGTTCGCGGGCTCGCACGCTGGCCTACGGCTGTCCCTATCCCCAGCTTGCCCGCGTGCAGTACCTGGCGCGTTATGAGGCTCATCTTGTTCGCGTTCGGCACCATTTCCGTGACCGGCCCAGCCAACTCCTGGAGGTCTGCTGGGAGGAGCAGGCCGACTGGACGCCTCTCTGCGGTTTTCTGGGTGTGGAGACCCCGCGGGTCCCTTTCCCGCACGCCAATGCAGCCACTCTGCCGAAGCCGGAGCGCCTGCTGCAGAATCAGGAGGCGATTCGCCGCTTGAGTGCCGATGCGGGTGGTGATGACCCTCCTGTGCCGTGATGAGGCAGACATCATCGCCAGCACGCTGGCGTTTCACCTCGATCGTGGCGTCGACGAGATTCTGGTGACTGATAACGCCTCCGTGGACGGCACCACCGCCCTCCTGGAGGAGGCCGCCCGGTGCGGCCGGGTGCGTCTCCTTCATCAGCCCGAGCACAGCCATGATCAGGGCACCTGGGTGACGGCCATGGCACGGCTAGCGGCCCTTGAGCATGGCGCCGACTGGGTGATCCATGGCGATGCCGATGAATTCTGGTGGCCCTGCAGCGGCGATATCCGCCGCCAACTGTCCGCCGTCCCATCCGATGTGCAGGCTTTGTCGGTCCCGCGTCGCAACTTCGTGCCCCCTTCAGCGGACGCGACTCAGTCTGGCCATGCGCCTTTTCACCAGCGGCAATGGCTCCGTGAATGCCACTCCCGCAATGCCCTTGGCCAGCCGCTGCCGCCCAAGGTGTGCCATCGTGCCCATCCGGAGGTGGTGATCACCGATGGAAACCACGAGGCGTTGCTGCGCGGGATGCCGCTAGCGACCGCCCCTGCCGATGGCCTGGAGATTCTGCACTTCCCTGTGCGCAGCTACCCCCAGCTCGAACGGAAGGTGCGTCAGGGGGCTGAGGCTTTGGCTCGTAACACTCGAGTTGGTCCCGAGGTGGGGAACACCTGGCGCAGGCTGTATTCGCAACTCCAGAACGGCACCCTGGGGCACTACTACGACAGCCTGGGACCACCTGACGCCGCCAGCCTTCAGCTGCAGCTTGAGGCTGGTCACCTCACCTGCGACCGTCGCCTGCAGAAGGCCCTTGCTCCCCATGGTTGATGTCCGCGTCGCTGTGATTACCCCATACCACGGGGAACCCCTGGACTGGTTGGAGCAGTGCCACCAGAGTGTCTTGCGGCAAAGCTTTCCCTGCTTGCACGTCCTGGTGGCCGATGGGCGTCCTCTCCCCGAGCTCGACCATTGGCAGGTTGAGCACGTGCGATTGCCCCGCAGCCATGCGGACATCGGCTCGACACCACGGCTGGTTGGCTGTTATCACGCCATAGGCCTCGGCGTGGAGGCTGTGACCTTCCTTGACGCCGATAACTGGTATCAACCCGACCATGTGCGGCAGTTGATGGAGGAACGAGCCCGCAGTGGCGCTGCTTTCGTGTCCAGTTCACGGCTGCTCTGCCGGCTGGATGGCACTGTGATGGGGGCCTGTCCGCTCACCGATCCCGCAGGCTTCATTGATACCAACTGCATGTTGTTCGGTCGGGAAGCTTTCCCGCTCCTGCATCACTGGGTGCTGATGCCCACCTACGCCCATCTGATCGGTGATCGGGTCATGCTGCACCATGTGAAGTCTTCCGGCGTGCCTCGGGCTCACTGCCCTGTTCACAGTGTCTGCTATCGCTGCGGCAAGGAAGGCCTCTACCGGCAGATGGGTGAACGGCCGCCCGTTGGTGTTGGCGGCCGGCCGGACTATGAAGCAGCGTTCCGCCGCTGGGAGGAGGATGGTAACTTACCGTTAGGTTAGTATCTTCACAATGTTGCCACTGATTGCTGTTGCTTCGCAGTGGTAGAACATTTCTAGTGCATCTCTCCTGAGCCGGTTGGCTCATGTTGCTCTATTGTCCTGAGCCTGTAACCAGGTAGGCCATCCATTCCTGTTTTGGGTGCCTGATATGACCTGCCTTGTCAAGGCTCAACAGACCATGCTCCCGGTCGCTGCGAATCTCCAGGCATGAACTGAGATTGGGATCTTATACACATGGAGGCTGAAGAGAGAGTTGTCGGGGCCCGCCGTTTGATGTGAGCTCTCTATTGAGCATGTGGAGACAAGTTCTCGGTCCCTTCAGAAGTGCCTATGAATCAGAACGACGACGATAGACCATTAATGGCGCAATCCTTGTGAAACTTCCGTAAAAGCACATTGTGCCGTACGTCACCTGTAGCTTCTGCTGTAGATGCTCTGTGTGCGTGGCTCCTCCTCTGACCGCGATGAACTGAGGCTCCAAGCCAATGATTTCATCTAGTAGCATATCACCGCTCCCCTTGTGCTTTGCCTCGAGGTGCTGATGGACAGCCAAATAGAATACAGTATCGAATCCCCGCTTCTGAAAGTACATTCGGTCTGGAGAGGTCATCTCGCAGCAAGGTTGCTCTGCTTGGGCCTAGCTGCTGTTGTGCAATGTTAATACATAGGCTGTCCTGGTCTACTCCTGTGACGTGTGAGGCTCCAGCCTGCAGAGCTTCAAATGAGACAAGTCCAGTATGACAGCCCAAGTCTAGAATGCGATTTCCGTGGCATATGGCACGCATTGGATGGAAGTCGAGAGATCGCTCCCAGTTGCTAAGTGCAATGCACGCCTGTCCTTGATTCCTTTGCATGTGTCGACTCATTCCTCAAATCATGGCAATCATAGCTGATTGCCAATACAGCGATTCACTCAGGATCAATCCCTCTGGATAGGTCCAAGCTTCGTGCTGTCCTTGCTGAAATGGCATTTCTGCCCCCCCCCCGGTGGTGAGTGCGTGTGGGGATAGCAGGAGATAACTATTCAAAAAGCTGGTTGCCCTCAATCTCGCGTATAAAGTCTAACTTAGCCAGTTTGGCTCTAACCTGGCATTCAAGATTTGTTCGATCTTCCTTGGTCATTGATGCCGCGTTCTCGCGTGGCAACTCTTTGTAGGATATAATCTCCTGCCCGCCAATGCCCATGGTGCGAAAAGCGTCCTCAGAGCGGTTGATTTCGGCAAATCCATAGGCATGGACTTCGGCGAACGAGCGATGATAGCCGATAAACTTCTTATGAACAATCGGAAACAGGGCGCTGTCAAACTCCGCCCTGTGATAGCCCGATACCTGAATCTCCAGATATGACCCTATATCCTGTGTCGGTTGTCCAGCAAATCTCCTGTTGGTCTGGCAGCGTATGTACCGTGATACAAGGTGGGGGATCGGGTCGCGCAAGCAGGCGGAGACTATAATCCTGCCTTTGTGGCTCGTGAGCCCCCTGAAGGCCCTGGCCAATGAATCAGCTGGAAGTTCAAGTTGATGGTCGCGGTCGCACCCGTCAATTGCTAGGTCAGTATTTGAAAGCCTTTCACTGGCAATGAAGAGGGGCAAGGGCTCTGAAAGGTCACTATTGCGTAACTGCAGCAGTAATTCCAGGCACTTCGATAGGAGTTGAGAATTTAGCTCCCTTTTGCTTGATGTTGTGGAATAGTGTACTGAAGCATTTATGCAGACCTCGAGAGCCGCATGGAAGTGGTTGTCATGCCAATCTTCAAAAGGTATGGCCTTTAGAGCCTGTATTGCTTTGGCGCTTGCTGGTTCATGCCTGAGCGGTCGATGATAGACGTAAGGGCGTTTATAAAGAGGTATCACACCCCTGAGCTTTGGGAAAAGGTATCGTTGTGCTGTGGTGCTGCCTGTTCGAGGCGTGCCGACTTGAAGGATAAGCGCGTGATCTCTCGTCATCTCTCTATTGCTGGCGCAGGCTGCGAACCGAGTCAACCTGATTCACCAGTAGGTCGCTCAACAGGCTGATGACACGCTTTTCGCGCAGCTTGAGATTGGTGGTGATCGCCATGCCGCTCTGCAGGGGAATGCGAACACCTTTGGACTCCAGGTAGGAGCGCTGCAATTTGAGCTTTACCTGGAAGCGGTAGATGTTGCTGGTCTGGTCAGGTGGCAGGGCATCGGCTGCCACTTGCTCCACGCTGCCATCGAGATCGCCATAGCGCTGAAAGGGAAAGGCATCCACGCGTACCTTCGCGCTCTGGCCTGGTTTGATAAAGCCGATGTCCTTGTTGGGAACGTAAACCTGGGCATACAGGCCAACCTGGGGCACCAGCGTGAGGATTCTCTCGCCGGCGCCGAGCACCCCCTGGGGCCGCGCCTTGGGGTCAAAGACCACCCCATCCACTGGCGCCACAACCTTCTGATATTGCAGTTGCAGATTGGCCTTCAGCAGGCGATTGCGCATATCGCCGATGCTCTTCTGACTATCCAGCCTCAGTTGATCGGCCTGAAAACGAATCTGAGACTGCTCTTCATCCACCTGGCTGAGTTGCTTCTGAAGGTCCAGTACCTGATCCTGTCGCTCGAGGAACTGAAGCTTCTGGAAGCCGCCGCTACGTACTAGCTGGGAAAGCTCCGCTACGATACTCTCGCTAGTTTGAAGCTTCTGTTGTAGCACTTCTTTCCGGCCCCTCAGAACAGCTTCACGGCTTGCCAACGTGGCCTGCCTGGACAGCAGCTCGGATTGCTCGAGGGCAATCATGCCGTTAAGTGTGGCAGCCTCCTTGGCGGCCTCACGGGTGTCGAACCGGAGTAGTAACTGCCCCTTCTTCACGCGATCTCCATCCTTGTAGAACACCTGTTCCACGAGGCCGCCGGCAGGAGTCTTCACCTCCACGCTGCCGCCGATCGACTGCAGCTGCCCCGGCACGGTGACGACCTCGTCGATCTTGAACAGCACCCCGCCGAGGATTCCCAGCGTGCCCACGGCGATCAAGACGCCGGTAAGGGTCTGGGCCCAGACGGGGGTCTGGCGCAACACCAGATTCCTGTTCTTGGCCAGCCACTGATTGGCAGCATCGCTGATGGCCCGTTTGGGCTCCAGGCGTTTGCGGGGCTCAGCCTTCTCCTTCACTGGGGCGGTCTCGAGGGGGGTCAAACTGGCTTGCTGAGTGACGCTTGATGGTAGGACCGTACCCATGAATAGCGATCGCCTCGGCCCCCTCCTCGGCGCCGCTCAGCTCGTTTTGGTGGCGGGTCCCAGCCGCAGTGGTGTCTCCCTGACTGCCGCTCAGCTGGCTATGGATCCTGGGGCGCGTCTGTTGCAGTCCTCCTCGGATCTCGCTGGACGCTGGTTGCGACAACGCCCTTCCGGCGAACCCCTGCCGCCCTTGCTCGCGGCTGACCTGGAGAAGGCCCTCGTGGAGATCCACGGTCGCCATGGTCTTGAGGGGCCCATCAGCCATGTGGTGGTGCCCCTCCAGCAGCCCGATTGGCTCACGCTCATCCAAGCCCCCCCAGGCCTGGTGACCGGTCACCTGGTGCGGCTCAACCGGCAGCCAGCGGATCTGATCTGCTCCCTGGCGCGGTTCCCCCATCTGCAGCCATGCCTGCCCTGTCCGCGGGATCAGCGCGTCGCTTTTTTCCAGGCCGCCCTCCAGTCCCTGCAGGGTGAGGAGGCCCTGCTGGGGCAGTTGGAGCTGCAGTTGACAGGTCAGGGCATCCGCCGTCATCACCTGCATTTCGAGGAGCTGGTGGGCAACCCTCAGGCTCTTGTACGGCTGCGCCGCAGCCTCGGTTTGTCGGAGTCGGAGCAGCCCCCGCTCGCCGGCATCAGCCCGAGCCTCTGTTTCCGGGAACGCCCGCTGGATCAGGCCAGCCTCGGCCGCTGGCAACGTCAGCTCAGCACTGAAGAGCGGCAGCAGCTGGCGCCGATCCCCCCCGGTCTGCCGCCGTTATCCGCCCCTGAACCCTCAGATCCCCTTATCCTCACCGGGCGTGGTGGCAGTGGCACGCGTCTGCTGGCCGATGCGGTGATCAGCCAGGGCCTTGATCTCGGGGCCCGGCTCAATGCCAGCAGTGATTCGATTCAGTGGGCCGATCTGCTCTATGAAATGGCCCTCAGCGCCCTGCAGGGCCACAGCGGCCCATGGAGTGGCAACTGGGCTGAGGAGCTCCGGCACCGGGCCCGCTGCCTGGCGCTGCAGCGCCCTCCCTCCCAGCCGTGGGGGTTCAAGCTGCCGGAGGTGATGCTCGTGCCCGAGGCCCTCCTCCAGACCTGGCCGGGCAGCACCCTCGTGCATCTCGTGCGGCACCCGCTGGATACTTGCCTGCGGCGCACCCACATGACC
Source organism: Vulcanococcus limneticus LL (assembly GCF_943369875.1). Lineage (GTDB taxonomy): Bacteria > Cyanobacteriota > Cyanobacteriia > PCC-6307 > Cyanobiaceae > Vulcanococcus > Vulcanococcus limneticus_A. The sequence goes on from NZ_CALROT020000008.1 coordinate 170,359, forward strand.
TCCCGCACCAGCAACCCCGTCGGCAAGGCCCTTCTGGAGCAGGCCTATAGCGCCCTCGGGCGCCGGCAGTCGCCCGAAGAGGATCCACCCCATCTCCGCAATGCCGTGAGCTGGTGGTACCAGCTGCAGGAGATCCAGCGGGTGCGGCAGCAGTACCCGGCCAGGCTGCTGGAGCTGCGCTACGAAGACCTCTGCGACCAGCCACAGGCCACCACCCACGGGCTGATGCAGGCCCTGGGGCTCCCCAGCCGGCCCGTGGGGCTGACGGTGGATCCTTCACGCCGCCGCCGCTGGAATGCCGGCGACGAGCGGATCGACCAGGTGTGGGCCCTTTGCGGCTCCCTCGCTGAGATCTACGGTTACAGCGCTGAAGCCTGAACCGAGGCGCCTGCGTGACCCTGGAGCCCCGTGTGAGTTTCATCGTGCCGGTGCGTAACCGGGTGGCGGAGCTGCGCGCTGCGCTTGCCAGCTGCCTGGCCCAGTCGATCGACGCCTGGGAGGCCGTGGTGATCGACGACCACAGCGAGGAGGATGTGGCTGCTGTGGTGGCTGCGCTAGGAGATTCAGGCCTCCGCTACTACCGGCAGAGCTCGGATCGCCGTGGCGTGGCGGCCGCCCGGGAATCGGCCATTGCCCGGGCCCGCACCGACATCCTGATCACCCTGGATGCCGACGATCTGAACCATCCGCATCGGGCCCATCGCTGCCTGGAGTTGCTGCAGATTCCAGGCCCGCGGCTGATCTACACCCGGGTGCGGCTGTTCATCGGCAGTGATGGACGTAACTGGCCGAAACCCGTGTTCCAGCCGTTCAACCTACCCTTGCTTGAGCTGTTCAACTTCATCACCAATCCCGGCACCGCCTTCAATCGCCTGGCCTATGAGGTGGCCGGTGGCCATCTCGACCACAGCCTCGCGATCGGGGAGGATTACGACCTCTACCTGCGCATGGCGCGGCAGGAGGTGAGCATCCTCGGGCTGGACGAGGAGCATGTGAGCTATCGCAAAGGTGGCGCCTCCACCACCGCGGGCCGGGAGGAGGCGATGCATAGGGCGATCATGCAGATCCGGCGCAAGCACGCGGTGCCGCCCTTCCCCCTGGAGGAGCTCCGGCTCCATGCTCTGCCGGAACTCTGCCGCAACATCCTGGATGATCCCGCCATGCGACAGCTCTGGAGTGACGATCGGTGGTGCCCCCATGGCTGAGTCCCCGCAGGGCCGCCGAATCTTCCTGATCGGATTCAACAAGTGCGGCACCACCTCTTTTCACGATTTCTTCAAGGCCAACGGCATCAGCTCCGTGCATTGGCGCGCCAACACGCTGGCAATGGCCATTCATCGCCATCTCCACAGCGGCCATCGCCCCTTGCTGGACGGTCTGGACCAGTGGACCGCCTACACCGACATGGTCTGCATCCCTGGCTCCCCCTGGGAGAACTCCAATTCCGATGGCCATCCCCTGGTGGAAGCCTGCAGGTGCTTCCGGGATCTGCAGGCTAGCTATCCCCACAGCCTGTTCATCCTGAATACCCGCGATCCGATGGCCTGGGTGCGTTCACGCCTGAAGCATGATCAGGGCCGCTTTGCCGAGGCCTACAGGCGTGCGCTGGCGCCGATCGGGGTGCAGAACGATGCACAGCTTGTGCACCACTGGCTGCAGGAGTGGCACGAACACCATGCCCAGGTCCTCGCCCATTTCCGGTTCCAGACTCCGCAGGACTTTCTGCTCTTTCACATCGACCACACGCCCCATGATGAGCTCTTCAACTTCCTGGAGCCCCATTTCCCCTTGACCTCCCGCCTGTTCCCCCATCACCACCGCAGCCCCTCCGGTGGCTGAGCCCCTGATGCAGATCATCATTCCCACCCTCTGGAAACCGCCGGGCCTGGCCGCGGTGCTGCGCCACTACCTGCAGGCAGCCGTTGTGGAGCGATTGATCGTGATCGACAATGCCCCGGCCTCCCGGCCTGCCGATGCCCTCCCGCCCGATCATCCCAAGCTCCTGCTGCTGGAGCAGAGTCACAACCTCTATGTGAATCAGGCCTGGAACCTCGGCATGGCCCAGGTGGAGGATCCCGAGGCCGTGGTGGCCATCCTCAACGACGACATCCTGTTGCCGGAATCCGTGCTCGCCCGCCTGCAACGGCACCCCTGGCTGGCTGGTGATGTGATCGGCCTGCTCCCGGAGCCAGCTGCCGGAGGCCCCGCCCCGCCCTTTGTGCTCGAGCCCTTCCCCTACAGGCCCGATCGCTCCATCGGAGAGCAGGCCAAGGGGTTCGGCTCTGCGCTCCTGATGCAGAAGATCAGCTACAGCCCCATCCCTGCGGATCTGCAGATCTGGTTCGGTGACGACTGGCTGCTGCGTCACGCCCGTTGTGTGTATGGATTCTGGGATGCCTCGATCGAGCGGCAGCATCACCTCACGATGGAGCCGATGCGCCGGAGCGCGGTCTTCCGGCAGCGCCTCGCTGACGATCGAGCCGCTGCCAGGCAGCTACTGGGGATCGGCTGACGCGCCGAACGGGGCGTCGCCATAGCGGGGCAGGTCTGAGGCGGCCGTGGCCTGGGTCAGGGCGGCCTGCAGCTGCAGCCAGTAATGGTCGGGTTGTTCCAGGCGGTCAGCTGGCAGGCGGGAGGGGAGGGCGCCGGCCGAGAAGTGCACGATCGCCAGGCTCTGGCGTATGGAGGCGAGGGTGTAGGCCATGGGATTGGCCTTGAGGTCGTGCCAGGGACTGTCGGCCTGGCGGTCCCGCATCCAGGAGAGATAGTTGTACTGATTGGGCAGAAAGACAACCTTCTGCCGCAGCAGATGATTCAGTGCGCACTGTTCGCGGAAGCGGCACAGTGCCTGGTGTTGCAGATAGAACTGCACCACCTGGCTCGCGCTGATTGGCTGCATCCCTGGCGAGGGGTCGAACAGGATCACGCCAGCGTTGAAATAGTGATACGCCGATGGCAGCTCAAGGCAGAGTTGCCGATCTGGCATCGGTCGTCCATGGGAGCACACCGCGAAGGGCCTGGCTGGATCCAGCCTGAGCTGAACCAGTTCATCCAGAGGGGAGATGCACAGTGTGTCGGCGTCCACATAGAGATGGCGAGCACCGCTGCCAACGCCAGCCATGGCCTCGATGCAATAGAAGTAGGGACGCACAGATGGCGGCAGCTCCTGCAGGGGTGAGTCCGCCGGGATCACCTGCTGCTGCAGTGGCGTATCGAACAGACCACAGAGGCGGCGCAGACGTTCAAGGGAGCAGCCGGCGGGAGTGCAGACCGCCACCGCCGCCAGTGGCTGATGCAGCAGAAACGAAGCCACAGCCACTTCGGCGAGCGGTTCGAAGGGCTCATCCAAGGCCAGAAGGAGCTTGAGCGGGCGCATGGGTGTGGTGGGAGCGTGGTGCGATGGGGTGGTGCAGGCTCAGGATCGCTGTGCAGCTAGATGGGCTCTCTGTTGAATGAAGGCGACAATCATGAATGCTTTACGCATCCTACATGTTCCAAGATGTCTGCTCAGAGGGTGGTCGCCGGTTGCCCGCTCTTCTCGTTCTTTGCCGTAGGGCTTCGGCATGGACTGATGTGTTCTTTGCGGTGGCCAACAACTCTTGCCTGCCTCTCTTGTTGACGTCTGTCGCAAGACCTGCGGCTTTGTGTTAGGGCAAGGGGTCTGATCGTGATGCCTTGATGTCAGGCGGCGCCGGCGTTGTGCCGTGGTTCCGCGGGATATGCCCCAGATGCCACAAGCGGCTCGTGGCGCAATGGCTCCTCAGTAGAGTGTGGTCTAACTCACTTCGTCCCCCTCCATGCTCAAGCTGCTGCTGGGTGATCCCAATGCCCGCAAGCTGAAGCGCTACCAGCCGATCGTCTCCGACGTCAGCCTGCTGGAGGAGGAGGTGTCGGCCCTCTCGGACGACGAGCTTCGGGGGCTGACGGCCGAGTTCCGCCAGAAGCTCGCGGCCCTGCAGCAGGAGTGCGCCGGCCGGGGCCTGAGCCGTGAGGTCTCCCTGGAGCGGGAGCGCAAGCTGCTCGATGAGCTGCTGCCCCAGGCCTTCGCCGTGGTGCGCGAGGCCGGCAAGCGGGTGCTGGGCATGCGCCACTTCGACGTGCAGCTGATCGGCGGCATGGTGCTGCATGACGGCCAGATCGCCGAGATGAAGACCGGCGAGGGCAAGACCCTGGTGGCCACCCTGCCCGCCTACCTCAACGCCCTCACCGGCCGCGGGGTGCACGTGGTGACGGTGAACGACTACCTGGCCCGTCGCGACGCCGAGTGGATGGGACAGATCCATCGCTTTCTCGGCCTATCGGTGGGCCTGATCCAGCAGGAGATGGCCCCGGCCGAGCGCCGCCGCAACTACGGCTGCGACATCACCTACGCCACCAACTCGGAGCTGGGCTTCGACTACCTGCGCGACAACATGGCGACCGACATCGCCGATGTGGTGCAGCGCGACTTCCACTACTGCGTGATCGACGAAGTCGACTCGATCCTGATCGACGAGGCCCGCACCCCGCTGATCATCTCCGGCCAGGTGGAGCGGCCCCAGGAGAAATACCAGCGGGCCTCCGAGGTGGCCGCCGCCCTGGTGCGGGCCGAGGGCCTCACCAAGGACGGCATCGAGCCGGAGGGCGACTATGAGGTGGATGAGAAACAGCGCAACGTGACCCTCACCGACGAGGGCTATGCCAAGGCGGAAGAGCTGCTGGGGGTGAGCGATCTGTTTGACCCGGCCGACCCCTGGGCCCACTACATCGGCAACGCCCTCAAGGCCAAGGAGCTGTTCATCAAGGACGTGAACTACATCGTGCGCGGCGGTGAGGCCGTGATCGTCGATGAGTTCACCGGGCGGGTGATGCCGGGCCGCCGCTGGAGCGACGGCCAGCACCAGGCGATCGAGGCCAAGGAGGGCCTGGCGATCCAGCCCGAAACGCAGACGCTGGCCTCGATCACCTACCAGAACTTCTTCCTGCTCTACCCGCGCCTGGCCGGCATGACCGGCACCGCCAAGACCGAAGAGGTGGAGTTCGAGAAGACCTACAAGCTGGAGGTCACGATCGTTCCCACCAACCGGCCCCGCTCCCGGGCCGACTGGACCGATCAGGTGTACAAGAACGAGACCGCCAAGTGGCGGGCCGTGGCCCTGGAGACTGCCGAGATCCACAAGCTGGGCCGTCCGGTGCTGGTGGGCACCACCAGCGTGGAGAAATCCGAGCTGCTCAGCGCCCTGCTGGCCGAGCAGGAGATCCCCCACAACCTGCTCAACGCCAAGCCGGAGAACGTGGAGCGGGAGGCCGAGATCGTGGCCCAGGCCGGCCGCGCCGGCGCCGTGACCATCGCCACCAACATGGCCGGCCGCGGCACGGACATCATTCTCGGCGGCAACAGCGATTACATGGCCCGTCTCAAGCTGCGGGAGGTGCTGCTGCCCCGGCTGGTGCGTCCGGAGGAGGGCCACCGGCCGCCCGTGCCCCTGCAGCGGGCCCCAGAGGCGGCCGCCGGCTTCGGAGCCGCCTCCCAGGCCGCCCATGCCCAGGCCCCCAGTGAGGCCCGGGCCATCGGCGCCCTCTACCCCTGCGCCCTCAGCGACGCCACCGAGCGCTCCCTCTCGGAGCTGGCCCAGGATCTGGTGAAGGCCTGGGGCGACCGCCAGCTCACGGTGCTGGAACTGGAGGACCGCATCGCCCAGGCCGCCGAGAAGGCCCCCACCGACGACCCCCAGATCCAGCAGCTGCGCGATCTGATCGCCCGGGTCAAGGCCGAATTCGACGCCGTGGTGCAACAGGAGGAGGTGAAGGTGCGCGAGGCCGGCGGCCTGCACGTGGTCGGCACCGAGCGCCATGAGTCGCGCCGGGTGGACAACCAGCTGCGCGGCCGCGCCGGCCGCCAGGGCGACCCCGGCTCCACCCGCTTCTTCCTCTCCCTGGAGGACAACCTGCTGCGCATCTTTGGCGGCGATCGGGTGGCCGGCCTGATGAATGCCTTCCGGGTGGAGGAGGACATGCCGATCGAATCGGGCATGCTCACCCGCTCGCTGGAGGGGGCCCAGAAGAAGGTGGAAACCTACTACTACGACATCCGCAAGCAGGTGTTCGAGTACGACGAGGTGATGAACAACCAGCGCAAGGCCGTCTATGCCGAACGCCGCCGCGTGCTGGAGGGCCGCGAGCTCAAGCAGCAGGTGATCGGCTACGGCGAGCGCACCATGGACGACATCGTGGAGGCCTATGTGAATCCCGATCTGCCGCCCGAGGAGTGGGATCTGGCCCGCCTGGTGGCCAAGGTTCAGGAATTCGTGTACATCCTGGAGGATCTCACCCCCGATCAGCTGCAGGGTCTGCAGATGGAGGAGCTCAAGGCCTTCCTGCAGGAGCAGCTGCGCAACGCCTACGACATCAAGGAGGGCCAGGTGGAGCAGCTCCGCCCGGGCCTGATGCGCGAGGCCGAGCGCTACTTCATCCTGCAGCAGATCGACACCCTCTGGCGTGAACATCTGCAGGCCATGGAGGCCCTGCGTGAATCCGTGGGTCTGCGTGGCTACGGCCAGAAGGATCCGCTGATCGAATACAAGAACGAGGGCTACGACATGTTCCTCGACATGATGACGTCGATGCGCCGCAATGTGATCTACTCGATGTTCATGTTCCAGCCGGCGCCGGCGACGGAGGGTGCTACGGCCTGAGCGCTCAGGTGGACCTGTTGCCCTTGGTGGGGGGGGGCGGGTGTCGCGGTCGTCCCGCACTGTCTCCCCATGGATTGGCCGTTGGTGATGGCACGGCTGGTGGCAGCTTGATGATTCGCCCGGTCTTCTGGCTGGTCCTCCCCATCTCCTCCTGGCTCGCTCTGGGAGGGTTGTGTCAGCCAGGCGCCTTGATGTCCGTGGGCACAGGTCCAATTCGGTGCGGGTGGTCCCTTCGCGACGCCGCCAGCGGCTGAGCGGGCTGTCTCCGGCTGCCCCGGCCTGATGGCTCGATTGTGCCTTGGAGGATGGGCCATGCAGCCTTGTGTCCTCGGGGCCTGGGCTCCAGTTCCAGGACCTTCCCCTGGGAGTCACCAGCCTTGGCGTGTCCGTTTGACCAAGGGGCACCCGCTGGTGCATGATTCCTGGGCCGGCGCGAAAGCCGCCCGGTAGCCCGCTCCGACCTCTGGTCGTGTAGCCGGTGCGGATGTAGCTCAGTGGTAGAGCATCTCCTTGCCAAGGAGAGGGTCGAGAGTTCGAATCTCTTCATCCGCTTAATGCAACCTTCTCTATCCCTCCTCTCTGGCAGGGCTAACAAAGGTTTTATTGCTTTCTTGTGCGGCCCCAGATTTCTGGCCTCACGCAGCCCCCTGGAGCCCGATCTCCTTGCGCAGCAGCTCGATCGTGGCGCTGCCCAGGTAGCTCTGGGCGCAGTGCACCTGGGGTAGGCGCATCAGCTGGGCGCGGTTCTGGCGCAGGCTCTGCTCCACCAGCGGCAGGCTGGGGCGGTCGCAGAGCACGTGGCTGGCGGCCCGCAGCAGGGCCAGCAGGCGGCTGCTCACGTCCGGGGTGGCGGTCATCAGCAGCAGCTCGTTGCCGCGCATGCTGTGCAGGATCACCTCGGCGGCCCGCAGCAGCCCGGGGCTGATGCTCACCAGGCCCACGCAGCTGCCGGCCCGCAGGTCCTTGAGCAGGTCGAGCTCGTGGCGGAAGTCGTTGAGGTCCACGGCCACGGCCCGCACGCCGTGCTGGCGGGCGATGTCCTCCACCGGCTGCAGGAAGTAGCGGCTGGTGACCACGGTGCCGTTGCTGGAGCTCTCCAGCACGGCCTCCAGCTCCTCCAGGGGCACCACCTCCACCGGCACCTCCAGGTTGGGGGTGAGCTCCTCTGCGATCAGCATCGAGGCGCCGATGTCCTCGCGGGGGGTGCTGACCAGCACCCGGGCGCCGCAGCGCAGGCGCCAGTCGATCTCGCGGGTGAGCAGCTCGCGGGCCTGCTGCAGGGTGCAGCCGGCGTTGAGCAGGCCGTCCACGCTCTGGCGCACTTCCCGGTCGATGTCGGGCAGGGCCTTGCCGCGGATGCCCGGTGGCGGCTTGATCTCGCGGGGCTTTTGCTGGTCGCGCACGTAGATGCCGGAGCCGGCCATGGCCTCCACCACGCCGTCGTTCTCCAGCTGGCGGTAGACCTTGCTGATCGTGTTCCGGTGCAGCCCCGTCTGCATGGCCAGCTGGCGGGTGCTGGGCAGGCGGTGGCCCGGCGGGAAGTGGCGCGCGGCGATCGCGAAGCAGATCTGGTTGTACAGCTGCGTCGAGGCCGGAATGTCGCTGTCCTGCTGGATGTGGAACCGCACGCCGGAGGGGACAGAGCTGACTCCGGCCACCTTACGGAGCTTCGGGCGTGGTGACAATCGCTGCGTTGGCATAGGCGCCTGTGCCGGTGCTGTGCCAGCTGGGCGCGCGCTCCGGGTTGGCTCCCGCCGGGAGAATGGCGCTCTCCGCCCCGCTGTGGCCATGCCTGAGCTCCTCACCCTGCCGGCCATGGCCCGGCCCACCCGGGGCGAGTGGGTGCGTCTCGCCGTGGCGGAGGCCCCCGGGGTGGCTCCCGCCACGATCCCGGCCTGGTGGGCCCGCCCGGCCGACGGGCCGCCCCGGGCGGCGGTGCTGGTGCTGCCGGAGGTGTTCGGGGTGAACGCCTGGGTGCGCAGCGTGGCGGACCGGCTGGCCGCCGCCGGCTACGCGGCCCTGGCCATCAGCAGCTTCGCCCGCACGGCCCCCGATCTGGATGTGGGCTACGACGCGGCGGGGCTGGAGGAGGGCCGCCGCCATCGCGACCAGGTGACCGCCAGCCAGCTGCTGGCCGACGTGGCGGCGGCGGCGGTCTGGCTCCAGGCGGCCCATGGCGCCGATGGCCTGGGGGAGCGGCCCCTGGGCTGCGTGGGCTTCTGCTTTGGGGGGCATCTGGCCCTGATCGCCGCCACCCTGCCGGTGATCGCCGCCACCTGCGATTTCTACGGCGCCCGCGTGTCCGACTTCCGGCCGGGCATGGACCCGGCGCTGTCGGCTGACGCGCCTGGGCAGCCGGCGCCGAGCCTGGCGCTGGTGCCCGAGATTCCCGGCCGGCTCTGGTGTTTCTGCGGCACGGCCGATCCCCTGATCCCGCCGGCGGAGCAGGCGGCGATCGGGCAGGCCCTCACCCAGGCCAATGGCGGTGAGGAGGCGCTGGCTGCCTCAGAGCTGCCAGCAGGGCAGCCTCCGCGGCACCGGTTGATCCTGGCCTCAGGGGCCGGCCACGGCTACCTGTGCGAGGCCCGTGGCGATTTCGATCCCCAGGCGGCCCGTGCCGGTTGGAGCGCGATGCTGAACCTGTTTGCGCACGCCCTGGGCTGAGGGGTCGTGGGGGCGCTGGCACACGGTGCCCCCTCCGTCCCCTGGCCCAGCCGTGTCAGCCCGCCTCGCTGCTGGCGCTGGCGCGGGTTTCGATCGTGCGCACCGCCTTGGTGGCGGCGGCGGCGGCCTCCTTCTCCTTGGCCAGGGGGGTCTTGCGGGGGCTCAGGAACATGATCATGTTGCGGCCCTCCCGCTTGGGCAGCTGCTGGATCTCGGCGTTCTCCTCGAGGTCCTTGGCCATGCGCATCAGCAGCTGTTCGGCCAGCGCTGTGTGCTGGATCTCGCGGCCGCGGAAGATCACGGTGCACTTCACCTTGTCGCCGGCCTTGAGGAAGCGCTGGGCCTGACCGATCCGCACGTCGTAGTCGTGCTGGTCGATCTTGTAGCGCATCTTGACCTCCTTGACTTCGGTCTGATGCGACTTCTTCTTGGCTTCCTTGGCCTTCTTCTCCTGTTCGAACTTGTACTTGCCGTAGTCCATGATCCGGCAGACCGGCGGGTCCGCCTTCTCGCTCACGAGCACCAGATCCAGCTCGCGGTCGCGGGCCACCTCCAGCGCCGCCTCCCTCGTAATCACCCCCAACTGGCTGCCGTCGGCATCCACCACCCGGAGCTGGGGGTAGCTGATGCGGTCGTTGATGTTGGGGAGCTCCCGGACGGGGGCGCGGCGGTCAAAACGGGGACGGGGTGGCATTCAGACGGGCGAGGGGACGAGAGCGGAGAAAAACCAGGGGCTGTTCACCCTTCACCCTAGAACGCGCTGGATCGCGGGCAAGGCCTGCTGCAACGGATCGGCGTCGTCGAGCCACAGGGGCTGGTGCTGGCGGCGGAACCAGGTGCGCTGGCGCTTGGCGAACTGCTGGGTGCGGCGGCTGGTGGCCGCCACGGCCTCGGCCTCATTCAGCTCGCCGGCCAGCACCCGCCTGGCCTCGCCGTAGCCGATCGTCTCCAGCAGCGGGCAGTCGGCCCCGTAGCGCTCCAGCAGAGCGCGGGTCTCGGCCACCAGCCCCTCGGCGTAGAGGTCGGCGCTGCGGCGGGCGATGCGCTGGCGGAGGTCGGGCGGGTTGAGGCCCAGCTCCAGTACCCGCCAGGGGGGCGGGGTCGCGCCCTGCTGGGCCGAGAGCGGCCGGCCCGTGGCATAGAGCACCTCCAGGGCCCGCTGGGTGCGCACCGCGTCGTTGGGCATGATCCGCGCCGCCGCCGCCGGATCGGCCTGGGCCAGCAGCTGGTGGCAGCTGGCCTGGCCCAGGGCGTCGAGCTGGGCCCGCAGCCCCGGCTGGGGCGGCACCGCCGGCGGCTGCAGCCCCTGGGTGATCGCCTGCAGGTAGAGGCCGCTGCCGCCCACCAGGAAGGCGATGCCGCGGCGGGCGTGCTCGGCGGCGATGGCGGCCTCGGCCTCGGCTCGGAACTCCTGCAGGTTGATCGGCTGGTCGGGGGTGCGCAGATCCAGCAGCTCGTGGCGCACCCGGGCCCGCTGGGCCGCCGTGGGCTTGGCCGTGCCGATGTCCATGCCCACGTAGAGCTGGCGCGAATCCACCGACAGCACCGCCAGGTCGAGGGCCTCGGCGATGGCCAGGGCCAGGGCGGTCTTGCCGCTGGCGGTGGGGCCCAGCAGCACGATCACCAGGGGCTGGTCGGAGGCGGCCTCCGGCTGGGCCGGCAGGGCGGCGGAGGGGCTGGCCGCTGCGGCTGCGGCGGGGTGGGAATCCGGGGTCATCCGGGCCATCCTGCCGTGTGTGGGTTGCACCCCTGCGGCAAATCGCGCCGGAGAGGCCGCCAGAAGCCTCTCCATTGCAACGGTGATAGATTGACCCTCGCGGGTGGCCTCAGAGCGCCTTCCGAGCCCTTCCCTGCCCGAATGAGCGAAGCCACCAAAGTCCAGGCCGCCTACGGCGCCGAGCAGATCCAGGTGCTGGAAGGCCTGGAGCCGGTGCGCAAGCGCCCGGGCATGTACATCGGCACCACCGGTCCCCGGGGTCTGCACCACCTGGTGTACGAGGTGGTGGACAACTCGGTGGACGAGGCCCTGGCCGGCCACTGCACCGACATCGCCGTCAGCCTCAACGCCGACGGCAGCTGCACCGTGACCGACAACGGCCGCGGTATTCCCACCGACATCCACCCCCGCACCGGCAAGAGCGCCCTGGAGACCGTGCTCACGGTGCTGCACGCCGGCGGCAAGTTCGGCGCCGGCGGCTACAAGGTGTCCGGCGGCCTGCATGGCGTGGGCGTGTCCGTGGTGAACGCCCTCTCCGAGTGGGTGGAGGTGACCGTGCACCGGCAGGACCAGGTGCACCGCCAGCGCTTCGAGCGCGGCGCCCCGATCGGCATCCTGGCCTCCGAGCCCGATGCCAGCGGCCGCACCGGCACCTCGGTGCGCTTCAAGCCCGACATCGAGATCTTCTCGACCGGCATCGAGTTCGACTACCAGACCCTCTCGGCCCGCCTGCGGGAGCTCGCCTACCTCAACGGTGGCGTGCGCATCGTCTTCCGCGACGAGCGGCCCGCGGCCCAGGGGGCCGACGGCCAGGCCCACGAGGAGGTGTACCACTACGAGGGCGGCATCAAGGAATACGTCGCCTACATGAATGCGGAAAAGGATCCGCTTCACCCCGAGATCATCTATGTGAACGCCGAGAAGGATGGCGTTCAGGTGGAGGCGGCCCTGCAGTGGTGCGTGGACGCCTACTCCGACAGCATCCTGGGTTTCGCCAACAACATCCGCACCATCGACGGCGGCACCCACATCGAGGGTCTCAAGACGGTGCTGACCCGCACCCTCAACACCTTTGCCAAGAAGCGCGGCAAGCGCAAGGAGGCCGACGCCAACCTGGCCGGTGAGAACATCCGTGAGGGCCTCACCGCCGTGCTGTCGGTGAAGGTCCCCGAACCGGAGTTCGAGGGCCAGACCAAGACCAAGCTCGGCAACACCGAGGTGCGCGGCATCGTGGATTCGCTGGTGGGCGAATCCCTCAGCCAGTACCTGGAATTCAATCCCTCGGTGATTGACCTGATCCTCGAGAAGGCGATCCAGGCCTTCAATGCCGCCGAAGCGGCCCGCCGGGCCCGTGAGCTGGTGCGCCGCAAGAGCGTGCTGGAGAGCTCCACCCTGCCCGGCAAGCTGGCGGACTGCTCCTCCCGCGACCCCTCCGAATCGGAGATCTACATCGTGGAGGGCGATTCGGCCGGCGGCTCCGCCAAGCAGGGACGCGATCGCCGCTTCCAGGCGATCCTGCCGCTGCGGGGCAAGATCCTCAACATCGAGAAGACCGACGACGCCAAGATCTACAAGAATACGGAGATCCAGGCCCTGATCACGGGTCTGGGGCTGGGCATCAAGGGCGAGGAGTTCAACGAGTCCGCCCTGCGCTACCACCGGATCGTGATCATGACCGACGCCGATGTGGACGGCGCCCACATCCGCACCCTGCTGCTCACCTTCTTCTACCGCTACCAGCGCTGCCTGCTGGAGGGTGGTTATGTGTATATCGCCTGTCCGCCCCTCTACAAGGTGGAGCGCGGCAAGAACCACACCTACTGCTACAACGAGCAGGACCTCAAGAAGACGCTGGACGCCTTCCCCGAGAAGGCCAACTACACGATCCAGCGCTTCAAGGGTCTGGGCGAGATGATGCCCAAGCAGCTGTGGGAAACCACCATGGATCCCTCCACCCGCACGATGAAGCGCGTGGAGATCGAGGATGCAGCCGAGGCCGATCGCATCTTCACGATCCTGATGGGCGACAAGGTCGCCCCGCGCCGGGCCTTCATTGAGACCCACAGCGCCGAGCTCGACTTCGCCCAGCTCGACATCTGATGGACTGGCGCTGGACCTGCGTCCTGGGCCTGGCCCTGATCGGGCCGGCGGCCCTGCCGGCCGGCGGCGGTGACCGGCGTCAGCCCGAGCTGCGGCGCCGTCAGGCCCGGGAGCCGCTGCTCACCCGCGGCGCCGCCAGCCTCCAGGCGGCCCCCCGCCGCCATGCGCCGGTGCTGGCCCAGCTGGAGGCCGGCGAGCCGCTGGAGCTGGTGCGCAGCTGGTGGTCGCCCAGCGGCCGCCGCTGGCTGCAGGTGCAGACCGCCGGCGGCCCGGCGGGGCTGGCCCGCCGCGGCTGGCTGGCGGGCTGAGCCCGCCCGGGCGGCAACCCCTCAGGCCGCCAGCGCCGCCTCGATCGCGCCGGTGAGCTCGGCCGCGTCGGGCTCGACGTTGCTCTTGTAGCGGGCCAGGACGGTGCCGTCCTTGCCGATCAGGAACTTCTCGAAGTTCCAGGCCACATCGCCGGCCGGCTCGGCCTGGGTGAGGGTGCTGTAGGGCTCGGTCTTGGCGCCGGTGGCGTGCACCTTGTCGAACAGGGGGAAGTCGGCGCCGTAGGTGGTGGAGCAGAACTGCTGGATCTCAGGCAGGCTGCCGGGCTCCTGGGCGCCGAAGTCGTTGCAGGGGAAGCCGAGCACGCTGAAGCCCTGGGACCCGTAGGTCTCCTGCAGCTTCTGCAGGCCGGCGTACTGGCGGGTGAAGCCGCAGCGGCTGGCCACGTTCACGATCAGCCGCACCTGGCCGTTCAGATCCCCCAGGCGCTGTTCGTCGCCTTTGGCGGTCTTGACCACCACATCGCTCACATTCACGGCCATGGTTCGTTCGCGGACCGGCGTTCCGGTGTTCTGGACGGCGGGACCCTAGCGACCCCAGCCCATACACTCGAACCGCCGCAGCTCCTAGGCGCGATGAGCGAGGCCAACGGCGTTCCCCCTGGGATCACCAGCGCGATCACCACGGCGGCCGACGGCGATGTGGCCAAGGGCGTCGCCCTGCCCGATGTGGTGGCCCAGCAGCTCAAGGCCCTGCTGGAGGCCGGCCACTACGACGGCGTGAAGCTGCTGCTGGAGCCCGTCCAGGAGGTGGACATCGCCGCGGCGATCGGCAGCCTGCCGCGCACCCTGCAGGCCCTGGCCTTCCGGCTGCTGCCCAAGGACGAGGCGATCGAGGTCTACGAATATCTCGAGGCCTCCGTGCAGCAGACCCTGCTGGAGCGGTTGCGCTCCGGCGAGGTGCTGGAGCTGGTGGAGGAGATGTCGCCCGACGATCGGGTGCGCCTGTTTGACGAGCTGCCGGCCAAGGTGGTGCGCCGGCTGCTGGCGGAGCTGAGCCCGGCGGAGCGGCGCGTGACCGCCCAGATGCTGGGCTACGAGGCCGAGACGGCCGGTCGTCTGATGACGACCGAATACATCGACCTCAAGGAGTTCCACAGCGCCGCCCAGGCCCTGGCGATCGTGCGCCGCCGGGCCCAGGACACCGAGACCATCTACAGCCTCTACGTGACCGATGCCTCCCGGCACCTCACGGGCATCCTGTCGCTGCGGGATCTGGTGGTGGCCGATCCGGAGGAGCGCATCGGCGATGTGATGACCCGCGAGGTGGTGAGCATCTCCACCGACACCGACCAGGAGGAGGTGGCCCGGGTGATCCAGCGCTACGACTTCCTGGCGGTGCCGGTGGTGGACCGGGAGCAGCGGCTGGTGGGGATCGTCACCGTGGACGACGTGATCGACGTGATCGAGCAGGAGGCCACCCGCGACCTCTACGCCGCCGGCGCCGTGCAGGCCGGCGATGAGGACGACTACTTCCAGAGCAACCTGTTCACCGTGGCCCGGCGCCGGGTGGTGTGGCTGCTGGTGCTGCTGCTTGCCAACACCGGCACCTCGGCGGTGATCGCCTCCCAGAAGGGCGTGCTGGAGCAGGTGGTGGTGCTGGCGGCCTTCATCCCGCTGCTGATCGGCACCGGCGGCAACGTGGGCGCCCAGAGCTCCACGGTGGTGATCCGGGGCCTGAGCACCCAGCGCATCCAGACCCTCGGACCCGGCGCCGCCATCGGGCGGGAGCTGGTGGCGGGGGCGCTGCTGGGGCTGCTGATGGTGCTGGTGGTGGTGCCCTGGGCCTGGCAGGTGTCCGGCAGCCCGGTGGTGGCCGGGGCCGCCGGCATCTCCCTGGTGGCGATCACGACCCTGGCGGCCACGGCCGGGGCGGCCCTGCCGCTGCTGTTCGATCGCCTCGGCCTGGACCCGGCACTGATGTCGGCCCCGTTCATCGCCACGGCCACGGACGTGGCGGGCGTGTTCATCTACCTGCACACCGCCGCCTGGCTGCTCGGGCGGTTTGCGGCGGCGGCCCCGGGCTGACCGTCGGCTCCCGGGCGCTGCCGGGGGCGGCGGCACGGACTTTCTTTGGGTTTCTGAGAGGGCCTTCACACTTCTTCAGGTTAGGCTTTACACATGTTCAGGATCCCGCCGTGGTCCTCGCCCTCTCGTTGCTTGAGCCCTCGCTCGCTGACCCCGTGGCCGCCGAGCCCTCCGGGTCCGCCTCCCCTGCCGCCGGCCGCGTTGCCGTCGCCCAGCGCACCTCCCCGCCCGTGGATGGCGACCTGGTGCGCTCCTACCTGCGCGACATCGGCCGCGTGCCGCTGCTGAGCCATGAGCAGGAGATCACCCTGGGCCGTCAGGTGCAGGAGCTGATGGCGCTGGAGGAGCAGGAGCAGGAGCTGACGCTGCGGGCTGGTGGGCAGGCGCCCAGTGAGGAGCAGCTGGCTGAGGCGGCGGGTCTGACGGTGGTGCAGCTGCGCAAGCGCCTGAAGGGCGGCCGCCGGGCGAAGGAGCGGATGGTGGCGGCGAACCTGCGGCTGGTGGTGAGCGTGGCGAAGAA
>NZ_CALROT020000009.1:0-181295 GCF_943369875.1 Vulcanococcus limneticus LL
ACTCGCCTGGTTCAACGCCCAGGGAATCGAGTGCCAGCGGGTGATGAGCGATAACGGCCCCGCCTACGTCTCCAAGGCGTTCGCCAAGGCCTGCCGCACCCTGGGGCTCCGGCACATTCGCACCAGGCCCTACACACCCAGGACCAACAGCAAGGCCGAACGGTTCATCCAGACCCTCTGCCGCGAGTGGGCCTACGGGATGCCGTTCCAGAACTCGCAGGAGCGAACCAGCTGGTTGCCCCGCTACCTGGCGATCTATAACCGCCTCAGGAAGCACTCAGCCCTGGGCTGGCGCTCGCCTCAGCAGCGGCTCTGTGAGCTGCTCTGCTGACGAACCTGGTGAGACACAACATCTAGCACCTATGGGCCAGCCGTGCCCAAGGTTGAAATGGTGAGTCGACTGGTTGTCGACCGACCTGATCTCACTGCATGACCAGTTCAGTCACAGTCCTGCTTGCATCGGTATTGCAGTAGCTGCTCTTAGCCTTGATAGTTTAGTTGGAACCCTGGGACATGGCCTGCTCTCAAGGTTTCCATGCTGGCGGAAGACCACACTGCTGTTGGTGATGATGATTCATCGTTTCGGGCCAATCCGCCTAGCTCGGGGAGCGGCCACTCACCACCGGCAGCGACTGCCAGTCCTTCCAGTCAAAATGCCACCACTCGGTGGCGAACGAACGGAAGCCGCGACGCTCCATCGCCTCCCGCAGGCGGCGCGCGTTGGTCGCACGTTCCATCGGGATGCCGGCCGCGTCCCCATGGGCAGCCTCGCTGAAGTCATCGAAGTCCGTCGGCATCGGCAACTCCTTGCCACGCCGATCCACCAGGGTCACATCCACCGCCGTGCCACGCGTGTGGCGCCCGGCGTTGACGGCAGGATCGGAGACGTAGCGGGGATCGCGGATCGTGTCCCACATCCGCTGCTGCACCGCCAGGGGGCGGTAGGCATCCCAGACCTTGAGACCCAGGCCCTCGGCCGCCAGATCCCGCTGCACCTGCTGCAGGGCCAGGGCCACGGGACAGCGCAACCGGGCATCAGGGGCGGGGTAGAGGCTGGTGCCGAGGAAGTTGTAGGGGCTGGCATAACGCAGCTCCAACAGTGGTCTGGGCTCCAGCGCCAGCAAGGGCACCAGAGCGATACCGCTGCAGCGCCATCCACCTGCAGCGGCGACCGACGCAGAGACTGGTGCTGCCCTGCCGGCCGTGGTGACGGTCAGCAGGGTCACCGCTGCAGCCAAGGCCCACGCCATCGCACCCACACACGGCCATCGGATTGCAGGCTATGCAGTGCGGACGAAAGCGGCACGGGCCCCGGGTCGGCCCTCGGCTGCTTACCTGATGCGCCAGTGGGGCTGGGAACGAGAAGAAGGTTGATCGGCTCGAAGAGTCCGGCCGCCAGGGTCAGCAAGCGACCTCCCTTCTCCCCGAAGCAAGGCTGGCTCAGCAAATTCTGCAGCTGTCCAATCAAAGGCACCCATCTCACTCCGTTAGGTGGTGCAGCAACTACTGGCCGTGGTCGAGGCGGGCTGGGCAGCGGCGCCAGACGGGGATCAGACCAAGGATCCTCAGCCCATGGGCGTGGCTCTTGCCAAAGAAGGCGCAAAAACCGTGGACAGCCCGAGCAACCGGCCCGGGCGGCAAGGAGGCCATTTCCTGCCAGTGCATGCGTACGGATGCCGCTGCTGGGATAGTCGCCCCACTCCCCCTCTCCGCCGAGCCCTGCCCGGAGGCCTGGCCCTACCTCGATCAGGCCGTGCTGCAGCCCAGCCGCAGCCGCCAGGTCTGCCTCACCTGCCACTGGTTCAGGCACCATGCTGCAGCCAGCTGCATCCCGCTGCTCACCTGCCGCCTGCACCACGGCCTGATCACCCACGGCGAGCACCTCACCCGCCGCTGCCAGGGCTGGACCGACGACATGGTGCGGCGGAAGGGCTGGGCGCCGGAAGGGGCATGACCAGCACCAGGGGGCAGGCCGCTGGGGCCAGCAAGCACCCGCCCCTCTCCCCGAAGGAGGGCTGGCTCAGCGACGGCCGCCGCGTGCTCCACTTCCGCCCGACCCACTGGGACCGCTGGAGTCAGCGGCTGGAGGTGACCAGCGGCGAGCTGCTGCCGGATCAGCCGGTGCCGCTGCTCAAGAACCGCAGGGAGCTGAGCCGCGAGGAGGCGCTCAGGCTCTGGACTGAGAAACGCGGGGAGAGTTGGCAGGTCTGTCCGCCGCAGCGGGCGCTGCGTGTGGAGCGGCAGCCGCGGGATGGACATCTGGTCACCAGCATGGGGAGATCTGCCAGGTCGCCGTGCTTCTGAACCCCTTCTGCCCGCTCACCACGGCCAAGGTGCTGGCCCTCAAGGCCACCGTCTTGCTGCTGCTGACGCTCTTGATCAAGGCCAGGGTGCAGATCGTGGCTGGCTCAGCCCTGGGGATTTCTCTGCTGCTGCTCCAGGTGCTGGTGTTTCTGGCCGTCAGCGGCACTCTGGTGCTGGCCGGTGGAGCCGCGCTTGTCGCCACGCAACATCGCCGGCCTGCAACGGCCTGATGTCGATCCAGGTCATGGGAGGCCCCGGAGCAGGGGAGCTGACAACTGAATCGATTTCCGCGAACAATGAACCCTGAACAGATTCAGAGCCTGGAGGTTCTCCTCCTGGCAATGCTGCCCGTGGCGCTGCTTTGGTGGCTTTGGGTTCGGATGCTTCGATGGTGATCGGTTCTACGTCGCTCAGTGCAGTGCGAGGAACCTGATGGGCGCGGTGCCGACGGAGTAGCTGCAACTCCTGGAATGCCAGGACATGGCGCTGGTCAGTAGAGAGGACTTGCTGGCGGAGTCGATCTGGAGCACCCAGTTCAGCACCAATCGACCGGGCTTGAGCACAACAAAGCCCGGAGTGTCGGCCCCGGGCGTTTGTCTGCTCAGCCGTGGTGCCGTCCCAAGGGGGTCGGGTGCAGCTGCGCGATTGGTTTGCTGGGCAACAGCCGTGATCGACAGATCAGGGTGTCTTCAGTTGTGGTCGGAGCTGCCGGCGCTGGTATCTGGGGTGGTGAAGTAGACGGCGACGACCTCTGAGCGTGATCTGATCGGTTCAGGGTTGTTCAATGCGGATGCCGGTGATGGGCATCACTGACGTGGGGGTGGGCATGCTCCAGCGGCGCATGGCGATGCTCATGGGCATGCCAGAACGGACTCTCGCAGGGGATGTCCGCCAGATCCTCCGGCGCATGCGTGTGGTCGTGATGGGGATCGCCTCCACGGGGATCGTGGCGGTGCCGATGAGCATGGCGTAGCTCCCCATGGCGATGCCAGTGGCTGTGCTGCTCCCGTAGCAGCAACACCACCCCGCCGGCCATCAGGGCAGCGGCCACCAGAAGCTGCGGCGTGAAGGGCTCCCGAAAGAAGGCCAGGGAGAACAGCGCACCGACAAAGGGGGCGGTCGAGAACAGCACCGCCTCGCGGGCGGCGCCGAGATCCCGCAGGGCCAACAGGTCGAGCCAGATCGAGAGGCCGTACCCCAGGGCCCCGATTCCCAGCAGCCCCAGGCAGACCGGGGCACTGGGAAAGCGGTGGCCGAGCAGCAGCGCCAGGGTGAGCATCGGCAGCGACGCCCCGGCCGCCTTGACGGTGGCGATCTGGACCGGATTGCGCAGGCTCAGGCGTTGGCTGAGGTTGTTGTCGATGCCCCAGGCCAGCGTCGCCAGGGCAATCAAGGCACTGCCTGCTCCGCTGGCTCCGCTGAGGGAGCCCTCGGAGATCACCACGGCCCCGGCGATCGTGAGACCAGCAGAAAGCAGACCGCAACGGCCGAGGTGCTCGCGCCCGAGCAATACGGCGATCGCCATGGTGAACACCGCTTCCAGGTTGAGCAGCAACGAGCTTGAGGCTGCGGGCAGGCGCGCCAGGCCCAGCACCAGGGCCAGCGGCCCCACCACGCCGCCGAGCAGGGTGAGGGCCGCCAGCGCCGGCCAGTCCTGCCGCCCCACAGGGGTTTCGGCCTCGGTGCCTCGGAGCAGGCGCACCACCAGGAGGGCCAGGGTGGCGCCCCCATAGAGCAGCCCGGCGATGCTCAGGGCCGAGCCAGCCCCGGTGAGGGTGCTGATCAGTGGTGCACTGATGCCGAAGAGGACGGCGGCCGCCAGGCCCGCCAGCTGACCGCGACGCTGCTGCTCAGCTGGCCTGGCCATCGATCTGCAGAACCCCTTTTATCCCCATGATCGGGGAAGTCAGAGAAGCGGGGCATCAGCTCGCGACTCCTGAAACCACGGCCCAGCAACGCCATGGTGATCTCGAGCACTCGGGCCCTTGCCATGGCAATGCTGCTGCACTGATAGGCGCGCGGGACTATGGGCCCTGCGCTACTCCCAGTAAGGGCTACCGACCATCGATCCGACCACCCTGCTGGGCCTCAGCGTCTGCCTGACCCTGATCGCCGCCCTCTACAGCAGCGTTGGCCAGGCCGGTGCTTCCGGCTTTCTGGCGGAGGTAGAACTGTTCGGAATGGCACCTGGCTGGGCTGTCTCAGCTCTAGGGACGACGGCCGGCCAGGGGGTTGCGCAAGATCGCGGTGTTGCCACTGAGCAGCAGTTCGCCACCACGCAGGCCCTGCAGGATCACAACCCGCTCTGCTGACTGCTCACCGATCACCACCTCAACGGGCTCGGCGACACCGCGCTGGTAACGGAACACCACCGGCGAACCATTGACAATCTGCACGGCGTCAGCCGGAACCGTGAAGCGTTGCGCGGAGGCAGGCACCTGCACAAACGCTGTCACCGCTGTGCCTGCAGGTGGCATCGCCGCATCGATCGTCTGGGCCCGCACAACAGTGACCCGATTGCCGCTGCCGCTATCGGGGGCTACCGCGATCACGCGGGCCCGCAGGTCCCGTGGACCAGCTTTCACCCGCAACAGCTCTCCCGCCCCCAGGCTGGAGGCCAGCACCGGCGAGACGAGGAAGCGCAGCTCGCTGCCCCGGGCATCGCTGATCAGGGCTATTTCCTCACCGACCTGAAGGACCGCACCGGGTGTGGCTTTCACGGCGGCGATCAGCCCCCGAATGGGGCTCCTGACCAGCAGGCGTCCCAGGCCATCAGGCCGCCCGATCGCCATGGCCTTGGCCGTTGCCGCCCGGGCTGAGGTGGCGGCCGTCGCCATCGCAAGCCGGCGGCTCTCCAGTTCCTGCGCCGACAGGGCTCCCTGCCGGGCCATGGGAACGGCCAGGCGGTACTGATATGCCAGCGATTGGGCCGTTGCCCGGGCAGCCTCAGCGTCCGCTTGCACCACCGCAGCGTCCGCACTGTGCACTTCGGCGATCCCATCACCGGCACGCACCGTCTGGCCTGGTGCCACCAGCAACCTCACAACGCGACCGGCCACGGGCATGCCCACAATGGAGCGCGAGCCCACGGCCGCTTCCACGAATCCGGAGATGGGTCGCGCCGTGCCCCGACTCACTTCCGGGCGGATGGTGGTGAGGCCCGAGCGGCGTAGTTGCTCACCACTGAACACCAGAGTGCTGTTGCGTTCGCTGCTCTCTGTTGCCGCCTTGCTGGTCGTGTCAGCACGGCCGCCGCTGTAGCGGCCCACTCCGATCCCCATCAGCAGGGATGCGGCAATGGCCAGAGGCCAAAGAACCCGAGGCTGACGCAGGCCAGCGCTGGCGGCTTGAAGGCTCGATCTCATGGTTGAAGCGCGGCAAGAGGGGATGACGGCACGCCGCTGGTGGGCAACAGCCAGGCGCCAAAGCGGGAATAGAGCGCCGGAATCACCAGCAAGGTGAGGGCGGTGGAGGTGATCAATCCCCCGAGCACCACGATGGCCAGGGGCTGCAGGATCTCATTGCCTGCCCCGAAGGCCAGGGCCAATGGAAGAGTGCCCAGAGCCGAAGAGAGGGCGGTCATCAGGATCGCGTTGAGGCGCTCCAGGCTTCCGCCTTCGATCACCGCCTGCAGCGGTTGGCCTTCGGCATGGCGGCGGTTGTAGTTGTCGACCAGCAGCAGGCCGTTGCGCACAGCCACGCCAAAGAGGGTGATGAAACCGATCAGTGACGCCACCGAGAGCACCCCACCGGTGAGCAGCACCGCGATCACCCCACCCACCAGGGCCAGGGGCAGGTTGAGCATGATCGCGGCGGTGGCCGGCAGAGATTTCACGGCCGCCACCATCAGCAGGGTGATCAGCACAGCGGCCACCAGGCTGTAGAGCACCAGGCTGCTGGTCGCCCGCTGTTCGGATTCGAACTGCCCGCCGTAGCGGATCGTGTAGCCCTGCGGCAGGCGCACCTCGCGGGCGACGCGGCGCTGGATGTCATCCACCACGCTGCCCAGGGCGCGGCCACTGACATTGGCCGACACCACGATCAAGCGCGAGACGTCTTCCCGGTTGACGACGTTGGCTCCAAGCCCTTCTTCCACCCAGGCCACGCTGCCGAGCGGCACCGTCATGCCGTTGGAGAACGCCACCGGCAGGGAGCGGATGGCGTCAAGGCTGGAGCGGCTGGCCGCGTCGAGCTGAACCAACACATCGCTGCGCACCGCGTCTTCTGCGACGTGGCCGACCACCTTTCCATTGAGCGCGATCTCCACCGCCTGGGCGAGCTCATCAATCGTCAGCCCAAGCGCCGCCGCCAGGGGCCTGTCGTAGTGGATCTGGATCTGGGGGATGGGGAGCTGAGGCTCCAGCTGCAGGTCCACCACCCCCGCAATCGGCTCCACCACCTTCACCACCTCTTCGCCGATGCGCCGCAGCTCACCCAGGTCGGTGCAGTAGATCTTGATGGCGATGGCGCTGCGCACACCGGAGAGCACCTCGTCCATGCGGTGGGAAATGAAGCCGCCGATGTTGGGTGCCACGCCCGGCAACCGCAGGAACGCCTTGCGTAGCTCAGCAATGGCAGCCGGGCGGTTGGCCATCGCCTGGTCGCTGAGCTCCACATCCACGTGGGCCAGATTCACGCCGGCGCCATCAGCGTCTCCGGGCGCTCTGCCGGTCCGCACCTGCACCCAGTCGAACAGGGGGTTGTTCTGCAACGAGCGGGTGAGGGCCAGCCCGGCGCGGTTGGTCATCTCCAGCGACACCCCGGGATAGAGCATCATCGAGTTGACCAGAGATTTCTCGCGGAACTCCGGCAGGAAGACCCGACCTAAAGCCGGGAGGATTGCGGTGGTGGCCACCACCAGCGCCAGGGCGACCGCGAGAAGCCGCTGCGGCCGAGTCATGGCCATGGCGAGCCAGGGCCGATACAGCCGCTCGCAGCGGGCAGCGAGCCAGGTGCTCTCCGGCGGCAGGGATACCGGTGCCAGAAGGATGGCGCAGAGCGCCGGGATCAGGGTGAGAGCCACCAGCGAAGAGGCGGCGATCGAGAACAGATAGGCCAGGCCCATCGGCGCGAAGATGCGCCCTTCCACTCCGGTGAGCGAAAAGATCGGCGCGAACACGATGATGATGATCAGGCTGGAGAAGAGAACCGGCTGGCGCACTTCCACCGAGGTTTCGAACACCACCTGCAGGGGCGACTTGGGGTTGCCCGCAGCCTGATTGCTGCGTAGGCCGCGATAGCAGTTCTCCATATCCACGATCGCATCGTCAACCACCGAACCGATGGCGACCACCAGGCCGCCCAGGGTCATGGTGTTGATGCCGATGCCGAGGGCCTTCATCAGCATCAGGCCGATCAGCAACGACAGGGGGATGGCACTGAGGCTGATCACCACTCCGCGCCAGTTCATCAGGAACAGCACGATCACCAGTGACACGATGATCACACCCTCGACCATCGCCGAGCTGACGTTCTTGATGGCTCGATCGATGAAGCCGCTCTGGCGGAAGGTGCCGTGAATCTGCACATCCGAAGGCAGGGTTCGGTTGAGGGCGCCAATCCTCTCCTCCACCGCACGGGTCACCGTGGGAGTGTCGACATCGGGCTGCTTGTTGACCATGAGCACAACCGCCGGCTGGCCGTTGAAACTGGCGTCACCCCGCTTGAGCGCCGCACCGCGCTTCACCTCGGCCAGGGTGGAGAGCAACACCGGCTGGCCTTGCTGATCACGCACGGCCACATCGGCCAGATCACTCACCTGGGTGATCTGGCCCATCGGCCGGATCAGCCGTTCCTGGCCACCACCAATCAGGAAGCCGCCCGGACTGGTGGCCATGGCTTCGGTAACACCTTGCATGACCGACTTGAGCGTGACGCCATGCACCTGCAGCTCATGGGGATCCAGCAGCACCTGGTGCTGCGGTTCCTCGCCGCCGTACACGGTGACTTGCGCAACACCAGGAACCGCCAGGATCGGGTTCCGGTACGAGCGCATCACCAGTTGATGCAGATCCAGCATGGAGGTGGCGCCATCACCCTTGAGCGTGAAGGCGTACTGGAGCACCGTCCCCAGGGGGGACACCAACGGAGAGATCTCCGGTACACCCGCATTCGCCGGAAGCTGCGACTCCACCTGCTGGATCCGTTCCGACACCGACTGACGGGCCCGGAAGATGTCGGCGTTCTGGTTGAACACCACCTGCACCATCGACAGGCCGGCCTTGGAAGAGGAGCGAACGGTCTCCACGCCGGCAATACCGTTCACTGCCGACTCGATCGGCAACGTGATGCGCATCTCCACCTCCTCAGGTGAGAGACCATCGGCGGTGGTCTGGACGTCCACCTGGGGTGGGGCAAACGGTGGGAAGACGTCCAGCGGCATCTGGGGCACCAGCACCAGACCCCACACAGTGATCACAACCGCAGCCACCACGATCAGCCAGCGGCGGGCAATCGAGAACCGCAGCGTGGTGTTGAGCAGCTTCTCGATCATTCGCCCTGCTTGCCGCGGCGCTGGATCAGCACCGCCCCTGCGGCGACCACCACAGCAACGCCGGCCGCTCCTGCGATCAACGGCAGGTTGCCCCTAGAGGTGGAATCGGCCTCTGGATTGGCCACTGCACCGGCCTCAGCCGCAGGAGCTTCCGCCTGCTGGGTTTTCTTCGATTCGGCGTACAGCGAAAGCGCACCCGACGTCACCACGTCATCGGTGGGATCGATCCCCTCCGTCACGACCACGCGGTCTCCCTGGCTGGCCCCGGTCTGCACGAACACTGGGTCGTAGGTCTTCCCGGTCTGCACGAACAGCAGGGACTTGCCATCGGCATCGACCAGTGCCGTGGCGGGCACGGTGAGGCCATCGGGGCCTTGCTCCGGTTTGACCGTGGCCACACCCAGTAGCCCATCGCTGTCGGCATTGCGTTTCACCTGGCGCACATCGCCCTGCTGCTGGAACTCATCACCATGGCCAACGTGGGCCATGGCCACAGGAGCCATCAGGGGGATGGCGACAAGAGCCGCGGTCGTGAGGCTGGTGCTGGCGGCGAGCCGCAGGATCCGGTTGCGCAAGACCCAGGGAGGCAAGGACTGGGCGCAGGATCGCGCAACCGGGATGAAAAACAGGTGAAATGGCCTGTGCTCACTAGCATCTGCCCGCTGGAGCCCACCCCTGATGCCGCTGCGGATCCTGCTGGTGGAAGACGAGGAGGATCTGGCCGTTGCCACCCAGGCCGTGCTTCAGCGTGAGGGACATGTGGTGGATCGCTGCTCCAGTGGTCTGGAAGGCTGGACCCTGCTGAGCGGTGAGCTCGCCCGCTACGACCTCGCCATCCTCGATTGGATGCTGCCGGATCTGAGTGGTGTTGACCTGTGCCGGCGGGCTCGGGCCGCTGGGATGGGCCTGCAGGTGCTGTTGCTCACGGCCCGCGCCGAGACGGCTGATCGGGTGGTGGGACTCGATGCGGGTGCTGATGACTACCTGAGCAAACCCTTTGCGATGGAGGAGCTGCTGGCACGGATCAGGGCCCTGCAGCGGCGCCACCCCGGCTACCGGGAGCCCTTGTTGTCGGCCGGAGGCTACCGATTGGATCCCAGGGCAGGCACGCTGCTGGTCTCCACCAGCACCGGCGAGGTGAGTGTGGATCTGTCGGGTAAGGAGCAGCAGTTGATGGCCTACTTCCTCGAGCACCCTGGCCAGACCATTCCCGGCTCCCGGCTGCGGAACGAACTCTGGGATCTGCATCAAGACCCGGTGAGCAATGTGGTGGCAGCCCAGGTCCGGCTGCTGCGGCGCAAGCTGGCGGCCTATGGTCTGCCCTCACCGATCGAAACCGTGCCCAGCAAGGGGTATCGCTTCGCTCCACTCGGGGGCAATGAGACTTGATCGATCACTGTGTCCCAGCGCCAGGATTGTTGTGGCGAGCCCGCCTGCGCTTTGCCGCTCTGTCATTGCTGGCGATGGGCACGCTGCTCTATGCCGCCGGCTTTGCCATGGGCCGGTTACTGCTGCAGACCCAGGAAACGGCGATCAGGCGTGAATTGCAGAGCCTGGCAGGCACGCTTCACGACAGTCTCAAACCCGCCTTGCCGCAGGAGGCCCGGCCATCCGGCGCCCTGGCTTCAGTCCTGCCGGGCCTCTGTTTGGTAGGCAAGCCCTGCATGCCCCCAAAGGATCTGATCCATCGGCACGCGATCAGTGCCAGCGATCCCGACCGCTACAAGCTGCGGGTCTTCGATCACCACGGGAACCTGATCGCCAGCTCCCCTGGCGCCTTACCGGTGGGGGGTAAACCTGGGCTGCTGGGCTGGGCCTTGACCGGTGAGGGGGCCGGAGAACGCTGGGGCACCTATGCGATTCACCTGCATCGCGCCAATGGCCCCGGCCAACCCGTCTGGGGCTACCTGCAGATCTCCAGCAGCCTGGCGCACCTCGATGCAGAGGCGAATCGCCTGTGGTGGATGGGCCATGGAGTCTTTGCCCTGGCGATGGCTGGTGTGGCCCTGGCCAGCTGGTGGCTTGCTGGGCTGGCCATGGCACCCCTGCTGGAGGCGTACCGGCGCCAGGAACAGTTCAGCGCCGATGTCGCCCATGAACTGCGAACACCACTGGCCAACCTGTTGGCCGTCGTGGAGGCTGAGCGCAGCACAGCCGAGCCTTCCACCAGCCACAGGCAGGTGGCCAGTCTGGATCGGGTCCTGGCGCAGGGCCGGAGGCTGCAGCAACTGATTGCCGATCTGCTCCTGCTCGCCAGCCTGGAGCGATCCTCCCCTCAGAGTCTCAGGGTGCCGTGTGATCTCACCGAGATCGTGATGGATGTGGTGGAGGAGTTCAGTGAAGCGGCCGCTGCTGCCGAGGTCAGCCTTAGGGCGGGGCATCTCACCCCCGGTGTCAGGGTTCTGGGCGTGGAATCGGAACTCAGCAGGCTGGCGATCAACCTGCTCAGCAATGCCATCCAGTACACCCCGGTCGGTGGTGTCGTCCACGTGACCCTGGAGCAGCAGAGCCGTGAGATCGTGCTGGCCATCAGCGACAGCGGGCCCGGAATCCCCGCCGATCAGCAGGCGAGGATCTTCGATCGCTTTACCCGGCTTGATCCGGCCCGCTCCCGGCAGCAAGGGGGCACGGGTCTGGGGTTAGCGATCGCCCAGGCGATCGCCCGTCGCCATGGTGGCGGGATCACAGTTCAGTCCGAAGCAGGGCAGGGGGCAGCGTTCATGCTCCGCCTACCCGCTGGCCACTGAGCGAGTCACACCAGTTGATCAGCCCGATCAGCCAGAGACTGCGGGGCAGGGTGGCTAGGGCATCGGTTGCCTACACGTATACATTTTTGTCTGGACGACAGGAGTGTCGATGGCCGCCAAGGGCCTGCGGCCCCATGGCCGCACTCAGAAGGGCATGGAGGAGATGATCGCCCTCTACCTGGCCGCCCAGTAGGAGAGCTGAGCCATGGGCAGCCAGCACGGGCACGGAGCAGAGCCTCGCGATCACAGCCACGGACCTGTCGATGATCACCATCACGGCCACAGCCATGTCCACCACGCAGGCCTCCACCAGTGACGCCCAGCTGTGCTGCACAACCGCCTACTGCGGCGAGGGATGGATTGGCCAACGTCCCCTGCGGTGACCCTCCCGGCAGAGGTCTTGGGCCTCCTCCACGTCCGGGTTGTGACTGCACAGGAGAGGGCGCAGCGAGAGCTGCCGGACCTTCGCTCCGCCGTGGACCTCACGGATGTAGTCGAATGGACTGCTGGGATCCCTGCGCAAGCGGAAACGGGATCGGCGGGCACGCAGTTCCTGAACGCATTGGTCCAAGAAGTTCAGGCGATGAGACCGGGAGAGGGGCATGACGCAGCGGCTGGGGCGAGCTCTGCAGATTGTTCCCGCTGTGCCGATCCAACGTGCGGACTACTCCGCACGTTTTGGCTCCAAGCGGCTCCAAGCAGCTACGACCCGCACCGACCCGTTGGACCTGTGGAAACCGCCAGAACCAAGGCCCAGACACAAGAAAGCCCCGCCGAAGCGGGGCAATCGAGGATGGCTCGGGGGAGACTTGAACTCCCGACCTTGGGGTTATGAATCCCACGCTCTAACCAGCTGAGCTACCGAGCCCCGGTGGTTGGAGTTTAGACGATGGCCTGTTGGGGCCTGGACGCGACGGGCTTCAGGCGCGACCGGGAAGGAACTGAAGCGGATTCACGGCCCCCTGGCCAGGGGGGTGGATCTCGAAGTGGAGGTGGGGACCGGTGCTGCGGCCGGTGCTGCCCATGTAGCTGATCACCTGGCCCTGGGCGACGACCTCTCCGGAACGCACGGCCAGGCGGCTGTTGTGGGCGTAGCGGGTGAGGGTGCCGTCGGGGTGGCGGATCTCCACCAGGTAGCCGTAGCCACCGTCATGCCAACCGGAGGACACCACCTGGCCGCTCTGGGCGGCGACGATCGGCGTTCCGACGTTGTTGGCGACGTCGATGCCCTTGTGCATGCGACCCCAGCGCCAGCCGTAGCCCGAGGAGAACACCCCCTGGGTGGGCCAGATCCAGCCGCTGCTGAAGGGACGGTTCGGATCGGTGTTGGGCTGGGGGTCGCCGCCGAAGTTGGGCAGCTCGGGCCAGCTGAGGCCGCCGCTGGTGGTGGGGCTGAGGCCGAGCACCATGCGGCTGCGGCCGGGGGACGACTGGGCCAGGCGGATCTGGGTGCCCACCACCAGGCGGGCGGCCTCCAGGCCGGGGTTCAGGCGCAGCAGCTCGGCGATGGTGCGGTTGGTGCGGTTGGCGAGGTCCACCAGGCTCTCGCGGCTGCGCACCCGGGTGCTCTCTTCCGCCACCGGGCTGGGGGGCGCCTGCAGGGGCGGCGTGCGGCGCAGCTCGCTGGTGTCGATGGCGGCGAGCTGCTTGACCTGGCGGCTGGACTGGCTGGGGAGCACCAGCCAGTCGCCGGGCTTGAAGGCGTGGTCCTCGTTGACGTCGTTCAGGCGGGCCAGGCGGGTCTCATCGAGGGCCAGCTGGCTGGCGAGCTGTTCGATGGCCACTTCGGAGCGGACCTTGACCCAGAGACGGTCGGTGCTGGGCAGCGCGGCGATCAGCTCGGCGGGCGCTGCGGGCTCCAGAGCGGAGACGGGAGTGCTGGGCTCCTGGGCGAAGTCGGGGAGGGGAAGGGAGGAACGGGAATCAGCGAGGCCGGGAATGGCCACGGCGCCGGCGACACCGAGCAGTGATGTGCCCGCCAGCGTGATCGTGAGCAGTTTGGAAGGCTTCATGCAGGTTCACCCATCGGACAAGACCCGGTGGAGAAGCCGACATCCCCGAGCCGCGCAGAATGTAACCGCTGGAACCTGCGCCAGCAAGTTGCCATGGTCACTGTTTTTGTCGGCTGGTTGGAAAATCACCACAGCCGCCAACCCTAGGTGGTAGGCCGGGTGGCACCCCTGCCGGTAGTGCCCTGACCACGATCCCGGCCCCGCGCGGCACCACCCACGCCGGCCGGTGAGACAGGCTCCTCAGGCTTCCACCGGTCCCAGGGGATCCGCTTCCCAGTCCAGCTGGCGCAGGGCCTCGAACAGCACCACCCCCACCGCCACCGAGAGGTTCAGGCTGCGCACGCCTCCGCCGTTCTCAAGTGAGCCCCGCATTGGGATCGTCAGCCTGGCGTCGGCCTCGGCCAGCAGTTCGGGCGGCAGGCCATCGCTCTCACGGCCGAACAACAGCCAGTCGTCGGTTCGGTAAACCGTACGGTGATAGGGCTGGCTGGCGTGGCGGCTCAGGGCCAGCAGCCGGCCGCCGCGCTCGCTGCGGTGCCGCTGAAACGCCTCCCAGTCGGTGTGGCGATGCAGCGGCACCCAGGGCCAGTAATCGAGGCCGGCGCGCTTGAGCGTGCGGTCGCTGATCTCGAAGCCGAGGGGTTCGATCAGGTGCAGTTCGCTGGCGGTGGCGGCGCAGCTGCGGGCGACGTTGCCCGTGTTGGGCGGGATCTCGGGCTGGAACAGCACGACGCGGGGCATGGACCGGGGTCGACTGGGGCCGATCCTCAGGCGTCGTCGGGCACGGGCAGGCCCAGGGCCAGCAGATCCAAGGCGCGACCCTGCACCACCAGCCACGCCTGCCGGCTCACGGCCACCAGGCGCCGCTCCAGCCGCCCCAGGCGATCGCGGAACAGTCCGCCGATGGCCGTGGGCGGCACCACGCCCCAGCCGGTCTCCTCACACACCAGCAGCACGGGCAGATCCAGAGCCTGCAGCGCCTCCACCAGCTCGCCCTCGCACTGGCGCCAGGCTTCGCTCTCCAGCTCGAGGTGGTGGGCGAGCCAGGTGCCGAGGGCGTCGATCAGCAGCACGGGCGGCTCCCCCTGGCGGGGCTGCTCCGCCAGCTGCCGCAGCGCAGCGGCCAGCTCACCGCCCGCCTCCAGGGTCTGCCAGCTGCCCGGACGGCGGCGGCGATGGCGCTCGAGTCGCTGCTGCCAGCTGGCATCGCCCGCCCGCTCGGGCCCGGTGGCCACGTAGAGCACCGGATGGCCACTCGCGGCGGCCAGGTGCTCGGCCCAGCGGCTCTTGCCGCTGCGGCTCGGCCCGGTGACCACCACCAGCCCCGCCGCGGGCAGGGCTGGCGCCGGAGCGTCAGCCGCCACCGTTCATGTTGCGCAGGGTCGCCACCGAGGACGGCGAGACGCGGTTGAGGTAGCGGAAGATCCAGTACTTGAAAATCGTGGCCAACACCACCGGGAAGGTGGCGATGAACAACATGATGAAGTGCTCCTGGTGGGGCAGGCCCAGGTGCTCCTCCACCCCCTCCAGCAGCACCGACCAGCCCTCCGGGCTGTGGAAGCCCACGAAGATGTCGGTGAACAGGATGATGGCGAAGGCCTTGGCGCTGTCGCTCAGGCCGTAGACGGCCTCATCGATGAAGCCGCGCAGCACCTGAATCTCGCGCCGCCCCAGCAGGCACACCAGGGCAAAGCCCAGCAGCGCGGCGCCATCGCCCAGGATGTTCTTGATCGCCTCGGTGCTCTCCCCGTCGGCCTCCTCCTTGAGCTCCTTGGCCCGGTCGGTGAGGCGCTCATGCATCTCCTCGTTGGTGTAGGGCTCGCGGCCCTTCAGCAGCGCATCGAATTCCAGCTCCGCCTTGAAGACGCGCAGCCGCTCGACGGCCTTCTCCTCGAGCTGGGGCTTGGTGAAGCTCAGGAACGGCACATCGGGCGCGAAGCGATCCACCAGCGGTGAGATCACCACAGAACGGCTGAGCTGCTGCACGAGCAGGGGCACCAGCACCAGCAGCAACAGGATCCGCAGCGACACCAGCGTTGAGTCGCGGCGGCGCCGGAAGCCGGCCACCACCGTGGCCTCGGCCTCCGGGTCGAGCTGGCGGCGCATGCCGTCGAACACCCCCAGCAGGCTGCGGGGGAGCATCTCCGGGGCCCGCGACATGGCCGGCAGGCTGGAGGGGTTGCGGCCGTAGCGGGCGGTGACCACCTCGATCAGGTGCAGCTGGCGCTGCTCCTGGGCATCGAGTTCGGCCCGGTGCTGTTCCAGGCCCTCAAGCGTGTCGCGGCAGATCTGCAGGGCCGTGCGGAAGCGGCGCAGCATCTGGGCCTGGGTCTGGCGCGGAATGCTCAGCTCCAGCTCGGGACGCACCGGCCGGTCGTTGTAGTACTCGAGCTCCAGGCCCTGGATCAGCAGCGCCGCCTCGTAGGCCTTCTCCAGATCGCTGCTGATGTCGGTGTTGCTGGCCCGCTCGAAGCGGGCCGTCCAGTCGGTCAGGCCCATGGATGGATCAGCGGGAGAAGATCCACCAGGTGATCATCGGCACCAGGGTTCCCACCACCAGCAGCACCACCACCCACAGGAAGGCGTTGCTGCTGGCGGTCTCCTCGGCGGTGGGGATGTTGGTCTCCACCGGCAGACGCTCGATCAGCTGGGGCGGGCCGGGATCCGCCTCGCCCTGGAGCACGGTCTGCAGGCGGCCGAGGGCATCGATCGAGGCCTGGCGGTAACGGGCCCCCTCACGCAGGGGCAGGCCCATGGTGCTCGTGCCGGTGCTGGCGAGCAGGCTCCGGGGCAGGGTGTCCGCCAGGTCGGGGGACGCCACCACGGCGCCGCTGTTGTTCTGGGATTCGATCAGCAGCAGCAGCTGGCCTGTGCTCCCCTCGGGGTCCTGGGCCTTCCAGCGCTCCAGCAGCTGCTGGCCGAGGTCCTCCAGGGACAGGCCGTAGTCGAGCCGGCGCAGGGTCACCAGCCGGGCCTGCACCTGCTGTTGATCCAGCTCCGCCAGGCGTTTCTCCAGATCCGAGGCGGCGGCGCGGCTGAGCAGATCCGCCGTGTCGAGCACGTGGGCCGCGGGCGGCGTCTCGGGGAAATCCTGGGGGCCCGTGGCGAGGGCAGCCGGGGCCTGGGCCAGGCCCAGCAGCAGGGCGAGGGCCAGCAGCAGGCCCTGGAAACCGCGCCAGGCCCGCTGCGGCAGGGCTGGCGTCGACAGGCGAGGGAGTCCCATGGGGTCCGGGGAGGAAGGGGCCAGGGGGGAGAAACACAGCATCCGCTAAGTCTGCCGTCAGGCGGCACGGCTGTCGCGCGTCAGGCGCAGAAGCCGTCGCGGCTCAGCTGGCCAGGCTGTCGCGGTGCAGCAGGGCCACCACCTCGAGGATCTGCTCGGCCCGGCCGTCGGCCAGGGCCAGCCGCTGGCCGAGCTCCTGCAGGAACTGCTGCTCGTTCGGCGACACGCTCCGGTCCGCCCACACCAGCTGGGCCGCCAGGGCCAGGGACGTCTCCCGCTGGCCGACATCGAGGAGGGGGATAGCGGCATTGACCAGATGGCCCCAGCCACCGGCGTGCAGCTGCTCCAGCAACACGTCGAACAGCTCGCCCATGGCCTGCTCCGAGAGGCCGCGGTAGGGGGTGCGGTACTCCAGGGCCTGGCGCAGGGCCCGCGCCTCCTGGCGCCCCAGGGTTCCGTCGCAGGCCACGGCGGCCAGGGCCACCGCCGCGAAGGCCTCGGGGGCGGTGCGGATGGCGCCCTGGGCCCCGGGATCCGTGGTGGCGGATCCGGCCGCTGATGCTGAGGTCTCGCCCATGCCGTCGTGGTCGCTGCCTGTATTCCAGCAGGGCCGTCCGGGCAGCGCAGCGGCCGGTGTGGCTGTGAGAACGTGGCCACCAACGCGGCGGCGGATCAGCGATGGGGTTGGGGGCGCGGCTGAGCCTGGCGGCGGGGGTGCTGGGGCTGGCCCTCTGCCTGCTCAACCAGTTCACCGCCCCGGGCCTCACGCCCGCCCTCGAGCGGGCCGGCGTGCTGGCCAGTGTGCTGGCGGTGGGGCTGATGCTCGTGGCGATCCTCTGGACCCGGGCCATGCCCGCGGCGCCGGAGCGGGTGGCCCTGCCGGGCGAGCAGGGCCTGGAGCTTGCCCCGGACCTGCCCGAAGCGCTTCGCCAGGAGCTGGGCTGGGGCAGCCAGCTGCTGCTCACCGCCACCCCCGGCGCCTCGCTGCTGCTGCACTGGCGCGGCCGCACCCTGCTGCGGCGCGGCCTGCTGGACCCCCGGCCATTTGCACCGGGGGCCATCTGCCAGAGGGCCCTGGCCACGGGCCGGCCCGTCTCGCTGGTGAACCTGGCCCTCTACCCCGGCCGCGGGGAATTCGCCGGACTGCCGGAGGGGATCCCGGCGGTGATCGTCCAGCCGATCGGCGGCGAGGGGATCCTGCTGCTGGCGGGCTGGTCGCCGCGCTGCTTCAGTCGCAGCGATGAGACCTGGCTGGAGGGCTGGGCTCGCAAGCTCAGAACGCCACTGGAGCAGCTGGCTTGCGCGCCTTCGTCCCCCCCGCCCCCGGCGGCGGCAGGGTGAGCTGCGAATTCACCCGACCCCCCGGCGTCGTGAACACCGCCTGGCCCTGCTTGCCGATCGCACCGTCGAGGCGCGCGGCGCGGGTCACCTGCTTGTAAGCGGAGCGGTTCAGCACCACATCCCCCACCGCCTCGAAGCGGCCCGTGCTCCAGTTCCAGCGGCAGGTCTGGGCCCGCAGGCTCTCGCCCGGCTGCTGCAGGTCGCAGCCAGCGGGCACCACCACCAGCTCCCGCTGGAGGTCGATGTCCAGGGCGTTGCCCTGGAGAGCCAGCTTGTCGAGCTGACCGCGGAAGGGGGTGGCGGTGCGCAGGGTCTGGCCGGCGAGATCCCAGCGGCTGCGCTCGGCCTCCAGCCAGCCCTTGCGGCCCGGATCGCTCACCCGCACGGGCGCCAGCAGGTCCACGAAGCCCTGGCGCAGATTCCCCTCCAGGGCACTGGCCGTGATCACCTGGCCGTCGCTGCGGCGGCCCCGCACCGGCCCGGCGGCCTGGAGCAGGCCACTGCCCGGCGACCAGTCGGCCCTCCGGACCGTGAGGATCTCCTGGGCGGCCGGGCGGGGCGCCGGTTCGGTGGTGGGCGATGCGGTGGCCGCTGTAGTCGCCGCTGCTGCGGTGCCCCTATCGCTGGCTGCCTTGGTGCGGCTGGGGTCCCAGCGCTCCAGCTGGGGCTGGCCGCGCAGTTCCAGGCGATCCTGCTGCAGCAGGAAGCGGGCCTTGTTGGCCGTGAGCCGGGAGAGGCGGTCCGTCGCCACCGCCTTGGCATCCATCACCATCAGCTCCTGGCGGGGCAGCCAGCGCACCTGCTGGGAGCGGATCAGCACAGGGTCCTTGCCCAGCAGGGTGATGCGCACATCCCCCTCCAGCTGGATCAGCTCGCCGTCGTTGAGCACCGTGCCCACACGGGCCGACACGCGGTAGTGGGGTTTGCCGCGCAGGTAGGTCACCCCCTGGAGGTTGCGGGCCTGGGCCAGGCGGCGCTCGATGTCGTAGCGGGCCTCGGGGCTGGTGAGCTCCCAGGCCGGCTCGCCCTTGGCGTTCTGCTGGCGCAGGTTGAGGGAGCGGAACACGAACGGCTCGGGGGCCTGCTTCTTGGGCGGTGGCTGCACGCAGCTAGCCAGGGAAACAAGGGCCAGCGGAGCCAGCGCGCGGAGACGTCGCCCCATCACAGGGGGGCGTCCAGTTCGAGCCGGGCCATCACCGGCGAGGGCTCCGGCAGGGGGGCACTGGGCACCAGGCCGCCCCAGGCCAGCTGCTCCAGCCAGGGCCTGCCGCCAGGGGTGCCGCCCTCGGACGTCGCTCCCCAGCGGGTGCCGATCCCCGACTCCAGCGGCGTCTGGCCGAGCTGCGCGAGCATCCGCGCCGAGAGCTCCGGCAGCAGCGGCGCCAGCAGCAGGCCCACGTGGCGGGCGGCCTCCAGCACGGCATAGAGGTCGGCGGCCACCTGATCGCGGCTGCCCTCCTGCTTCATGCGGCTCCAGGGGGCCTGCTCGTTGAGGTAGCCGTTGGCGGCGATGGCCAGCTGCAGGGCGGCCTCGGCGGCGCTGCGGAACTCCAGGGCCTCCAGGCCGGCCAGGGCCTGGCTGCGGGCGGTGGCGGCCGCCTGGGCCAGGGGGTGGGTGGGCTCCAGGCCGCCGCCGGCGGGGGGCACGCTCTCCTCGAACCAGCGGCGGGCCATGGCGCTGGTGCGGTTGAGCAGGTTGCCGATCGTGTTGGCCAGATCGTTGTTCACCAGGTCGGTGAAGCGCTGCTGCTGGAAGTCGCCGTCGTCGCCGAAGGGGATGTCGCGCAATAGATACCAGCGCACCGCATCGCGGCCGCAGCGCTCCAGCAGCTCCGCCGGATCGAGCACATTCCCCAGCGATTTGCCCATCTTCTGGCCCTCGCGGGTGAGGAAGCCGTGGCCGAACACCTTCCCCGGCAGCTCCAGCCCCGCCGACAGCAGCATCGCCGGCCAGTACACGGCGTGGAAGCGCAGGATGTCCTTGCCGATCACGTGCACCGAGGCGGGCCAGCCGCGGGCGATCGCCGCCTCCAGATCCGGCTCCTCACCGGGTTCGAGCAACGCCGTGAGATAGCCCAGCAGCGCGTCGAACCACACATAGAAGGTGTGGCCCTCGTGGCCGGGCACCGGGATGCCCCAGGGCAGGTTCACCCGCGAGATCGAGAAGTCGCGCAGACCCTGCTTCACGAAGTTCTCCACCTCCCGGCGGCGGCTGGCCGGCTGGATGAAGCCCTCGCGGGCGATCAGCGCCTCGATCGCCTGCTGATAGCGCGAGAGGCGGAAGAAGAGGTTCACCTCATCGCGCCATTCCAGCGGCCGCTTGTGGGTGGGGCACTCCGGATCCTGGGCCTCGTGGGGATCGTCCTTGAACTCCTCACAGGCCACGCAGTACCAGCCCTGCTGGCGGCCCTCCACGATGTCGCCGCTGGCCTCCACCCGCGCGAAGAACTGCTCCACGATGCGGCGATGGCGCGGGTCGGTGGTGCGGATCAGCCGGTCGTTGCTGATCTGCCAGCGCTCCCAGAGCTCCCGGTACTGGGCGCTGACGGCGTCGCAGTGGGCCTGGGGGCTGAGGCCGGCCGCCTCGGCGGTGCGCTGGATCTTCTGGCCGTGTTCATCGCAGCCGGTGATGAAGATCACGGGCTCACCTTTCAGCCGCTGGTAGCGGGCCACCGCATCACAGGCCAGGGTTGTGTAGGCGCTGCCCAGGTGTGGCTTGTCGTTGACGTAGTAAAGCGGCGTGGTGAGGGTGAAGGTCATGCGGCTGTCAGGCTGGCCGGGCGGTTCAGCCCCTAGCCGGGGGCCGGATCCTACCCAGCCTGTTCCCTGTCAGCCTGGCGCCTGAGCCCGGCCCCCCTCCCGATGCCGACCCCCCGTGAGCAGGCCCAGGTCGTGGTGTGGGGCGGCGGCACCGGCGGCGTGGCGGCGGCCCTGCAGGCGGCCCGCGGCGGCGCCGACACCCTGCTGCTGACCCCCGGTGCCTGGCTGGGGGGGATGGTGAGCGCCGCCGGCGTCTGCGCCCCGGATGGCAACGAGATCAGCCCGTGGCAGACGGGGCTCTGGGGCGCCTTCCTGCGGGAGCTGCAGCGCTGCGAGCCCGAGGGGCTGGACCAGAACTGGGTGAGCTGCTTCGGCTACCGGCCCGCCACGGCCGAGGCGATCCTGCGGCGCTGGTGCCAGGCCGAGCCGCGACTGCGCTGGTGGCCAGGGGTGCGCCTGGAGGCGGTGCATCGCCGCGGCAACCGCGTGCACAGCCTGGAGCTGGAGCGCGGGGGCCAGCCCCTGGCCGTGGACCTGGAGCTGCTGATCGATGGCAGCGACCGCGGCGACCTGTTCCCCCTGGCCGATGCGCCCTACCGGCTGGGCTGGGAGGCGCGGGAGCTCTGGGACGAACCGAGCGCACCGGGCCAGGCCGCCCTCGACCTCGATCCCTTCTTTGACGAACAGCCGCTGCAGTCGCCCACCTGGGTGGTGATGGGCCAGCTGGCCGAGGGGCCGATGCCGGGGGCCGCTGGGGGGCTGCCTGCCCCGTTCGCGGCCGCCGCCGAGGCCTTCGGTCTGGAGCGCACCATCACCTACGGCCGCCTGCCCGGCGGTCTGGTGATGCTCAACTGGCCCCTGCACGGCAACGACTGGCACGGCCAGCTCGACCGCCTGTTCCACGCCGATCCGGCCCGGCGCGCCTCCCTCTACCGGGACATGCGCGAGCACAGCCTCGCCTTTGCCGCCGCCCTGCAGGAAGCCTCCGGCGGCTGGCTGAGCCCGGGTCGCTGTTTTCCCGGCTTCGGCGACGGCGCCCTGGAGGGGCCGGAGGCCCTGGCGCTGATGCCCTACTGGCGCGAAGGGCGGCGGCTCGTGGGCCGAGAACTGGTGATCGAGCAGCAGCTGCTGCCCCAGGGCCCCGGCGAATCCATCGCCGCCCTGCCCCTCGATGCCGCCGGCCACACCACCGCCATCGCCGTGGGCAACTACGCCAACGACCACCACTACCCCGGCGACGACTGGCCCCTGGCCCCCAAGAGCTGCCGCTGGGGCGGCCGCTGGAGCGGCACCCCCTTCGCCATCCCCTACGGCGCCCTGCTCAGCGCCGGCCTCGACAACCTGCTGGCCGCCGACAAGTGCTGCAGCGTCAGCCACATGGCCAATGGCGCCACCCGGTTGCAGCCCCTGGTGTTCAACCTCGGCCAGGCGGCCGGGGCCGCCGCCGCCCTGAGCCTGCGCCTGGGCGTCAGCCCGGCCGAGCTGCCGGTGCGCCAGCTGCAGGAGGCGCTGATTAGCGATGCCCAGGCCCCCGCCGGGCCCGTGCCCCTCTGGGACACGCCCTGGCACCATCCCCACTGGGCGGAGCGCCAGCGGGCCGTGCTGGATGAGCCCACCCTGCTGGCGGCCGATGGCAGCCTCAGCGGCCGCAGCGCCGGCGTGAACCCCCAGCGCGGGCCGGCGGAGCCCGGGGAATCGCTGTGGCAGGGGCAGGTGAGCGGCGATGGCGAGGGCGGCTACCGCTTCTCCAACGGCGGCGGCAGCTGGCCCCTGATCACCCTGGAGCCGGCCCTGCACCGCTGGCTGCAGCAGCTCGATGGAGCCCGCAACGTGGAGCTGGTGGGCAGCCTCAACCCCTGGGGGCCCTGGCTGCGGGCCTCACGGCTGGCGCGCTGAGCGGTGGCCCACCAGGCGCAGCACGTCGCCATCGGGATCGGCCTCCTGCACCGACACCTGCACCCCATCCCCCGGCCCACACGACTCGCGCACCACCACCGCCAGGTCCATGGCCAGGGCCTCCAGCCGCACCAGGGCCAGGCCGTCCTGGGGCCGCAGCCAGCGCAGCAGTAGCCCGTCCCAGCGCTCGCGGCGGTGCTCGGCGAACCACACCTGCTGCCAGTGGCGCTGGTCTTCGCGGCTGATCTGGATCCCTTGGCGCAGGGCGGGCTCCAGGGCCTCCAGCTCCTGCCCCAGCTGCTCGGCGCTGAGGGGGGGGGTGCCGCTGCGCAGGGCCAGAAGCTGGCGCTGGGTGATCAGGTCGCCGTAGCGGCGGATCGGTGAGGTGGCCTGCACGTAGGCCTCCAGCCCCAGGGAGAAGTGGGGTGCCACCTGGGGGCTGGTGAGGCCCCGGCTCAGGCCCTTGCGCAGGGCGGCATGGCGCACCGGCCCCGGCGGCAGGGCGTCGAGCTCGGCGGCGGGGGGCAGCTCGCAGGTCGGCTGGCTGCGGAAGGGCAGGGCCAGGCCCTGCTCACGGCCCAGCTCGGCCACCACGGCGCCGGCCAGGATCATCGCCTCGGCCACCATCAGCCGTGAGGCCGAGGGTTCCACCACCTCCAGCTCGGCCCGGTCGCCGGCGCGGCGGAAGCGGCCCTCCGGCTGGTCCATCATCAGGGCGCCGCGGGCTTCGCGCCAGCGACGGCGGCTCTGCAGCAGGCCGTGGAGCCGTTCCAGGTCGTCGTCCTGGGGCGGGGCGTACTCGATCAGCTCGTCGGCATCGCCGTAGCTGAGCCGGTAGATCGGGCGGATCCAGCTTCGCTGCAGTTGCCGCTCGGCGATGGCGCCATCGGCGTCCAGGCGCACCGCCACGCTCCAGGCGGCACAGCGGCGGCCCTGGCTCAGGCTCATCGGCCCCTCCGCCAGGGCCACCGGGAACATCGGCACCGAGCCGGCCGCCAGGTAGAGGCTGCTGGCCCGGCGGCGGGCCTCCAGGTCCAGCGGCGAGCCGGCCGGCACCAGCCGGTCCGGATCGGCCACGTGGATCCAGATCCACAGTCGGCCCTCGCCGTCGCGCTCCAGGGCCAGGGCGTCGTCCACCTCGCGGGTGTCGGCGTCGTCGATGGTGACGCTGCGCTGGGCGGTGAGATCCAGGCGCGCCTCGTCGCCCGGCCACGGCTCCTCGGCCCGGGCGGCCAGGGCTTCAGCCTCCGCCTCCAGGGCCGGATCGAATCCCGCCGACCAGGCGGTGCCCGCCAGGCAGCGCAGCTGATGGCGGTCCCACAGGCCCAGATCCGCCAGCAGGCGCCGG
The DNA here is from genome assembly GCF_943369875.1 of Vulcanococcus limneticus LL. Classification (GTDB taxonomy): domain Bacteria; phylum Cyanobacteriota; class Cyanobacteriia; order PCC-6307; family Cyanobiaceae; genus Vulcanococcus; species Vulcanococcus limneticus_A. The sequence continues at coordinate 24,125 of NZ_CALROT020000009.1, forward strand.
ATCTCCGCCAGCTGCGGCGGGCAGGAAATCTCCTGCAGCAGCAGCCGCAGCGGTGGGGCGAGTCCCGGATCGCCAGCGCTGGAACCATGGGGCTCGGCGGCCAGATCCAGCAGGGCCTGCAGCTGGGCGTTCTGCTCCACGCTCAGGCCGGCCCGCTCCAGGGGCTGGCGGCTTCGCAGCAGGGCGACCCACTCCCGATGGCGCTGCTGCTGTAGGGCGCCATGGCGCCGCTCGCGGCGCAGCTGGCGCAGGTCCGCCAGGGGGCGGCGCTGGAAGCGGGCCTGCTTGCAGCGGAAGAGGTCCTGGTCCTGTAGAGCCAGCCAGCCGGCGGCGCAGTGCAGGGGATCGGACTGGGGACTGAGCAGCCCCACCAGCTCGGCGAGATCGATCCAGTCGTCCTGGTCTTCGAGCAGCAGCCAGGCGGCGGCCAGGTCCCGTCGGCTCGGCTGCGCCGCGGCGAGGACCTCGGGGCTAAGGCGCCAGGGCGAGGCCCCGAGGGAGCCGACTTCGCTGCAGCCGGAGGGCAGGGGGTGGATCGGTTCGAGGTCGCGGAGCGGCAACCGCTCGGACTTCGCCTCGAAGCCGATCGCTACAGAAACTTTGGAGCCCTGGATCGCGGTGACCAGCGCCAGGCGCGGCCCGGAACGGGCATGGACGCCGACGAGATCACCGCAATGCAAGGGCCGAAGGAGGGCGTCAGCCCTCGGGGTTCACGAAGGGCAGCAGAGCCACGATGCGGGCGCGCTTCACGGCATTGGTGAGGTCGCGCTGCTGCTTGGCGGTGAGGCCCGTCAGACGGCGGGGCAGGATCTTGCCGCGCTCGGTGATGAACTTCTTGAGCAGATCGACGTCTTTGTAGTCGATCGGGTCGCCGGGCTTGATCGGCGAGAGGCGCTTCTTGAAGAAGGAACTACTCATGGCTGAACGGAAGGAAGGGGGTGCTGTGGGTCTGGGGTCTGGGGCTCAGGGATCGCCGCTGCGATCACTTGATCTCCTTGTGGACCGTCGACTTGTTGCAGTGGGGGCAGAACTTCTTGAGTTCGATCCGTTCAGTCGTGTTGCGGCGGTTCTTCTCGGTGGTGTAACGAGACACCCCAGGAGACCGCTTGGCGGGGTTGGACCGGCATTCCGTGCACTCGAGAGTGATCACGATCCGGACGCCCTTGTTCTTGGCCATGGAAGGACGTTGCGCCGCTGATGCGATGCGGGATTGACAGTGGTCAACCATACCCCGCCGCCTTCCCCCTCCTCCGCAGGCCCTTTCTTTAGAGTCACCAGCTGTCTGATTGAACAGGCCATGCGGGTCTCGCTCCAATGGCTCCGGGAGCTGGTGGCCTGTGATCTGCCCCCCGCCGACCTGGCCGAGCGGCTGTCGGTGGCCGGCTTCGAGGTGGAGGAGATCGAGGATCTGGCGGCCCGCGCCGCCGGCGTGGTGGTGGGCTTCGTGGAGGCCCGCGAGCAGCATCCCAACGCCGACAAGCTCAGCGTCTGCACGGTGGCGATCGGCGCGGCCGAACCCCTGCAGATCGTCTGCGGCGCCCAGAACGTGCGCGCCGGCATCCACGTGGCCGTGGCCACGGTGGGCGCCTACCTCCCCGCCGTGGACCTGACGATCAAGCCCGCCGAACTGCGCGGCGTGGCCAGCAGCGGCATGATCTGCTCGCTCGCCGAGCTGGGCCTGGCCAGCGACTCCGACGGCATCGTCATCCTCGACGAGGCTCTCGACTCCGTACCGGCGCTGGGCACCCCCGTCGGACCCAGCCTCGGCCTCGATGACCAGGTGCTGGAGCTGGCGATCACCGCCAACCGGCCCGATGGCCTCTCGATGCTGGGCATCGCCCGCGAGGTGGCGGCCCTGACGGCCTCGCCCCTCACCCTGCCGGCGGCGGCCCCGGTGGTGGTGGCCGAGCCCCTGCCGGCCACAGGCGACGCCCAGGCCACGATCGAGGTGGGCGGGCTGTTCAGCGTCACCGCCCTGAGCGGCATGCGGGTGGGCCCCTCGCCCCGCTGGCTCCAGACCCGGCTGGAGCGGGCCGGCCTGCGGCCGATCAACACCGTGGTGGACATCACCAACCTGGTGATGCTGGAAACCGGCCAGCCCCTGCATGCCTTCGACCGCGACCGGCTGGCGGCCCTGGCCGGCGCCCCGCTCCAGCCCGCGGCCCTCGGCCTGCGCCAGGCCCGCGCCGCCGAGGCCTTCACCGCCCTGGATGGCTCGGAGCACAGCCTCAGCCCCGATGCCCTGGTGGTGACCGTGGCCGACCAGCCGGTGGCCCTGGCCGGCGTGATCGGCGGCGCCAACAGCAGCGTGCAGGACGACACCACCACGATCTGGCTGGAGGCGGCCCTGTTCGCGCCCCAGGCCGTGCGCCGCAGTGCCCGCAGCGTGGGCCTGCGCACCGATGCCAGCAGCCGCTTCGAGAAGGGCCTGCCCCGCGAGGTGACCCTGGCCGCCGCCGACCGGGCCGTGGCCCTGCTGCAGGAGCTGGCCGGCGCCAACGTGGAGGGCCGCTGGCTGCACCAGCGCCCCGAGCAGCCCCGCCAGCCCCTGCGCCTGGAGCGCGATGCCCTGCACCAGCTGCTCGGTCCGGTGGACCTGGGCGAGGGCGAATACGGCGACCTGCCCGACGCCGAGATCGAGCAGATCCTCAGCGCCCTCGGCTGCAGCCTCACGGCCGACGACGACGGCTGGGACGTGGTGGTGCCCCCCTCGCGGGCCCTGGACCTGACCCGGCCGGTGGACCTGATCGAGGAGGTGGCCCGGCTGGTGGGCTACGACCGCTTCGCCAGCCACCTGCCGGACCCCATCGCCCCCGGGGGCCTCAGCCCCGAGCAGCAGGCCGAGCGGCGGCTGCGGGTGGCCCTGGTGCAGGCGGGCCTGCAGGAGACCTGCAGCCTCTCGCTCACGGCCGCCAGCTCCAGCCTGCAGCGCCAGGATCCGGCGGCGGCGGCGCGCATCCCCCTGGCCAATCCGCTGCTGGCGGACTACGGCCACCTGCGCTCCGACCTGGTGGAGGAGCTGCTGCTGGCGGCCCGTCGCAACCTCCAGGCCGGCCGGCCCGGCTTCTGGGCGTTCGAGATCGGCCATGTGTTCCAGGCCAGCGGCAAGGGCGAGCGCCAGCGGCTGCAGCTGGCCGGCGTGATCTGCGGCAGCCGCAGCGCCGAGCTGTGGAGCAGCGGCGGCAAGCCCCAGGCCCCCGACTACTTCCAGGCCCGTGGCGTTCTGCAGCGGGCCCTGGAGGCCCTGAAGCTGCCCACGGAGGACCGCCGCCTGGGCGACCAGCCGCTGCTGCACCCCGGCCGGGCCGCCCAGCTGGTGGTGGAGGGCCGACCGGCCGGCTGGTTCGGCCAGCTCCACCCCGACCAGGCCGAAGCGCTCGACCTGCCCGCCCTCACCCACGTGTTCCAACTGGAGCTGCCGGCGCTGCTCACGGCGGCGACCCGCCGCAACCGCTGGCAGCCGGCCTTCGCCCCCTTCGCCACCGTGCCGGCCTCCGAGCGCGACCTGGCCCTGGTGGTGCCGGATGCCGTCGCCAGCGCCCAACTGCTCTCGGCGATCCGCAAGGCCGGCAAGCCGCTGCTGGAGCAGGCGGAGCTGATCGACCGCTATGCGGGCGAGCAGGTGGCGGCAGGGTCCTGCAGCCTGGCCTTCCGGCTGCGCTACCGCGCCCCCAGCCGCACCCTCACCGACGCCGAGGTGGAGACGGCCCACCAGACGATCCGCGCCGCCCTGGAAAAGCAGTTCGGCGCCCAGCTCCGGGCCTGAGGCTCCCGCCTTGGCCCCGGCCAGGGGTGGTGCTTGTCAGCTCCGCTCCAGGACGGCCACGGCCTCCACGTGGCTGGTCTGGGGGAAGAAGTCCACGGGCTGGATCCATTTCAGCTGTAGTGCCGTTTCGGCCGTGAGCAGGGCCAGGTCCCGGGCCAGGGTGGCGGGGTTGCAGCTGATGTACACGACGCGCTTCGGCGGCGCGGCCTGAATCGCCGCCAGGGCGGCCGGGCTCAGGCCCTTGCGGGGTGGATCCACCAGCAGGCCGTCGGCGTGCACGAGGTGCTCCGCCAGCATCGCCTCCACGTCGGTCTGGTGGAACGTGGCCCGCTCCAGGCCGTTGCGCTGCGCATTGGCCCGGGCCTGCTCCACCGAGGCGGCATGGGATTCCAGCCCGATCACATGGGCGCCGTGGGCCGCCAGGGGGAGGCTGAAGGTGCCGATACCGCAGTAGGCGTCCACGATGTTCTGGCGCTCCAGAGCCCCGAAGGCCTCCAGCAGCAGGGGCACCACCCGCTCGGCCTGCTCCGTGTTCACCTGGAAGAAGGTGTCGGCGCCGATGCGCAGCTCCTGGCCGGCGAAGCGCTCCGCCAGCCAGCCCCGGCCGCTGAGGGTGAGGGTCTGGGGGCCCATCACGGCGTTGCTGGCCCGCGACTGCAGGTTCAGGCACACGCCCACCACCTCGGGCCAGCGGGCACGCCAGCGCTCGGCCAGGGGATGCAGGCCCTCCAGCTCGGCGTGGCTGCTCACCAGGGTGATCAGCACCTCGCCGCTGTGGTGCCCCACCCGCAGGGCCAGGTGGCGCAGGCCGCCGCCGCCGCTGAGGTTCACGTCCACCGGCCAGCCCGTCTCCTCCAGATCGGCCTTGATCGGCTCGATCAGCCCATCGATGCGGGGATCGAGCACCGGGCAGCGGTTCAGGTTCACGATCTTGTGGCTGCCCCGGCGGTAGTAGCCCGCCCGCAGCAGGCCGTCCTCCGTCCGCTCCAGCGGAATCACGGCCCGGTTGCGGTAGCCCAGGCTGCGCTCGCAGCTCAGCAGGGGCCGGATCGGGGCCTCGAAGCCACCGATGCGGCGCAGGGTCTGCTCCACCAGCTCCTGCTTCCAGCGGGCCTGGCCCGCATCACTGGCGTGCTGAAGGCTGCAGCCGCCGCACTTCTCCGCGAGGATGCAGGCCGGCCGGCGGCGTTCGGGAGCCGGCTGTTCCACGCCGATCAGGTCGGCCTCCAGGTGGCGCTTGGCCAGCCGCCGCACCCGCACGGCCACCACCTCGCCCGGCAGGGTGCCCGGCACGAACACCGCCAGGCCCTGCCAGCGGCCCACGCCCTGGCCGTCGTGGCCGAGGCCGTCGATGGTGAGCTCCAGGCGCTCGCCGAGCTTGCAGGGGAGGGCGGGCATCGGCCGGAGCGAACGAGCGGAACCTCGACCCTATCGGTGCGTAACACCTGCGCCCCCTGCGGCCAGTCGAGCCCGACGATCTGGATACACTGGCCGGGCGCACGGTGGTTTCGATGAGCGTCGTTCGGGATCTGATCCTTCAGGCTGACGATCAGCTTCGCTATCCCACCGGCGGCGAACTGCGCTCGATCGTCGAGTTCCTCTCCAATGGCCCCAGCCGCCTCAACGTGGTGCGGGTGCTGACCGACAACGAGAAGAAGATCGTTGACGAGGCGGCCCGCCAGCTGTTCAGCCGCAGGCCCGAATACGTCGCCCCGGGCGGCAATGCCTACGGCCAGAAGCAGCGGGCCCAGTGCCTGCGCGATTTCAGCTGGTACCTGCGCCTGGTGACCTACGGCGTGCTCGCCGGCAGCACCGAGCTGATCCAGAAGATCGGCCTGGAGGGTGCCCGCGAGATGTACAACAGTCTCGGCGTCCCCATGCCCGGCATGGTCGAGTCGATGCGGGCCCTCAAGGAGGCTTCCCTGGCCCTGCTCAGCACCGACGACAGCGCGCTTGCCTCGCCCTACTTCGATTTTCTGATCCAGGGGATGCAGACCCCGGCCTGACCGGCGGCTCATCAATCGGATGTCAAAGGGCCACCGTTGGGCGGCTTTTTTGTGGGCGGATGATCGGAGTGAGGTGGTGGCCGGATGGATGGTGAGGGGTCGTGATCGGACGATCGGTGTAGACGCCTGGCCGGAGGACTGGTGCGGGGTCGCGGGCGGAGGCCGCGTCATCGAGGCGATTGGGACGATTCAGGAGCGGCGGGGTCGCACCTGGGATTGAGTCGCACTGGATATCTCACATGGGACTCTTAACGAGTCTATTTCAGGATCTCAGATAAGATGATCGCGATAGATTTCGATGCTCAGCCCTGGAATGCGTCGACGAGATACAGCGGCAGTGTCCAATTCGTCTCGCTTGCGACCGCAACGAGCCCCGCATTGGGTCTCATTCGACCTGGAAGAGATGCGTGGCGCGCGTCTCCCGAGCGGGGCAATTGCCACGCAAAAGTTGGATGCGCGAGGCAGTTCAGAACTGGAGCCTGGCGGAGCTGCAGCCGTCGAGACAAAACCACAGGCCGGGAGCTCGCAGAGCCCAATCCAAGGCCGACAGTGCACGACAAAAAGCCTGGCAGCTCGGCAGCCAATGACCAGTGGCAGACCTAGCCCCATATGCGACGCGCCCTTCCCATATAGGACCATTTCCTAGTCTCAAGACGGTCCCTAGATGCAATCACCTGGACTGGCGCGGGGGCGGGGGCGGGGACGAGCAGAAGCAATTGCGTGCCCCCTGCGCGGAAGCCGTCCGGCGCCTGCTCACGAAACCTGCGCAGGGAACCGTTGCCCTGGGCCGCGATCGGGGGCAGGCCAGCAGCCAAAACCGAAACCATTCGACCTGCGTACCTGTGTCTACAGCAGGTACGCGGCTCTGGAAACCAATGTGCCGCAGCGGTTCTGATTGTGTTCAGGCTACCTGGACAGCGGCAGGACAGAGCAGTGGAGGACTGGCCGCCTGGGGAAGCGACGGGCGGCGAGCTTTCGCGTCAGCCCCGATGAAGACCTGAGCCTTGGATCACAGAGAACGATCCTGCGGATCTCGACGAACCATGGCTGCGATGGGGAAGGGAGAGGAGTTGGGCACGACGAATGAAATCGCCAAGAAATCAGATCTTGATGGTTCTGATGTTCGCAACGGAGTCCCATCTATACGTTCTTGAGATGCCACGGTCCTGCCAGCTGAGACCCAGGTGGCGCATCTCACCACCAGCGGACACTGTCCATTCTCAGTCGGGCCACCACAGGAGCCACTCACTCCCATCGGCGGAATGCGTTCGGCATCCGGCTGCCAGTGGGGAGACGATGATCGCTCACAATGGGTCGCCTGAGTCTTCTTCGGTCACACGAGAACTTGGGGTGAGCCATGAGTTCTGAAATCCTGGAGCCGTAGAAACGTGCAGTCGTGACGCGTTGAAGCCGTGACGAGGTGACGAAGTGACTCCGTGAAGCGGTGGAAACGTGGAGCCCTGGAAACGCGGAGAGGTGGAGGCCTGGAGAGGTGGAGACCTGAATCCGGAAGCCAATGACTGCGACGCACGACCAGATCGTCCAATCAGGCTTCCAGGCTGGGACCCGCCACAAGACTCATGAATGGTCTCATCCGCGTCTCCTAGGACGCTGGTTTCCGGTAGAGCTCCTTAAGCAGCTGATAGGCCTCGTTGAGGCGGCGCATGGCATCGGCCGAGCCGCCGGCGTCGGGATGGTGCCTCTGAGCCTGGTCGCGGTACGACTCGCGGATCTCCGCCAGGCTGATCGGCACGTTGGGATCGGTGGGCAGCTCCAGCAGACGCAGGGCGCCGTGCACGGTGAGGGTGTTGTCGAGAACGTGGAACGACGTGCCGCGCTTCTGGCGACTGCGGGCCCACTGCACGAACCGCGTGATCAGGGTCGGCACCCGCAGCGCCAGGGTGCTGCCGCTGAAGGGATCCTCCAGGATGCCGGCCGCGAGGATCACCCGCTCGAAGCTGGCAGGACCCTCCTCCCACTGCGGGGCCATCGAGGCGAGGATCTGCTGGGCCAGGCTCCAGGTGAAGGGTCGCCCCTCACTCTGGTCGGAACGGGGCCAGAGCTCCCGGGCCAGCCACACCATGGCGGCCTCCAGGGCCTGGGCATTGGCGGGCTGGCCGTAGATCTCCAGCCAATGGCTCTGGCAGGCCAGCGCCGCCGCCGCCAGATGCTCCGCGCTGATCAGCGCCAGGCCCGGCTCCCGGCCCGGGGCCGGCCGTGGCGGGTGGAGGCTGCGTCGGATCTCCTTCCCCTGGCGCCTGACGAATCCAGGCAGATCAATCCCTACACCCCCGGCGCCTGAAGCCGCAGCACGGCCGGACGTCTTCCTCTCTACGGTCTCGTCCAAGACCTGAGACTGGTCCCGCAGATGGTCCAGGGCGGAATGGACGAGAACGATGGCCCCGGTCTCGTTGAGGTCCGAGTCGTGGCGGTCCTGGGTTGCAGCGGTGGTGTGGGCTTCTGAGAGCTGTTCCGCACCATCGCCAGCTTCGACTCCTGGGGCCTCGCTGAGGGCTGTCAGCAGGTCCGGCTCGTCCTGGTCCTCGTCGTCGTCATCTTCCACACCGTCGAAGAGCTGCTCCAGCAGCCGCTGCACGATGTGGCCGCGGTTGCGCAGGCCCCACTCCGCCTTGAAGGCGTCGATCCGCTCCAGCAGGGATTCGCTCAGCTCCAGGCTGATGCGGCGTCGCGCCTCCTCCTGACCGTCGCCCACCATGCCGCCCAGTCCGCGCCCGAGCCTATCGGCCCATCAGGCCTTTCATGAACACCTGCTGGGCATCCACCGCCTGCTGGTAGCGCTCCATCAGTAACTGGCTCATGCGCGCCGGAGCCAGGTTGGCCGGTGCCGCCCCCGTCAGCACCCCATCGGCAGTGCCGGGGGAGCGGTTGATCAGGGGCATCGGCGGCAGGGGCTGGATCCAGGCCGGCATCAGCTGGGGCGGACGCGGCCTTGACACCGGCCTGCTGGCGGGAGCAGCCGGCGCTGCAGGGGTGCCATTGGCCGGACGGACCTCTGCCCGTCGCGGCGCCGGGGCAGGAGCTGGGCGTGGTGCGCCACCGCCCTCCTGGCCGGTGGCGATGGCCGGTGGGGCAGCGGCAGGGCGGGCACGCCGCGCGGCGGCGGCTTCAGCCCGTGCCACCTCGAGCTGTCGCTGGCGCTGCTGCAGCTGGGCCAGCTGCGACGAAGGCACCACGCTGAGCAGATGGCCCGGGGTGGCATCCGCGGGGTACACCATGCTGACCTTGAGGCGGTTGATCTGGCCCGGCTGGAGGTTGAGGCTGGTCAGGGGCAGGCTCTCGCCGGAGCGCATGCCCACATGCACCTCCCGGTAGCCCTCATCGGTCTCGATGCCGATCGAGCCCCGGAAGGCGGTGAAGGTGCGGCCGTTGGCCGTGGGATGGCTGAACACCAGCTCGTGGGGGCCGGCCCCCTGCAGAGCGAAGTCGAGATCGAAGCGCACCCCGTAGGTGCCCACGTTGTCGAGGGAGGAATCCACCATGCGGCTGGCCAGGGGATTCACCTGGATCTCGCCGGTGCCGAAGTTGTGGCGATTGGTGCTCGTCAGGGGCACGTGCAGCGGGCCCTGGGCCATGTCGTGGCTGAGGGAGGCCTGGTAGCCATCGCCGATCGACACCCCCGCCACCCGCGAGAACACCGTGCGGTTCTGGATTTCGGCAAGACGGTCGAGGTAGATCCGGCCCGGCGCCAGCCGCCCCTGGTCGAGCACCGCCACGATCTCGGCGTCGCTGCGGGGATCCTGGGCGGCCACCACGGCCATCTGGAAGGGACCATCGCTGCGGCCGCGCAACAGGCCGTTGGCGATGCCCTTGGCGGGCAGCTGGGTGCTGAACAGCACCATGCGGCTGCGGGGTGGGATCACCACGGCGTCCGTGAGGCGGCGATCGAGCTGGCGCCGCAGCATCTGAATGGCCGTGGCATCACCCGGGCCCGTGTTCCAGGGCCTGGGGCCGAGGGGCTTCACCCCCATCAGGTAGTTGGGCAGATAGGGCGCCTCGAAGCTGTTGCGCACGGCCCCCTGCTCGAAGCGCAGGGTCACCGGGTAGTCGCCGGGGTTGATCAGGATCGTGGCCAGGGTCAGTTCACCGCGGCGCCCCCCGCCGTAGCCCATGCGGCTGGCGTCCTGGGGGTTGTACTTGTGGTGGACGTGGAGCCCGAACTCGCCGTTGAAGGTGTAGGCGGCGTTGGCCAGGGGCTGGTTGGTCTCGGCGCTCAGGGCGCTGCCAGGGGCGGTGCTCACGAGGATGCCCGGGCCGAGCACCTCCTCGGGCTGGTTGGAGTGCAGCACCGGCACGTTGTTGAAGCGACCCTGCAGGGGCCGGGCCGTCTGGCCGGCCATCAGGGCGACGTAGGCGCGCGCCGGCTCGGCCGCCAGGGTTGCTCCGGCCACCACGGCGAGCGCCACGAAGCGGATGGGGGCGAGGGGGCCTGCTGCTCTCAAAATGATGACGGCGTCCTGGGATAGGGCCTTGTCGGCGTGGGCTTCCGGCTCCAGGTTGCATCCCTGGATCCTGCACGGGTTGAACTCATGGTGAAGCCCTTGGCGGGGACCCTGGCCGAAACCATCCTGGGACCCGTGGTGGGACTCTTGGTTGGTCGCGCCGGAAGCGGCGCTCGGAGAGGCCGGTGAGGGGAGGCGGAGGGAAGGGTTGGCCATCGCGGCGGGCTGGGGCCGGCCGCTAGAACGTTTCAATCCTGAAGATTTTCCCATGCTTCCGCCCTTCTTCTGCTGTGCCGATGGAGAAAGCGCTCTGCAGCAGCGCCGCCGCCACCAGGAACGCAAGCTTCAGGCCCTGACCTTCTGGCGTGATGGCCTCGAACGCCAGCTGGCCGCCATCAACGCCGCCATCAGCACGCTGCAGCGCCAGATGGAGCAGCCAGGCGACGCCTGAGCAACTCCAGGCCCAGGCGCAGCTGACGGTGCACAGTGCTCGGGCTCGTGTGCCAGCGCCGCGCCACCTGCCGCAGGCTCTCGCCCTGCAGCACCACGGCCCTGATCGCCTGCTGGGGCCGTCCAACCAGCTGATCCAGCACCGCCAGGGCCTCGCCCGCCCCCTCCGCGATCGGCTCGGGCTCGGCGGCCTCGGGCTCGCTGATCCGGTCCAGGGGCACGAGCTGCACCCGCGCCGGACACTGCTGAAGCCCCTGCCACTGCTGCTCGCTGAGGCCCAGGACCTGGCGCAGCCGCTCCGCCGTCGGTGGGGCTTCGCCGGCTGCCGAGAGCGCCTGGGAGGCGCTGGCGAGGCGCCGCTCCAGCTCCTGGCGGCGCCGGGAGATGCGCACCAGCGGCGCGTGGTCGCGCAGGTAGTGAAGGATGGCCCCGCGGATGTGGGGCCGGGCGAAGGCCTCGAAGGGCACCCCCTGGCCGCTGCGATACAGCTCCGCGGCCCGCAGCAGCCCCAGCAGGCCCACCTGGTTCAGGTCGTCGCGGGGTTCGGGGCTGACGCCGGCGTAGTGGATCGCGATCGGCTGCACGAGGCCGATGTAGCGCTCGACCCGCTGGTTGCGCCGGTGCAGGGCGCTGGAGGCGGCGGCATTCCGCCGTTGGCGGCTGGGTCGGGCCTGGGGGCTGCCCGGCTGGGGATGGGGACGGTGCGAGACCATGGCGGAACAGGGTGTGCGAGGGAATCGGAGCCCTTGGGGGTCCTGTTCCACAAAGCCCTGAACGGCCCTGGCCCGGCCAGCGTGGAATCACCTGAGTTGCTGCCGACGCTGGCCTCAGCTCCGCTCCGGCTCGGCCACCGCCTGCAGCAGCGCCAGGGGCCCGTGGCGCTCCAGCCAGGCCAGGTCGGAGTGCTCGGTGAGCAGCAGGCAGCCCGCAAAGCCCAGGGCGTTGACGCTGAAGCCCGCCCAGTGCTCCTGGCGGCGGCGGATGGTCAGGAACCAGTCGTCGTCGAACAGGAGGTTGTAGGGGTGGCGCGGCGCCGGATCCTGGCTGGGGCAGCCCAGGCCCAGGGCGGCGGCATGCTCGCGGTAGAGCTGCAGCAGATCAGCCGGCACCGCTCCTCCGGGCCCTGCTGCCGATCCGGCCGGGCGGCGCCGGCTGAGGCGGTAGTGCCAGGGCCAGCGGCCCTGGGAACCTCCCAGCTGGTCCAGGAGGCCAGCGGCCAGGGGACAGCTGGCCTCACCGGCCTGGCGCGGCAGCAGCTGCAGGTGCCGGTGGGGTTGGCTGGCACCGGCGGCGGCGCAGCTGTTGAAGAACCACAGCCCGCCGGTATCGCCGCTCACCTGCTCCACCGCGGCCCAGTCGTGGGGGTCCAGCCAGCCCGCCTGGGGCTGCCACTGCTGGGTGATCAGCAGCACATGGCCCTGCTGCACGGGGAACTTGTTGAGCAGCAGCAGATGGCGATCGCCCAGGCGGTTCACCTCCAGGCGCTCGTCCCAGGGCAGAAAGGGGTTGGGGCGGGGGCCGGAGCTGCGCAGGTGCTTGGGGGTGGCGGACACGAGCCGGCGCACCACAAACGGCTCCCAGGAACCCGGGCTCACCAGCTCCGTGGCCAGGGGCACCAGGGCCCCGCTCTCCAGGGCGGAGGCGCTGCGGGCGAGGGCCGCCTGCCAGTAGGTCTGGGGCCGTGGCACCACGGCCGCTCAGCTCGGGCCGGCCTTGAGCCGGGCCAGGGAGGCCCCCTGGTAGTAGCGGCCCAGGATGGCGTTGTAGGGCTGCCCCTGGCTGGCCAGGGCCTGGGCGCCCTCCTGGCTCATGCTGGCGCCCAGGTGGCCGTGGGCCTCGGCGCTGATCTGGCTGTTGGCCGCATAGAGGCTCTCGACGATGCCGCCCTGGTAGCTGAGGATGATGCCGGCGGTCTGGCGGGCGGACTGGCGGGTGCGCTCGGTGCTGCTGGCCAGCCCGTTGTAGGCCTGCCAGCGGGTGGTGTCGCCCAGGTGCCAGTGGGCACTGGCGGGCCGGGCCATGTGGGCCAGGGCGTAGGAGCGGGCGGCCACCGCCTGGGCCTTGAGGGCCTCCAGGTTCCAGGAACTGGGCATCTCCGAGCCCACCACCGAGGCGATGTAGTCCTCCAGGGAGAGGTGGTTCACCAGCTGAAGGCGGCCGCCCTCGTTCACCAGCCGCAACCGGCCCGCATAGGCCTTGCCGTTGATCAGCAGGGCCTGGCCCGCACTGGTCTCCAGCCAGGCCTCGCCATCCACGCCGGCGGCGCCGAGGTCGGGCCCCTGGCCGGCGCTGCCCTGCTGCAGCACCGCCCCATCGCGGCTGCGCAGCCACCAGGGGCCGGTGGCCCCGAGGCTGGGGTTGCTGCCCTGGCGCAGCAGGGCCACGCGGATCTCCAGGTTCAGGGGGGTGCCCGCCGCCGGTTCCGCCAGGGAGAGGGAGCCGGGGCCCTGCGGGCCGGCGACCTGGGCCCGCTGGGACTGGACACCGCGCAGGTCCTCGCGGGCGTCATCGGCGACGGCCCGCGGCGGTGGCGCCTCGAGCAGGGCCGCCAGCATCGGGCCGCTGAGGGTGCTGCGCTGGGGCATCAGGCCCTGGGCGGCGAAGCCGATCACCAGGGCGCCCATGCCCATCGGGGCCCCCAGCAGCACGGTGCGCACGTGCTGGCGGCGCCAGAGACGCAGGGGATGGAGATGGGCCAGGCGCTTCAGCCGCCGTGGCACACGGACCAGTCGCAGGCTCCCCAGGGGCCCCCTGCCACGCCATTGCCAGCGTCCACGCGCCCATCCCATAGGAGGTGGCCTGTTCCGGTGAGCCGCACCAGCCCGGGGGCCGGCACTTCGCAGTACATTCCACCACGGCGCTGGGAACACTGCCATCCGACCACCCGCCCGCGCCCCAGCCGCGCACACCACCAGGGGGCCACCAGGGCATGGGCCGACCCCGTCACCGGATCCTCGGCAATCCCCAGACCCGGCGCGAAGAAGCGCAGCTGATAGTCGGCCCCGCAGCCGAGAACGGCGGGTCGCTGGGCCGGGTCCAGGTGCGCCAGGCCCTGCATGAGCACCAGACCCCGGCGATCCGGCCCCTGCAGCTGCTCCGGGAGCCCCGCCAGATCCGCCAGGGGGAAGCCATCGGGCAGCAGGGCCACCCGATAGCCCAGGGCCGAGCCCCAGTAGCCCAGGGGCTCCACCCCCAGCAGCTCCGCCAGGTAGGCGGGCGCCGGCTCCGCCGTGAGGCCGCCGCTGGGCAGATCCAGGCTCACGGCGACGGGGCCGCCGCCCGGAGGCTGACTGGCGAGGGGCTGGCTGGACTGGGGCTCGCGGGGATGGAGCTGCACCCGCAGGCCGCCGCTGCGGCTGTGGAGCCGCAGCTCTGCGCCTGGCTGCAGCTGCCCCCAGTGGCCCAGGGCCAGGGTCGCCGCCAGGGTGGCGTGGCCGCAGAGGGGCACCTCACAGCTGGGGGTGAACCAGCGCAGGGCCCAGGCGCCCCCGGCCAGGGGCAGCAGAAAGGCCGTCTCGGACTGGTTGAAGCTGGCGGCCAGGGCCTGCATCCAGCCAGCGGCAGCCGGCTGCTCCAGCCGCACCACCGCCGCGCCATTGCCCTGCAGCGGGCCCGCCGCGAAGGCCTCCACCAGCACGGCCTGCACGGGCTCTGAAGAGCCGGCGGCGGTCTGTTCAGGGGCGGATGCGGCTTCCGCCCTCATGACGACCGGCCCGCGGCATCGGCCCCCGCCTCGGGCGAGCCTCCGGCCGGAGTGCTGCCCGCAGCCCCCTGGAGCACCGGCAGGCGCTCCTCCTTGAGGTCGCGTTCCATCAGGCGGCGCACGGCCTGGCGGGGCTCGGCCGTGCCCTGAATCAGGGCCAGGACCTCCGCACTGATCGGCAGATGCCAGCCCCGCTCCCCGGCCAGGGCCATCACCGCCGCCGCCGTGGAGGCACCCTCCACCGTGGCGCCAATCCGGGCGATGGCCGCCTCGCTGGCCACGCCCTCGGCCAGCAACAGCCCGTAGCGGTAGTTGCGGCTGAGGGAACTGTTGGCCGTCGCCAGCAGGTCGCCCAGGCCCGCCAGGCCGTAGAGGCTGCCGGGGTCGCCGCCCAGCTCGCCGATCACCAGCCCCATCTCCACCAGGGCGCGGCAGAGCAGCGAGGCCTTGGCATTGGCGCCCAGGCCCAGGCCATCGCAGACGCCGGCCGCCACCGCCATCACGTTCTTGAGGGCCCCGGCCACCTCGGTGCCGGTGGGATCGCCGTTGGTGTAGAGCCGCAGACGCTCCGAGCTGAGGGCATGCTGCAGCCGGCGCGCCAGGGCGCCGTGCTCGGAGGCGAGCACACTCGCGGCCGGCAGGCCCTGGGCCAGCTCCGCCGCCAGGTTGGGGCCGCTCAGCACCAGCAGCGGGATGGCGGGATTGCGGCGGGCCCAGAGCTGGGCCGGGGTGCAGCGCTGCTCCAGGTCAATGCCCTTGCTGCAGCTCACCAGCGGCAGATCGGCGGGCCAGGCGGGGCCCAGCCGGGCGGCCAGGTCCCGCACGCCCGCCATCGCCACCGCCACCAGCACCAGGTCCTGGCCCTGGAGCACGGCGGCCGGGTCACCGCCCCGGCTGCGGGTCCAGCCCTGCACGCTGTGCCCCTGGTCGCTGAACAGCCGGGCCAGGGTCTCGCCCCAGGCACCCAGTCCCAGCACGCCGATCTTCAGGCCCATGGCGCCATCATGCGCCATGGGCCGAGCCGGCCCGGGGCCGCCGACCGGCCCTGCAGCTCACGCCTTGGCGGCATGGGCCTGGAGCACCTCCAGGGGAATCACCTCCAGGGTGCTCTGCTCACAGGCCTCAAGGCAGACGGCGGGGGGCACCCCGTCCTCGTAGGCCTCGAGCCAGCGCTGGGCACACACGCACCAGTGGTCGCCGGGCCTGAGGCCCGGAAAGCCGTAGGCGGGCGCGGGGGTGGAGAGGTCGTTGCCCTGGGCGCGGGTGTAGTTCAGGAAGCGCTCGTCCACCACGCAGCAGACCGTGTGGCGGCCGAGGTCGGCGCCGTTGGTGCGGCAGCTGCCATCGCGGAACCAGCCGGTCATGGGCTCACAGCTGCACAGCTGCAGCGGGTCGCCGAGCACGTTGCGGGCCTGGCTGGCGGGCGGGGTTGGGGTCACAGCGATCCGGTTCAGGGGCGCGATCAGGAGAGGCCCACGGCCCGAGTCTGGCGAAGGAGTGGCACAAAATGCGGCCGGGGAGTTGACGGAATCGGGGGGGAGCGCGTTAAAGGTCATTCACCGCCGACCCCCCTACATGAGCTGGGACTTCACCGAAGACGCCGCCTTCCTGGCGCTGTGCGACGCCTTCAAGGAGAGCGGTGAAACCTCGGCCATCGAATTCCTGGCCAACGGCGAGGGTGCCTTCCACTTCCAGGAACTCACCCAGAACGCCGCCGGTGAGGGCCTTGACCTCAGTGACTCCGACGACCTCGAGGACTTCCAGCAGGAGGTGCTGGAGACCCTGGAGGCCATCTGCAGCTGAACGGCTGCGTGGCCGCGCTGCAGGCGCGGTGATCGAGGGCCCCCGCCACCCCAGCGTTGCAGCGGGAGAGCCCCCAGGCGCGTGGGGGCCTCAGCCGATCACGTCAGCCGTAGAAGAAGGCGATCTCCTTCTCCTTGAGCCCCTCCCAGCCGGCGGCCTTGAGGCGGGCATCGAGGCTGGCCTGGTCGAGGTGCTTGGAGCCGGTCTTGACGATGCGGTTGCGCATCGACTTCTTGACGCCGCTGCGGGCCCGCTGGCTCTCCAGATCCATCACCTCGTTGTAGAGGGCGAGCATCTCGGGGGGAATCGGGGTGCCGTCGAGGTCGAGACCTGCGGCAATGGCGTCATCGACGCCGCCGGGACCGGCAATGGCCATGGGAGGGGAGCTGGGCGGCCCCAGGCTGCCACGGCCCCCGGCGGCCCTGCGGCGCCCGGCGCAGCGTCAGGCGCTGAAGTAGCGCGCCTGGCTGTGCAGGGCCACCAGGGCCGTGGTGCTCTGCTCCGGCTCCAGCTGGTCGCTCTCATCCATCGAGAGGCCGATGCGCTCGGCGCCGAGCCAGGCGAGCTGCTGGCGGGAATCGGCCACGTTGGGGCAGGCGGGATAGCCGAAGGAGTAGCGGCTGCCGCGATAGCGCTGGGCCAGCACGTCCCGCAGGGCCATGCCGTCCGGATCGGCGAAGCCCAGCTCGCGGCGGATGCGGGCGTGCACCCACTCCGCCAGGGCCTCGGCCATCTGCACCCCCAGGCCGTGGAAGTAGAGGTAGTCGGTGTACTGGTCGGCCTGAAACAGCGCGCGGGCGAAGGCACTGGCCTTGTCGCCCATGGTGACCGCCTGCATCGGCAGCACGTCGCTGGGCTGGAGCCGTCCCCCGCCGTCGCTGCGGGCATCGCGGTAGAAATCGGCGATGCAGTAGCGATTGCCGGAGCGCTGGCGCGGCAGGGCGAAGCGTCCCAGCTCGGCGGCGGAGCCGCTGGGATCGAACACCACCAGCGCGTTGCCCTCACGGCCGCAGGGGTAGTAGCCGTAGGCCAGCCGCGGCGTGAGCAGCTGCTCCGCCAGGCAGCGCTCCATCCACTGCTGCAGCACCGGCTCGGCCTTCTCGGCCAGCATCGCCTCGTAGTCGTCGCGCGACTGGCCCTGGGCCTTGCGCAGCTGCCACTGGCCGGCGAACAGGGCGTTGCGATCCAGGTAGCCGAACACCTCCGCCAGCGGGATCTGGGATTCATCCAGCACCTGGCTGCCCCAGAAGGGCGGCACCAGGGCCGGCTCCTCGGGCACCGCCTCGGAGCGGTGGTCGTTGGCCCCCGCGGCGACGGCAGGAGCTCCAGCCTCGGCAGTGGAACTGGCCCCGGGAGCTGTTCCGGCGGCATCCCCGGCCGGCTCGCCGGCAGCCTCGTCTGGCGTTGCGGCGTCGAGCCCCAGGCCCTCGGGGGCACCGGCGAGGAAGCCCGCTCCGTTCTCCCAGCTGCCCGCGTCCCGGGCCGCCACGTAGGCGTCCATGAAGCGCAGGTCGGCGAAGGCATCGCGGCCGTAGATTACCTGGCCGCGGTACACCGAGCGGCAGTCCTTGTTGACGAATCGCGGCGTGAGGGCGGCGCCGCCGAGGATCACCGGCACGCTGATGCCGGCCTCATTGAAGGCCTCCAGGTTGTCCTTCATGAAGGCCGTGGATTTCACCAGCAGGCCGCTCATGGCGATGCAGTCGGCGTTGTGCTGGCGCTGCGCCTCGATGATCGCCTCCACCGGCTGTTTGATGCCCAGGTTGATCACCTCGTAGCCGTTGTTGGTGAGGATGATGTCCACCAGGTTCTTGCCGATGTCGTGCACATCGCCCTTCACCGTGGCGATCAGGAACTTGGCCTTGGCACTGCGCTGGCCGGCTTCGGCGCCCTCGAGCTTGTCCATCAGCGGCTCCAGGAAGGCCACGGCCGTCTTCATCGTTTCGGCGCTCTGCAGCACGAAGGGCAACTGCATCTGGCCGCTGCCGAACAGCTCACCCACCACCTTCATGCCATCGAGCAGGAAGGTGTTGATGATCTCCAGGGGCTGGTAGGTCTCCAGGGCCAGCTTCAGCGCGTCTTCCAGGCCGATGCGCTCGCCGTCGATGATGTGCTGCTTGAGCCGCTCCTCGATCGGCAGATCGGCCAGCTGCGGGCCGGAGGCCCGGGCCTCCTTGGCGCTCACCCCTTCAAACAGCTTGGTGAGTTCGGTGAGGGGGTCGTAGATGCAGACACCGTTCTCGAAGCGGCGCCGGTCGTGGATCAGATCGCGGCACACCTGCTGGTGCTCCTCGCTGATCTTGACCAGCGGCAGGATCTTGGCCGGGCTCACGATCGCCGCGTCCATGCCGGCCTCGCAGCAGTCGTGCAGGAACACCGAATTGAGCACAATGCGGGCCGCCGGCGAGAGGCCGAAGCTCACATTGCTCACGCCGAGCACCACGTGCACACCCGGTAGATCGGTGCGGATGCGGCGGATGGCCTCCACCGTGGCCAGGGCGTTTTCGCGGTCTTCCTCGATGCCGGTGGAGATCGGCAGGGCCAGGGGGTCGTAGAAGATCTCGTGGGCCGGGATGCCGAACTCCAGGGCATCGCGGTAGGCCCGCTGGGCGATGGCGAACTTGCGCTCCGCCGTGCGGGCCATGCCCTCCTCATCGATGGTGCCCACCACCACGCCGGCGCCGTAGGCCTTCGCCAGCTCCAGCACCTTGAAGAAGCGCTCGTCGCCGTCTTCGTAGTTGGTGGAGTTGAGGATGCACTTGCCGCCGGCCACCTTCAGGCCGGCCTCCATCTTCTGCCACTCGGTGGAATCGAGCATCAGCGGCAGGTTCACGTTGGTGACCAGCCGGCTCACCAGCTCGCGCATGTCGCGCTCGCCGTCGCGCCCCACGTAGTCGACGTTGACGTCGAGCACGTGGGCGTTCTCCTTCACCTGGCCGCGGGCCACGGCCACCAGGCCGTCCCAGTCCTCCTCGGCCAGCAGCTCGCGCACCTTCTTGGAGCCGCTGGCATTCAACCGCTCGCCGATGATCAGGAAGGAGTTGTCCTGCAGATAGGGCGTGGTGCCGTAGATCGAGGCGGCGGCCGGCTCATAGGCCAGGGCCGGCCGTGGATCGCTGGCGCTTTCGCGCAGTTCGGGGGTGCGCACGGCGCGTGGGGCGGGCTTGAGCTCCGCCGCCAGCTCCGCCAGGGCGCCGATGTGGGCCGGGGTGGTGCCGCAGCAGCCGCCGATCACCTGCACGCCGAGGTCCTCGACGAAGTGCAGCAGCTGCAGCTTCATCTCCAGGGGCGTGAGCCGGTAGTGGGCCACGCCACCGATGTTTTCCGGCAGGCCGGCGTTGGGGATGCAGCTCACCACGAACGGGCTGTGCTCGCTCAGGTAGCGCACGTGCTCCTTCATCTGCTCCGGGCCCGTGGCGCAGTTGAGGCCGAGCACATCGATGGGGAACGGCTCGAGGATCGCCACCACCGCGGCGATGTCCGAGCCCACCAGCATGGTGCCGGTGGTCTCCATGGTCACGCTCACCATCAGCGGCCGGCGCTGGCCGGTTTTGGCGAAGGCCTGCTCGATGCCCTGCAGCGCCGCCTTGATCTGCAGCACGTCCTGGCAGGTCTCGACGATGAACAGGTCCACATCGCCGGCGATCAGGCCCTCGGCCTGCTCGGCGAAGGAGTCGCGCAGCTCATCGAAGCCCACGTGGCCCAGGGTGGGCAGCTTGGTGGTGGGGCCCATGGAGCCCGCCACGAAGCGGGGCTTCTCGGGGGTGCTGTACGCATCCGCCATCTCCCGGGCCAGCTCGGCGGCCCGCTGGTTGATGGCGAAGGCCTGGTCCTGCAGGTCGTATTCCGCCAGCACGATCGAGGCCGCCCCGAAGGTGTCGGTCTCGATCACGTCGGCGCCCACCTCCAGGAACTGGCGGTGCACCGCCTGCACCGCATCGGGGCGGGTGAACACCAGCTGCTCGTTGCAGCCCTCCAGGGCCGCGCCGCCGAAATCCTCGGCGGTGAGATTCATCTGCTGCAGCGAGGTGCCCGTGGCGCCGTCGAACACCAGCACCGGCCGCTCCAGGCTGTGCAGCCGCTCCAGGAACCCCATCCGCGCCGGCCGCTCCCGGGCCGCTGGCGCGGCGGCCGGTGCGCCGGAGGATTTCTCCGTGGCGTTCGCGCCAGTGGCGACGGGGCCCCTGGGGGCGGCGGGGGTGCGGGTCATCAGCCGTCCAGACGCACGCGGGTAACCCAGTGGTCATAGGCGGGATCGCGGCCCTCCGTGATCGCCGTGAGCCGCTCGCGCAGCGTTTCCATCAGCGGACGCTGGGCGGGCAGGTCGGTGCTCTCCACCCGGCGCACGGGCGTGACCTTGGCGGCGGTGCCGCTGAGGAACACCTCATCGGCCACAAACAGCTCGCTCTTGTCCACCGCCCGCTCGACCACCTCGACGCCCATGGCCTTGGCCAGCTCGATCACGCTGGCGCGGGTGATCCCCTCGAGGATGTCCTGGTCGACGCCGGGGGTGATCAGCACGCCGTCGCGCACGATGAACAGGTTCATGCCGCTGGCCTCACTCACCTTGCCGCGGCTGTTCATCAGGATGGCCTCGTCGAAGCCGCTCTTGACCGCTTCGGTCTTGGCCAGGGAGCTGGTGATGTAGGCGCCACTGATCTTGCCGCGCAGGGGCAGGGAGCGGTCCTCCTGGCGGGTCCAGGAGCTGATGCGGCAGCTCACGCCCTCGGGGGAGAGATAGTCACCCAGCTCCAGGCCGTAGATCAGGAAGTCGGTCTCGATGTTGTGCAGCCGCGGGGCGATGCCCAGGTCGCTGGTCCACACGAACGGGCGCAGATACACCGGACAGGTGGGCTTGTTGGCCCGCAGGAACGCCACGATGGCGCTGTGGATCGTGTCCTCGCTCAGCTCGGTGAGCAGCAGCCGCGCGCTCTGGCTCAGGCGGCGGGCGTGGCGATCGGCCCGGAACAGCAGGATCTCGTTGGGATCCGCCGGATTGGGCAGGGCCCGCATCCCCCCGAAGGCGCCGGTGCCGTAGTGCAGGGCGTGGGTCGCCACCGAGATGGTGGCGTCTTCAAACAGCACGCACTTGCCGTCAAACCAGGCATAGGGCAGGAACTGATGCATGGGGCGGGCGGGGGGAGTGCGGTGCTGGGGCGGAACGGGCGGCCGGAGCGGCCACGGATGGCACCGATCTTCTCACCGCCGCCCCCGCGCCAGCCCCCAGGATGGGGCGATGCATCGGCTCGCGGCGGTTCCCGGCAGCACCAGCCCCCTGGAGGGGCCCAGCTTCGTGGAGCAGCCCGGGGCTCCGCTGGTGGTGCTCAGCAGCGCCGACACCGACCTCAGCGGCCTGGCGGCCCTGCTGGCGGCGCGGCCTGAGCTGCCGGAGCTGCGGGGCCTCAACCTGGCGGCCCTGGAGCACCCGGCCGTGCTCGACCACTACCTGCGCACCAGCCTGGGCCAGGCCCAGGTGGTGCTGGTGCGCCTGCTCGGCGGCCGGGGCCACTGGAGCTACGGGCTGGAGCAGCTGCGGGGCTGGGCGGCGGCGGCCGGGCGCCATCTGGTGGTGACGGCCGGCACGGCCGAGGAGGAGCAGGCCCTGGCGGCGCTGGGCACGGTGGAGCCGGAGCTGGCGATCGCCCTGGGCCGCTGCCTGCGCGAGGGGGGCGAGGCCAACCTGCTGGCCGTGGTCACGGCCCTGGCGCTCCTGGCGGGCGGTGAACAGCCAGCAGCGCCGGCCGTTCAGCCCAGCCCCGATCCCCTGCCGTTCGACTGGCGCGACGAACCCGGCGATCGGGTGGGGGTGATCCTCTACCGGGCCCTGCGCCAGGCGGGGGACCTGGCCCTGGCCGAGGCGATCCTGGCGGCCCTGCGGCAGCGGGGCCTCTGCCCGCGGGCCCTGTGGGTGAGCGGCCTGCGCGACGGCGCCGTGCAGCGGGGCGTGGCCGACCTGCTGGGCCGCGAGCGGGTGCAGGTGGTGCTGTGCACCACGTCGTTCGCCTCGGTGCAGTTCGAGGAGGCGGGTCTGGGGGCGCCCCTGTGGGAGGCCCTGGCGGTGCCGGTGCTGCAGGTGCTCTGCAGCACCCAGGGGCGCGGGGCCTGGGCGGAGAGCTCCATCGGCCTGGCGCCCCTCGATCTCACCCTGCAGGTGGCCCTGCCGGAGCTGGACGGGCGGATCACCACCCGGGTGGGGGCCTTCAAGGAGCTGGTGGGCGCCGACGGCCGGCTGGCCACGGGCCTGCACCGCTACGAGCCCGACCGGGAGCGGCTGGGCTGGATCGCCGAGCTGGCCGGGGGCTGGGCGGACCTGCGCCGCACCCCGGCGGCGGAGCGGCGCCTGGCCCTGGTGCTGGCCAACTACCCCACCCGCAACGCCCGCCTGGCCAACGGCGTGGGCCTTGATACCCCCGCCAGCGCCGCGGCAATGCTGGGCTGGCTGGCCGAGGCCGGCTACGACCTGGGCGGGGAGGCCCTGCCGGCCACCGGCGATGCCCTGATCCAGCGCCTGCTGGCGGGCCGCACCAACGACCCGGAGAGCCACCACCGGCCGCCCCTGGCCCACCTGCGCCTGGCCGACTACACCCAGTGGTACGCCGCCCTGCCGGCGGCGGGCCGGGAGCGGCTGGAGGCCCGCTGGGGCCCGCCCGCGGCCGATCCCAGCCTGACGGCAGCGGGCTTCCCGATCCAGGGCCTGCGCTTCGGGCGGGTGTGCCTGCTGATCCAGCCCGAGCGCGGCTACGACCGCGACCCCAGCCTCAGCTACCACTGCCCCGACCTGCCGCCGCCCCACGCCTACCTGGCCCAGTACCTGTGGCTGCGGCGGGAGGCGGGGGTGCAGCTGGTGTGCCACGTGGGCAAGCACGGCAACCTCGAATGGCTGCCGGGCAAGGGCCTGGGCCTCTCGGCCGACTGCTACCCGGAGTGGGCCCTGGGCCCGCTGCCCCACGTCTACCCCTTCATCGTCAACGACCCGGGCGAGGGCTCCCAGGCCAAGCGCCGCGCCCAGGCGGTGATCCTCGATCACCTAACGCCGCCCCTGGGCCGCGCCGGCCTGCACGGCGACCTGCGTCAGCTGGAGGCCCTGATCGACGAGTACTGGGAGGCGACCCAGCTGGGCAGCGAGCGGGCCGGGATCCTGCGGGAGCAGGTGCTGACGCGCCTCGCGGAGCTGGAGCTGCCCATGGGGAGCGGCGGCGGCGGCCCAGAGACGGGCGATGACGCCGGGCCCGGGGCGACAGTTCGACAGGACGGCGAGGCGCGGCTGGAGGCGGCCGATGGCTATCTGTGTGAGCTCAAGGAGGCCCAGATCCGCACCGGGCTGCACACCTTTGGCCAGCTCCCTGAACCGGGCGCCCTGGCGGAGCTGCTGCTCTGCCTGGCCCGTCCGCCTCTGGCGGAGGGGGCCGGCCTCACCCAGGCCCTGGCGGCCGACCTGGACCTGGGCTTCGACCCCTGGGCCGAGGCCGAGGAGAACCCCCTGGTCACCACCGATCGCCAGCGCCTGGCGGAGCTGGGCTGTGGGGCGGCCCGCCATATGGGCGACGGCATCGCCTGGCTGGAGGAGCGGGCCCTGGAGCTGATGGTGGCGCTGCTGGAGCCTGGAGCGAGTCCCTGGCCAGATGCCCAGCCCCCCGGCGCCGCGACGGCCGCCGTCCTCGAGCGCCTGCGGCGCCGGCTGGTGCCGGATCTGCTGCGCTGCGGCGAGGCCGAGCGCCAGGCCTTCCTGACGGCGGTGGCCGGGGGCCGCATCGCCGCCGGCCCCTCCGGCGCCCCCACCCGCGGCCGCCCGGACCTGCTGCCCACGGGCCGAAACTTCTACAGCGTGGACCTGCGGGGCCTGCCCAGCGAAGCCGCCTGGGACCTGGGACGCCGCAGCGCCGAGCTGCTGCTGGAGCTGCACCTCCAGGAGGAGGGCGAGCCCCTGCGCCGCCTGGCCCTCTCGGTGTGGGGCACGGCCACCATGCGCAACGGCGGCGAGGACATCGCCCAGGCCCTGGCCCTGATGGGCGTGCGTCCGGTGTGGGACGGCCCCACGCGCCGCCTGGTGGATCTGGAGCTGATCCCGCTGGCGGACCTGGGCCGGCCGCGGGTGGATGTGACCCTGCGCATCTCAGGCCTGTTCCGCGATGCCTTCCCCCAGCTGGTGAGCTGGGTGAACCGGGCCACGGCCCTGGTGGCCGCCCAGCCGGAACCCGAGGCGGACAACCCCCTGGCCGCCGCCGCCCGCCGGGACGGCCACGCCGGCCGGGTGTATGGCTCGGCGCCCGGGGCCTACGGGGCTGGCCTGCAGGGGCTGATCGACAGCGGCCAGTGGGAGCAGCGCCGCGACCTGGGCGAGGCCTTCCTGAACTGGAGCGGCTGGCGCTACGACAGCCCCACGGCGGACCAGCGCTGCGAGGGGGTGGCCGACCGCCCGGGCCTGGAGCAGCGGCTGCGGGAGGTGCAGGTGGTGCTGCACAACCAGGACAACCGCGAGCACGACCTGCTCGACTCCGACGACTACTACCAGTTCCAGGGGGGGCTGAGCGCGGCCACCGAGGCGGTGCGGGGCACGGCCCCGGCCCTCTGGTTCGGCGACCACTCCCGCTCCCAGCGGCCCCGGCTGCACCGGATCGAGCGGGAGTTCGACAAGGTGATCCGCTCGCGCCTGCTCAACCCCCGCTGGATCGGGGCGATGCAGCGCCACGGCTACAAGGGCGGCTTCGAGATGGCCGCCAGCCTCGACTACCTGTTCGCCTACGACGCCAGCAGCGGCCGCGTGCCGGACTGGAGCTACGGCGCCCTCAGCGACCAGTGGCTGGGGGATCCCGCCGTACTGGAGTTCCTGCGGCGCTGCAACCCCTGGGCCCTGCGGGACATGGCCGAACGCCTGCTGGAGGCCCACAACCGCGGCCTCTGGGCCTCCGCGACGCCGTCCCAACTGGAGCGGCTGCGGGAGCGGGTACTGGAGGCCGAGGCGTTGGTGGAGGGGGCGGCAGGCCCCTGACCCTCAGCTGGTGATGTCCTTGGCCCAGGCCTTGAAGGCGTCGGTGGAGCCGGGCTTGGCGGACTGCTGGGTGATCTGGGGCTGGGCCTGGGCGCTGGCCTGATCCTTCTCCTGCTTGATCGCGGCCGGACCACCGGGAGCGTTCACCGCCACGGCCGACCCCTTCATGCGCTCGCCCAGTTCAGCGCTGCTGAGTCGTTCGGCGAAGGTCTTCTTGACGGGCTTGGGCACGCCACCGGTGAGGTTGATCTCGGCTTCGACCGTCTCGGCACCGGGCAGACCGGGGCTGCGCATCTTGGCCTGGGCCTCCATGGAGGCCACCTCATCCACCAGCTCCTTCATGCCGGGGCTGCTGGCGGTGCCGGGGAAGGTGTGGCGGATGGTGTTGGAGCGGCGCATGAAGGCCAGATCGCCCACGCTCTTGGCCGCGTCGGGATCGAGGAAGAAGGACTCCTCCTTCTTCGGGGGCTGGGGAGCGGCATTGCCGCTGGTGATGGACTTCTTGGAACCCAGCAGGCGATCAAACAGGCCCATCGGCGGGGTGCGGAAAAGCTCCTGGAACCCTAGCGGCCGTGGAGCTCCAGACCGTGGGTATCCGTACCGCAACTTCGCAGAAGCCCAAGGCCCTCCAGCTGCGCGGCGATCGACTCGCACACCAGCGGCGTGGGCTGCCAGCGGGGCTGCATGGCGTAGTCGTACCAGGCCTCACCGCCATCCAGGCCCAGCTCGGCCGCCGCGTTGATCAGGCGGGCGAAGGGCAGGCGGTAGCGGGCGGGGTGGGCCAGCAGCGCCAGGCCACCGGCGCCGTGGATGCGCCGCACCACCTCCCCGGCCCGCAGGGCCTCCCCCACCGGCGCGCTGCCCTGGCGGTAGGGGGCCAGGGCAGCGCTGGCCTCGCTGCCGGTCTCGTCAAAGCCGAGGGCGAGCACGTGCACCAGGCAGCCCTCCAGCAGGCAGCTGATCTCCATGCCGCTCCAGAGCGTGGGCACCGCCTCCCCCCGCTCGGCCTCGGCGGCCAGCCAGCGCCGCAGGGGCGCCAGGGCGGCCGTGCTGTGGTGGTCGGTCACGGCCAGGTGGCGCAGGCCGAGGGCCACGGCCTGCTCCCCCAGCCGCTCGGGGACCAGGCTGCCGTCGCTGCAGAGGGTGTGGCAGTGGAAGTTGAGCTCGCCGGGGCAGCTGCCCGCATGGACCCCCGCCAGCACCGCCGCCAGGGGATGCGGGTGGACGGCGGGCCCGCTCACGCCCACCTCAGGCCGCTCCGCCGGCGGCCTCCCGTTCGGCGCGGAGCCGCCGCCAGCGGGCATAGAACTGGATCGAGGCGGCCATGAACACCACGAGCCCCACGATGAACCAGGTGGCCGCGCCCGTGGGGAACTGGGCCTTGAACACCACCAGCATCACGACGATCACCAGCAGCAGGGTGGGCAGCTCATTGAGGGCCCGCAGCTGCTTGGGGCTCCAGGCGCAGGTGCCCGCCTGCAGCTGGCCCATCAGCCGGTAACAGAAGACGTGGTAGGCCAGCAGGGCCGCCACGAAGCCGAGCTTGGCGTGCATCCAGCCCTGCTGCAGCCAGGACGGCTGGGCGATCAGCAGCCCGGCGGCCATGGCCACCGTCACGATCAGGCCCGGGGTGGTGATGATGTTGGCCAGGCGCCGCTCCATCAGGGCGTACTGGGCCTGGAAGGCCTGCCGCAGGCCGGGCTCCAGCTCCTCGGCCTCCCGGTGGTAGATGAACAGCCGCACCAGGTAGAAGAGCCCGGCGAACCACACCACCACGCCCACGATGTGGAGCGTCTTGAACCAGAGGTAGGCCTCGGGGGGGAGCGCCGCCAGGGTCATCAACGGGTGGGGCCGAACAGGCCATCAAGGTAGAGCTCCCGCACCTCGGGACGGGCACCGCCCTGCTGCACCAGGAACTGGGCCAGGGCGCTCTGCAGCAGGCGGTTGGCATCCAGGCCGGGGCGAGCCTGCAGGTAGGAGTCCACGGCAGCGGCCAGCTCCCGCGGCAGCTCCACATCCAGGCCGGTGGTCGCGGCGGGATCGGCACTACGGGTGGGGTGACCGAGGGGCATCAGGCCGACATCTGGTGGAAGGAGGCTCACAATCCGGGACTTCCGCTCCCGTGTCAAGCGACGCCGGCGGCCCCCTCCTGGCGGTGGTGTGTGGCGGTCTGACGGATGGCCTGCAGCTGCGCCGGATCGAGCCGATCGAGCTGCGCAATCACCAGGGCCATGCGCGGATTGGGCGCCAGCAGCGGCCGCTGGCGGGCCAGGAAATCCCAGTAGAGGGCGTTGAACGGGCAGGCGGCCTCGCCCTGGCGCTGCTTGGGGTCGTAGCGGCAGCCCTTGCAGTAGGTGCCCATCCGGTTGATGTAGTTCCCACTGGCGGCGTAGGGCTTGCTGGCCAGCAGGCCGCCATCGGCGAACACGCCCATGCCCAGCACGTTGGTCTGCATCACCCAGTCGAAGCCGTCGATGAACATCCGGTGGAACCAGGCGGTGAGGGCCGCCGGATCCAGGCCGGCGATCAGGCCGTAGTTGGCCAGCACCATCAGCCGCTGGATGTGGTGGGCGTAGCCGCTCACCCTGAGCTCCCCGAGCACGGTGTCGAGGCAGGCCATGCCGCTGCCCCCCAGCTGGTCGAACCAGGCCGGCAGCGGGGCGGTGTGGCCGAAGTGGTTGCGGCTGGGGTAGTCGGCCCCGAACCAGTGGTAGAGGCCGTGGGTGTATTCCCGCCAGCCCAGGATCTGGCGGATCACCCCCTCCAGACTGGCCAGGGGGACGCCCTGCCCCAGCCCCGCTATCTCCAGGCGCCGGATCACCTCCAGCGGCTGCAACAGGCCCAGGTTGAGGTAGGGGGAGAGCAGGGCATGCCAGAGGGTGGGCTGGCCGCTCACCATCGCGTCCTGGTAGGGGCCGAAGCCCGCCAGGCGGGTGACGATGAAGTGCTCCAGCACCGTCAGGGCCTGGGGGCGCGTCACCGCCCAGCCGAAGGGCTCCAGGTCGCCGGGCAGCGGATCGAGGCCAGCGGCGGCGCGCTCGCCGTCGAGGCGCCGCACCTTGGCGATCACGGAGCGGGTGATGGCATCGGGCTCGAAGCGCAGCGGCTCGGGCCCCTGCAGCCCCTTGGGCGGCGCCTTGCGGTTCTCGGCGTCGTAGTTCCACTGGCCCCCCAGGGGCTGGGTCGCCTTGCCCTCCCCCTCCATCAACACCCCGAAGCGGCGCCGGCCCTCCCGGTAGAACAGCTCCAGCCGTAGTTGCTTGTAGCGCCCGGCCCAGGCGGCGAAGTCCTCCCGGCTCCAGAGGAAGGCGTTCGAGGGCAGCCACACCAGCTGCACGGGGAGCTCCAGGGCGTCAATCGCCCGACGGAACTCCCGGTCGGCGGGCTCCATCAGCCGCAGTTCGGTGATGCCATGGGCGGCGATCCAGGCGCGCACCGCATCAGCGAAGCTCTCCGCTTCGGCGTGATCGACGGCCCAGCCTTCGGCCTGCAGCTCGCCGGCGAAGTGGCGCATGGCGCTCCAAACCAGCACCAGCTTCTGGCGGTGGTAGGCCCGCCGCGCCAGCACCGAGCCGCTCTCCACCAGCAGCACCCGCGCCTCGCCCGGGGCCGAGCTGGCCAGGGCCGCCTGGTGGGCGTGGAGCTGGTCGCCCAGCACCCAGATCCCGAGGGTCATCGGCCGCTCACCGGGAGAAGCTCAGGGTGACGGCGACGGGATCGCCCTGTCACGCCGGGGCCTCCCCGGCCAGCCGGCAGGCCCGGCGGGCCACGGCCGCCACATAGCCCCGCTCCACCGGACCCGCCGCCGGGCTGAGGTGCCCGTCGCGGCAATCCACCGTGAGCCGCTCGCGGTGGCCCTGCTGGTCGCCCACCTTCATGCGCAGCTGGAAGTGGTGCTTGGCGCTGCGGGTGATCTCATCGCCACACACCGGCCCCATGCAGATGCCGGGGGCCGCCTGGGCAGCCATCGGCAGGGCCAGGGGCGCCAGGAGCGTCACCAGCAGCAGCAGGGGCAGGGCCAGGCCACGCAGGAGAGCGCTCCAGTGCGCCTCAAGGCGGGGTGTCAGCCCTGGGAACCACCGGTCTTGCACGTGCGCGTTCAACCGGCCATCTCCAGGGGGCGTTCCGCCACCCTCCCATCCTCACCGGCGGGGGCCTCGCCAGGGGGCTCCGGGGCCTGGGGTTCGCCGAAGCCCTCGGGGTGGAAGTACTCCCACACCTGGCGGGCCAGGGCCGGCCCCAGACCCGGCGCGGCCGCCAGGGTCTCGGGGCTGGCCAGCTGGATGGCATCGATCGAGCGGAAATGGGCCAGCAGCTCCTTGATCCGCTTGGGTCCCAGCCCGGGGATCTCGGAGAGCCGCGAGCGCTTCATCCGCTCACCCCGCTGCTGGCGGTGGAAGCTCACGGCGAAGCGGTGGGCCTCATCCCGCAGGCGCCGCAGCAGCTGCACCCCCAGCTGGTCGGGGTCGGTGTCCAGGGGCTGCTTGGCGCCGGGCAGGAACACCTCCTCCCGCTGCTTGGCCAGGGAGCAAACCACCAGGTCCTCGTCGAGGTTGAGCTCCCGCAGGGCCTCCATCACGGCCGAGAGCTGACCCTTGCCGCCGTCGATCATCACCACGTCGGGCCAGTCGTTGAGGCCGCCGGTGTGCAGGGCGCTGCCCGCCGCCCGCCGCAGCTCCCGCAGGTCCGCCCCCTCCGCCTTGGCCTGGCTCCAGCGCCGGAACCGCCGCCGCATGATCTCCGCCATGGCCATGAAGTCGTCGGAGTGGCCAGCCTGGATCGAGCTGCTCTGGATCTTGTACTTGCGGTAGTGCTGCTTGGCCGGCAGCCCGTCGAGGAACACCACCTGGGAGGCCACGGCGTCGCTGCCCTGGATGTGGCTGATGTCGTAGCCCTCGATGCGGCGCGGCGGGCTGGGTAGCTCCAGCAGCTGGGCGAGATCTTCGGTGGACAGCTGGTGCTGCTCGGCCGTGCGCTGGGCCCGCTCCAGCTCGTAGGCGGCGTTGCGCTCCACCAGCTCGATCAGCTCGGCCTTCTGCTGGCGCTGGGGCACCGCCAGCTTCACCCTGCGGCCCCGCCGCTCCGTGAGCCACTCCTCGATCAGGGCCTGCTGGGGCAGGGGGTGCTGCAGCAGCAACTCCGGCGGGATCTCCACCGGCTCCACCTGGCTGTAGTGCTCCTCCACCACGCGCTGCAGGATCAGGCCCAGGGCCCGCTGCCGCTCGGGGTCGGGGGGTAGATCGCCGCCGGCGCCCTGCTCCGCTGGGGGCAGGCCAGCCGCATCGGCCGTGTAGCCGAGCCGCCCCACCAGCTTGCCGGCCCGCATCTGGAACAGCTGCACCGCCGCCACCCGCCCGTCGGCCGCGAGGGCCAGCACATCGCGGCTCACGGAGCTGTCCCCCACGCTCATCTTCTGGTCCGCCGTCAGGGTGTCCAGGCCCTGGAGCTGATCGCGCACCCGGCCGGCCGCCTCGAATTCCAGCCGCTCGGCGTACTTCTCCATCTGGAGCTGCAGCAGCTCCACCAGCTCTTCGTTGCGGCCCTGGAACACCATCGCCACCTGGCGCAGGGTGCGGTGGTAGTCGTCCGAGCTGATCTTCTGCTGGCACACCCCCGGACAGCGGCCGATGGCGTAGTTGAGGCAGGTGCGGTCCTTGTGGAGGGGCTGGGGCCGCTGCCGCAGTGGAAACACCCGCTTGACTAGGGCCAGGGTGCGCCGCAGCAGGCCCACGTCCACGTAGGGGCCGTAGAAGCGATCCAGGGGCGAGCGGAAGCGGCGCTGGCGCGTGATGAAGATGCGCGGGTAGGCCTCGCTCCAGGTGATGCAGAGGTAGGGGTATTTCTTGTCGTCCTTGAGCAGCACGTTGAAGTGCGGCTGGTGGTGCTTGATCAGGTTCGACTCCAGCGCCAGGGCCTCGGCCTCGCTGTCGGTGACGATGAACTCGATCTCGCACACCTGCCGCACCATCAGGGTGATGCGCGGGCTGTGCTTCGGGCCGCCCTGGAAGTAGCTGCGCACCCGGTTGCGCAGCACCTTGGCCTTGCCGATGTAGAGGATGCGGTCGTCGGCGTCGCGCATCAGGTAGCAGCCCGGCTCCGGCGGCACCTGCCGGAGCCGGGCCCTGAGGCGCTCGGGTTGCTGCAGCAGGGGCCGGGCGGCGGCGCCGGCGGGTTCGGGCAGGCTCAAGGGCGTGGGGGCCGGGGCGGCCATGGCGGCGGGGCCGGCCTCAGCCGCCGTACTGCCAGCCGGTGGCGGAGAGCTCCAGGGCGGCACCGTCGCGGTGCAGCACGGCGGTCATGACCTGGCCCACGAACACCGTGTGGTCGCCGGCGGCCACCTGGCCCACCAGCTCGCACTCCACCGCGCCGAGGGCGTCGTCGAGCACGGGCAGGCCCAGCTCGCCCAGCTGGAAGGGGGCGGCGTCGAAGCGGCCGCCGATGCCCTTCTGGGGCTTGAAGAACACGGCCGCCAGGTCCTTCTGGTCGGCGGCGAGCACGTTGAGGGAAAACTTGCCGGTGCGCTGGATGATGCCGTTGCTGGTGGAGTCCGCCCGCACCGCCATCACCACCAGGGGTGGCTCAAAGGAGCCCTGGGTCACCCAGCTGGCGGTGAAGCCGTTCACCTCCTCGCCCTCGGCCACGCCGCAGATGAACACGCCGTGGGGGATCTTGCGCAGCAGGGTCTTCTTGGCGTCGGCATTCAGGCTGGCCATGGGTCCTCGCGCTGCATCGGGCTTCCGGCCTGACTCTAGAAAGGGGCCTGCGCCCACCGCCCATGAAGGCCCTCTACCCCGGCAGCTTCGATCCCCTCACCCTGGGCCACCTGGACCTGATCGAGCGGGCCGCCCGCCTGTTCGACGGCCTGGTGGTGGCGGTGCTGCAGAACCCCAGCAAGAACCCCACCTTCCCGGTGGAGCGGCGCCTGGATCAGATCCGCACGGCCACGGCCCACCTGCCCCAGGTGGAGGTGACCAGCTTCGACGGCCTCACCGTGGCCTTCGCCCAGGCCTGCGGCGCCGGCGTGATCCTGCGGGGCCTGCGCGCCATGAGCGACTTCGAATTCGAGCTGCAGATCGCCCACACCAACAAGAGCCTGGCCCCAGGTCTGGAAACGCTGTTCATGGCCACGGCCACGGCCCACAGCTTCCTGAGCAGCTCGGTGGTGAAGGAGGTGGCCCGCTTCGGCGGTCCGGTGGGTCACATGGTGCCCCAAGGAGTGGCGCAGGATCTGGCCGCGTTCTTTAATCGGGCATCTCCCGAACAGCGGTGATGTCCGAGGCGCAACTCAGCTCCGTGCTCGATCAGCTGGACCAGCTGGAGGAAATCGTCCTGGACGGTACGCGGGTTCCCTTCAGCGGCGGCCGCCTGGTGAACGAGCAGGACGCCATCGAGGCGATGGACGCCGTGCGCGAGGCCCTGCCGCCCCAGCTCTCCCAGGCCGAGGAGCTGCTGCGCCAGAAGGAGGAGTTCATCGGCCAGGCCCGCCAGAAGGCCGAGGAGATCGTCAACCAGGCCCGCCAGCAGCGCGAGCAGCTGATCAGCGCCCAGGCGATCCGGCAGGAGGCCGAGCGCCAGGTGGCGGAGCTGCGGGAGCAGGCCCGCCAGCAGTGCGAGCAGCTGCTGCTCCAGACCCGCCAGCAGGTGGCCCAGGCCGAGCAGGAACACCAGGCGCGCCTGGCCCAGATGGAGCAGCAGTTCGGCCTGCGCCGCCAGCAGCTGGAGCAGGAGGCCCTGCAGCGCCGCCAGCAGCTCGACGCCGAGGCCACCGAGCTCAAGCGTCAGCTGGTGGAGCAGCACGAGCGCAACCGCCAGCAGAGCCTGGCCGAGCTGGAGCAGATCCGTCAGGAGGCCGTGCGCCTGCAGCAGACCAGCCAGGCCGAGGCCGAGCGGGTCCACGCCGATGCCCTGCAGTTCCGCCAGCAGACCCAACAGCAGTGCGAGGCCCTGATCAGCCGCAGCCGCCAGGAATCGGCCTCGATCCAGGAGGGCGCCAACCGCTACGCCGAGCAGGTGCTGGGCGAACTGGAGGGCCGCCTGCAGGACATGGGCAAGGTGGTGATGGCGGGCCGCCGCGAGCTGGTGAAGCTCCAGAGCGTGGATCCCACCAGCCTGGCCGGCCAGGCCACCGCGCCGGAGACCAGCTCGGCAGCCGTGCCCATCAGCCGGGCCCGCCGCGCCGCCGAGCGGCTGCGCCAGGCCGCCGGCCGCAACTGAGGGTCCTCCCCAACGGGGAGGGCCTCAGAGCCAGCGAAACTCAGATCGCCGGGCAGAGGCCCGGCACCTGGCTCTCCCGGAGGATCCGACCGATTGTGGTGTTGGGTGCCGAACCACCGTTGGCGATGGCGCTCACGTAGCGGGGTCCCTCCGGGGTGTCGAGCACGCCACTGATGGAGCGCACCCCTGAGATGGTGCCCGTCTTGCCGCGGAAGCGGCCGTCCAGGCTGGTGCCCCGGTAGAGGTTGCGCAGGGTGCCGCGCTGGCCGGCGACGGCCATTGAGGCCTGGTAGTTGGCGGCATAGGGGTGCTGCGCCATGCGCAGCAGCAGGGCCGCCAGCAGCCGGCTGGTGAGGCGATTGCTGCGCGAGAGGCCACTGCCGTCGACCACCACGACCCCCTCCATCGGCAGCCCCTGGGCGGCCAGCCACTGCATGGCAGCGCCGCGGGCCTGGGCCAGGTCCCAGCTGGTGCTGGCCTGCCGCAGCAGCACCTCGGCGGTGAAGTTGTGGCTCTCGGTGTTGGCCAGGCTCAGCAGCCCGTGCATCCCCACCGAGGGCTCCTCGTAGAGGAGGGTGGCGTTGCTGCCGTCGATCGCACCGGGGGCACTGGAGGGCACCACGCTGAAGGCCACCTGGCCCCCCTGGCGCCGGATCTCCTGTCCCAGCAGCCGCTGCAGCCGGTCCGGGGGATTGGGCACCGCCATGTCGATGGCGTTGCTGGTGAGGGCCAGGCGGGTGATCGGGGCGCCATAGGCCTCGGCCCGATCCCCCCAGTGCCAGTCGCTGGGCCACCAGCGCTGGCTGGGCTCCTCCACCAGCTGGATCCGCACCGGAGCCGCCGCCGGTTCTCCGGGCCCGCCACCGCTGCCCAGGGCGAGCTTGGCGAAGCGGCGCAACTGGGTCAAGCCCAGGTCGGGGTCGCCCTCGCCGGTGATGCGCAGGCTGCCGTCCGCCAGGCGCCACAGGCGCGTGGTCAGCCGGTAGTCGGGGCCCAAGCGGTCCAGGGCGATGGCGGTGCTGATCAGCTTCTGGTTGGAGGCCGGGATGCGGGGACGCCGGCCGTTGATGTCGGCCAGCAGCCGGCCGCTGGGGTCGGCCACCGACACGCTCCAGGCCGCCGCCTCGCCACCCACCACGGCCGCCAGGCGCTGCTGCAGGGCCGGGCAGCTGACCTGGCTCTGCAGCCGGGGCAGGCCGATCGGTGGGGGCGCCGCCGGGAAGGAGGTGGTGGCGGTGAGGCTCTGGGCCCGCAGCGGCGGAGCCGTCAGGCCCGTCAGCGCCAGGCCGAGGCCCAGGCCTGCGGCTGTGCCACGGCTGAGGGCCGAGCGGTTCAAGACCCCGGACCGGACCCGGAGCCGGCGGCTGGAGCAAGGCCCATCGGGGCTTGGCGCATCACGGTGTGCCATCTCAGGACTCCAGCTTCAGGCCGGTGACCGAGCCGCCGACCCGGAAGGCGCTGCCCTCCAGCTCGATGGGAGCGCCCACCTTGATGGCCTGGTTGCCGAACACCACCCCCTCGGCGGTCTTCTGTCCCTCGCCCTCGAGCACGAAGCGGGCATCCAGGGTGCTGAAGGTGGCCTGGTTGGGATCGGCGGCGCTCACCACCTTGCCGTCGGGGGTGAGGGTGGAGATGCGCCGCGGCAGGGCGATCACCTCCTTGACGCCCACACTGCCGTGGGGCTGGTTGCGGATCACGATCTTGAGCTTGCCGTCCTGGCGGGCCGAGGCGATCAGCGCCGCCGGATCGGCCGCGGGGATCCCCCGCACATCCACCAGCACCGTCACGGGGCGCAGGCCACCGGTGGCCTTGGCAATGGCGCCGGTGAGCTTGGGGCTCCAGATCACGCCGGCGGCGGCCAGCAGCACCGCCAGGGCGGCTCCCGCATCCACCAGGCCGATCCGGCGTTGGCGGGGGGAGGAATCGGCAGCAGCCATGGCGCATCGGAAGATGCCGAACTGTACGGAGGGCCGCCGGGTCCCACAAGGGCCGGCGGGCCGGCCGCGCCCCGGCTCAGTTACGCAGGCCCTCGATGAAGCGATCCACCGCCGCCAGGCCGCGACCGACGCCGCCGGCGCCGCCCAGGGCCTCGGCCTGCTGCTCGGCATCGGGCCTGGCCTCGAAGCTGGCGGCGAAGCGATGGCCGTCCGGGTCGCGGCGGTAGAGCTCCCAGGGGCCGGGGAAGGCCCGGCGCAGGGCCCCCTCGGCCGTGGGGATCAGGGCATAGGCCGCCTGCCAGCCGGAGAGAAAGCCCTTGCGCCGCTCGCGGGCCACGCTGCCGATGCCCACGGCGGCGTCCTCCAGGCTGCCGTTGAGCAGCACCACCGGCCCGCGGTGCTGGGAGCAGACCGCCTCCACCTCCTCGTAGTCCGCCGGGGAGGGGGCCACCAGGATCAGGACGCCCTCGCTGCCGCCGTCGGCCTGCTGCAGGCGCATCAGGTCCCGCAGGCTGGCCAGCTGGCTGGCCTGCTCCGGCGCATCGCGCTTGGCCAGGGCCGTGGCCCCCGCATCGGGGAACAGCAGCCGCAGGTTGGGGAAGCGCGGCGAGAGCGCGGCGCCGAAGCGCAGGGCCACGGGCATCAGCCGCAGCCCCTCGAAGCGGAATTCAGCGGTCCAGAGGCCCTTGGGCTCGGCCACCAGGGCGGCGGCCAGCGCCTCGAGGGCCTCGGCCTCGGCCGCGCGCAGATCAGCGGGGAGCATCGAACCAGCACAGTTGGCGCGACCCTACCCAGGAGGGCCGGCGCCGGGTCCAGCCCCGGCTCAGCCCACCGGCTCGCCGGCGATCACCCGCAGCCGGCCCCGCTCCACCGCCCCAGGCACCCCCTCCAGGTCCGCGGCCGTCAGCCAGGGGCCGAGGCTGAGGCGCAGGCCGCTGGCGGCCTCGCCGTCGGAATAGCCCATGGCCTGCAGGATCGGGCTGGGGGCCAGGCCCCAGGGGTTGGCGCCCCGGCCACTGCTGCAGGCCGAGCCGCTGCTCACCGCGTAGCCCTGCTGCCAGATCGTCTGCACCAGGCGGCGGCCGGAGATGGGCCGGCCGCTGGGGCTGGCCATCAGCAGGCTGATGTGGTGGGGCAGCCGCTCGGGGCCCTGGGGATCGAAGGGATCGGGACCGCTGAGCCGCACGGCCGGCAGCTGCAGCAGCCGCTGCAGCAGGTCGTTGCGCAGATCGGCGATGGGATCGCGGCCGCCGTGGGCCCGCAGCCGGGCATCGCAAAGATCGAGGGCCCGGGCCAGGCCAGCCACCAGGGCCACGGGCTCGGTGCCGCCGCGCCGGCCCGCCTCCTGGCCGCCACCGCCGATGAAGGGCTTGAGGGACAGGTCGGGGCGCACCAGCAGGGCCCCGACGCCGCGGGGGCCCTGCAGCTTGTGGGAGGCGAAGCTGAGCAGGTCGATCGGCAGGGCATCGAAGGCCACCGGCAGGTGGCCCACCACCTGCACCGCATCCACGTGCAGCAACACGCCGGCCTCCCGGCAGCGCCGCCCTATCTCCTGGATCGGCTGGATGGTGCCCACCTCGCTCTGGCCCCAGATCAGCGACACCAGCCGCGTGGGCGGCGCCAACAAGCGATCGAGGGCGTCGAGATCCACCACCCCCAGGTGATCCACCGGCAGTTTCTCCACCTGCCAGCCCCGCTGGGCCAGCTGGCCGGCGGCGGCCACGGTGGCGGGGTGTTCCACGGCCGAGATCAGCAGCCGGCCCGGCGGGCCATCGGCGGCGGCCCCCAGCAGGGCCATGTGGATCGACTCGGTGCCCCCCGAGGTGATGATCACCTGGTTGCTGCCGCAGCCCAGGATCTCGGCGATGCGCTGGCGGGAGCGCTCCAGCCGTTCCGCCGCCGCCAGGCCGAAGCCGTGCAGGCTGCTGGGATTGGCCCAGGCCTCGGCGTCCACGGCGGCCATGGCCTCCAGCACCTCCGGCGCCGGCGGGGTGGTGGCGCAGGAATCGAGGTAGATCGGCGGGGTGTAGGTCATCGGTTCAGCCCCCCAGGCCCCCCTCCCGCTCGAAACGGGCGCGGGTGCGCGATTCGAGGGAGTTGGCGGCGAGGGCCACCAGGTCGTCGAGGGAGGTGCCGCTGAGCAGGGCCTCCACGCGGGCGCGGGCCTCGGCGCTGGGGCAGTCGTCGGGGCGGATGCAGCCGTTGGTGCAGACCGTGGCGCAGTCGATCGCCGGGGCGGCGCTGGCGGTGGGCGCGCTGGGGGCCGGAGCAGCGGAACCGGTGGCGACGGGGGCCGCGGCGCTGGGGGCCGCCGAGGGGGCTGCGGCAGTGCCCGGGCGCGGGCGTTCGGCGGCCTCGCGCCGGGCGGCGGCCACCACGGCGGGATCAGGCACCACCCCGTCGAACACGTGCTCGGCCGGGCCATCCATAAAGACCTTGCCGCTGTCGGGATCCCAGTGGATCTGCAGGGGGCCGCCCGGCAGATCGAGCCGGGCCCGGTTCGCGCTCAGCCCCAGCCGGTGGCAGGCCACCAGGGTGGCGCAGGCGCCCGTGCCGCAGGCCAGGGTGGGGCCGGCGCCCCGCTCCCACACCCGCATCACCAGGTGGTCTGGGGCGAGCACCTGCACGAAGTGGACGTTGGTCTTGGCCGGGAAGGCCGGGTGCACCTCGAAGCCGGCGCCGAAGCGCTCCAGGTCGATCTCGTCGACCGCATCCACCGGGATCACCACGTGGGGGTTGCCCATGCCGGCGGCCGCCACGGCGAAGGCCTCCCCATCCACCACCAGCTCGCCCTGGGGCAGGCCGTCGGGCCCCACCTCCAGGGTGGTGGGCACCTGGGCCGGCTCCAGGAAGGGGGCGCCCATGTCGACGCGGATGGTGCCATCCGGTAGCAGCTCGGGCACGATCCGGCCCGCCAGGGTGTCGATCTGCCAGGTGCGGCCGGGTCCGTCGCCGTCACGGTCGGCCAGGAAGCGGGCCAGGCAGCGGATGCCGTTGCCGCACATCTCCGGCTCGGTGCCGTCGGCGTTGAAGATGCGCATGCGCAGCTCACCGCCGGCGTTGGGGGGCAGGGCCAGGATCACCCCGTCGCCGCCGACGCCGAAGCGCCGATCACACAGCCGCGCGATCCACTCGGGCGTCAGCCCGAACACGAAGTCCGGCTCCGGAACGGCGCCGCCGTCGAGCACCCGACCATCCAGCAGCAGAAAGTCGTTGCCTAATCCTTGATATTTGCTGAACTGGAGCACGCGACGCGGCCGCAAGGTCGATCATCGATCCTATGGGGAACCTCTTCGAGAGCCGCACCGGGGCCACCTTTGATGCCTCCCAGCCCGGCGTGCGCACCCTGCAGGCCTGGGTGCGCAGCAAGAACCCCGTCAACGTGCAGCTGAGCGACGGCACCAAGCTGGACGGCATCCTGCGCTGGGTCGACGCGGAGTTCCTGGCCCTGCAGCCCGACTACGAGAAGCAGCCGATCCTGATCAATCGCACGGCCGTGGCCGTGATCCGGATGCTGGCCTGACGGCGCCCAGAGCGGCCGCCAGCCGGGGCCATTCGGGCGGCTGTGGCACCATCACAGGCCAGTGTCCGGGCCTGTCGTGAGCGAGAGCAGCCGCTACCAACCCCAGGCCATCGAGGCCGCCTGGCAGCAGCAGTGGCAGGAGCAGGGCCTGCACGCCACCCCCGAGCTGCAGCCGGGCGACGACGCCTTCTACGCCCTCTCGATGTTCCCCTATCCCTCGGGGAACCTGCACATGGGCCATGTGCGCAACTACGTGATCACCGATGTGGTGGCGCGGGTGGCGCGGCTGCGGGGCAAGCGGGTGCTGCACCCGATGGGCTGGGATGCCTTCGGCCTGCCGGCGGAGAACGCCGCCATCGAGCGGGGCGTGGACCCCGGCGCCTGGACCGACCGCAACATCGCCTCGATGCGGGAGCAGCTCAACCAGCTGGGCCTCTCGATCGACTGGGACCGGGAGCTGGCCACCTGCCACGCCGACTACTACCGCTGGACCCAGTGGCTGTTCCTGCAGTTCCTGGAGGCGGGCCTGGCCTACCAGAAGGACGCCACCGTCAACTGGGACCCGATCGACCAGACGGTGCTCGCCAATGAACAGGTGGACAGCGAGGGCCGCTCCTGGCGCTCCGGCGCCCTGGTGGAGAAGCGCAAGCTGCGCCAGTGGTTCCTGAAGATCACCGCCTACGCCGACCAGCTGCTCGACGACCTGCCCAAGCTCGAGGGCTGGCCGGAGCGGGTGCGCACGATGCAGGCCAACTGGATCGGCCGCAGCACCGGCGCCGAGCTCACCTTCCCGGTGGTCGATGCCGAGGGGAACGACACGGCCGAAGCCATCACGGTGTTCACCACCCGGCCCGACACCATCTTTGGCGCCAGCTACGTGGTGCTGGCCCCCGAGCACCCGCTGGTGGCCAAGCTCACCACGCCTGAGCAGGCGATCCACGTGGAGGCCTTCTGCGATCTGGTGAGCCGCCAGAGCGAGCAGGAGCGCACGGCCGACGACAAGCCCAAGCGCGGCGTGCCCATCGGCGCCCAGGTGCGCAACCCCGCCAACGGCGAGCTGATTCCCCTCTGGATCGCCGACTACGTGCTGGCCGAGTACGGCACCGGCGCCGTGATGGGCGTGCCCGCCCACGACCAGCGCGACTTTGTCTTCGCCCGCCAGTACGAGCTGCCGGTGCGGCAGGTGATCATCCCGGAGGGCAGCGATGAGCACGCCTTCGAGGGCGGCGCCTGGACCGAGGCCGGCGTGCTGATCCACTCGGGCCCCTTCACGGGCCTGGCCAGCGGCGAGGCCAAGCGCGCCATCGCCGAGGCCGCCGAGGGCCAGGGCTGGGGCCGCGCCAAGGTGCAGTTCCGCCTGCGCGACTGGCTGATTTCCCGCCAGCGCTACTGGGGCTGCCCGATTCCGGTGATCCACTGCGACAGCTGTGGCGTGGTGCCCGTGCCGAACGAGCAGCTGCCGGTGGAGCTGCCCCGCGATGTGGCCTTCAGCGGCAAGGGCGGTTCCCCCCTGGCCCAGCTGGAGAGCTGGTGGCAGGTGGCCTGCCCCTGCTGCGGCCAGCCGGCGCGGCGCGAGACCGACACCATGGACACCTTCATGTGCTCCAGCTGGTACTACCTGCGCTACAGCGACCCCCACAACACGGCCCTGCCCTTCAGCCGCAAGGCGGTGGATTCCTGGCTGCCGGTGGACCAGTACGTGGGCGGCATCGAGCACGCCATCCTGCACCTGCTCTACTCGCGCTTCTTCACCAAGGTGCTGCGCGACCGCGGCCTGCTGGGCTTCGATGAGCCCTTCCAGAAGCTGCTCACCCAGGGCATGGTGCAGGGCATCACCTACAAGAACCCCCACAGCGGCAAATACATCGCCCCCGCCGATGTGGCCGACCCCACGGACCCCCGGGATCCGGTCACGGGCGAGGTGCTGGAGGTGTTCTACGAGAAGATGTCGAAGTCGAAGTACAACGGCGTGGATCCAGCCGTGGTGATCGACAAGTACGGCGCCGACACCGCCCGCATGTTCATCCTGTTCAAGGCGCCGCCCGAGAAGGATCTCGAGTGGGACGACGCCGATGTGGAGGGGCAGTTCCGCTTCCTGCAGCGAATCTGGCGCCTGGTGGATGGCGCCGCGGAGCGGGGCCTGAGCCTGGCGGATGGCGCCGGCACGCCGGCGGCGGTGGCCGAGGCCCTGGCATCCGGCGCCCCCTCGGGCGAGGAGCAGGAGCTGCGGCGGGCGGTGCACACCGCCATCAGTGCCATCAGCGACGACCTCGACGGCGACTACCAGTTCAACACCGCCGTATCGGAGCTGATGAAACTCAGCAATGCGATGGCGGCCCATCTGGAGGCCAGCCGGGCGGCCCTGGCCTGCGAGGCCCTGCGCACCCTGCTGATCCTGCTGGCCCCGTTTGCCCCCCACCTGGCGGAGGAGCTGTGGCTGAAGCTCGGCGGCCGCCGTGAAACGGAGCAGCTGGACAGCAGCAGCGTGCACCGCCAGGCCTGGCCGCTGGCGGATGCGGCGGCCCTGGTGCGCAGCACCGTGCCCCTGGTGATCCAGATCAAGGGCAAGGTGCGCGGCAGCCTGGAGGTGCCCGCCGACGCCGACAAGGCCACCCTGGAGCAGCTGGCCCTGGCGAGCGACATCGCCGCCAAGTGGCTGGAGGGCAAGGCCCCCAGCCGCGTGATCGTGGTGCCCGGCAAGCTCGTGAACCTGGTGCCCTGAAGGCAGCACCTGGAGCGAGGGGACCCCTATCGGGTCCCCCACGACCTCAGTCGTGCAGGAACACCAGGCTCTCGGGCTTGCCCCAGTCGCCGCGGGCGCTGATGTGGCGACGGTTGGCGCAGAGGTGGCGCAGGATCCAGTAGAGGGGCTCGGGGCTCTCCAGCCCCAGGTCCGCCTGCAGCCCCGCCAGGGTGTGCTCCCTGTCGTCCGCCAGCCGTTCCTCAAGCCGCACCTGCAGGTCCAGCAGGGCCGCTGCGGCCAGCTTGCCGGCCTCCACGCCGGGCTGGTGGTAGGCGTTCACGTTCACCAGCTCGCCGTAGAGCCCCACGGCCCGCTCGAACAGGGCGATCAGGGCACCCAGGCTGTGGGCATCCAGGCGCTGCAGAGTGATGGTGAGGTTCTGGCGGCCCTCCTCGGTGAGGGCGGCGCGGGTGCCCTGCAGGAAGCCGTCG
This sequence comes from Vulcanococcus limneticus LL, assembly GCF_943369875.1. Classification (GTDB taxonomy): domain Bacteria; phylum Cyanobacteriota; class Cyanobacteriia; order PCC-6307; family Cyanobiaceae; genus Vulcanococcus; species Vulcanococcus limneticus_A. The sequence goes on from NZ_CALROT020000009.1 coordinate 66,150, forward strand.
AGGAAATCGCCGGGGTTCTCGCCCTCCAGCGGCGGGATGTCACCGGGATCTTCCAGCACCTCGATGAAGGTCACGAAGAAGTTGTCGACGCCATCGCGCAACTGCTGCACGTAGGCGTGCTGGTCGGTGGAGCCCTTGTTGCCGTACACCGCCAGACCCTGGTGTACCACCTGGCCGTCGCGGTCAAGCTTCTTGCCCAGGCTCTCCATCACCAGCTGCTGCAGGTAGCGGCTGAACACCTCCAGCCGGTCCCGGTAGGGCAGCACCACCATGTCGCGGCGGCCCTTGCCCTCACCGGCGGCGTACCAGGCGGCCGCCAGCAGGGCCGCGGGATTGGCCTCCAGCTCCGCCACGCGGGTGGCGGCATCCATCGCACCGGCCCCGGCCAGGAAGGCGCGCATGTCGGCGTCGATCAGCACACCGGGCAGCAGGCCCACGGCGCTGGTGACGCTGGTGCGGCCGCCCACCCAGTCGAACATGTCGAAACGGGCCAGCCAGCCGCCGGCCTCGGCCTCCTGGTCCAGGCGGCTGCCGAGCATGGTCACGGCCACGGCCTGGCGGGCCCAGCTGCCGCCGTGGGCCTCCAGGGCCCGCTTGGCCTGGAGCATGCCGATGTGGGGCTCGGGCGTGCCGCCCGACTTGCTCACCACCACCACCAGGGTGGTCTGCAGCCGCTGGCCCAGGGCCGCCAGGGTGCGGCGCATGCCGTCGGGATCGACGTTGTCGAAGAAGTGGAAGGGCAGGCCGGAACCCGGATCCTGCAGGGCCCGCACCATCAGCACCGGGCCCAGGCCCGATCCACCGATGCCGATCCACAGCACGTCGGTGAAGCGCTTGCCGGGACCCGGCGCGATCACCCCCGCCTGCACATCCCGGCCGAAGGCCTCGATCCGGTCCACCTCGGCGCGGATGTGATCCCCGGCGGCGGCATCCGGCGCCAGCTCGGGGCTGCGCAGCCAGTAGTGGCCCACCTGGCGCCCCTCATCCGGGTTGGCGATCGCGCCGGCCTCCAGGGCCGCCATGGCCTCGAAGGCCCGGGCGAAGCGGGGGCGCAGGGCCTCCAGGCGCTCCGCATCGAGGACCATGCGGCTGAGATCGAGCCAGAAGCCGAGGGCGGGATCGTGCCACAGCAGGCCGCAGAACCGCCGCCAGAGGGCCTCGGGGCCGGCGCCGGCGGAGGCGGTGAGAAAGGTCATGGGCCCGGGCAGTGGCAGTCGAAGCAGGGCGACGCTATCGGTGATCGGTCACAGGGCAAAGCGGCGAAGGCTGCATTCCGGCCAAAAAACCGGGTCTGGCCTGGGACTGTGTGGACCGCCACACAACCGTCCGGTGTGAATGGTGACGATGAAAAAACTCCGTAAACTTGAATCATTCCTTCGTGAGACCGCTTTCCGTGCCGCGACGCCCCGCCGCGACCCAGCGCTGGAAAGCCTCTGCGAGCCTGGCCAGCCTGCGGCGTCGCCTGCTGATCGGACTGCTGGTGTCGTCCAGCGCGCTGCTGGGCTCCACCCAGGCGCCGCACGTTGGTGCGGGAACCCTGATCAGCGGCCCCAGCCTCTCGGTGGGCTCCGCCGCTGACGCCACCGGCGGCCTGGTCAATGAGGGGCAGCGGCCCAACCCGGCCAGCTTCAGCCCGGGGGAACTGCAGGAGCTGCAGCGCCGCTTCGGGGTGCATGGCCCCCAGCCGCGCCTGGCCCAGCTGTTCACCAGTGGCATGGACCAGCTGACGCCCCTGCGCAGCCACACCATCAGCCGACTGGAGGATCTGCAGCCGTTCGTGCGGCGGGAGGGCCGTCGCACCGGCATCAACCCGATGCTGCTGGCGGCGATCCTGTTCGATGAGATGCAGCACGCCAAGCCCGGCGAGGACCTGCCGATCGCGGCCCACTCCGGCCTGTTCAGCACCCACGGTCCAGCCCAGCTCGGACTGAGCGAGATGGTCAAGCAGGGCCTGCTGCGGCCCGATGCCGGTCCTGAGGAACTTCAGGCGGCCCGGGAGCAACTGCTGGATCCGGAGCGCAACGTGACCCTGCTGGCCGGCAAGCTGCAGCGCATCCTGCGGGAACTTGACCAGAGCCCGGCCCGCACCCACGACGCGAGCCGGCTGCCCCGCCACGCCAAGACGGTCGCCACCCTGGCCTACCTGCACAACGGCAAGCTCGATTACCCGACCCGCATCCTGCGGTACATGCAGGACCCCGAACTGCACGGCGTGATCTACGGCCAGCGCCGCGAACCGCTCTCGCCCCTGATCTGATCGGGGACAGATCAGCAGAGCTTGCCGAGGGCGGCCAGGCGCCGCTGCAGAGCTGTCCAGTCGAAGCTGCGGGGATCCGCCCGCGCCCCCCCCAGGTCGACGTGCCGGTGCGTCGTGATTGCCGTGGCCGAGATCGGAAAGCGCTCCATCCAGTCCGCCAGCACCACCGCCAGGGCGTCGTACTGGGCCGGGCTGTAGCCGCTGTGGCTGGGGCCCTCATCTTCGCCGTCGAGGGGCGTTTCCAGGCTCAGGTGCAGGGCGAAGTTGTTGACCGAACCGGCCAGGGCCCGGTTGCTCACCACCCAGGCGCCGTTGAAGGCCGAAAACCCCGCCCCGAAGGCCCGCTGCCCGGGGTCGACGGCCTGCACGATGCGGCCGTCCTCGCCGATCAGGATGTGATAGCTCACCTGGTCGTCGTCGTTGGCATGGGGGGTGCGGAAGGTGTTGATCGCCGAGCCCAGCCCGTAGACGGTCTCGTGCAGCACCACCAGCCTGGGGGTGGGATCGAGGGGGTTGCCGAAGGCGTCCTGGCGGAAGCGCTCGCCGTAGTTGCTCGGATCGATGCGAACGGTGTTGCGGCGGCTGGGCAGGCTGGCCAGCTGGGCCTGGAGCCGCTGTTGCAGGCGGCGATCCAGCCCCTGGCACTGGCGCCGCAGCGGGCTGCGCCAGGCGGCCTGGGGCGGCGGAGCCGGAGCCGGGACCGCAGGGGTCGAGTCGGACGGCCGGCCCAGCTGGCGCAGCTGCTCGAGCAGCGACGGGCGCTGGCTGCGATCGCCGCTGCCAGCGCCCAGATCCCAGCCGAGCCAGCCCAGGCCGATGGCACTCAGGGCCAGACCGGCCGCCAGGGGCAGCAGCCAGTGGCGATGGGGCTCGATCCGGTCGTGCAGGGCCCGGATGTTGCGGCTCAGCATGGCACCAGATCCAGCCAGCGCTGGCGCCGCTCCATGGCCTCGGGCGTGGCCTGGGGGTCCTCCTCCAGGCTCCAGCGCTCGGTGCGGGCGGGCCCGGGGCGCAGGGTCAGCGCCCGCAGCTGACCGCGGCGGCAGATCAGCAGCTCCTGGGCCTGGCCAGGGAGCAGCCCAGGGCCCAGCTCCTCGGGCTTGCGCAGGCGCCGGCCCTCCAGGGCCAGCAGCTCGTCACCCACCATCACGCCGGCCGCCTCGGCGGGGCCATCGCGGTGCACCCGGCTGGCCGTGAGCTGGCCGGCCTCGCGGCGGGCCACCAGGCCGATCCAGGGGTGGGGCGCCGTCACGGCGGTGAGCTGCATCCCCACATCCCAGAGGTAGCCGTCGAGGTCGGGATCCTCCAGCCCCTCCAGCCAGGCGGGCAGCAGCGCGGCCAGATCGGGGGCCGCCGCGGCGAAGGCCGCCAGCAGATCCGCTTCGCGGTAGCCCCGGCCCCACTGGCCCAGCTCCTGCCACAACCCCCGCAGCACCGCCGCCAGGCAGGAGCCCTGGCGGCGCAGGTGCAGGTCGAGCACCAGGGCCAGCACGGCGCCCTTGAGGTAGTAGCTGATCTGGCTGTCGGCCGCGTAGGCATCGGCGCGGTAGAGCTTCACCCAGGCCTCCTGGCTGCTGTCACGCAGGCTCTGGACGCTGCGGCCCGGGGTGAGCCGGTAGCGGCTGAGGTCCTCCCCCAGGTCATCCAGGAGGTCCGCCGCGCTGGAGCGCCCCGCCAGCAGCGGCAGAAACTGGTCGAGGTAGCTGGTGATCCCCTCGGCGAACCACAGCGTCGGCACGATCGGCGGCCGCTGGTAGTCGATCGGCGTGAGCTCGGCGGGCCGCAGCCGCCGCACGTTCCACTGGTGCAGGTATTCGTGGCCGAACAGCTGCAGCAGCTTGCGCAGGCCGTTCGGCGTCTCCAGGGCCCGCCGTCCGTAGACGAGCACGGTGCCGTGGTCGTGCTCCAGGCCGCCGTAGCCGTCATCGGTGAGGTGCAGCACCACCAGGTACTCGCGGCAGGGCGGCGGGCCGGAGCCCATCAGGCGGCAACAGCTCTCGGCCACGGCCGCCACGGCGTCGAACAGGGCGGGGAAGCGCTCGAGCAGCCAGTCGCCCTGCTCCGGCGTGCCCCCCCAGGTGACCCAGCGGTGCGGCACCCCCCGCACCACAAACCGGTGCTCCCGGTGGGGACCCACCTCCAGGGGGCTGTCCACCAGGGCATCGAAGTCGGGGGCCAGCCAGCTGCCGTCGGCCTGCTCCGGCAGGGTGAGGAAGGGCCGCCAGCCCTCGGGCAGCTGCAGCCGCAGCCGATGCGGCGACCAGCGCTCCCCCTCCAGCTCCAGCACCACCGCCGCCAGGGCCAGAAAGCCGTGCTCACTGTCCAGGTGGCAGGTGCGCACGGTGAGCTCGTTGGCCATCACCCGGTAGCGGATCTCCAGCTCGCCGGCGCTGGGATCACACGCCAGCTCCCAGCAGGAGGGGTCCAGCCGCCGCAGCGCCAGACGCCGCTCGCCCTGGTGGGCCTCCAGGCCCTCCAGCTGGCGCACGTAGTCGCGGATCAGGTAGGAGCCGGGGGTCCAGGCGGGCAGCCGCAGTCGCAGCACCGGCGTGCGGGGCACCAGGCGCAGGCTCACCTCCACCAGGTGCCGGTGGGGGGCCTGAAGATTCAGGAGCAGGTCGACCACGGGCAGTGCGCTCAGGCCACCAGCTCAACCTGGGCCTGGGACAACTCCCGGGCGGCTTCGCGCAGGGCCAGGCGAGTGGCATAGGCGCGGGTGATGCGGCCGATCAGCTGCTGCAGGGGGCGGGAGCGCCCCAGGCGCTGCAGATCCCCCACCAGGGCCAGGCTGCCGTCGCCCTGGGGCCGCCAGCCGAGCCGTTCGCCCTCGCCGAGGCTCACCCAGAGGCTCACGCTGACCCGGTCATCGGCGAAGCCCCGCAGGCTGCCGCCCCGCTGGGGGTCGAGTCCCAGATCCTGCAGAGCCTCCGCCAGGAGGTCGGCGTCGCGGAGGACGGTGGGCAGGATGGAGAGATGGGACATGGAGGCGATGCCCGCTTTGGTAGACCCTAGCGATCCGGGCCTGGCCGTCCAGTGGCCGTTGCCACAGCAGGGGCCGATCCATCCGGGGGATGGACCGGTGCCCGGAGAGGGGAGCAGCGGCCGGAGACTGCGGCTGGGGGTGATGGCCTCGGGCAACGGCAGTAACTTCGAGGCCCTGGTGGGGGCCTGCCGCCGCGGGGAGCTGGCGGCCGAGGTGGTGCTGCTCGCCGTCAACAACCCAGGCTGCGGGGCCGTGGCGCGGGCCGAGCGGCTCGGCATCCCCATCCAGCTGCACGACCACCGCCAGGCCGCCAGCCGCGAGGCCCTCGACAACGCCCTGGCCGCCAGCTTCCGGGCCGTCGATGCCGATCTGGTGGTGATGGCGGGCTGGATGCGCATCGTCACCCAGCGCCTGATCGATGCCTTTCCCGATCGGCTGGTGAACATCCACCCCTCGCTGCTGCCCAGCTTCCGGGGCGTGGATGCCGTGGGGCAGGCCCTGGCGGCGGGCGTCACCCTCAGTGGCTGCACGGCCCACCTGGTGCGGCTGGAGGTGGATGGAGGGCCGATCCTGGTGCAGGCCGCCGTGCCGGTGGTGTCCGGGGAGGATCGCGCCGCCCTGGCCCGCCGCATCCAGGGGCAGGAGCACCGCATCCTGCCCCTGGCGGTGCGGCTGGCGGGGGAGCGGCTGGGGCTGCTCCAGCCGCCCCCCGCTCAGGGGTAGAAGGGCAGCAGCGGCAGGCCCGTCTCGGCCGGCAGGCCCGCCAGCAGGTTGAGGCACTGCACCCCCTGGCCGGCCTGGCCCTTGATCATGTTGTCGATGGCGCTCATCACGATGAGCTGGCCCGTGCGCGGATCCACCTGCACCGAGAGCAGGGCCCGGTTGGTCTGGCGCACCCACTTGGTGGAGGGATAGGTGCCCACCGGCAGCACGCGCACGCAGGGGGCCTTGCGGTAGGCCGCCTCCAGCAGGGTGGTGCAGTCGTCGGCGCTGAGGCCCGGATCCTTGAGGCGGCCGTAGACCGTGGCCAGCAGGCCCCGCACCATCGGAATCAGGTGGGGGGTGAACTGCAGCTGCACCGGCTGCCCGGCGGCGCGGCCGCAGAGCTGTTCGATCTCGCTGGTGTGGCGATGGCCCACCACGCCGTAGGGGGCCACCCCCTCGGAGGCCTCAGCCAGCAGCAGGTGCTCCTTGGCGGCGCGGCCGCCGCCGCTGGTGCCGGTCTTGGCGTCGACCACGATGCCGCCGGTCTCGATCAGCCCCTGCTTGAGAAAGGGGGTGAGGGCCAGCAGGCTGGCGGTGGGGAAACAGCCGGGGGCCGCCACCAGCCGGGCCGTGCGGATCCGCTCCTCCTCCCACTCCACCAGGCCGTAGACGGCCTCGGCGCAGAGGTCCGCGTCGCTGCGGGGGAACTGGCGGGCCTCGGAGGCATACACCTCCTGCCACTGGGCCAGGGAGCTGTAGCGGTAGTCGGCCGAGAGATCGACGACCTTGACGCCGCGCTCCAGCAGACCAGGCACCAACGTGGAGGCCAGGCCGTTGGGCAGGCTCAGCACCGCCAGGTCGGCCGCCTCGGCGATGGCGTCCACCTCCGGGCTGCGCACCACCGGATCGCCGGGCAGGGGCAGGAAGGGGGTGAGCTCACTCCAGCGCTTGCCGCTGCTGCGCTCACCCCCCAGGTAGGTCACGGTGAGGCTGGGGTGGCCCTGCAGGAGGCGCAGGGTCTGGAGGCCGCCGTAGCCGGTGGCTCCGATCACGGCGACGCGCTGGCTGGCCATGCCGAAGGCTCGGGAACGGCCGACTGTACCGGGCTTTATAAAAGTGAGAGCCCCACCCATTCCCGGGTGGCGTTGGTCCGCCCCCCTGCCGAGCCCGCCCTTGAGCGCCAGCCCCTCCAGCACCCCCAGCGCCGCGGACGCCCTCCCAGCCGCCAGCGGCGGCAGTGCGATCGCCTTCGACTCGATCGCCGACGGGCTGGCCGCGATCCGCAACGGCGAGATGGTGGTCGTCGTGGACGACGAGAACCGCGAGAACGAGGGCGACCTGATCTGCGCCGCCCAGTTCGCCACCCCCGAGCAGATCAACTTCATGGCCACCGAGGCCCGGGGCCTGATCTGCCTGGCGATGGAGGGCGAGCGGCTCGACGCCCTGGAGCTGCCGCTGATGGTGGCCCGCAACACCGACGAGAACCAGACCGCCTTCACCGTCAGCGTCGACGCCGGCCCGGAGAACGGCGTGTCCACCGGCATCTCCGCCGAGGACCGGGCCCGCACGATCCAGGTGGCGATCCATCCGGCCACCCAGCCGGCGGACCTGCGCCGCCCCGGCCACATCTTTCCGCTGCGGGCCCGGCCCGGCGGGGTGCTCAAGCGCGCGGGCCACACCGAGGCGGCCGTGGATCTCTCGCGCCTGGCCGGCCTCTATCCGGCCGGGGTGATCTGCGAGATCCAGAACGTCGACGGCTCGATGGCGCGGCTGCCCCAGCTGGTGGCCTACGCCCGCCGCCATGGGCTGCGGCTGATCAACATCGCCGATCTGATCCGCTACCGGCTCGAGACCGAGCGCTTCGTGCGGCGCCAGGCGGAGGCGGCCCTGCCCAGCGCCTTCGGCCAGTTCCGGGCCATCGGCTACCGCAACGAGCTCGACGGCAGTGAGCACGTCGCCATCGTCAAGGGCCATCCCGAAGCCGCCACGGGAGCGGTGCTGGTGCGGGTGCACAGCGAATGCCTCACCGGCGATGCCTTCGGCTCCCTGCGCTGCGACTGCCGGCCCCAGCTGGAGGCCGCCCTGCGCATGGTCGAGGCCGCCGGCGAAGGGGTGGTGGTGTATCTGCGCCAGGAGGGACGCGGCATCGGCCTGATCAACAAGCTGCGGGCCTATTCGCTCCAGGACGGCGGCCTCGACACGGTGGAGGCCAACGAACGGCTCGGCTTCCCCGCCGATCTGCGCAGCTACGGCGTGGGGGCCCAGATCCTCAGCGACCTGGGCGTGCACCGGCTGCGGCTGATCACCAACAACCCGCGCAAGATCGCCGGTCTGGGTGGCTACGGCCTGCAGGTGGAAGACCGGGTGCCCCTGGTGATGGATGCCGGCCTGCACAACGCCGACTACCTGCAGACCAAGCAGGCCAAGCTCGGCCACCTGATGGAGACCCCGGGCCGCAACGGACCCGGCGCCTCCCCGGAAGCACCTGCCCCCAGCTGCCGTCTGGGTCCGGCGGCGGTGCTGGCCTGGCAGTGGGCCGGGGAGGGGGAGCTGGACCCCGCCGAGCTCACCGACCACTGGCAGGACCTGCGCGGCTGGGCCGCAGATCAGGGCCTGGACCTCGAGCTGGAGGAGCACCCACGGGTGCTGGCGCTGCTGGATCAGCCCAGCCTGTCGGTGCTGTTGACGGGCAGCTCAGAGCCCGGGCTGGCGGAGGCCCTGCACCGCATGGCCGCCTGGCCCACCACCGCCAGCGTGAGCCTGCTGCTGGCCCCCGACAGCCAGCGCACCACCCACCCCAGCAACACGCTGGAAGCCCAGCGGCGGCCCCTGGTGGAACTCGCCGCCGAGAAGCCGGCGCTGCGAATGGCACCGGGCACGCTGATCCGTTGGTGCTGAGATCCGCTGGTGCTGAGCGGAGCGGGATTGGGCTGATCCGTCTGTGTTGATCAGTCTGGGCTGATCCGTCTGGGCTGATCAGTCTGGGCAGATCAGCCCTTGTCGAGGAACCTCGCCGGAGCTGTGTCGGCGGGGTGTCTTGGCAACGTGTGTCGGCGGAGCAATCTCGCCGATCAGCCCTCGATGGTGACCTTGTTGATGCGGGTGCCGTTCTTCAGCGCCATCACCACATCCAGGTTGCCGGTGAGGCCGAACACGGTGTGCACACCATCGAGGTGGGGCTGGGCCTCATGGCAGATGTAGAACTGCGAGCCACCGGTGTTCTTGCCGGCGTGGGCCATGGCCAGGGTGCCGGCCTGGTGCTTCTGGGCGTTGATCTCGCAGTCGATCTGGTAGCCGGGGCCGCCGGTGCCGGCCACGCCGCGGGCGCCTTCGCGGCTGTTGGGGCAGCCGCCCTGGGCCATGAAGCCGGGGATCACGCGGTGGAAGGCCAGCCCGTCGTAGAAGCCGTCCTTGGCGAGCTTCACGAAGTTGGCCACGGTGTTGGGCGCGTCGGCGTCGAACAGCTCCAGTTCGATGCGACCGGCATCGGTGTCCATCACGGCCTTGGTCACGGCTGCATCCTGCAAACGACCCCAAGTATGCGTGTCGCCCCGCAGGGGCCGGGGCCGCTGCCTAGAGGGAGGTCGTCGGCAGCACAGCCGGGCCCCATCAGCGGCGAACGCCGTCCGGTAGAACGGATTCACTGCCCGTGGGGATCGCCCCGCCCCAACGCCGATGAGCTTCAGCCCCGGTCTCGACCTCACCCAGGCCCGCCTCGGGGTGCTCGGCGGCAGCGGGCTGTACGCCATGGAGGGCCTGGAGGACATCCAGGAGATCGCCGTCGACACCCCCTTCGGCCAGCCCTCCGACAGCCTGCGGCTCGGACGCCTGGGCGGGATTGAGGTGGTGTTCCTGGCGCGCCATGGCCGCCACCACAGCTTCACCCCCTCCGAGGTGCCCTACCGGGCCAACATCTGGGCCCTGCGCTCCCTCGGCGTGCGCTGGATCTTGTCCCCCTCGGCGGTGGGCTCGCTGCAGCCGGAGGTGCGGCCGCTCGACATGGTGGTGCCCGATCAGTTCATCGATCGCACCCACCAGCGGCCCCTCACCTTCTTCGGCGAGGGCGCCGTGGCCCACGTTGCCCTGGCCGATCCCTTCTGCCCCACCCTCAGCCGCCTGCTGGCGGATGTGGCCGACAGCCTGATGCCCGAGGGCCGCCACCTGCACCGCGGCGGCACCTACCTGTGCATGGAGGGTCCGGCCTTCTCGACCCGGGCCGAATCGAACGTCTACCGCAGCTGGGGCTGCGCGGTGATCGGCATGACCAACCACACCGAGGCGCGGCTGGCGCGGGAGGCGGAGATCGCCTACGCCACCCTCGCCATGGCCACCGACTACGACTGCTGGCACACCGACCACGACAGCGTCAGCGTGGAGATGGTGATCGGCAACCTGCGCAGCAACGCCGAGCTGGCCCAGCAGATCGTGCGCACCACCGCCGAGCGGATCGCCGCCCAGCGGCCGGCCAGCAGCGCCCACTCAGCCCTGCGCGATGCCCTGATGACGCCCAAGGACCAGGTGCCGATGGACACCCGCCGCAAGCTCGACCTGTTCACGGCCCCCTACTGGGGCGAGCTGACCTGAGGGCAGGCTGAGCCGAGGACAAGACGCCGGGTCGACCGGGCGCGGTGTGCTCGCGGCCGCTCAGTTCAGGCCTCGAGCGCCCGCCGCAGCAGCCCACCCGACGCCTCCAGGCGCCGGCGCCCCTCCTCGGGCTCCAGGCCGGTGAGGGCCAGCAGCAGCGCCAGCTTCACCGAGCCGCCGCTGCGCTCCAGCAGGGCCGCACCCTCCGCGCGCTCCACCCCAGCCAGGTCGGCGAGGATGCGCAGGGCGCGGTCCTCGAGCTTGCTGTTGGTCACCGCCACGTCGACCATGCGGTTGGCGTAGACCTTTCCGAGGCGCACCATCACGCCGGTGGAGAGGATGTTGAGGGCCATCTTGGTGACGGTGCCCGCCTTGAGCCGCGTGGAGCCGGCCAGCAGCTCGGGGCCCGTGAGCAGGCGGATCTCGATATCGCTGGCCATGGGCACCTGCTCGGCGCTGACGCAGGCCATCGCCACCGTGAGCGCCCCGAGGGAGCGGGCGTAGGCCAGGCCGCCGTGGACGTAGGGGGTGGTGCCGCCGGCGGCGATCCCCACCAGCGCATCGGCGCCGCTGAAGCCGCGGGCCTCCAGGTCGGAGCGGCCGCCGTCGGCCAGATCCTCCAGACCCTCGGAGCTGCGCAGCAGGGCGGAAGCCCCGCCGGCCAGCACCCCCTGGACCAGCTCCGGTGGGGTGCAGAAGGTGGGCGGGCACTCGGCCGCATCGAGCACCCCCAGGCGCCCGGAGGTGCCGGCCCCCAGGTAGAAGAGCCGGCCACCCTGGCGCAGCCGATCGGCGATCGCGTCGATGGCGGCGGTGAGGCCCTCGGCGGCACCGGCCAGGGCCTCCTGGGGGCGACGGTCCTCGTCGATGAACAGCTGCACGAGCTGGGCGGTCTCGAGGCGATCGAGCTCGCTGCTGCGGGGGTTGGGCTGTTCGGTGAGCAGGTGGCCGCGGCTGGAGCTGCCGCTGGCGGCGGAGAACGGGGTTCCGCTCACAGCAGGCCCTCAAGCCGGCGGCGGAAGTCCTCCAGCTCGGCATCGCCGCTGCTGATCGGACCGTCCTGGGGCGCGGCGGCGGCGGATCCGCTCACCAGGGTGGCGCCGCCGGCCTGGGGCTCGCCGTCCTCCCGTTCCTGCCAGCTGGTGACGTCCATGTTCTTCTCCGGCGGCGCGATTAGCAGCCGCTCCTCCGGCGACTGGGGCAGGAAGCCGGCCGGCACGAAGCGTGCCTGGTAGCCCGCCTGGGCGCAGAACTGCTCCATCTCGGCCCGGTCGAGGGCCTCCACCGTGGGCAGCGGGAAGTCCTGGGCCTCCAGCAGACCGGCATAGCGCTCGGCGTCGTCCCGATCCTCGAACAGCAGCACCACCGTGGTGCCGTTCAGTTCGAGCGAGTGGATTCCCTCGTTGTCGCTCCCGGCATCAAAGAGCAGGACATGCACCGGCATGGCGGAGGGCGATGGAGGGCTCCGCCAGTGTCTCACCGATCGCCGATCCCGTGGCGGGGGTCGGTTGGCCTGCAAAGGTGTGGGAGTGAACGGGGTGGCGGCAGTCGGGGTGCCGGCGGTCAGGCCTGCTCTTCGGCCGCCAGCTGCTGCAGCCGCCCGTAGAGGGCCTCCTCCGCCTCGCTGAGTTCGGTGGGCACCACCAGGCGGATCTCCACCAGCTGATCGCCCCGCTCACTGCCGCGCTCCAGGCCCCGGCCCCGCAGCCGCAGCAGGCGGCCGCTGGAGGAGCCGGGCGGCACCCGCAGCTGCACGGGCCCCTGCAGGGTGGGCACCACCGCCACGCAGCCCAGGGCGCCATCGGCCGGCGCCAGCTCCAGCTGGTAGAGGACCCGCAGGCCATCGATGCGCAGCCCCTCCGCCGTGCGCACCCGCAGCTGCAGGAAGTGGTCGGCGCCACCGGGGGCCACGCCCGCCAGCCGCAGCCGCCAGCCATCGCCGGCCAGGGGCGGGGTCCAGACCTCCAGCGCGGTGCCATCCGCCAACTCCAGCTCGACCCGCTCGCCGGCCAGGGCCTGCTCGGGGCTGAGGTCCACCAGGGTCTCCTGATCCGTGGCGGCCACCACCGGCGGCGGCGCGGGGGCCGCGGCGGTGACGGAACCGCCAGCCGGCGACTCCGCGGCTGGCCGGGTCCGGGCCTGGGCAGCTCCCGGCTCCCCATCGCCCTGCCAGGCGCCCTCGGGCTCGTCCGCCTCGGATGCCTCCGGGCCCCCCCAACCGCCATCGGCTGACCGCGGGGCCCGGCGGCGACGGCCGAACAGCTCATCGAGGTAGTCCTCGAAGGCGGGGAAGCCCGAGGCAAAGGGATCGAGACCGGCGGCGGCGGCCTCGGACCCGGCGAGCCCCTGCTCCCAGGCCGCCCGGCGCGCCGGATCGCTGAGCACCGCATAGGCCGCATTCACGGCCTTGAAGCGCTCCTCCGCCACCGGGTCGTTGCCGTTGAGGTCGGGGTGCCAGCGGCGCGCCTGCTGGCGGAAGGCCCGCTTGAGGCTGCCGGCATCGGCGCCGGGCTCCAGGCCGAGCACGGCCCAGAGGTCCGTGGCCTCGCTGAACGACGTACCGGCCCGCATGGGCATCAGACCTCAGCCCAGGGGTCGTCGTGGGGGCCGCCGCCTGGCCGCGCCGGCTCCGGCACGTAGCGGCGCTCCTCGTAGGAGCGGCTCTCGTGGCCCTCGCCGGCGAAGGAGTCCTCGTCGTCGTCGGCCACCGGGGCCGTCCGGCGGGAACCGCTCCCCTGGCGGGGATCCGGATCACGCTCCCAGCGCTCCTGCTCGGACCAGCGATCGGACTCGGGTTCCGGCCGTTCGCGTCCCCAGGTGGACGCGGTGGACGGGCGGTCCCACTCGGAGCCGCGCTCCCAGCTGCCGTTGCCCCGACCGCGCTCCGCAGCGGACCCATCCCAGTTCGGGCGCTGCCGCTCCTGGCCCTGCAAGTCCGGGCGGTCCCAGGCCTGACGGTCCCAGCCGGAGCCGCCGCGCTCGCGCTCGCTACGGGCCGCCGACCAGGAGGGCTCGGCCCAGGGGTCCCGGTAGCGGCCGCCAGTGCCGCCCCGGTCCCAGTCGTCCCAGTCGTCGTCGGCGAACAGCTCGTCCTTGAGGGAGCCGAGGGTGTTCTTGAGGCCCTGCAGCGGGTTGCTCTCCACCTTGCGCTCGCTGGCCAGGCGGCGGTTCAACCCATAGAGCGACTCCTGCAGCTGGCTCACCGCCAGATCCAGTGCGCCCAGGTCGCCGCCGTCACGGGCATCGGCGGCGATCAGATCCTGCACGTCGCGCACGGCGATCTCCACCGCCCGCTGCTGGCGCTCGGCGCCGTAAGGCCCCAGCTCCAGGGCGGCATCGCGCAGGCGGCGTTCCGCCTGGGCCACCAGGGTCTGGGCCCGGTTGCGGCGGTCGATCTCGGCCCGTTTGCGCCGATCCTCCGTGGCCTTCTGCTCGGCCTCGGTGATCAGGGTCTGGATCTCGTCCTCACTGAGGTTGGAGCCCCCCTGGATGCTCACGCTCTGCTGGCGGCCCGTGGTGCGGTCGGTGGCCGACACCTGCAGCAGCCCGTTGGCGTCGATGTCGAAGGACACCTGCACCTGGGGCACGCCGCGGGGCGCCGGAGGGATGCCGGAGAGCCGGAAGCGGCCCAGGCTCTTGTTGCCCTCGGCCATCTGGCGCTCGCCCTGGAGCACGTGGATCTCCACGGAGCTCTGGTTGGCCTCGGAGGTGCTGAACACGTCGCTCTTGCGCACCGGGATCGGCGTGTTGCGCGGGATCAACACCTTCATCACGCCGCCGATCGTCTCCAGACCCAGCGACAGCGGCGTGACGTCGTTGAGCATCAGGTCGCGCAGCTCGCCGGTGAGGATGCCGGCCTGCACGGCCGCGCCGATCGCCACCACCTCATCGGGGTTCACCGACTGGCAGGGCTCCAGCGGGATCAGGGTGCGCACCATCTGCTGCACCATCGGCATGCGGGTGGAGCCGCCCACCAGCACCACGTCGTCGATGTCCTCCGCGGCCAGGCCCGAATCGCGCAGGGCCCGCTGCACGGGGCGCAGCAGCCGATCCAGCAGGTCGGGGCAGAGGCTCTCGAAGCGGGAGCGCTCCAGGGTGGTCTCGATGTGCAGCGGGCCGGCGTCGCCGGTGGCGATGAAGGGCAGGGAGATCGGCGTGCTGCTGACGCCCGAGAGCTCGATCTTGGCCTTCTCGGCCGCCTCGGTGAGCCGCTGCAGGGCCTGGCGGTCGCGGCGCAGGTCGAGGCCGTGCTCGGCCTGGAAGCCATCGGCCAGCCAGTCGACGATGCGGCGGTCCCAGTCGTTGCCGCCCAGCTGCGTGTCGCCGCTGGTGGCCTTCACGTCGAACACGCCCTGGGCGATGCGCAGCACAGACACGTCAAAGGTGCCGCCGCCCAGGTCGAACACCAGCACCCGCTTCACCGTGCTGCGGTCGAAGCCGTAGGCCAGGGCCGCCGCCGTGGGCTCGTTGAGGATCCGCTCCACGGCGATCCCCGCCAGGCGGCCGGCATCGCGGGTGGCCTGGCGCTGGGCGTCGTTGAAGTAGGCGGGCACGGTGATCACCGCCGCCTCCACCGGTTCGCCGAGGTAGGTGGCGGCGTCGTCCACGAGCTTGCGCAGGATGCTGGCCACCAGCTCCTCCGGCGCGTATTCGCGCTCGGTGGCCGGACACACGACCCGCACGTTGCCGGTGTCGTTGGCCCGCACCGTGTAGGGCACCGCCAGGCTGCCGTCGTCGAGCTCCTCCCACTGGCGCCCCACGAAGCGCTTGAGGTTGGCGAAGGTGTTGCGCGGATTGAGCACCAGCTGGCGCCGGGCCAACTGCCCCACCAGCAGCTCCTGGTCCTTGCTGAAGCCCACCACCGAGGGGGTGGTGCGTCCGCCCTCGGCGCTGGCGATCACCTGGGGACGGCCGCCCTCCAGGACCGCCACCACGGAGTTGGTGGTGCCCAGGTCGATGCCGACGATCCGCCCCATGGATCCCTGAATGGAAGCCCCAAACTAACGGTCCCACCGCCGAACTCCAGGCCAGCGGTCCCCGGGGAGCCACAGGCGCTGGCGATCCGCAGCGCTGGGGCTCCATCAGCAGCCCCGCAAACGCCACGGTGCCGTTATGCCGTGCGGGCCCCATTGGCCCTGCTGGCACCATCCAGGGCCTGCAGGTTCCTGTGCCGACCACACAACAAAAAAGCCGCCCGAGGGCGGCTCTTTGAAACGGAGAGGGAGGGATTCGAACCCTCGATAGAGTTGCCCCTATACAGCATTTCCAGTGCTGCGCCTTCGACCACTCGGCCACCTCTCCGCGAGGGGCATGTCACAGACCAACAGAAGTTCCGTTGATGTCTGGAGTGGGGCAACGGTGAGAATGTAGCAGTCGCCCCCTCCCGCTCCGCCCGCCGGCCATGCCGTTCAGCAGCACCCCCTCGAGCGCCAGCCGCAGCCATCCGATCACGGTGCACTGGCGCCAGGAAGGGCGCACGATCCGCCTGGAGGTGCCCGAGGGCGAGTACATCCTGCGCAGCTTCGAGCAGCAGGGGGAGCCGCTGCCCTTCAGCTGCCGCAACGGCTGCTGCACCGCCTGCGCCGTGCGGGTGATTGCCGGGGAGATCGACCAGCGGGAATCCCTGGGCCTGTCGCGGGAGGTGCGCCGCAAGGGCTTTGGCCTGCTGTGCGTGGCCCGGGCCCTCGGCCCCCTGGAGGTGGAGACCCAGGACGAGGACGAGGTGTACGAGCTGCAGTTCGGACGCCACTTCGGCCGTGGCAAGGTGCGTCCCGGCCTGCCCCTCGACGACGAATGAGCCTGAGCGCCAGCCTGCCCCCGCGCCTCAGCGACGCGGCCCGCGAGGGCTCGGGCCTGCCCGATGCCGAGCTGGAGCGGCTGGCCGGCGTCGCCCGGAGGGCGGCGGAGGCCGGCGCGGCGGAGCTGCGGCGCCATTTCGGCCAGCTGGAGCAGATCCGCGAGAAGGGCCGGGCCGGCGATCTGGTCACCGAAGCGGACGTGGCCGCCGAGCGGGCCGTGCTGGCGGTGCTGGAGGCCGAGA
Source organism: Vulcanococcus limneticus LL (assembly GCF_943369875.1). Classification (GTDB taxonomy): domain Bacteria; phylum Cyanobacteriota; class Cyanobacteriia; order PCC-6307; family Cyanobiaceae; genus Vulcanococcus; species Vulcanococcus limneticus_A. The sequence continues at coordinate 82,719 of NZ_CALROT020000009.1, forward strand.
CGCCGGACCTGGGCGTGCTGGCGGAGGAGAGCGGCCGTCGGGCCGGCGCCTCGGAGCTGGAGTGGTGCGTCGATCCGCTCGATGGCACCACCAATTACGCCCACCGCTATCCCTTCTTCGGCACCTCGATCGGGCTCACCTGGCGCGGTCAGCCGCTGCTGGGGGCCCTGGCGGTGCCGGCCCTGGAGCAGCTCTACTGGGCGGCGCCGGGCCTGGGGGCCTGGTGCAACGACGCCCCGATCCAGGTGAGCGGCTGCAGGGCGCTGGCGGAGTCGCTGCTGGTGACCGGCTTCGCCTACGACCGCCACACCCGCCTCGACAACAACTACGCCGAGTTCGCCCACTTCACCCACCGCACCCGTGGGGTACGGCGCGGCGGGGCGGCGGCGGTGGATCTGGCCTTCGTGGCGGCGGGCCGGCTCGATGGCTACTGGGAGCGGGGGCTCTCCCCCTGGGATCTGGCCGCCGGCGTGGCCCTGGTGGAGCAGGCGGGCGGGGTGGTGTGCGCCTACGACGGTGGCCCGGCGACCCTGGCCGCCGGCCGCCTGATCGCCTGCACCCCCGGCCTGCGCCAGAGCCTGATCGACGGCCTGGCGGCCTGCCGTCCCCTCAGCGGCGTCAGCTTCGGCGCGCCCGAACTGGATGGCGCCGACCCGGGGCCGGGCTGAGCCGGCGCTGAGCTGGCGCAGGGCACCCCGGGGGCCGATCCATAGGATCGTGCCCGATCTCCGTCGCCGCCCCTCCCCATGGCCCTGCAACCCGCCGCCGGCGCCAGGGACCTCAATCCGCGCCAGGTGGAGGGCAACCGGCGTCTCTGCGACCAGCTGGCGGAGGTCTACCGCCTGTGGGGTTACCAGGAGGTGGCACCCCCGACGGTCGAGCGCCTGGAGACCCTGGAGGCCGGTGGCGGCATCGCCAGCCGGGAGCTGGTGCGCCTGGCCGCCGATGAACCCCTGGGGCTGCGGCCGGAGATGACCGCCTCGATCGCCCGGGCCGCCTGCACGCGGCTGGCGGCCCGGCCCCGGCCCCTGCGGCTGTGGAGCAGCGGCGTGGTGTTCCGCAGTGGCGTGGGCGATGCCGGCGGCCAGCGGATCGAGGAGCAGCTCCAGAGCGGCGTGGAGCTGCTCGGCAGCGGCGCCAGCAACGGCGACCCCAACGGCGTTGTGGCCGGTGTGGCCGATGCGGAACTCCTGCGGCTGCTGCTCGCCTGCCTGCGGCGGGTGGGCATCACGGCCGCCCACCAGCCCCGCCTGCTGCTCGGCCACCATGGCGTGCTCTCGGCCCTGCTCGATCAGGTGCCCGCGGAGCAGCGCACCGCGGCGCGGAAAGCCCTCACCGGCTTCGATCCGCTGGCGCTGGCGGCGCTGGAGCTGCCCCAGCGCCAGCGCCAGGGGCTGCAGGCCCTGATGCGGCTGCGGGGCGAACCGGTCGCCGTGCTCTATCAGCTTGAGCAGCAGCTGGGCCCCTGCGCCCTGCTCGACGACCTGGATGCCACCCTCAAGGCCATCGCGCCGGTGGCGGCGGCCCAGGGGGTGACCCTGCAGCTCGATCCGAGCTTCCAGCCCCACTTCGACCTCTACGACGGGCTGGTGCTCAAGCTCGTCTGCCAGGGGGCCGACGCGCCGGTGGAGCTGGCCAGCGGCGGCCGCTACGACGCCCTGGTGGGGCGCTTCAGCAGCGAGCAGGACCGCTCCAGCGCCTCCGGCATGGGCTTCGGCTTCGCCGTGGAGGCGCTGCGGGAGCTGCTCGATGGGGAGGTCGCCGACCCTGCACCGCAGCCGCCGGTGCTGGTGGCCTACGCCAATGCCCTGGCGCTGCCCGCCGCCCTGGATCGGCTCGAGCAGCTGCATGGGGCCGGCCAGCGGGCCGAGCTGCTGGCGGAACCCTGCCCGACGCGGGCCAGCGCCGAGGCCATCGCCAGCGGGCGCGGCTGCGCCGGCAGCGTCTGGGTGGAGCCCGGCGCTGCCTAGGATCCGGCCCAGCCCATCGCCCGAGACGCCCATGGCCCACACGATCCTCACCGACGTCTGCGAGGGCGTGGCGGATTGCGTGGATGCCTGCCCGGTGGCCTGCATCCATCCCGGCCAGGGTGCCAACGTGAAGGGCACCGGCTTCTACTGGATCGACTTCGACACCTGCATCGACTGCGGCATCTGCCTGCAGGTGTGCCCGGTGGCCGGAGCGATCGTGCCGGAGGAGAAACCCGAGCTGCAGCGGGCCGGCTGACCACCGCCGCTGCCGCCCAGCCCCCAGTCCTGGAGACGGCCGATGCGCGATCCCCTGCCCCGCCCGCTCCGCCAGCCGTTGGTCGAACCGGTGGCGACCTGCACGCTGCACCGCCGCCATGGCCAGCACCGTGGGTTGGTTCAGCTCCTGCTGGGGCTCTGCTGTGTCCTGCTGCTGCTGATCAGCGACCCGGCCAGCGCCGCCAGCTTCGACGCGGGCGGTGCGGCCAGTGCCCTGCGGCCGCGCGGCACTCCCACCCAGCAGCTGGACGACGAGGCGATGCCCGAGCTGCAGCTGTTCGACAGCGCCGGATCGCCACAGCAGGACGAGCTGCTGCCTCCCCTGGGCCCGATGGGCTCCCCGGGGCTGGGCGGCGACCTGTTCGGGGAGTAGCCCAGGAGGTCGCCGCCGGCCGGTCAGCCCTGGAGCGCGTGGGGGCCGGCGGAGCCGGCGTCAGCGCGCCAGCAGGCCGAGGGCTCCCAGGGAGGCCACGCCGCCGCTGAGGGCAAGAAGCAGGGCCAGGGCACGGGTCCAGGCCTGGGGCATCCGGCCCAGGGCCAGGAAGCTGCCGCCGCTCACCAACACCGAAGCGCCCAGGGCGCCGACCCACCAGCCCAGGGCAGCGCCCGCGGCTGGAGCTTCAAGGCCGTGGAGCATGGCGTGGCTGGCCACGGCGGCGGCCACCAGACCTCCGCCAACGGCCTGAGGCGTGGCCCCATGGGAGCGGACGCCGCGCAGCACCAGCAGGGCCACAGCCGCGATCGCCAGGGCCGCCAGCAGCTCCAGACCGGGAACACTGGCGCCCAGGGCCCCGGCCACGCCGCCCGCCACCGCGCCCGCCAGGGCCCAGAGCAGCAGCTGGCTGGAGAGCTGGGAGGCCGCCGCCCCCACCGCGATCAGCAGCAGGAGATGGTCGGCCCCGGAGATCGGATGCAGGAATCCGGAGGCGAGGCCGCCGCCGGCCAGCTGGTGCGCCTGGGCCGGTTGACCCAGCAGCAGCAGCGCCAGGGCGGACGTACCGCCAAGCAGGGTCAGGGACCTGGGGGACAGGGTCGGGGTCATCGAGGGAGCCGGTCCGCGCCGGAGAGGAAAGACAGCAGGCGGTGAGCGTTCTGACTGAGGAAGCGGTGGGCCTCCATCACAGCTGCGGGACAGCGCCGGACTCGCCGCAGACCAGGCCTGCGGCCCACCGGACTTTCCTCGTTACCTCCAGGGCGTGACCCACTGGAACCGCTCAATCCATTCTGCCCTGGCTGCCGTGGAGCCGCCGTTGCCGGGGGTCGCGACACGGCCTGGGGCAACCCTGCACCGTCAGGGGCAGAAATCAAGCCAGAGCCACACACCGCCCCACCACACAGACCTCCAGAAGAGGTAGCCAGGAGACGCGAAGACCCTCAACACGGAGTGCATCCAGGCGCAATCAGACCTCAGGTGTTCACGGGCGCCAGAGGCCAGCCACGCTTGTGCGGCCGACCCAGGACCGCTAGGGTTAAGTAGTGCCGTGCCGGTGCTTTGACCACGTCCGTCGTGCAACTGAGTGGACGTTTTTTACAGCCCCTCAGAGTGACATTGGCTGCCCAGACTCCGAGGCCTACGGTTGGCCTGAGCTGGTCGCCCCCATGGCAGGCAAGGTCGCCCAACCAAGCACACTCAGCGGCGACACGGTCGACGGCGAGAGGGTTGATGGCGACACGGCCAACGGCGGCACGGTCCATGGTGGCGCAGCCAACGGTGGCGCGGACCGGCTGCTGGAGGGGTTCCACATCCTGGCTGAGCTGAGCAACGCCGATCTGGTGATCGCCGAGCTGCCGAGTGGTCGCTTCATCGACTGCAATGCCAGCGCCCACCAGCGACTGGGCTACAGCCGCGACGACTTCCTGGCCCTGCGTCCCGAGCAGCTCCAGGCCGATCCCGACCACGACGGCGCCTGGGTGGCCGAGAAGGTGGCCGCGATCCTGCGGGAGGGAGGCGGCGCCTTCAACACGCGTCACCGCTGCAAGGACGGCACGGTGCTGGATGTGACGGTGTCCCAAAGCGTCTGTGAGCTCAACGGCCACCAGGTGCTGGTGTCGGTGGTGACGGATCGCACCCAGACCGAACGGATCAGCCGCGAACTGAAGGCCACCACCCGGCTGTTCGATGACAGTGAACGGCTCAGTGGCATCGGCTCCTGGTCGTACCACTTCAGCGGTGAACGCACACGCTGGTCAGCCCAGACCTATCGCATCTGCGAACTGGATCCCGCCAGGGCGAAACCCAGCATGGAGGCCTACGCCAGCCTGGTGCACCCGGATGATCGGGCCCAGTGGCGGCGCGACTTCTTCATGGCGGTGGATCGGGGCAGCGTGTTTGAGAGCTGCCATCGTCTGCTTCTCGACCAGGGCCATCAGAAGATGGTGCGCGCCCGAGGCAAGGCCGAGTACGACAGCCGCGGCAATCCCAGCGTGGTGGTGGGAACCCTGGAAGACATCACCCACCAGGTGGAGCTGCAGCACTCGATCGAGCAGATGCGCAGCAACGATCCGCTCACGACCCTGCCCAACAAGCTGGCATCCCTGCAACATCTGGAACAGATCCTGCGGGGGCGCGCCTACAACGCCACGCTGGCCCTGTTGAGCATCGACATCGATCGCTTTCAGGAACTCAACGACAACTTTGGACCCGAAGTCGGCGATCGGCTACTGGTGGCCATGGCCGAGCGCCTGCGCCAGATCGCACAGGCCGACGACTGGCTGGCGCGGCTGAGCAGCGATGAATTCCTGGTGATCCGCAGTCGCGGTGTGATCTCGCTGGGGGAGGCGATCAAGGCGGGTCGCCACCTGCAGAGCCAGCTGCAGGCTGGGCCGCCCCTCATCCCTGAACTGCCGATCAACCCCAGCGTGTGCGTGGGGATCAGCACGTTTCCGGAGCATGGCGACACGGCACAGCAACTGATCCAGTCGGCGAACACGGCCCTGATGGAGGCCAAGCACCAGGGCCATGGCCAGCTGCGGGCCTATTCCACGGCCCTCAGCCACCAGATCCGCGACCGCATGCAGCTCGACACCGAGCTGAACCGCGCCCTGGACAGTGATCAGCTGCGGCTCTTGGTGCAGCCCCAGACCCACAGGAACGGTCAGCTCGTGGGTGGTGAGGTGCTGCTGCGTTGGACCAATCAGCGGGGCATTCAGGTGCCCCCCTCCCAGTTCATCCCCGTGGCCGAACAGAGCGGCATGATCTTTCCGATCAGCCGCTGGGTGCTGGATCAGACCCTGGAGCAGATCGCCAGCTGGCATCGGCTGGGCCTCACGGTGCCGGCCCTGGCGATCAACATCTCCACCCGCCTGTTTGACGGCGGTGATCGCCAGCTGGTGCACCAGCTGCTCGATGCCCTGGAGGCACACGCACTCTCCCCGCAGCATCTGGAGCTGGAGATCACCGAAACGGCCCTGATCGCCAATCCCCTGCAGACCCGCGAACAGCTGCGCGAACTCGCGGATCAGGGCTTCCGCATCGCCATCGACGACTTCGGCACCGGCTACTCGTCGCTCGATCTGCTGCGCACCCTGCCCGTGCACAAGCTGAAGATCGACCGAGCCTTCACCCAGATGATCACGGCGGCCCCGGAAGATCAGGCCATCGTGCAGGCCACCATCACCCTGGCGCTCGGACTCGGGATGCAGTGCATCGCCGAAGGGGTGGAAACCGAGGAGCAGCGGGCCACCCTGGAGGGCTTCGGCTGCGAGCTGTATCAGGGCTACCTCTGCGGCAAACCCATGGGTCTGGAGGCCTTCGGCGCGCTGCTGCAGACCCCGGCCCCAGCCAGCGCCTGCGGCCCCGCCGTGCTGGGGGCCGGCACCAGCCTGGAGCTGGAGCGGCAGCTCGAGCCCGCCGCCATGCCGCTGCGCTCCGGGGCCTCCAGCTTCGAGCAGCTGGAGGTGCTGCGCCATTCGCTCGATGTCTCCCCGGATGCCTACTTCCTGCTGCAGGCCAGCTACGGCGCCATGGGCGCCATCCTCGACTTTGTGGTGCTGGAGGCCAACCAGGCCGCCTGCCACTACCTGCAGCAGGAACGCGAAACGGTGATCGGCCAGCGCATCTCCACGCTGTTGCCGAATCTGCAGGGCAGTGGCCTGCTGGATCAGTGCATCGAGTGCCTGCGCAGCGGAGCCGCCCTGGAGCTCAACGACTTTGCCTACGGGCAGCATGGGGCCGCGGAGGCGGTGCGGGTCTATGACCTGCGGGGCTATGCCAGCGGCAATCTGCTCACGCTCACCTGGCGCGATGTGACCAGCCGCAGCCAATCGGTGCGCAGCCTGGCCGATGCGGCGGCCCTGTATCAACTGCTGGCCGAGAACCTGGTGGAGGTGATCGTGCTGCTGGGCATCGATCAGCGGGTGCGCTGGGTGTCACCGTCGCTGCAGGGGATGACGAACTGGGCACCGGAGCAGTGGCTGGGCCAGTCGTTTTCCGACCTGTTCGTTTCGGCCAGCGGCACGCCGGAGCCCGTGCGGCTGGAGCAGTGGCTGGCGGGCCACGGCCATGTGCGGCAGGGTCGCCTGCGCATGGCGGATCCCCGCGGCGGCTGGTGCTGGGTGGAGCTCAACCTGCGGCGCCTGCAGGGCCACAGCCTGCGGGCCAGCGACCAGGCCAATCTGGCCGGCCTGCCGGCCGATGCCCTTGAGCAGGGCTATGTGCTCACCCTGCAGACCGCCGATGAGCAGGTGATGCAGGAACGGCGGTTGCATCAGCAGGCCAACACCGATGAACTCACGGGCCTGCGCAACCGCAGCAACATCTTTGGCTGGCTCCAGCAGCGGATTGATCACGATCCCCAGCAGATCCAGCCGATCGCCCTGCTCTTCTGCGATTTCGACAACTTCAAGGCCATCAACGACACCTATGGCCACGGCGTTGGCGATGCGGTGCTGCGCGGTGTGGCCAAGCGTCTGGCCTGCGGCATCCGCGATCAGGATCTGGCGGGTCGCATCGGCGGCGATGAGTTCCTGGTGGTGCTCGATGGGGTGCGCAGCACCGCCGACAGCCTGCAGGTGGCGGAGAAGCTGCGGCGGCTGGCCGCCGAGCCGATCGAACTCGGCCCGGTGCGCCTCACCCCGACCCTCTCGATCGGGGTGGCCCTGCACGCCAAGGGGGAGGATTCGGACCTGCTGCTCCGGCGCGCGGACCGCGCCATGTATGCCGCCAAGGACCAGGGCCGCAACACCGTCATGGCCCTGTAATCGCCTCTGGCGCGGGGATCGGAATCACGCGGTTGCGCCCCACGCGCTTGGCCTCGTACATCGCCGCATCGGCCCGGGCGATCAGGGCATCGCTGTCCTCGCCCGGCTGGGCCAGGGTGACGCCGATGCTCAGGCTGATCTGCAGCTCGCCGGCGGCCGTGGCCACCGGCGCCAGGGCCGCCAGGCGGATCGTCTCGGCGATGGCCACGGCGCTGTCCAGGTCGCGCACCCCCTGCAGCACCACCAGCAGCTCATCGCCCCCCAGCCGGGCCGCCAGATCCTGGCTGCGCAGGCAGCCCCGGATCCGCTCGGCCAGCACGCGCAGCAGCTCGTCACCGGCGGCGTGGCCGTGGCGGTCGTTGATCGACTTGAAGGCGTCCAGGTCGCAGAACAGGGCGGCCGTGTGCTGGCCGCTGCGGGGGATGTGGCCGGTGCAGGAGTCGATGCGGGCCAGCACCTCGCGGCGGTTGAGCAGGCCGGTGAGCTCATCGGTGCGGGCCATGCGGGCCAGCTCCTGCTCGGCCTGCACCTCCGCATCGATGGTGCGGAAGGAGGCCACCACGCCATCAATGGCGCCGCTGGCCAGACGGAAGGCGCAGGCGTGGGTTTCGGCCCAGTGCCAGCGGCCATCCTTGGCCCGCACCCGGTCGCGGGCCACGACCGTGCCGCCCGCGCGCAGGACCTCCAGGTTGGCGCGATAGTCGTCGGCCTGGCCCTGGTGCTCCAGAAACTCGGTGCCGAGCCGGCCGATCCACTCCGCCGGCTCCCAGCCCAGCATCGCCGTCAGCGACGGCGACACCCAGCGGATCGTGCCGTCCTCCGCCAGCTGCAGCACCACATCGGAGGAGTTGTCGGCCAGCAGGCGGAATTGCTGCTCCGACGCCGCCAGGCGACGGGCCGCCTCCACCCGATCGCTCACATCGCGCCAGGTGCAGCTGAGGTCGTCGCCGACCCGGACCACCCGCAGGTCCCACCAGCCCTGCCGGCCCGTCGCCCCGCGCTGGAAGGGCACCTCATTGAGCGCCAGGGGTTCACCGCTCTCCAGCACCACGGCGCAGCGGCCGAACAGGTCGATGGCGGGATCGGCGGGCAGCAGCTCCGCCAGGGGGCGGCCGAGCAGCTGATCCTGGGTCTGCTGCAGGTCGGAGCCGGCGGCCAGGTTGGCATCGCGGCAGAGGAACTCCAGCGGGCGACCGGCGGCGTCGCGCTGCGGCTCCAGGGTGATGTGGGGATCCAGCAGCGACTCGAGGGTCAACGCCAGCTGGGCCCTCTCCTGGCGCAACTGCTGCTCGGCCCGGTTGCGCTCGCTGATGTCCACCAGCGCCACCACCACCTGGTCCTCCAGCAGCAGGGCGCTGATCAGCACGTCCTTGACGCGGCCGTCGTGGCAGGTGACCGCATACTCCCTGGGGACCACCAGACCGCCGTTCCGGCTGGCCTGGGCCAGGTCCTCCTGCCACTGCAGCCGGTTGGCCCGGCGCTGGTCGGGATCGGGGAAAGCCCGCCGGAACCAGTCGTCCTGGGAGGCCACCTGCTCGGGCGCATAGCCGAAGGTGCTGGTGAACAGGCGGTTCAGAAAGGGAAGCTCGGGCGCGTCGATGGCGCTGGAGGTGATGATCGGGATGGGCAGATAGTCGAGGATGCGTCGCAGCCTGGCCTCGTTGTCCTGCAGGCGCTGCTGGGTGACGATCCGCTCGGTGATGTCGATCAGCACCCCCTCCCACACGGTGCTGCCATCGGGGAGCTGGCGCGGAATCGACTCGGCGCTGATCCAGCGCACCTTGCCCTCCACCACGATCCGGGTCTCGCCATAGAAGGGCGACTTGGTGGCGAACACCGCGGCATTGCGGGCCAGCCAGGCGTCGTAGTCGTCCGGGTGGACGCAGGCGAAGGCGTTGAGGGGATCGGCGGTGGCGGCCTCGCGCTCCAGCCCGCAGATCTCCAGGAAGCGCTCGCTCATGAACACAAACGACGCCAGGCCGCCATCCGGAGGCTGCAGCATCGTGTAGGTGCCCACGGGGATGGCCTCGGTGATCGCCAGGGCGGTCTCGGCCAGCTCCAGGCGGGCCTGCTGCAGTTGCCGTTCCGCCTGACGCCGTTCGGTGATGTCGAGCATCGAGATCACGAGCTGCTCCTGGAGCACCACGGCGCTGAACACCACGTCGCGGCGGCGGCCATCGGCGGCCGTCACCTCGGCTTCGATCGTCTCCACCGTGCCCGCTTCCTGGCGTGCCCGCTCCAGGGCCACGGCCCAGCGGCCCATGATCTCGGCGCGGTAGGCGGGGTCGGGATAGGCGAGCCGCGACCAGTCCGACAGCCTGGGGATGGTGTCGCGGTCGTAGCCCAGGGTGCGAACAAACTGGCGATTCAGATAGGTGATCGCAGGGTCGGCGTCCGTGAGGGAGTTGACCGCAATCGCAATCGGCGCGTTGTCGAGCAGGCGCTGCAGATCCAGCTCCTTCTGTTTCAGGGCCGTGATGTCACTCATCACCCCCTGCCACACGCAGCTGCCATCGGACTGGGGCTGGGGCATGGATTCGATCCGCGCCCAGGTCACGGCTCCGTCGATCCGCAGGCGGCCCTCCCAGTGCAACGGCGCGCCGGTGTCGATGCTCTCGAGCATCTGCTGCTCAAAGCTGTCGCGATCCTGCGGATGGAGGCGATCGCGAACCAGGGACTCCTGCGCGAGCACCTCCTCCCGGGTGAGCTGCAGCATCTCCAGCAGGCGGCGACTGACGAACAGGAACTCCTTCTCACCCGCCGCTGTGATCCGCAGCGCGTAGAGCCCCACCGGCACGCTGTCGGTGACGGCCAGGGCCCAGCTGCTGCGGCTGCGCACCACCTTCGGTCCCGCTACGCCGATGGGCAGCACAGGTTGCCAGGAGAGCGGCGCCGGGCCGCCGGCGGGGTCGTGGCTCAGGGAGCAGGCGACGCTGGGGTCGGGGTCGATGGGAGCCGCCTTGCCGTAGAGCCAGCCCTGGCCGTGGTTCCAGCCCAGATCCAGCAGGAAGGCCGCCTCCGCCGCCGACTCCACCCCCTCGGCCACCGTGTCCAGGCCCAGGCCCTCGGCCAGACCAGCCAGGGCCTGGGCCAGCCTCACACTCTTCTGATCGCCCGTGGCGATCGCCGCGGTGAAGGAGCGATCCAGCTTGATGGCGTGGATCGGCAGATCGCGCAGATGGCTGATCGAGGAGAACCCCGTGCCGAAGTCGTCGATCAGCCAGCGCACCCCCAGGGCCGCCAGTTCCTCGATCGTGGCCTTCACCGCGGGAGTCAGCGTCAGCAGGTCGGACTCGGTGATCTCCAGATGAAGCCGCGTCGCCGGCAGGCCGTCCTGCTCCAGCCACTGGCGCACCGTGTCGGCCAGACCCGGATGGCTGAGGGTGGAGGGGGTCACATTCGCCGCCACGCACTGATGGGGCGGCAGGCCCGCCAGGGCGGTGAGGCTCTGGCGCAGCACCCGCAGATCGATCCCGGTGGCGAGGTTGGCGCGGCGGGCGGCAGGCAGAAAGGAGTCGGGCATCGCCACGCTGCCGTCGGGCTGCGGCCAGCGCACCAGCGCCTCGTAGCCGCACAGGGCGCCGGTGTCGAGGTCCACCTGCGGCATGAACCAGGCCTGGAAAGCATCGCCCTCCAGGGCCAAGCGGATCCGGGCCTGCAGCGCCAGCTCGCCCCGCGCCGCCTCGCTGAAGGCCTGGTCGCCAAAGGCCACCCGGTCCCGCCCCTCGGCGGCGGCCTGGCGCATGGCCAGGCTGGCATCGCGCAGCAGTTCGTCGGCGTCCTGGCCGGCTTCGGCGATGGCGATGCCGATGCTCACCGAGGGCTCGATGCGGTGATCGCCGTAGGTCAGGCTCCCCTTGCAGGCGAGGCGCAGCTGCTCGGCCAGCGTGGCGGCTTCGGCCACCGAGCCCAGGTCCGGCAGCAGCAATAGAAAGGTGTCGGCGGTGCCACGGGTCAGCAGCGGCGCCTGGGGGACGGCCTCGGCCAGCCGCGCGGCCAGGGTGGCGATCAGCAGGTCGCCGGCCCGGTGGGTCAGGGCGTCGTTGATCTGGGTGAGCCGATCGATGCCGATGCTCAGGATCGCCAGCAGCCCCTCGCTGTCGCCGCGCTCGGCCAGGGCCGCCTCCAGCCGCGCCACCATCACGCCGCGGTTGGCCAGGCCCGTGAGCGGATCGGTCTGCAGGGCCTGCTTGGCGCTGGAGAGATCGAGGATCTGAACGATGAACAGCGGCTCCAGCTGCTCCTGCTGACGCAGACAGGAGACCGAGACCTGACCCCAGATCACATGCCCGTCGGCATGGATGTAGCGCTTCTCGAGCTGGAAGCTGTCGCGCTGGCCCGCCAGCACCTCCTCCACCAGGCCCAGGCTCTCGTGGAGATCATCGGGATGGGTGACATCCCGCAGCAGCATCTGGCCCAGGGTCTGCTCGTCGCGCCCCAGCAGGCGGCAGAGGGCGGGGTTCACCGCCAACAGGCGACCCTCCGGCGTGACCAGCGCCATGCCCACGGCCGCATGGCGCATCACCTGCTCGAACAGCGCCTCCCGGCCGGCCGCCGTGAGGGGCACAGCACCAGGCCCTGAGTTCAGGCCGCCGAAACGGGAAGGGGCCGCATCACCAGCCGTCAGCCCCACCTCTGCCCTGTTGCAACTTTTGTTGGGTAATTAACCACAGGTAGGTCGCTACCGCAAAAGGAAGCTGGACGGGACGCGGCGGCCCAGGAGGCCCCGCGCTCTTCGGTCCTGCCGGCGATGGCCAGCGCCACCCCTCGAGCCGCGGTGGATCACCGGCTCGATGGGATGGCGCTGGGCTTCTGATCCAGCAGACCCTGCACCTGATGCTCATTCCAGCCCTCGCCGCGCCAGCGCTCGCCGAGGGCAGCGGCCACGGCGCTCACCAAGAACAGCAGCGGCAGGAGGCCCGGATCGCCCTGGAGGGTGAACACGAAGGCGGCACAGAACAGCGGGCAGCCATGGGCAGCGGCAAACAGGGCGGTGGCGCCCACCGCCGCCAGCTGGGCGAGCGCCTGGCTGTCCAGCCCCGGCAGTCCCTGCAAGGGGCTGATCAGCAGGGCACCGAGGCTCATGCTGTCGTGCATCAGGCCGCCGGGGGCCCCCAGCGCCAGGCTGAGCACACTCGAGAGCAGGCGCCAGAGCCAGAGCAGCGGCGGGCCCACGCTGTCGCCGGCGAGGGCCGCCGCCAGCGAGAGAGAGCCGTCGTTGAGGCTGAGGCCGCCGCTGGCCAGCGCCAACGCGGTGAGTGCACCCGCCAGCAGCAGCGTGCCCAGCAGCCGGCGCTGCCCCAGCAGGCGTTTCACCGCCGCCGCCGCCGGCAGCAGCAGCCGCACCAGCAGGGCGCCGGCGGCCGCGCCCACCAGGGTGAGGGCAGCGGCCCAGCCCCACACCTGCGGTGGCAGCGGCCCGAGGGCCAGGCCCGGCAGGCGCGCCGGCTGGCCCATGGTGGTGGCCACCAGCGTGCCGCTGCCCGCCAGCAGCAGCGCCGGCAACACCAGCGGCAGGCCACTGCGCTGGCCCAGCTCTTCCAGTCCGTAGGCGACGGCCAGCAGGGGGGAGCGAAACGCCGCGCCGAGGCCGGCCGCGCCACCGATCACGGCCACCAGCGACGGCGAGAGGGAGGCCAGCAGCTGAAACCCCGGCCAGCGGCGCCGGATCGCCAGCAGCAGGCTGGCCCCGAGCGCCACCGACGGTGACTCCACGCCCACCGCCAGTCCCCCCAGGTGGGTGAGCAGCATCAGGGGCAGCCGCCGCAGCTGGGTAGCCAGGCTGAGCTGCTGCAGCCAGAGCTCCTCGTGCCCGGGCCGCTCGGCGTCGGGGGCGCGATCGAGGGCGAGCAGCGAGGCCGTGCCACCGCCCCGGCCGCCGGCCAGCGGGCCCCAGGCCAGCAGGATCAGCAGGCTGGTGGCCGCAAACACCAGCAGACATCCGAGCAGCGGCTGGGGCTGGGGCGCCAGCCACAGGCCCCGTTGCAGGCGGAAACCGAGTTCCGAGAGGGCCTGGTAGGGCCACAGCAGAACGCCAAACACCAAGCCCAGCAGCAGCCAGCTGCTCAGCGCCGCCATGGCGGAACGGGGTTGCGTCAAGGCGAAGGCGCAGGGAACCAGTGGCTCCATGCTGAACGGGCTGGCTCGACCCGGCAGCGCGTCAGCGCTGCAGCAGCCAGCGCAGCAGCGACAGGCCGATGATCAGGCCGATGCCGGCGTTCCACAGCCAGGACGGCCGCTCGGCAAGGCGCTGCAGCCAGGGCGGCAGCTGCTCGCGCCAGTGCTGCAGGGCCAGCACCGCCAGCAGCAGCACCAGCACGGGAAGGCCGATCGCCAGCACCAGGTCCTGCAGCATCGACCCTCCCCTCTGGCGGCACCGTAGCCAGCCGCTGCCAGGGCTGCAGCGGCGACAGCGGCGGGTGATCTGGGGCACTGTCTGCCACCGCTTCGACCGCGCCTCAGCTGGCCCCAAGCGACTCCATGGCTGGTCAGCCCCAGTGGCGTGGGCGGCTACTGGCACCCACCGGGGCCTCTGCCTTTTGGCAGTTGCGCCCGCAGCGACTTCGCACGGAGGCTGATCCGGTTGCCCATCCCGCACGCCTGCATGCTCCCCTGGCTCCTGGCCGCCGTCACCCTGGCGGCCGTCGTGCTCACGGCTCCCGCCCTGGGGCGTCACCTGTTCGAGGTGTTCGACGACCAGCCCCAGCCCGCCTGGGACCGCTGGCTGAACCCGGTGGAATCGGCACTGCTGCGCTGGATCGGTGAAGCCGGCCGCAGCGCGGAAAGCACCCGCTCCTATCTGCAACCGCTGCTGATCAGCAATGGCCTGTTCGGGCTCCTGGCCCTCACGCTGCTGCTGCTGCAACCGGGCTGGCTCAACCCGCTCGGATTCACAGGTCTGCCCTGGGATCTGGCCCTGCACACCACGATCTCCTTTCTCACCAACACCGATCAGCAGCACCTGATCCCGGAGCAGAGCCTGGGGAACCTGGCCCAGCTGGGGGCCATGCAGTTCCTGATGTTCGTGTCGGCGGCCACGGGGTTGGCGGTGGGTTTCGCCGTGATCCGCGGCTTCAGTGGCCGGCCACTGGGCAACTTCTACCGCGACCTGCTGCGCTCCCTCACCCGGGTGCTGATCCCCGGCTCCCTGCTGCTGGCCCTGTTCCTGCTGGTGAGCGGCGTGCCGATGACCCTGGCCCCACCGCTGGAGATCACCACCCTGGAGGGGGGTCGGCAGTGGCTGCCCCGCGGCCCGATCGCCCTGTTCGAGGCCATCAAGCAGCTCGGCGAGAACGGGGGCGGCTTCCTCAGCGCCAACTCCGCCCACCCCTATGAAAACCCCACCCTGCTCACCAACCTGGTGAGCACCTGGGCGATGTTGCTCATCCCGGCGGCCACGCTGGATGCCTTCGGGCGCTTTGTGGGCAACCGGCGCCAGAGCAACCTGCTGCTGGTTCTAGTCGTGAGCCTGATGGTGATCGGCGCCGGGGTGGCCATGGCGGCCGAGCAGGCCGGCAACCCGCTGCTCTCCACCTGGATCAGCGGCGGCAACCTGCAGGGCAAGGAACTGCGGTTCGGACCCGCCCTCACCGGCTTCTGGACGGTGGTGAGCACCGGCACGATGACCGGGGCGGCCAATGGCGCCATCGACGCGGCGATGCCGCTGACGATCCTCACGGCCCTGTTCAACCTGTTCCTGCAGGTGGTGTTCGGCGGCCAAGGCACCGGCATGGCCTACCTGCTGGTGTTCGCCCTGCTGGCGGTGTTCCTCACCGGCCTGATGGTGGGCCGCACGCCGGAATTCCTGGGCCGCAAGGTGGAGAAGCCCCAGGTGGTGTGGGCCAGCCTCGTGCTGTTGATCCACCCGCTGTTCGTGCTGCTTCCCGCGGCCCTCACCCTGGCGGGGGGAACAGCCCTGGCGGGCCTCACCACCCCCGACTCCCACGGCATCAGCCAGGTGGTCTACGAGTACGCCTCGGCGGCCGCCAACAACGGCAGCGGCCTGGAGGGCCTGACGGATGGCACGCCGTGGTGGAACCTCACCACCAGCCTCAGCCTGCTCGGCGGCCGCTACCTGCCGATCGCGGCCCTGCTGGCCCTGGCCGATGGCTTCCGCCGCAAGCCGGCCCTCGAACCCAGCCCCGGCAGCCTGCGCACCGACACCGGCCTGTTCACCGGCGTCACCGCGGTGGTGCTGGTGATCCTCGGGGCCCTCACCTTCTTCCCGGTGCTGGCCCTCGGGCCCATCGCCGAAGCCCTCACCCTGGCGTCCTGACATGCCCACTTCAACGCGTGTGCTGTTTCCCCGCATGCCCCGGGGACCCCGCCAGGAGCGGCGCTATCTGGAACGCCCCCGCCAGCAGGGCCTGGTGCAGCGCGCGGTGGTGGAGGCGTTCCGCAAGCTCGACCCCCGCCAGGCGGTGGGCAATCCGGTGATGTTCGTGGTGTGGTGCGGCACCGCCCTGTGCCTGGCCCTCACCCTGGAGCCCCGGCTCCTCGATGCCCAGGCCGGAGACCGCGAGCGGGGCTTCAACGCCCTGATCAGCCTCACCCTGCTGGCCACCCTGCTGTTCGCCAACTTCGCCGAGGCGCTGGCCGAAGGTCGGGGCAAGGCCCAGGCCGATGCCCTGCGCCGCACCCAGGCGCGCACCCAGGCCCGGCGTCAGGCGGCCGATGGCTCCATCGAACTGGTGGATTCCTCGGATCTGCGCCGGGGCGATCTGGTGCTGGTGCAGGGCGGCGATGTGATTCCCGCCGACGGCGAGGTGATCGCCGGGGTGGCGTCGGTGGATGAGTCGGCGATCACCGGCGAATCGGCTCCGGTGCTCAAGGAGGCCGGCTCGGATGTGGCCGGCTCGGTGACCGGCGGCACCCGCATCCTCTCCGACCAGCTCACCCTGCGCATCAGCGCCGATCCGGGCAAGGGCTTCATCGATCGCATGATCGCCCTGGTGGAGGGGGCGGAGCGCAGCAAGACGCCCAACGAGATCGCACTCACCGTGCTGCTGGCGGTGCTCACCCAGGTCTTCCTGATCGCCGTCGCCACCCTGTCGCCGGTGGCGGACATCCTCCAGGTGGCCCCCTCGGTGGTGACCCTGGTGGCCCTGCTGGTGGCCTTGATTCCCACCACGATCGGTGGCCTGCTGAGTGCCATCGGCATCGCCGGCATGGACCGGGTGGCCCAGTTCAACGTGATCGCCACCTCGGGGCGGGCCGTGGAAGCCTGCGGCGATGTGAACACCCTGGTGCTCGACAAGACCGGCACGATCACCCTGGGCAACCGGCTCGCCGAGGAGCTTCTGCCCGTGGGCGGCCACAGCGTGGCGGAGCTGGCCGAGGCCGCCCTGGGGGCCAGTTGCTTCGACCAGACGCCGGAGGGGCGCTCGATCGTGCGGCTGGCCCAGAAACTCGGCGCCGTCCTGCCCCTGGAGCCAGACACCGCCAGCGGCATCGACTTCTCGGCCCGCACCCGCATGAGCGGCTCCGACACCGCGGAGGGCATCGAGTTCCGCAAGGGGGCCGTGGACGCGATCAAGGGGTTTGTGCGCTCCCGCGGCGGCCAGGTGCCCGATCAGCTCGACCAGTGCTTCGAGCAGGTGTCGCGGCTGGGGGGCACCCCCCTGGCGGTGTGCCGCGGGGCGGAGGTGTTCGGGGTGATTTACCTCAAGGACATCATCAAACCCGGCATTCGCGAGCGTTTCGAGCAGCTGCGGCGCATGGGGATCCGTACCGTGATGCTCACCGGCGACAACCCGATCACCGCCGGCGTGATCGCCCGCGAAGCCGGGGTGGATGACTTCATCGCCGAGGCCACACCGGAAGACAAGATCGCCGTGATTCAGCAGGAGCAGAAGCTCGGCAAGCTGGTGGCGATGACCGGTGACGGCTCCAACGACGCCCCGGCCCTGGCCCAGGCCAACGTGGGGGTGGCCATGAATTCGGGCACCCAGGCGGCCAAGGAGGCGGCCAACATGGTGGACCTCGACAGCGATCCCACCAAGCTGATCGACATCGTGACGATCGGCAAACAACTGCTGATCACCCGCGGTGCCCTCACCACCTTTTCGATCGCCAACGACATCGCCAAGTACTTCGCGATCCTGCCGGCCCTGTTCGCCGGGGTGGGCCTGGAGGCCCTGAATGTGATGCGGCTGGCCTCACCCCAGTCGGCGATTCTCTCGGCGATGGTGTTCAACGCGCTGATCATTCCGACCCTGGTTCCCCTGGCCCTGAAGGGCGTGAAGTTCCGGCCCCTAAGCGCCGAACAGCTGTTGCGACGCAATCTGCTGGTGTACGGCGCCGGTGGGGTTGTGGCGCCCTTTGTGGGGATCAAGCTGATCGATCTGGCCATCGGGGCCCTGCGTCTGATCTGAACCCTTCGCCACCGCACTGACCCCCATGGCCCGTTTCCTGCACATCCGCTTCTGGCTGCCGCTGCTGCTCGTGGCCGGCACCCTCCTGCTCGCGCCCCTGTTCCGCAGCAGCCAGCCCCCCCTGCAGAGCCACGCCCTGGCCCTGCTGCTCTGCGGCACCGCCGCCCTCTCGGCCTACCTGTTCGCCGTGATCGCCCAACCGGAGAAGTTCTGATGTCCTTCACTGCCCAACTGCTGCGGGGGCTGCGCGTCACCCTGCTGCTCTGGCTGCTCACCGTGGTGGTGGTCACGCTGCCGATGCTCGCCCTGGCGCGGCTGGTGGCCCCGGATGCCGCCAGCGGCAGCCTGCTCCGCAGGGGCGATCAGGTGGTGGGCGCGCGCCTGATCGGCCAGAGCTTCCGCTCCAACCGCTACCTGCAGGGCCGGCCAGCTGGTGCGCCCAACCTGGCCGCCTCCAATCCAGCCCTGGCGGCCCGGGTGGGCGATGCCGCCAGCCGGTGGCAGAGGGCTGGGGTGCTGCAGCCTGCCGCCGATCTGCTGCTGGATTCCGCCTCCGGCGTGGATCCCCACATCAGCCTGGAGGCCGCGCGGCAGCAGCTGCCGCGCCTGGCCCGCGAACGTCAGCTACCCGTCCAGGAGCTGGAGCGCCTGCTGCGACAGCACCAGGAAGGGCCCCTGCGGCTGCAGGCGGTGGAGCCGGTGGTGAACGTGCTCAGCTTCAATCTGGCCCTCGATGCACGGCGAGCCCCGTGATCCGCTCCACCCACCGGCGCGGCCGCCACAAGGTGTTCATCGGCATGGCCCCCGGGGTGGGCAAGACCTGCCGCATGCTCCAGGAGGGCAAGGAGATGCTGCGGGAAGGCACCGATGTGGTGGTGGGCCTGCTGGAAACCCATGGCCGCCTGGAGACCGCCAGGCAGGCCGAGGGACTGGAGCAGATCCCGCGCAAACAGGTGCGCTACCAGGATGTGAACCTGGAGGAGATGGATGTGGGGGCGGTGCTGGCCCGCCGGCCCCAGCTGGTGCTGGTGGATGAACTCGCCCACACCAACGTGCCGGGCAGCGAACGGGAGAAGCGCTGGCAGGATGTGGAGATGCTGCTGCTCTCCGGCCTGGATGTGTACTCCACGCTGAACATCCAGCACCTGGAAAGTCTCAACGACCTGGTGGCGGAACTCACCGGCGTGGTGGTGCGTGAACGCATCCCCAACCGCGTGCTCGAACTCGCCGATGAGGTGGTGCTCGTCGATGTGACGCCGGAAACCCTGCAGGAACGCCTCAAGGAGGGGAAGGTCTATGCCCCTGAAAAGGTGGGCCAGGCCCTCACCAACTTCTTTCAACGCCGCCATCTCGTGGCCCTGCGCGAGCTGTCGCTGCGGGAAGTGGCGGATCGGGTGGAAAACGACATTCTTCCCTCGCTCACGCCGCTGCGGGAGCGGGTGATGGTGTGCCTGGCGAATTACCACACCAGCAAGCGTCTGCTGCGACGGGCCGCCCGCCTCGCCGCCGCCATGGACGCGCCGCTGCTGGCCCTCACGGTGCAGGATCCCAACCGCTTCCTCAGCCGTGAGGAGTCGCTGATTCAGGAGGAATGCCGCCAGCTCTGCGACGACGTGGGCGGCACCTTCCTGCGGGAGGAAAGCGCGGAGATCCTGCCCACCATCGCCCGGGTGGCGCAGGAGAGGCGCATCACCCAGATCGTGCTGGGCCAGACCATGCGCTCCCGCTTCAAGGCCCTGCTGCGTCGGCCCCTCTCCGAGCGCCTGCAGCACCAGTTGCGCGGCCTCAGCATCGACCTGCACCTGATCTCGGAGGGCCTGCCGGCCCAGCCGTCCATCGACTCAGCGCCGTGAGGGGAACGCCCCCACCGATCGCCCTGGTCTGGGGGCTCTGGTTGCTGATTCTGCTGCTGGAGCTGGCGACACCCCCGAGTGTTGTGCTGGGCATCCTCTACGTGGTGCCGCTCCTGCTGGGGGCGTCCCAGCGCTCGAAGGCCCAGGCCTGGCGCTTTCTGCTCGTCAGCTGCGCGGCTACCCTGGCGAATGTGCTGGTGCCGCTGCCGGTCCAGCACAACATCGTGCCGGTGCTGGTGGATCGCCTGCTGGTGTGCCTGGCCCTCCTGGTCACCACCGTCCTGATGCTCAACAACCAGACCCTCCAGCGGCAGCGCGTCGCCCTGGAGGTCGACCTCGCCCAGGCACAGCTGCGGGGCGAGGTGATCGCCACCCTCGCCCACGACCTCAAGACCCCCGTGCTTGGCACCCTGGCCTCCCTCGCGATGCTGGAGAACGGGGTGGTGGTGGACGCCATCCGCAGCAGCCAGCAGCGCTGTCTGCGCCTGATCAACGACCTGCTGGAGGTGTTCCGGGCTGAACAGGAGGGGCTGCAGCCGCAACGGCAACCCTGCGACCTGCTCGCCATCGCCCAGGAGGCGATGGGCACCGTGGAGCCGATCGCGGCCCAACGGCAGATCGCCCTGGTGCTGCGTCAGCCCCAGACGGGCTCCGGCCGGATGACGCTGACCGGCGATCCCTCCCTGCTGCTCCGCCTGATCGAGAACCTGCTGCTCAATGCCGTGCATCACAGCCTGCGGGGTCAGCGGGTGTGGCTGCAGCTGAGCGGTGAGCCGGATGGCTGGCAGGTGGAGGTGCGCGACGGTGGGGCCGGCTTCCCGCCCGAGGATCTGCCCAGGCTCTTCCAGCGCTTCGGGCAGACCGGCACCGGGTCCCGCGGCACCGGCCTGGGGCTGTACCTCTGCCGACTGATCAGTGAGGCCCACGGCGGCAGCATCCGTGCCAGCAATTGCCCCGGCGGCGGTGCCAGGGTTGTGGTGCAGCTGCCGGAGCTGGAGGCCTGAGCGTGCACCTGCTGCTGATCGAGGACGACCAGGCCTATCAGCTGGCCATGGCCGGCCATCTGCGCCAGCTGCCGGCGGTGGATCAGGTGAGCGTGGCCAGCGATGGCGAAGAAGGCCTCGCCCTGTTGCAGCAGCGGGTGGATCTGGTGCTCCTGGATCTGGTGTTGCCGGGGATGGGTGGACTGCCCACGTGCCGCCAGATCACCTCCAGTGGGGCCACCCCGGTGCTGATCCTCACCAGCCAGGACGATCCCCAGTGGGTGCAAGAGATCTGGCAGGCGGGCGCCCGGGGCTACCTGCACAAGGAGCGGGCCTTCGCGCAGGTGGAGCTGGCCCTGGCGTCCCTGGAGGCTGGCGCCAGCTGGTGGGATCAGACGGCCACGGCTGTGCTGTCCCAGGTCAGCCCCGAGCGCGGCACCGCGCCTGCCTGGAGAGACGAAGCCCTCCATCGGCTCACCCAGCGGGAGCGGGATGTGCTGGCCTGCATCGCCGATGGCGATGACAACCGAACCATTGGCCAACGGCTGGGCATCGGGGAAGGCACCGTTCGCAGCCACGTGCATGTGCTGCTCCAGAAACTGCAGGTGACCAACCGCACCCAGGCCGCCCTGTTCTGGCTGGGGCAGGTCCCGCTGAAGACCCACCCGAGCCAGATCCCGACAGAACCGTCGTGACGCAGGAGCTGCAGGCATCCCTCAGGGATTGGTGTGCCGATGGCCAGGCCAGTGGGTTGCCGTGCTGCAGGCCCTCACCGGTCGGCTGGGCGGGAGGGTGCGCCGCGGCGATCACAGCCGCCACGGTTCACCCAGGAGCGTTCAGTGCCCTGGACCGACAGCCGCTCCGATCCCACCGATGTGTTGTGGACTACCAGCTCGCCCGCCGCTCTTGGCACACCTCCAGACGCTGTCTACGGTCAGCGGGCCACCGTTGGGCCGCCCGTCGATCGCCATGAGCAGCGTTTCCCTTGACCATGAGGATCTGACGGACGATCTGCGCCGGATCCGGCTGGGTGGCCGACTGGACATGGTGGGGGTCGGCGAGATCGACCTGCGCTTCACCACCCTGGCGGCGAGCAAGCCGGTGGCCGTGCTGGTCGATCTCAGCGGGGTGTCGTTCCTGGCCTCCGTCGGACTGCGCTGCATCATCCACAGCGCCAAGGCGCTGGACATGAAGGGCGGCCGCATGGCCCTGCTGGTGGGGGACAACGCGCTGGTGCAGAGCACGCTGGAGACCGTCGGCATTGCCGACATCATCCCGGTGTTCTCCGATGAGGCGGCGGCTCTGGACTCCCTGGGATCAGGAGCCCTCTGAGGTAATGACGGCGCCTTCCCCGCCCGGCAGCCTGTCGCTGGAGATCCAGGCGGATCCCCAGGAGTTCCGTCGCGCCTCCTCCTGGCTGCGGCAGAGCGGTGCGGCCCTGGCCGTTCCAGAGGCCCAGATCGACCGGCTCGAGCTCTGCCTCAACGAGGTCCTGGCCAACCTCGTGGAACACGGCGGAGCGGCGACGGCCCAGCATCCGATCCAGCTGCAGCTGGAGGCCGTCCAACCGACCGATGGCTGCGGCGCCCAGCTCGTGGTGTCCGATCGGGGGGAGCCCTTCGACTCCGGCCAGGCCAGCGTCAAGCCCATCCCAGGCAGCCTGGATGAAGCCTCCCCCGGCGGCCTTGGCCTGCGCCTGGTGAAGGCTTTCAGCGATGCCATGGCCTACCGCTGCCTGGAGGACCGCAACGAGCTCAGAATCGCGATGCATTGGACCCCAGGATCCTGAGCGCCGACGCTGCGGTCACCCAGGCCAGCCCAAGACATCCCCAGGGCTATGGCTGGATCCCCCTCTTCCGGGAGGTGGATGAGGCGTTGCTGGTGCGGCTGCTCAGCCGCTGCGAGGTGCGGCGGCTCAGCGCCGGCACCGATCTGCTGCGGCCAGGGCAACCCAACGACAGCCTCTATATCCTGCTCAAGGGCGAGCTGATGGTGTATCTCTCAGCCGAAATCAGGCTGGGCGAAGGCATTGCGATCCAGCCGGGACACTGCATCGGCGAGTATTCCGCCATCGATCGACTGCCGGTGTCGGCCCTGGTGCGCTGCGAAGGGGAAGCGGAGGTGCTGCACCTGAGCGGTCCGTTCTTCTGGAAGCGGCTGGTGCCCCTGCCGGGGGTGGCCCGCAACATGATGCGGGGGCTCACGGAACGGGCCCGCACCACCAACCAGCTGGCGCTCAGCAACCTGCGCGAGCGGCTCGAACTGGAGCATCTGCGCAAGGAGCTCGACCTGGCCCGGCAGCTCCAGGCCAGCATGTTGCCCCTGCGCCATCCCCTCTTCCCCCACCGCCCCGACCTGGATGTGTGCGCACGGGTGGAACCGGCGACGAGCGTGGGTGGCGACTTCTTTGACAGCTTCCTCACCGCCGATGGCCGGCTGTTCGTCTGCATCGGCGATGTGTCGGGCCATGGAATCGGCGCGGCCCTGCTGATGGCGCGCACGATCGGGCTGATGCGCAGCCTGGCGATGGTCGCCACCGCCCCGGAGGCCGTGCTGGAGCAGCTGAACGGCTTCCTCTGCGAGGGCAATGACACCTGTCTGTTCGCCACCCTGTTCTGCGGCTACCTGGAACCGAGCAGTGGAACCTTCACCTACTCCAATGCCGGCCATCTGCCTCCCCTGCTGATCCAGGACGGTCGCTGCACGGAGCTCCCCCTGCCCCGCGGTCTGCTGGCCGGCGTCGCCCCCCGCGCCACCTACCGGGCGCAGACCGTGCAGCTGAACCCCGGCGATCTGCTGTTCGCCTACACCGATGGCCTCAGCGAGGCGGAAAATGCCGAGGGCGAGCCCTTCGGCATCGAGCCGTGCCACAACCTGCTCATCCAGAGGAGGGAGGCGCCGCTGCCGGAGATCCTGGATGGCGTGCGCGAGGCGCTCACCACCTACAGCGGCAGTGGCACCCTCGAGGACGACTGCACCCTGCTGCTGTTGCGGCGGCCCGCCGTTGCGCCTGGCGATGGCGGGAGCAGTCCCGGTCGTGCTTAGGTGGAGGGGCTCCCCGCAGCACCCTTGATGAGTGAAGCCTTTGCGCGCTTCCACCCCAACCCTGGATGGACCGCCCAAGCCAACCAACCGCAAGTCGCCATCACCGATACCGTCGGCAAACACTGCATCCTTGAGCTCTACGGCTGTGACCATGCCAGGCTCAACGACGAAGACTTTCTCCGATCCGCCATCACGAACGCTGCGCTGCGTGCTGGCGCGACCCTTCTCAATCTGATCACCCACAGGTTTGAACCGCAGGGGGTGACGGGGCTGGCTTTACTGGCTGAATCCCATATCTCGATCCACACATGGCCGGAGTCTGGCTATGCGGCCGTGGATGTCTTCACCTGTGGTGACCACACCATGCCGGAGAGCGCCTGCCAGGTGCTGGTGGAGGAATTGAAGGCCCACAGCCATCTGCTCAAGAGCTTCCGCAGGGAAACCCCCAGCCAGATTGCCGAAACGGAGCGCGAACCCTGCGGACTGACGTAGGCCAAACGGGAGAGATAAGGGCTCTGCGGCAGAGGCTCACACCGATGTCGCATCCCGCACACTCTCAAACAGGTCGATATCCCAGGCCACCAGGTCGCGGCGGATCGCCTCGACGCGGGCACTGGGAAGCAGGCGGGCCAGGTCTTCGCCGGTGATAACACCGTGCAATTGGCCGCCATCCTCGTGCACAAACGCCATGGCATGCCAGGCCAGGATGGCGGCTCCCACAGCGGTGGGGTAGGAGATGTAGGTGGCGCCGGCATAGGGGCTGTGCAGCAGCCCCTTGTAGCGCAGGTAGCTGAAGCCGATGGTCTCGATGGTTTTCTGGCGGTCGCTTCTGACCTGCTCCGTGTAGCGGATTTCGGCGGCGGCCGCAAAGTGGGCCCGGCGGATCACGCCATTGCGGAGGTATTCTTCAATGCGGCGTGGCTTGTTCATGCCCGGCAGAATCGCCCGCACCATCGCCTCCACGGTCAGCTCGCTCTGCTGCGGCAGGGTGCGCTTGGAGAGCAGATTCAGCTTGAAGAGCGCCTTGACCAACTCCACTTCAGAGCCACCCGTATACACCCCGATCGATTCAATTTCCGGGAACGACCGGTGCAGGGACAGCAGTTCTTCCTGGTAGAGGGGATACTGGCGCGTTGTCGACACCTCACCCGGAAAGGTGTGATCACGGGCCGCGCTGAACGGCTCCAGGATCTGCAGGCGCCCTTCGCGCAACAGCCTGGGGCGTGCGGCCAGCTCCTCCAGGGCCACCAGGGGAGACCAGGAGAACACAATCTCATCGGCGTCGATATCCTCCAGCAGGAAGAGGTCAACACTCTCGATCTTGAGATCACGGCGCCGCGCCGCGCGCAGCTGATGCAGCCGCAGACCGATCAGGAAGTTCGTGACTCCCGGAGAGATGCCGAAGTTGATCAGGGCCGCACAACCACGCTCGCGGTAGGCCTGATCAAAGCCGTATTGGGAAAAGGTATGGGTGCGCTCCGTCTCAGCGTCGTACATATCCGAGGCCAGATCCAGCACGTTGGCACCGAGATGCAGCCCCAGCTTCAACAGCGGTTGGTTGAAGCGTGGATGGGCCGCATTGACCAGAACATCGGCACCCTGCAGATGGGCCAGCTGGCCCTCCGATCCTGCCAACAGGGCCTCGAAGTCGGAAGCCTGAACGAACGCGATGCGGTCAAACAACCACTCCGCATGGAACAGGGCCTCACGGGCCAGTTCCGGCTCCAGCACAACCACCACGAAGCGGATGGGGACACCGTCGCGCTCGGCCAGCTCCGCCAGGCAGATCAACATCGACGAGCCCACGGCACCGAGCCCGAAGAAGGCCACGGTGAGGGGATCGGCTGCCTCCCATGCCCTGGACATCGCCATCGTGGTTCAGGCCGTCAGACCCATCCTCCCCTGGTCTTGCCTTCCCGTGCCAGCCGCACCGGGCAAAACGCTTGCCCTCCCCTGGGGCTGGCCATGGCCAGGATGGAGATAACCAGCCGGCCTGGCCCCATGTCGATCCAGTCGTCCCCCTCCGGTCCGCCCTGGCAGGAGGCGGAGCCCTGCCGTCAGTGCGCTGCGTCCACGGGGCGGCCGTCCTGCTGCTGCTGGGCTGCCTGACGGGATTGCCATTCTGATGTCGCGGCGATGAACCGCCTCGGCCCCAGGTCGGCCACGGCCCGGCCTGCAATCGCCCGATCGGGGAGCAGGATCAGCATCCCCTGGATCCCCCGTCCCAGCCCTGACCGCACCGACACCGCCCCTGCTGATCCGCCCCTTCGAGCCCGCCGACTGGCCGGCGGTATGGGTCCTGTTGGAGCCGGTGTTCCGCGCCGGTGAGACGTTTCCCCACGACCCGGCGATCACGGAGGCCCAGGCCCGCCTGCTGTGGATTGAGCAGACCCAGGCGGTGATGGTGGCCGTGGACGCCGATGCCGTCGTGGTGGGCACCTATTACCTGAAGCCCAATACCCTGGCGCTTGGTGCCCATGTGGCCAATGCCGGCTACGTGGTGGCCGAACAGGCCCGCCGCCAGGGGATCGGCAGCCGCCTCTGCCAACACTCCCTGCAGGAGGCCCGCCAACTGGGCTTCCGCCTGATGCAGTTCAACCTGGTGGTGAGCACCAACACCGCCGGCATCCGCTGCTGGCGGCAGAACGGCTTTCAGATCGTCGGCACCCTGCCCGGGGCGTTCCGGCACCGGCAGCTGGGCTACGTCGATGCCCTGGTGATGGTGCAGAGCCTGGTGGAGGGGCCCCTGGCCCCGTGACGCCCCGGCTGGTGCGATGGGATCTCAGGCAGGGTCTGGAGCGATGGCTGGCGACGACGGGCTTCCGATGCCGCTGGCGCGGTCGGTGACCATCCAGCGGAAGGGACGCCGCCGCGCGGGAATCACCTCTGCGCCGTCCACCAGCCCCTCACAGCCAGCATGTCCCTCAGCCTCCCGCTGCCTGCCTGGGGTCAGCGAGATCCACCAGGACAACCGAGGCCTGAAACCCATTGCCCTGCGGTGGATCAGCAGGGATCGGGGACCCGCTGGGATCAGCCCAGTGAGGCTGGTTCGGGCTGGGAACGGAGGGGGTGGGATTCGAACCCACGGAAGGTTTCCCTTCGCCGGTTTTCAAGACCACGGAGTAGACCGTAGGAAGCCTTACTGGGACTGGGTTCCTCGATGTGGCGCGAAGCCGCTTGACCGTTTCTTGACCACGTTGAGATCGGATGCCTGTCAAAGCTTCAAAGCCAACGCCAGGCATCCGCCTTCAGATCAACAGCAACGGGCAAGCCGAACACGGATGACCCTGGGATACATGCCGTGGAACACTTGGTCCGGGCGGAAGGCGGGGACCAGCTGCTGGAACTCCTGGAGCAGGGCGAGCTCTCGCTCCGCGGGGTCGCGGTAGGGGGCTCGCGTGAGGATGCGGGCCCGGCGCACCAGGCGGTTGAAGCTGGCGTCCATCACCCCGTGCAGGCGGGTGATGGCGTCGTCCTCGAGGGAGCGGAGGCGCTGGTTGTAGCGCTCCAGGAGGTTCACGGGGTCGGGGCGTCCTCGGGGGGAGCGGATGCTGCGGCCCGGGCGGCACGGCGCTCGGCCTTGCGCTGCTCGGCCTTGGCGGCCCGCTCAGCCATCACCCTGGCGCGGTTCGCCCGGAACTGGCGGATGGTCTCAGGGTCGCTAACTGCAACGGTGGCGGGGAGGTCCCTGTAGTCAGGATCGAAGTCCGAAAGGATGAGGCCCTTGCGGATCCAGCCGGGCAGCCAGGAGGGGATGGTCATGGAGTCTATTGCAGAAGGTATCCCCTGTCTCAATCTCTCGTGGAATGAGAAGTGTCGACAGATTTAGAGGCTGCGGCCTTCCATAGAGACATGGAAAAGCCTTGGGGCCCGAAATCGCAACAATAAGCTGTGCCGTAATGCAGCCGCCATGCGGCGACCATCCGCATCACGAATGACCTGCAAGCGCTTACTTTGCCATTCGACTGCAGTTGAGGATGCAGGCAAATGTAGTTAGTCACTTGACTGGTAGATTGAGACATCCACATGTGAAGCTCCACTGAGGCGCCAGAAGTGGAGCCTGATCCAGCCGTCCTCGGGGGGAATGGGGGCCACCTTCATGCAGGGCGGAGGCGGGGCTTGCCGCCGTGGCCATTGCGGGCCCGGTTGGTGGAGGCGTCCTCCAGGGTGGTGCCCCCCGAGGACGTGTGGCTGATGTCCGGGCCACCCTTGCCAGCGATGCCGCGGCGCCGGCGTTCGCGGTTGAGCTCAGCCTGCCTGCGGCGTTCTTCGGGCCGGTGCCGGCGACATGGACCATGTCGTACCGATGCCTGTAGAGCTCCCCTGCTGCCGGTTACCTGTGATCCGGTGACCCACCTTGCGGAAGCGGGCCAGGGTTATCACGTCGATGTGAATCAGGTCACCAGGCGGCTCCAACTCGTACCGCTGCACTGGCGGCTTGGGCTCCAGGTTCCTCAGTCAACCCAGACCCAGACGGCTGAGGGGCCTGGCGACGGTGGAGAAGGGAGCCCGCAGGAGCCGGGCAATATGCCGGAGGTGCAGCCGCTGATGACGAAGATCCACGGCCTGCTGCAACTGCTGCGGATCGAGCGTCCGCTGCTGGGTACGGCGCACGCTGCGTCGATCAGCCAGAGAGGTTGGCCCCCCTGATCGATACCGGGCCAGCCTGCGCTAGGCGCAGCGGAGACTGATGCCGTTCTCTGCGGGGAGGTCGGTAAAGCTGCGGCCGTGCTCCAGGTTCTGGGTCACGAGGCGGAGACGGCCCATCTACGTCAGAAGGGCACTGGGATGGCTATGCATGGGACAGCGAGGTCTAGGATGATGGGTCGCACCTCAAGCCCTACAGCCTCAGCCGAACAAACTCCGAGACAGAACATCTATAGAGCGGCTTCAGGGGTCATACAATCAACGAATATATTAGCACTCAAATGAGACGTCAATACAAGTGGCAAGCACAGGTGGCTATTTGCTCTCTCATAACGGCGTGCACCACCTGTCCGTCGATAGTCGTAGCGAAAACCCCGCGCATGATTAACATTGATGGCCTCGGAAGAGTTCCAGAGAAGACTGTCGCA
This sequence comes from Vulcanococcus limneticus LL, assembly GCF_943369875.1. Classification (GTDB taxonomy): domain Bacteria; phylum Cyanobacteriota; class Cyanobacteriia; order PCC-6307; family Cyanobiaceae; genus Vulcanococcus; species Vulcanococcus limneticus_A. Next base: position 111,493 of record NZ_CALROT020000009.1, read on the forward strand.
GCCTGCGAACAAAGAACTGGCGAGGGCGGACACGAGTTGTTTTTCGACGAGATGTGGGAGACGTTCAGCGATTGCGTCAACCACGAGCTCAACCGGACAATTAAGTCACAGCCCTAAAAGCACTGACCGACAACCTTTACCTCAACTCACTGCGCATGTCGGAGTCAAACAGCATTGAGAGCGGTCTAGCACTAGGCCTCCAATCCGATCCTGGTGTCGTACCGCTAATATTGGGCATAGTCGGACATCGTGACCCAAGCCCGGAAGCCATTCCGTCAATATCAAGAAGATTCAAGTCGCTACTTACATCAATCATTAACATCTGCCCGAACACACCCATTTGGATGCTAAATGGACTTGCAACGGGAATGGACACTGTCGCTGCCGAGGTCTTCTTAGACATAGCCAGGCAATCCAGGAATAGCGACTCACCGACAGCAAGCAGTCCCGTCGACAGGCTCTGCGCAGTATTGCCGAAGACTCAGCGTGAATACTCGAATGACTTTGAAAGCACCGAGTCACGCTCAAAGTTTGAGACGCTACTCAAGCGTGCTGACTCGGTGATTAGCCCTGAGACCACACCTGATTTGAGAACAGATTCCAGGAGCATCTCCAACGAACCCGAATGCTATGCATTGCAGGGCGGCTTTATCTCTAAGTACTCATATGTTCTAGTCGCCTTCTCCGATGGCACGGACACAGGACTGCTCGGCGGTACATCACAAACACTTGCGATTCACAAGGGAGAGATCCATCCTCTATTTCACTCCACCGAGGAGATTCTCAATAGCCGAGAGCCTGGCATTGCCTTCACGATTAAGACGCCGCGGCTTTCCTCAAAAGGATTGACAAAGCCGAGTCAGATCTACGACGAGAAGAGCAGTCTTCCTGAAGCGCTCACTGCGACATGCAAGTTTCTAGAATCGATTAATAGTGCAATCGCAGCACAGTCATTCACGCCGACAAGATATAGTGACATTGAGGGCGACTTTACCAGGCTTTGGAGCTATGTGGACAAGGCTGCCGGTGTTAACAAGCAGAGATACGAACGTATGGCTGTAGTCCTTGTCGTGATAGGTTTTTTACTTGTAGCAACTGCAGAACTATCTGGGCAAGTGTCGGCACTGGGCTGGGGTCTTGTATTTGTCGCATTCGCATTATTCCCAAGAATTCAGAAAAAGCTTCAAAAACCGTTTCTCACAAACAGGTGCCTCGCCGAGAGCTTGACTATTCAATACATTTGGTCAGCGGTTGGCATCGACATTGATGTTGCAGACTTACTTCTTTCGCAAGGTCAAGAAGAGCTGGATCGGATCCGAATAATCCTCCGTAGTGTTGGATTTCAGCTCAGTATAGATAAGTGTTGCCACCCTCAAGATTTCGAGAATGCTCTGACGAAAGCGCGAATCTGGCTAAAGGGCCAGATTGACTTTCTGGGCCGGAGAATTAAGCTTTATCGACAACTCGTGATTCGATGGAGAAGAGTTGGCTTTACCATGGCAGTAGCTGCGTTGATGACAGCATCGCTGCAGCTACTACCAGTTAAAGCCGATTGGCTCGGATCAGTCGTACCTGTACTTCTTGCCGGCTTTGCTTCAAGTTTTGCGTATCAAGAGCTAATGGGATACAAAGAGACCTGTGAGCGCTACGAAATCAGCATTACACAGTTTAACCGGGCATATGAGGCTCTCCGTTATCTTGATGGCGCCGAGTGCCAGTATTCAGAGGAGATAAATGACCCTCATTTCAGGTATAGGCTTGTTGTCAAGGCAATCGGCGAGGAGAAGATTGACGAGCTAAATGAATGGATGTCAAACCAACTTGAAAAGACGTATCAACCAGCTTAACCATATGATAGACTTCACGCAAGTCGGTTTCTGACCATCAGTAGATGAGCCATCAGGTCTTTATCAGCCACTCTTCTAAGAATGCAGACATTGCCTCTGCTATGAAGAGCTATCTGGAAGCTCGAGGAGTCAAATGCTGGAAAGCCCCGGAAGACATCCCATATGGCATGGATTGGGATGTGGGAATCATCAATGGGTTATCTCAGTGCTCCGTAATGGTTCTGATATTCTCGAAGGAGGCTGACGATTCTGGTCACGTAAAAAAAGAGTTAGTCTTTGCCGATAATCAGAAGAAAGTCATTATCCCATTCAAGATTGACGGCTACATGCCTGCCAATCTTGCATATTTCCTAGCCTTACCTCAATGGCTTGATGGGATTATGGACATTGAGGCGGCTTTTGGAGATCTTTACAATCGACTCCAAGTGACGCTTGGGATGACTCCAGTCCCTCAAATAGAAGTAGTAGAGAGCACACCACCACAAGCTCCACAGACCTCTCAACAGCCAGTAACTCAGCCAGTTGCGGTGCCGCAGGCAGACATAGCCGATATGAATGCCCTACTTTCTATTCTTCCTGAGTACCAAGATTGGGCTTGTAATTCTGATGTGAGAACTAGATTGCGCTGGGACAAAGATAAGCTCAAGACAGTCGTTGAGTATCTGGAGCGCGAGGGGAGAGTTATATACCGAGATGGGAGCGGCGGAGCTATCGCAATAAAGTCTCAAGAGCTTGCCGACTTAGAATCTCGTCTACAGAGTGGTTCAGACACTTATCCATACTTTGTAAATGTAGGGGAACACAATATCCTTCTAAATGATGGGAGCTTCAAGCCCGAAAGTAGATCAGCGCGCTACTGGGAGGACTGCAAGAACTACGGTTTCATCTCAGCTGGTGGAGGTCCAAGATTTGCGAAACAGATGCAGAAGCTTCCAGTGGGGGCCGAAGTTTATTTATACATTAGTAGTTTTGGTTATGTCGGTCAAGCACGAGTGACTCATAACGCTGTCCCCATTGATAAGTTTCTAGTGAACGGTACTCCTGTCACCACGCTCCCACTGGAGGCGCCGAATGCACTGCACGACCTTGGAAATCACGAGATGTGCGAATGGCTTGTTCGAGTAGATTGGACAAAGGCCTTAGCGCGCACTGATGCCATTAAGAAGATTGGGCTGTTTGTACACGTTGCCACCTCATGTAGAATTAAGGACTCAATCAGCATCAAGTATCTGCGGGAGCAATTCTGCAAAGCCTAGAAGCCGCTGGTAGGGGCTTAGATGCGTGGTTTGTGACGGGCTGTTAGGTAACGAGTAGACATTGCCCTGACATTCGATAGCATGAATAAAAGCCAGCTAAACCGTGCCTCATAGTTCGGGCCTTTACTCTGATGAGGAGCTTGATAATCTCCTCGACTGGATCGACTCTCGTCCAGAATTGGCCCATATTAGGCAGGCTGCTAATTCTGCTGTCTGTAACTATCAGACTAACGGGGTAACGAGCCAAGAAAGAATAATTGTCAATTCGCCGGATACCAAGCTGCCTACCAAGAGCCTGCTTGGCAGGTTTGTTGAGCTTGTATGGGTTCCTGGCCAGAACATGCGAGGGAAAGCATATGCAAGCCAGTCTAGTGATGCGTCGCTCGAATCAGTCGCCAAACTGATGAGCCTGTCAACGCTCTGGGACTTTGTTACAACAATACCGGTCCTTGCGTTTCCACTTCAATTGGCGACTGGAGTATTTGCTATTCCCGTCGCGTCAGGCCTTTCATTCCTTCTCCTGTTGGCATCTAACATTTCAGGTGAGAATGCAACTAATAGGAGTCCAGGCCACCGCTCAAAAGCATCGGCAAGCCTGTTGGCTTTTCTTCTCTTATCTGCTGCCAAGACAGCTGTCTCTGGTGTAGGGACTGACCTTGTGATTGGCATTAGAGGAATCCAGCAGGAATATGCCGCAAGAATAGTTGGCCAATCACTAGAGCTTGATCGAAAGAACCTCGCAGACAAGAAGAACGGTCTCTTTTCAGATCCGCTGCTTGCAGAGCAAATGAAGGCATGCGATGAAAACCGTAGACAGCTGTCCCGACTAGCGAGAACTGACCCTGGGTGGCAGGCTGCGTATCTAGCTGAGGGAGGTCAGTATCAAGATAGAATTGCCACCCTCGATCAAGTAAGAAAGAAGTATGGATCTCCATCTAACATGCCAGCCTGCCTTGCCGTAAGAGTATTAACTGAAGACAAGAATTCATCACTGGCAAAGCCAACATTGGCGCTTCAGGAACGTCAAGAAGCAAGTAAGTCACTTCCGCCACTGGCCTTTCTCAAGACTTACTATCCCGAACAGTTCTCAAATGCTTTTATTGAAGGAAAGAATGGTGACCTTTCTTTTAGAGATGGGACCTTGGCAGTAGGAGAGGCAACGAGCCTCTTTTTCTCCAAGCTCTCACAGCCAAGTAAAGTCGCAAGTCTCGGCTTTTCGCTGTTTACATTTGGAGTATCGGTGACGCTCACAGGTGCTGCAACCATAATGTTGCTGCTTGTTTCGCGCAATCGTGAAATATGTGCATCATTCTCACCTGATCTAGAACGAAAGAAATCGGCATATCTCGGGCAGTACATGAAATTGAAAAGCCACAAGAAATCTCGCTAAACACAGAACATGAATTGGACTGACCTTGGCCGCCGACCTGAGGACCTGCGCAGCAAGATTCTTCAGACAATGATGGCCCTTGGCAAGGATTCTCAGTTTTACTTCACAGAAAAACTGGGCTTATTAACCGACAACGAACTAGAAAGCTATCTAAGCCGGGCACTCGCATCTAGTCAGAGTGGCGCTCCACCTACTCAGGCCTCATCTACTAATAGCGCTCAGTCTATGGAATTTAGGCCGAGTCAGAATGTGAGCGATGCCGTCTCTAGCGCTTCTTCTTCAGGGTCAGTCTTCTTTGAGCAAGATGAGGCGAGACCAGAAGATATAAGACAGGTCAAGACCCTTGGATGGCTGCGTCAAAATGGGATTAGCGAGGATGACCGCGAATACGCCGAAGAACTGTATCGAAAGACTGTATTAGAGCTTTGGTGTCGTCACGTCTCAGAGACAGGGCAGACTTACTATCCTCCTTTGCAAAACGAGCTGCTAGAAGAATACATGCTTATTGCCGGGGAATAACATGCTTTCAGAAGTACAGGACAAGTCCCATTGATGCCAACGGGCAATTGCTAGATCCGGGCCAAGCAGTGCAGGAATGCGTTAGTGAACAGACTAAGGCCAGATTGAATCAGCCGCGTAAGGTATTCCCGGTTTTTTTGGACAGCCGCCATCATTACCGTTAGGGCGGGCCGGCACCTCTGAGGTGCTCCCACAAATCATAAAGAGCCACGCCAACAGTCAGGAGTTCAAAGCCAGGAGCGCTATGGAGCCGATCTATGGCCGCAAGACGATCCAGGCGAGCCAATGGACGTGGCAGCTGCTCGGCGGCGCCAGCGAGCTGTTCAGCAAGGGCAAGGACGAGGGCCAGTCCGAGGAGGATGAGCTAGTTCGTCCGATCGGGTGGTCGCAGTCCACCGACTCAGGCAATACTGCGAAGCGATGAAGGAAGACCAGAATCCAGAGGCTGAGGTCGTGGCCGACCTGGTGGGGCTTGGTGCCCGTCTGGAGGCGCAGAGCGATGTCCTGAACGATCCCAGCTTCGATACCTGGTACGTGGATGGAGGCTGGCGATGGCTGGCCTTCCTCACCCCCCGGCGGATCCCCCTGATGGGCGTCTACCTGCTACGCCGTGCTGCCCGGATCCGGCCCGCATGGGTGGACCCTGCGGCGGTGGATCTGGCCGACCCGTTGGCGACGGAGCTGCTGGAGCTAGCGGAGACGTTCAGCAGGGGGATCGAGGCCGAGTGATGGCTGCCGAAATCCGATGGATTCCGGCGGGCGCATCACTCAGCAATTCGCAGGTGACCACATCGCCACTGCGGCCTAGGTACGTTTGGCCCTGCTGGAGCAGCTGTTGATCCTGGTGACAATACTAGGTACCAAGAGTATGGTAGCCAGATGCAGCAGCCCAATGCGGAACTGAGACCTCCTGGACCATGATGGTAAGGCACGCGAAAAGCCTCTAAGCATCGATGGCTACAACAGGTCGAGAGATTGGATTGCACTTCAAGACTTGGCTGGCCACTCAAGACCGGGCGCTCGTCACCTCAAGAGCGATTAGGGCTGTCTTGATGGATTCTCTGGGGAACGACGAATTCCTTAAAGCGGCTATGAGCGACATCGGAGGCCATCAACAATTGCAGGCAGCCGTCTGCCTTGAGGGGATCCGCCAAACCATTGCCATCAGCACACTGAAGACTTATGTCATTGACACATACAGCGAAAAAGTTGCACTGGCTACTCACGAGTTTATCGATGTCGCCTTTTCGTGCGCCGCCGAAGCATCGATCGTCTGCCTGGAGAGCGAGGGCATAGGAGCACAGCCTGAGCCAACGAATTGGGTGGCATCAGCCCAACCAGATACGCTCTGGACCGAAGCAGGGCAGTTAACAATTGGGAACGCCGCAACTCAGAGCAGGGCCGAGCAAGAGCCTGACAAGGAGCTGTATGATCGGCTACAGGCAGCAATAGACGACGCCAAGCATCCGGTTGATTTAAGCAACATAAATATCAAATTCCAGAAAGGCACCTTTGACTTTGACGATTATATTTCGCAAATGCGACTTATGAATGCGATTGGCGGACTGCCCGAGCTAATGCGGTTCATCCCTGGAATGGACAAGATACCCAGCGAGATTCTAGCAGAAGGGGAGAGCCGTCTCCAAATGTTCGCAAGCATGATCGACGTGATGTCAATCGAGGAGAGGCAAGATCCAAGTCTCTTAATCAACTCGTCAGCGCGGCGGGAGAGAATTGCCGCAGCCTCGGGGCTAACCGATAAAGACGTTTATTTATGGATAATGGACTTCGTGAAGATGCGAGGCTTTATGCAGCGATCAACTCGTGGTCGTCAGTAGAGTTGCCCGGAATATGGCTGTCTCTGTCTATGCAGGGTTGCAGCAGCTTTCTATTTCAAGCCTACGACAGTGCTCCCTCCCGCTCGTGGCCCAGCACCTGGAGGAGCCTTAGCCTCGCTGAGCTCGACACCGGGAACGGGATCAGCCTGCGCTGCTCATACCGTTGGCTTGCCAGGTACAGCTCCGACGGTGCCGCCTCACTGGCGGATCGATGCAGCGTTCGTCGCACCCAGCGGCAGACGCATCACCTGAGCGATTCGCAGGCGACCCCATCTCCGTCCCGATCCAGGTAGGTGTGGCCCTGCTGGAGAAGCTGTTGAGCTGTCGCGAAGCTGCCAATCTGCTTGCAGGTGTACCGCTGGCTGGTGGTCTCAGGCTGGGTGGTGGGAGCAGCCGTCTGGACTGGTGCGCTGCCAGCAGGGCGCCGTGACCCATGGCGCCAATGCCAGGGCCGCTGGATCCCGCCGGGCTCGGCCCACACGCCCAGCCGCTGCTGCTGCGCCGCTGCCTCAGCCGCCAGGAAGGCGCCCCGATCGCAACGGGCCAGATACTGGCGATAGGCGAAGGCGGACCCGTCGCGCACCATCGCCAGGTTCACCGACTGGCCATTGCGGAATACCTCAGCCACGGTCCGACCAAACCTGTCTGTGGTTTCCACACGCAGGCTCACGCTGGAGCCGATCGGAGCCAGCTGCTGTAGCCGTTGCCGGGCCGCAGCACCGTAGGGGCGCTGCGCGGTCTCCGGGGCGTCGATGCAGGCCAGGCGGACCGTCACCCGCCGCTGGCCATCCATCACACGGATGGTGTCGCCATCCCCGACAGAGAGGACCGTGGCAGCCCCGGCAGGTCCGGCAAGCAGTAGGGCCAGGGCGAAGGCAGCAGGGCGAATCACTACGGCTTCACGGACTTGGCACCGTTACAGGCCGCCGCCTTCTGGATCTTGGAGTCGGAGGTTTTCCTGCAGAGGTACTGGATGGAGCCATTGCTCTTCTCGACCTTCTGCCAGTAGAAGCCGCCGGGGCTGGGCTTGCCCTCTGCCAGCACCTTGGCCAGGGCAGGACTGGCCGCGAAGACGATCAGCAGGAGGGCGAACACAAGGCGGGAGCGCATCTCTTCGAGGCATGGACCCCAGTGATAGTCGCTGACCCATCAGAGAGCCATCGCCGCCCTCGGCCTGCGGCGCCAGAGCCTGGCCGACCCGGTAGGCGTGCTCTGGCCTGCCGTGGTGCTGGATCGAGAGCGGCACCACGGGCACATCCGCCGCGGGGAACAGGTAACGCAGCGGCACCCAGGCCCCATGGTCCAGCCCGCGCTCAGGGTCGGTGGTCACGGGCAGCCCAGCGGACTGGAGAGCCTCCACCACCTGTTGCGCCCCCTGGGGGCTGCCGCTGGCGGGGTAGTGGATGGCGTAGAGGGCCGGATCGAAGCCAGCGAAGTCGTGGATGGTGTGCAGCTGGCTGGCCGTGCCGACGGTGGGCAGCTCCGTCCCCCAGTGGGGACTGATCACCAGCACCGCCTGGGGCCGCTGCAGGATCGTGGCGAGCTCGGCAAGCGCCGCCCCGGCGGCACCGGGCTGTAGGGCAAACAGTGGCGAGCCATGGGCCACGAACAACACCGAGGCCGAGGTGGTCACACCGCTCCTTGCACCTGAGACCAGTCTGGGGGCCAGAACGAGGCGCAGCAGATCGGGCGGATCACAGTGGCAACGGTCCGATCGATGGTCGCGGTTGTGCCATTGGTTGCCCCCCGCGTGCATACCCGCGGGGGCCCGCCCCGGAAGGCCAGCTCCCCTGGCTGATGGCCTGGGCGCAGACCTGCGTTGGAGCCATGGCGTTCACCCCTGCTCATCGCTCTCCTCCCACACCCTGGTGCTGGAGCGCAGGGACTCCCAGCTGAGGCGTTTGCGGGTCAGGTTGCAGTCCTCCTGCAGCAGCGCCTTCTTCTCGTCCAGGAGCTGAATCTCCCGGCGGGCTATAGCGGAGTCAGGCATTGCCGCAAACAGGGCGGAGGCGGCATTGAGGCTGAATTCCGCTGCCTGCAGGTTGCCGCGGTCGAGCTCTTCAATGGCACGCCGGCGGGCGCGGTTGGCCTCCAGCAGCGCCAGCTGTTCGGCCACCCCGTCGTCCACCTCCAGGCCCGCCAGATCAGCGGAGGCCATGACCGGCAGGGTGAGCTGCGCGATCTGCTTCTGGCGCTCCCCATGGCCGGGGGCATCCCAGGCCAGGCGGATGCTGGCGATCTCCAGATTCGGTTGCCAGGCGGGCAGGCGCAGCCGCAGACCCACATTCAGCTCCTGGCCGGCCCGCAGGTTGGGGAGCTGGTAGTTGCCGAATTCCGTGGTCTTGAGGTCGTTGAGCACATCCAGGAGCCTGGCCCCGTTCTTGGCGCGCACGCCGATGCTCACGCGATTCCCCACGGTGGAGGCCAGCCCCTGGAGTTCGGACGCATAGAGATCGGCGAGCTGGGAGGGGCTCTCGATGAAGGCGAGGGTGCCGTCACCGGCGCTGGCCATCGCCCCCATCAGGTCCTCGTCAAAGCCATCCCCCAGCCCGAAGGCACTGGTGCTGATGCCCCTGGCCGTGAGGCCTGCCACCTTGGTTGCGATCTCCTGGTGATCGGTGAGGCCGGCGTTGGCCTGGCCATCGGAGAGCAGCAGCACCCGGTTGAGCTGGCTGGGATCGAGGTGGTCGGCCACCTGCATGGCGCCGGCCAGCCAGCCGTCGAACAGGGCGGTGCTGCCGCCGCTGTGGATCATGTCGATCGCCGCGATGAATGGCTGCGGATCGGTAACGGGAGTCGAGGGCACCACGACGCGTACCTTGTCATCGAAGATGACGATGGCGAGGCGATCGCGGGCGGTGAGTTCTCCAGCGAGGAATCGTGCCGCCTTGCGGGCGTAGCTGAGCTTGCGGCCGCCCATGGATCCAGAGCGATCGATCACCAGGGCGAGATTGAGCGGCGGCCGAGGCCTGGCCTGCTGCTCGGGGGGCAAGTCGTCGCAGGCAATGGTCACCAACAGATCCAGGTCAGTGGCGCCATCGGCCGCCACCGCCGGCCGCAGGGGCCGGAAGCGAAGCTTGGGGGTGCTCATGGGCAACGTCAGGGCTGATCGGGGAACGAGGGGTGCAGACCGCGGCGGGTGAGCTGAATGGCAACGGCCTCGGCGTGTCACTCACGTCCCTCCAGAGTCGGCCGATTGGCCTACGGCCAGCTCTTATCTCCTGCGAAAGACCAACCCCAACCCTGGTTTGCGGCGATTTAGCCGGAGTTGCTTGGTGTCAATGACGTCGGCTGGTTGGGCCGATGAGCTGGCCTGAACTTGATCGCCTGGTGCTGATGCCAAGGCCGATCCCGACCTGCAGCGTGCCCTGCGTCAGTGCCGGACTCGCGGGGAGCTGATCCGCACGGCCCGGCGCCTGGGCTACCGCCTCTCCCGCCTGGATCTGCAGCGCACTCAGGCGGAGGACCTGCTGGAGGAGCGCGTACTGGAGGCTTCCGCAGGTCGGTGAAGTTGCCTCCTGGCTACGGCTGACGCGGTGATGCCATCGGCCTCAACCGGTGATAGCAACCGCGATTCAATGCAATTTCTGCATAGCTCTGGTTTTTCGCAGGAGATGGCCGGTGCACTGGGCGGATCGGCCATAGGTTGAAGGCCAGATCGCTTGCAGGAGCTCGCCTTCTTGGCTCCCAGAACAGCACAACGGGTGCCAAGATCAGTCCAGGATTTCCCGTTGGACCACTTGGCGACTGCGGCCGGGGCAGCCCCGAAGTACTGCCTGAGCTTCACCGCCGCCAGTCTCCGGCCTGAATTGGCGACCGTGATCGCCGGCATCTATCTCGAGCAAGGCGACTGGGGGTGCACCAAAGCCCTGGTGCTGGAACGCAACGCTCTGCAGGCCCGCTCGGCCAGCTCGGCCAAGCGGCTGGAGTCGGAATTGCGCCAGAGGCTGCAGCGGCTGACCACCTCCCAACTGGAGCTCCTGGCGAAGGGCACCAGCGACGAGCGCACCGCCATGGCCTGGTTGGCGGTCCTGAAGCGCATCCAGATCGCAGCCGACGTGACCCAAGAGGTGTTGACAGGAAAGCTCAGCAGCCTGGACCCCGTGCTGCGCCGTTCGGACATGGCGGCCTTCTACGAGGCCACCGAGCGCGACCATCCCGAGCTGGGGGCCCTGGCGCCCTCGTCGCAGCAGAAGGTGCGATCGGCCCTGCTGCAGATGCTCCGGGAAGCCGGGTTACTGGTCGGTAAGGCGGGCAAGGGCGGCACGCTCGGCACCGTGCAACGGCCATTGGTGTCCCCTCAGGTGCAGGAGCTCTTGGAGGACGACGATCCCGCCCTCCTGGAGGGTTTCCTGCTTAGCCCCGCTGCACGGCCGGCCAAGGCTGGCAAGACCAAGGCCCCAGCGAAAGCCAGCGCAAAGCCAGCGCCAAAGCCCGCAACCAAACCCGCGGCCAAAACTGCGGTGAAAGCTGCTCCCAAGCCTGCGGCCAAGAAGGCAAGCGCAGCCAAGAGGAAGACGGCATGAGCAGCAGCGTGACCGGCCTCGATAAGCGCCTGCAGGAGGTGCTCACCCGCCCTGAGTTCCTCGAGATGCGGGGGGTCGCCAAGGAGGTGCCGATCTTCATCCAGACCTACAGCCCAGCCGATGACGACCAGCTGCGGCTGGTGGTGCGAGGGGTGGAGCAGCACCTGCGCAAGCACGGCCTGCGGGTGGAGCATGTGGACCTGTTCGAGCTGGTGCTGCAGCTGCTCGACGCCAAGGGCTACCTCGATGCCGTGATGCAGGAGGAGGCGAGCTGGAGCAAGAGCGACCTGTTCGACACGCTTCAGAACGTGGCCGAACCCACCACAGCCCTGGTGCCCAGGTTGATGGAGGCCCTGGGCGATTCCCAGATCAGCCTGATCACGGGTTCAGGCCGGATCTACCCGTTCCTGCGCACCCACACGATCCTCGAAGCGCTGCAGCCGGCGATGGTGCGCCACCCAGTGGTGATCTTTTTCCCGGGTGAGTACTCCCAGGACGCTGACGGCGGCTCCTACCTGCGCCTGTTTGGCACCAGCACCGCCAGCAAGATCGAAAACCCGCATTACCGCGCCACCAACCTCGACTACTTCGACATCAAGAGCTCATGACTGCCACCACCATCCAAGGGCTCTTCGCCAAGCCGGTTGACCGCCCGATCGACGGCGTAATCAAGGCCGATGACGAGCGGCATCTGCAGGTCGAACTCGACGAGTACGTCGTCACCCGTGAGGTGAGCAAGGGCCTGGGTGCCTTCACCGACGCGTACCTGCACAACCCCACCGCCAATGGCGTGTGGATCTCGGGGTTCTTTGGCTCGGGCAAGTCGCACCTGCTGAAGATGCTCTCGCTGATGCTCGACAGCGAGAAGCGGGTGGGCGATCAGGACAGCCGGCCGGTTGAGATCCTGCTGCAGAAGGTGGAGGACGAGATCATCCGCGCCGACCTGAAGAAGGCAACGGCGATCCCGGCCCACAGCCTGCTTTTCAACATCGATCAGAAGTTCGATGGCATCGGCGGCACCCACGAGGCACCGATCCTGGAGGTGTTCATGAAGGTGCTGAATGAGCTGCAGGGCTACTACGGCAACCAGGGCTATGTGGCCCAGTTCGAGCACGACCTGAACAAGCGCGGCCAGTTCGAGGCGTTCAAGCAGACCTACCAGCGGGTGAACGGCCGCAGCTGGGAAAACGACCGCGATGCGCTGGCCACCGTCACCAAGCGCAGTTTCGCCAAGGCCTATGCCGAGCAGTTCGGCGGCAGCGAAGACGACGCCATCAAGGTGATCAATGACGCCAAGGACAGCTACCGCCTATCGATCGAGGGCTTTGCCGGCCGGGTGAAGGACTACCTGGACAGCCAACCGCCGGGCTTCCGGCTCAACTTCTTCGTGGATGAGGCGGGCCAGTTCATCGGCCAGGAACGGAGCCGGCTGCTCAACCTGCAGACCGTGGTGGAGAGCCTGGCCACCGCCACCGATGGGCGGGCCACGGTGTTCATCACCTCCCAGGCCGACCTGGAGGGAATCCTGGGCCAGGTGAAGTTTGAGCAGGCCGACGACCTGAGCAAGATCCAGGGCCGCTTCAAGACCAAGCTCACCCTGGCCAGCGCCGATGTGCAGGAAGTGATCCAGCGGCGCCTGCTGGCCAAGACCCCGGATGAACCGGAGCAGCTGATCTCGATCTACGAACAGGAGAAGGAGAACTTCACCACCCTGTATCGCTTCAGCGATGGCTCGATTCAGCTCAAGGGCTGGGGTGACTGCCAGAGCTTCTGCGGGCTCTACCCGTTCCACCCCTACCAACTGAGCCTGTTCCAGCAGGCGATCCAGAGCCTGGCGTCCCACAGCATCTTCGAGGGCCGCAACATGGCGGTGGGGGAGCGCTCGATGCTCTCGGTGTTCCAGGAGGTGGCCAAGGCGATCAAGGAACTGCCGGTTGGCCGGCTGGCCAGCTTTGACCAGCTGTATGACGGCATCCGCGATGTGATCCGGGCCGACAAGCAGCAGACGATGGTGACAGCCCAGAACCAGGTGGGCGAGCTGGAGCTGCGCATCCTCAAGGCCCTGTTCCTGCTCAAGTGGGTGACGCCGTTCAAGAGCACCGCGCGCAACATCGCGATCCTGCTGATCAATGAGCCCAACTTCGATATCCGCGCCCATGAGCAGGCGGTGAAGGAGGCACTGATCAACCTGGAGAGCCAGAGCTACCTGCAGCGCAGCGGTGAGGTGTACGAGTTCCTCACCGACAAGGAAAAGGATGTGGAGCAGGAGATCAAGCGAGTTGAGGTATCGGATTCAGTGGTGGTCAAGACCCTGCACGGTGTGGTGTTCGACGACGTGCTTCGCAGCAACAAGATCCGCTTTGAAGACAACGGCAACGACTACCCCTTCGCCCAGAAGATCGACGACGGCCTGATCAAAGGCAAAGAGAGCGATGTGGTGGTGAACCTGGTGACGCCGGAGCACCCCAACTACGGCAGCGAGTCGATCCTCCACAGCCGCAACATGGGCGGCACCGAGCTGATGGCGATCCTACCGGCGAAGGACCGGCTGCTCGATCAGATCCGCAGCCACCTCAAGACCGACCTCTACATCCGCCAGAACAGCGGCAGCGAAGACGAAACGCTGAACGCGATCCTGGCGGTGCGCGCCAAGCAGAACAGTGCCCGGCGTCAGGAGATCACCCGCCAAGCTGAGGAACTGCTGCGCACCGCTGCACTGGTGGTGAATGGCCAGACCCTTTCGGTGGGGGAAGGCGACCCCAAGACCCGTTTCAGCAAGGCTTACCAGGAGCTGATTCGCTCGGCCTTCCCCAAGCTGAAGATGATTCGCGGCAGCTTCAGCGAAGCCACCGTGGCCCAGGTGGTACGGGAGCAGGACGACCTGCTGGAGGGTGCTGCGATCCAGCTCTCGGAGGCGGAGCAGGAGGTGCTCGTGGATGTGGAGCGTCAGCAGAAGCTGGGGGAGCGCCTGAGCGCGGAAGATCTCGTGCGCAAGTTTGAGGCGCGGCCCTATGGCTGGAGCAACTGGGCCACGCTCACGTTCATTGCCCGGCTGTACCGGCTCGGGAAGCTGGAGCTGCGGGAGAAGGAACTGCTCAGCAGCGTGGAGGTGATCGAGGCGCTCACCAACAGCCGCCGGCTGGGTGGTGTGAGCGTGCGCAAGCAGGAACAGTTCGACACCAGCACGGTGAATGCGCTCAAGCGCTTCCACCAGGAGCTGTTCAACGTGCAGAGCCTCGGCACCGATGCCCGCAGCACCTGCGAGGCCTTCCGCATGGCCATGCGTGAGGAGGCCCAGGACCTGCGCGAGATCGCAGCCCAGGCCGCCAGCTATCCCTTCCTGGCCGCCGTGAAGCCCTGGGCCGAGCAGGCCGAGGTGATGGCGAAAAAAGACGACGGCTACTTGCTCAACCAGCTGAGCACCTTCAAGGACAGCTGGCTGGATGCCGAGGAACACTTGCTAACCCCCCTGAAGCAGTTCCTCAACGGCAACCAGAAGACGGTCTATGACGAGGTTCGGGCCTTTGAACTGCGCTACGGCGAGGAGTTCGCCGATCTGCCGGCCGAACAGGTGAGGCCGCTGCGAATACTGCTGGAGAGCGACAAGCCCTATGCCGGCGGCCTGATCCCCCAGGCCAAAAGCGCGATAGTCGAGCTGCAGAAGCAGCTGGGCGAGCGACTGGCGGCGGCTAAGGCCAAGGCGCTGGAGGAGATCAGCGAGCAGGAAGCCCGGCTCAAGGCAACGGCCGACTTCCAGAGGCTGGAGGCGAGCAAACAGGAGCAGGTGCTGGCAGCCACCGCAGCGGCCAAAACCGATGTGGAGGCAGCGAGCCAGCCAGGACGGGCCTTGCTGCGGGTGAGCCGCTACCGGAACGATGAGGTGCCCAAACAGCTGGAGCGGATGGCGGCCTTGGTGGCGCCGCCGGACAGACCAACGCCTGAACTGATCAAGGTGGTGCCGGCTTCTGCCCTGAAGGTGAGCTGCCCGCTGAGCCAGATCACCAACAGCCAGGAGCTGCAGCAATGGCTCGATGCCCTACGGACTTCTGCGCAGGCAGAGCTTGACCAAGGCCATCGAATCAGTCTCTGAACCCTGCCTTCCTTCATTCCCCACTCGTTCCCCAGCCCCACAGCTGATCCATGCCCATCAACACCGCTGCCCTGAAGACCTTTGCTCCGGCGATGCGGCGGCAGCTGCTGGAGGCGGTGGGCCGCAAGCTGGATCTACTGCTCAACAGTCAGACCCCGGACACGCTTAGCACCTACGCCAAGCAGATTGCAGAGCTACGGGAGCAGGAAGAGGAGAACCGCGAGCAGCTGTTGGAACGGGTGGCTTACACCTGGTTCAACAGGCTGTGCGCCTTGCGCTATCTGGACGCCAGGGGATGGCACCCGTTTGGCTGCAAGGTGTTGATGCCAGCCGCTGAAGGTGAAACCCAGCCGGAGCTGCTCAAGCTGATGCGGGCTGGGAACTTACCGGCGGATTTGCAAAGCCATACCGATCAAGACAGATTGCATGGCTTGCTGGATGGCCAAATTCAAACGGCAATTGCCGGAGCAGATCCACAGGGTGAGGTGTATCGCCAGCTGGTACTGGCGGTATGCCGCTGCTACCACGAACTGCTTCCCAACCTGTTTGAAGGCCTCGATGATGCCAGCGAGCTGCTGCTGCCCGATGACTTATTGAGCGATGGCTCAATTGTGGGGGCCTTCCGCAAGGAAATCACCGATGATGACTGCCAAGATGTAGAGAGCCTGGGCTGGCTTTATCAGTTCTATATCGCTGAAAAGAAAGACGAAGTGATGGCCCGCAAGAAAGCGGTGCCCACAGAAGACATCCCAGCTGTTACCCAGCTGTTCACACCGCACTGGATTGTGCGCTTCCTGGTGGAGAACTCCCTCGGGCGGCTCTGGCTGCTGAACCGGCCTGGCTCAAAGCTGCGCGACCAGATGCCCTATTACATCGAGGGCGACGCCGAAACCGATGTTCTGGTGATCAACAAGCCAGAGGAGATCAAGCTGTTGGATCCAGCCTGCGGTAGCGGGCACATGCTCACCTATGCCTTTGACCTACTGGTTCTGATCTATGAGGAAGAGGGCTACTCCCCCAACGAAATCCCTGGTCTGATCCTTAAGCACAACCTACACGGGCTGGAGATCTGCCCACGCGCCGCCCAGCTCGCCGAGTTGGCACTTGTGTTTAAGGCAAGGGAACAATCGCGGCGCTTCTTCCAGCGTGAGCAGCTGGTAAGGCCCCAGATCATCGAGCTGCAGGATGTTCGGTTTGCCGATGGCGAACTGAACGACTATATCGACGCACTCGATCTCGGTGAGCTGTTCGATCCAAATCTATTCAAACTGCTCCGCCAATTCGAGGAAGCGAAGAATTTCGGCTCGCTCATCCAGCCGTGCCTCGACAAGCAGGCCATCTCCAACGTCCGCTGCGCCATCGAGTCGACCGACCTCGGCGGCCAGCTCTTTATGCGCGAGACGCACCTCAAAGTCCAGCGCGTGCTCGAACAAGCCGAGGCTCTCGCCCGGCGTCATCACGTTGTTGTGGCGAATCCACCATATTTAGACAGGCTTACGGGCTTGCTTAGATCGTTTGCGGCCGAAGAGTACCCACTATCAAAGGCCAATACTTATTCAATGTTCATCGAGAGGTGCACACAGCTAAGTATGAGCTCGGGCATATCCGGCCTTGTAACACTTCAAGGTTGGATGTTTCTTTCTACTTATGATAATTTTCGCCGTCGCCTGATCTCCAATAATTCAATTCTGTCGATGCTGCACTTGGGTGCCCGAGCATTCGACTCGATAGGAGGAGAGGTTGTCGCATGCACGGCTTTCGTGTCGAAGAACAAGTACATTGCTGACTATAAGAGCTCTTATTTCAAGCTAGTGGATGGTGGATGCGAACAAGAAAAGATCAAGCTTTTTGAGCAGGCTCTCGATGGAAGCACGTCTAGCTTGCGCTTCTACCAGTCGGCAGAGCTTTTCAGCCGAATATCTGGGTCACCTGTAGCCTACTGGGCCTCAGAAAGAGTAGTTGAATCTTTCAATAAACTCCCAAGCCTTGGCGAATCTGCAGACCCCAGATGTGGAATGATGACCAACGACAATAGTCGCTTTCTTCGCAGCTGGCATGAAGTCTCTATTACCAGAGTAAGCTTTAACTCGACCTCAAGGCGTGACGCGGTGGAGTCGCAAATGCACTGGTTTCCATACAATAAAGGCGGCGCCGCCCGAAAATGGTATGGGAACAACACGCACCTAGTACTATACTACAATGATGGATTTCTTATCAAAGAAACAAAGAGGAAGAATCTCGCCGCTGGCCTGATAACTGCCAACAATTCCAAGTGCTGGAATCAAGAATTCTATTTTCGCCCTTGCCTTACTTGGTCAGCGTTATCAACCAGCATCTCTGTTCGCAGATGCGACGCCGGGCATATCTTCGATACCAAGGGGCAATGCCTCTTTTCTGAAAGCGCAACCGATCTGCCCGCATACAACGCACTTCTGAACTCGAAGGTTGCAGCGCTGTTCCTTGAGATCCTTACACCAGCCCTAGACTTCAATTCTGGGTATTTGAGGCGCATACCTGATGCAATTAAAAACATGCCGGGTCGATGTCAAATTGATGCCATCGAGCAACGTTGCGTGGAAATCGCACGCGCGGATTGGGACAATTCCGAGACATCTTGGGACTTCTTTGACCAGCCTCTGATACGGCCAGGCGTCAAGAATCTGGGCATCGAGGAGAGCTGGCGGAACTGGGAATCGCAGTGCTCCGCCGCTATTCGGCTGATGCAAGAACTTGAAACAGAGAATAACAAACTTCTCATATCTGCCTATGGACTTGAAGGCGAGTTACAGGCTGAAGTGAGTGCAACCGAAATCACGCTAACCAGTGCTGAGCCTAGAAAAGATGTATCTGCCTTCCTCTCCTACGCCACCGGCTGCATGATGGGTCGCTACAGCCTTGATCAACCCGGCTTAATCCTGGCTGACTCCCGCGAGAGCCAAGCTGAACAACTCGTCGCCTACGAAGATAAAGTCGGTAAGCCCATCAGCGAAGTCCAGTTCAAACCCGACCCCGACGGCATCATCCCCGTCCTCGACGGCGAATGGTTCGAAGACGACATCGTAGCCCGCACCCGCGAGTTCCTAGCCGTCACCTTCCCCGAGAGCACCGTCACCGAAAACCTGCGCTTCATCGAAGAGTCCCTCGGCAAGGACATCCGCAAATACTTCTGCAGTGACTTCTACAAGGATCACCTGCAGACCTACAAGAAGCGGCCCATCTACTGGCTGGTGCAGAGCCCCAAGAAGGGCTTCAGCTGCCTCATCTACCTGCACCGCTACACCAAAGACACCCTCAACCTGGTGCTTAACAACTACTTCAGGCCATACCTCCAGAAACTGGAAGCCCGCTTAGCCCAGCTCGGGCTCGATCAGCTCAACGACGACCTGCCGACCCGCGAGCGCACCGCCGCCCGCAAGGAAGCCGAGAAGATCACCAAGGTGCTCAAGGAATGCCAGGCCTGGGAGCAGGATGCCCTACTGCCACTGGCCCAGCAGCGCATCGAGCTCGACCTCGATGACGGCGTGAAGGTGAACTACCTCAAACTCCAGGACGTGCTGGCGCCCATCCCTGGCCTGGCGGCAAAGGAGGACTGAGGGCATGACCGACCCAGTCCAGGAAGCCATCGCCGAAATGGTGTTCGCCGATCAGCTGGTGGATGTTCACGAGCTGGAGGCGATCGAGGCTGATGCCTGGTTCCGCGCCTACCTGAGCCAGCGGCAACTGGAGCCTGCGGCCTTCACCTCCCGCCTGATGACGGCCCACGAGGATCCCGCCGTGGATGAGCTGGCGCTGGGGCGACTCCCAGTGGTGGACCGGGAAGCACTGCTCAATCTCCTTGCGGATCTCACCGCTATCGACGATCACCAAGACCCCCGCGAGCTGGCGATCCTCTCGCGCCTCGCCTCAGCGCTTCAGCTTCAGCACCAGCCGATCGAGCAGCGACTTGCGGAGGCCCATCAACGCGTCCAGCCTCTGAGGCGCCAGTTGAACAGGCCACTTCCCCCCCTGCGCAAGCGCGTCCGTGCCCTGCGGCGTGCCGACCGCCTGCTCGGGCAGGAGAGGATGGACAGCTGGGCAGAGCGCCTCGGCCAACAGCTGCGCATGCGTCGCTGGCGCCGGGAAACCTTCTTCAATCACAAGGCCTACGGCCACAGCCTGCAGGAGATGCATCGGCTCACCCTGGAGCTGATGCCCCTGACCCAGGAGGTTCTGCAGCAGGCCACGGCCTCATTGACGGATCTGCAGCAGGGCTTCCAACACATCACCACAGGCCTGGTGGCTGGCGAGCTGCCCAAGGAGAGCCAGGAGCAGTTGGCGTCGTTGCTGGCAAGCGTGCGGGAGCGTCTCGATCGCCTGGTGCAGGACGATCTGGATGAACTCCGCAACGATTTACTCGCCAAACAGCGCAGCCTCAACCGCTTCTGCATGGCGGCTGTTGGCCGTACCAAGGCGGGCAAAAGCACCGTGATTGCCACCCTGACTGGTCGCGACCAATCCGCCAAGGGTGATGGAGGCCAAGGGTTCACCCGCTACAACCGCGCCTATACCTATTGCGGCATTCGCCTGATCGACACACCAGGAATCGGTGCCGCTGGTGGCCAGGGCGAGAGTTCAGAGCAGGCCGAGCAGCGCGATTCGCAAGTGGCTCGCAGCATCTTCCCAGAGACAGACCTGGTTTGTTTTGTGATGGATAGCGACTCCACCACGCCCTGCGCCCGCGAGCTGATCCAGCAACTGCATCACCGCGGCAAGGCCTTCATCATTCTTCTCAACGTCAAGGCTGGCACCCAGGGCGGCGTCGATCTCTGCCGCCAACGCCTCGACGCCAAGTTTGCCCGTGAGGGAGAGCAATCCATCAGTGGCAACATCGCCGCTATCCGCCGCGATCTGAGCAGCGTTCTCGGCGTTCAGCCAGCTGAGGCGGTGCCGATCATCCCGATCCACGCCATTTCAGCATTCAAGGCCACCTACACGGTGCATGACCCCGAGGAGAAGGACGCCTGGCGAGAGCTGAGCCGGATGGATGTCTTCCTGGAACAACTAGATCAGCTGATCACCGATCAGGCTCCAATGCTCCGCCGTCGAACCCTGCGCGATAATCCGCACAGAGAACTGGAGAGGATTGCGACTGCTCTGGGAGAACTGTCTCAGACCCTTCAATCTCAAGCATCTGTTTTTGCTGGCACCGAGGAGAGTGCAATGAGGCAAGTGGCCGATATCTTCGAAGATCTCAGTCGCACACTTCTAGGGCGTCTTGACGACCTCTTCAAGAGGCTGGAGGCGGAAGCAACAACCTTTGCCAATGATAACTTCCGTCGCAATGGATCGGAGATCGAGCGTCGCTGGCGCAAGACCCTTGAGCGCTTCTCTCTGAACGACAAGTTGGAGGATGAACTGACATGGTTGAAATCCGATTTGGCTGCGAGGCTTGAGGAGCTTCAGGCTGACATCCTTGCTCGCCTGCAGTTTCAGGCCGGAACGGTCAATCTGAAACATCGCATGGACTTCAGTTTCGACATCGGATTCGAAGAGGCTCTTCGACGCAATGTGAGTCTTGGGTTCAAGGTGTTGAGTGGGGCAATGGCGATTGCCATGGTCGCACTCGGTCTGGTGAGCTGGCCTGCCACGTTGGCATTGGCGGTGGTTGGCTTCATTCCTGCCATCCTTGATTGGATCCTCCCCAACGCTGAAGCGAGACGCCAGGAAGCCAAGAACAGTCTCAAGCAAAAACTCCTGGGAACGTTCAAAGAACCTCGTGAACAGATCCGTGCACAATTTGTGGACATCCTCAAGCAGGTCCGTGATCAGGTCTCGGCTGCACTGCATCAGAGCCTCGGTGGCAGCCGTCTGGCCATGGAGGCCTTCCATGACCAGCTCCTGAAGACCCAGAACGACCTCCACCAGCAGTCACGGCGCCTCAGCTGACGCCTCTCAACTCAACCTTTCCTTCCAGCGCCATCGATGACCACCTTTCAGCTCGCCGACCTGCAAAGCCAAATCGAGAACAGCCTGGATCGGCTGCACAGCTTTTTGCTCTCCAGGGGTGAGCCACCGCTGCAAGCAAAGGCGGAAACGCTGGATGCCGACAGACAAAATCTCCGTGCCCGCCCGCTGCTGAGCCTCGCCTTCAGCGGCCAGTACAGCGCCGGCAAGTCGACGATCATCTCGGCCCTCACTGGCCAGAAGGACATCCGCATCTCTGCGGATGTGGCCACCGATGAGGTGAAAGCCTACCGATGGCGGGAGATTGAGCTATGGGATACGCCGGGACTCTATGCCGATCGGCCGGATCACACCGCCAAGGCCGAGCAAGCACAGCGCGAGGCTGATCTGATCGTCTATTGCCTCACGACGAACCTGTTCGACAACGTCACCGCCACTGATTTCCGGCGTCTTGCATTTGAGAAGGGCTATGCACCCAAGCTCTTCCTACTCATCAACAAGTTGTCGATGGAGGATGTGGAGGACACAACTGCCTTCATCCACAACCTGACGGCGTCCCTTGATCGGACCCTGTCTCCGCACCGACTTGGCGAATTCAACCATGCCTTTATCGACGCCCAGGATTATAGGGATGGCCTGGCCAGCTCCAATTCCGATCTGATCCGCTTCAGTCGGTTTGAGGCTTTTGTCGACCTACTGAACGACTGGATCAAGCAACGTGGACTGCTGGCGCGGCTGGATCCACCCATCCGCCTCGGTCTGAGCACGATCGACGAGGCTCTGGCGACTCTGCCTGAGCAGACCTTCGAGCAGAATCCTGAGTTGTTCCTGCTGAATCAACAGCTTCGGATCGTCCAGAACCAGCAGCGACGCACGGAAGCAGAGGTCCGCAGGCTGGGATCGGGAATTCTGCATGAGATGCAGGTTCTCGGTGAGCAGCTCCTCAGTGGCGAACTCGGTGAAGATCCAAAGCTCGCCGAAACCAGCTTCCAGGGCAGGTGCGAAGAGATCAACCAATCTGCGTACGACGAGCTCAACCATCTGATCCTGGAGTCGTATCAGCAGCTCCAGGGCAAACTGGATGATTTTGCTCATGACCCTTTGGTGGCTGACTATTTCGCCACCGTGGATGCCAATCATGCTGCTTCCGTACCCACTGACGATGCAACTGGAGGCGGAAAAGGGAACCCGATCAAGGATGTGGCCAAAATGTTGCTCGGGAAGGGTGCTGAGCGCTTTGGGCTTCCAGGTGGCTTGATCACTGGCACAAAGCAGATGGCTGGCTCTGCCGGACACCAGCTGATCTACAACGTTGGCAAGATGTTCGGCAAGAACTTCAGACCATGGGAAGCCGTGAAGATGGCCAAGGGTCTTGGACAGGTCATTGGCCTTCTCGGCATTGCCATGTCTGCCTACGAAATCTACGAACAGGTGAATGAGGACGCCAAGGCGGACGAACGGCAGCGTCGATATGACCAACAGCTTCAGGAAGCACGGGCCCAGATTCGTGCACTGGCTGAAGCCATGGCAGCTCAGCTCCGGGATGTGTATCAGAAGGAGTACGACCTCCCTGTCATCGGGCTCATCCTTGAGCAGCTCAACTCCCAACGCGATCAGGTCCTTGCCCAGGAAGCAAGCAGCAAAGAGCTTGTGGAAGGCCTGTCATCCCATCGCCTGGAACTCAAGGGGCTTCTCCTACAGCTGTACGCCGCTGATCAGCAGGTCGAGGCCTCTACTTGATGTCTCACCTCTGCTTACAGCGCCAACCGCGCCGTGCCGGTCATCAGGTACTGAATCGCCTCACGCCCCCGGCGCGGCAAGGCCTCAACGGCGCCAGCCTCGATCAGCTGCTGCAGCGTCTGCGAAACCGAGGGCTGCTTCACCTGCCACAGCTCCACCAGCTGGGCCTGAGTCTGGATGCTGGCTGCATCCACTCCCGCCCAGGCCAGCAGCCGTTCCCAGGCCGTGTCGCCCAGCTGCTCCTGCAGTTCCGCCTGGTTGCGTTGCCGCAACGAGAGCAGCAGATCATCCAGACCCACCGGGGTCACGTCGGCTCCTGCGCTGGTCAGCCCCAGAAGGGCCGTGATTCCATCCTCCAGGGCCTTCAACAGGCCGCGCAGATCACCGCGGAACAGCTCGTAGAGCCGCTGCACCACGGCTCCCTCCACGGGAGAGCGCCAGGGCCTCACTTCGTCCAGCTGCAACGCCCCATAGCGATTGGCCAGCAACTGCTCCACATCCCCCAGCGCCAGAGGCTCCAGCACCAGCGGATTGCTGAACACCGAGCGGATCTGGGTGTGGCTCTGCACCACCGTGCGCACCGCGTCCGTCGTGCCCACCACGATCAGATGCAGGCCGTCGTGCAGCAGGGCCTGGTCGCGGATGCCACGGAGCAGATCAGCCGCCCGCGATGCGTCTGCCTCACTGAGGTTTTCCAGGTTGTTCAGGTGCAGCACGATGCCGCGGGCGCCCTGGTCCATGGCGTAACGCAGCAGGTCGCGCAGCACCCGCGGGCCATCCAGCAGCAATGCCCCCGGTGGCGTGGCCACGCTTTCGCTCTGGCTGCCGCCAACCCCGAGGCCGAACGCCGACAGCGTGAGCCCGCCCCCACGCAGGCGGATGCTGCGCACCAGCTGCTGAGCGGCCTCCACCTCAGGACCCGTCGCGGTCGGGCAGTTCGCCAGCACGGCGTCGTAGACGCCGGAGAGCAGCTGCCCAAGCAGGTGCTCGCTGGCGCCGTCGGCACTGATCGGGATGATCTCGTCGGAGCTCCAGTAGCCCTCCGCCTGGGCATCGGCCTTCACGGTTTGCACCAGGGTGGTTTTGCCGATTCCCGGGCGGCCGGCCACGGCCTGGCGGGAGCTGGCACTGCTCCCGATCGTGGTCAGCAGCAGCTGGCGCTCCCGTTGGCGGCCCACAAAAAGCCGCAGCGGCATGGCCTGCGAATCCGCCCGCAACGTGGCCTGGAAGAAGGGGGAGGACCGCAGGTTGTAGAGGCCCCAGAGGTTCGGCAGCGCCATGGCGCGAGGTATTGGCAAAGGGCTGCGGTCAGCCAATACTGGTCTTGTATTGGCCGATCTGGCAATACCAGGCCATGACCCGCTCCCCCGCCGCCTCCAGCCGCATCCACGAGAGCCTCGACACCGCCCTCGCCCGCAAGCGCGTGGTGCTCTGGTACGACCCCAACGGGGAGTGGGCCTCGGAGTTTGACAACTACCAGACTGCCGCTGCCCAGAAGCTGCGGGTGGAGGGCAACGAGTTCTCCGTGAAGGTGGCGATCAGCCGGGCACCACTTGCTCATCGGTTCCTCCTCTACCTTCCCTCCGCCAAGCCACCGGAGCCCGATAACTGGCTGCTGGATCTGCTTCTGGCCGGCCATGAATTCACCGCCGACCGCGCCTCGCTCGATATCCAGGAGGCCGGCTTGACGCTGGAGTTCAAGGAACTGGCCCAACAGCACAAGGCCTTCTTCCGTTCCCCGGTGCGCACCACCAAGCTCAAGGAGCTGCTGCGGCCCAACGACGACGAAGCCGCCGTGCGGCTCAAGATGCTTGCCGTGTTGGCCAAGCAACAGCCCAACATCGACCAGCTGCTGCAGCATGCCTTCAGCCAGCTGGATCCCGCCGACAAGGACGGCGATGACCCAGTGGAGGCCGCCTACGGCAGTGCCCAGCTGAGCAGCCACTTCTGGCAGGCGGTCGGCGACAAGTTCGGCTACCGCAGCCCAGAGCCCAACCTGCGTGACTTCGCGGTTGCCCTGTTCAACAGCGTGAGTTCGATCGGGCCTGCCGGTGACCTGCAGCCCCATGGGCGGGTGTTTCTGAGCATCTGGAAGGACAGCCTCAAAGGCAGGACCGCCTTCGAGCAGTGGAGCGACCATCTCGCTGGCGTGCTGCGGATTGAGGATCAGCTCAATGACGCCCCCGAGAGCTACAACCCCGATGACGACGACAGCTATGAACTGATTGAGCGCTTTGTGCTCAGCCGCCTCCTGCAGCGCTTCCAGGCTGAGGCCCCTGACGCCGAACTGCTGGAGACGATCCGCAACCGCAGCGCCTCCTGCTGGTTTGGGAGGCACCAACACGGCTACCGGGCCCTGGAGCAGGCCATCACCTTCCGCCAGCTCCTGGGCAAGGCCGATCTACAGGTGCCCAGCTTCGAGGAGGGCCTGCAGCGCTACTGCAACTCCTGGTGGCGCCTCGATCAGGCCTACCGGCGCTGCATCTTCCATGCCCGCACCTACCAGCAGCCAGGCCTGTTCAAGCCGCTGCGGGAGTGGTTGGAGAACCAGTACGTGAACAATGTGCTGCTGCCGCTCACCAATCGCTGGAGCGATCAGGTGAGCCAGCTCAGCGCCTGGAGCTCCAACACCCTGCCGCGGCAGAAGGAGTTCCACATGCGCTACGTGCATGCGCCGCTCAGCTCCCGTGGCCTCAAGCGGCTGTTTGTGGTGATCTCCGATGCCCTGCGCTACGAGGCCGGGCGCGACTTCGCCGATCGCCTCAACAGCCAGGCCGGTAAGGGCTGGAACGCCGAGGTGGATGCCCTGCTGGGGGTGCTGCCCTCCTACACCCAGCTGGGCATGGCGGCCCTGCTGCCCGGTGCCCAGCTCGGGATCAACCCCGCCGATGGCACCGCCCTCGTGGACGGCCAGAGCGCTACCGGCACCGACAACCGCGACAAGATCCTCAAGGCCTACGCCAACGGCCGCGCCAAGGCGATCCTGGCGGAAGACTTTCTCAACCTGCCCACCACCAAGGAGGGAGCCGAACTGATCAAGGATCACGACCTGATCGTTGTGTATCACAACCGCATCGACCGGATCGGCGACAAGCGCGAGAGCGAAGCCGATACCTGCCAGGCGGTGGAGCAGGCCTTTGAGGAGCTGGACTCGATCCTGCGCAAGATCACCAGCCTCAAGGGCAGCCAGGCCGTGATCACCGCCGATCACGGCTTCCTTTTCCAGCAGGAGCCGGTGGATGCCAACGATCGCTCGGAATTCCCCAAGGCCAAGGACCTGAGCTTCAAGAACCGCCGGTTCGCTCTAGGCACTGGCATCCAGCCCAGCGCTGGCCAGAAGGTCTTCACGGCCGCCGACCTCGGAGTGTCCGGCAAGTGGGAGGCTGTCTTTCCCCTGGGCCTGGATCGCTTCCCCCGCTCGGGATCCGGTTCGCGTTTCGTGCATGGCGGCACCTCCCTGCAGGAGGTGGTGGTGCCGGTGATCCGGCTCTAGAAGGAGCGCAAGGACGAGAGCCGCCCCGTGGCGGCGGAGCTGCTGCGGGTGCCCGCCAAGATCACCACCAGCCGCTTGGCCTTCGGGGTGTTCCAGCTGGAGCCGGTGGAGCCCCGCAAGTGCCTGCCGCTCCAGCTGCGCATCACGCTGGTGGCCAAGGCCGATGGGGCCCTCCTCTGCGAACCCCGCGCCCTGCTGCTTGATTCTGCCGCCAGCGAAGCCCGCGAGCGTGAGCAGCAGGTGATCCTCGACCTCTCCAACGCCGCTGGCGACTACAACAACCAGCCAGTGGAACTGCGCCTGGAGCAGCTGCTGGAGGGTGTCGCCACCCCCGTTCCCTACAAGACTATGGAGCTGAAGCTGCAACGGCCCTTCGGCAGCGACTTCGACGACTTCTGATCCCCACCATGGCCACCAGCGCACCCCCTGCAGCCCCCAGCCCCCTGGATCAGAAGATCCTCGAGCACTTCCCTGGCCTGGTGGTGCGCAAGGACCTCACCACCGAGCTCAAGCAGAACGCTGTGGTGCCGACCTACGTGCTGGAGTACCTGCTCGGGCAACACTGCGCCACGGACGATCCGGCCCTGATCAGCGAAGGGCTGGAGTCGGTGCGGCGGATCCTCGCCAAGCACTACGTGCACCGCAACCAGGCGGAGCTGGTGAAATCCACGATCAAGGACAAGGGCAGCCACAAGGTGATCGACAAGATCACTGTGACCTTCAATGAAAAAGGGGGTTTCCATGAGGTGGAGTTCACCAACCTCGGCATCAAGAAGGTGCCGATTGAGGATTCCTACGTCAAGCGCTATCCCAAGTTGCTGGTTGGTGGCATCTGGGCGATCACCGATGTGGAGTACGAACTCCCCACCGACCCCAAGGCCAGCCCCTGGCAGATCGCCGGGGTGAAGCCGATTCAGGTGGCCGGCGTCGACCACGACGAGTTCCTGAAAGCGCGAGCCCAGTTCACCACCGATGAGTGGATGGACGTGCTCATGCAGAGCGTGGGCTTCAACCCAGAACCGTTCACGCGCCGGGGCAAGCTGCTCACCCTGATCCGGCTGATCCCCTTCTGCGAGCGCAACTACAACCTGCTGGAGCTCGGCCCCAAGGGCACTGGCAAATCCCACGTCTACGCCGAGTTCTCGCCCCACGGCATGTTGATCTCGGGCTCCGAGGTCACCGCGCCCAAGCTGTTCGTGAGCAACGCCAACGGCAAGATCGGTCTGGTGGGGTACTGGGATTGCATCTGCTTCGACGAGTTCGCCGGCAAGGACAAGAAGGTCGACAAGACGTTGGTCGACATCATGAAGAACTACATGGCCAACCGCACCTTCTCGCGGGGCATTGAGCAGCTCTCGGCCGAGGCCTCCATGGTGTTCATGGGCAACACCCAGAAGTCGGTGGCCTACATGCTCAAACACTCCCACTTCTACGAGCCGCTGCCGGATAAGTACATCGACTCCGCTTTCCTCGACCGCATCCACGCCTTCAACCCGGGCTGGGAGGTGCAGCCGGTGCGCCATGAGCTGTTCTCCACCGGCTACGGCTTCGTGGTGGACTACATCGCCGAGGTGCTCAAGCACCTGCGCACAGAGGACTACACCGGCGTCTACAAGCCCCACTTCGAGATCAGCTCGGAGGTTTCTACCCGCGACCAGACCGGCTTCGAGAAGACCTTCTCGGGCCTGATGAAGATCATCCACCCCGATGGCAAGGCAACGCCTGAGGAGATCGCTGAGCTGCTGGAGTTTGCGATGGAGTGCCGCCGGCGGGTGCGGGAGCAGATCCTGCGCATCGACGATACCTTCAAGGCTAATGACTTCGTGTATCGCCCCTTGGCGGGTGGTCATGCCGTCACGGTGCTGACACCGGAGGAGCGCCAGTACCCACAGTTCGCTGGGATGAGGCCCGCGTTTTCCCATGACGCCAAAGAGGTCGTAGAGCCACAGCCCAGCAAAACAGGCGTCGTTCAAACCAGCCCCAACATTGAGATAGAGGCCGCTGTCGTTCCAGCCCACACCGCTCCTGATCTCAAGCCCCTATTGCAGGAGCGGCATGTCGTCCTTCCAGAGAACACCAAGGGCTGGAGCTACCGGCGTCTCTTTGGCGACTACCTGGTTGGCGCGTCTCAGATCACACTCATGGATCCCTACATCCGAGCCTTTCACCAGATTCGGAACTTGGTGGAGTTCCTTCGCATGGTTAACGAACTCACGCCTGCGGGTGACGAGGTCAATGTGCACCTGATCACAGGCCCAGAGACTGAGAGCAAGGAGAAACTCGAAAAGCAAGTCGAGAACCTCTCGCAGGTTCAGGCCTCATTCGCAGAGACGGCGACACCCTTCAGTTTTGAGCTCTCGACTAGTCCAAACTTCCATGCCCGCAGCATTCGAACCGACACGGGCTGGAAGATCTCTCTTGATCGAGGCTTGGATATCTTCCAATGGTTTGAAAACTCAGCCTTCAATGCGGCGACCAATCTCCAAGAGGCCAGACTGACGAAGGGTTGTGAGATCAGCTTCATACGCAAAGCTGATCCCATTGATTGACGGAGCTCAGGCTCTCAAGGTTGAGGACGCTTCGAGAAGGCAACATGCAACGACCGTGGCAGGGCGCCATCTCATGGCCCCTCCTGCGCCACCAGCCCGGGATGGCTCCGCAGCTGCTCCACAGTGGTCGCCAGTACCGCCTGCTCCCGCCAGTCGGCGGGCAACGCCAGCCATAGCGGATCGAGGAGCGGCTGAGGCAACGCCATCCGCCGCAGCGGTGGCCACGCCTCTCCAGCATCCAGGTCGGCCATGGTCATTGCCAGCTCGCCACCGCCGAGGCGCTGCACCCAGGCGGCGGTGTGATGGCAGCCGTTGCCGGCGGAGCGGAGCACCAGACCCTGTTGCTGCAGGGCCCGCTGGAGGCCCGCAGCCACGCCGCGATGGGGAACGAGCACAGGCGGCCGATCAGCGCAGGGATCCATCTGCCCCGTGGCCAGCGCCGCCAGCAAGAGCTGGAGGCCGCCCAACGGCACAAGCTCCAGCTCCTCGATCTGGAGCTCAGCCACGCCGTCCAGCTCCAGCCCTGAGATGAGGGCCCCATCCAGCACACCCTCCCGCACAAGTTCCAGCCAGGACGCGACGGCGCGAAACCGGGGTGGGCTCGACAGCAGCCAGGGGAGGCCATCGAGCAACGGTTGGCGCAGCAGATCCGTCCCGATCCGGGCGACCCCGTCCTCCAGGCGATGGGTCCGGCAGCCGAGACGCAGCAGGCGCATTGTGTTTGTGGATCCGTAGCAGCAGCCCCGCAAGCGGCGCCGATTCGTCTCCAGGCCAAAGTCCCTGGCCAGGGCGCGATAGCGACGGCTGACAGTGGGCTGACTCATGCTGAGCAGCCGGCTGGCCTGCAGGGTTGTGCCACTGAGTTCCAGCAGATCGAGCAGGCGGATGTCCTGGAGAAGGTCCGGCAGGCGGTAGCGCTGGGCCGGCAACAGCGCCGCTGGTGCGCAGTCCATTGGGGGCTCTCGGGTGATGCAGGCAGCCTCCGCGGCCTGAATGCGATAGCCCCATTTCTTGCTGCGAAAAAGCAGCAGAGCCTGAAAGAGTTGAGCTCTTGCCTTGGTTCTGCGGTGGTTCTTCGCATGAGCGGTTGCCGCCGGTGCCGCAAACGGCCAGGCTGCGCTGATGAGCTCTCCCCTGCGCTGCCACCTGCTGATCGGCCCGCCCGCCAGCGGCAAGACCACCCTCGCCGGCGTTCTCGCCGGCCTCACCGGTGCCGTGGTGCTCTCCACCGACGTGGTGCGCGGCGAGCTGTTCGGCGATGCGGCCGTGCAGGGCCCCTGGCGGGACATCGAGGCCCGGCTGCACCAGCGCATCCGCGACTGCGTGGCCGCTGGCACGCCGGTGATTGTGGATGCCACCCACGCCCGCCGCCCCTGGCGGCTGGCGATCACCCAGGCCCTCACCCTGCCGGCGCCGGTGGAGTGGATCGGCTGGTGGCTCTACACACCGCTCGCCACCTGCCTGCAGTGGAACCAGACCCGCAAGCGCCTGGTGCCCGAACCCGTGATCCGCGAGATGGCCGCCGCCCTGGCGGATCCGGACTTCGGGCCGTCGCGGGCTGAGGGGTTGGCGGCTCTGGTGGCGGTGGTGCCCACCCACCAGCGCGAGCTTGAGCCGCTGCTGCGCGACGAACTGACCCGCCTCGATCACCGCATCCGCTCGGCCCGCAACCGCGAGAGGCGTTTTGAGCTCCACGGCTACTCGCGGCTGCTGGATCTGGAGCGGCTGCTCTATCTGCTGCGGCTGCTGATCACCTACCCCGAACTCTCCGGCGCCGATCCGGCCACCCGCGCCGAGCTGGAGGCGATCGTGTCGCCGCTGCCGGAGGGCGACCTGGCCGATCAGGCCGCCGCCTACCTGCGCCGGCTCCACGGCGCCTGCTACGCCGATGTGGCAGCGATCCGTGCCGATCTGGCCTGGCTGGAGGCCAATGGCTTCTGCAGCACCGAGCCCGCGCTGGCGCCGATCCAGCCTCCGCCGCCCCTCGCGGGGTCGCAGCAGGACCAGTGGCTCGGGGGCGTGAACGGTGGCCATCCGCCCCTGGGGGATGGGCCGGTGTTTCAGCGGGTGTTCACGCTGCTGCGCAACCTGCTGCAGCAACCCTTCGATCGGGCGCCTGGCATCGCCCTGCCGGAGCATCTGATCGCCCAGATGGAGGCCATCCCCGGCGCTTATCTGCCCGGTGAGACGGCCACCCTGCGCAAGGACCTCGAGAAGCTGCTCACCCCCTATGGCTTCCGCCGCCGCAACGACAACGTGCGCCACGGCTATGCCCTGGGCACGGCGCTGCTCTCGGCCCACCGGTTGCGGGAAATCCATGGGGTGGTGAGCCAGGCCGCTGGCCGTCTGGCCGATCCCAGCGCCCAGGATCTGCTCAGCGAACTGGAGCAGCGGCTCAGCTGGGGCGGCATCGCCCTGGATGGTGCCGCGCCGGTGCGGGCCTTCGCGAATCGCTCGATCGTGAGCAGCGCCCTGGTGCGCCCCGATTCCCTGGCGGCCGAGCGCCAGGCGGAAGCGCTGGAAACGGCGATCGTGGAGCGGCGCCGCATCGAGCTGGAGCGCTACGTGTCGGTGGCGTCCTTCGCGGACAGCCCCAGCGGTGCGTTCCGGGTGTGGCCGCTGCAGCTGCTCTTCCACAACATCGGCTGGTATCTCGTCTACGAGGAGGACGCGATCGGCACCGGCGTGGGCCTGATCCGCAGCGAACGCCTCGATCGCCTCGCCCTGCGCCGCAGCGAACGCGGCAACCGCCGCACGGACGAGGCCCACAGCCAGGCCCTGCGCCGCCTGGAACTGCTGCTGCACCACAGCGGCGGCATCTACTTCGGGAACGATCTGCAGGCGCAGCTGCGCCTGGCCAGCCCCAATGCCCGCCAGCGCAACCGGCAGCTGGTGACCCTGCGCTTCTGCTGCCAGGGCTGGGCCTTCGCCTTCATCCGCGAGGGCCTGCAGCGCTACCCGATCGAGCACACCCGCTTCTCCAAACCCCTACCCGGCGAGCACTGGTGGCATCACGCCAATTCCCCCCACGTGCTGGAGCCGGGCTCCGCCGCCGACACCCATCCCTACCCGGTGGAACTCGATCTGCCCGCCTGGACCGTGGAGCGCGACATCGACCTGCGCAACTGGCTGTTCGGCTTTGGCGCCGGGATCCGGATTGAGAGTCCGGCGGCCCTGCGGGAGGAGCACCGGCAGAAGCTGGAGGCTGCTCTGGCGGTGTATCAGGCGGTCTGAGGGGGTAGACCTCTGAAACAGGAGCAGGAGCTGAGCATCACCTGCACCCCCAGGACTACGAATACAACAGCCACAGCTCATATCTGCAAGTACCGGGAAGTCCGCTGCTCCCCCTTGATCCAGCGCCCAGCCTGCAGGCTAATAACGGCACCGAAGCTG
This sequence comes from Vulcanococcus limneticus LL, assembly GCF_943369875.1. Classification (GTDB taxonomy): domain Bacteria; phylum Cyanobacteriota; class Cyanobacteriia; order PCC-6307; family Cyanobiaceae; genus Vulcanococcus; species Vulcanococcus limneticus_A. Next base: position 144,077 of record NZ_CALROT020000009.1, read on the forward strand.
CCTCTGATTTCAAGAAGACACTTACTGACATGTGCCGAGAAGATCCTGACCCCTCATACAGAGGGGAGCAAGGAGTGCACCTAAAGGATCAAGCCTGCTTGGCTTATCAAGGATAGAGAAGCGTACTGCAATAAAGGCAGCAGCAACCTTATAGGCAAACAGATTTCTGCTACCTCTAGCCAGAAGAAGAGCGTCTACCTTGTAGACACTTTCGCTTCGCGAAAAGACGCATACGTTACAAAGGTCCCACAACCCTTAGGACTCCGCGCACTCTCGCGGAGGATGAATAAAGATGGCCGATCTTGAGAAGAGTCAACCGGAAGAAATCGCAAATCCGCCCTCGGGGGGCAAGGAGTTGCCGCCGCCCGGTTCACCCCTGGATTGGCTCCGGGCCGGGGTTTTCCCCGAGGACTGGACCCTGATTCCGGTGGCGGGCAAGGCCACCTACATCAAGGAATGGGGTGACCACAAGCGGAGGCGCATCGACTCGGAGGGCCTGTTCTTCGAGGACAGCCGGTACAACGGCTTCGGGGTCGTGACCGGGGAGCTCTCGGGGGGACTGATCGCCCTGGACGTGGACGGCCACCAGGCGGATGCCCGGTATCGGGCCGAGGCCGGCGCGGGCTACGAGGCCTACGGCGAGGAGCAGACGATGAGCTGGACGTCCGGGAAGCCCGGGCGCCGGCAGCTGCTGTACCGGGTGCCGGAGCACATGGTGCCCCTGATGGCCGACATCAACACCGTGATCCTGCGGGAGGACGGGGAGTGGGCCCTGGGCCAGGGGGACACCAACCGGACCAAGAAGGAGCAGGCCGGCGAGGAGTACGAGGAGCTGGTGCTGCGGTTCAACCGCTGCCAGTCGGTGCTGCCGCAGAGCATCCACCCGGACACCGGCAAGCGGTATCGGTTCCTCAACTACAACGGCGGCCAGCCGGCCGAGGCGCCGGAGTGGGTGCTCGAGGTGATCAGGCCCCACCTCAAGGCGAAAGCCTGGCTGTCCGAGGAGGAGATGGGGCAGCTGGAGGCGGAGGCGGGCAAGACCCTGCTGCCGAGCCGGCAGATCCGGGGCTGGTTTTTCTCCGAGGAGGTGCAGGCCAAGCTGCTGCCGCGGCTCGATGAGTTGGTCTTCAAGCACCCGACCTTCGATCAGTACGGGTGGGACATCCGGCCCGGCAAGAACCCGCAGATGATGAGTGGCTGCCCCTGGCACGGGGGGAAGTCGGGCACCAGCTTCCAGTATTCGGAGCTCTCGGGGTGCTGGGACTGCAAGGCCTGCGGGGTCGGCGGCGATGTCTTGGACTTCGTCCACAAGATCAAGACCGGGGACAAGTTCGCAGGGAAGCCCAAGGGGCCGTCGCTGGAGAACTACGTCGCGGAGCTGGCGGTGGCGTTGGGGTATCGGTATCCCGATGATGCACAGGCGGTGGTGCGGACTGAGGTGACACCGAGACCGAACTTGATGTTGGACTCGGAGAGCTTCCTGAAGCGTCTGAGCCAGATCATCAAGGAGCATCCGAACCCGGCCAAGGCGAAGGACTTGATGCAGGAGCTGGCCCAGAACACTGGGCGGCGGATGTCGGCGATTGACTGCATCAGGGCGGAGCAGGAGTACAGCGCCTATGTGCTGGCGCAGAAGACCAACGGGAAGCCGTGGTGGGAGATCGAGAAGATGACCTTCACGATCCCGGGCCTGATGATGCGGCCGACGCAGATCATCCTGCATGCGGCCCCGGGGAAGGGGAAGACCTCTGCTGCCATGGGGTTTGCCCGGATGGTGGGGCGCGGGGAGCCCATGACGATCCGGGGCATTCAGGTGCCGATCCAGGCCGGGAAGGTGCTGTGGATCCAGAACGACCAGAACCCAGCGAAGCTGGTCAGGGACTGCGAAGACAACGGGATCGATCCTGAGAAGGACTCCGAGTGGTTCATCGTGAGGCGCAGCTTCCAGATGAACTACGTCGCGGACCTGACGAAGTGGATCAATGACGTCAAGCCGGCCCTGGTGGTGATCGACTCGATCGGCTCCTGTTCTACAGATATGCAGGAGCAGGAGAAGGACAAGGCGTTCGCCTCACCGCTGTACTACTACAGCCGGATGAATGGGGAGAGTCTCGACCTCGGGGGGTTCAATCCCTGCACCATCATGTGGATCCACCACGACAACGCCCAGGGGGAGGTGCGGGGCACCCGCTACCTGACCGCGGCCGTGGACGAGCAGTGGCACCTCCGGGACCTGACGGACCAGGAAAAGGAGCAGGTCCGGGCCAAGGGGAAGGTGGCCAGCAACTGCCGCTTCATCCAGGTCAAGAAGAGCCGGATGGGCCGGGAGGGCGACCTGCTGATGGTGGAGCGGGACATCCAGGGCACCTACAGCGTCTGGGACCACACGCCGACCGAGAGGCGCACCGATGAGGGGCAGGGGGACCCGGAGCCCTCGACCATGGCGCTGCGGATCGTCAGGGACCGTGCTCGGGGGGAAGGGCCGGTGGAGGAGCGCCGGATCACCGCGCTAGCGGTCTGGGAGCAGCTGGTGGAGGAGCTGCACGGCCTCGGGGTGAACGATGCTCCGTCGCGACGGACGGTGGACCGGTGGCTGAAGCGCTGGGTAGAGGACGGGGTTCTCGTCCTCGGGGGGATCGAGATGGTGGGTAAGTCTCGGACCAAGACCTATACGACACCCACCCCCCCTCGCGTGGGGTGGTCGTTGGAGTGTCCATTGTCCATCGTTACCCCAGACACCAGTGATGATCAGGATTTAACGATGGACACGCCGAGCGCCAACGATGGACATGTCCATCGTTCCGGGGTGGCTCCAGCGATGGACATGTCCATCGTTCCCCCCGAGGGTGTCAATCGTGAAACCCCCTGTTCTGATGCGGGTTCTGGGGCAACGATTGACAATGGCCAAAATTCAGAGGCTACTATTTGTCCATCGCAGATTGGGAATGCTGAGTCGCACAACGAAGAAGGGAAGGCTGCTGGCGAACCGGCAGGCGGCGCTGTGGAAGGCCTACAAGGCGCTGGCGGAAGTGAGGCCCGGCCTCTCCCCCGAGAGCGTGAAGAGGTTGCTCGAGGAGATCGAGCAGACGGAGCAGGAGAGGCCCTCAGCAACGAGGCGGCGACAGAACTCGATTTCAAGTCACTTCTCTCCCATCAGCCCCGGTGGGACAGCTATGAGACCGCCTTTGGGTAAGCACAGTCATCACACAACTGCGCAGTAGCAGTTGCGGAAGGGGCTAGCAGAAGCCAGCTAGCCCCTTCCTCCTCTGCAAGATGAAAAGAAGAACCCCAGACTCAGACAATAGCCAGCAAACCCCAAGAGGGGCACACAACACATACAGCCTGCGCCCGCAAAGCGACCACAAAGACAGAAGCAAGCGAGCTTGCAATAGAGACCCGACTCAATCTGTCTGTTCACAGGGTGACCAGCTCTTTATCACCCTTAAACCGCCGACGTCAGGCTATACCGAGGTCACGGAGCACTATCTCTCGGTGATAGCGATAGACAAAGCCTGTGCCGCGGGGAATCTTTTTGTAGGATGCCCTGGACAGGCGATCTGCATTGACGTAGTTCTGCAGCGTTCGTGGAGTCACACCAACCAGCTTGCCCATGTCAGCTGGGGTGAGCCAGATTCGGCTCGAGGCAGAACGATCCTTGTCGACCTGATCTAGTCGGCTACGGAGATGACGGATCTCCAAGAGAATCTCCATCTGGAGACGCATGGGATCCAGGGAGTTGGTTGCTTCCATGAACCAACGTAGTGCTGTCGCGAAAAACGGAGAATCAACTCGGACTGGCTGCCTGGTCAGGCGCTGGCCTGGGCCATGGCGGCCCGCAGATCGGAGGCCTGGATGTGGGAGTGGTAGGTCTGCTCGTGGACCGCGGCGCTGTGGCCGAGGGCCCGGGCGCAGAGGGTGAGGGGCAGGCCGGCCTCGATGCTGCGGACGGCCCAGCGGTGCCTCAGGTCGTAGAGGTCGAACTCGGGGGCCAGGGCCGCGAAGACCGCCCGCTGGGCTTTGGTGCGCCGGCTGTGGCGCCAGGCATCCACGAAGCGCTTGGCCTGGGCGGAGTCGTAGTCCTCGGGGGAGAGCCAGCGAGCGCCGCCGGGCAGGACCGGTTTCCCCCCTAGGGCGTAGCGATCGACCCAGGCTCGGGGTAGGGCGAAGCAGGTCCGCACCGCTGGCGCCCGGTTGCGGCGCTTCACGGTGAGGCACTGCGCCGTGCCGTCCTCGTGGATCTGCAGGGAGGGGACCTCCGCGGGGCGGCAGCCGAAGGTCGCCAGGGCGGCGTAGCACCAGCCCCAGGGGGTGGGGCGCAGGGCGTCCAGCAGGGCCTCGATCTCGGGGTCGGTGGGTAGAGCGCGGCGGGCCGGCTCGTAGTGACCCTGCAGGCGGGAGATGTCGTCCAGGTTGCCTGGCAGCGCCAGCAACTTCGCCAGGCGCTTGTAGACCTTGCAGCTCTCGAGCCTGGTGCGGGTGCCGGGCTGCGTTGCAGCCGTGATGGTCTCCACCAGGACGCGCAGCGTGCAGGGGGCGCCCTCGGGGAGGCGGCGGAGCTCCAGGGCGATGCGGTCCCAGGTGCGCTCCGCCGCGGAGGTGCGGGGCCGGGCCTCCCAATAGGACACCTCGAAGCGGCGGATGGCGGCCCCACAGGAGAGGGGGGCGCCTTCGGCGGACCCTCCCCCCGAGGACGGTGGCGCCGCAGGCGCCCAGGGCAGGGCTGGGGGGTAGGTGCCGGCCCCGATGGCGGCGTTCAGCTGCAGGCAGCGCAGCTGGGCTTCGGCGAGGACGGAGGGGGCGGCGCGGAGGCCCAGGGCGATCCGGCTGCGCCGGCGGGAGCCGTCCGGTTGGGGGAAGGTGCCACGGGCGTAGAGGGCCTGGTTCAGCTGCTCCACACTGAGGCGGAGGCCCAGGCTGCGCAGGGTGGCGTTGAGGGGGGCCAGGTCGAGCATGGGGTGGTCAAGGCCTTGACCGAACCTTGACCACTTTGTCACGCGCAACGGCGCGAAACGGTGCGAAGGGTCAAGGCTTGACCGGCCTCGGGGGGAGGGGCCTGAAACCGCAGTTGCAGTCAGGGCCTGCGGTTTCAGGGTTTTAGAGAACGGAGGGGGTGGGATTCGAACCCACGGTGCCTTTCGACACGCCGGTTTTCAAGACCGGAGCCATCAACCACTCGACCACCCCTCCAGGCCCATGGGCCTGGGCCCATCATCCCATGGGCCGTTCGGACCCGCCGCAGGCAGGACGCATCCGGTCAGCGCGGCGGGGATGCCACGTCCGACCTAATCTTCGGTGGCCAGACGCCGGGTTCCAGCAGCGATGGGCAGGCCCTCCTCCAACGCCTACACCACGCTCTTTGCTTCCCGCGGGCCCCTGCGATCGAACATCTCGATCCAGCGCACCTTCCTGGTGATCGCCATCACCAATGGCATCGCGCTGCTGTACCTGATCATCACGTCCGTCCAGCTCCTGTTCGATCGCAGCGCAGGCCGCGAGAACCACTACCTCACCCTCCTGTGCAGCCTGACGCTGCTGGTGCTGGCCACCATCTCCGCCAGGATCATCAGCATGCGGGTGGTTCAGCCGCTGGCCCGGCTGGCCAGGGAGTCCCGCCGGATCGAGGCAGGGGATCCCGAGCTGATGCTGAGCGTGTTCAGCAACGACGAGGTGGGCCGGGTGGCCACCGCCTTCAACCAGGTGCTCACCACCATGCGCCGGACCATGCTGGAGCTGGAGGCAACGAACCAGCAGCTGCGCATCGCCCAGCGCCAGATCCACGACTCGATCCGCTACGCCGCCCTGCTGCAGCGCGCGATCCTGCCGGAGCGCCAGCTGCAGCAGGCCTTCGGGGATCAGCACTTCATCCTCTGGCAGCCCCGCGACACCGTGGGGGGTGACTACTACGTGCTCCACTGCCAGGGATCCCGCTGCCTGGCGGGCGTGGCCGATTGCGCAGGCCATGGGGTGCCCGGCGCCATGATGACGATGCTGGCCCGCTCCGGCATCGATCGGGCCATTGAGCAGGTGGGCCTGCGCTCACCGGCGGCGGTGTTGAGCCGGGTGGATGCGGCGATGCGGGCCATGCTCGGCGATGCCCATGCGTCCCGCGCCATGGCTACCAGCATGGACATGGGGCTGGTGGTGCTGGACAGCGACGCCGACAGCCTGCTGTTCGCAGGGGCCAAGATCACGCTCTACTGGAGTGACGGCGATCAGGTGCACCGGGTCAAGGGCGACAACCGCGCCCTCTGTGATCGTCGTCCCGGCACCTACCACGACCACGTGGTCCCCCTTCAGCCTGGCTGCACCTACTACCTCAGCACCGATGGATTCCTCGACCAGTCGGGCGGCAGCCATGGCTACGGCGTCGGCAGTGACCGCTTTGAGGCCTGGGTGCTGGAGCACGCTGGCAAACCCCTGCAGGAGCAGGCGCGCGCCTTCTCCGACTCCCTGGAGCGCTTCCGGGGCGGCCACCCCCAGCGCGACGACATCACGATCCTCTCCTTCCGCTACCCCCCCCAGACCGTGAGCAACCCGCCCCGATCCGCAGCCGAGGTGGTGGCATGACGACCGCCATCCACAACCTGGCCAGCCTGCGGCAGTTCTTCAACGCCGAACGGATCCTGATCTGCTTCAACGGCCCGATCTCCCGCAACCTGATCGGCGAGATCGGCCAGGCCCTGCGCAGCCACATCGAGGGAAGCCAGGGCGATGGCAGCACCGCCATGGATGTGTTCAGCGTCTACATCGAAATGAGCCAGAACATCCGCCATTACGCCGGCGCCGTCGGGTACAGCGAAGCCGAGGCCTCCGCCACCGTGGTGATCGCCACAACCCCCGATGGTCGCTTTGCCGTCTCGGCCGGCAACCTGGTGGAGCTCGCCGATGGGGACGCCCTGGTGGAGCGCATCCAGGCGCTCGCCAGCCTCGACAAGGCGGGGCTGAAGGCCCTCTACAAGCAGCAGCTGCGCCAGCCCCGTGATCCGCAACGCACCACCGGTGCCGGGCTGGGCCTGATCGAGATCGCCCGCCGCGCCAGCGAGCCCCTGGAGGTGGGCCTGGAGCCCCAGGCCGAGGGCCGCGGTTTTCTGATCCTCCGTGCGATTATCTGAGTCATGCCCTCATCGGACGACACCAAGGATTTCTCGCTGGCCGGCGGCCACGCCACGCCGTCGATCACGGGCAGCTGGGACAGCGGCCTGATCGTGATCGCAGGCGAGTCTTACCCAGAGAACACCTTCGAGATCTTTGATCCGCTGCTCACCTGGGTGGAGACCTTCCTGGCGAATGCTGGGCGGCCCCTGCAGGTGGACCTGCAGCTGAATTACCTCAACACCAGCAGCATTCGCGCCATCATCGACGTGTTCGAACTGCTGGAAGCGGCGGGCGCGGACGGCAAGGAGGTGTTGGTGCAGTGGCTGTACGACCCGCGTAATCCCAGGGCCGCCGAGCTGGGAGAGGAATTCAAGGAGGACTATTCCTTTCCGTTTGCCATCCTGCCCGTGGATCCGAGCTGATGCCGTCCCGGCCTCCGATCAGCACGGAACTGGAGCAGCGGGTCAAGCTGCTGCTGGCCGATGAGACCCACCGAGACCATCCGCTGTGGGAGGCCCTCCAGGACCTCTGGCTGGGCCTGCTCAGGCACATCGAAGACCTCGAACAGCTCACGGAGCTTGCCGATACCGGCAAGCTCGGCGTCCCCAAGCGGATTGAGCGGCTCTCCAAGCAGTTCGAGCGGCAGATTCGACAGCTGGAGCGCGTGATCCGCATCTCCGATCGCTACCAGTCCAGCCTCAAGGATCTCAACGCAGCCCTGCGGGAGGCCTCCACCCACGATGCCCTCACGGGAATCCCCAACCGTCTGCTCGTGGAAGAGCGCTGCCGGCAGGAAGATGCCCGCTCAGACCGCAGCGGCTCCACCTATTCCCTGGCGGTGCTGGATGTGGACCACTTCAAGCGGTTCAACGACAATTACGGCCACGATGTGGGCGATCTGGTGCTCAAAGCCCTGGGGGAGACCCTGCGCTTCAGCCTGCGTCAGGGCGATCTCTGTGCCCGCTGGGGGGGGGAGGAGTTTCTGGCCCTGATGCCGGATACCACCCTCAGCGAGGCCGAGCATGTGGTGCATCGCCTCGTGGGCAAGATCCGCCGGCAGCGCATTGAACTCGCGGATGAGGAACTGGCGGTGACCGCCAGCATCGGCGTGGCGGAACACCTGCCCGGCGAGACCTACGAGCAGACATTCCGCCGTGCCGATCAGGCGCTGCTGGAGGCCAAACAGCAGGGGCGGGACCGCTACCGCGTGCACCAGGCGGCCTGAACAGGCCGCCTGGGCCGGCTCAGGCCTCCGGCTTGGCCAGGGGCAGCAGGCACTTGTCCGAGTCGCAGCCGGCGGGGCCGGCCTCCTGCAGTTCACCGCCGTCGTAGCGCTGCAGGGCCTCGAAGAAGTCGCCGGTGCGGCGGCGGGCCACCACCTCGGCCTGGAGCCGCGCGTAGGTGGCGGCATCGATGGGCTCGAACGGCAGCCGGGGGAAGGTGGCGTTGGCATCGAAGCGGGCCAGCAGGGCCGCCGAGATGTAGCCCTGGCCCTCGTCGATCGCCCGGTGGATGGCCTCGGCCAGGGGCTCGATCTCGTTCTCGCGGAACTCCACCGTGGCCGAGGTGTTGTGGGCCGTGTAGTGCTGCTGCACCTGCATGTAGAAGTCGAACTGGGCCAGGGCCGAGAAGTTGTTGATCTCCACCGCATCGGCACCGGGCAGGTTGGCCCAGCTCACCTCGGTGGGGATCTCCACCAGCCACTCGGTGCAGCGGGGATCGAACGGATCATCGAGCAGGCGACCCTGCTCGTCCTTGTCGCTCTGGGACGGCACGATCGTGTAGCCGTAGTCCATGCAGGCCAGGGCCACCGGATCGTTCTTGCGGAAGGTGATGCGGCGGATGAAGCGCTGGGCCTTGGGGGGATGCCAGCCGGGGGAGGCGCCGGTGAGCAGGCTCTTGGTGCCGGCGGGCTGCACGGTGGTGCAGCGGTTGGGGCGACGCAGTCCGTGGCGGTCGCAGTACTCCCACACCGCCTGGTTGACGATCGCCTTCCAACGGCTCAGGTACTCCGCCTCCTTCGCCTTGAAGGCGCGGCCCTCGTCCGTGTCTGGACGGCCGGCCTCCCACCACTGGAGCCAGGGGGTGCCGAAGGCGTGCACGAAGAAGTCGAACAGGCCGGTGAAGCTCACGCCCACGATCGGATCCCAGGCCCGGCTCTGGCGATAGCGCTCCACCTCAAAGCGGTGGTTCAGCAGGCAGGCCACCGCCAGGCCGCCGGCGGTGAAGGCCTCCTCCTGGGCCACGTGGTCGTCGGGATCGATGCGGTTGAGGTGAATCTCCGCCAAATTGCAGTGGAAGTCGGCACCGAGGATCTCGCCGCAGGGGTTGAGGCCGTAGCGGCCCAGGCGATGCTCGAGCTCCGCCGGCTCGATGCCGGGGTGGTGCAGTTGCAGCCAGCGGCCGGCCTCCTCCTTGCCCTGGTCGACGTAGATGCCGATGAACTCCGTGCGCAGCTCCGGGGTGGGCAGCAGGTCGGCGTTGGAGCGGGCGATCGCCTCGGGGGCGAACTGAATGGCCCCCTCACCGCTCTGGAATTGCTTGATGACGGCCTCCAGCACCGTGGCCCGGTCGGGGCGGGTGTGGAAGACGCGGGTGTGGTTGGCCATGCGCAGCGCATCGCGCTCGGGGTCGATGCGCCAGTTGCCCTCGCTGTCCTGCTGCCAGAGGTTCTCCTTGGCACCGGCGGCGGAGTTGTCCTCGGCGCTGAACTGGCGCATGCCGGCGCTGCGGCGGATGTTGCCCGCCACGATCGTGACGGCGGCCTCATCGATCAGCAGGCAGCACTCCACCGAGGTGAGCTGACGGCCACGGGCCCGGCCCAGGATCTGGGCCACCCGGCCATAGAGATCCTTGAGCTTGACCGGGTTGGCCATGCCGCCGAAGCCCTTGAGGGTCTCACCCACCGGCCGCACATCGGAGAGATCCACCGACACCTCGATGGGGGCACTGGGATCGAAGCGGCCGTCGCTGCTCAGCTCCAGCAGCAGCTGGTAGCTGTCCACCCAGCCGCGCCGGGTGTCGCCCACCTTGATGTGAACCCGCTGGCCCTCAATCGTGTGGGTGGTGTGCTCCTGGCGCAGGGGCGCCGGGGTGGCGCCGATGTCGGTGACGCCGGTGATCAGCAGCTCGTTGTGCACCACCGGCAGCCGGCCGATCAGGTGCGGCTCGATGATGGCGCCGGTGCCGCAGCCCATCATCGCCAGGTCCATCATCAGACCGAAGGCCTCCCAGTCCACCAGGTTGGTGGAGGTGCAGTTGTAGGCACCGGAGAAATTGTGCTGCTGCTCGATCCACTCGGTGCCGCCGATCCACAGCCAGCGGCCGGAGGGCAGGGCCTTCTGCTGCTGCTGCATGCGGCGCAGCAGCTCCACTTCCTGCTGGTTGAGATGTCCCAGCTTGCGCAGACCCTCCAGGTTGCGCTCCGCCACCTCGTGCCAACTCTCGCGGCCGTCTGGCGTCTTGCGGGAATAGGTGCGGTAGAAGACGGGGTTGGCCGCCGGCGCGGTGGCCGGGAAATCCAGCTGGGCCCCGATGGAGGGCTGGCGGCGGGACTCACCCGTGGACGGCGCAGCGGAGTCCTGCTCGGCAGCGGCCAGCACCGTGGTGGCCTGCTCGAGCGGGTCTGGGCGCGTGGGGGTGAGGGTCACGGTGGATATCGCCAAGAGTGCGGTCACCCTAACGCCACCCGTGGGGTGTGCAAGGGACGCCCGCCACCAGCCACAGTGCCCCTGGACCCCCATCCCCGCCCCACCCCGAACCGGCCATGGAACGCCGCTGCGAGCCCGAGCTGATGGACGACGCCCTGCAGGTGCAGGCCTACGCCGAGGCCGATTTCAGCGCCGGGGATCAGGCCGTGGTGGAGCGGATCGCGGAGCTGTTCCCTGGGGGGCTGGGGCCACGGGTGGCGGACCTGGGCTGCGGGCCCGGGAACATCAGCTTCCGGCTGGCGGATCGGTTCGCGGAGGTCTCCGTGCTGGGCCTCGATGGCGCCGCCGCGATGCTGGCGGTGGCCGACGCGCGCCTGGGCCCGTGGCGCCAGGGCCCTGGTGCCGGGCACCCGGACCGCCTGGCCTTTCGCCGGGCCCTGCTGCCCCTGGCCCCGGCAGACGCGCGCGAGCTGGCCGCAGGCTTCACGGCGGTGGTGAGCAACAGCCTGCTGCACCACCTGCACGATCCGCTGGTGCTGTGGCGGACCATGGCGACGCTGGCCGCACCGGGGGCGGCCGTCTACATCAAGGATCTGCGCCGGCCCGTCAACCTGGAGGCGGCCCAGTCCCTGCTGGCCAGGCATCTGGCCGACGCCCCGCCCGTGCTGCAGCACGACTATCTGGCCTCCCTGCAGGCGGCCTTCGAGCCCGGGGAGGTGGCCGAGCAGCTGGAGGCCACAGGACTGGGGCAGCTGCAGGTGCGCCCGCTCGAGGATCGCTATCTGGAGGTGTGGGGACGACTGGCCTGAGACAGAGGGGGGCCGCGGAGGGGGACGACCGCTCAGATCCAGTGGCGACGCCTGAAGTAGGTGAACAGACCGATGGCAATGACCACCATCACCGCCCAGACCACGTAATAACCAGGCAGCCAGTCAAGCTCGGGCATGTGCTTGAAGTTCATGCCATACACACCCACGATGAAGGTGAGGGGGATGAAGATCGTGGAGATGATCGTGAGCACCTTCATCACTTCATTCATGCGGTTGCTCAGGCCCGAGAGGTAGGTGTCGTGCAGGGAGGCCAGGATGTCCCGGGAGGTCTCCACCATGTCGATCACCTGCACGATGTGGTCATACAGGTCCCGCCAGAAGACCGTGATCTCAGGCCGCAGCAGCCTGGACTCACTCTTGCTGATCGCAGCCACCACCTCCCGCAGGGGCCAGACGGCCTTGCGCAGCTTGATCAGGTCACTCTTGTAGTGGTGGATCTCCTGAATGTCCCCGGGTCTGGGGCCCATCAAGATCCGCTCATCGAACAGCTCGATCTCATCGCCGATCTGCTCCACGGCCAGGAAGTAGTGGTCCACCACCGCATCCATCAGACAGAAGGCCAGGTAGTCGGCCCCCAGGGTGCGCACCCGACCGAGGGCCTTGCGGATGCGGTTGCGCACGCTGTCGAACACATCGCCCTCATCCTCCAGGAAGGAGATCACGTAGTTCGGCCCGAGGATCAGGCTCACGTGCTCGGCCACAATGCTGCGGCTGGCACGGCTGTAGGCCAGCATCTTCAGGGCCACGAAGCAGTAGTCCGGAAACTCCTCGCACTTGGGCCGCTGCGTGGTGTTGACGATGTCCTCGATCGTCATCGGGTGCAGGCCAAAGCGGCCCGCCAGCGCTTCGATCAGGGCGATGTCGTGGATGCCGTTGACCTGGATCCAGGTGACCATGGCGGTGTCGCGGTGGCCGGCGCAGTCGTCCACGCTCACGTCGTGGGCCTCGTGAACCACGGCCGCGTCGAAATCCAGCAGGTCGATGCGGATGCTCTGGCGCTTGCGCTCGCCGATGAACACGGCGGTGCCAGGAGCCAGGCCCAGCTTGCTGGCGATCCGGCGGCTGGGGACCCTGGCGGACCCCGACCCGGGGCGCCGCGGGGAGGGCGGCAGGTCTGAAACTTGCATGGCCGCGCATCGCCTGGCGCCAAGGCTAGGTGCGGCGGCTGGCGGGGCCACGGACCGCCCAGACTGGCCTGCAGTGGTTCCGCTCCGATGCGCAACACCAGCCCCAGGGACTCCCAGCCGCAGCAGCCCCCTGGCCTCCGCCCCGGCAACCCCCTGGTGGACGCCATCGCCCGGGTGCTGATCGGCCTGGTGTTCGTGCACGCGCTGGTGGGCAAGCTCAGCGGCTTCAGCGCCGTGGCCGCCACGATCGCGGCGAAGGGGCTTCCCGTTCCCTCCCTGCTGCTGGGTGCCGCCGTGGTGCTGCTCACCGCCGGCTCGGCCCTGCTGATCAGCGGCTGGCGCAGCCGGCTCGGGGCGGTGCTGCTGCTGGTGTTCCTGGTGCCCACCAGCCTGATCTTCCACGGCGAGGTGGGCGATCCGCTGCAGCGCATCCAGCTGCTCAAGAACGTGGCGATCATCGGCGGCCTGCTGCTGGTGGCCAACGCCCCCGACGTCCGGCGCTGACACGGACACCGCCGGCCCCAGCGCCACTGCGGCTGGCCTGGCAGGCTGGCCCCATGACCAGCCCCACCCAGACCCTCCCCGACGCCGCCTCCCTGGCCGAGGCCGTGGGCCGCCGCCGCAACTTCGCGATCATTTCCCACCCGGACGCGGGCAAGACGACCCTCACCGAGAAACTGCTGCTCTACGGGGGTGCGATCCAGCAGGCCGGCGCCGTGAAGGCCAAGGGGGAGCAGCGCAAGGTGACCTCCGACTGGATGGAGCTGGAGAAACAGCGGGGCATCTCGATCACCTCCACCGTGCTGCAGTTCGACTACAGCGGCAGCACGATCAACCTGCTGGACACCCCCGGCCACCAGGACTTCTCCGAAGACACCTACCGGACCCTGGCCGCCGCCGACAACGCGGTGATGCTCGAGGACGCGGCCAAGGGCCTCGAACCCCAGACCCGAAAGCTGTTCGAGGTGTGCCGGATGCGGCGCATCCCGATCTTCACCTTCATCAACAAGATGGACCGGCCGGGGCGCGAGCCCCTCGAGCTGCTCGATGAGATCGAACAGGAGCTGGGACTGGCCTGCTGGCCTGTGAACTGGCCGATCGGCAGCGGCGACCGCTTCCGCGGCGTGATCGACCGCCGCAGCAAGCAGGTGATCCTGTTCCAGCGGGCCGAACGGGGTCGCCAGAGCGAGGAGCGGCGCCTCTCGGCCGAGGAGGCTGCGGACAGCGGGCTGGTGGAGCCGGACCTCCTGGCTGCAGCCCTGGAGGAACTGGAGCTGCTGGATGGGGCCGGCGCCGACCTTGACCTGGAGCTGGTGCACGCCGGTGAACTCAGTCCGGTGTTCTTCGGCTCGGCCATGACCAACTTCGGCGTGCGGCCGTTCCTCGATGCCTTCCTGGAGCTGGCCCAGAAACCGATCGCCCGCAGCAGCAGCGAGGGTCCGGTGGATCCGCTGCGGCCGGGCTTCAGCGGCTTCGTGTTCAAGCTGCAGGCCAACATGGACCCCCGCCACCGCGACCGGGTGGCCTTCGTGCGGGTGTGCAGCGGCAAGTTCGAGAAGGACATGACGGTGCAGCACGCCCGCACCGGCCGCTCGATCCGTCTCTCACGCCCCCAGAAGCTGTTCGGCCAGGACCGCGAGGTGGTGGACGATGCCTACCCCGGCGATGTGATCGGCCTCAACAACCCGGGCATGTTCGCCATCGGCGACACCCTGTATGTGGGGCCGAAAGTGGAGTACGAGGGCATTCCCTGCTTCAGCCCGGAGATCTTCGCCTGGCTGCGCAATCCCAACCCCTCGGCCTTCAAGAGTTTCCGCAAGGGGGTGAACGAACTGCGCGAAGAGGGTGCCGTGCAGATCCTCTACGACACCGACCAGAGCAAGCGCGATCCGATCCTGGCGGCGGTGGGCCAGCTGCAGCTGGAGGTGGTGCAATACCGGCTTGAGAATGAATACGGCGTACAGACGCGCATCGAGCCCCTGGGCTTCTCGGTGGCCCGCTGGGTGGTGGGCGGCTGGCCGGCCCTGGAGCAGGTGGGGCGCATCTTCAACTGCAAGACCGTGCGCGATGCCTGGGACCGGCCGGTGCTGCTGTTCAAGAACGACTGGAACCTGGGGCAGCTGGCCGAGGACCACCCGGAGCTGGAGCTGAGTGCCGTGGCGCCGGTGGTGAGTGGGGTGGAGCCGATCGCGCTCTGAGCCGCAGATCTAGAGCCACGGCGAGCGAGCGGTTCCGCCAGAATCGTTTGCAACGAAAGGTCACAGCACCTGTCATCCCGATGGCCCGACCTCTCTGGCTCGTTCGGCCTCGCGCCGACGGCGGCAGCGATTACGTGAGTTTCCAGCCGGCGGCCAGCCGCGCCGCCGTCCATGGCGGCAGCCCCATCGCCGACCAGTCCGGCGCTGGCGCCGATCAGGTGGAGATGCGCGAGGGCACCCACCTGCCCCCGCAGATGCCCCTGCTCAAGCGCCGCCAATGGCTGCCGAGCGAGGAGGCCGAACTGCAGTGCCGCCGCCTGCAGCAAGGTGGCTATCGCCACAGCGAACCGCTGTTCTGAGCCGCGGCTCCCTACGCTCGGGACAGCACGCGCTGCCCGAGGGGCCAGGCATGAACCAGGGAGCCGGATCCGATCCCTTCGCCGATCGCGCCGGCGGCGACCAGCCGTCGCCCTACGAGCGCCTGGGCATCAGCCCTGAGGCCAGCTTCGATGCCGTGCAGGAGGCCAAGCAGGCCCGGCTGGCGGAGCTGGGCGATGACCCCCAGGCCAAGGCCCGCATCGAGGCCGCCTACGACGCCGTGCTGATGGACCGGCTCAAGGAGCGCCAGCAGGGCAAGGTGAGCAGCGCCGCCCGCAGCGCCTCCCAGCGGGAGGCCACCCGCCCGGCCCTGGCCACTCCCCCCACGCGCCCGGCCCTGCCGGCGCTGCCCTCGCTGCCGTCCCTGGGTCGCCCCGCCTTCCAGCCCCCCAAGCTGAGCCTGCCGCGCGTCGCCCTGGCCGAAGGCCGCGAGCGCTGGTTCCCCCTGGCCGGCCATGGCGCCCTGCTGGCGCTGCTGCTGTTCGCCCCCGCCGCCTCGGCGGAACTGGTGTTGGCCCTGGCCACGGGCGTGACGGTCGTGAACCTGCAGCGGCGCAGTGGCCGCCTGCTGGCGGCGGTGGGCTGGAGCGTGCTGCTGCTCAGCCTGGGTCTGCTGGTGGGTGGCCTGGTGCTGCAGCTGCTCGATCCGGCCCTGCCCCTGGGCCTGCCGCTGTCGCCGCAGCAGGTGCAGAGCCTGCCAGCGATCCTGCTGCTGCTGCTGGGGGCGCTGCTGATCGCCTGAGCCGCCCGGACCGCGCCCGAGCCGCGGCAACTCCGCGCCGGCTCAGGCTGCCGCCAGCTCGGCGATCAGCTCCTCCAGCTCGGCGGCTTCCACGGTGTAGACCTCGTTGCAGAAGTGGCAGGTAAGTTCCGCCTTGCCGTCCTCCCGCAGGATCTCGCCCAGCTCCACCTGGCCCAGCAGCTTGAGGGCATTGACGCTGCGGCGGCGGCTGCAGGGGCAGTGGAACTTGACCTCGGTCTTGGCCTCGGCGTCCTCCAGCAGCTGGGGATCCAGGTCGGGGAAGATGTCCTCCAGCAGGGCCTGCAGGTTGCCCTGGCACTCCGCCAGGCGGCTGCTGAAGCCGCGGATCTCGCGGCAGCGGTCCTCCAGCAGGGCCACCAGGGCCGGCTCGCGGGCCGCCTTGGGCAGCACCTGCACCAGCACGCCGCCGGCGCAGCGCACGCCGTGGCTGTCGATCTGCTCGCCCACGAACACCGCCGAGGGGGTCTGCTCGGAGTGCAGCAGGTAGGAGGCCACGTCGTCGCCGATGCCGCCGCTCACCAGCTCCACGGTGGAGCTGAACGGCTCCCCTTCCCCCAGGTCACGCACCACATGCAGGTAGCCGGTGCCGGTGGCGGCCTTGAAGTCGAAGTGGTGCAGGCCGTCCGCTTCCGTCACCAGATCCAGTTCGAGGCCGGGGTTGCCCACGTAGCCGCGCACGCTGCCGTCGCGGCCCGCATCCACCATCAGCCCCCGCACCGGCCCATCGGAGGCGATGCGCACATTCACGCGGCCATGGCGCACCTTCATCGAGCTGGCCAGCAGCAGGCCGGCCGTCATCGCCCGACCCAGCAGGGCCGTGGTGAGAAAGGAGAGCTCGTGCCGGCGCCGGGCGTAGCGCAGGGTGGTGGTGGTGCTCACGGCCACCAGGCGGATGCCGCCCCCGGCGGCGGTGGCGCGTACCAGTTGATCGGCCATGCCCGTGTCTTCCCTGCCCGCCGGGCCACAACTCAGGGCATCGTACGGAGCGTGCCCTGCTCCAGGCGCCAGGCGCGGCGGCGGTCCACCACACCCTCGAACAGTTCGGGCTCGTGGGTCACCACCAGCAGCACCCGCTCGCGGCTGAGCTGGTTGAGCAGCTGCAGCACCTCGCCCCGCACCGACCAGTCGAGGCCGGCGGTGGGCTCATCGAGCAGCAGCACCTTCGGATCGCGCAGCAGCTGCACCGCCAGGGCCAGGCGCCGCTGCTGGCCGCCGCTGAGCCGCTCCGGCGCCTGCTGCAGCGGCAGACCCGCCAGACCCACCTGGGCCAGCACCCGCTCGATCTGCTCGCTGGCCAGGCGCCGCTGGCCGAGCTTGAGCTCCTGGCCCACCGTGAGCCCGAGGAAATGGCGCTCGGGGAACTGGAACACCAGGCCGCAGAGCCAGCGGCGCTGACGGGCGTTGAGGGGTGAGCCGTTCCAGAGGATGGCGCCGCGCTGGGGGTCGGCCAGGCCGCTGATCAGCTCCAGCAGGGTGGTCTTGCCGCTGCCGCTGCGGCCCGCCACCAGCGACGGCTGGCCCGGCTCCAGGGTGAGGCTGGCGCCGCGCAGCACCGGCTCCGGCGCGGTGGCCGCCTGGTAGTGGAGGGATTGCAGCTCGAGCATGGGGGAGGCCGGATCGGGCCGAGGCTGGCCCTCCCGGGCTGGCCCGGGGGTGGCCCCAGCATGTTGGATGGGCCCACCGCCGCATCGCCCCCCATGGAGATCCGCTTCCGCGAGTTCGATCCCTTCAACTGCTGGATCTGGCTGCGCTTCGCGGCGCCCCCGGGCCAGGGCGAGCGGAGCTACGTGGAGACGCTGTTCGACAGCTGGTTCTTCCTCGGCAAGCTCGGCGGCTTCAACGCCGAAAACCTGCAGGTGCACGAGGAGGGGGCCGACGTGAGCTGGATGGCCTACGACGGCGAGGGCGCCGAGCGGGCCCTGCCGGCCCTGATGCACAACATGGGCGTGATGGAGTACCAGGCCGACTGGGCCCGCTGCTGGGTGGACCTGGGCACCAGCGATGGGGTGGCCCTCGACGTGCTGATCAACAGCCTCAACCAGCTCAACAGCGACGTGGTGGAGATCCAGGAACTGCTGATCGGCGGCGTCAACGACGACTGGCCCGTGGAGCAGCACCCCGACAGCCTGTTCCCCCTCGACGACCCGGACGCCTGAGCCATGGCCCGCGAACGGCGCCGGCTCCTGATCGCGCCCGAGCGGCTGGCGCGGCAGGCACCGCGGCTGGAGCTCACCGCGGAGGAGAGCCGCTACCTCACGCGGGTGCTGCGCTACGGCCCCGGCGATGGCTTCGCCGTAACCGACGGGGCGGGCGGCCTCTGGGAGGCGGTGCTGGAGGAGCGCGACTGGGCGCGGCTGCAGCAACCCCTGACGGAGCCGCTGCAGCGCCTGGCGGCCCCGGCGCCCCAGCTGGTGCTGGCGGCGGCGGTGGTGAAGCGCGACTACGACCTGGTGGTGCGCATGGCCGTGGAGCTGGGGGCCGACCGGCTGGTGCCCTGGCTCGCGGACCACGGCGCCGTGCTGGGGGGCCTCAAGGCCGAGCGCTGGCGAACGATCGCCCGGGAGGCGGCGGAGCAGTGCGAGCGGCTGTGGCTGCCGGAGATCGCGGAGCCACGGCCCGCCCGCCAGGATCTGGCCAGCCCGGAGTGCAGGGACGCGGCGGCGGGATCGACGCCTGGCGCGGGCGGACAATCGCTAAGGCTGTTCACCACCACCCGCCGTGGGGCGCTGCCGGCCCTGGAGGCGGTGCTGGAGGAGGCGTTCCCCCTGGCGGGCTCCGCCGTCGAGACCCGAGGGGCTGGAGCAGAGAAGCGCGCTCCAGCTGCCCTCTGGCTGGCCTGCGGGCCCGAGGGGGGCTGGAGCCCCGAAGAGGAACGGCTGGCGGAGGCCAGCGGCTGGCGACCGGTGAGCCTGGGGCCCCAGATCCTGCGCAGCTCCACCGCCGCGGTGGCGGGGCTGGCCCGCCTCAGCACCTGGCGGACCAGGCGCTGGGGGTGCTGAGGCTCACTTCTTGCCGAGCAGGCTGCCGGCGACGGCCTTGAACTCCGCCAGGTTGGCGCCGGCCCGGCGGCGGCGCATCGGCAGGGCGCTGCCGGGGGTGAGGCAATCGGGGGCGAAGGTGGCGGTGCTGGGGGCCGGGCGGTTCGCCTGGGCAGCCCGCAGCTCGGCGGCGATGGCCTCGGCCGTTGTCAGCACCGGGCCCGTCTCCGCGGCAGCGGCGGCAGCGGGGGCCGCTGCGTCAGGGGCGACCTTGACAGCGCTGGTGGCCTGGACGGCAATGGCGGGCTGAGCGGCACCCTTGGCCGGTGTCTCGGCGGCGGGGGCGGCCGCCACGGGGGCGACGGCGACCGGCTGCTCGGGGGCCTCGTCGTCGAGTTTCAGAAAGAACGAGCCCTTTCGGTTGAAGACCATGGCGCCGGCAGTCGAGGCGGTGGGCCCGATTATCCGCCGCCGCAGCGCCCCAGACGGGCTCGGCTTAGGGCTGTGCAACAGAGCTGGTCCGCCGCCGTGTTGAGCTGGGGTCCCTCGCGTTCGCCACCCCCGATGCTGGAGCTGATGGTGCTGGCCTCGCCGGAGCGCCTCCAGGGCTGGCTGCTGGCCCTGCTGCTCAATGCCGTGCTGATCGCCCTGGCCCAGCGGCTGCCGCTGCTCACCCGCTCGGGCTGGGTGCATGCCGGCATCCTCGGCACGCTGCTCTGGGGCAGCCTGGGCTGGCGGGGCTGGCTGGCGGTGGTGCTCTACCTGGCCCTGGGCTCCCTGGTGACCAGGCTCGGCTACCGGCGCAAGCAGGAGCTGGGTCTGGCGGAGGCGCGGGGTGGTCGGCGCGGCCCGGAGAACGTCTGGGGCTCGGCCGCCACCGGCGCGGCCCTGGCCCTGCTCACCACGCTGCCCTCGGCGCCGGTGACGCTGCTGCTGATCGGCTTCAGTGCCAGCTTCGCCGCCAAGCTGGCCGACACCTGCGGCAGTGAGATCGGCAAGCGCTGGGGCCGCCACACGCTGCTGATCACCAGCCTGCGCCCCGTGCCGCCCGGCACCGAGGGGGCCATCAGCCTGGAGGGCACCGCCGCCAGCGCCGCCGGCAGTGCCCTGATGGCCCTGGTGCTGCTGCAGCTGGGGCTGCTGCAGGGCTGGCAGCCCTGGCTGCTGGTGGCGGGAGTGGGGCTGGTGGCCACCCTGATCGAAAGCCTGGTCGGCGCGGTACTGCAGCCACGCCTGGCCTGGCTCAGCAATGAGCTGGTGAACGCGCTGCAGACCCTGATCGCCGCCCTGCTGGCCATGGGTCTGGCCCAGGCCCTGCTGCTGGCCTAGCTAGCTCGCGAACCGGGGGGCCAGCTCCAGCCGCAACTGGCTCAGCAGAGCCTCGAAGCGGCGCTGGGCCACCCGGGCGCTGGTGCCCAGCCGACGCCCCAGCTCCCGCCAGGAGCACTGCTCCAGGACTCTCCCGAGCACCAGCGCACGCTGCTGGGGGTCGAGGGCAGCCAGTTGGCGCCGCAGCAGCCGATGCTGCTCCTCGGCCTGGAGGCCGTCGAGGGGATCACCGGCGCTGCGCGGATCCACCAGTCCGTCCAGGGCCCCGCCTCCGGCACCCCCACCTGCAGCCGGCGCGTTGGCGTCCAGTGGCTGATCGAGGCTTCCCAGCCGCTGGGCCCGGGCCTGCCCCAGGGCTTCCCGCCAGCGGGCGGGCGTGCAGCCGAGGGCCTCGGCCATGGCGACGTCGGAGAGGGCGGGGGCACCGCGATGCAGGCGCTCCTGCTGCAGCCGCAGACCGCGGTGGTGCAGCTCCCGAAGGCCGCGGCAGCCGCGCACCAGACAGCCACGGTCGCGCACGTGCTGACGGATCCGGCCGCGGACGTAGGGAACGGCCACGCTGCTCAGGGCCGCGCCGCGGCGGCCATCAAAGACCTCCACGGCACGGATCAGGCCGATGCTGCCCTCCTGGAGCAGGTCCTCGAAGGGGATGGCACAGCGGGCGGCCTCCCGCCGGGCGATCTGGCGCACCAGGCCAAGGTTGGCGCTCACCACCCGGTTGCGCAGTCGCGGGCAACGGCTGCCGCCGTAGGCCGCCAGTTGCTGGGCGTTGTGGCGGTGGGCCGGGGCGGCACCGCCCGCGCGGGGGCCTCGCTCAGGAGCCGGCCGGTGCTGGCCGCTGGGGGATTGCGGGCGGGGCCAGGGGCGACCCGCGTTCCGTTGCGGTTCGGGGCTGGCGGCGGTGGCGGTGCGGGAGGACGGCATGGCCGGATCTGGGAAACCTCAGATTCAGCGTCAGCGCGGTGGTCCCATCGGCTCCTCCCGCCGGCAGGGGAATTCCCCTCCCCCGTTCGGGGGACAGGCCCACAGCCCAGCGGGAGCCGCCCGCCGGCCCCGGCCGTTCCCTCAGGCCAGGGGGGTCGCCGCCAGGAGCGGCTGCAGGCCGGCCCACTCCAGCAGGGCCGGCCAGCGCCGCACCCGCTCGTACACGGCCCGGTGGCCCTCGCCGTTGAGGTGCAGCCCGTCGCCGCTCAGCCACTGGGGCCAGACGGGATCGGCCAGCAGCTGGTCCACCAGCGGCAGGAACGGCACATCGGCCTCCAGGCAGGCCTCCTCGATCAGCCCCTCGTAGCGGCGCACGGCCTGCAGGCCGTACCAGAGCACCTCGGCGTAGGGCATCACCTCCTCCACCACCGGCGTCAGCCCCAGCACCAGCACCGGCGCGATCGTGCGGGCCTCCCGCAGCAGCTGCTGCAGGCCGAACAGGAAGGCGTCCTCGGCCAGCTGGGGGCGGCCGTCCGGACGGCCCACCCGGGCCGTGTCGTTCAGGCCCACCGCCAGCAGGATCCCGTGGGGCCGCTGCCGCCGCAGCTCGCCGCGGCAGCCCACCTCCGCCGCCAGCCGCGCCGCCACCCGCTCCAGACCGTCGCCCCGCACCCCCAGGGGGTAGAGCACCGGCCCCTCGGGCAGGCCCATCCAGTGGCGCCGCAACCGCTCGCACCAGCCGCCCTCGTCGGGATCACCCCAGCCGTAGACGCCGCTGTCCCCCAGCACGATCAGCTTGCGGGGAATGGCCAGGGGCATGGGCGGCAGGGGACGACTGGGAACGGAGGGGACCTCAGGCGGACGCCAGCAGGCGGCGGCGGGCCCGGTCGCTGAGATCCTCCCCCAGCAGGGTCAGCAGGGCGTAGACCGCCAGCAGGGCCAGCAATTGATCCCAGGCGAAGGCGCTGAGGGTCTCCAGCAGCTGGCTGCCCAGGCCCGCGGCCCCCACCAGGCCCACCACCACCGTTTCCCGCAGGATCACATCGGCCCGGTAGGCGCCGTAGGCCAGGTAGGAGCGGGCCAGGCCGCTGAAGCGCCCGTAGAGCAGCGCCAGCCGCGGACCCGCCCCCGCCGAGGCCAGGGCCTGCTGGCGCTCGGGGCCAGCGGCCTCGCTCGCCTCCAGCAGCAGCCGGCCCAGGATGCCCAGGTTGTGGTAGCCCAGAGCCAGGGCCGCCGTCACCACCCCGGGCTGGAGCACCAGCAGCAGCAGCAGGGCCGTGAGGGGCGGCGGCCAGAGGCGGCCCAGGGCCCAGGCCAGCCGCAGCAGCAGCCGGCCCCAGGGCCAGGGGGCCACCAGCAGCAACAGCAGCGGCGCCAGCCCCACCGCCAGGCCGGCAGCCAGCAGGGTGAGCAGCAGGGTGTTGCCCACCAGGCCCGGCCAGGGCAGGGCCAGGGCCACCTCCCAGCCGCCGGCGGGCAGGGGCGGCAGTGGCTGCCAGTGCAGCAGGGCCAGGGGGGTCACCTCCAGGCCCTTGGCCACCGCCAGCACCAGGGGGATCAGCAGCAGCAGGGCCAGCAGCAGCTCGCGGCCACTGCGGCCCACGCCAGCGGACGCCAGCCCCAGGCGCTGGGGCATGCCCCAGCGGCGCCGCAGCAGGCCGATGCCGGCCTCCAGCAGCAGCATCAGCGCCAGCAACAGCCACAGGCCCGTCCAGAGCTCATCGAACTGCAGCGACTGCAGGGTGAGCTTGAGGTCCGTGCCGAGGCCCCCGAGCCCGAACACCCCCAGCAGGGTGGCGCTGCGCAGGGCGCACTCCAGCCGGTAGCCGCCGTAGCTGATCACGCCGGGCAGCAGCGGTGGACCGAGGGCCGTGAGCAGGGCCGCCGGACCCGGGGCACCGCCGGCCCGCAGGGCCTCCAGCCCCGTGGTGGGCAGGGCATCGAGCAGGTCGCTCACCACCCGGGCCACCAGGGCGCCGAAGGGAATGGCGATCGCCAGCACGGCCACGGCCGGCTGCAGGCCCAGCACCTGCAGCAGCAGCAGGCCCCAGATCAGCTCGTGGATGGAGCGGGGGATCGCCAGCAGGCGCCGCAGCAGCTGGGCGGGCCAGGGGGTCCCCGCCAGGGTGTGCCAGAGGGTGCGGGAGCTGGCCAGCCCCAGCAGCAGCCCCAGCACCAGGCTGGCGGTCCAGCCCAGCAGGGCCATGCCAGCGGTCACCGCCAGGCCCTGGAGCGCCGAGGCCAGGACCAGGGGATCGCGGGAGGGCCGCACGGCCGCCAGCAGGAACTGGCCCACCAGGTCCCAGCCGCCGCCATGCAGCAGGCCCGGCAGGGCCAGGGCGATCGGCAAGAGCACCAGGGCCGGCGCCAGCAGCAGCAGCGGCGGCGCCAACCGCACCCTCACGGCACCTCGCTGCCGTAGAGCTCCGCCAGGGCCGCGTCCCCCACGGCTGCCACCGGCCCATCGAACTGGATCCGGCCGGCCCGCAGGCCGATCACCCGATCAAAGCCGGCCAGCAGGTCGGGGCGGTGCAGGCTCAGCAGCAGGGCCCGTGGCGCCTCGGCCTGGCGCAGCAGCAGGGCCAGCAGATCCGTCGCCAGGCGGGGATCGAGGCTGGCCAGGGGCTCATCGGCCAGCAGCAGCTGGGGCTCCTGGCGCAGCACCCGGGCGATCGCCACCCGCTGGCGCTGGCCCCCCGAGAGGGCGGACACCGGCTGGGCCAGCAGGGCCGGATCCAGGTCCATCCGCGCCAGGGCCTCGCGGCAGGCGGCGGTCTCCAGGGGCAGCAGCAGGTTGAGCAGGGCCTTCGGCCAGCCCCACACCGCCAGGCGCGCGGCATTGAGGTTCTGCTGCACCGTGAGCTCCTCGATCAGGCGCAGGTCCTGCCAGAGGGTGCCGATGCGGGCCTGCTGCAGGCGACGGGCCCGGGCGGATCGGGCCGGCGGCGCCCCCTGCCAGCGCACGACGCCGGCACTGGGCCGCAGCAGGCCATTGGCCACCGCCAGCAGCGTGCTCTTGCCGGCGCCGCTGGGGCCTAGCAGCGCCACCCGCTCACCGGGCCCCACCCGCAGCGACACGGCATCCAGCCGCGGTCGGCCCCGTCCCGCCACCGTGACGGACTGCAGCTCCAGCACCGGAACGCAGGGCAATCCCGGGCCCAGGGGGCCGGGCTCGGGCGGGACGGCCATGGCGCGGGCGGGAGGCAGGGGGGAACCGGAGTGGAGCCATCCTGCCCGTCGGGCTACACGTGGGTGAGCCGGAACACCACCAGCACCAGGATCAGCGCCACCAGAACCACCTCGAGCAGATCGGGACCGCGGGGATTCATCGCACCTCCCGCTCCCGCTGCTCCAGCCGCCGCACCGAGGGCAGGGCCAGGGCGAGGGCCAGCAGCGGCAGTTCCAGCAGCAGCTGGCCGTTGCCGACGGCGAGGAAGGCCAGATCGAGGCAGACCAGCACCCGCAGGAACAGCGACCAGACGTCATCGCCCTCGCTGCTGCTGCGCATCCACAGCACGAAGCCGGCCAGCAACAGCACCAGATCGATCAGCAGATCCATCGGCTCAGCCGGCGCCCTTCGCCGTTGATTGTGCAGGAGATCGCGGACCCCGTGCGCCGGAGCCCGCCGTGCCTGTCAGCGGCCGCCGACCGCCGCGGCGCACCGCCGCCGACAGCCGACGCCCGTGCACTCAGCGGATCTTGCCGATCTGGCGGCCCACCTGCTCGATCTGGCCGTAGGCCTTGGCATCGGCGCCGGTGAACTGCTGGGCACCGAACAGCCCCAGGATCTGCTTCTGCTCCGGGTTGCTGGGGCGCCAGCTGAGGATCGCGCCCTTCACCCTGGCGGTGAAGCCCTTGCCGAAGCGCCGATCCAGGTCGGGCTGGGCGATCCAGTGGTAGTCCTGATAGCCGGGGGTCTTCCAGATGGCGATCACCTTGTCGCGCTTGGCCTTGCCGTCGTGCAGGCTCGTGCGCCACACCTGCTCGTTCACGGCGCCGGCGTCGTAGGCGCCGCTGGCCACCAGGGCGATGGTGGCGTCATGGCTGCCGCTGAAACCCGCCGTGCCGCCGCGGAAGTCGGAGGTCTTCACGCCGGCCTTGCCCAGGAAGTATTCGGGCATCAGGCGACCGGAGGTGGAACTCTCCGATCCGAAGGTGAAGCGCTTGCCCTTGAGCTGGGTCAGGCCCTGCACGCCCGTGACCGGCTTGAGGCCGCTCTTCGCGTTGGCGATGAAGATGCTGTGGAAGCTGGCGTCGATGTCGCGCTGGGCCAGCACCCGGGCGCCGGGCTTCTGCAGCCGCGCCTGCACGCCGGTCAGTCCGCCGAACCACACCAGATCCAGGTCGCCGGTGCGGAAGGCGGTCACGGCGGCGGTGTAGTCGGTCACCGGCAGGTACTTCACCGGCACGCCCAGCTGCCTGCTCAGCTCATTGGCCACCAGCGGGTAGAGCCGGTTGAGCTTCTCGGGCTTCTGGTCGGGGATGGCGCCGATGCGCAGCAGCTTCTGGGGGGCCTTCTGCTGGGCCCGGGCGGCCGGCAGCGGGCCCGGGGCGCCGCTGGGAAGGGAGGGGAGGGCCGCCGGCAGCAGGGCCAGGCCGAGGCCGGCCAGCACGGCGGCCGAGCGTTCTCGGCGGAGCGCGGAGCAGAGGAAACGGACCATCGCCGCAGGGGGAAGAGACCCCCGGATTGTGGCTGTCGAGGGATGCCCCCTGGTCAGAGGCTCTCCAGGAAGCGGCGCATCCGCCCCAGGCCGTCCTGGATCGTGGCCGGAGCCGCCGCGCAGGAGAGGCGGATGCAGCGGTCGTCGCCGAAGGCGCCACCGGGCACCGTCGCCAGGCCCTGCTCCTCCAGCAGCCGGTTGCAGAAGGTCATCGAGTCCAGGCCGCTGGCGCTCACATCCGGGAAGGCGTAGAAGGCCCCCTCCGGCGGCAGCAGCTGCAGGCCCGGCAGGGCCCGCAGGCCATCGGAGAGCAGGGCGCGGCGCTCGTCGAACTGGGCGGCCATGGCGTGCACGCAGTCGCGCGGGCCGCTCACGGCCGCCAGGGCGCCGTACTGGGCAAAGCTGCACACGTTGCTGGTGCTCTGGCTCTGCAGGGCGCTGGCGGCGGCCACCACGTGCTTCGGGCCCGCCAGCCAGCCGATGCGCCAGCCGGTCATCGCCCAGCCCTTGGCAAAGCCGTTGACGATGAACACCCGATCGGCCAGATCCGGGGCCACCGCCGCGAAGCTGTGGTGCTCATGGCCGGGGGCCAGCAGGAATTCGTAGATCTCGTCGCACACCACCGCCACCTGGGGGTGGCGGCGCAGCACCGCGGCGATCGCCTCCAGCTCCGGCCGGCTGAGCACCATGCCGGTGGGGTTGGAGGGGCTGTTGAGCACCAACAGCTTGCTGGCGGGGGTGATGGCGGCCTCCAGCCGCTGCGGGTCGAGGCGGAAGCCCTCGGCGGCCGAGCTGGGGATCAGCCGCACCGAGGCGCCGGCCAGCTGGGCCATCTCCGGGTAGCTGAGCCAGAAGGGGGACGGCAGCAGCAGCTCGTCGCCGGGGCCGAGCAGCACCTGGAACAGGTTGTAGAGCGCCTGCTTGCCGCCGTTGGTCACCAGCACCTGCTCGGCGGTGGTGGGGGCGCCGTTCTCGTGGGTGAGCTTCTCGGCGATGGCGGCGCGCAGCGCGGGCTCGCCGGCGGCGGGCCCGTAGCGGGTGTGGCCGGTTTCGAGGGCCTCGGCGGCGGCCTGGCGGATGAAGGCCGGGGTGTCGAAGTCCGGCTCGCCGGCGCTGAGGCTGCAGATGTCCTGCCCCTCGGCCCTGAGGGCCTTGGCGCGGGCGGCGATGGCCAGGGTCAGGGAGGGCTGCAGAGCTTCTGCCCGGGCAGAGAGCGGCAACGGGCGCGGCATCGGTGCAGCGACGGGCGGCGGCACCCCAAGGGGGAACCAGGACTGGGGGTCATCCTGCCTTACCCCCCGGCCGGTCTTCGTCACAGGGCGGACCGTTCGGCGGATCCGGGCCCGGCCTGGTAACGGCAGAGTTCGGACGCCCTGCGCCATCCCCTTGGACGCCCCCTCCTGCCGCTGGGTGCTGGCGGCGGATGATCCGGCCGGTCTGGCCGCCTTCTACGGCGCCCTGCTGCACCAGCCGCCCGTCGCGGGCCAGGGGCCCAGCCACTGGCTCGTGGGCCTGCCCGCCGGTGGGCGGCTGGAGATCTATGCCCCCGCCCGCTCCCGCCCCCGGCCCCGCCAGGAGGGGCGTCTGGCCCTGGCCCTGCAGCGCCCGGCCGGCCCCGACGGCGGCACCACGCTGGCGGCCTGGATCGCCGAGGCCGAAGCCGCCGGCGCCCGACTGCTGGAGGGGCCGCGCCAGGAACCCTTCGGCTGGGAGGCCTGGCTGGCGGATCCCGAGGGCAACCGGCTGCTGCTGCTGGTGGCGGCCTGAGGCGGTCCCCCCGCCGCTGGACGCAGCGGCGGCGGGCTGGGGCTCCATAGGATCACGGGCCCGCCCAGCAGCCAGGCCCGAGGTGAGTGAGGCAAGCCTGTTTGATCTGCTCCCGGACGGCACGGGCACGGCCCCTGGCGGCGCTGCCCTGGGCGGCCAGGCCCTGACTGACGGCAGCTCCATGGCGGCGTCCGGAGTCCTGGATCCCGCGGCCCGCGACCGGGCCCTGGCGGAGCTCGCCGCCAGCTGCGACGCCTGCCGCGGCTGCGGCCTGGCGGCCGGCCGCCAGCAGGTGGTGGTGAGCCGCGGCAACCCCCGGGCCCGGCTGATGGTGATCGGCGAGGGGCCCGGCGCCCAGGAGGACGCCAGCGGCTCGCCCTTCGTGGGCAAGGCGGGCCAGCTGCTGGACCGGATGCTCGAGAGCGTCGGGCTCGACAGCAACCGCGACGCCTACATCGCCAACGTGGTGAAGTGCCGGCCGCCGGAGAACCGCAAGCCCACCGCCCTGGAGATGGCCGCCTGCCTGCCCTTCCTGCGGCGCCAGATCGCGCTGGTGCAGCCCCAGGTGGTGCTGCTGGCCGGCGCCACCGCCGTGGAGGGGGTGCTCGGCATCAAGGGCGGCATCACCAAGCTGCGGGGCCAGTGGCGCCAGTGGGAAGGCCGCTGGCTGATGCCGGTGTTCCACCCGTCCTATCTGCTGCGCAACGCCTCGCGGGAGCGGGGCAGCCCCAAATGGCTCACCTGGCAGGACCTGCAGGACGTGCGCCGGCGCCTGGCCCAGCTGGAGGCCGGCGACGCCGGTGCGCCCTGAGCCCCCGGGGCGCGGCCCCGCCAGCCAGTTGACCCACAGTCTGTGACAGGCTTGCGGCGTCTCCCGGCCCCCCAGCGATGACCGCCGCCCCGGCACGCACCGACAGCCCTGCCGCCGCCGCTCCGGCCACCCCCGACTGGGCCCAGAACCCCCGCTACGACACCGTCATCCGCCGCCGCAAGACCCGCAGCGTGCGCGTGGGCGACGTGTGGGTCGGCAGCGAGCACCCGGTGGTGGTGCAGTCGATGATCAACGAGGACACCCTCGACATCGAGGGCGCCACCGCCGGCATCCGCCGGCTGCACGAGGCCGGCTGCGAGATCGTGCGGCTCACGGTGCCGAGCCTGGCCCACGCCAAGGCGGTGAAGGAGATCCGCCAGCGCCTCGAGGACAGCTACCGGGCGGTGCCGCTGGTGGCGGACGTCCACCACAACGGCATGAAGATCGCCCTGGAGGTAGCCCAGCACGTCGACAAGGTGCGGATCAACCCGGGCCTCTATGTGTTCGACAAGCCGGATCCCAGCCGCACCGAATTCACCCCCGAGGAGGTGGCGGCGATCGGCGAGCGCATCCAGGCCACCCTGGAACCCCTGGTGAGCCTGCTCAAGGAGCAGGACAAGGGCCTGCGCATCGGCGTGAACCACGGCTCCCTGGCCGAGCGCATGCTGTTCACCTATGGCGACACCCCCCTGGGGATGGTGGAGAGCGCCATGGAGTTCATCCACATCTGCGACCGCCTCGACTTCCACAACATCGTGGTGTCGATGAAGGCCTCCCGCGCCCCCGTGATGCTGGCCGCCTACCGGATGATGGCCGACCGCATGGACGCCGAGGGCTTCCACTACCCCCTGCACCTGGGCGTGACCGAGGCCGGCGACGGCGACTACGGCCGCATCAAGAGCACCGCCGGCATCGCCACCCTGCTGGCCGAGGGCCTGGGGGACACGATCCGCGTCTCGCTCACGGAGGCGCCGGAGAAGGAGATCCCGGTCTGCTACTCGATCCTGCAGGCCCTGGGGCTGCGCAAGACGATGGTGGAATACGTGGCCTGCCCCAGCTGCGGCCGCACCCTGTTCAACCTCGAGGAGGTGCTGCACACGGTGCGGAACGCCACCGCCCACCTCACGGGTCTGGACATCGCCGTGATGGGCTGCATCGTCAACGGCCCCGGTGAGATGGCCGATGCCGACTACGGCTACGTGGGCAAGACCCCCGGCGTGATCTCTCTCTACCGCGGCCGCGACGAGATCCGGCGGGTGCCGGAGGCCGAGGGCGTCCAGGCCCTGATCGCCCTGATCAAGGAGGACGGCCGCTGGGTCGATCCCTGAAGCCCATGGGCTGAGCAGGCCGCTGAGCCCATGGCCTCACCAGGCCCCTGAGCCGTGTGACGCTGTGCCGACGGATTCGGTTCTCCTCCGTCTCCCACTCATCGCGCAGGGGCTAGCTTGAAGCACAACCCCTTGGGCACCAGGAGTTCGCCGCATGGCCAGGCGTCACACCGCTAGACATCGCACCGGTGTGTGGGTGCTGGTGGGGGCAGGTACGTTTGCCGCCTCCGCCATCCTGGGCAGCGATCTGATGGCCTCCCCCGGCGTCGCCTCCCTGGTGAGCGACAGCCCCAAGGAGGTGATGGATCAGGCGTGGCAGATCGTCTTCCGCGACTATCTCGACACCACCGGCAAGTACACCACCGACCGCTGGCGCACCCTGCGCAAGGACCTGCTGGCCAAGAGCTACGGCAGCACCAAGGAGAGCTACGAGGCGATCCGGGGCATGCTCGCCACCCTGGATGATCCCTACACCCGCTTCCTCGATCCGCGGGAATTCAAGGAGATGCAGATCGACACCTCCGGGGAACTCTCCGGGGTGGGCATCCAGCTGAGCCTCGACAAGGACACCAAGGAGCTGGTGGTGGTGTCGCCGATCGAGGGCTCCCCCGCCTCCCGGGCCGGCGTGATGCCGAAGGACGTGATCGTGTCGATCGACGGCAAGAGCACCAAGGGGATGAGCACCGAGGACGCGGTGAAACTGATCCGCGGCCAGGCCGGCACCAAGGTGACGATCCAGCTGCGGCGCGCCGGCAAGGTGCTCGACACGCCGCTGACCCGCGAGCGGATCGAGCTGCACGCGGTGGAACACCAGGTGAACACCAGCGGCGATGGCACCAAGGTCGGCTACATCCGCCTCAAGCAGTTCAACGCCAATGCCGCCAAGGACATGGCGGCGGCGGTGAAGGATCTGGAGGGCAAGCAGGTGCAGGGCTACGTGCTCGACCTGCGCAGCAACCCAGGCGGCCTGCTGATGGCCAGCATCGCCATCGCCCGCCAGTGGCTGGATGAGGGGATCATCGTGTCCACCAAGACCCGCGACGGCATCCAGGACACCAAGCGCGCCAACGGCCGCGCCCTCACCAAGCGCCCCCTGGTGATCCTGGTGAACGAGGGCTCCGCCAGCGCCAGTGAGATCCTCTCGGGGGCCCTGCAGGACAACAAGCGGGCCGTGCTGGTGGGTCAGAAGACCTTCGGCAAGGGCCTGGTGCAATCGGTGCGGGGGCTCTCCGATGGCTCCGGCATGACCGTGACCATCGCCAAGTACCTCACCCCCAGCGGCCGCGACATCCATAAGCACGGCATCGACCCGGACGTGGCGGCCAAGCTGAGTGAGGCCGAAGCCCAGAAGCTGAAGCTGGAGGACCTGGGCACCAAGCGGGACAGCCAGTACCGCGTGGCCGAATCCACCCTGCTCAAGCAGCTGCGCAGCGCCGCCACCGCCAGCCAGCCCTACAACCCCAACAGCGCCAACCTGCCGGCAGCCCTGGCCAAGCCCTGAGCAGGATCGGCTGGCCGGTTCGGCAGAACGCCCGGGGCGAGGAGGATCTTCGCTCCTGAGGGGCAGCCCACTGGAGCTGCCCTCAGCACTACCCCCTCAACGATAGGGAGCCAGACCGAACCCCTCACTTTCACTGGAGAGCGGCGGCTGGCTGCGGCGGCCTGGGCCGATCGGCAGCACCTGGATCGTGGTGGGGCGGCCATAGCCCGGCAGGGAAGGGGCAGCCGGGCCTAAGGCGATACGGCTGCCGCTGCGGCCGACCTGGGCCAGCAAGGGCTGGCACCCACCGGCGCTGCCGATCAGCTGGCCCACCTGCCGGGGCGCGATGCCCGCCTCCCAGCCCTGGGCCCAGCCGCGCCGCATCCCCTGCTGCTGGATCAGGCCGCGGGCCTGGGCGCCGTCGATGCTGCCGTTGTCGTAGAGGCACTGCACCACCGCCAGGGTGGTGACCGGCAGGCTGTCCGACGACCCACCCAGGCCAGGGGCAGGCTGGTAGGGAGCCGGGGCGTAGCCACGGCCATAGCCGCTTCCACCGAGTCCTGGCAGACCGAGTCCCCGCAGACCTCGCCCTGGGGCCCCGAAACCGGAGCCCCCGAAACCCAGGCCGGGCATGCCTTGGGTCAGCCCGGGCATGCCGAGGCCCAGGCCGGGAGCGAAGCCGCCGCCCTGGCCCAGGAAGGCCATGGCGAGGGAGAGCAGGAGGTTGTTCATGGCTGGCTGGGGGGTGGGAGGGCGAGGCCTGAGGCAGGACGCTGCAGGGCCGATCGGGCCAGACGGCCCTCGCCGGCCAGCCGGGTGCCGTTGCCGCAGTAGCGCTCGAACAGCTGCAGCACTTGGGCGGGCGGAAGCTGGGCGGTGTAGCGGGCCTCCAGCTCGCCGAGCTGCTCACGGGCCGGATAGAGGCGCAGGGAGCTCAGATCAGCCGGTGCCCGCTTCGCCAGGGCGCGGACCATGCCGGCGTGGTGGCGCGGATCGGTGAGGGAGCCACCGCGACAGGCCTGCATCCGGTGGGTGGCCTCATGGGCCAGGGTGTTCCACACGGCCGCCGGGTCCTGGTGCACGCGGCAGACCACGATCGTGTCACTGCCGTGGTGGTAGAGCCCCTGCAGGCCCCGCTGCCCGCAATCGCGCTGCAGCACCCGAACGCCGGAACGGCTCAGCAGCAGCCGCAACTGGTCGATCGCCTGCCAGGTGGGATCACTGGCCTGGACGGCAGGCGCCGGGGCGAGCAGCAGCACCGCAGGAACAAGGCGGCACGCAAGAGCACGCCACGAAAAAGAAACCCTCGCCTGGCTGGCCAAGGCAGGCCTGGCCCCTGGGGATGGGCGATCGGGAGAAGTGGTCGCGGAGCGGTCCACGGGGTGGAGGGGTCGTCTCTCCAGCCTGTTGGTGCCCGCTCGGATCGGGACAACCGATCCCAGTTGGGGGTGTGACCAACTGTGACCGGACCGGACTCAGGCTGCGCCGCCCACCGGCTGCATGAGGCCGCCACCGGGGGTGGAGTCGTCGTCGTCGTTGCCGGTGTCGCCCTGGGTGAGGGCGTAGACGCCGAGGGCCAGAACGCTCACCAGGGCCGAGATCAGACCGAAGCCGCCCTCAAGGCCGCTCCCCAGATCGATCACCTCACCCATGGTTGCCCTTAACAGAACTTCTTAGGATCGTAACGGATGTTTGCGGGGTCTGTGGGCTCTCGGGGCTCCTGCGCGTGCTGTAGCCGCCAGAGTTCACTTGTTCAGTCCTCGATCTGCCCTTCATGCAGGTTCTGTTCATCCACCAGAACTTTCCAGGGCAGTACCCCCATCTGGCCGAGGCCTTGCGGGACCGAGGTGATCAGGTGCTGGCTATCGGTGGCCCGACGGCCGTGGCGCTTCCAGGGGTGCCACTGCACCGCTATGACCCGATGGCGAGGGGTGAGGTGCCGACTTGCCATCACTGGGCCGCCGATTTTCAGGTGAAGCTGCTGCGTGCCGAGGCAGTGGCCCTCCTGCTGGAGAAACTGATCAGTCAGGGCCTGCGGCCCGATCTGGTGGTTGGCCATCCCGGCTGGGGGGAACTGCTGGCAGTGAAGGATCTTCTGCCGGGGGTACCTGTGCTGCATCACGTGGAATTCATCTATCAGATGGAGGGCGGTGATGTGGACTTCGATCCGGAGTTCAGCCGCACTGGTTGGTCGGATCGCACCCGCCTGCGCCTGAAGCGAGCACCGCAGCTGCTTGCCTTCCACGACCTCGACTGGGGCATGGCCCCCACTGCATGGCAGGCATCAACCGCACCGGCGGAATTCCGCGAGCGGATCAGCGTCATCCACGAAGGTATCGACACCCAGCGCATTGGGCCCAGGAAAGATTCATCGATCAGCCTGCAGAAAGCGGGGCTCAGCTTTGAGGCGGGGGATGAGGTGATCAGCTTTGTGGCCCGCAACCTGGAGCCCTATCGCGGCTTTCATGTGTTCATGCGGATGTTGCCGCAGCTGCAGAAACTGCGTCCCAAGGCGCATGTGGTGATTGTCGGGGCGGAGGGAGTGAGCTACGGCAGCCCACCGCCACGAGGAGTCAGCTGGAAAAAGGTGCTCTTGCAGGAGCTGGCTGGCCAGCTGGACCTGCGCCGCATTCATTTCGTGGGGCAGGTGCCCCATGCGGTGCTGCACGACCTGTTCCGGGTGGCGGCTTGTCACGTGTACCTCACGTACCCGTTTGTGCTCAGTTGGAGTCTGCTCGAGGCCATGGCCTGTGGTGCCGTGGTGATTGGCTCGGCGACGCCGCCGGTGCAGGAGGTGATCCGCGCTGGCGAGAACGGCCTGCTGGTGGACTTCTTCGATCTCGAAGCCATAGCCCAGCAGATCGCGGAGGTGCTAACCGATCCAGCTGCCTATCGGTCCCTGGGCGAGACGGCCCGTCGTGATGTTGTGGCCGGCTACGACCTCAAGACGGTGTGCCTGCCGAAACAGTTGGCGTTGGTGGATCGGTTGGCCCGAGAAGCTGCGGATCAGGCCGTGAGCACAAAGTCGCTGAAAGTCAGGGATGTGGAGGCACCGAGCAGGGCAACTTCGATAGGGTTGTAGGTGGTACTACTGCCATCTCTGTCGTAGTAGAGGGATCCGGTTGTGGTGTTGTAGATGAAGCGCTGCGCCGTGCTGTTGGCGGAGGTGACGCCAGCACCGCTGCGGAACTGGGTGCTGGTGATGGCTGTGGCGGAGTTGCTGAAGCCTGCATAGACCGCCTTGCTAAACGACAGCTTGTCGGCACCGGAGATGAAATCGGTGATCAGGTCGCGGTTGGTGCTGGCGTTGGGTGCTGTGGTGAACCGGAAACTGTCGCTGCCTGCTCCACCGGTAAGGCTGTCGTTGCCGCCAACTCCGATCAGGGTATCGTTGCCATCGCCGCCCGCAAGGCTGTTCGCGGCGATGTTGCCAGTGAGGATATTGGCCAGGGCGTTGCCGGTGCCGTTGATGGCAGTGGTGCCGCTGAGGGTGAGGTTTTCAACCTGGGCGATGGTGGCAAGGGAGAAGGTCACCGAGCTCTGGATGGTGTCGGTGCCGCCTCCAACCAGTTCGGAGATCGTGTCAGTGGTGCTGTCAAGGATGTACGTGTCATTGCCGCTGCCGCCGATGAGGGTGTCGACGCCAAGACCACCATTGAGACTGTTGGCGGCACTAGTGCCGGTGATGGTGTTGTTATTGGCATTACCGGTGCCGTTGATGGCGGAGGTGCCTGTGAGGGTTAAATTTTGATATTGAGCAGCCAGAGAAGTAACGGAGCTTGAGGAAGAGAACGCTGTCGCGTAAGCATTGGTGAAGCTGAGCACGTCGTTGCCGGCCTGATCTTGCAGCACACTTGTGAGCTGGTTCCCCGTGGGATCGGTGTAGGAGACGCGTAGATCGACATTGGAGGCCGGGGCCGATCCACTGAGAGTGAGAAGAAGAGTCCGCCCCGATGCGTCCGTACTGTCGAGCGTCACCGTGCTGACGGTGCGAGGGGAGGTGGTGCCGGTCCCGCTGACGGTCTGCACCGCAATTGCGGACGTTAGTGGCAATCCTGAGGTGGCTAGAGCCTCGGTGAACGTGACCCTGACAGCGCTACCGCTGACGCTGATGCTGCTCAGGCCAGGGGGATTCGTGTCCCCAGCAGGGGCAACGGCAGTGGTTGCCGCGGAAGTTACGGATTCAGCCTGGCCGTAAGCATCAGTGTAAGTGGCGGTCACAGTAATGGTCTTGCCGATATCGCTAGCTGATAGGGCATAGGTGTTGCCATTCGCGCCTGAAATCTCAAGCCCATTGGCGTTCCACCGGTAGTTAATGATTCCGATACCATCGCTATCGGCCAGGTTGTTGGAAGCGGTGAGGACTTCCCCCTCGGCCGCAGTGCCTGCAATGGTCACGACGCCGGTGGGCGCGTCGTTGACATTGGCTATGGTCTGTTCGGCACCTGAGAACACGGTGACTCCGCCGAGAGAATCAATTGTCGTCACGACGAGGCGTATGGTCTTGCCGACGAAGCTTTGATCAGTCGGAATGACAAGTGCGGAAGCGCTTTGCTCGGCTATGCCAGCCCAGCTGCCCCCAATGAGTTCCTGCCATTGGAACGATGTGCTGGTGATGACACCATCAACATCGTTGGCACCATTGAGAGACCCGATGAGGGAGCCCCCTTCTGCGGCCATTCCGGCGATGGTGAGAGTGCCTGTCGCCGCATCATCAACGGGCAGGATGTTGATGACAAGGGATGCAGAGGTACCACTACCACGGCCGTCGGTGACCGTGTAGGCAAGGAGAATGGGGCCATTGACGTTGGCATTTGGCGTGACGGTGACACTCCCTCCACTACCAATACTGATGGTGGCATTGGTTGCACCGATATCTGTGACAGAAAGGGAATCACCATCTAGATCGCTGTAGCCAGCCAACAGCTGGTCCTGGGTAATTATGATCGCGGTGTCTTCAGTCCATGAAGGCAATGAGGTTGATGTACCGCTCAGGAATGGGTTGCGATTGAGCTGGCTGAAACTTCTGATATCACCTGATTGGTTATCGAACTGAAGAATTTCAATGTTCTTCAGGCGGCTGCCACCAGTGCCGCTAGATACCAGGATCTCATCTCCGTCCCATGCGAGTGCATATTTGGAAGAATCACCAGCAAACGATGCAGTATCGCTGCCGTTTCCACCATCATAGACATCGTCACCGATTTCATCACTGTTCAGAAACAGGTCATCACCCGCTCCAGCATCCACAACATCGTTGCCATTGCCAGAAGTCAGTGTGTCGTTCCCCGATCCACTGACCAATGTGTCATTGCCGCTACCGCCATCCAGATCGAGAGCAGCATTCGTGCGTTGAGATGAGCGTGTGATTTCAGGGAGAAGCTCTCCTAGGTTGTTGAGCTGATCTCTGGTCAGGCTGATGCCAAGCATCACATCGCTACCCTCAATTCCCTCAACTCGGCCACCACCGCTGAGCCCACTCATCACGTCGCCATTGGGTGTGCCGAACAGGGGCGAGAAATTGCTTGCGACGAGCTCGGTTGATTGAAGATTGCGTAGAACAGC
Source organism: Vulcanococcus limneticus LL (assembly GCF_943369875.1). Lineage (GTDB taxonomy): Bacteria > Cyanobacteriota > Cyanobacteriia > PCC-6307 > Cyanobiaceae > Vulcanococcus > Vulcanococcus limneticus_A. The sequence goes on from NZ_CALROT020000009.1 coordinate 180,961, forward strand.
TAGGGTTACAAAGTTTTCTCCACCTCCATTGGTATCGAACTTAAGATGTGTATCTATACCAACCTGCTCAATGGCTAAATGGCCTGTTTTGAATGGATTTGCACCGTTGTAGTTAGTTGCTCCGTTCTGCATGAGGTCTGAGATGTCTATCAAGTCACTGTCAATGCGACCAGCTTCAAAGTCTGTGATTTCAATTGGCTTACCAGTAATGGTGGTGTAGTTGCCGCTGGTGTCTGTCCTGAAGTTGAGGGAGGCCTGAGTGGCTTTGTACTGGAGAGCGGTCAATACGAACCGATCACGACCAGAGCCGCCGGCAATGGCTAGTTGAAGAACAC
>NZ_CALROT020000010.1:0-114002 GCF_943369875.1 Vulcanococcus limneticus LL
GACGCAGTGAAAGCGTCAGTTCCTAAACTTTTCGGTTGTCCAGGTGCTCCTTCCGCCCTCTCGGGCTTCCGGTTTCAGCGGCCTCGCGACCGCCTCTTGAACTTACAACACCGGTGGCTCGCGCCTCCTTCGTCGTAAGTCACCTCAGAATTCCGCTCGGGTTCCCCCGGTGGCTCCTTGGCGCTGCACGCTCGCCTCTCGGCTCCCGCGCAGTCCAAAACCATAACACCCCACTCCCCGATCCAGCAAACGGGGTGGGCGAGGTGGGCAGACAGCTGACGCAACCCCTTGCCCTGCCTAGCGTTGGCCCGAAGGCCCAGGGGTCTGGAGCCCGCCATGGCGCAGCAGTTCAGCCAGGAGCGCCTGCGGGTTCGCCCCAGTTCCCGGGAAGACGCCGTGGTGGCTCGCGCCCGGGAGTACTTCGAGCGCACCCTGATCCAGGTGGGCGGCAAGCCGGTGGGCTCCATGGCCGCCCTGAAACACCCGGGTCGGGACGGCGCCCTCAACTACGACGAGGTGTTCCTGCGGGACAACGTGCCCGTGATGCTCTACCTGCTGCTGCAGGGGCGTCACGAGATCGTGCGCCATTTCCTGGAGGTGTGCCTCGACCTGCAGAGCAGCGCCTACCAGACCCGCGGCGTGTTCCCCACCAGCTTCGTGGAACAGGACGGCAAGGTGCTCGCCGACTACGGCCAGCGCTCGATCGGCCGCATCACCTCAGTGGACGCCAGCCTGTGGTGGCCGGTGCTCTGCTGGCTCTACGTGCGCCGAAGCCGCGACTGGGAATTCGGCGTGAGTCAGAAGGTGCAGCGCGGTGTGCAGCTGCTGCTGGATCTGGTGCTGCACCCCACCTTCGAGGGCACACCGGTGCTGTTCGTGCCCGACTGCGCCTTCATGATCGATCGCCCCATGGACGTGTGGGGGGCACCGCTGGAGGTGGAGGTGCTGCTGTTCGGCTGCCTGCGCAGCTGCTGCCAGCTGATGGAGCTGGCCCAGAAGGGCAACACCAGCCGCCTTCTGGATCAGCGCCTGCTGCTGACCCGGGCCTGGCAGCACGACCTGCGCCTGTTCCTGCTCAAGCACTACTGGGTGACCAGCAAGACCCTGCAGGTGCTGCGGCGCCGACCCACGGAGCAGTACGGCGAGCATCAGTACCAGAACGAATTCAACGTGCAGCCCCAGGTGATCCCTCCCTGGCTGCAGAACTGGCTGGAGGAACGGGGCGGCTACCTGATCGGCAACATGCGCACCGGCCGACCGGACTTCCGCTTCTACAGCCTGGGCAATGCCCTGGCCTGTCTGTTCGGCCTGGTGTCGGCGCCGCAGCAGCGGGCCCTGTTCCGGCTGGTGCTCCACAACCGCGAACACCTGATGGCCCAGATGCCGATGCGGATCTGCCATCCGCCGATGGAGGGGGATGAATGGCGTGACAAGACCGGCTCCGATCCCAAGAACTGGCCCTGGAGCTACCACAACGGCGGCCACTGGCCCAGCCTGCTCTGGTTCCTCGGTGGCGCGATCCTGCTGCACGAGCAGCGCCACCCCTCAGCGGACGTGCTGCTGATGGGACAGATGAAGGCGATGCTCGAGGAGTGTTACTGGAGCCAGCTCAACCAGCTGCCGCGCCAGCAGTGGGCCGAGTACTTCGACGGACCCACCGGCACCTGGGTGGGACAGCAGGCCCGCACCTACCAGACCTGGACGATCGTGGGCTTCCTGCTGCTGCACCACCTGCTGCGGGTGAACCCCCGCGACGTGACCCTGCTGGACATCAACACCCCCTGAACGCCTCCCCGTACTGAGGCACAAAAAAACCCCTGGCCAGGGCCAGGGGTTGTGGGGATGGAGCCGAAGCGTGGATCCGCAAGGCGATCAGGCAGGACGCGCTGCGCTCAGAACAGACCCAGGGTGAGGGACTTGTCGATGGGCAGGGCAGCGCCGATGCCGAGGTAGATGGTGAACACCGTGCCGAAGAGGAAGGCGGCCATGGCCACCGGACGACGGAAGGGGTTCTGGAACTTATTGAAGCTCTCGATGAAGGGCACCAGCATCAGGCCCAGGGGAACCATCGTCTGCAGGACGATGCCGAGCAGCTTGTTGGGAACGACCCGCAGGATCTGGAACACCGGGTAGAGGTACCACTCCGGCAGGATTTCCAGGGGGGTGGCGAAGGGATCGGCCTTGTCACCCAGCATGGCGGGGTCGAGCACGGCCAGACCCACCAGGCAGCCGATCGTCCCGAGGATCACCACCGGGAAGATGTAGAGCAGGTCGTTGGGCCAGGCGGGCTCACCGTAATAGTTGTGGCCCATGCCCTTGGCCAGCTTGGCCCGCAGCTTGGGATCGCTCAGGTCGGGCTTCTTGAGGATGTGCATGGCGAAGGCCTGAAGAGGGACCGGGTTGAAGAGCCGGCGAGCCGGCGGAAACCGAGTGAAGGAAGGCTAGGAACCGGGACGGAGCTGGCGCTGGTCCCGGAGGGGAGGCGGGGCGGGGATTGCAGCATTTCGCAATCCCAGCAGATCCCCGGCAGAACCTGGATTCAGAGGGGACCGGAGATGCCCTGCTTCCGGATCATCAGGAAGTGCATGAGCATGAACACGGCCAGCAGCCAGGGCATCACGAAGGTGTGCAGGCTGTAGAAGCGCGTGAGGGTTGCCTGGCCGACGCTCTCGCCGCCGCGCAGGAGCTCCACCATGAAGTTGCCCACCACGGGCACGGCGGCAGGAACACCGCTCACGATCTTCACGGCCCAGTAGCCGACCTGGTCCCAGGGCAGGGAGTAGCCGGTGACGCCGAAGGAGACCGTGATCACGGCCATGGTGACGCCGGTGATCCAGGTGAGCTCCCGGGGACGCTTGAAGCCGCCGGTGAGGTACACGCGGAACACGTGCAGGATCAGCATCAGCACCATCATCGAGGCGCTCCAGCGGTGCACCGAGCGGATCAGCCAGCCGAAGCTGACGTCGGTCATCAGGTACTGCACCGAGGCGTAGGCCTCAGCCACGGTGGGCTTGTAATAGAAGGTCATCGCAAACCCGGTCGCAAACTGGACCAGGAAGCAGACCAGGGTGATGCCACCCAGGCAATAGAAGATGTTGACGTGAGGGGGGACGTACTTCGACGCGATGTCGTCGGCGATGTCCTGGATCTCGAGCCGCTCCTGGAACCAGTCGTAGACCGGCGAGGACTTTCCGCCAGCGGCGGGAGAGGAGTTCGCCATGCAGCGAGAGGGTTTGGTTGGCAGAGTCTACCGATCGCCCCGGACCGGACGTGAGCGCCCCGCCATCCCAGCCCCGACGCCTGCCGCCCTCGCCAGCGGGGCCCGGCCGGAGGCTGGCGCCCCTGACCAGCACGCTGGTCAGCGCGCTGCTGACGGCGGTTCTGCTGCTGCAGCCCGCCGCGGCCTGGGCCCTGAACGACGCCCAGCAGCTGGTGGTGGAGAGCTGGCGGCTCGTGAACCAGAGCTACGTGGATCCGGCCCGCTTCGAGGCGATCGGCTGGAAGCGGCTGCGCCAGAAGGCCCTGGAACGCCCGATCCAGACCAGTGGCGACGCCTACGACGCCATCGAGGCGCTGCTCGCCCCCATCGGCGACCCCTACACCCGCCTGCTGCGGCCGGCCGAATACGCCAGCCTGCGCTCCAACACCCAGGGCAGCGTCAGCGGCGTGGGACTGCAGCTGGGGCTGAGCGGCAGCGCGGCGGGGAGCGACGCCGGGATCGTGGTGATCGCCCCCCTGGAGGATTCCCCCGCCGATGAGGCCGGCATCAGCAGCGGCACGGCCGTGCTGCAGGTGGATGGCCTCGAGACGCAGGCCCTTGGCCTGGAGGGCACCGCAGCGCGGCTGCGGGGCGCGTCGGGCACGCGGGTGCTGCTGACGCTGCAGTCCCCCGGCGGGCGGCCGCGGGAGCTGGAGCTGCAGCGGCGCACGGTGGACCTGCATCCCGTGCGCAGCCGGCTGATCGAGGCCGGCGGCCACCGCCTCGGTTATCTGCGCATCAGCCAGTTCGCCGAACCCGTGCCCCAGCAGGTGCAGGACGCCCTGGAGCAGCTGCAGCGGGATGGGGCCGAAGGGCTGGTTCTGGACCTGCGCAACAACTCGGGCGGCCTGGTGGCAGCCGGCCTGGCCGTGGCCGATGCGCTGCTGGATGGCGAGCCGATCGTGGAGACCCGCAACCGTGAGGGCTTCGCCGATGCCCAGCAGGCCCACCGGGGACTGCTCTACGGGGGTCCGATGGTGACCCTGGTGAACGCGGGCACCGCCAGCGCCAGCGAGATCCTGGCCGGCGCCCTCCAGGACGACGGCCGCTCGCCCCTGCTGGGCAGCCGCACCTTCGGCAAGGGCCTGATCCAGACCCTGATCGGACTGGGCAGCGACGGCAGCGGCCTTGCGGTGACCGTGGCCCGCTACGTGACCCCCAGCGGCCGCGACATCCAGAACCTCGGCATCGAACCGGACCAGCTGCTGCCCGGCCCCGAGCCGCTGGACCCCGGTGGGGCCGACGACCACTGGCTGGAGGCGGCGGCCGCCCAGCTGGCGCACCAGCTCGATGGCCCGGCGGCAGGGCAGGCCAGGGCCGGCCAGGGGGCCAGCTGATGGGTCCGCGCACCTACCACGACCCGCTGCACGGGGCGATCCGCCTGGACCCGCGCCATCCGGCCGAGGCCCTGGCGATCGATCTGATCGACACGGCTCCCTTCCAGCGGCTGCGGCGCATCCGCCAGCTCGGCCCGGCCTTCCTCACCTTCCACGGGGCCGAATCCAGCCGCTTCACCCACTCCCTGGGGGTGCTGCACCTGGCGCGCCAGGCCCTCGATGGGCTGGCCGCCCAGGCTCCCCCGCTGGAGGAGCACCGCGGCGTGCTGCTGGCGGCGGCACTGCTGCACGACGTGGGGCACGCCCCCCTGAGCCACTCGGGCGAGGAGATGTATGGCCTGCGCCACGAGAGCTGGTCGGGGCGGCTGATCCGCGAGCACCCCGCCCTGCGGCAGCGGCTCGAGGCCTACGCCCCCGGCACGGCCGATGCGGTGGCCGACCTGCTGGAGCACGGCCGCTACGACCAGCCCGCCATCAAGGCCCTGGTGAGCAGCCAGCTGGACTGCGACCGGCTCGACTACCTGCTGCGCGACAGCTACAGCACCGGCACCCGCTACGGCCAGCTGGATCTGGAGCGGATCCTGGCGGCCCTCACCCTGGCGCCCGATGGCCAGCTGGCCCTGCACCCCAAGGGGCTGATGGCCGTGGAGCACTACCTGGTGGTGCGCAACCTGATGTACCGCAGCGTCTACAACCACCGGCTCAACGTGGTGTGCAACTGGCTGCTGAGCCAGGTGATCGCCACGGCGCGGCGGCTGGGGCCCAGCCAGCTGGAGGCCGATGCGGTGATGGCCCGCTGGCTGTGGCAGCCGGACGCCATCGACCTGGAGACCTACCTGGCCAACGACGACCTGCGCACCGGCTACCACCTGCTGCGCTGGCGGGAGCAGGGTCCGGAGCCGCTGCGGGGTCTCTGCGCCCGGCTGCTGGATCGGCGCCTGCTCAAGGCGACGGCGGTGACGGAGCTGCGCCCCGAGCGGCGGCTGGAGTTCCTGGCCCGGGCCCGGGCCCTGAGCGGCGCGGCGGGCCTGGATCCCGAGAGCTGCTGCGGGCTGCAGCAGCGGGAGAGCCGCGGCTACCACCCCTACAAAGGAGGGCTGCGCCTGTGGGACGGCCAGCGCCTGGCGGCCCTGGAGGCCAGTTCGGCCCTGGTGACCAGCCTCAGCCAGCCGGTCCAGACGGCCTGGCTGATCCACCCGGCCGAGGTGAGCCCGGTGCTGCGCGAGGAGCTGGCCCTGGCCCTGGCCGATGGCCGGTAGTGGGATGCTGGCCCAGCTGAGATGTCCGCCCCGGTGAGATGGCCGCCCTGCTGACACCGGCCCAGGCCCCTGGCCTGCCCCACCAGCTGCAGCTGCCGATCAGCCGCAGCGCCGGCAACGGCGCCCTGGCGGAGGTGCGCCACGGCCTCGGCAGCCGGCCCCCCTCCGGTCCGCTGGTGCTGCACAGCCGCGACTGGCCGCTGACCCTGCCGGACCTGCGGGCGCTGCAGCAGCTGCTGGCGGGCGTGGGCCTGACGCTGGAGCGGGTGGAGGGCAGCCGGGCCGAGACCCTGGTGGCCGCCGCGGCCCTGGGGCTGGCCACCGGGCTGCAGAGCGAACCGGAGCTGGAGGCCGGGGGGGAGCCGGATCGCCCCGCAGCGGCGCTCACCATTCACCAGGGCACCCTGCGCTCCGGCGACCACCTGCAGGCCGAGGGGTCGGTGCTGCTGCTGGGGGACGTGAACCCCGGCGCCCGCATCTCGGCCGTGGGCGATGTGCGGGTGTGGGGGCGGCTGCGGGGCGTGGCCCATGCCGGCTGCCGCGGCGATGGCAGCGCCCGGATCGTGGCCCTGCAGCTGCGGCCGCTGCAGCTGCGCATCGCCGCAGCCGTGGCCCGGGGGCCCGAGGATCAGCCCCCCGCCGGCTTCACCGAAGAGGCGGTGCTGGAGGACGGGGCGATCGCGATCCGACCGGCCGAGCCGATCTGGCCCCTCAACGGTTGATCAGCCCCAGACCGCCCAGCACCCCCGCCACCGCCATGAACCACAGGGGCGAGACGCGGGTGCGCAGCATCAGCGCGCACACCAGCAGCGACACCAGCAGGGCGGGCAGATCGTGGTCTGCGGTGCGCAGGATCTTGACCCCCACGCCGAACAGGATGCCGAGGGTGACCGGGCCCAGGCCCCGCTCGAAGGCCACGCGGATCGGCGAATCCTTGAAGCGATTCCAGCCCAGGGCCGCCGCCACCATCAGCAGGGTGGAGGGCAACAGGATGGCCGCCTCCGCCACCACGCCGCTGAGCAGGGCCCAGAACGGGCCCTCCCGCCAGGCCGCCCCCATTCCCAGCAGCCCCACGATCATCGAACTGGGCCCTGGCGCCGCTTCCGCCAGGGCGTAGATGTCGGCGAACTGGCGGGAGGTGAGCCAGCAGTACTGGTCGACGCTGAGGTGGTGGTACTCGGCCAGCAGGGTGTTGCCGCCGCCCAGGGAGAACAGCGACAGGCTGAGGAAATCCCAGAGCACCGCCGCCAGGTTGGCGAGGTCGGTGAGGCTGGCCGGCTGGCAGGCGGCCGCACTCATGGCTCAGGCCCGGCGGCAGGGGCCGGCTGGCGGGGCGAGCGCGGCCAGTAGAGGGCCATGGCGATCGGCCCCAGCACCAGCACCAGCGGGATCAGCCGCACGTGGAACACGTCCATGGCCAGGAAGCTGGCCACCGCCAGCAGCAGGGCCAGGGGGTCGCGGCGGTACTCGCCCAGGATCTTGAAGCCCATCGAGAGGGCCATGCCGGCCGCCGCGGCCACCACCCCGGCCAGCACCCGGTCCACCGCCATCACCAGGTGGAGGTAGAAGTAGGCGAGCCCGATCAGCAGCAGCACGCTGAAGGGCAGCAGCAGCATTCCGGCCAGGGCCGCCAGGGCCCCGGCCAGGCCGTGGAAGCGGGCCCCGATGTAGACGGCCATGTTGATCTGGTTGGGCCCCGGGAACAGGCGGGCCACGGTGAGGCCCGTGATGAACTCCTCGTTGCTCATCCAGCGGCGGTTCTCCACCACGATCCGCTGGCTCCAGGCCGAGAGGCCGCCGCCGAAGGAGGAGAGCGCCACCTGCTGCATGCCCAGGAACAGCCCCGCCAGCGACGGGGGCGGGGCTGGCGGGCCAGCGGGCGGTGGCGTCGCGCTGGGTGGCGGGGAGCTGGCCATGCCGCTCAGTTGTGCACGAAGTGGGGATCGGGCGGCAGCTCGCCCTCCTCGTGGAGGCTGGGATCGAGGGGATCGGGGGCCCGGTACTTGGCGGCCTGGGCCCAGTCGGCCTCGAAGGTGGCCTTGAGCCGCGCCACCACGTCGGGGGCATCGGACTCGATTCCCAGCTCGCGGCGCAGGTCGAAGGCGCTGCGGTCGATGTTCATGGAGCCGGTCTGGGCGGCGATGCCATCGATGAGGATCAGCTTGGCGTGCAGCTTGAGGTGCTTCTGGCGCCGCACCTTCACCCCGAAGCGCCCCATCAGCCGCAGGGAACTGAAGGTGTCGTAAATGTCCCAGTCGCTGATGCCGTGCTTGCCGCCGCACAGCACCCGCACCTTCACTCCACGCTCGCGGGCCGCGATGATCCGCTCGAGGATCACCGCATCCACGAACTTGGGGTGCTGGATCCAGAGGCTGCTGGTGGCCGCATCCACGATCCGGGCCATCTGACCGCGGCTGTGGAAGCTGCTCCAGACCAGCCCCACGCCGAGATCGGGCTCAAAGAAGTGGCGGTGCCAGTCGGCCTCGAAGCCGGCGATCACCTGGGCCACCACCTCGGGGGCGTAGGTCACCACGCCGTAGTCCCGGGTCAGGGTGAAGTATTTGTCCGCCAGGTTGAAGGTGGAGATCAGGGCCAGTTCCCGGTCCACCACCAGCGACTTCTCGTGGGTCACCGGGAAGGCCTCGCTGGTCCAGGCCACCTCGATCTGCCAGCTCTGCAGGAGGGCGAAGGCCTCGTCGTTCCAGCGGTCGCCGGCGGAAGTGTGGGGGTTGAGCATCACCCGCACCCGCACGCCCCGCTCGCGGGCGCGCCGCAGGGCCTCTTCCACCTCCCGCGACTGGAGCTTGAACTGTTTGAGCAACAGCTGCTCGCGGGCCTGGTCGATCAGCTCCACCACGGCCTGCACCCCGTCGTCGGGCATCACCAGCAGCCGCTGCCGGTGGTCGGGGGAGGGGGTCATCGCGGGCCGTGCGGGCCCCCGTGTTCTAGACCCCACGAGCGGCGCGGCAGCGACAGCCGGAACACGGACCAAATCCGGGCGTTCGTCTTAGCCTGCCCCGACGTCGAATGTTGCCGTGACCGCTCCAGGGACCCGCTACATCCTGATCTGCTCCGGCAAGGGGGGCGTCGGGAAGACCACCCTCACGGCCAACCTGGGCATCGCCCTGGCCCGGCAGGGGGTGCGCACGGCGGTGCTGGACGCGGACTTCGGCCTGCGCAACCTGGACCTGCTGCTGGGCCTGGAGAACCGCATCGTGTTCACCGCCCAGGAGGTGCTCTCGGGCAGCTGCCGCCTGGAGCAGGCCCTGGTGAAGCACAAGCAGGAGCCCAACCTGGCCCTGCTGCCGGCCGGCAATCCCCGCATGCTCGAGTGGCTGCAGCCGGAGGACATGCAGCGCATCGCCACCATGCTGGGCGAGCAGTTCGACGTCGTGCTGATCGACTGCCCGGCCGGCATCGAGGACGGCTTCAAGAACGCAGTGGCCGCGGCCCAGGAGGCGATCGTGATCACCACCCCGGAGGTGTCCGCGGTGCGGGACGCCGACCGGGTGATCGGCCTGCTCAACAGCCACGGTGTCAAGCCGATCCAGCTGGTGCTCAACCGGGTGCGGCCCAAGATGATGGCCAACCAGGAGATGCTGAGCGTCGCCGATGTGACCGACATCCTGGCCCTGCCGCTGCTGGGCCTGGTGATGGAGGACGAGCAGGTGATCGTGTCCACCAACCGGGGCGAGCCGCTCACCCTCAACGGCGCCAAGTCGCCGGCGGCCCTGGCCTACAACAACATCGCCCGGCGCCTGCGCGGCGAGGACGTGCCGCTGATGGATCCCGCCAAGGCCGGCCGGGGCCTGCGGGCCAAGCTCGGCCGCCTGATGACCACCAAGATCTTCTGAAGCGATGACCCTGCGCGACTTCATCGACAAGCTGCTCGGTCGTCAGCCCGCCAGCGCCAATGTGGCCCGCGAGCGGCTGCAGCTCGTGCTCGCCCACGACCGCAGCGACCTCAACCCCGAACTGCTGGAGCAGATGCGGCGCGAGATCCTCGAGGTGGTGAGCCGCTACGTGGAGATCGACCTGGACGAGGGCGACGTGAGCCTTGAGACCGAGGACCGGGTGACGGCCCTGGTGGCCAACCTGCCGATCAAGCGGGCCCGCCCCCTGGTGGAACCCGGCACCGCTGCCGCCGCTGAGGTCGCCGGCGGCGCGACGGCCGGCGACGGCGCCGTCGCCACGGCCTGAACACCACCAGCGGCACCCGACCGCCTGAACCGGGGTGCCTGGCGCCCGGGCACCGGAACCGCGGGAACACTGCGGACAGCGCAGCCGCCACGGCCATGGCTCCCAACCTGTTCGCGATCACCGCCGGCGAATCCCTGGTGCTGGATCAGTTGCTGCAGGGCCACAGCAACAAGGGGATCGCCGCGGCCCTGGTGCTCAGCCCGCGCACGGTGGAGGGGCACATCGGCAACCTGCTGGCCAAGACCGGCTGCCGCAACCGCACCCAGCTGCTGCTCTGGGCGCTCCGGCAGCGATAAGCTCCCTGCGGGGCAAGGCCCCGTTGCCGGCTTAGCTCAGTGGTAGAGCAGCGCTTTTGTAAAGCGAAGGCCATCGGTTCAAATCCGTTAGCCGGCTTTTCCTGCAAGCGACCACCTGGCCATCGGCCGGGTTCGGAGCAACCCGACCACCACAGTTGCAGCAGCGCCCCGCCCCACGATGGGTAGTGTTGTTGAACATGATTCGGGCCTTCCATGGACGCCCCCAAGCCCGGCGGCCGTGTCGGCGACAGGAGAGGCGGCTCCGATCGCCGCGATGCCGAGCGCCGCGCCCTTGAGACGCGCCGCAGCCCGGACAACCGGCGCCAGCAACCGCGCCATCAGGTGCCCTTCGGCGCCTGGGCCGTCACGGGCGTCATGCGCTGCCAGGATGGCCGCGCCTGGCCTGTCACCCTCTGGGACGTCAGCCGCCGTGGCGCCTGCGTGGTGGTGATCGGCGAACCGGGGCTCCAGTCCGGCGAAGCGGCGCAGTTGACCCTGCACGACAGCATGCTCGCCGACAGCCTGGTGCTGGAGGTGGAACTGTGCTGGCAGTTCTGCCAGGGGCGCCAGACCTTCCTGGGCCTGGAACTGAGCGGCAACGCCGAACTGCCCGAGGACTGCTTCCTGGCCCCCTACCTGGAGCAGACCTGGGCCGAGGGCGAGCCCACCGACGCCGGCCTCCTGTAGCGGCGACCCAGACCAGAGCCGCGCGCTCCCCCTCCCGAGGCCCACTCCCCGGGCTCAGGACGCAACCAGGCGCAGCAGGTAGACCAGCGCCACGGCGATCCCCACGCCCACCACGAGGTGGCGCAGGGCCTCGGGATCGACCCGGCCGGCCAGCCGGCCCCCCAGCGCTCCGCCCAGCAGGGCCGCCAGCGCCATCACCGCGGCCGTGACCCAGGCCACCTGGCCGGAGACCAGGAAGAACAGCGCGGCCGTGACGTTGGTGAGGAAGGCGATCGCCTGCTTGAGGCCATTGAGGCGGGTCAGGGTGTCGTCGAGGCTGAGGGCGAGCACCGCCAGCACGATCACGCTCAGCCCGCCGCCGAAATAGCCCCCGTAGACGGCCGCCAGGGCCACCGGGGCGATCGCCCACCGCTCACTGGGGTGGCGGCCACGGCGTTCGGCACGCCGCAGCACCCAGGCCCGCAGCCGCCCCTGGGCCGCCAGCAGCAGCGAGGCGAACAGGATCAGCACGGGCACCAAAGCGGCGAACAGCCTCTCGCCGGTGTTCAGCAGCAGCACCCCGCCCACCAGCCCACCGGCGGCAGCGGCGGGCAGCAGCAGCCGGAGGCGGCGGCCCTGGCCGCGCAGCTCCTGGCGCTGGGCCAGGGTGGCGCCCAGGTAGCCGGGGGCCAGGGCCACGGTGTTGGTCACGTTGGCCATCACCGCCGGCAGCCCCAGGGCGGTGAGGGCAGGGAAGCTGATCAGGGAGCCGCCGCCCGCCAGGGCGTTGATCAGGCCCGCGGCCGCGGCCGCGAGGGCCACCCAGACCAGATCCAGGCCCCCGAGTGCCGCCGCCCCCCGGGGGGCCACGGCCAGCAGGGCCTCAGGGGGCATCGCCGTACCAGTCGCTCACGTCGTCGCCCTCGAGGCCGATCGCGGCCAGCAGGCTGGTGGAGAGGTAGCGCTCGCTGCCCGAGGCGCAGATGGCCACGATGCGCTGCCCCGCCAGCTCCGGCTGCCGCGCCAGCTGCAGGGCCGCCCACACCACCGCCCCGCTGGAGACGCCGAGGGGAATGCCGTCGTGGGCGGCGCAGTAGCGCAGCACGGCGATCGCATCCTCCTCATAGGCCGAGACGATCTCGTCGATCAGACCGAGATCCACCTGGGGCGACACGAAGTTGGGCCCCATGCCCGTGAGCTGGTGCGGCCCGGGTTCACCGCCCCCGAGCACGGGGGAGCGGGCCGGCTGCACCGCCACGCAGCGCAGGCCGGGATGGAGGGGCTTCAGGGCCCGGGCCACCCCCATCAGGGTGCCGCCGGTGCCCACCCCCGCCACCACCACCGCCAGCTCGCCGCCGGTGTCGCGCCAGATCTCTGGGCCGGTGGTGCGCTCGTGGATGGCGGGATTGGCGGGGTTGCGGAACTGCTGCAGGATCACGCCGCCGGGGATGCGCCGCTGCAGTTCCTCCGCCTTGGCGATGCAGCCGAGCATGCCCTTGTCCGCCGGCGTGAGCACCACCCTCGCCCCCAGCAGCTTGGCCAGGCGGATGCGCTCGGCGCTCACCCGCTCCGGCATCACCAGGATCAGGCGCACACCGGCGGCGGCGGCCGCGAAGGCCAGGCCGATGCCGGTGTTGCCGGTGGTGGGCTCGATCAGCACGGAGTCCTGGCGCACCACACCGGCGGCGCGGGCGTCCTCCAGCAGGTTGAAGGCCGTGCGGTCCTTGACGCTGCCGAGGGGGTTCAGGTACTCGAGCTTGAGCACCACCTCCGCCTGGGCTCCGTAGTGCCGGGCCGTCTCGTGCAGCCGCACCAGCGGCGTGTTGCCGATGCGCTCGGTGAGGCGATCGAGGATGGCGGTCATGGCTGGCGTTCCAACCCCCACGGCGCGGGCGTGTGGCCGATCATCGCCGCAGGGCCCGGGGGAGCGGCGTCTCCGGCGATTCGGCGGCTGCGCGCAAGGGCCAGGTCCAGGGGGCCCCATGCCAGCGGTGGGCCGCCCCCGGCAGCGGTCAAACCGGGAACAGCCCTCGGTGACGCCAGCCACGCCAGCGACAGGCGGATCCCATCGGGCTCCGGCCCGGGCCCGGAGCGTGCAGCTGGAATCGGCCTAGCGTTTCGCCAGTGCAGGCGGCGACCGCCACCCACACCATGGCTCCCTCAGCCCTGACCCCGACCCAGCGGCACGGCGGCGGCCTGGCCCTGGCGCTCACCCTGGCCGCTCTGCCGGCGCCGGCGCCAGCGGCCCCCGCCAAGCGGCCAGCCCCGGCGGCCCCTGGCGCCACCTACACGCTGGAGGCCCGCACCGTGACGGGTCTGGGCGCCGGCGGCATGGGCAGCGCCGAGATGATGCGGATGGTGATGGGCGGTGGCGCCAGCAGCACCACCAGCAGCCGAAGCCTGGAGCTGCGCCTGCAGGGCAGCCGCGTGCCCGCCGAGGCGCCGAAGGCGGAGCACCGGATCCCAGCGGGGCTGGCCCTCGGCACCGCCCTGCCCCTGCTCAGCAGCGGACCCAGCCGGGGTACCGAGGCACCGGAGCCGCTGGAGCGCCCCAAGGGACGCCTGCTGATCTTCCGCGGCTGCGGCGAGACCGCCGGTTCCGGCCAACCGGAGGTGCTGGACCTGGCCAAGCTGGTGCCGGACGCCCAGCAACTGGCGGCGCTGCAGGGGGCCATGGGCAAGCAGGGCGGCCGGGGCGTCGCGCGCGAGCCGGCCGCCGCCGCCATCACCGGCACCTGGCCCAACGGCGACAGCCAGGGCGCCCTGGCGGCCACGGCCTCCCTGGTGGGCGACCACAGCGTGGTGAGCAACTATGCCCCCGAGCTCCGCTTCCGGGTGGAGGCCAGCCACGACTTCCTGGCACCGCTGCAGCTCAGCGCCAGCCCCGCCGGAGCTGCCTGGCGACTGTCCTGGCAGCCGGTCGCCACCGTGCTCGGCTACCAGGCCATGGCCACCAGCGCCGGCAAGGGCCCGGACGAACTGGTGATCTGGACCTCCAGCAGCAGCGGCTGGGCCGGCAGCGCCATCCCCGCCAACCTCGATCGCCGCAGCGCCGCCCAGCTGATCGCCCAGAAGGTGCTGCTGCCGCCTGAAGCCACCAGCTGCAGCATCAGCGCCCAGGCCAGTGCGGCGATGGCGATGCCGGTGCTGCAGGTCACGGCCTACGGCGATCCACTCACCGTGACCGGCCCGGCGGGCGCCACCCCCTGGCGGGTGAGCCTGCGGCGCGAGTCCACGGCCTCACGCCTGCTGATGGCCGGCATGCCCGGCGCCGATGACGCCGCGGGCGGCGAGGCCGAGCCGACGCAACCCCGGGGCTTCAAGCTGTTCCCGGGGCTGTTCTGAGGCGGTGGCCAGGGGCCCCGCCGAAGCGAGGCCTGGACCAGCAGGGCTAGCGTGAAAGCCTCTGGCTGCGGCTGGTGTGACCGTCCTCACGCGCCATCCGACCGGTGGGCTGGCCGATGATCTGAGCGGGCGGCTGCGGGGACTGCACGGCCGCATGCTGGCCATGGCGCCCGCGATCGACCGCATCGCCTGCGCGCTCTACGACCCGGCCACGGACCTGCTGAAGACGTTCGTCAACAGCACCCGCAGCGGTGAGGCGATCGCCGACTACGAATGCGAACTGGCCACGAGCAGCGCCCTGCAGGCCCTGGCCCGGGAGGGTGGTGTGCGGGTGATCCAGGACATTCCCGCCACGGTGCAGGGCACGAGTGAACACTCCCGCTGGCTGCGGCGCCAGGGCTACGGCTCGTCACTCACCGTGCCGATGCAGGACAACGGCGCCTTCATCGGCTTCATCTTCTACGACTCCCTGCAGCGCAACGCCTTCACCGCCACCGTGCAGCGGGATCTGGAGCTGTTCTCCAACCTGATCAACATCACGATCTCCAGCGTCTACGCGGCCGTGCGCTCGCTCCGGGCCTCCGCCGCCGTCGCCCAGGACTTCGTGCGACTGCGCGACTACGAGACCGGCAGCCACCTCGATCGCGTCGCCCACTACTCCCGCCTGATCGCCAAGACCCTGGCCCAGCCCCTGGGGCTGAGTGATGAGTTCATCGAGCAGCTGTTTCTCTACGCGTCCCTGCACGACATCGGCAAGATCGGCATTCCCGACGCCATCCTGCTCAAGGAGGGCAACCTCACCCCGGACGAGCGACAGGTGATCCAGACCCATGTGCCGCTGGGCCTGCAGATCCTCGAACAGGTGATCGGCAAGCACGCCCTGCGGGACCTGCCGGATTCCACCTTGATGCGCAACATCGTGGCGGGCCACCACGAACGGCTCGACGGCTCCGGCTATCCCCAGGGCCTGCGGGGAGAGGCGATTCCCCTGGAGGCGCGCATCGTGGCGGTGGCCGATGTGTTCGATGCCATCACCTGCCGCCGGCCCTATCGCCAGCCGCAGGCGATCGAAGCGGGCCTGGCGGAACTGGAGCACCAGGCGGCCGCGGGCCTGCTCGATCCCCTGGCGGTAGCCGCGCTGACCAGCCAGCGGAGCGAGGTGGAGGCGATCCGCCAGCGCTTCCACGACGACTGACCCGCGGACCAGCACAGACGAAGGCCCCCTGCCGCTTTCTGCAAACCCGGCCGAATTCCTCGACTTTTCAATCTCCACGGCCGGCGCGACGTTGGCCTGGGTTGTCGATACGTTGCGGCAAGACGGCCGGGCCACTCCGGTGCGCCAGGCAAGGCCATGCGTCCCCTCCCCACCCCCAACGGCAGGCCGGCCCTGCAGCTCCGGCGGCTGGCCGGTGGGCTGCTGGGCGCCGTGCTCGGCTACGGCCTCACCAGCCAGCTGCCGGAGGTGCCCGCCACCCTGCTGGGCGCCCTGGCCCTGGGCGGTACGGCCCAGCTGAGCGGCCGCACCGTGGATCCCCTGCGCTGGTGGGCCCTGCTGGGGGCCGCCACCGGATCGGTGCTGGGAACGGCGGTGGTGCTGGCGGCCCGGCTGCAGGCCAGCGCCCCCGCGGACCATCTCATGGGCCGGGCCCTCACGGTGGGCTGCTTTGCCCTAGCTGGCGGCCTGGCCGGCCGGCGCCTGAGCCGGGATGCCCTGCGGGGCAGTGGCCATCCGCCGCGGGAGCTGCTGCGGTCGGCCAGCGCCCTCACCACCGGCATCTTCGCGGTGCTGGTGACCCTCACCTTCCTGCATTCCGGCCTCGATCCCGCCCGGGCCTTCTCCAGCCGTCTGAGCACCGCGCTCACGATCCTCGTGACCGCGATCACGGTGCCGGGCTGGCTGATCCACCTGCTGGATCGACCGCCCCTGCGCTCCCCCCGCCCGCAGCCCGATGCCGACCGCTGACAGCGCCGAGACCCTGCTGCTGGCCGTGGCCGGCGCCACCCGCTTCCTGCTGGAGACCCTCTCGGTGGGCACGGTGCTCGTGGGCCTGCTGGCCTGCGCCCAGCAGCTGCCCCGGCCCTGGCGGCGGCGATCGCCATCCGGCCTTCCCCTGGCGGGGGTGCGGCTGCGCTTCGGCGCCTGGCTCTCGCTCGCCCTGGAGTTCCAGCTCGGCGCCGACATCGTCGCCACCACCACCACCCCCTCGGGCGCGCACCTGATCCAGCTGGGCGTGGTGGCGGT
Organism: Vulcanococcus limneticus LL; assembly: GCF_943369875.1. Taxonomy (GTDB): domain Bacteria; phylum Cyanobacteriota; class Cyanobacteriia; order PCC-6307; family Cyanobiaceae; genus Vulcanococcus; species Vulcanococcus limneticus_A. The sequence continues at coordinate 16,605 of NZ_CALROT020000010.1, forward strand.
GATCCGGACCTTCCTCAACCTGTTCCTGGGCCGGGAACTGGAGGCGGAGACGCGCCTGGAGCGGGAGAACGCCCGGCCGGCCCCTGCCGCCCAGGACACCAGCGCGGAGGCCCGGCCATGGTGAACGTCACCAACGAGCTGGCCAAGGAGCGCAACCGGGCGGCCGCCGATCGCACCCTGATGGCCTGGATCCGCACCAGCCTGTCGCTGATCAGCTTCGGCTTCGGCCTCGACAAGATCATCGCCGCGATCAACGGCCGCGGCGGCGGCATCGCCAACGCCGGGCCGGGGGTGCAGGTGGTGGCGATGGGCTTCGTGACCACGGGCGTCCTCGCCCTGGCCCTCGCCACCCTGCAGCACCGGCGCTACGTGCAGCGGCTGCAGCGCAACGACATCGTCTACCGGGATCAGTTCTCGATCGCCACGGTGACCGCCGTGCTGATCACGCTGATCGGCATGGTCGCCCTGGTGCTGCTGCTGGTGGGCGCCGTCACGGCCTGAGCGCTCCCACCTTCACCCCTGTCCCTTTACCCCCCCGTCGCCATGGCCCAGGCCTCCACCCTGCTGGTGAGCGCCACCCTGTTCACGATCATGTTCGCCCTCGGCCTCGGCCTGCCGGGCGATGGGCTGCGCGTGGTGCGCCAGCGCTGGGGCCTGGTGCTGCGGGTGCTGGTCGGCTCGTGTCTGCTGGTGCCCCTGGCGGCCCTGCTGCTGCTGAAGCTGCCCGTCAGCGTCGCCTTGAGCCCGGCCGCACGCCTGGCGATCGGGCTGATGGCCGTCTGCCCCAGCGCCCCCCTGATCCTGCGCAAGGCCGGCAACCAGGGCGGCGATCGCCAGCTGGCGGCGCTGCTGCAGGGCTGTGCCGCCGTGGCCGCGATCGTGTCGGTGCCACTGATGGCCGACCTCTACAGCTCCGCCTTCGGCCTCAGCGGCTGGGACGTGGGCCCGGCGGAGGTGGCCCTGCAGGTAGGCCGGGTGCAGATCCTGCCCCTGCTGGCGGGCCTGGCCCTCCGGCGCTGGGAGCCCCAGCTGGTGGGCCGGATCCAGGGGCCGCTCGACCGGCTCGCCAACGGCCTGTTGCTGCTCTTGATCGTGCTGGTGCTGATCAAGACCGGCCCGCTGCTGCTGCCCTTCGTGGGCCGTGAACTGCTGGCCCTGGCCCTGATGGCGGTGATGGTGCTGGTGGCGCTGGCCATCGGCCTGCTGCTGGCCGGCCCCCAGCCGCGGGAGCGCACCACCGTGGCGCTGGTGACTTCCATGCGCAATCCCGGCCTGGCCCTGCTGCTGGCCACCACCTATGCCCCCAGCCAGCCGAGCGTGAAGATCGCCGTGCTCGCCTACCTGCTGGTCACCGTGCTGCTCTCGCTGCCCGTGCTGCGCTGGCAACAGGGCCAGGGGGCGGCATGACGGCAGCCGACCGCGATCCCCTGCCCTCCTGGCGGGAGGGGCCGAGCAAGGCGCGCCTGCTCGGCTTCGTGGAGGCCGTGAGCCATCCCGGCAGCGCCGAGTTCGTGGCGCCCGAGGAGCGCATCGCCGTGTTCGACAACGACGGCACGCTCTGGTCGGAGCAGCCGATGTATGGGCAGCTGGCCTTCGCCCTGGAGCGGGCCCGCACCCTGCTGCTGCAGCGGCCGGAGCTGGAACGGGATCCGCGAGTGGCCGCCGCGGCCGCCGGCGATCTGCAGACGCTGATGGGCCAGGGCATGCGCGGCCTGCTGGAGCTGGTGGGCCACACCCATGCGGGCATGACCAACGCCGCCTTCAGCGCGCTGGTGCGCCGCTGGCTGCAGGACGCCCGCCACCCGGACTTCGGGGTTCCCTACACCCGGCTCGTCTACCAGCCGATGCTGGAGCTGCTCGCCCTGCTGCGGGCCCACGACTTCCGCCTCTGGATCGTCACCGGCGGTGGCGCCGAATTCGTGCGGGTGTTCGCCGAGGAGCTCTACGGCATTCCGCCGGAGCGGGTGATCGGCTCGACGATCCGGCTGCGCTACGGCGAGGAGAACGGGGAGCCGGCCCTGTGGCGCGAGCCGACCGTCGACTTCATCGACGACGGCGACGGCAAGCCGGTGGGGATCGAGCGGGCCATCGGTCGGCGGCCGATCGCGGCCTTCGGCAATTCCGACGGTGACCTGGCGATGCTGCGCTGGACCACCGCGGCCCCGGGCCCGCGGCTGGGGCTGCTGCTTCACCACGACGACGGCGAACGGGAGGTCGCCTACGACCGCCACTCCCCCTTCGGACGGCTGGATCGGGGCCTGGAGCTGGCGGCGGTGCACGGCTGGAGCCTGGTGAGCCTGCGGCGCGACTGGCACCGGGTGTTCCCCGCCCCGCTGGACACCGCCCGGCCCGAGCCCCAGCCCTAGGCCACCCGCAGCCGGGCCGCCAGGGTCTGCCGCGGCAGCTCGCCGAACAGGCGCCGGTAATCGCGGGAGAAGTGCCCGGCGCTGAGGAAGCCGAAGCGGGCCGCCACCGCCGCCACCGTGGTCTGCTCGGGGTCGGCGGCGAGCAGCAGACGCCGCACCGCATGCAGGCGCTGCAGCTTGAGATAGGCCATCGGCCCCATCCCCAGGTGCTCGCTGAACCCCTGGATCAGGCTGCGGCGGCTGGCGTACACCTGGCGGCAGAGCTCCTCCAGGGTGATCGGCAGGTCGGGATGGCGGTGCATCCACTCCTGGGCCACCTTGACCAGCTCGATGCGGGCGGGGGCCCGGTCCAACCGGGCAGCACTGCCCTGGGCCAGGGCCTCCACCAGCAGGGGCAGCAGATCCTGCTCGATCAGACGCTCCATCCCCGGCTCAGTCAGCCGGCCTGGGCAGGCCTCCGCCAGGGCAAACAGCTGGCAGAGGTAGCTGCGCACCCGCGCGAACCGCACGGCCTCCACCTGCAGCCAGTTGGCGGCAAACCCCTGCTGTTCCAGCTCGACCCAGCCGAGGGCGCCGGCCAGCTGCAGGAAGCGGCCCTGCTCCAGCACCACCAGCACCAGATCGGTGCGGTCGGCGGTGGTGAGATGCACGTCGCCATGGCTGGTGAGGCCGAAGACCGCCGTGGACGGCAGCACCGTGCCGTGGGAGCGGCAGAGCCCGGTTTCTGGCCGCGCCGCCAGATCCATGGCCAGGATCTGATGGCCCTGGAGCTTGGGCCCCACCACGTGCAGCTGGCGCTCGAGGCGGGCCCGCAGCAGCAGCAGCGGACCGACGCGCACCAGCTGCAGGGCGCTGTCGAGGGGGCCGGGCGCGAGCTGGGTGAGCTGGAGCGATAGACCGTTGGCCGTGAGGCACTCGGCCAACTGCTCCACGCAGCCCACCGTCAACACGGCCACGACGGCGAGTGGAAATGCACTTTTCGAATGTACGGACCCCCATGGCGGCAGCACAGTGCCTTCAAACACCTATTCCACGAAGGTCCGAGCCATCCTGACGGAAGGCCTACCCCGGGGAGTCGGTGTTCCGTCTGCCCGCCTGGGCCAGCGACTCTCCCGCGGCACCTGCACCCATGCCCACCACCAAGCCCAACATCCTCATCCTCTGGGGCGATGACATCGGCCAGAGCAACCTGAGCTGCTACAGCCACGGACTGATGGGGTACGAGACCCCGAACATCGACCGCGTGGCCAAGGAAGGGGCCAAGTTCATCCACTACTACGCCGAGCAGAGCTGCACCGCCGGCCGCGCCGCCTTCATCACCGGCCAGAGCGTGTACCGCACCGGCCTCTCCAAGGTGGGCCTGCCCGGCGCAGAACAGGGCTTCAAGGCAGAAGACCCCACCATTGCCGAACTGCTCAAGCCCCAGGGCTACCGCACCGGACAGTTCGGCAAGAACCACTTCGGCGACCGCGACGAGCATCTGCCGACGATGCACGGCTTCGACGAGTTCTTCGGCAACCTCTATCACCTCAACGCCGAGGAAGAGCCGGAGCTGCGCGATTACCCCAAGGAGGACGATCCAGAGTTCCCCAACTTCCGCAAGCGCTTTGCCCCCCGCGGCGTGCTGCACTGCTGGGCCAACGGCGATGGCACCCAGCGCATCGAGAGCACGGGTCCCCTCACCCGCAAGCGGATGGAAACCGCCGACGATGAGTTCATGGTGGAGGCCAAGCGCTTCATCCGCGATGCGGTGGCGTCGGGTGAGCCCTTCTTCGTGTGGTTCAACACCACCCACATGCACTTCCGCACCTATGCACGCCCGCAGGACGTGGGCCGCAGCGGCCGCTGGCAGTCGGAATACCACGACGTGATGATCTATCACGACGAGTGCATCGGCGAGATGCTCAACCTGCTCGACGAGCTGGGCATCGCCGACAACACGATCGTGATGTATGGCACCGACAACGGGCCGCACATGAACAGCTGGCCCGATGCCGGCATGACCCCCTTCCGCAGCGAGAAGAACACCAACTGGGAGGGAGCCTTCCGGGTGCCCGCCCTGGTGCGCTGGCCAGGCCACATTCCCGCCGGCACCAACATCACCGGCCTCTGCAGCCACCTCGACTGGCTGCCCACCCTGCTGGCGGCCGCCGGTGAGCCGGAGATCAAGGAGAAGCTGCTCACGGGCTACCCAGTGGGGGACAAGACGTTCCGCATCCACCTGGATGGCTACAACATGCTCGACTACTGGACGGGCCAGACCGACAAGAGCCCCCGCAAGGAGTTCTTCTACTTCTCCGACGACGGCGACCTGGTGGGCCTGCGCTACGACAACTGGAAGTTCGTGTTCAAGGAACAGCGGGAGCAGGGCACCTGTCAGATCTGGGCCGAGCCGTTCGTGGAGCTGCGGGTGCCGAAGATCTTCAACCTGGTCACCGACCCCTACGAGCGGGCCGACATCACCTCCAACACCTACTGGGACTGGATGTTCGACCACGTGTTCATGCTCGTGCCGGCCCAGACCTACGTGGGTGAGTTCCTGAAGACCTTCGTGGAGTATCCGCCGCGCCAGAAGGCGGCCAGCTTCTCCCTGGAGCGGGTGATGGAGAAACTCGAACAGGCGGCCAGCGGCGCCGCCTGACACCGGCCCACCGCCCCATGGCCCGATCCCAGCCCCGCTCCCAACCATCCCAGCCAGCCCCGGCCTCCCGGCCGGGGCGCCCGCCGGCCCGGGACATGCTGTGGATTCCGGGGGGCACCTACCGGATGGGGTCGGACCACCACTACCCGGAGGAGGCCCCGGCCCATCCGGTGCAGGTGGAGGGGTTCTGGATGGACCGCACCCTGGTGACCAACGCCCAGTTCCAGAAGTTCGTGAAGGCCAGCGGCTACCGCACCCTGGCCGAGCGCCCCGCCGATCCGGCCCTCTACCCCGACGCCAAGCCCGAGCTGCTGGCTCCTTCCTCGATCGTGTTCGTGCCCCCCGCCGGCCCCGTCGGCAGCACGGATCCCTACCGCTGGTGGCAGTACATTCCCGGCGCCAACTGGCGCCATCCGGAAGGTCCCGGCAGCTCGATCAAGGGGCGCGAGCAGCATCCCGTGGTGCACATCGCCCATGAGGATGCCCTGGCCTATGCCCGCTGGAGCGGCAAGGCGTTGCCCAGCGAGGTGGAGTGGGAACGGGCCGCCCGCGGTGGCCTGGAGCAGGCCGAATTCGCCTGGGGGGATGACCTCTACCCCGGTGGCGTGCCGGTGGCCAACACGTTCCAGGGGGACTTCCCCCACCACAACAGCCTGCTCGACGGCTACGCGCGCACCTCGCCGGTGGGGGCCTTCCCCGCCAACGGCTACGGCCTGCTCGACATCATCGGCAACGTCTGGGAATGGACGGACACCTGGTATCAGGAGCACGGGGTGACGGTGCGCGATGGCGGCTGCTGCGGAGCCGACGCCGCCCGCACCGCCAGCATCGACCGCCACTCTCAGCACGGGGCGATGCCCCGCAAGGTGGTGAAGGGGGGCTCCTTCCTGTGCGCCCCCAGCTATTGCCGCCGCTACCGCCCGGCCGCGCGCATGGCCCAGGGCATCGACACCGCCACTTGTCACATGGGGTTCCGCTGCATCGTGCGGCCCCGATCGGATCCGCATCCATGAATCCCATCGAGATCTTCAAGCGCCAGCCCCTGCTGTTCGGCAGCGCCATCGCCATCACCGACACCGACGTGGATGCGCTGGCCCATCGCTATGCGGCCAGCATGGCCCTGCGGGAGTTTGACCAGGCCGGCCGCGACGAGCCCTTTCTCTATCGCGCCAGCACCGTGCAGATCGGCGATCTCACGGTGAGCACAGGATTCCACACGCCGATCCGCCTCTCCACCCAGGAGAGCTCCATTGCCACGGTGATGTTGATCCAGAGCGGAAGCGTGCGACTCCGGGCCGATGGTCGCGCCATCCATCTCGACCAGCCCCAGGATCTGCTCTACCTGCCCGGCTGCGCCTTCGAGGAGGAGACGGAGCACGTGCGCGGGGTGCTGTTCTCCCTGGATGCCGATCGGCTGGCCCGCACCGCCGCCGGCATGACCGGGTTCCGCGTCAGTCCCGGCAAGCTGCGGCAGCGCCTCACGAATCCGCACCGCCTGCAGCCCCACACCGGCGTGGAGCGGGAGGTGCTCCAGACCCTGCAGCACACCTTCCCGCTGCTGGATGCCCCCGGCCTGCAGCTGGAGGGCACCCTGCCCCTGCTCGCCATCGACGACCTGATCTACCGCAGCATCGCCCTGGCCCTCTGCGGCGATGTGATCCGATCGGGGCCGGCGCACCACGCCCCCCGCGGCAGCGCCAAGGCCGTGATCATCGACGAACTCGTGGACTGGATCCGGGCCAACCTCGACCGGCCCATCGCCCTCTCGGATCTGGAGCAGCGCAGCGCCTATTCAGAGCGCACCCTGCGCAACGCGTTCCAGCAGCGCTTCGGCTGCGGCCCCAGTGAGTGGATCCGCGAGCAACGGCTCACGGCAGCCCGCGAACGGCTCCTGGATCCCCGACCGGGCGACAGCGTGTCGACCATTGCGCAGGCCCTGGGCTACCGGCACCTCTCGCAGTTCAGCCGCGATTGCCACCGGGCCTTCGGCGTTCGTCCCTCGGACCTGCTGCGCCAGAGCCGTCAGGGCACCGAAAAGGGCTGAGCCGCGGGCAGGAGCTCGGATCAGGAAGCGGGTCAGGAAGGGGATCAGAAAAAGAACTTCAGCCCCAGCTCGATGCCGTTCTGGTGGCTGGTGAAGCCCGTGCTGCGGCTGGCCCCATTGGCGTAGGCCATGCCGAGATAGCGCCAGGACACGTCGATCACGGTGCTGTTGCCCACCGCGTAGCCGAGGCCGAGCTGGGCATTGCCGGTGAGGTCCTCGGCGCCGGCCAGGCCGAACCCACTCACGTCCGCGCGGGCGAAGGCCCGCAGCCGCGGCGCGAGGAAGACGGAGGCCTGAGTGCCCAGCAGGGGTTGGGCCCAGGTTCGGTTGACCTCACCCTGCCGCTGGAGCCGGATCCCCAAGGGGCCATTGCCGCGGATCTCCGCATCGACCCCGAGCTTGGCCTCCATGAGGCGGATGCCGGCATAGGGAATCAGCGTGACGGAACCGGGCCTGCCGGTGGCCGCTTCCCGCGGCCCGAAGCGGTAGCGCAGGGCGAGGTCGTAGATGCCGTTGATCGCCGTGACATCGGCGGACCCGGTGAACAGGCCACGCTCGGTGGTGGCGGACTTCTGGGCTCCCAGCTGGGTGTAGGAGATGTCGGTGAGCAGGCCGATGCGGCCGTACTCCACGGCCGCCCGTGCCGCCGCCACCGACTCCAGCTTGCTGAGGATCTGGCTGGGGTTGAGGGTGGTGTCGGCCTGGAACCCCCGCACGGTGGTGGTGCCGTTGACCCAGGGGAGGAAGCCATAGAGCTCGACGGTGCCGGCCCAGCCCGTGTCGTCTGGGGCTGCCTGGCTGACGGGAGCTCCCGTGGTGGCGGGGGTGTCCGTGGCGGCGGGGGTATCCGTGGTGGCGGCGGGAGTCGCCGAACCCGCGGCATCCACAGGCGCGACCGCACCCGCGGCAGGGACCACCGTGTCGACGCCGCCGGAAGGCGACTCACCCCCTACGCGGCTGCTGGCGCTGGCGCCCGGGGAGGCCTCCGCTGCCCTGGCCCCAGAGACCTGGCCACAGCACGCCGCGGCAAGGCTCAGAACCAGAAGGACGCGGCGGTGGGAACCGGACATGGCGATGGCAACGACGGGCCGATGGAGGGATCAGAGGTGGGATGGGACCAGCCAGCGCCGTGGCCTGGGCCCCAATCCCGAGGGATCCGGTGCAGTCTGGCAGCACTTGCTGACGACACCTCCGGGCGTCTTCAATCCAGCCGTTGCCATCAAGCGGCGCCGCCATGATCAAGCGGGTGAGCATGGACCGCATGTCCCCCCTGGCATCCTCTCCAGCTGCGATGACCCCACCCCGTCGATCCACCTGGTATGCGCGACAGCAGCAGCGCCGGGCCTCGCCCTTCTATCGCCTGCTGGATCGCTCCTTCGGCTTTCGGCTGCTGATCGCTGCGGCCGCCTCCTTTTCCCTGCTGGCGGTGGTGCATCGCTTCGAGAATTGCCGCGGATCGGATGCCAAGAGTGCGTGCATCACGAGCAACTTCTGGGACATCGTGAGCGTTGGCAATGTGGAATCCTTCAGCATCGTGGCGGCGGCGCTGATTTACATCATGGAAGCCGGCCAACGCAAGGAAAAGGAGCACCATGAGATGCTCAACCTGCTGCTCACCCAGCGGGACGCCGGCACCAGCATGAGCCTGGCCCGGATCCGGGCCCTCGAGGATCTCAGCGCCGCGGGACTGTGGCAGGACAACTTCGATCTCCATGGCGCCAATCTCGAGGGCCTGCGGAGCCCCTTCAGCCGCGGGCACGGCGCCGATTTCAGCGGCGCCGTGCTGCGCCAGGCCGATCTGCGCCAGAGCGATCTGAGCGGCGCCGTCTTCCATGGCGCCGACCTCAGCGGTGCGGATCTGCGGGGTGCCGACCTCAGCGATGCCGACTTCACGGGTGCCGATCTGAGCGACGCTGACCTCAGCGGCGCCCAGCTGCGCGGGGCCCGATTCGAGGGGGCGACCCTCAACGGTATCCGCAGCGATCGGTCCCTGCTCTCCAGCTGAGCAGGGACCGCAGCGAGAGCAACCCTTGGGACCAGAGGGGCCCATCCCTGCCGGGATGGGCCCGATAGCTCAGGCGGCGCCGAAGGCCACCTGGCAGGCCGCATTGAGCAGCTGAGCCTCCTCAGCGCTCTGGGGCTCGCGACCATCGAGCAGACCGCTGTTGCAGTCGGCGCTGAGTTGGTAGGTGTTGCCATCCGCCGTCACCGCGAAGGTCACCGCGGAGCTGCTGGAGGGCTGCACACTGCCGTAGAGCAGCTGATAGTCGGTGCTGGGCACCACGATGTAGGTCTGGTTGTCGCTGATGGCGTCGTCGACGGCGTTGTTGATGATCGCCGCCGTGGCCAGGGTGCCCACCCCCCAGGCGGCGGCCCGGGCACCCCACCAGCCCCAGGTTGGGGTGGACCAACCGCCATACCAGCCGTAGTTCCAGGGCCTGGCCACGCCCCAGCCCGGCCGGGCCCAACCGGGCCGCACGTTGACGTTGTTGAGGTTGACCTCGCGGTTCCAGTTGCGATTCACATCGCGGTTGACGTTCCGGTTGATGTCGCGGTTGAAATCGCGGTTCACGTCGCGGTTGACGTTCCGGTTCAGATCGCGGTTGATGTCCCGGTTGGCGCCCAGGTCACGGTTGGCACCGAGATCGCGATTCGCACCGAGATCGCGGTTGGTGCCGAGATCGCGGGTGCCGGCTCCCGGTCGGTTGCTGACCGGGGTGCGGGTCGTGGAGCCGAGGCTGCCACTGGGACGGGCCAGATCACGGGTGCCGCCTGAGGGACGGGAAAAATCCCGCCCGCCGCTGGGGCGATCCAGCGAGGGCCGGGAGGCGCTGCCACCACCCACGTTGCTGCTCCAGCCACCGGACGGCCGGCTGCTGCCCCGGTTCAGGCCGCCGCCGGCGCCACTGAAGCCACTGCTGACCCGGCTGCCACCGCCGCGGGAACCGCCGCCCCCGCGGGAGCCTCCACCGCCGCGCCCTCCGCCGCCGCCTCGACCACCGCCGCCGCCGCCACGGGCGATCAGCTCAGCCGCGTCAGCCTGGGCGCCGTTGTGCAGGGATCGGGCCTGCAGCGAAGCCCCGGGGGCCAGGGCCTGGGCCGGCAGCATGGGGGCCGCCACGGCACCGACGAGTAACAGTGCCAGTCCTGAAGTCGTCTTCATTTCTTCACCAGATCGCAGCCGGAGTCGTAGCAGCTGGCGGTCACACGGCCGGTGGAATCAAACAGCACCTTGACCAGGTCACGACCAGCAAAGGCGTTGGGGTTGTCCTCCCGCACGCTGTTGAGGTAGTTGGGATTGACGGCGCAGAGATTGCGGCCGTTGAAGCAGACCGTGTTGGTCGAGAAGCGGGCCTCGGCACGCTCCAGCGGCTGCCACTGCTTGAGCTCCGCGTTCCAGCGCTGCATCCGCACCGGAGCCTCCAGGATGCGCACGGTCTCGAGCGTCGATCCGATGCGATGCCGATAGAGCGTGGCCGTGCCGTCGTTCTCGACCTCGATGGTGCAGGCCTGGGCCGGGGCACCCCGGAGTGCACAGCGCGTATCGAGCTTGTAGAGCACCTCACTGCGGGCCGCCGTCGGACTGCAGAGCAGCGCTGCACCAAGGGCCGTCAGCGCGAGGGCGCAGCGGGGAACGGGCCGGGGAGAAGACATGAATCGGGAGACAATCGGGAGGAGCAGGAAAGGCATCCGATGCGGGACACCGTGCTGCTGACACCATGGCCATGGGGCGCGATGGATCGCAACCTGGCCAACGACATCGTTACATGGGTGGGCATCAAGATGCCTGGGGGACACCATGGGCGAGCAACCCATGATCCGAGTGGATCAAGATGTGCCGAATTCCACAACCCTCCCGCTCAGGCGTCCTGCGCGACCAGGGTGAGGGCCGATGCCCCCGATCACACATTGATGCCCCATTCACGTCTCTCTGACGCCGCACATCGCGCCCCATGACACCATGGCGACCCCGTCCTGACAGCCGAGCGGCACTGGCCAAGGCTGAGCCACCAGAGGCCACAGCGGCCGCCGGCAGGGTGCCCCTGGCGCCTGGGCTCACCGGCCGGCGGGCCCGGCGACCGCTCGCCTGGCGGGCCCTGACCGCCGTGCTGCTGCTGGGGCTGACGGCCCTGCTGGCCATCGCCCCCCCGGGCGCCCTCGGCGCCCCCAGCAAGGCCTGGACTCCCCCCGGCTGTGCCGAACAGGGCGCCTGGATCACCCTGGAGGGGGCGAAGGTGGTGGAACTGCGCTGGGCCGTGGGGGGCCGGGATCCCGCCGCCGCCGCCGCCGAAGGCAGCACCGGGCTCAGCGGCCTGGCCCGCAACCCCCTGGTGGCGCCCGACTCGATCGTGGTGCGGGATGGTGACGTCTACAGCTACATCGGCATCGAGACACCAGACGGCGGTGGCTTCCGGCGCCTGCTGAGCCTGGATGACCGGGCTGGCCAGTGCTTCGGCGTGTCGCGCGCCACCCTGGCCCGGCGCTACCGCGACCAGGTCCGCGCCGCGATCCGCGCCTACCGCGAGGAGCACAGCCTGCACTCCTGGCTCACGGGGTCGGCCCTGGCGGTGCTGGTGCTGACGATCTACCTGATCTGGATCCGCTGGCAATCGCGGCTGAAGCAGCGGCTGGCCAGGGCCATCCAGACCCGCAGGTCGCTGCGGATCAGCGGACTGGGGCGGGCGGGCAACCAGCTGCTCGAGGAGGCGCAGGTCGGCGGCCTGTTGCAGGGCCTGCTGACGGTGGCCCACTGGGCCCTGCTGGCCGTGGTCAGCTACCTGCTGGTGCCGATGCTGCTGGGCTTCTTCCCACCCACCAAGGTGATGGCGGCCGGCCTGCGCAGCCAGCTGCTGGCGGTGGTGCAGGCCGGCCTTGCCCAGGTGGTTTCGGCGATTCCCAACCTGCTCACGATCCTGCTGATCCTGGCGATCACGGTCGGCGCAGTCCGGCTCAGCCAGGGGCTGTTCCGGGCCCTGGGCCGGGGTCGGCTGCGCTTCAGCTGGTTCTACCCCGAATGGGCCGAGCCCACCGCGCGGATCGCCACCGCCCTGATCGTGCTGGCGGGCGGCGTGATCGCCTTCCCCTACGTGCCGGGCTCCACCAGCAAGGTGTTCCAGGGGGCGGGCCTGTTCCTCGGCGTGCTGGCCGCCCTCGGCTCCAGCGCCATCGCCACCAACGTGATCAGCGGCCTGATGTTGATCTACACCCGGGCGTTCCAGGAGGGCGACCGGGTCGAGATCGGGGGTGTGGTGGGCGTGGTGCAGGAACGGGCCCTGCTGGTGACGCGCCTGCGCACCCCCCGCAACGAACTGGTGAGCGTGCCCAATGCCACGGTGATCGCCACCTCCGTGACCAATTTCAGTTTCTCGCGGCGCGAGATCGCACGGCCCGTGGCCCTGGCCACCACGGTAACCATCGGCTACGACGTGCCCTGGCGCCAGGTGCACGGACTGCTGCTCAGCGCCGCCGGGAGTGTGGAGGCAATCAGCGACGAACTCGCCCCCTTCGTGCTGCAGACCTCCCTGAACGACTTCCACATCAGCTATGAGCTGACCGTGTTCGTTCGGGACGTGGAGCGCTACCGCGAGACCCTCTCCCAGCTCCTGGCCGCGGTGCAGGACGCCTTCGCCGACGACGACGTGGAAATCCTCTCCCCCGCCTATCACGCCATCCGCAACGGCAACGCCAGCACAGTGCCCAAACCCCCTCAGACCTGAGGGGTCGAGGCCTGGCCGGACAGTTCACGTAGAGTTCCACCCCCAGCTGGCGGAAGTAAGCACTGCCCCTTCGTTCGTTCCTCAAAAGCCTGGCCGGAGATCGGCGCAGCACCTCCGAGCGCCGGGGCGATGACCGACCCGATCAGGCCCCGCGGCGCGAGCAGGCGGCGCGGCGCAACCACGACCGCCGAGTGATCTACACCAACGCCCCCAGTGGCGACCTCACCCTGCTGGATGGGACCAGGCTGCTGGCCACCCTCTGGGACATCAGTCAGGGCGGTGCCTGCGTGCTGGTGCAGGGCGACGTGACCCACCTCAACGCCAACGACCTCTGCACCCTCACCCTCAAGGAAAAGGGCGGCCGGGAGGACCTGGCGCTCAAGACCAAGGTGGCCTGGAGCTCCTTTGAGGATGCGGGCACCTACGTGGGCCTGAAATTGCGCACGGGCGGCAAGATTCCGCCGGGCACCTTCCTGGATCGCCTGCAGCGCAACCGCTAGCGGCGACACCGGCCTGCCCCACATCGGCACGGGCGAGCCCCCCCGCTCAGGGGGTGTTCTGGGCAGCGCTGCCGGAGGGGTAGAACAGCTCCCGCAGGCTCCCGGCCTGGGCGGGACAGAGCTGGGGGGCGTAGTAGCGCACCGCGGCACCCTCCACCTGCTCGGCGGTCACGCCCACAAAGCGCAGGCCGGCCTGCTCGAACTGGGCCTGGAGCTGCTGCTGCAGGGTTGGAACCGTCAACGGGCGGCCGACGCTCCCACAGAGGAGCTGGGCATAGAGGCGGGCCCCACAGCCGGTTTCGCCGTAGCGGGACACGCAGGGACTGGCCGGTGGCGGCAGCGGCGGGGGTGGCGCCAGGGCGGGTGCCGACTGGCCCCAGGCGGGGGGCAGGCCCAACGACAGCAGGGCAAGGACGGGCAGGAGCAGCGCCCGCCTCACCGAAAGGCCTCCGGGCTGCAATCGGCAAAGCGGACCACGGCCTGCTCCTCGAGGCGAGGCGACGCGTCGGCGGTGAGCAGGGCGGGATTGAGGGCCCGCAGCTCCCGGGCGATCGCCGCTAGGCGTGCCTCGGAGCCCGCCAGCAACCGGCCGTGCTCGGCAGCCCAGGCCCCGGAACGGGCCGCTTCCTTGGTCTGCCAGGCCTGCACGGCTTGAGCGTAGCGCTCCTGATCGAGCTCCTGGTCGTAGATGGGCAGCTTGCTCAGGGCGGCGGGATCCGGGGGCTGGGGCTTGGCCGTGGGCCGGTAGACCTCGGCGCGGAGCCGGTCGCGATCGGCCTGTTCCCGCCGGAATTCGGCCACCAGCTGGGAGGCCTGGGGCCGCGTCCGCCGGCAGAACGCCAGGCGCTGGGCCTGGGCCGCGGCCTGACGCCGGGCGGCGACGGCACGCTCCTGGGCGAGGCGCTGCTCAATCGTGTCCAGACAGCGGTTGTAGGTGTACCAGCGCTTGATCACACCGCCCTCGCGCTCGGCCCGGCTCTCGCAGCGCGCCTTGCCCTGGTCACTGACCCGCTGGGCCGCACCCCAGCCGCAACTGCCCAGCAGCCCACAGATCAGCAGGACAAGGGCAGTCTTCGCCTGGCGCGTCGCAGCGGGTTTGAAGCAGAAACCCAGCACAGGGATGCAGGCAACGGGCGACCAACATCCATGATCCCAGACCCGCCGGCGCCCCACCAGCCAAGGCCTGGAGGCCAACCTCCTGCGGGGGTCTTGGCCATACGCCTAGGGCATGCGCACGCAGCCCTCAGGCTGATGTCTTCGAGCGCAGACGGAACCGCCAACCGCACACCACAGATTGTGCGCGCCGGCCGCCGATGCCCCCCAGACCCCAGGAAACGGGGGGATGGATCGGGACACACCATCGCGGTGGCGCCAGGGTAATCAGCCCGGCTGCGATCGCAGGAGCGGCGCAGGCCCGCGACGCGCTCTTGCGCTGTAGCCAGCCCCAGCGATCCAGCAGAACCACGCGGTGCAATGAGCGCCACTGGCACTCTGCAATGCGTGGCGGCGGGTTGTGCATCGCAGTGATAGGTTTGTGATGCACAGGGGGACACACCATGCTCACGGGTACCGATCTGCTGACCAAGGTCAAGGAGTTGGGCGATGCGTCCAAGTCCGATCTGGTGCGCAGCTGCGGCTATGTCAGCACCAAGAAGGATGGCAGCGAGCGTCTGAACTTCACGGCCTTCTACGAGGCCCTGCTCGAGGCCAAGGGCATCAGCCTGGGTGAAACCGGTGGCAAGGGCGTCGGCAAGGGCGGCCGCAAGCTCAGCTACGTGGCCACGGTGCAGGGCAATGGCAACCTGCTGGTGGGCAAGGCCTACACCGCCATGCTCGATCTCCAGCCCGGCGATGAGTTTGAGATCAAGCTCGGCCGCAAGCAGATCCGCCTGATCCCCGCCGGCAGCACCGACGAAGAGGAGTGATCCCAGGCCGGGGTACGCCGCCCCGCGCCACAGCTCTCCTGCAAGGCCCCGGCTCCGGTCGGGGCTTTCTGCTGGGGCCCTGCAGGGGCGTGTTGGGCCGGAGTCTTCTGCTGAGGTCTTGTGCTGACGTCTTGTGCTGCGGATCCAGCCAGCCGGAGGTCAAACAGCGCACCCGCCATCAGCATGGCAGGGTCGGCCCGGATCCCATGACGGATCGCAGGCCGGACCGCAGCCCGCAACGCAGGCCCCAATGCAGGCCGAAACCCAGGACAAAGGAAAGGAGGGAACGCATGCACGAGCACGCCCACGCCGATGTCCATCCGGCGGTGCAGATCCAGCGCCTGCCGCATCCCCACCAGCACCAGCACCGCATCGGCTCGCCCGCCGCCTTCCGCTGGAGCGTGATCCTCAACAGTGCCCTCTCCGGGCTGCAGCTGGTGATCGGCTTCGGCTTCGGCTCCCTGGCCCTGGTGGGCGACGCCATCCACAACCTGGGCGATGTGGCCGGCCTGCTGTTCGGCTGGGGGGCTGAACGGCTCAGCGCCAGACCCGCCACCCCGCGCTTCACCTACGGCTTCGGCCGCAGCACCCAGCTGGCCTCCTTGATCAACGCGGTGCTGATCCTGATGGCCGCCGCGGTGGTGATCGTGGAGGGCATTCAGCGGCTGGGCAGCCCGGTGGAGATCATGGGCCTGCCGGTGGCCGTGGCCGCCGCCCTCGGCGTGGTGGTGAATCTGCTCTCGGCCCGCCTGTTCAGTGGCGGCGGCCACCTGCACGATCTCAACCGCCGGGCCGCGATGGTGCACCTGCTCACCGATGCGGCCGTCTCGGCGGCGGTGTTGGTGAGTGCGCTGCTGGTGATGCTCACGGGCTGGAACTGGCTGGATTCAGCCACCGCCATCGGCGTGGGTCTGGCGGTGGCCTGGAGCGGCGCGGAGCTGCTGAAGGACTCGCTGGTGGTGTTGCTGGATGCGGTGCCGCCTGGCATCGATCTGGAGGCGGTGGAGCAGGCCCTGCGCGCGGTCCCCGGCGTGGTGGATGTGCACCACCTGCACGTGTGGGGCATGAGCACCTCCCAGAGCGCACTCACCGCCCATCTGCAGCGCAGCCCCGGCGGCCTGAGCGACATGGCCCTGCTGCACGAGGCCAAGGAGGAGCTGGCCAGGCTCGGCATCGCCCACAGCACCCTCCAGCTCGAACCGGCGCCGGAGGAGTAGGCCAACCGCGCCGCGCTGCCTAGGTTGGCCCCATGCCCGAGGAGCGCTCCATGCCCCACCCCCGCTGCGACCGCCGCCAGCCCGGCCCCCGCCGCGCCCGGCTTGCCCCTGTTGCCCTGGGCCTGGCCGGGCTGGCGGCGGGGCTGCTGGGTGCCCCGGGCCAGGCGGCCGAGCAGGTGGTGTTCGTGAGCGGGGCCTTCCGCCGCTCGATCCCCGTGGCCGACCTGGAACACCTGGCCAGCACCGGCCAGGCCCGCGGGCTGCTGGCCGATGCAATCCGCCTGGGGCGCCAGAAGCCGGAGGCCGTCGCCCGGCTGCTCAACAAGCAGATCACCCTGCCCCTGGTGGCCACCAGCCGGGTGCTGAACACCCGCATCGGCGGCGTGGCCCTGGAGCGGGTGTCCCGCATCCTCTACCCGCTGCGGGCCCCGGCGGCCGGCGTTCCCGCCCTGCGCAGCGCCACGATCCTGGCGCTGAATGCCGGCAACGGCACCCTCTCGCCGGTGGGCTTCCTACGGGCGTATCCCAGCCGGGATCTGGCCGTGAACCTGCCGGTGCTGCAGCGGGCCGTGAATCAGATCAGCTCGCTCTCCGGCGTGGTGAGCACCTTCCTGGAAACGGATCTGGGCGGCAATCTCGACAAGCCCGACAACGGTGACAGCTCAGGCACCACCAGTCCCCGGGCCCAGTAGCCCCCGTAGGCTGAAATCCAGTCCATCCTGAGGACGTCACGACGTCGCCCCGGCCTGGTCTGAACCGCGCCATGCCACCGACCACGCCACCGACCGGCATTCGCGCCATCCCGGGGCCCCTGCTGGTGCTGTGGGCGGTGCTCCTGCCGCTGGCTGGAGCGGCGGCGGCGCTCCAAGCTCAAGGGTCGGAGCGGAGGGCGGTGGCCGCGGCCGAGGCCTTGCAGACCGAGCGCCAGGGCGGCACGGCCCTGCGGGACACCGGGATCGCCGGCGCCAACCGGATCAGCGACGCCGAGGAACACGCGCTGAAGCGCCAGGGGCTGCCCCTGCTGGAGGCCGTGGTCGGGGCCGGCGGTCTGCTGCTGCTCTGGAGTGCCAGCCTGCGGATCCAGGTGCGCCGGCGCACCCGGGAACTGGCCGAGGCCAAGGACGTGCTCAGCAGCACGATCGAGGCCATGCCCGACCCCCTGATCGAGCTCTCCGCCGATGGGCAGATCCTGGCCGTCCACAGCCCGCGCCGCGACCTGCTGACGCGGCCGGCGGAGGACCAGGTGAACCGCCACGTGCGCGAGGTGCTGCCGGAGCGGGCGGCCACCGTGGTGCTGGAGGCCCTGGCGGAGGCGGCGCAGCAGGGCTACGCCAGCGGCCAGGAGATCGAGGTGCCGGTGCCGGGTGGAACGGCCTGGTTTGAGCTGTCGGTGACGCGACGCACGTTGCCCTCCCAGGGCCAGGACCGCTTCCTGCTGCTCAGCCGCGACATCACCGGCCGCAGGCGCGACGCCCTGCGGATCCAGCGCCTCAATCGGCTCTACACGGCGCTGTGCCGCTCCAACCAGGCGATCGCCCGCCAGGAGGAGTCCACCGCCCTGCTGCAGGAGATCTGCCAGATCGCCGTCAGCTCCGCCGAGATGACGATGGCCTGGGCGGGCCTGATCGATCCCCTCAGCCAGCACGTCCAGGCGGTGGCCTGGGCCGGCGCTGGCACCGAGTATCTGCAGGGCCTGAGCATCACCACCGACGGCGACGATCCCCTGGGCCGGGGCCCCGTGGGAACGGCCCTGCGGGAGCAGCACCCCGTGTGGTGCCAGGACTTCCAGAACGATCCCAGCAGCGCCCCCTGGCACGAGCGCGCCCGCCTCTACGGCTGGGGCTCCGTGGCGGCCCTGCCCCTGCATCGCGAGGGGGTTGTGATCGGCGGCATCGCGCTCTACTGCGCCGAGGCGAACGCCTTCGACGCGCAGAGCCAGGAGCTGCTGATCGAGATGGTGCGCGACATCGAGTTGGCCCTCGATCGTCTCAGCGCCCTGGCGACCCAGCGCCGCCTGGAGCAGGACGTGGCGGCCAGTGAGGCGAAGTACCGCGAACTCACCGAGTCGATCCACGACGTGATCTGGACCCTGGATCCCGAGACGTTCCGCTACCTCTATGTGAGCCGGTCGGTGCAGCGGCTGCGGGGCTACACGCCGGAGGAGGTGATCGCCCAGCCGTTTGCGGCCTCGCTGCTGCCGGAGGGCGCGCGCCGCATGGAGGAGCAGATCCGGGCCGAACTGGAGGAGTTCAAGCAGGGCCTGCGCAGCAGCGAGATCGTGACGGTGGATGAGGTGGAGCAGCCCTGCCGCGATGGCTCGAGGGTGTGGACGGAGGTGGTGACGAACCTGATCCGCAACCCCAGCACCGGCCGCATCGAGCTGCGCGGCGTGACGCGTGACATCACCGAGCGCAAGTTCGCCCATGAGCAGATCAAGCGCCTGGCCTACTCCGACCAGCTCACCGGCCTGGCCAACCGGGTGCTGCTGCGCGACCGCTTCCGCAACGCCCTGGGGCTGGCCCGCAAGCAAGGGCGCCACCTGGCCCTGCTCAACCTGGACCTGGACCACTTCAAGACCATCAACGACAGCCTCGGCCACTCGGTGGGTGATCGGCTGCTGATCGAGGTGGCCCGGCGCCTGGAGGCCCAGCTGCGCCCCGGCGACACCCTGTCGCGCTCCGCCGGCGATGAGTTTCTGCTGCTGCTGCCCGACACCGACGCCGAGGCGGCACTGGAGCTGGTGCGGCGCCTGATCCAGACGGTGGCGAGTCCCTATCAGGTGAGCGATGAGCCGCTGTTTCTCACCGCCTCGATCGGCATCGCCATCTACCCGGAGGACGGCACCACGATCGAAACCCTGATGAGCAACGCCGATGCGGCGATGCATCAGGTGAAGCAGGAGAGCCGCAACAGCTTCCAGTTCTTCACCCCCAGCGTGCAGCAGCGCAGCTCACGGCGCCTGCGCCTCTCCAACGCCCTGCACCAGGCCCTGGAGCGCGGCGAATTCGAGCTGCTCTACCAGCCCCAATCCGAGCTGAGCAGCAACCGGATCATCGGGGCCGAGGCGCTGCTGCGCTGGACCTCGCCGGAGCTGGGGCCGGTGTCGCCGGCGGAGTTCATCCCCATCGCCGAGGCCAATGGCCTGATCCTTCCCATCGGCGACTGGGTGCTGCGCCAGGCCCTGCGCGATGCCGCCAGCTGGACCCGGCCCGCGGGGCCGGGGCAGGCGCCACCCCTCACGGTGTCGGTGAACATCTCGGCGGTGCAGTTCCGCGACAGCGACCTGCCCAGCCGGGTGCTGCGGCTGCTGGCCGAGGAACGGCTGCCCCCCGCGCGCCTGGAGCTGGAACTCACCGAATCGGTGACGCTGGACAATCCCGAGCGGGCGGTGCTGCTGATGGATCGCCTGTTCAACGAGGGCATCCAGCTGGCGATCGACGACTTCGGCACGGGCTATTCGTCGCTGAGCTATCTCAAGCGCATCCGCGCCCACAAGCTCAAGATCGACCAGTCGTTCGTGCGCGGCCTGGAGAGCGACGCGGATGACCGGGCGATCGTGCTCACGATCATCAACCTGGCCCGCACGATGGGCATGCGCACGCTCGCCGAGGGGGTGGAGACGCCCCAGCAGTTGGAGCTGCTGCGCCGGGCCGGCTGCGATGAGATCCAGGGCTACTGGATCGGCAGGGCGATGACCAACGAGGCCTTCCTGCAGCTGCCCCTCTGAAGCCGGGATTCCCTCGCCAGGGACCGTGGCTAGCTTGAAGGTCCCCTGCGGGCCTGCGTACACCCAGCCGAGGCCGTAACGCCCATGACCCTCCAGCCCATGGGCACCCCGGCGACCCAGCCCACCCCAGGCCAGCGGCAGCCCCGCCGCGGGGGCTGAGATGGGGCCAGCAGCACGGGCTCCCGGGCGACCACCTCCCCGCCGGCGTGCGGCAGGAGTGCCACGGCTGCTGCTGCTCGGATTCCTGGCCCTGGCCGGCGGGGAGGTGGGCCGGAAGGTCCTGCCCGGCCCAGGCCTGGCCGCCGAGGCCGTTCCCGCCCAGTCCCTGCCCAGCCAGCGCCGCGATCCAGCCGGCGCGCTCCCCCTGAGCGTCGGCCTGGCGCTGCTCGCTGCCGGCCTGCTCGGCTGGAACGTGCAGCTGCGGCGCCGCCTGCACCGACGCGACCAGGCGCTGCAGCGCAGCGAAGCGCAGGCCCTCGCCACCCTGCAGGCCATCCCCGACCTGCTGTTCGAGATGGATCGCCAGGGGCGCTACCTGGCCGTGCAGGCCCAGGACCCCGAGCAACTGGTGGCCCAGCGGGAGCTGCTGCTCGGCCGCAGCGTGCACGAGGTGATGCCGCCCGCCGCCGCCGCCACCTGCCTGGAGGCCCTGGCCGAGGCCGATCGGCGGGGCAGCGCCAGGGGCCACCAGATCCTGTTGCCGCTGCCGGAGGGGGAGCGCTGGTTTGAAGTGTCCGTGGCCAGAAAGCCCGGCGGTCCCGGCACTCCAGACACCTATGTGGTGCTCTCCCGCGACATTCACGAGCGCAAGATCGCCCTGGAGGAACTGCAGCGCCAGATCCGCTTCTACGCCATCCTCAGCCGCTGCAACGACGCCATCCTCGCCAGCCGCAGCGAGGCCGAGCTGATGCAGCGCATCTGCGACGAGGCGATCAGCAGCGGGGTGCTGCGCATGGCCTGGATCGGCCTGGTGGATCCGGCCAGCGGGCAGGTGAAACCCCAGGCCTGGGCCGGCGTGGGCACCGACTATCTCACCGACATCCAGATCTCGATCGCGGCCGACAGCCCCTACGGCCAGGGTCCCACCGGCCTCTCGATCCGTGAGGACCGGCCCTTCTGGTGCCAGGACTACCAGCACGATCCGGCCACCGCCCCCTGGCATGGCCGGGGTGAGCAGTTCGGCTGGAAGGCCTCGGCCTCCCTGCCACTGCACCGGGGGGGAACCGGCATCGGAGCCCTCACCCTCTATGCGTCGGAGGCCAACGCCTTCACCGCCAGCGTGCAGCGGCTGCTGCTCGACATGGCCACGGACCTGGAACTGGCCCTGGATCGCTTCGCCTTCGAGGCCGAACAGGAGCAGCTGCGCGCGGCGGTGCTGCAGAGCGAGCGCCAGTACCGGGAACTCACCGAAACCATCAACGACGTGGTCTGGCGGATCGAGGCGCCGAGCCTGAGGCCGCTCTACTTCAGCCCCTCGGTGCAGCAGCTCTGGGGCTATGGGCCCGAGGCGGTGCTGCGGGAGCTGCCGCTGCGGGCCTACGGCCCCCGGTTCCGGCTCTGGCGGCAGCAGCGCCAGCTCGACTACCGCCGCTGGCAGGAGCGGGGCCGCGGAGCCAGCCCGATCAGCCTGCCGCTCGAGGAGATGCAGCTGCGCCGCCGCGATGGCCGCACCGTGTGGGTGGAGAGCTCGATCAGCCTGGTGCCGCAGGGCTCCAGCGGCCGGCCGGAATTCCACGGCGTCTCCCGCGACATCACCTCCCGCAAACAGGCGGAACGGGAAGTGGAGCGCCTCGCCCACTTCGACCAGCTCACGGGCCTGGCCAACCGCGACCTGCTCAACCAGGAGTTCCAGTTCGTGCTCAACAGCTGCCTGCGGGAGCAGGAGCCGGTGGCGGTGATGCTGCTCAACCTGGATCACTTCCAGGTGATCAACGACTCCCTGGGCAGCGAGGCCGGCGACCGGCTGCTGGTGGAGACGGCCCAGCGGCTGCGCCGCAGCCTGCGCAACTCCGATGTGATCGCCCGGGTGGGGGGCGATGAATTCCTGATCGTGCTGCCGAAGCTCAAGGCGCGCGACGCGGCGATCCTGGCCACCACGCTGCAGGGCGCCGTGGCCGAGGCCTGGCACGACGACGGCCATGAGGTGGTCGTGACCGCCTCGGTGGGGATCGCCATGGCCCCGGACGACGGCCGCGACCGCGACCTGCTGGCCCGCAAGGCGAGCCTGGCCCTCCACGACGTGAAGCAGGGGCAGCCCAACGGCTACCGCTTCTTCACCGACGAGCTGCAGGCCCGCACGGCCCGCACCATGCAGCTCTCCAACGCCCTGCGCTTCGCCCTGGAGCGCGGCGAATTCCGGGTGGTGTACCAACCCCAGGTCGACACCGCCACGGGGGTGGTGCTCGGGGCGGAGGCCCTGCTGCGCTGGCAGCATCCGGAGCTGGGCCCGATCTCGCCGGCGGAGTTCATCCCCGTGGCGGAGCGCAACGGGCTGATCCTGCCGATCGGCCGCTGGGTGCTGGAGGAGGCGATCCACCAGCTGCAGCAGTGGATCGACGCGGGCCAGGCGCCGCCCCGCATCGCCGTGAATCTCTCGGCGCTGCAGTTCCGCCAGGCAGATCTGGCCGAGCAGACCGTCGCCCTGCTGGCCGGGGCCGGCGTGCCCGCCGATCTGCTGGAGCTCGAACTCACCGAGACGGCCACGATGGAAAACCCGGCAGGCGCCCGGCGCACCATCCACCAGCTCGACCAGCTCGGCATCCGCTTCGCCATCGACGACTTCGGCACGGGGTATTCCTCGCTGAGCAACCTGCGCCAGCTCAAGGTCTACAAGCTCAAGATCGACGCCTCCTTCATCCGCGACCTGAACGTGAACGCCGATGCCCGCGCCATCGTGACGGGGATCGTCAACATGGCGCGGGGCATGGGCATCCGCACCCTGGCCGAGGGGGTGGAATGCCTCACGGAGCGGCGTTTCCTGGAGCGGCAGGGCTGCGATGAGATCCAGGGCTATCTGTTCGCCAAGCCCCTGTCCCCCGAGGCGTTCATCGCCTACGTCGCGCGCACGCGAGACGATGCCGCGGCGGCGGGGCAACGGCAGCAGGCGCCCACGGCCTAGGCCCCGGGCCCCTCGTCGCTCCAGTGGTTGTCGAGGTAGGCGTCGAGGAAGGTGGCCGCGGGCAGCTGGGCGCTGCCGCTGAAGCAGAGGCCGAGGAAGGCATCGTGGCTCTTGCTGCCCAGCCAGCGGATCTCCACCGCCAGACTCACGCTCTCGGGGCCCACCGGGTCGTAGAGCAACACCTGGCCGCAGGCACCGCAGCTGGCCGAGAGGTGCCCCTGCACCGCCAGGCAGAGGCCGCCCTCACTGAGGTCCCAGAGGCTGCCGCACAACTCCTGGCCATCCTCGAGCACCAGCACACCGCGCACCGCAGCGGCTCCGATCGGGGCCAGCCGCCGCCGGTGGGCACGCCGGTTCGGCTCGCTGCGGCGGGAGGAACCGTCCCGCTGCGAGGGCCCCTCCAGCAGGGTCTGGTCCTCGCAGGACTGCTGCCGCTGCCGCCGCTCGCCGCCGCGGCGCCGCTCGCCGAGCAGGTCCCTCAGCAGCCGGCGAGTCATCGCAGCGCACACAAGCTCCGCCCGCTGTAGCGCAGCTGGCACGGCTGCGCAGCCCCGCCGGGGCACCGCGACACAGAGTGCAAGGGGGATGCCGGGGCCACGGCCATGAAAAAACCCCGCCGCAGCGGGGTTCTCAACATGGGCTCGGGGTCAGGGAAGGCCTGCAGGCTGGACTCAGCCCACGCTCCAGACGCCACCGGCGATCTTCACCAGGGGAGCCACCACCGAGGTGCCGGCCAGGAACCAGGCGAAGGCGGCGCCGCCGGTGCCACCCAGCCAGAAGCCGCTGGCGAACTCGGCCCAGCCGGCCTTGGTGAACAGGTCGGCCGGGGGGTTGTCGATGGTGGCGTCAGCGGGCTGGACGCTGGGGCCGGTGCCGGCGGTGCCGTAGAGGGACAGCGCCACGGTGAGGATCGACACCAGGCCGATGGC
The DNA here is from genome assembly GCF_943369875.1 of Vulcanococcus limneticus LL. GTDB lineage: Bacteria > Cyanobacteriota > Cyanobacteriia > PCC-6307 > Cyanobiaceae > Vulcanococcus > Vulcanococcus limneticus_A. The sequence goes on from NZ_CALROT020000010.1 coordinate 40,789, forward strand.
GGCGAGCAGGCCGGCGGTGCTGGCGTAGTCGGTGTTGCGGAGGGGGCCGGTGATGGCGAAGGGCCCGTAGATGAAGAAGCCGTGGGCGGCACCGATCTCCAGGCCGCGGCGGTTGGGCGACAGGCTGGGGCGGTAGGCCGGCAGGGCGTTCAGGAACGCCTTGGAGAAGTAGCTGCTGTTGACGGGGGTGGCCAGATTGCCGACGGTCGGGTCGGCGACGGGGGTCACGGTCATCGGTGGAGGAAAGTCGGTTGGCTGGGGCTGGACGCGCGGCGGATCAGTCGCGGGCTTCAACCACGTTGAACAGCAGGGCCATGGCCACCGCGGGGCCGAGCAACCCAACGAGGGGCACGAACACCGAGGGCAACCAGGCGGCGGCGAAATCTCCGGTCATCAGCGTGGGCCAATACAGCTACCGTCGGCACTGTACGGATCACCTCCAGAGCTGCTCTTGGGCGGCTTGGGTGGCGACATAAAAGTTCAATCCGCGATCCGGCCGCGGGCCAATCCGCGCTCCCACCGCATCCCATTCACCCCATCCCCGCGTCCCGGTATTCGCCATGTCCCAGGCCCTCGGTGGCGCCGTCGTCTCCGCTGTGCTGGTGGCCGCCTGGCTGCTGGGCCGGCGCCGGCCGGCACTGATCCACTCCACCGACGCCGCGGCCGTGGCCGCCCTGAACCGCACCCAGATGGCCCTGGTCGCGGGGGGCGGCAGCGGGGCGGCCAGCGCCGACGCCGGGGCTGACGCCGGCGGCGCGGCCGCAGCGGGTCCGGCCGCGCCGAAGGACGGCCCTTCGGGTCCAGAGCTCGCCCTGGCCTGGCCCCTGGATCGGCCGAGCCTGCAGCAGCTGGGCGCGGAGCAGCTGCACCTGCAGCCCCCCCACGACGCCCGCAGCCGCGCCGCCCTGCTGCACCAGCTCCAGGCCGACTACGCCGCCGCGGGCGTGGCCCGCCGCCGCGCCCTGGCCCGCTGCGTCGCCTGGGGCGATCGGGCCACCCTGCCGCTGGTGCAGCGGGGCCTGCGGGATGCCGATCCGGTGGTGGCGGGGCTGGCGGCCCGGGCCATGGAGGCCTTCCGCGGCCGCAGCCAGGCGCCGGCGGCGGGTGCTCAGCCGCCGAGGCTGCCCCGCAACGTCTCGCGCACCCTGTAGATCGGCCGGCCCTGGCTCTCGTGGTAGGTGCGCATCTGCAGCTCCGCCAGCAGACCGAAGCAGAACAGCTGCACCCCGGCGATCAGGGCCAGCACCGCCACCATCAACAGGGGGCGGTTGCCGATGTCGGCGTCGGCGAACAGCTTCTCGGCCACGAGGTAGAGGCTGAGCACCAGCCCGAAGGCGATCGACGCCAGCCCCCAGAAGCCGAAGACGTGCATCGGCCGGGTCAGGAAGCGCTTCATGAACCACACCGTGAGCAGGTCCATCAGCACCCGGAAGGTGCGATCGAGGCCGTACTTGCTCTGGCCGAACTGGCGGGCGTTGTGGTTCACCTTCACCTCGCTGATCCGCGCCCCCTCGATGAAGGCCAGGGCCGGCAGGAAGCGGTGCAGCTCGCCGTAGAGGTTCATGTCCTCCACCAGCTCGCGGCGGTAGGCCTTGAGCGAGCAGCCGTAGTCGTGCAGGCGCACGCCGGTGACGCGGGCGATCAGGCGGTTGGCGACCTTGGAGGGCAGAAGGCGGCTCACGGCGTTGTCCTGGCGCTGGTGGCGCCAGCCGCTCACCAGGTCGAAGCCCCGCTCCAGTTCGGCCAGCAGCATCGGGATGTCGGCCGGATCGTTCTGCAGGTCGCCGTCGAGGGTCACGATCACGGCGCCGCGGCTGGCGTCGAAGCCAGCCGCCATGGCCGGGGTCTGGCCGTAGTTGCGGCGCAGCAGCACCGCCACCAGCTCGGGGGTGGCCGGCGCCAGCTGCTTCAGCACCGCGGCCGTGCCGTCGCTGGAGCCGTCGTCGACGAGCACCAGCTCGTAGCTGCGGCCCAGGGGCCGCAGGGCCGCCAGCAGCTTCTCCACCAGCAGCGGCAGGCTCTCGGCCTCGTTGTAGAGGGGCACCACCACCGAGAGCTCCGGCGCGGTGTCGGCCAGGGTGGCGGGGCTGGGCGGGTGCGGGGGAGGCTCAGTCATCGGGGGCGGCCGGATCGGAGCCACTGCCGCAGCAACTTAGGGAAGGGGGGTGCCGTCATGGCAACGGACCACCCGCCCGGCGCCCCGCAGCTCCTGCCGGTAGTGCACCGACACCGGATCGGTCACCTGGGGATCGAGGCTGTCGACGCCCAGGCCGTCACGCCCGTGCTCGCGGCCGGAGCTGTGCAGATAGCGGCCCTGGCCCAGGTAGAGGCCCACATGGCTGCAGCGCTGGGGCTTGCCGAAGAAGATCAGGTCGCCGGGCCGCAGCAGGGCGTAGTGGCCGGGCCGCACCGCCACGGGCTGGCAGAAGCGCTCCTGCTGGTAGGCATCGCGGGGGATCCACACACCGGCGGCCGCGTAGGCCGTCTGGAGCAGGCCGGAGCAGTCGAAGTCGGGCCCGAGGCTGCCGCCCCAGAGGTAGCGGTTGGGCCGCTGCCGGGCCGCCGCGGCGAAGGCCAGCACCCGGGGCAGCCGCGCGGTGATGGCGGGCGCCGCCAGCAGGCGGGGGCGGTGGGGGCCGGTGGCAAAGGCGATGCCGAGCAGCTCCTCGGGCCCCAGCCAGCCGGGATAGCCGTCCTCCAGCAGGCGCACCCGCAGGCGGCCCGGGGCCAGGGAGCCGCCGGAGCCCCCGGGGGCCTCCAGCACCTGCAGGCTGCGCCCCGCCGCGGCCTGGGTGGCCAGCCCTGGGCCCCGGGGACTGCTGCGCAGGTCCACCGGAGCGACCAGGCGCCAGCGGCTGCCGGGGCGCAGCAGCTCGGGGGCGGCCGGCTGGCCGAGCTCAGCCAGGGCCGGGTTGCCTAATCTCGCCATTGCCAGCAGGGGCCGCGATGGGGTTCTACAGCCCGGATGGGGCCATGCAGCGGATCCTCGCCGATCAGATCGGCGCCCTCGAGGCCCAGGGCCGCCCGGGCCTGGGCCGGCAGCTCTCGGTGACCTGGCTGCGCTACGACGGCTCCCTGCGTCAGAGCGCCGCCGGCGCCAGCAGCGGTTTCGATGCCGCTGGCTTCTGGCGGCGGCCCGTGGCCGGGGCCGCCTGGAACGGCGATCGGCCCCGCTATCCCGCCAGCGTGGTGAAGCTGCTATACCTGGTGGCCGCGGAGGCCTGGCTGCAGCGCCAGCTGATCGAGGAGGGCCCGGAGCTGCGCCGCGCCCTGGCCGACATGATCCGCGACTCCAGCAACGACGCCACCGGCCTGGTGGTGGACCTGCTCAGCGGCACCAGCAGCGGCCCGGAGCTGCCGCCCGCCGCCTTCGCCCAGTGGAGTGCGCAGCGCCAGCTGATGAACCGGTGGTTCGAGGGTCTGGGCTGGCCCGAGTGGGACGGCTGCAACGCCTGCCAGAAGACCTGGGGCGACGGCCCCTACGGCCGCGAGCGCCAGTCCTATGGGGAGGAACTGCAGAACCGCAACCGCCTCAGCACCGACCTCACCGCCCGGGTGCTGCACGGGGTGATGGCGGGGGCGCTGGTATCGCCGCCGGCCTGCGTCCGCATGCAGGAGCTGCTGGCCCGCTCCCTGGATCCGGAGGAGCGGGCCGCCGATCCCGAGAACCAGGTGGATGGCTTCATCGGCGGCGGCCTGCCGCTGGAGGCGCGGCTGTGGAGCAAGGCCGGCTGGATGACCCAGGCCCACCACGACGCCGCCTACGTGGAACTGGCGGGCCATCGGCCCTTCCTGCTGGTGATCTTCAGCGAGGGCGCCGAGCGCGCCCAGGACGAGACCCTGTTGCCGGACCTGACCCGGGCCCTGGCCGCCACCTGCCGGCTTGAGGCCCCTGCGGTGGAGCCCTACGGACCAGCGGGCGAGGCTGGCGCGCCGGCTCCGGCGGGGGAATGAAGCCCTGAGTTCAGGGCTGGAACGGAGAGGGAGGGATTCGAACCCTCGACAGAAGTTGCCTCCTGTAACTCCTTAGCAGGGAGCCGCTTTCAACCACTCAGCCACCTCTCCAGCGGCCCGCAAAGCCTATCAGCCCTCGGCCCCGTCCACCGCCAGGCGCGGCAGCCGGTGCTTGAAGCCGCAGAGGATCTCCCAGGGAATGGTGCCGCAGGTCTCGCTCCAGACCTCGGGGCCGATGGCGTCCGCCCCCTCCTCCCCCAGCAGCGTCACGACGCCGCCCACATCCAGCTCCGGCACGTCGGTGGCATCGAGCACCAGCTGGTCCATGGTGATCGCCCCCACCTGGCGCAGCCGCCGCCCGCCGAACAGCACCTCCAGCCGGTCGGAGAGCAGGCGCGGCACGCCGTCGGCGTAGCCGATGCCCACCACCGCCAGGCGGCTGGGCCGGCGGGTAATGAAGCGATGGCCATAGCTGACCCCCACCCCGGCGGGCACCTCGCGGATCAGGCTCACCCGCGCCCTCACCCGCATTGCCGGCTGCAGGGGCAGGGCGCCGCCCAGGTGGGCGCCGGGGCGGTGGCCGTAGAGGGCCAGGCCCACCCGCACCAGATCAAAGTGGAGGGCGGGGCTGCGCAGGGTGCCCGCCGAGTTGGCCAGGTGGCGCGCTCCGGGGGCCAGGCCCCGGTCCGCCAGGGCCCGGAGCACCTCCTCATAGCGCTGCTGCTGCAGGCGGGTGAGGCCATCGTCGCCCTCCGGGGCATCGGCGGCGGCCAGGTGGGAGTAGGTGCCGGCCAGCTGCACCGCGTCGAGGCCGGCGATGGCCTCCACCAGGCGGGGCCCCTGCTGCCAGTCCGCACCGAGCCGGGCCATGCCGGTGTCGAGCTTGAGGTGGACGGCCATGGCGCGGCCGCTGCCGGCGGCGATGTTCTGGCAGAGCAGGGCCTCGCGCATGCCGCTGAGGGTGGGCATCAGCTGCCCGTGCAGGCAGGCCCGCAGCTCCTCGGGCTGGGTGAGGTTGCCGAGCACCAGCACGGGTGCCTCGATGCCGGCCTGGCGCAGCTCCAGGCCCTCCTGAAGGGTGGCCACCCCGAAGCAGCGGGCCCCGCCGGCCAGGGCGGCGCGGGCGACGGGCAGGGCCCCATGGCCGTAGCCGTCGGCCTTGACCACCGCCATCAGCTCCGTGCCCGGCGCCAGGGTGGCCCGCAGGGCGCGGGCATTGGCCGTGATCGCCGCCTCGTCCACCTCCACCCAGGCGCGCTGGCGGGGATGGGCCCAGAGGTCGGGCAAGCGGCCGGGAAGGCGCGGCGCGGCCGGGGTGAGCGAGCCGGCGGCGGCGGATGGGGGCGTGGGGAAGGGTTCGGACATCCGGGCAGGCAGCGCAGGCAGGCCGTCAGGGGCGGACGCGCCGGCTCCACCCCGATAGCATGCCGTGGAACCAGGGGGCTGGCATGGGCCACGTTCTCGTTCTGAATGCGTCCTACGAGCCGCTGAACATCACCACCTGGCGCCGCGCCACGGTGATGCTGCTCAAGGGCAAGGCCGAGGGGCTGGAACACCACCCCAGCCGCAGCCTGCGGCCCGGCCTGCGCCAGCCCACGGTGATCCGGCTGCGCCAGTTCGTGCGGGTGCCCTACCGGCCGCTGCCGCTCACCCGCCGCAACGTGTTCCACCGCGACGGCCACCGCTGCCAGTACTGCGGCCGCAGCGGCGAGCCCCTGTCGATCGACCACGTGATCCCCCGCAGCCGCGGCGGCCAGGACGTGTGGGAGAACGTGACCACGGCCTGCCTGCGCTGCAATGTGCACAAGGGCAGCCGCACGCCGCGGGAGGCCGGCATGGTGCTGGCCTGCACCCCGCACCGCCCCAGCAGCAGCCTGGTGTTCGAGGCCACCCGCCAGATGGAGGCGGGCCAGCACGGCGACTGGGAGAAGTACATGCTGGGGGCGGCCTGAGGCGCCCAGCCGCCCCCGCCTCAGGCCCGCTCAGCCGCCGGCGCCGGCGGCCTGTTCGGCCAGCTCCTCCAGCTGGCGTTGCTGGTCCGCCGCCACGCAGGCGCCGATCAGCTCGGCAAGCTGGCCCTGCAGCACCGGCTCGAGCGAGAAGTTGCGGCCCAGCCGGTGGTCAGTGGTGCGGTTGTCCTTGACGTTGTAGGTGCGGATCTTCTCGCTGCGGTCGCCGCTGCCCACCTGGGCCAGGCGGGCCGAGCGCTGCTGGGCGTTGGCCGCCGCCAGCTCCCGCTCGTAGAGCTTGGCCCGCAGGATCTCCATCGCCCGCTCCCGGTTCTGCAGCTGGGAGCGCTCCTGGGTGCAGAAGACGCGGATGCCGGTGGGCTTGTGCAACAGGTCCACCGCCGTCTCCACCTTGTTGACGTTCTGGCCGCCGGCGCCGCCGGAGCGGGCGGTGCTGATCTCCAGGTCGGTGGGGTCGATCTGCACCTCCACCGGATCGGCCTCCGGCATCACCGCCACCGTGGCGGTGGAGGTGTGCACCCGGCCCTGGGATTCGGTGACCGGCACCCGCTGCACCCGGTGCACGCCCGCCTCGTACTTCAGCTGGCTGTAGACGCCCTCCCCCCGGATGGCCAGGATCAGCTCCTTGTAGCCGCCCAGCTCGGCCTCCGAGGCGCTGACGGGCTGCACGTTCCAGCCCACGCTCTGGGCATAGCGCTCGTACATGCGGGCCAGGTCCCCGGCCCAGAGGGCGGCCTCATCGCCGCCGGCGCCGGCGCGGATCTCCAGCATCACGCTGCGCTCGTCGCGGGGATCGCGGGGCAGCAGGGCCAGGGTGAGCTGCTCGGTGAGGGCGGCGCTGCGTTCGGCCAGCTCGGCCAGCTCGGCCTGGGCCAGGGCCTCCATCTCCAGCTCGCCGCGGTGGTCCCGGAGCAACTGGCGCACCTCCAGCTCCTGGCGCTGCAGCTCCTGGAGGTCGCGGTAGCCAAGTACCAGGGGCTCGAGCCGGGAGCGCTCCCGGGCCAGGGGCTCCAGCTGGGCCGGATCGGCCGCCACGGCGGGATCGGCCAGCTGGCGCTCCAGGGTCTCGAAGGTGCGGCAAGCGGTATCCAGCCGGTCGCGCAGGAACGTGGCATCCATGGCGGAGTGGCGGGTGACAGCAAAAAGCCGGATGCCCGTGAGCACCCGGCCGAAGGGCTGGAAAACAGCTGCAGAAGGGGATCAGGCCTCGGCCTTGGCCGCGTCCTGCTTGGCTTCGGGCTTGGCCTCGGCCGCCTTGGCATCGCTGGCGCCGGCCATGCCGTACTTGCGCATGAAGCGGTCCACCCGACCCTCGGTGTCCAGGATCTTCTGGGTACCGGTATAGAAGGGGTGGTTGCCGCTCCACACGTCGACGTGCAGCTCGGGGCTGGTGGAGCCGGTGGTCATCACCACCTCTCCGTTGCAGATCACCTTGGCATCGGGATACCAGGTGGGATGGATGTCGGCCTTCGGCATGGCGGGGTACGGCTGAATATGGAGCTGATAACGGAGAAGACCGGCAATCAGCGCTTGGAGAACTGGGGAGCCTTGCGGGCTTTCTTCAGGCCGTACTTGCGACGCTCCTTGGCGCGCGGGTCACGGCTGAGGTGCCCTTCGGTCTTGAGTGGCTTGCGGTTCTCAGGCGAGAGGTCGCACAGGGCCCGGGCGGCGCCCTGCTTGATGGCATCGGCCTGGCCGGTGAGGCCGCCGCCGCGCACGTTCACCAGCAGGTCGTACTCGGCCTCGAGACCCAGGGTCTGCAGGGGGGCTTTGACGGCCGCCAGGTAGACGGGGTTGTAGTTGAGGTAGTTGTCACCGGGGCGACCGTTGATGGTCACGGTGCCGGTGCCGGGAACAACGCGGACACGGGCGACGGCGGTCTTGCGGCGGCCGGTTCCCCAGTAGACGACTTTGTTGGTGCTCATTGGGCGGAGGCGGCGGGATCGAGGGCGAGAACCTGGGGCTGCTGGGCGGCGTGGGGATGCTCGGCGCCCTTGTAGACCTTGAGCTTGCGGAACAGCTGACGGCCGAGGGCGTTGTGGGGGAGCATGCCCTTGACGGCCTTCTCGATGATCCGCTCCGGCAGGCGGGCCTGCAGGTGGGCGAAGGTCTCGGTCTTCATGCCGCCGGGCCGGCCGGAGTGGCGGCGATACACCTTCTGGGTGTTCTTGTTGCCGCTCACCCGCACCTTGTCGGCGTTGATCACCACGACGAAGTCACCCGCGTCGATGTGGGGGGCGTAGTTGGGGTTGTTCTTGCCCCGCAGCACGGAGGCCACTTCACTGGCGAGGCGACCGAGGGTCTGATCCGCCGCATCCACCAGATACCACTGGCGGGAGGCGGGATCCTGAGGGGGAACGAGAGTCTTGTTCATCGCGCCGGCGGGCCGGATCGGGTAGCGCGCCGTGGCTGGACGGATCTGCGCTGGAAACCAGGCGGATCGGGGTCCCGGCCGACGGGGCTGGACAGGGGAACGGCAGGGGCACCCGATCGCTCGGGTGTCAGAAGCTCGTGAAACGACCTTACCTCTTCGGTGGCGAGCACCTGGAGAAGGGGCGACGAGGCCGGCCGGGATCGCGATCCTGGCCGGGTTCTGGGGAGAAACTGCCCGCAGCGGTCAGCAGGGGCAGGGTGCTCTGGCCTCCCGGCGCCGGAGCCTTCAGCCTTGCGGCTGGGGCGCTCCGGCGGCTGGAGGATCAGAGCACTCCAGCAAATACCGCGGTTGACCATCGTACCAGGCGGTTCGAGGGAACACCGCGCGGGGATAGCCCACCCGCAGCAGGCAGAGGCCCTGGGGCGGTGCCGCCTCCTTCACCTCCGAGCGGGCGCGGCTGCGCCAGCGCCGCTCGAAGTCCACCAGGGCCAGGCGCCCCTCCCCCAGGGCCACCAGCTGCCCCATCACCAGCCGCACCATCCCGTAGAGGAAGCCGCTGGCCTGGAGTTCCACCGTGATCAGATCGCCGCAGCGCTCCACGCTCACCTCCTGCAGGGTGGTGCGCGAGTGGGAGCGGCTGCTGCCGGCCCGCTCGAAGGCGGCGAAGTCGTGCTCGCCCAGCATCCCCTCCAGGGCCCGGCGCATCAGGCCCTCATCCAGGCGCACCTGGTAGCGGTGCCAGCTCCAGGGGGCCAGGAACAGGTTGGGCACCCGGGCGTTGTGGAGGGTGTAGCGGTAGCGGCGGTAGGTGGCCGAGAAGCAGGCATGCCAGTCGGAGGGCACAGCGGCGGCGGCCCGCACCCGGATGCTGGCGGGCAGGCGGCCGTTCAGGGCCGCCGCCCAGCGCTGGGCGGGGATCGGGCCGGCCGCCTCGAAGTGCACCACCTGGCCGGCGGCATGGACGCCGCTGTCGGTGCGGCCGGCCGCCACGGCCAGCACCGGCCGCTGCGGATCCAGCTGGGCGATCGCCGCCTCGAGGGTCTCCTGCACGCTGGGGTCGCGGGGCTGGCGCTGCCATCCGCAGTAGGCGGCGCCGTCGTACTGGAGGCAGAGGGCCACCCGGCGCAGGGGGCCACCCCCAGGAGCCGGAGCGGCCGAGGCGGGGTCCAGGGACGGCATGGACGGCGGGGCGAAGGGCCAGGGGCCGCGGGGCGGCCGGCGGCCAGGGGACACCCTGGCCATAAAAAAGCCGCGATGGGCCCAAGGGCCATCGCGGCAGGGAGCGGATGGGGCGCGGGCCTCGGCCCAGCGGCTCAGACCAGCTCGATGATCGCCATCTCGGCGTTGTCGCCGCGGCGGGGCACCGTGCGGATAATGCGGGTGTAGCCGCCGTTGCGGTCGCCGTAACGCTCCTGGGCCTTGTCGAACAGGGCGTGCACCAGTTGCTTGTCGTAGATGTAGCCGATGGCGCGGCGGCGGGCGGCGAGGCTGCCCTCCTTGGCCAGGGAGATCATGCGCTCGGCCTCGTCACGCAGGGCCTTGGCGCGGGCCTTGGTGGTGGTGACGCGACCCTCGCGGATCAGCTGGGTGGTCAGACCCCGCAGCAGGGCCTTGCGTTGGTCGGCGGGGCGTCCCAGCAGGGGGACTCGGCACTGGTGGCGCATGGGAGGAAAGCGGTGAAGCGGGTATGGGGATAACGCGTGGGACGACGCGGAATCAGGCGCTGGTGCGGCTCTGGGGCAGGGAGATGCCGATGCGCTCAAGGGCCTCGATCACCTCATCAGCTGATTTGGAGCCGAAGTTCTTGATCTCCAGCAGGTCCTCGTAGCTGAAGCCCATCAGGTCGGACACGGAGTTGACCTGGGCGCGCTTCAGGCAGTTGTAGGCGCGCACGGAGAGGTTCAGTTCCTCGAGAGGAATCTGGGCCTCGGCGGAGGGCTCGGGTTCCAGGCCGGGCTCATCGACCACGGTCAGGCTGGCCAGGGGCTGGAACAGGGCGATCAGCTGGTTGGCCGCCTGGGCCATGGCGTCGTCGGGGGTGACGGAGCCATCGGTCTGGATTTCCAGGCGCAGACGCTCCCGGGCGGAACCGCCCTCGCCCACGGCGGTCTCATCCACCGTGTAGTTGGCGCGGCGCACCGGCATGAACACGGCATCGATCTGCAGCAGGTCGATGGCGCTGCTGTCCTCGTGGCGGCGATCCACGGGGCGGTAGCCGACGCCCCGCTCCACGTGCACTTCCAGTTCCAGGCTGTGGCCCTCGGCCACGGTGGCGATCGGCCGCTCGGGGTCGATCACCTGCACCTGGGAGGAGAACTGCAGGTCGCTGGCGGTCACGGTGGCGGGGCCGTTGACCACCAGACGGCCGATCTCCAGCTCGCGGCTGCGGCTGTGGACGGTGACGTCCTTGCAGTTCAGCAGGATGTCGAGCACGTCTTCACGCACGCCCGGCACGGTGGCGTACTCGTGGTTCACACCGGCGATGCGAACGGCGGTGATGGCGCTGCCCTCCAGGGCTCCCATCAGCACGCGACGCAGGGAGTTGCCGAGGGTGATGGCCTGGCCCCTTTCCAGGGGCCCGATCACGAAGACGCCCGTCTGGGAGCGGTCGTCGGCGATCTGATGCTCGACCCGATCGATCTGGTACTGCAGCACGGTCTGAAGCTCGGAAAGTATGGATAGGGCCCGGCCGGGGGATGGGCCGCGGTGCGCTGGGCGCAAGGGCGTCGGATCAGACCCTGCGACGCTTGGCGCGGCGGCAGCCGTTGTGGGGCAGCGGGGTGACGTCGCGGATCAGGGTGATCTCCAGGCCAGCCACCTGCAGGGCACGGATGGCGGTCTCACGGCCGGAACCGGGACCACGCACCAGCACTTCGATCTGGCGCATGCCCTGCTCGAGGGCACGGCGGGCGGCCGCTTCGGCGGCGGTCTGGGCGGCGAAGGGGGTGCCCTTACGGGCGCCCTTGAAGCCGCTGGCACCGGCGGAGGACCAGGAGATCACCTCGCCGGCCGTGTCGGTGATCGACACGATCGTGTTGTTGAAGGTGCTCTGGATGTGCGCCACACCGTTGGGCACATTGCGCTTCGTCTTCTTGGCGCCGGATTTCTTGGCGGGCTTGGCCATGGAGTAAGCCCTGCGAAGGCAGGGAGGTGATCGGGGGACTGACAGGGGAATCGCCCTGGTGACGCCCGGTGCCCGGAAGGCACTGCGGCGGCAGGGCGAAGGTGATGCAAGAAGGGCTTACTTCTTCTTACCGGCCACGGTCTTACGGGCTCCGCGGCGGGTGCGGGCGTTGGTGCGGGTGCGCTGGCCGCGGACGGGCAGACCGGCGCGGTGGCGACGGCCGCGAACGCAGCCGATGTCCTGCAGGCGCTTGAGGGCCATGCCCTCCTGGCGGCGCAGGTCACCCTCGAGGGTGAAGGACTCGGCGGCGCCGCGCAGCTTCTGCACGTCGGCGTCGTCGAGGTCCTTGACGCGGGTGTCGGGGTTGACGCCGGTCTTGGCGAGGATCTTCTTGGCCCGGGTCAGGCCGATCCCATACACATAGGTGAGAGCAATCTCGATCCTCTTGTCACGAGGAATGTCGACACCGGCAATCCGAGCCACGTAAAAAACGATCGGGTGGGCAGAGGGGAGGCCAACGACAAGGTTGGGCTCAGGGGAGGCTCCCGATGGGGTCGGGGCCAGGGGAGACCGCGGAAGGGGCGGGTCTCAGGGGTGGCCCGGCAGTGCCGGACCGGCGGACAAGGCTCAGCCGGGGATCAACCCTGGCGCTGCTTGTGCTTGGGGTTGGTGCAGATGACCATCACCCGGCCGTGGCGGCGAATCACCCGGCACTTGTCGCACATTTTCTTGACCGAGGCGCGCACCTTCATGGGGGCGGTCTCTCCGAATTTCCAAACGACGACCTTATCACACAGGTCAATCGCGATGGTCCCGGCGGCTCAGGCGAGCAGGGCCGCGATCCGGGTCTCGATCGCCTCCACGGTGCCGGCGGCCTCCACGGCCTGGAGCAGCTGGCGCTCGCGGTAGTAGGCGATCAGGGGCGCGGTCTGCTCGCGGTACACCTCCAGACGGTGGCGGATCACCGCCTCGTTGTCGTCGGCGCGGCCGCGGGAGAGCAGGCGCTCGATCAGCACCGCATCGTCCAGCTCCATCAGCACCACCAGCTCGATCGGCTGGCCCAGATCGTCGAGCAGCTGGCCGAGGGCCTCGGCCTGGGCCAGGTTGCGCGGGAAGCCGTCGAGCAGCCAGCCGCCGCCACCGGCCGCCTGCTGCTGCTCGAGGCGGCTGCGCACGATCGCCAGCACCAGGGCATCGCTCACCAGCTCACCGCGGGCCATCACGGCCTCCGCCTCCTGGCCGAGGGCACTGCCGGCCTGGACCTCGGCCCGCAGCAGATCGCCGGTGGAGAGGTGCAGCAGGCCGCGGGCGGCCGCGAGGCGCTGGGCCTGGGTGCCCTTGCCGGCGCCGGGGGGGCCGAGGAAGAGAAGGCGTTGCGTCATGGCGCGATAGGGGAGACGGATCGGGGGAAGAAAGGAAGTCGGGACATGGGCACGCCGGAGGGGTTCGCCACGGCCCGGCCCAAGGGCCAGGCCCGGAGGCGACGCCTCACTGGCGCACCATGCCCTCGTAGCGCTGGGAGATCACGTAGGTCTGCACCTGCTTGGCGGTGTCGATCGCCACGCCCACCAGGATCAGCAGCGAGGTGGCGCCCAGGCCCTGGAACGTCTTGACCTGGGTGGCCGACTCCACCGCCGAGGGGATGATCGCCACGGCGCCGAGGAACAGGGAGCCCAAGAGCGTCAGCCGGTTCTGCACGCTGGAGAGGTAGAGGGCCGTAGCGGAGCCGGGCCGCACGCCGGGCACCGCCACGCCGGTGCGCTTGAGGTTGGTGGCGATGTCGATCGGGTTGACCGTGAGCGAGGCGTAGAAGAACGAGAAGCCCACGATCAGGGCGAAATACACCAGCGCGTAGACCCAGGGGGTGCTGCTGTTGGGGCTGAGGTAGCCGGCCAGCTTGATCAGCCAGGGGGCATTCGCCATGTTGGCGATCGTGAGCGGCAGGAACACCACCGCCGAGGCGAAGATGATCGGCATCACGCCGCCGGCATTGAGCTTGAGCGGCAGGTAGCTCTGGCGCGCCGCCAGCAGGTTGGCGCCGCCCACCTGGCGCTTGGCGCTCACGATCGGGATGCGGCGGTTGCCCTCCTGCACAAAGATGATGCCCACGATCGTGACCAGGAACACCAGCACCAGCACCACGATTCCGCCCACCGTGCTGCGGTCACCGCTCTGGGCCAGCTCGATGGTGGAGCCCAGGGCCCGGGGCAGGGTGGCCACGATGTTCAGGAAGATCACCAGCGAGGCGCCCTGGCCGATGCCGCGCTCGGTGATCACCTCACTGATCCACATCACCACCATCGAGCCCGTCACCAGGGCCACGGCGGTCTGGATCACGAACACGAGATCCGGCGTGCCGGCGGTGGCGTAGGGCCGCAGGATCAGGGCGAACACCACGCTCTGGAGGATGCCCCAGCCGAGGGCCACGTAGCGGGTGTACTGGGCGATCTTGCGGCGGCCGGCCTCCCCCTCGTTCTTCTGCAGATCCTCCAGCTGGGGGATGGCGGAGGTGAGCAGCTGCAGGATGATCGAGGCGTTGATGAACGGCAGGATCCCCAGGCCGAACACCCCCAGGGTGGAGATGCCGCCGCCGGTGAAGATGTCCAGAAAGCCGATCAGCTGGCCGCCGCGGGCGATGAAGTCCTGGAAGGCGACCCGATCGATGCCGGGCACGGGGATGTAGATCCCCAGGCGCACCAGCAGCAGCAGGCCCAGGGTGGTCAGCACGCGATCGCGCAGGCCCTTGGCCTGGATCAGCTGGCTGAGGATTTCTCCGGCACTGGGGTTGCGACCCCGGCTGACGAGCATGGCGAAGAGGGGCGGTGGAGGGGAGAAAGCGGAACAAAAAAGCCGCCTGCAGGGCCCATGGCACTGTCAGACGGCTCTGACCCTAAGGGGTCTGAAGAACGGGAGAGATCGGGCCGATGGCTCAGATCTCTTCGACGCTGCCGCCGGCGGCCTCGATCTTGGCGCGGGCGCTGGCGGTGAAGGCGGCAGCCTGGACCGTGAGTTTCACGGACAGCTCACCGTTGCCGAGCACCTTGAGGGGGTGCTTGGGGCTGGTGACGAGGCCCTCTTTGACCAGGGTGTCGATGTTGACGGTGCTGCCGGCCTTGAGGTCGGCGAGCTTGCCCACATTGATCACCGTGTAGTTGGTCGGGTTGATCAGGGTGAAGTGCTTGAGCTTCGGCACCCGGCGGTAGAGGGGCATCTGGCCGCCCTCGAAGCCCGGACGGGTGGGACGACCCGAGCGGGACTTCTGGCCGCGCATGCCGAAACCGCAGCTGGCACCCTGGCCGGCGGCGATGCCGCGGCCCTTGCGGAGCTTGCGGCGACGGGCCCCCTTCTGGGGGGCGAGGGACTGGAGATTGAGCGACGTCATGGCGGGCCTCAGGAGTAGATCTGCTCGAGGGAGATGCCCCGCTCCTTGGCGGTCTCCTTGTGGGTGCGCAGGCCGTTGAGGGCATCCACGGCGGCCCGGGCGTTGTTGAGGGGGGTCTTGGAACCCAGGCGCTTGGCCAGCACGTTCTTGATGCCGGCGAGCTCCAGCACCGTGCGGATCGAACCACCGGCGATCACACCCGTACCGGGGGCGGCCGGACGGATCAGCACGCTGGCGGCGCCGTCCCGGCCGTTGCCGAGGGTGGGGATCGAAGAGTGGCGGGTGAGGGGCACCTTCACCAGGTGCTTCTTGCCATCGGCCACGCCCTTGCGGACGGCGCCGATCACATCGCCGGCCTTGCCGACACCCACGCCCACCTGGCCCTTCTCGTTACCGACGACGACGATGGCCCGGAAGCTCATCTTCTTGCCGCCCTTCACGGTCTTGGAGACCCGGCGGATCTGCACCACGCGCTCCTGCCATTCGGAGTCGCGCTCCTGACCGCGACGGTTGTCGCGGCCTCGACCGCCCTTGCGGTCACCACCCCCCCTGCCGTCACCGCGGCCACCACGGCGCTCCTGCTGGCCTTCGGCCGCGGCGGGAACGTCGGAGGCGGCGGGCACCGCGTTGGACTGAACTTGATCGTTGGTTTCCGTCATGGTGAGAGCAGGGATCAGAACTGAAGGCCCGCTTCCCGGGCGGCATCAGCCAGGGCCTTGACCCGGCCGTGGTACAGGTTGCCGCCGCGATCGAAGACCACCTGCTGGATGCCCTTGGCAAGGGCCCGCTTGGCGACCAGCTGACCAACAGCGACGGAGGCGTCGGAGTTGGAGCCGAGCGTGAGGCTGGTGCGGAGCTCCTTGTCGACGGTCGAGGCGGAACACAGGGTGTTCTGGGCCGCGTCGTCGATGACCTGGGCGTAGATGTGATTGTTGGAGCGGAACACGGCAAGCCGCGGACGAACCGCGGTGCCGGCCAGATGGCGACGCAGGCGGCGGTGCCGCTTCTGGGTCTGCTGCTTGCGAGTAAGGGACGACATGGGAGTACTGGGTAACGACGCTCAGGCAGACCTCATTTCTTACCGGTCTTACCGGCCTTGCGCAGGATGCGTTCGCCCTCGTACTTGATGCCCTTGCCCTTGTAGGGCTCAGGCGGACGGATTGCGCGCACCTTGGCGGCTTCGTTGCCCACAACTTCCTTGTCGGCACCGGACACCAGCACGGTGGTGTTGCCGTCGACGGCGAAGCTGACACCCGCGGGGGGATCCAGCTCCACCTGATGGCTGTAGCCGGCGCTCACCACCAGCTTCTTGCCCTGGACGGCGGCGCGGTAGCCCACGCCGACGATCTCGAGCTTGCGGGTGAAGCCGTTGCTGACGCCCTCGACCATGTTGGCCACGAGGGTGCGGCAGAGGCCGTGGCGCTCCCGGGAGCGGCGGCTGCCGTTAACGGGGCTCACCACCAGGGTGTTGCCGTCCTGGGCGATGGCGACGCCATCGGGGAGGGTGCGGCTCAATTCCCCCTTGGGCCCCTTCACGGTCACGTCGAGGCCGTTGAGGCTGACGGTGACCGCGTTGGGGACGGGAATCGGCGCTTTACCAATACGAGACATGGGTTGACCTCCCTATCAGTAGACGTAGCAGAGCACTTCGCCGCCGACGCCCTGCTTGCGGGCATCGCGGTCGCTCATCACACCCTTGGAGGTGGAGATGATGGCCACGCCGAGGCCGCCAAGAACCTTGGGCAGCTGGCGGGTGTTCTTGTAGATCCGCAGGCCGGGCTTGCTGACGCGCTGCACGGTGCGGATGGTGGGCTGGCGGTGCTTGCCGCTGTACTTCAGCTCGAGCACGAGGTGCTTGAGCACGCCCTCACCTTCTTCGGTGATGTCGGCGATGAAGCCCTCCTGCTGCAGCACGTTGGCGATGCTGCGGACGATGCGGGAGGCCGGCACCTTGGTGGTCTGGTGACGCTTCTCACTCGCATTGCGGATGCGGGTGAGCAGGTCGGAAATCGGGTCGTGATTAGCCATGGTCGGATCCGAAGAGGGCTCAGTTGCTCTGGAACGGCATTCCCATCTCGCGCAGGAGGGCGCGGCCCTCTTCGTCGTTACGGGCGGTGGTCACGATGGTGATGTCCATGCCCCGGATGGCATCGATCTTGTCGAAGGAGATCTCGGGGAAGATGATCTGCTCCCGGATACCCAGGGTGTAGTTCCCCCGGCCGTCGAAGCTCTTGGCACTCACGCCGCGGAAGTCGCGGATGCGGGGCAGGGCGAGGTGGATGAGACGTTCGAGGAAGGCGTACATCCGATCACCGCGGAGGGTGACGGCCACACCGATCGGCATGCCCTGACGGATCTTGAAGCCGGCGATGGCCTTCTTGGCGCGGGTCACCACGACCTTCTGGCCGGTGATGGTGGCCAGCTCCACGATCGAGGCCTCGAGGGCCTTGGCGTTCTGGGCGGCTTCACCGAGGCCCCGGTTGACGGTGACTTTCACCACCTTGGGGACTTCGTGGATGTTCGAGAGGTTGAGATCCTTGAGCAGCTTGGGCTGGATCTTCTCCCGATAGTTCTGTTTGAGGGACATGACGGGGGGAAGGGGTTGCGCTTCTGGGCGTTGTCAGAAGGCGGACAGGGACAGACAGAAAGAAAGGCGGGTGTAGCGGAGACCGATCAGGGGCCTGGAATGAGGAAACTCAGTCCAGGATCTCGCCGGTCTTCTTGAGGCGGCGCTTCTTGGTGCCGTCCTTCTCCACCACGATCTCCACGCGGCTGGCCACCTTCTTGTCGGTGGAGTACAGCTGCACGTTGGAGGCGTGCACGGAGGCTTCCTCGGTCACGATGCGACCGGATTCGCCCTCCTGGGTGGGCTTGACGTGGCGGGTGCGCAGGTTGATGCCCTGCACGACCACGCGGTTCTCGTAGGGAAGGGTGCGCAGGACCTCACCGGTCTTGCCCTTGTCCTTGCCGGCGATCACCTGGACGGTGTCGCCCTTCTTGATGCGCATCTTGATGCGCACCTGGGCCTTAGCCTTGGGGGTGGCAGTCGCCATCTCAGATCACCTCCGGAGCGAGGGACACGATCTTGGTGAAGTTGCGCTCGCGCAGTTCGCGGGCGACGGGACCGAAGACGCGGGTGCCCTTGGGGTTGTTGTCGTTGCCCAGGATCACGGCGGCGTTGTCGTCAAACCGGATCGAGTTGCCGGTGTCGCGGCGCAGGGTGGCCTTGGTGCGCACCACCACGGCCTTGACCACGTCCGACTTCTTGACGCCCATGTTGGGCATGGCGTCCTTGACGGCGGCCACGATCACGTCGCCCACGTGGGCATAGCGACGGTTGGTGCCCAGCACACGGATGCACTGGATCCGCTTGGCGCCGCTGTTGTCAGCGACGGTGAGGAAAGTTTCCTGTTGAATCATCGGGAGTCTTCCTCAGCTGGCGCTGGTGTTGGTGAGAACCTCGGCCACGGCCCAACGCTTGGTGCGGCTGAGGGGACGGGTTTCGGTGATACGAACCCGGTCACCCACCTTGCAGGCGTTGGCCTCATCGTGGGCCTTGTAGCGGGTGGTGCGGCTCACCGTCTTCTGATAGATGGGATGGGGGAAGCGGTTTTCCACCGCCACCACCACCGTTTTGTCCATCTTGTCGCTGACGACGGTGCCGACCCTTTCCTTGAGTGCCATGACTGGTATGGGGGGAATCAGGAAGCGGCGGAGCGCTGGCGCTCGGATTGCACCGTCAGCAGCTGGGCCAGCTTGATGCGGGCGGCCTTGAAGCGGTGCGGGGTCTCGAGACGGCGGGTGGCCTGCTCGAAACGCAGGGTGAACAGTTCGCGGCGGGTGCCGTCGATCTGGGCGGTGATCTCCTCGCCGGAGAGCTTGCGCAGTTCGGCGATGTCGGGACGTGCCATGGTCAGGACTCCACGGTGGCGACTTCTGCGACCTGGGCGGCCTCTTGGTCAGCCAGGCTCAGAAACTTGGTCTTGAGGGGCAGTTTGTACTGCGCCAGGCGCATGGCCTCTTTGGCGATTTCGGGGGTGATGTCGGCACCACCCATCTCAAAGAGGATGCGACCGGGCTTGATCACCGCCACCCAGAACTCCGGGTTGCCCTTACCGGAACCCATCCGGGTTTCGGCGGGGCGCATGGTGACCGGCTTGTCGGGGAAGATCCGGATCCAGATCTTGCCGCCCCGCTTGACATGGCGGGTCATGGCACGACGGCAGGCCTCGATCTGGCGGGAGGTGATCCACCCGCACTCCTGGGCCTGGAGCGCGAAGTCACCGAAGGCAATGGTGTTGCCTCGGGTGGCGATGCCGCGCATGCGGCCGCGCTGCTGCTTGCGGAATTTGACGCGTCTGGGACTCAGCATGGTTCAGGCCTCCTGATCACTCTTCGTTCGAACGGTCTTCGAACTGTTGGGGCCGCCGGCTGGTGCGGCGCTTGGGTGCCGCACCCACGGGCACCTTGTCCTGTTGACCAGGAAGGACTTCCCCCTTGAACACCCACACCTTGATCCCCAGCACCCCGTAGGTGGTGGAGGCGACCTTGGTGGCGTAGTCGATGTCGGCGCGGAGGGTGTGCAGGGGCACACGGCCTTCGCGGGTCCACTCGGTCCGGGCGATCTCGGCGCCGTTGAGGCGGCCGCTCACCTGGATCTTCAGGCCCAGGACGCCGGCGCGCTGGGCGCGCTGGACGGTCATGCGCAGCACGCGGCGGAAGGCCACGCGCTTCTCCAGCTGCTGGGCGATGTACTCGGCCAGCAGGTAGGCGTCGGCGTCGACGCGCTCCACTTCGACCACGTTGATGCGCACCTGACGGCTGGCATCCCCGACGGTCTTCTGAATGCCGGCGCGCAGTTCCTCAATGCCGCTGCCCTGACGGCCCACGAGCACGCCCGGACGAGCGGTCTTGAGCTCGACCTCGAGCTGGTCGGCCTTGCGGGCGATCAGCACATCGCTGATGCCGGCGGCGCCGTACTTCTTGTGGATGAACTTGCGGATCCGGTCGTCCTCCTGAAGGAGGGTCGGATAGGTCTTGCTGGGGGCGTACCAGCGGGACCGGTGCTCCTGGGTGATCCCCAGGCGCAGGCCGGTTGGATGGATCTTGTGTCCCATCGTTCGGTGTCCTCGGGATCAGGCGGAAGGAGCCACAG
The DNA here is from genome assembly GCF_943369875.1 of Vulcanococcus limneticus LL. Classification (GTDB taxonomy): domain Bacteria; phylum Cyanobacteriota; class Cyanobacteriia; order PCC-6307; family Cyanobiaceae; genus Vulcanococcus; species Vulcanococcus limneticus_A. The sequence continues at coordinate 60,748 of NZ_CALROT020000010.1, forward strand.
CAATGCTGATGTGGCAGGTTTTTTTCTGAATCGCGTAGGCGCGACCCTGGGCGCGGGGGCGGAAGCGCTTCAGCACGGGACCCATATCGGCCGTGGCCGCAGAGATCACGAGATTGGCGGGATCCAGGCCCAGGTTGTTCTCGGCATTGGCCACCGCGGAGCGAAGCACCTTGGTGATCGGGCCGGTGGAGCGGTAGGGCATGAACTCGAGCATGATCAGCGCGTCGCGATAGGAGCGACCGCGGATCTGATCGAGCACCCGGCGCACCTTGGACACGGAGCCACGGATGTAGCGGCCATGGGCCTGGGCCGTTTGGTTGGAGCTGTTAGCCATGTCCTCAGCGGCCTCCTTTCTTGTCCTTGATGTGGCCCCGGAAGTTGCGGGTGGGCGCAAATTCCCCGAGCTTGTGACCCACCATCTGCTCGGTCACGTAGACGGGCACATGGGCCTTGCCGTTGTGCACGGCAATGGTGTGTCCGATCATCATCGGCAGGATGGTGGATGCCCGTGACCAGGTCTTGATCACGGACTTGTCGTCGGCAGCGTTCTGCTTCTCAACCTTGCGGAGCAGGCTGTCGGCAACAAACGGGCCTTTTTTGAGTGAACGTCCCATGGCGGTTTAAGCGGAAAGCAAAGCGGTGTGGTTCATCAGGAATCGCGTCCGCCACGGCTCCGCTTGGAGGTGCGGCGACGTTTCCGGAGCACAAACCGATTGCTGGGTTTGTTCCGCTTGCGGGTCTTGAGGCCAAGGGCCGGCTTGCCCCAGGGGGTGACAGGGCCGGAGCGGCCGATCGGCGCGCGACCCTCGCCACCACCGTGGGGGTGGTCGCAGGGGTTCATCACCGAGCCGCGCACCTGGGGACGGCGACCGAGCCAGCGGCGACGGCCGGCCTTGCCGAGGCTGGTGTTGCGGACTTCGGCGTTGCCCACTTCGCCGAGGGTGGCGTAGCACTCACGGCGCACCAGGCGAACCTCGGTGGAGGGCAGCTTGAGGGCGACGTAGTCGCCTTCCTTGGCCATCACCTGGGCGCTGGCGCCGGCGGTGCGCACCATCTGGCCGCCACGACCGGCGTACAGCTCCACGTTGTGGACGCTGGAGCCGAGGGGGATGGCGGAGAGGGGCAGGGCGTTGCCGTTCTCGATCGGGGACTCGGGACCCGAGACCACGGTGGAGCCGACGGCCACCCCGGCCGGAGCCAGGATGTAGCGCTTCTCGCCGTCGGCGTAGAAGAGCAGCGCCAGACGGGCGTTGCGGTGCGGGTCGTAGTGGATGGCGGCCACCTTGGCCACCACCCCGTGCTTGTCGCGACGGAAGTCGACGAGGCGATAGAGGCGCTTGTGGCCACCGCCGCGGTGGCGGCAGGTGATCACGCCGCGGTTGTTGCGGCCCTTGCGCTGGTGCTTGGCCACCACCAGGCCGCGCTCGCGGCCCCGGCCGGTGACTTCGGCGTAGTCGCTGGCGACCCGGGTGCGGGTGCCAGGCGTAATCGGGCGGTACTTACGGATTCCCATGTCGGTTCAGACCCCTCAGGACTCAGGGAACAGCTGGATGGCACTGCCATCGGCAAGGCGCACCACCGCCTTCTTCACCTGGGCGCGCTTGCCGGCGAAACGGCCCACACGCCGGGTGCGGCGCGGGGGGTTCATGGTGCTGATCCCGACGACCTTCACATCGAACAGCTGTTCGACGGCGGCCTTGATGTCGGGCTTGGCAGCCCGGTGGTCCACCTCAAAGGTGTACTGGTTCTGCTCGAGGGCGCGGGTGGCCTTCTCGGTGATCAGCGGCCGACGGATCACATCCGCGAGCCGACCTGCAAAACGTTCAGCCATCGCCGTAGACCTCCTGAATCTTCGCGAGTGCTTCCTCGCTCACCACCAGGGCGTTGGCGTGGAGCAGATCGAACACGTTGAGCTGATCAGCGGCGATCAGCTTCACCTTTTCGAGGTTGCGCACCGAGCGGCGCACCACCTCGCTGGGGGCATCCAGCACCACCAGCACCTTGGAGCCTGCGGCGATGCCGAGACGGCCGAGGGCGGCGGTGATTTCCTTGGTCTTGGGGGTGTCCAGGCCAGCGGCGAAACCCTTCACCACGGTGATGTCCGCAGCGCGGCTCACCAGGGCGGTGCGCAGGGCGAGGCGCCGCTCCTTGCGGTTCATCCCCAGGTTGTAGGAGCGGGGCTTGGGCCCGAAGACCACACCGCCACCGGGACGCAGCGGGGTGCGGATCGAACCCTGGCGGGCGCGACCGGTGCCCTTCTGCTTGTAGGGCTTGCGGCCGCCACCGGCCACTTCAGCGCGGGTGAGGGTGCTGGCGGTGCCCTGACGGGCATGGGCCAGCTGGCGCACCACGGCGCGATGCACGAGGTCCTTGGCGGAGCTCTCCTTGGCGACCTTCAGGTCGAGGCTGGCGGAACCCGCCTCCTTGCCTTGCCAGTCGCGAACGACGATGGTTGTCATCTCTGTCCTCCTCAGTTCGCGGCCTTGGCGCCCACCCGCTTGGCGGGGAGGATGTTCAGCAGGGTGCCCGGCTTGCCGGGAACCGAGCCCTTCACCACCAGCAGATTGCGCTCGGTGTCCACCTTCAGGATCACCAGCCCGCGGGTGGTGATCTGCTTGCCGCCGTAGCGGCCTGCCATGCGCTTGCCGGGGTAGACGCGGCCGGGGGTGGTGCCGGCGCCGATCGAACCGGGCTCGCGGTGGTTCTTCGAACCGTGGGTCATGGGGCCGCGGCTGAAGCCGTGGCGCTTCTGCAGGCCGGAGAAACCGCGACCGATGGTGTCGCCGCTCACATCGACTTTCTGGCCCGCCTCAAAGGCGGCCACGGTGACATCGCTGCCGAGTTCCAGGCCGTCGACGCTGTCGACGCGGTACTCCTTCAGGTGACGCAGGGGCTCGCTGCCGGACTTGGCCAGGTGACCCTTGGCCGGCTTGTTGACGAGCTTCTCGCGAATGTCACCGAAGCCCAGCTGAACGGCGGTGTAGCCGTCGGTGCTGTCGGTTTTGAGTTGGGTGATGCGGCAGGGACCCGCCTCGATCACGGTGACCGGGATGGATCTGCCTTCGTCGTCGAAGAACTGGGACATACCCAGTTTCTTCCCAAGAATGCCGATGGACATAGGAAGGGGAACAACGCCAGCAGGACCACCACTGCCCTCTGCAACTGCAGCCAGCAATGGTGTGGGCTGAATTCGGCGCTCGCGGACTGACCCGGCGGGGCGTGGCGCTCAGGCGAGCGCGGCAGCAGAAACCGGGGGAGCTAGCGGCATCGCAGACAGCAGGCTGGGACTTGCTCGACCGGACCAGGCAATCCCCGAGGGGACCGGATTGATCTGCAGGGGAGGCCTCGCCGAAGCGGTTGTCCCGAGGTCAGTCCTGGCGCGTGAAGCAGTTTCCCGGCGGTGACTCCTGAACCGATCCCGAAGGAGGGCTTGGGAGGCCGCACTGGCCGGGGAAGGTCGCCACCACTGGCGACCTGGTGCAGTGCGCTGGAGGCCCGGCTAGCGGACGGGCACAGTTGCAGTTGCACAAGCGACGATGCTACCGCATCGCCCCACGGCCTTCCCCTGGGCCGAACCAAAGACCGGGGCCTAACTGCCAGACTGGTCGGAGCGCTCTGCTGCCCGCATGCCCCTGCTGCTCACCGGTCGCGGATTCCGCCAGGAACTGGAGCAGGCCGGAGCCCTGGCCCTCTATGCGCCCCTGGAGGGTGGCAGCGAGACCCGGCTCCTGCGCCGGCTGCGGGCCGCAGGCTACCGGGCCCAGATGACCTCAGCCCGGGGCCTGGGCGATCCGGAGGCCTTCCTGCTGCAGCTCCACGGCGTGCGGCCGCCCCACCTGGGCCACCAGAGCGTGGGCCGGGGCGCAGCGGTGGGCGAGGTGCACATGGCCGCGCCCCAGCTGGGGGCCCTGCTGGAGGGCGACGCCCCAATCCTGCTGTGGCTGCTTGAGGGCCAGGTGCTCTCCACGGCCGAGCTGGCGACCCTGGTGAACCTGACGCGGCGCGAGCCGCGGCTGAAGATCGTGGTGGAGATGGGCGGCGCCCGGGCCCTGCGCTGGCAGCCCCTGCAGCAGCTGGTGGGCTAAGGCCTTGGGCGCCGCCACGGCTGGTCCGCCCCTGGCGGCCCCGCTCCCAGCTGACGCCCAGGACTCCCCCGAGCAGGCCCTGGCCACGGGCCGCTGGGTGAAGCTGATCTGCGGCGCCGGCAACCAGGACCTGGCCGCCATCGAGGACCTCTGCGCCATCTACGCCCTGGCGGGGGTCCACTGCATCGACGTGGCGGCCGACCGGGCGGTAGTCGCCGCGGCGCGCCGCGGCCTGGCCTGGGCGGCCGAGCAGGCCGCTGGCCGGGAGGCCCCGCGGCCCTGGCTGATGGTGAGCCTCAGCGACGGCGAGGACCCCCACTTCCGCAAGGCCCGCTTCGATCCCGGGCTCTGCCCGCCCGACTGCCCGCGCCCCTGCCAGCGGGTCTGTCCCGCCCTGGCCATCGGCGCCGCCGGCGGGGTGATCGCCGAGCGCTGCTACGGCTGCGGCCGCTGCCTGCCGGCCTGCCCGCTCGGGCTGATCGGCGAGGAGCACCAGATCCTGGCGGCCGAGGCGGTGGCGCCGCTGCTGGCCGAGCTGCGCCCCGACGCCGTGGAGCTGCACACCCAGCCCGGCCGCCTGGCGCCCTTTGCCCGGCGCCTGGAGCAGGTGCGCGCCAGCGGCGTGCCCCTGCGGCGCCTGGCGGTGAGCTGCGGCCTGGAGCGGGGGGCCGTGGGCCCTGAGGCGAGCCGACCCCCGGCGCCCCTCACGCCCCGGCAGCTGGCCACCGAGCTGTGGCAGCGCTTCGCCCTGGTGCGGGCCGCCGGACTGCGGCCCCTCTGGCAGCTGGATGGTCGGCCGATGAGCGGCGATGTGGGGGCGGGCACCGCCCGGGCGGCGGTGGCCCTGCTGGCGGAGTTGCAGGCCTGGGCGCCCCCCGGCCCCCTGCAGCTGGCGGGGGGCACCAACGACCGCAGCCTGGCCCTGCTGCCGCCCGGCAACCGGGCCGCCGGGGTGGCCTTCGGCAGCGTGGCCCGCCGCCAGCTCCAGCCGTTGCTGCAGCAGGCGGAGGCCGCCGGCCGGCCGCTGCGGGAGCTGCCGGAGCTGCGGCGGCAGGCCCTGGGACTGGCCCGGGGGCTGGTGGAGCCGTGGCGGCAGCGCGGGCGCAACGCCGCTGGCTAGAACGCAGGTCCGGCAGAGCATCCGCCCGTGACGGCCTCCCCCGCGCCCAGCGGCGCAGCCCCCATCCCGGTATCCCCGCCTGCGGCGGGGGCCGTCCCCAGCGGGCCGATCGCGCCCCAGCGGGTCACCGACGACCTGGACCGGCTGCTGGAGGTGCTCCCGGCCGCCGTGCAGCAGGCCCTGGCGCCGGCCGAAGCCCGCGACCAGCTGCTGGAGGTGGTGCTGGACCTGGGCCGGGTTCCCGAGGCCCGTTACCCCGGCCGGGCCGTGGCCCTGGGGAACGCGGTGGTGACCCGCGGCGATCTGGCGGCCGTGGTGGAGCAACTGGGGGCCTTCGGCGGCGACAACCGGGCGGGCATCGAGCGCACCCTGCACCGCATCAGCGCCATCCGTAACCGCAGCGGCGACGTGGTGGGCCTCACCTGCCGGGTGGGCCGCGCCGTGTTCGGCACCGTGGCGATGGTGCGCGACCTGCTGGACACGGGCCAGTCGCTGCTGCTGATGGGGCGCCCCGGCGTGGGCAAGACCACCGCCCTGCGCGAGATCGCCCGGGTGCTGGCCGACGAGCTGGGCAAGCGGGTGGTGGTGATCGACACCAGCAACGAGATCGCCGGCGACGGCGACATCCCCCACCCCGCCATCGGGCGGGCCCGACGCATGCAGGTGGCGCGGCCGGAGCTGCAGCACCAGGTGATGATCGAGGCGGTGGAGAACCACATGCCGGAGGTCATCGTGATCGATGAGATCGGCACCGAGCTCGAGGCCCAGGCGGCCCGCACCATCGCCGAGCGCGGCGTGATGCTGGTGGCCACGGCCCACGGCAACGAACTGGCCAACCTGGTCAAGAACCCCACCCTCAGCGACCTGGTGGGAGGCATCGAATCGGTGACCCTGGGCGACGAGGAGGCCCGCCGCCGCCGCACCCAGAAAACGGTGCTGGAGCGGGCCGCCGAGCCCACCTTTCCCCTGGCGGTGGAGATGCACAGCCGCAGCCGCTGGCTGGTGCACCGCGACGTGGCCCGCACCGTGGATCTGCTGCTGCGGGGGCAGCTGCCCCGGCCCCAGGTGCGGGAGCTCGATGGCGACGGCCAGCTGCGGCTCCAGGAGTCGCCGACGCCACTGCCCCTGACGAGGCCCGGGGGCGAGGAGGAGCGGATGCCGGCGCGACGGCCCCGCCCCGTGGCCCTGGCCCCGGTGCCGCTGCCGGATCCGAGCGCTCCCGCCCGGCAGCGGGGCCGAACGGGGTCACCGGCCGGCCCATCGGGGCGGGGGGCTGACGGGGCGCCCGACGCGGCAACAACCGGGCTGGCGGACGGGGACGAGCCAGCCGGGAGCAGGCCCCAGCTGCCCCTGCGGCTCTATGCCGCCGGCGTCAGCCCCCAGCTGGTGGAGCAGGCCGTGCGCAGCCGCCGCCTGCCGGTGCAGCAGGTGGAGGCGGTGGCGGAGGCCGATGCGGTGCTGAGCGTGCGCCAGCAGCTGGGCCGGGACCCGGCGGTGCGCCAGCAGGCCCAGGCCCACGGGGTGCCGATCCTGGTGATCAAGGCCGACACCCTGCCCCAGATCCAGCGGGGCCTGGAGCGGCTGCTGAGCCGCCACGGCGCCCTGGCCCCGGACGCCCCCACGCCCGCCGGCCAGCAGGACGACGCCCTGGCGGCCCTGGAGGAATGCCGCCTGGCCGTGGAGCAGCTGGTGCTGCCCCAGGGGCGTCCGGTGGAACTGCTGCCCCGCAGCGCCCGGGTGCGGGAGCTGCAGGCCGAACTGGCGGCCCGCTACCGGCTGGGCTCGGCGGTGTTCGGCAGCGGCGGCCAGCAGCGGCTGCGGATCTTTCCGGCCTGAGGGCCCGGCGGCGGGTGCAGCGCGGACCGGCCGACAGGACGCCGGGATTCAGGGGGCCGAGATTGACGAAGGTCCCCCCGCTATGGGTAACTATCTGGGTGCTCAGGACTCCCTGGGTACTCCGGGCTGCGGCGCCAATGCCGTCGCAACCAGCCTGACTGGATCGACCTCCGTTGACCAAGCCAGGCCGATTGATCCCAGATCAATCGAAGCCCGAAGACATTGGGCCGTCGCCAAGTGGTAAGGCAGCGGGTTTTGGTCCCGCCATTCCTAGGTTCGAATCCTAGCGGCCCAGTTCAAATCGTCTCCGCCGTGCACCCCAGCCCCCTGCTGGTGTTCGACTTCGACGGCGTGCTCGTCGACGGCATGGCCGAGTACTGGTGGAGCGCCCGCCGTGCCGCCCTGGCCCTGCGGCCGGAGGTCCACCTGCCTGAGCTGGCACCCGCCGGCTTCCGGCTGCTGCGGCCCCTGATCCACAAGGGCTGGGAGATGGTGCTGTGCGCCCTGGAACTGGGCCGGTCCGACCTCGATCTGGCCGCCTTCCTGGCGGACTACGACGGCCACACCGCGGCGGCCCTGGCGCGCTGGCAGCTGGAGCCCGCCCAGCTGCAGGGAAGCCTGGAGGCCGTCCGCCACGCCGCCCTGCGGGACGACCGCGACGGCTGGCTGGCCCTGCACCGGCCCTACCCCGGCGTACCGGAGCGCCTGCGGCGCCTGGAGGCCGAGGGCAGCCCCTGGCTGGTGCTCACCACCAAGGGCGAGGCCTTTGCCCGGGAGCTGCTGGCCGCCGCCGGGCTGAAGCCCCTGGCGGTCTACGGCCACGAGCGGGGCAGCAAGCCGGAGGTGCTGCTGCAGCTGGGCCGGGAGCAACCCCTGGGTCAGCCAGCGCCGGGGCAGGAACCGCCGCCGGCCCGGGAGCCGCTGCGGCCGCTGTGGTTCGTGGAAGACCGCCGTCCCACCCTGGAGCGGGTGCGGGCCACCGACGGGCTGGCCGGGGTGCGCTGCTTTCTGGTGTCGTGGGGCTACCTGGGGCCGGGCGACCAGCAGAACCTGCCCCCGGGCATCCAGCTGCTGGAGCCGCAGCAGTTCGCCGCCCCCCTGGCGCAGTGGCCCTGACGCGCTAGCGTACGTCTGTACTAGAGCGCTGCCATCCACCTGGGCCGGGGCCCCGCGGACCCCGCCGGCACCCGCGGCGCTCCAGCTTCGGACGCCACCCGTGGAACGGAAGCCGGTTTCGGTGGCACTGGTTCCTGCGAGGTCGCAGGATGGCCCCCATCTCCAGCCCAGCCTCCCCCCAGCCCCGCGGCCCACTCCATCGCTGATTCGCAGACATGCCTGCCGACGACAAGACCCCCGACCTCAAGGCCGCCCGCATCCCCGCCACGGGCGGCAGCAGCGCCGCCAGCGCCGCCGCCGATGCGCGGGCCGCGGCTGAACGGGACAAGGCCCTGGGCCTGGTGCTCAACCAGATCGAGCGCAACTTCGGCAAGGGCTCGATCATGCGCCTGGGGGATGCCTCGCGCATGCGGATCGAGACGACCCCCACCGGCGCCCTGACCCTGGACCTGGCCCTGGGCGGCGGCTATCCCAAGGGCCGCGTGGTGGAGATCTACGGCCCGGAGAGCTCCGGCAAGACCACCCTCACCCTGCACGCCATCGCCGAGGTGCAGCGCCGCGGCGGCGTGGCGGCCTTCGTGGATGCGGAACACGCCCTCGATCCTGTCTACGCCGCGGCCCTGGGGGTCGACATCGCCAACCTGCTGGTGTCCCAGCCGGACACCGGTGAGATGGCCCTGGAGATCGTGGACCAGCTGGTGCGCTCCGCCGCCGTGGACATCGTGGTGGTGGACTCGGTGGCCGCCCTCACCCCCCGCGCCGAGATCGAAGGGGAGATGGGCGATCTGGCGGTGGGCAGCCAGGCCCGCCTGATGAGCCAGGCCATGCGCAAGATCACCGGCAACATCGGCAAATCCGGCTGCACCGTGATCTTCCTGAACCAGCTGCGCCAGAAGATCGGCGTCACCTACGGCAACCCGGAAACCACCACCGGCGGCAACGCGCTGACGTTCTACGCCTCGGTGCGCCTGGATATCCGCCGCATCCAGACCCTCAAGCGCGGCACCGAGGAATTCGGGATCCGGGCCAAGGTGAAGGTGGCCAAGAACAAGGTGGCACCGCCCTTCCGCATCGCCGAATTCGACATCCTGTTCGGCCGCGGCATCAGCACCCTGGGCTGCCTGCTCGACCTGGCCGAAGAGCACGGTGTGGTGGTGCGCAAGGGCGCCTGGTACAGCTACGAGGGCGACAACATCGGCCAGGGGCGCGACAACACGATCACCTGGCTGGAGCAGAACCCCGCCCAGAAGGACGCGATCGAGGTGAAGGTGCGCCAGAAGCTCAGCGAGGGCAACGAATCGCTGCGCCCGGTGGCCACTGCGGCCGCCAAGCTCGCCGCCGGAACCACCGCGTCAACCGACGACGTGGCCGAGGCCGCCCTGCCGGCGGCCGCCGGCTGAGCCCTAGGCGGGCGCCATGGCAGCCGTGCGCGTCGGCGTCTGGCCGGCGCTCACGGCATCGGCGACGCGCTGCAGTTCCTGGATCGCCTCGGCACCCTCGAACTTGACCAGTTCATGGCCATGGCGGGATTCGACCCAGCTGATGCCGTAGTCGGACACGAGGAAGCGCACCATGTGGCCATCCCCCAGATCGGCCACGAAGGAGGCGCCCTGGCCGTCGCGGCCATCACCGCAGACGTAGCAGGTGGCCGCCAGGCCCTGGGCCTGCAGCCCCTCGGCGAGGGCCTGCAGGCTCATGACCAGGTCTTCAACGACCGAGCGGTAGTGCTCGGCGAGACGCGCAAACATGGCGCCCAGACAAAGAGTTCGCCCAGCCTAAAGGTTTTCTTCCGTTTGTTGCGAGTCGTCATGGACGGAGGCGGGGCCTCAGCCGTCCGCCAGGGTCCACCAGCCCAGGGCCGGCCCCAGGAAGCGCACGGTGATCCAGAACAGCACCAGGGCGCCGATGCCGATCCAGGCGCCCTTGGTGGTGACCTGCACGAACTGCTCACCCTGCTTCTGGGTGAGGGGCAGCCAGGGGGCGATGCGCGGCGAGGTGTCCTTCGGCTTGGTGGCCTTGGGTCTGGGGCGGGGCGGAGCCCCGGTTTCGGCACGGCGTTTGGCTTCTCCCATGACCCCTGGATCCTGCGCGCTGCAGGCTAGAGGGCCAGGCCATCGCCAGCCTCAGCTGGGCAGCAGGCGCTGCAGCGCCACCCAGGGCTCGAGGGCCTGGAGCACCTGGCGGCCCCAGCCGCGGCGACGCAGGCGTCCATCCAGCACCGCCAGCCGGCCGCCGCTGCGCCGCAGGCCCGCCACCGCCCGCTGCAGCCGCCCCAGGGCCTCCGGCAACAGCAACTCCCGGAACCAGTCGCGCCCCTGGAGCCGCAGGGCCTGAACGCGGGCCGCCGTGAGCGGATCCTCCAGGCTGGCGATCGGCAGGGTGGCCGCCACCAGCTGACAGGGCAGAGGCAGTCGGCCCTGGTGCTCCAGCCACCAGCTCCAGCTGCAGCACAGCACCCCATTGGCCTCGGGGGCGGTGGTCTCATGGCCCACGCGGCTGCCGAACTCGGCCGCCAGGCCGCTGGCCAGGCCGCGGCGCAGGCCCTCATCGTCGAGCAGCACCACGGTGAGGCCGGCCTGGCCCAGCACCAGCCGCCGCGACTGCTCGAGCAGATGGCTGGCGTAGTGGGGGGCATTGGGCAGGGCCTGGCCCTGGGGGGCGAACAGGGGCAGGGGATCCTGCAGTGGTGGATCGGCCAGCCGGACCTCCACCTGGGGCCGGAAGCCAAGGCCGCTGCCCTCGACCACCTGGCCCAGCAGCACCACGCCCCGCTGCTCCCACAGACCGGCCATGGCCGCCAGGGGCTCCAGGGGCTGGCGCAGCCACTGCCACTGCAGCAGCACCGGATCGACCTGGGCCCAGCTGGCCCAGCCGTCGCCGGCGGCCGCCAGCCACTGGGGCCAGGGGTCCGGCAGGGGCGTGAGCAGGCCGAGCAACTGGCGCAGGGGCGCCTCCTCCTCGGGAGCGATCGCCACCTGCTGCAGGGGTCCGCAGGGGCGCGCCAGGATCCGCCGGCTCAGCCGTTCGTGGAGCGCCAGCAGGCTGGCGGCGGCGGCGGGCAGGCTGCGGCGCAGGGCCTCCCAGTCGCCGGAATCGAGGCTGACGCCCAGGGCCCGGCGCAGCTGGGGCTCCAGGGCTTCGGCCTCGGGCACCACCAGCTGCCGGTCCGCCAGCAGCCCCTGGCGCCAGGCCGCCACCAGATCCGCGTGCTGGAGCAGCCAGAGCCGATCCGGCGGCGGGGCCGTCGGCCCCTCCCAGCAGGGCAGCTGCAGGCCGGCCGCCTGCAGGCGCGGCAGCTCCACCTGCAGCAGCCGCTGCCGCAGCTCCGGGGTGACCACCAGGGCCAGCGGCACCTCCGCCAGGGCCAGGGGCACCAGCAGGCCCAGCAGCCAGCTGGGGTCGGAGCCGGGGGCCAGCCGCACCAGGGTCTGGTCGCCGCGGCGCAGGCTGCGGGCCACCAGCCGGCTGAGGGTGAGGTGGTGGGGCCAGCGGGGTTCCCCCTCCAGGCGGAGGAGCGCCTTGAGCTGCGCGTGGGCCCGGGCTTCCAGCATCGGGGAATCGTAGGAAGCTGGCTCCAGCCGACTGTGCGGGGGATGACCAGTCCAGGGATACCGGCGGCGCCAGGGCCCGCAGGCGCCTCACCGGCGCCCACCGTCGCGGCGGCCGCCACCGGCGATGCGACCACAGCAGCCGCCAGCAGCGACGGGAGCCAGCCGTGGCGGCTGGGCCCCGTGGGGATCGTGGGCCTCGGCCTGATCGGCGGCTCCCTGGGGCTGGACCTGCGCCGGCGCGGCATCCGCGTGCAGGCCCTGGTGCACCGGAGCGCCACGGCGGAGCGGGCCCGGGCGCGGCAGCTGGCCGATGCGGTGGACACCGACGCGGCCGTGCTGCAGGGCTGCGGCCTGGTGGTGCTGGCCCTGCCGCTGGACCGGCTGCTGGATCCCCCCGCCGAGCTGCTGGCCGCCCTCCCCGCCGGGGCGGTGGTGACGGACGTGGGGTCGGTGAAGGAGCCGGTGCTGCGGCGCTGGCGCGCACGGGAGCGCTTCGTGGCCAGCCACCCGATGGCGGGGACCGCCGAGGCCGGGGTGGAGGCGGGAATCCCGGGACTGTTCCAGGAGCGCCCCTGGGTGGCCACACCCGAGGCGGGAACCGATCCCGGCGCTCTGGCGGCGGTGCGCCAGCTGGCCGACACCGTGGGGGCCCGCTGGCTCACCTGCGAGGCCGGCGCCCACGACCGCAGCGTGGCCCTGATCTCCCACCTGCCGGTGCTGCTGGGGGCCGCCCTGATCGAGGCCGCCGACGCCGGCGGGGCCGAGGCGGGCGCCGGGGCGCTGGTGCGGGCCCTGGCCTCCAGCGGCTTCGCCGACACCAGCCGGGTGGGCGGCGGCAACCCGGAGCTGGGCACGCTGATGGCCCGCTGCAACCGGGAGGCGCTGCTGGCGGCCCTGGGCCACTACCGCCGCGAGCTCGATCAGCTCGAAACCCTGGTGGAGGGCCACGACTGGGAGGGCCTGCAGCGGGCCCTCAGCCGCAGCCAGGCCCTGCGGCCGGAGTTTCTCTGAGCACCAGCTCCCGGCCGCGGCCGGCCAGCAGCTGGCGGCAGGCCATCAGCGCCGAGAGGCTCACCCCGGCGGTGCCCTCGCCCGGATAGATGGCATCGCCGCAGAGCCACAGGCCGGGCAAGGGCGTGCGGCTGGCCAGGCCGAAGGGGCCGAAGCGGCCGGGGTGCTGCCCCAGGCCGCCCACGAAGCCGAAGGGGCGACCGGTCCAGCCGGCCCAGCCCCGGGGCGTGGCCAGCTCGGCGTGGAGCCAGTGGTGGGACTCCAGCCCCAGCAGCCGCTGCAGCCCGGCCTGGATTCCGGCCAGGGCGGCCGCCTTGCGCCGCTGGTAGTCCGGCTCCGCCAGGCCGAACCAGGGCCGGGCCGCCGTGAACACGCTGGCGATCACCGTGGCCTGCCCCGCCGGCGCCCGGCCGTCACCCTCGGCGCTGAGGGACACGAACAGGTTGCCCGGATCGTCCCACTCCAGCTGGGCATGCAGGCCGGCGTCGGCGGGCAGAGCCTGGCGGGGCACCGCCCCATAGAGCACCAGGGCGCCGGAGGGATCGCCGAAGCCGTTGAGGCGCCGGCCATAGGCCGGCGGCAGCTGCTCCCCCAGCAGCGACGGCAGCGCCTGGGGCGGCAGCGTGCACACCACCTCCGCGGCCTCCAGCGCAAAGGGTCGCCGGGCCGGGCCCTCGCCCGTGACCCGCCAGCCGCCCCCGGTCAACCGCTCCAGCCCCGTGACGCGGTGCCGCAGCCGCAGCCCGCCGCCCGCCGCGGCCAGAGCCCGTTCCAGATCGTCGCTGAGCACCTGCATCGAGCCCTGCAGGTGCCAGAGGCCCAGCGGCGCCTGGGCCATGGCCAGCACCGTGGCGCCGTAGAGGGCGGCGGTGCGGTCGGCCGGCTCCTGGGAGTAGAGCTTCAGCTGGAGATCGAGGAAGCGGCGCAGGCGCCCATCGCCGCCGCAGCCCGTGAGCCGCTGCAGATCCGCCACGGTCGCGGTGGTGAACAGGCCGCTGGCCAGGGTGGCGGGGCGCAGGGCCGCCAGCAGCCGGGCCAGGTCCCAGGGGGTGCGGGGCGGCAGCACCGGATCGCGGGCGGCGAAGGCCCAGTTGCTGCGGTGCAGGGCGGCGCAGAGGTCCCAGAAGCGGCCGCTGCCGGGGAACTGGCGCAGGCGCTCCTGCTGCCAGCGCTGCGGATCCCGCCAGAGCTGGATCGGCTCCGCCTCCCCCGCCAGCCGCACGCTGCAGCCCGGATCGAGGGCACTGGCCGGCGGCAGCGGCAGCCCGAAGTGGCGGCAGAGCCGCCAGTGGATGCCGCCCGGCTCCAGGCCCGCCACCTGGGTGGCGCCCACGTCGAAGCGGTAGGGACCGCGGCGGAAGCTGCCGGCGCAGCCGCCGCTCTGGCTGTGGGCCTCCAGCAGCACCACCTGCAGACCCTCCCGGGCCAGCAGGGCCGCCGCCGTGAGGCCGGCGATGCCGGCGCCGATCACGATCACCTCAGGCCGATCAGCGTGGCGGTCGGAGCTGGCGATGGCGCTGCGCTCGAGAGGGCGATCGGCGTCGCGTTCGCCGGGGCAGTTGGAATCCGGCGCGGCAGGCAACGGCCAATGGGGAACGGCAGGCGGCATGCTGGCAACGCCCCCACCGAGGCCGTGGCCCCGTGCTGCCGACGCCGCTCACCGCCTGGGTGCACGAGCAGCTCGGCACCGCCGTGGCCGCGCTGCGGCCGGTGGGGGGCGGCTGCATCCACCGCGCCTGGGCCCTGGAGCTGGCCGATGGCCGGCGCCTGTTCGCCAAGACCAACGACGCCCGGCAGCTCCCACTGCTGGACGCCGAGGCCGACGGGCTGACGGCCCTGGCCGCCGCGGCCGCGGGCGATCCGGTGGTGCCCCGGCCGCTGCACTGGGGGGAGCGGGACGGCCAGGCCCTGCTGCTGCTGGAGTGGCTGCCCCTGGCGCAGGGCCCGGACAGCGGCTGGTGGGACCTTGGCGCGGCTCTGGCCCGGCTGCACCGGCGCAGCCTGGAGCAGGCCGATGGCCGCTTCGGCTGGCATCGGGACAACGTGATCGGCGCCGGGCCCCAGCCCAACGGCTGGCGGCGGCGCTGGGGCGCGTTCTTCGCGGAGCAGCGGCTCGGCGCCCAGCTCGCCTGGGCCGCCCGCTCCGGCCGGCGGCTGGAGGGAGCCGAGGCGCTGCTGGCCCAGGTGCCGCAGTGGCTGGAGGGCCATGGTGCCCAGCCCTGTCTGGTGCACGGCGACCTCTGGAGCGGCAATGCCGCCCTGCTCGAGGACGGCCGCGGCGCCCTGTTCGATCCGGCGGTCTACCGCGGGGACCGGGAGGTGGATCTGGCCATGGCGCGGCTGTTCGGGGGCTTCCCCGAAGCCTTCTTCGCCGGCTATGCGGCGACCTGGCCACTACCGGAGGGCCACCAGCGCCGGGTTGAGCTCTACAACCTGTACCACCTGCTCAACCACGCCAACCTGTTCGGCGGTAGCTACTGGAGCCAGAGCCAGCAGAGCGTGCAGCGGCTGCTCCGCCACCCCCCGCTGGGCTGAGTCACGGGGGGAGAGAGAAAGAAGGGGCCTCGAGCAAGCCCATTGGTCCCAGTCGCCTTGAACCAGGCCGCTCGGAGACAGTTGCCTGGCAGAAGACCGGCGGAGCCAGCCGACTCGGACCGAGCCGCCGAGGACCGCTCGGTCTGAGGCCCAGGCCCTCAGCCCAGGTATTCCTGGCGCAGGTTCTGGATCCGCGACAGCACGGCGCTGCGCTTCTCGCTGGTGGTGAGGTTCTGCCAGCTCCACTGACCCACCACCACCAGACCCAGCAGCTCCAGCAGGCCGGGCACCACGGGCAGCAGGTTGATGGTGTCGAGCACCCCCTTGATCAGCACCTGGGCCACGATCACGGCCACCAGGACACCCACCGCCTTGAGGACGAGGCTGATCTGGCTCCAGTCGACCTGGTCGAGGGTCTGGTTGACCTTGCCGAGGATCTCGCTGTAGCGCTGGCTGAAGCTGGCGGCGGCGTCATCGATCGCCTCGCTCACCGGCTCCTTCAGGTCGGGGGTCTCGTCGCTCATGGAGCCAGGGCTTGTGGGTTCAGCGCCCATAAGGTATCCGGGTGAGTGCCCCCACACCAGAGCAGCTGCGCGCAGATCGGCATTGCCTGATGGTTCTGGCGCGCACGCTGCAGAGCGCCGAACCCGAGGAGGGCTGTGCGCTGCTGCTGGGCCGGCGGGATGGCACGGAGCTGGCGCTGCTGGAGAGCTGGCCCTGCCTGAACCGCTGGCAGCCGGCCGGCGAGCGCCGCCGCCGCTTCAGCCTCGATCCCCGCGAGCAGCTGCAGGCCCAACGCTGGGCCCGGGCCCGGGGCCTGCAGGTGCTCGGTGCGGCCCACAGCCATCCCGGCAGCGCCGCCGAGCCCTCCGCCACCGACCTGGCGCTCTGCTGGGGGCCCACCCTGATGCTGATCCGCAGCGGCCTGGAGCCGGGCGACGGCGACCCCGCCACCGCCACCGCCAGGGAACAGGCAACGGCCGCAGCGGCTGCCGCGGGGCTGCGGGCCTGGTGGATCCCCGGCGAGGACGGCGGTGCCCCCCGGGAGCTGCCGATCGCGGTGGCGAAACCCGAACGCCCCGGCGCCTGGGCGTCGCGCCATGCGGGCGACGGGCCCTCTGATTTGGGAGAGTAGGGAGCTGGCAAGCACTCCCCGCCCATGCTTCCGCTCGACACCAGCAGCGTTCAGCTGAGTCCCGACGAGGTGGCCCGCTTCTCGCGCCACCTGATCCTGCCCGAGGTGGGCATGGAGGGGCAGAAGCGGCTGAAGGCCGCCTCGGTGCTGTGCGTGGGCACCGGCGGCCTGGGGTCGCCCCTGCTGCTGTATCTCGCCGCCGCCGGCGTGGGCCGGATCGGCATCGTCGATTTCGACGTGGTGGACCACTCCAACCTGCAGCGCCAGGTGATCCACGGCACCAGCTGGGTGGGCAAGCCCAAGATCGAATCGGCCAAGGCGCGGATCCTGGAGATCAACCCCCACTGCCAGGTGGATCTCTACGAGACGGCGCTCACCAGTGAGAACGCCCTGGAGATCATCCGGCCCTACGACCTGGTGTGCGACGGCACGGACAACTTCCCCACCCGCTACCTGGTGAACGACGCCTGCGTGCTGCTGGGCAAGCCCAACGTCTACGGCTCGATCTTCCGGTTTGAAGGCCAGGCCACGGTGTTCAACCTGGATGCCGAAAGCCCGAACTACCGCGACCTGTTCCCCGAGCCGCCGCCGCCGGGCATGGTGCCCTCCTGCGCGGAGGGCGGTGTGGTGGGCGTGCTGCCCGGGATCATCGGCGTGATCCAGGCCACCGAGGCGGTGAAGATCATCACCGGCATCGGCACCACCCTCAGCGGCCGGTTGCTGCTGTTTGACGCCCTGCAGATGAAGTTCCGCGAGCTGAAGCTGCGGCCCAACCCCGAGCGCCCGGTGATCGACAAGCTGATCGACTACCAGGAGTTCTGCGGCGTGGGCGGCACCGCCCCGGGCCAGGAGGAGGCGGGCGCGGTGCCCAGCATCACCGTGGCCGAGCTGAAGACGGTCATCGATGGCCAGCTCGAGGACTTCCTGCTGCTGGATGTGCGCAACCCGCCCGAAGCGGACATCGCCGTGATCCCCGGGGCGGTGCTGGTGCCGCTGGATCGGATCGAGAGCGGCGAGGCCATCGACGACGTGCGCCAGCTCGCCCAGGGCAAGAAGCTCTACGTGCACTGCAAGCTGGGCGGCCGCAGCGCCAAGGCCCTGATCGCCCTGGGCCGCCACGGCATCGAGGGCACCAACGTGAGCGGCGGCATCGACGCCTGGAGCCAGGAGGTGGATCCCTCGGTGCCGCGCTACTGAGCGGAGCACCAGCGCCTCCGATGGCACCCGTGGGCCCCACCCTCTCCGGAGGCGACGACTTCGGCCTTGACGTCCGCTCCCAGCGCCTGCGCCTGCAGCGCCGACTGGTGCGTCTGGAGGGGCAGTTCGTCCCCCTCCTGGTGACGGTGCTGCTGCCGATCCTGCTGCTGCCGCTCACAGCCAGCCACGACGGGCCTGGCCAGTGGCTGATTCCGCTGCTGTTCAGCCTGCTGATCCTGCAGTCGATCCGCACCCTGCCGGTGCTCAAGCCCTCCCCCTCCGCCGCCGCCCTGGTGACGGCCTACCGGGTCATCGGGCTGGTGGCGCTGGCTGGGCTCTGGCTGCCGCTGCTGAGCCATGGCTGGCCGAATCCCTTCGTGCGGGCCACGGTGATGGTGCTGAGC
Source organism: Vulcanococcus limneticus LL (assembly GCF_943369875.1). GTDB lineage: Bacteria > Cyanobacteriota > Cyanobacteriia > PCC-6307 > Cyanobiaceae > Vulcanococcus > Vulcanococcus limneticus_A. Next base: position 78,738 of record NZ_CALROT020000010.1, read on the forward strand.
ACCAGCTTCACGCTCACCACCTCGCTGCGCCTGGTGCAGCTGCTGGCGCGCGTTCCCCGGGTGAATGCCCAGGTGATGGCCGGTGCGGCAGCGGGTTACATCTACCTGGGCCTCACGGGGGGCCTGGTGGCCACCGCCATCCAGGTGATCCAGCCCGGCAGCTTCAACCTCGGGCCCAACGCCACCAACCAGGTGCTGCTGGATCGGCTCACCTACTTCAGCTTCGTGACGATCGGCGGCCTGGGCTTCGGCGACATCGTGCCGACCAACGCGGTGGGCGAACGCCTCGTGATCCTGCTGAGCGTGGCGAGCACCCTCTACGTGGTTCTGCTCGTGGGTCTGCTGCTGGGACGCTTCATCGCCACGGAACAGCTGGAATTTGAGGTGGAGGCCCTGGTCGACGAGGTGGAGGATGCGAACAGCACGATTCGGAGCCGTCTCAACGCTGGCGGGCCCGACCGACGGGACGCGCCACCTTGAGGCACGTCAGTAATCGACGCCGCGCTTGAGATCGATGCCGCGCTCGGCGTAGTGCTTGTGGCACACCATCTCCGAGTGCACCGAGGCCAGATCGAAATAGGCCGGCGGGTGCTTGCAGCGCCCGGTGATGATCACCTCGGTCTCCGCCGGCTTGCGCAGCAGGGTCTGCACGATCGGCTCCACCGGCAGCAGCTCCAGATCCACGGTGGGGTTGAGCTCATCGAGGATCACGGTCTTGTAGAGGCCGCTGGCGATGGCGGCCCGGGCGATCTCCCAGGCCCGCTCCGCCTCCACGTAGTCGATCGGCTGCTGCTGGCCCCGCCACACGATCGCGTCGCGGCCGGAGCGCAGGTGATCCACCAGGTGGGGATAGCTCTCGCGCAGGGCGGCGATGGCGGCGTCCTCGGTGTAGCCGTTGCCGCCCTTGAGCCACTGCAGGATCAGCACCCGGTGGCTCTTGTCCTGGCTGATGCCGCGGCCGATGGCCTGCAGGGCCTTGCCCAGGGCACTGGTGCTCTTGCCCTTGCCCTCGCCCGTGTAGATCTCGATCCCGTCGAGGCCCAGGGCCGCCGCCTCGGCGTCCTCGCCGGCCTCGAGGCCCTCCAGGGTCGCGTCGTGGCGGCGGTGGGCGCGCATCTCCGAGTGGAGATCGGCGATCTGCACCAGGGAGCGCGGCGCCCCCCGGCCGGTGACGATCACCTCCATGCCGTCGGGCTTGGCCGCCAGGCTGCGCACCACGTCCTCCACATCGAGCAGGCCCAGGTCGAGCACCGGGTTGAGCTCATCGAGCACCACCACCGAGTAGAGCTCGCTGGCGATGGCGCCCTTGGCGATGTCCCAGCCGCGCTGGGCCTCCTGGCGATCGAAACGCGTGGCCTCCTCGGCGGTGAAGAACTCACCGCGGCCCGTGCGCACCTGGTCGATCAGGTGGGGGAAACCCTGCTGCAGGGCCTCGATGGCGGCGTCCTCGTCGTAGGAGCGGCCGGGGCCCTTGAGGAAGCGCAGCAGCAGCACGCGGGTGCGCTTCTGCTCGCAGATGCCCAGGCCGATGGTGCGCAGCACCACGCCCAGGGCGGCCTGGCTCTTGCCCTTGCCCTCGCCGTCGTAGACGTGCAGCTGGCCGTGGCTGCGCTCGCTGCTGCCGGCGGCCGTGCGGATGCCGATGCCACGGCCGGTGCCTGTGGGGCGTCCGGAGCGGGGGGAACTGGTGGCTGAGGTCGCCTGCGGCGCCATGAGCGGCCCTCTTACCGTTGGATCCTAACGAGGGCCGTCCCCCGGCATGCAGCCAAGCCCGAGCCCCACGCGTCCCGGCGGCAGCCCCTGCGACTCCGGGACCCATGGCGGCGAGCAGCATCCGCCTGGAGCCCATCCGCTGGAAGGCCAGCAGCGCGCACCTGGCCCAGTGGAGCATCCCCAGCTCGAGACCCTGCCCGAGGCCCTGCAGCGCGACCTGACGCGGCTGCGCCAGCGGATCGCCGCCCTGGGCCCGGTGGTGGTGGCCTACTCCGGCGGTGTCGACAGCGCCCTGGTGGCGGCCATCGCCGCCGAGCAGCTGGGGGACGGCGCCCTGGCGGTGACGGGGGTGTCGCCCGCCCTGGCGCCGCACCTGCTGGAGGAGGCGCGGCTGCAGGCCCGCTGGCTGGGCCTGGCCCACCGCGAGCTGGCCACGGCCGAGCTGGAGGACCCGACCTACGCGAACAACCCGGCCAACCGCTGCTATGCCTGCAAGCGCGAACTGCACGCGCTGCTGGCGACCCTGGTGGCAGACCTGGCCGAGCCCGCCGGGGAGCAGGCGTCCGGGGCCGGCGCAGCGCAGTGGCCTGCCGCCCAGGTGCTCGATGGGGTCAACCTGGACGACCTGGGCGACCACCGCCCCGGCATCCAGGCCGCCCGCGAGCGGGGCGTGCTGTCACCCCTGGCGGAGCTGGGCATCGACAAGGCCGGGGTGCGCGCCATCTCCCGGGCCCTCGGCTTCCCCTGGTGGGACAAGCCCGCCCAGCCCTGCCTGGCCTCCCGCTTCCCCTATGGCGAGGCGATCACGGCCCAGCGCCTGCGGCGGGTGGCGGCGGCCGAGGCCTGGCTGCGCCAGCGGGGCTTCCAGGAGCTGCGGGTGCGCAGCCAGGGGGAGACGGCCCGGATCGAGCTGCCGCAACAGCGGATCGGCGAGCTGCTGGAGCCCCGGGCGCGCCAGGAGCTGGTGCAGACCTTCCGGGAGCTGGGCTTCAGCGCCGTGAGCCTGGACCTGGAGGGCCTGGTGAGCGGCAAGCTCAACCGCGAGCTGCTGGCCGCCGCCCAGGGCTGACCGGCCAGACACCGACCCGCCGCACGGCGCGTGGCCAAGGGCCGCCGGGACCCGCCGGACAGCAAAAAGCCCCGCCACGGGGCGGGGCAGACAACAGCCAGGGGCTCAGGCGGGCACGACCCCAGGGGAGGGGAAGGGCGCCAGGGCCCCGCTGGGTTCAGGCGGCCGCCAGGGCCGGCTCCCGCTCGGCGCCGGCGACGCTGCAGGGGGTCTCGCGGCGGAAGCTCTTGAGCTTGTAGTGGCCCGCATCGAGCTCCTCGCTCAACACCGTGCAGGCCCGCTCCGGCATGGTGTGGTCACCACAGGTGAACACATCCACCGCGGCGTAGCCGGACTCCGGCCAGGTGTGGATCGAGATATGGGATTCGGCCAACAGGGCCAGCCCCGTCACCCCCTGCGGTTCAAACCGGTGGGTGATCAGATTCAGGAGAGTGGCGCCAGCACGTTTCGCTGCTGTCGTGATGGCGGTCCTGAGGAAGGCTTCGTCATCGAGCTTGCTCGGATCGCAGTTGTAGAGCTCGAGGATGCAGTGTTTGCCCACCATGTCGGTGGCACTGGGGGGTTGGGGGCTTGGGGAGAAGGGGCTCTCAGCTCCGGTCCATCCCGGGTTGGGGTGGAGGCAGGCCGCGGTCTGGCTCATCGAATCCAGGTAAACAGCGCACCAGCTTAACGGCCTGGGCCGAGCAGACCGTGCTCCACGCCCACAATCTGCGACTGCTCCCGCCAGCCACCGCCGAAGGCCCCCAGGTGCGTGGCACTCACCAGGCACTGGTGCCCCTCCCCCACCGCCTCCAGCAGCAGCTGCTGGCGGGCGGGATCGAGCTCGGCCAGCACGTCGTCGAGCAGCAGCAGCGGCGGCTCGCCCCAGAGCTGGTGCACCAGCTCCAGTTCCCCCAGCTTGAGGGCCAGCACCAGGGTGCGCTGCTGGCCGGCCGAGCCGTAGCGGCGGGCGGGCTGACCGCCCAGCTCCAGGGCGATCTCGTCGCGGTGGGGGCCCACGCTGCACTGGCCCAGGCGCAGCTCGTCCTCGCGCTGGCGGCGGAGCTGCTCCAGCAGCGCCTCCCGCCAGGGGGCCTCCGCCTCCTCCCCCTCCAGCAGGCTGCCGGGGCAGTAGCGCAGCTCCAGGCGCTCGCGCCCGCCGCTGAGCCGCTGCTGCCAGGCCGCCGCCAGGGGCTCAAGCCGGGCCAGGGCACGGCGGCGGCGGCGGTGCAGCCGGGTGCCGACCAGGGCCATCTGCTGGTCGAAGGCCTCCAGCAGATCGGCGAGGTGGGCGCGGCCCAGGCCGCGGCGCAGCAGCTGGGAGCGCTGGCGCAGCAGCCGCCCGTAGCGGCTCAGCAGCTCGGCGTAGACCGGCTCCAGCTGCAGCACCACCCGGTCCAGCCACTGGCGCCGCAGCGCCGGCTCACCCCGCACCAGCTCCAGATCCAGGGCACTGAAGCCCACGCAGCGCAGCGGCCCGATCAGATCCAGCTGGCGCTCCAGCACCTTGCCGTTGCGGCGGGCCTCCCGACCGCCCCGGCGGCGCAGCTCCAGTTCGAGCCGATCGCCCCCCGCGCAGTCGGCCCGCAGCAGGGCGCAGGACTCCCCGTGGCGGATCAGGTCCCGGTCGGCGCTGCAGCGGTGGGAGCGCAGGCTGCCGAGCAGTTCCACCGCCTCCAGCAGGTTCGACTTGCCCTCGCCGTTGCTGCCGATCACCAGCAGGCGGGGCGCCTCGATCACCAGATCCTGCTGGGCGTAGTTGCGGAACTGGCGGAGCTCCAGGCGTTGCAGCCGAATGGGTCCGGGGCCGTCTGCCGGTTAAGGTAAGTCCCGCGGCGGAGGCCTGGCCTCAACCGAGCCATGGGCTGCACGTCCATGGGCATGTAGCTCAGTTGGATAGAGCGTCAGATTCCGGTTCTGAATGTCGGGGGTTCGAGTCCCTCCATGCTCGTGACGGCCCGCAGACAAGCCCCACCCGACAGCCCCGCCCGACCCGGCGGGGCTTTTTCATGGCTTGTCCGGGACGGCGTCCCCGGCGTCAGCCCAGCAGCTGCAGGCCCATGGCCCGGATGCCGCCCGGATCCACCACGAAGCCGTGCTGCTGCAGGGCCTGGAGCGCCTCGGGCGGGGCCGAGAGCGAGATGCTGCAGCCCGGCAGTTCCCGCCGCAGCCGCTGCAGGACTGCGTGGACCAGCACCAGCAGCAGCTGGTCGCGCTCCGCTGCGGCCGGGTGGGCCGTGAGATCCCAGATGTTGGCGTTGAGGGCCAGGTCGCTCGTGACCCGGGCGAAGCCCACCAGCTGGCCGCCGCCATCCCGCAGGCAGAGCTGCCAGGCGCTGCGGGCCAGGGCCGCCTCCAGCCGGGCCAGGGGGCGCTCCGGTTCGCCGCAGGCCACCAGCAGGGCATTGAGCTCGGCTGGCTCCACGCTGCCGCGGCCGTCGAAGGCATAGCCCTGGGGCAGCACCGGGGGCTGGTTCTGGCTGCGGAAGGGGATCAAGAGGGAATCCAGCACGTCAGCCCGTGTTGCGCATGCCGGCGGCGATGCCGTTGATCGTGAGCAGGGCACCCCGCAGCAGCTCGCTGCGGCTGTAGGTGCGGCCGTCGTCGCTGGGGCTGGCGGCCTCGCTGGTGGGCGGCTGGCGGTTCTGGTCCCGCAGGCGCCGCAGCAGCGCCACCTGCAGGAAGCCCAGGGGAATGATCGTGCGGTTGCGCAGATCCACCGAGAGCTGCAGGGCCGGATCCCCGTCCAGCAGACGGCTGTGGCCGGTGATCGCCAGCACCAGATCGCGGGTGAGCACGAACTCGGCGGCGATCGCCTCGAAGATCTGCTCGAAGGCCTCGCGGTGGCCCGGGCGCCCCAGGGCCTGCACGTAGTGGTGCGCCAGGTCGAGATCGACCTTGGAGAGCGTCATCTCCACCTTGGAGATCAGCATCCGGAAGAAGGGCCAGCGCTGGTAGAGCTGCTGGAACAGCTCCAGCTGCTCGGGATCGCCAGCCATCTCCTCCTGCAGGGCCGCGCCGACGCCGAACCAGCTGGGCAGCAGGAAGCGGCTCTGGGTCCAGCCGAACACCCAGGGGATGGCCCGCAGGCTGGAGAGGTCCTTGGCGCCGCTCTTGCGCCGGGCCGGCCGGCTGGAGATCTGCAGCTTGCTGATCTCCTCGATCGGCGTCACCTGCTGGAAGAAGGCCACCAGGTCGGGGTTGTCGTGCACCAGGGCGCGGTAGTGCTGACGCGAGCGGGCCGCCAGCCGCGCCATCAGGGTGTTCCAGTTGGGGGTGTCGTCCACATGGCTGGTGACCAGGCTGTTCTGCAGCACCGCCGTGGTGACGGTCTCCAGGTTGTAGAGGGCCAGCTCGGGCAGGGAGTATTTGGAGGCCAGCACCTCCCCCTGCTCGGTGATCTTGATGCGGCCGCTGAGGGTGCCGCTGGGCTGGGCCAGGATCGCCTGGTAGGCCGGACCGCCGCCACGCCCCACCGAGCCGCCGCGGCCGTGGAAGATGCGCAGCACCACCTCATGCTGGCTGGCCAGGCGCTGCAGGGCGATCTGGGCCTGGTGGATCTCCCAGTTGCTGGAGAGGAAGCCAGAGTCCTTGTTGCTGTCGGAGTAGCCGAGCATCAGCTCCTGCAGGGGCCGGCCGCCGGCGTTGCTGCTGCTGCTGGCCAGCAGCTGGCGGTAGAAGGGCTCCCGGAACAGCCGCTCCATCACGGCCGGCGCCCCCTGGAGATCCTCCACGGTCTCGAACAGGGGCACCACCAGCAGGTCGGAGCGCTGGGCGGAGGGATCCACCAGCCCGGCCTCCTTGGCCAGCAGCAGCACCTCCAGCAGATCCGACACCGTGTGACTCATCGAGATCACGTAGGTGCGGCAGATGCGGCGGCCGAACTCCTTCTGGAGCCGCTGCAGCATGCGAAACACGTCGAAGGTCTCGCGGGTGGGGGGCGTCCACGGGGCCGCCGGGGGGATCAGGGGCCGGCGCGTCTGCAGCTCGGTGAGCAGCCACGCCACCCGCTGCTCCTCGTCCATGGCGCCGTAGGGCACGGGCAGCTGCAGGTAGCGGCTCAGCTCGTCGAGGGCATCGCTGTGGCGGGTGCTCTCCTGGCGGATGTCGAGGCTGGCGAGGCAGAAGGCGAAGGTGTGGACCTGGGCGATCAGGTTCTGCAGGGGCTCACAGCTCAGGCCCGTGCCCTCCAGGCTGGCGAGGATCAGCTCCAGGTCGCCGCGGAATTCATCCACGGAGGTGTAGTGCAGCTCCTGCACCGGGGCCGGCATCAGCCCGGAGCCGGGCTCGGCCACCGGCGCCGGCCCCTCGCTGGGGGCCTCCCAGCCTGCGGCGGCCAGCTGCTGGTTGCGCTGGTGGGTGAGCTGCAGGCGCTCCAGGATGTAGCTGATCTTGAGCCGGTAGGGCTCGAGCCGGTAGCGGGCGGCCCGCTCCTCGTAGATCTCCGGGAAGCGCAGCCGGTCCATCTCCAGCGACTCCAGCAGCGCCGCGCTCACCTGGCTCCACTGCATCGAGATGCTGAGCTGGTCGCGCAGGTTGCCCACCGCGGCGATGTAGCGCTCCAGCATCAGCTGGCGCTGGTAGCAGGCGGTGCGCCAGGTGATCTCCGGCGTCACCGAGGGGTTGCCGTCCCGGTCGGAGCCCACCCAGGATCCGAAGGTGCAGAAGGCATCCCGCGGCGGCACCACATCCGGGTAGCTGGCGGCCAGGGCCCCTTGCAGCCGCTGGCGCAGCTGGGGCAGCGCCTCGAACAGCACCTGCTGGAAGTAGTGCAGGGCGTAGTCCACCTCGTCGAGCACCGAGGGCTTGAACTGGTGCAGCTCATCGGTGCGCCACCACAGGCGGATCTCCTCCTCCAGCTGCTGGCGCAGGCTGTGGCGCTCATCCAGGTTGGGCAGGCCGTTCTGCTGCAGCTTCTGGATCAGGGCCGCCACGCGGCGCTGCTTGTGGCGCACCGTGTGGCGCACGATCTCGGTGGGGTGAGCGGTGAACACCAGGCGGATGTCCAGCTCCTGGAGCAGCTGCTCCAGCTGGGCCGGCGGCACGCCGAGGCCCCGCAGGCGCGCGAACAGCTCGCGGAAGGTGGCCGGTTCGGTCTGGGTGGCGAGGGGCGGCGCGAAGGGATCGCTGAGGTCGTCGCGGTGCTGGGCCTTGAGGCTGGCCAGGTAGCTGTCCTCCTCGATGTGCTGCTCGAGGATGTTGACCAACTGGAAATAGAGGGAGAAGGCGCGGGCCGCGGCGATGGCCTCCGCCAGGTCCATCTCGCGGATGAGCTGCACGATCGCGGCGGTGGCGGCCTCCGATCCGGGATCCAGCTCGCCGCCATCGATGCCGGCGCTGAGCGCCTTGAGCCGCAGCAGCCGCTCGGCCTGCAGCGGCGGGCACTCACTGCGCAGCACGGTCTGCCAGAGGTCCTCCACCAGCTCCAGCCGCTCACCGAGCAGCCGGGTCACCTGGGGCGGCGTCGCCGCGGCGAGCAGGGCCGGATTGCCGCTGATGGCATCGCCGCTGACGCCGGGTGCGTCGCCGCTGTCGTGGGGGGCGGTCAGGGACTGCCGCATGGGGGCGGGCTCAGCGGGCGGGCGATCCATGATCATCCCAAAGCGCGCGAGCGGTCTGTCGCAGTGAGTGCGATCAGGGCCTGCTCCTCGCGCTCCATCGCCGCGATGCCCGCCGCCAGGATCCCGGCCACGCCCTGGCCGGCCGCCAGCTGGCGCAGCCACTGGATCGCCTGGTTGCCCTCGCTGAGCACCCGCTGCAGCGGCGCCAGGGTGGCCGTCAGCCCCAGCTCGGTCGCCAGGGGAGCCAGCTGCTCCAGCTCGGCGGCGATCCAGTCGCGGGCGGTGAGGGTCTCCCCCGTGCGCCAGTGGACCAGCGGGGCCTCAAGGCTGGCGCGGGCGGCGGCCCGGTCGTTGGCATCCGCCAGGGCCGCCAGTTCATCGGGGCTGAAGCACGAGCGGCCCAGGGGGTCGTGGCCGTCGGGATCGGCCAGCAGCTGCTGGATGCGCAGCTCGGCGAAGGCCGTCACCGCCAGCAGCAGCGCCGGATCGGCGATCAGATCACAGATGCGGATCTCCAGACGGTTGAGGTCGTGGGGGCGGTGGTCGCCGTTGGGGCGCACCGAGGTCCAGAGGTGGCGCACGTTCTGCATGCTGCCGGCGGCCAGCTGCTCCTCGATCCAGCGGATGTAGTGCTGGTGACTGGTGAACAGCGGCACCTGCTTCGGCGTGAGCGGGAACTGCAGCCAGCGCTGGGAGTGGGCACCGGTGGCCACACCGTCGAGGAAGGGGGAGCAGGCGCTCAGGGCCAGCAGCAGGGCGCCCTCGCAGCGCATCAGCCGGCAGGCGGCGAACAGGGGCTCCATGGCGGTGATCCCCAGGTTGATGTGCACGCTGGCGGTCACCACCCGGGTGCCGTAGGTGGTCTCGATGTAGCCGTGGTAGGCGTTGCCGGGGTCGGAGCGCTCGAAGCGGTGGCTGTCCCCCAGGCTCAGGGTGCTGCCGGGCAGCAGGGTGAGGCCGCGGTGGGCCAGCCAGGCCCGCAGGCGCTGGCGGGGTTCCAGCAGCAGCTCCAGCTGGCGGGCATAGCTGGCCTCGGGCGGCGTGGTGTATTCGAGGTTGCGGCAGTCGGGCTCGGTCACGAAGCCCTCCAGGGCCGCGGCGGCCTCGGCGGAGCAGCCCACCACGGTGCCGTCGGGGCGGCCCGTGAACAGCTCCACCTCGAAGCCCTTGAGCAGCAGCGGGGCGGCCATCAGGCGGAGGCCCCCGCAGCGGCAACCCCCGTGGCCGCATCGGCCCCCTGCAGACAGGCGAGGGCCTTGAGCATGCCGCGGGCCTTGTTGAGGGTCTCCTGGTATTCGGCGGCGGGCACCGAGTCGGCCACGATGCCGGCCCCCGCCTGCACCTGCACCCGCCAGCCCCCCTCGGCCGCCGGCAGCACCACCATCGTGCGGATCGTGATGGCGGTGTTGAGGGCGCCGCCGAGGTCCATGGCGCCGTAGACGCCGGAATAGGGGCCGCGGGCGTCGGGCTCGAGGGCGTGGATCAGCTGCATGGCCCGGATCTTGGGGGCGCCGCTGACGGTGCCGGCGGGAAAGGAGGCCATCAGCAGATCCCACACGTCGTGCTGGGGATCCAGCAGGCCCTCCACCTCACTCACGATGTGCATCACGTGGGAGTAGCGCTCAATCACCATCAGCTCGCTCACCCGCACGCTGCCGGGCCGGCAGACACGGCCCAGGTCGTTGCGGCCCAGGTCCACCAGCATCACGTGCTCGGCCCGCTCCTTGGGGTCGGCCAGCAGGTCGGCCTCGAAGGCGCGGTCCTCCGCCTCGTCGGCGCCGCGGGGGCGCGTGCCGGCGATGGGCCGCAGGGAGGCCTTGACGCCCCCAGCCCCGGGCAGGGGATCGGCCTTGACCATCACCTCGGGACTGGAGCCGATCAGGTACCAGCCGCCGAAGTTGAAGAAGGCCATGTAGGGCGAGGGGTTCACCATCCGCAGGCTGCGGTAGAGCTCGAAGGGGTCCCGGTCGATGCGGGTCTCGAGCCGCTGGCTCAGCACCAGCTGGAACACGTCGCCGGCGGCGATGTGCTCCTTGGCCGTTCCCACGGCGGCCTCGAAGTCGGCGCGGCCGCGGTTGCTGGTGGTGGCCAGGTCCAGGCCCGGCGTGTCGCGCCAGTCGAGGGGGGTGACACCGGCGGGCAGGGGCTCGTGCATGCGGGCCTCCAGGGCATCGAGCCGGGCCAGGGCCTGGTCATAGGCCCGGTCCGCATCGCCGCCGGCGGCCCCCTCGGCCGTGAGATCGGCGTAGGCCACGGCGGTGATCTGGCGCTTCACCTGGTCGAACACCAGCAGGCTGTCGGCCAGCATCCAGCAGCCGTCCGGCGGCGCCCCCGGGGCCGGGTCGTGGACGGGCACGCTGGGCTCGATCCAGCGGATCAGCTCGTAGCCCCAGAAGCCGAACAGCTGGCCCACCGGAGGCAGGCCCGGCACCGGCTCGGTGCGGTAGGGCGCCAGGGCGCCGCGCAGCAGGTCGAAGGGGTTGCCCGCCAGGGCGCGGCTGCGGCCATCGCGCCAGAGCTGCTCGCCGGCCTCGCCGCGCACCGTGAGGGTCCAGAGCGGATCGCTCACCACAAAGCTCCAGCGCCCGATCCGCTCGCCGCCCTCCACCGACTCGAGCAGCACGCCGTGGCGACTGCCCGCCCCCACCTTCAGCCAGGTGGTGAGCGGCGTCTCCAGGTCGGCCGGCCAGCGCCGCCACACCGGCAGAAAATTGCTGCCGGCCGCGGCCTGGTCCAGGAAGGCGGCGCGATCGGGGGAGGGCATCACGGCTGACGGACAGGCAAAAAAAACGGGGCGCCTGGCCCCGCTGTTATAGATGCTGGCCGCTCAACGACCCGGCATTCAGCCCGGATCGGGAGCGGCTGGTGAGAGGCAGATCCAGCGGGGATCAGGAATCGAAGGTGTTCTTGCCGCTGAACTTGAGGTTGGCGGGGTTGGGGTTCTCGCCGATGCGGCGGGGGTTGTGGCCCACGATGGCGCGACCCTCGTTCACTTTCTCGGGGAACACACCATCTTTGGGGTGCAGGAACTCCGTATCACCACCGGGGAAGATGCGGTAGATCTTGTAGTCCTCGATGCGGGGCTTGAACTTGGTGCGCAGCTGGGTGCCCAGGGCGAGGCACTGCTCCTTGCGGGCGAAATACATCAGGTTCTCGCCCTCGTTCATGTGGGCGGCACCACCGGTGGGCAGCTCGAACACCTGCTCTTTGGAGCTGGTCCAGGTGATCGCGTACTTCTCCTCGGTTTCAGCGGCGTTGAGCAGCCCGCCCGTGCTGCCGAGGTACTTCGGGAGTTGACCGCTCAGCGCCGTAGATGCCATGGCTATTCCGAAAAGGGGAGTCGGCAGACCGTTTCGGCTGGAAGCTAGCACCGAGTTTTGGGGCCGACTGGCGGGCCCACAGCTCTCTTCACACCCGTCAACAAACCCAGCGCCGGCGGGGGCAACGCTCAGCTCGTCGCCACCGGGAAGAACACGGTGAGGTCGTTGCCGGAGCGCTCGGTGAGGCGGCCGCCCAGGCTGTGGAACAGCCGCTGGGTGGCCTGGCGGCTGAGCTGCAGGCTGCCGGTTTCCGGGTTCCAGCTCAGCACCGGCCCCACCACCCGCCGCGCGGCCTCCGGCCCCGCCTCCCCGTCCAGCGCGGCGGCACCCATGCCGCTGCCGCTGAGCCGCAGCTTGAGGCGCGAACCGGCCGGCTGCAGGCTCAGCACCACCGTGGCGCCGCCGGGCAGGCCGCGGCTGAAGCGATCGATCAGGCCGCCCAGCATCGTTTCAAGGCGGCTCGGATCGCTAAGCACCGGGGAGAGTTCGGGGGCGATCTCCAGCCGCAGCGGCAGGCCCCGGCGCTGCAGCTGGTGCTGCCACAGGGGCTCGAGCCGGCGCAGCAGCTCGGCCAGATCGGTGCGGGCCAGCGCCTGGCCCCGGCTGGGCCGCGGCTGCCGCTGCAGTTCGGCGGCGTGGAAGATCAGGCCGAAGCGGTCGATCTGCTCGCTGCACTCGCCATCGATCTGCTGCAGCCGCTGGCGCACCAGGGCGGAGAGGTCGTCGCGGCGCAGCAGCGAGCGGATCAGGGTGCGGATCGTGGCCAGGGGTGTGCGCACCTCGTGGGTGAGCGCCTCCAGCAGGGCCAGCTCGCTACTGGCACCGGCGCGGGGCTCGCCCAGGGCCGCCTCGCTGCGGTGCACCAGTGGCTGCAGGGTGACGCTGGGGGCCATCGAGGCCAGCCGCTCCGCCAGCCGCGGCCAGAAGCGCTCGGCCAGGCCCTCATCGCTCTGAAGCGGGCCGAGGCCGTGCAGGGCCTGGCGCAGGCGCTGGCCCTGCTCCGGGGCACTGCGCTGCAGCCGGGCATCCACCAGGCTCAGGGCCGCCGAGAGGGTGGTGGGATCAAAGCGAGCCACCAGCTGGCGCTGCCCCGGTGGACCCGCCAGGGCCAGGGCCAGCTGCAGCCGCGGCGTGATCAGCAGCAGCAGCGGATCGCTGCCATCGGCCTCCTCCAGGGGCAGGCGAGCGAAGCCGCCGAGGCCGGCGGGCGCCTCGGCGGAGGGCTGGATGCCGGGCAGCAGCGGGGCCGGCTGGAGCAGGTCCCCCAGCTCGGCCGGAGCCCAGACCCAACCCTGCAGCTGGGCCAGCAGGGGCGGCTCGTAGAGGGCCGGCAGGGGTGCGGCCAGCCACACCCCCTGCAGGGGCTGGAGCGGCAGCAGGAAGTCGTCCTGCAGGGTGGCCAGGGCCGCCCACCACTGGCGGCGGCTGCCGTCCTCGTCGCCGCGGCCGGGGGGCACATCGCGGGCGAGGCGGCGCCGCAGGGCCTCCAGGGAATCGCCGGGGAGGGAATCACCGGGGGCGGACGCGCTCACCGGCGGGCCTTGGCCGCCAGGCCCCGACGCGCCACCGAGGCACACAGCCCCAGGGCGATGAAGTTCACGAGCATCGCCGAGCGGCCGTAGCTCATCCAGGGCAGGGGGATGCCGGTGATCGGTCCCAGGCCGATGGTCATGTTGATGTTGACCACGACCTGGAACATCACCATCGCACCAATCCCAACCACCACCAGGGATTCGTAGTCCGTGCGCGCTTTGCCGGCGATCTGAAGCAGGCGCCAGATCCACACCACATAGCCCGCCACCACCAGCAGCGAGCCGAGGAAACCGGTCTCCTCACCCAGGGCACTGAAGATGAAATCCGTGTGCTGCTCGGGAATGAAGCGCAGCAGCGTGAGGTGGCCCTGCATCAGGCCGGTGCCGAACAGGCGACCGGAACCGATCCCCACCATGCTCTGGAGCAGGTGATAGCCGCCGCCGAGGGGGTCCTGGGAGGGATCCAGGAACAGGGTGAGACGGGCCCGCTGGTGGGGCTGCAGAAAGTGGTTCCACAGCCATGGCGTGGCCACGGCGAAGACCCCCTGCACCGCCAGCACCACGGCGAGGGCCATGCGCTTCCAGGGCAGGGAGCTCCAGGCCAGCCAGCCCATGGCCGGGATCCAGGCCAGCAGCAGCCAGGGGAACGCGCCCGCCAGGATCGCCGTGAACAGCGGCGACATGAACAGGACCACCCAGGCGCCGGGCATCCCCGACCAGAACATCATCACCAGCAGGATGGCGCCGAAGACGAGCGAGCTGCCCAGATCCGGCTGAACGAACACCAGCAGCCAGGGCAGGCTGATCATCCCCACAGGCCGCACCAGATCCACCGGCCGTTCCACCGGGTGGCGGGTGAGCACACGGGCCAGCAACAGGATCGCCGCCACCTTGGCGAATTCGGATGGCTGCACATGGAAGCCGGCGATGTTGATCCAGCTCTGGGCCCCCAGGGCGCTCACCCCGACGATCCGCACCGCGATCAGGCTGGCCACCATCACCCCATAGATGGGCCACTGCCACTGGCTGAACCGCTCCAGGGGCACGCGGGCCAGGAGCAGGGCCACCCCCATCCCCACGGCCGCGGTGACCCAGTGCTGATACCAGTCAGCGTAGCCGGCCTGGCGCTGGGTGCTGGCGATCAGGATGCCGGCGAGGGCGATCATCGCCAGCGGAATCCACCACAGCAGCTTGTCGACGCCGTCGAACCAGCGGCGACGGGCGACCCGGCCCCCGGAGAACAGGTCCGGCCGGCGGCCCCATGCCCCGAGCAGCGTCATGCCGCCGGCACGGCGCTCAGCAGCCGCTCGGCCAGGGCGCGGAAGGCCTGGGCCGTGGCCGACTCCGGCGCGCTCAGCACCGCCGGGCGGCCGCCATCGCCGCCCTGGACCACCGCCAGGTCCATCGGCAGCTGGGCCAGCAGCGGCACGCCGGCCTCCTCGGCCAGGCGCTGGCCGCCGCCGCGGCCGAACAGCTCGTAGCGCTTCTCGGGCGCATCGGGCGGGATGAAGGCCGTCATGTTCTCCACCACCCCGAGCACCGGCACGCCCATCTGCAGGAACATCGCCAGGCCGCGGCGCGCATCCTGCAGGGACACCTGCTGGGGAGTGGTGACGATGACCACCCCGGCCATGGGCACGGCCTGGGCCAGGCTGAGCTGGGCGTCGCCGGTGCCGGGGGGCAGGTCCACCACCAGCACATCGCGTTCGCCCCAGTCCACCTGGTAGAGGAACTGGCGGATGATGCCGTTGAGCATGGGGCCGCGCCAGATCACCGGCTGGTTCTCCTGGATCAGCAGTCCCATCGACACCATGGCGATGCCGCAGCTCTCGATCGGCGTGAGCACCTGGGCCGCGCCCTCGCCACGCACCTCGGGGGTGCGGTCCGCCACCCCGAGCATGGTGGGGGCGTTGGGCCCATAGATGTCGGCGTCGAGCAGGCCGACCCGCAGACCGCTGGCCGCCAGGGCACAGGCCAGGTTCACGGCCACGGTGCTCTTGCCCACGCCGCCCTTGCCGCTGCTCACGGCGATCACCTGCTTGACGCCGGGGATGGCCTGGCGCTCGGGCCCGCCGCCGCCGTGACCGGCCGCGCCGATCGGGGCACCGCCATGGCTGTGGCTGTGACCATGGCTGTGACCCGCCGCCTGGGACTGGGCGGGGGCCGCCTCGGTGGGCTGGGCCAGCTCGATCTGCACGTCGTCGATGCCGCCGAGGGCCAGCAGGGCACTGCGGGCCTCGGCAGCGATGCGCTCCCGCTGGCTGCCGGCGAAACCGGGCAGGGCCAGGCGGAACACCACGCGGTTGTTCTGCACCCGCACCTGGCGGATCCACTGCAGCTCCAGCAGGCTGCGGCCACTGCCGGCGTCGCGCAGGGGCTCCAGGGCGGCGATGGCCTGGTCGAGAACCTGATCGGCGCTGGCCATCCGGCGGGGAGGAGGGAGCTGGATCCTAGGAGCCGCGGGCAGCGGCGCCGGCGCGACTCCCGCCCCCGGCCCGACGGCCGAGAGCAGGCGCCGCCGCGCCATGCCGCAATCATGATGACGAACACCCTCGTCCCCTTGTGCCAGGGCACCGCCGGCTGAAAAGGTGTGGGGGTTTCCTGGCGTCCGGATCGGACGTGGCGTCGATGTTGAAGGCCCTGCTGGCACGCGCGAAGAACAAGCTGGGCGGCGCGCCGAGCGGCCCCGCCGCCTTCGCCACACCGGCCGCAGCCGCCCCAGCCACCGACCTGGAGCGCCCCCCCGCCGACTCCCGGGCCCGGGCCAAGGCCCTGCTGATGGGCCTGCAGGACTCGATCTGCGCCGGGCTGGAGCAGCTCGATGGCATCGGGCGCTTTGAGGAGGAGAGCTGGGTGCGGCCCGAGGGCGGCGGCGGCCGCTCCCGGGTGCTCAAGGGCGGCCGCGTGTTCGAGCAGGGCGGCGTGAACTTCTCCGAGGTGGAGGGCGACCAGCTGCCCCCCTCGATCCTCAACCAGCGCCCCGAGGCCGCGGGCCAGCGCTGGTTCGCCACCGGCACCTCGATGGTGCTGCACCCCCGCAACCCCTACATCCCCACCGTTCACCTCAACTACCGCTACTTCGAGGCCGGCCCGGTGTGGTGGTTCGGCGGCGGCGCCGACCTCACCCCCTACTACCCCTTCCTGGAGGACGCCCAGCACTTCCACCGCACCCTCAAGGGCGCCTGCGACAGCGTCAACCCGGCCTACTACCAGGTGTTCAAGCCCTGGTGCGACGAGTATTTCCACCTCAAGCACCGCCAGGAAACCCGCGGTGTGGGCGGCATCTTCTACGACTACCAGGATCCCCGCGGCGTGCTCTACAAGGGCCAGGACCCGGACGGCCCCGCGGCGGCTGAGAGCAACCGGATCGGTGCGGTGAATCAGAGCTGGGAACAGCTGTTTGCCCTGGCCTCGGCCTGCGGCAACGCCTTCCTGCCCAGCTACGTGCCGATCGCCGAGAAGCGCGAGCACACCCCCTACGGCGAGCGCGAGCGCCAGTTCCAGCTGTATCGCCGCGGCCGCTACGTGGAGTTCAACCTGGTGTTCGACCGGGGCACGATCTTCGGCCTGCAGACCAATGGCCGCACCGAGTCGATCCTGATGTCGCTGCCGCCGCTGGTGCGCTGGGAGTATGGCTACCAGCCGGAGGCCGGCAGCCGCGAGGCCCTGCTCACCGAGCTGTTCACCCGGCCTCAGAACTGGCTGGAGGACGCCTCGCTGGTGGCCCGCTGCCAGCCCCACGGCGCAGTGGGCTGAGCACCAGCGGCGGGCTGGTCGGACTGGTTCAGGGCGCCGGTGGTCCAGGCGGGGGCCAGGCCATCGGCGGGCTGGGGCGCCAGGCCCCGCTGCAGGGCCAGCACCACCCGGTCAGCGATCACGGCCAGGGCCTGCTCGCGGCGGCCGGGATCCCGCAGACTCGCCTCCAGGCTCCCCTCCAGTTTGCCGATCTCCAGCAGGCTGAGGCCGCGGCGCGGGCCCCCCAGGCCACCGCGGAACCCCATCGGATAGGCGCCGAAGGCCTCGGCCAGGCTCTCGTCCAGCCGCGAGAAGGGGGCACGCAGGGCGGGGATCACGCCCGAACCCACGCCGTCGGGGCCGTAGGCGTCGAAGTGGATCTCCAGGGCATAGCCGCCGGCCTCAAAGTGGCGCTGGCCCACGCTCCAGTTGGTGCGGGGATCGTTGGGGTTGGCGATGCTGCGCAGGGGCGGCTCGTAGAAGCGGATGGCGAGGCCCCGCTGCTGGCCGCGGGCCACCACCTCCCGGGCCACCGCCAGGTTCCAGAACAGCTCGTCGGAGATGCCGGGCTGCATCGGCGCGTAGCCGGCCCGGCCCACGGCGGCCCCGGCCGTGCCCGAGCCGGCGATGCCCTGGGCATCGGCGTGGCCGGCCAGCACCAGGATCTCGGTCTGGGGCGGCAGCGGCCGCAGGCCGACCCAGTTCTTGGCGAGGGGGCTGCGCACACCCGTGAGGGGATCGGCCGTGGCGAGCAGCTGGGCCTGGGCGGACGCCGCCGCCGGCGCGGCCAGCGCACCGGCCGCCAGGGCCAGCAGCAGCGCCCCCTGGAGCTGGAGCCGGCGATGGCATGGGGCGAAGCCATCACCGGCCAGGGGATCGCGGACCATGGGGCGGCAGCGGAGGCCGGGCCCATTCTGCGGGGAACGGCCACCGGGGTTGGTGCACCAGGGTGGAGCGCAGGCTCCGGGCTCGTGCCCGGCGGGCGCCGGCCCGGCCTCAGATCGGCGACTTCAGCAGATCGCCATCGCTGAACAGGCCCAGCTGCGGGCCCAGCTCCAGCTCCAGGGCGATCAGCTCGTCGCGGTGGGCGCGCAGGCGCAGGGCACTGCCGGTGGCGCCGTCGTGGCTGATCAGGCGCAGCTCCACGCTCTCGGCCCGCTCGGCCCGGCGCCGGTAGATCAGGCCCGCCAGGGGGCCGAGGGCCACCAGGCCCAGGGGCCACCAGCCCAGCTGGGGCAGCAGCTGGCGCAGCACCAGCCCCAGGCAGCCCGCCCCCACGGCCCCCAGCAGCGACAGCAGGGCCGCCAGCACCGGACTGGCCGCCACCCGGCCGCGGAAACGCAGCAGACGCCGATCCGGATCGGTCTCCTGGGCCTGCCAGCCGCGCTGCTGCAGCCAGTCGCTGAGCGCCGGCAGCACCTCCAGGGGCGGCCGGGAGGTGCGCACATCCACCACGGTGGTGCGGTCCTTACTGGCAGCCCGCAGGAAGAACACCAGCCCGATGGCCAGCAGCAGGGTGAGCAGCAGGGTGGAGCCCAGGGCTGGGGGCATGGGATCCGGCCGTGATCGGCATTGCATTCTCCTGCAGCCAGTGCCGCCACGGCGCCATCAGGGCCTCGGCCCCCTCCCGCTGGCTGTCGAGCAGGTGCAGCATCCGGCGCGGACGGCCGCGGCTGGGGCAGCGCTGGGAGTAGCTGCTGATGGCACCGGCCTCCACCAGGAAGACCAGGGCCTGCTGCAGCACGGTTTCCGACAGGCGCAGGTGGGGATGCCGGCAGGTGAGGTCCTGCAGCAGGGCCGTGGGGTAGCTGTCGGCCTCCAGCAGCCGCTCGAGCACCCAGCACACCCCCAGCTCCAGGCCCAGGTGCTGCAGGGGCGGCCGTACGAAGAAGTTCTGGATGGCCTCGAGGCCGCCGGGCGGGCAGAGGCGGCTGGAGCGGAGGGGCACAGCCAGGGAGCGATCTGTCCTTCTGCTAGCTCCGTTGCCCCCGGGCTTTCAAGCCTTCACGCGGCTTTCGACACAGGCGGGCGAACCGCCACGGCTCCGGCATCCGCGAGCATGGCCGCCATCCCCCGCGCTCCGATCATGGCCCCCTCCCCCAGCCCGGCCGCCATCGCCACCACCACGGCCTTCAGCGCCGCACCGGCCGCCGGATCGAGCGCGGCCCGCTTCGCCGTGTTCGACGCCGACCTGGACGCCGAGTGGCTGTCCCTGCTGGGATCCGCTCCGGCCCTGGCGGTGGACACCGAGGCCATGGGCCTGGTGCACGGCCGCGATCGCCTCTGCCTGGTGCAGATCGCCGATGGCCACGACAACGTGTGCTGCATCCGCATCGGCCGCGGCCAGGCCGCGGCGCCTCGGCTGCAGCAGCTGCTGGAGGCCCCGGCCATCGAGAAGGTGTTCCACTTCGCCCGCTTCGACGTGGCCGCCCTGGCGGAGGGGCTCGGCATCACCACCGCCCCGATCTTCTGCACCAAGGTGGCCAGCCGCCTGGCCCGCACCTACACCAACCGCCATGGCCTCAAGGACCTGGTGCAGGAACTCTGCGGCGTGGAACTCGACAAGCAGGCCCAGAGCAGCGACTGGGGCCGGGTGGAGGAGCTGAGCGAGGCCCAGCTGGCCTACGCGGCCAACGATGTGCGCTACCTGCTGGCCGCCCGGGATCAGCTGGTGACGATGCTGGCGCGGGAGGAGCGGCTGGAGCTGGCCCAGCGCAGCTTCGCCTGCATCCCGGTGATCGCCGAACTGGATCGGGGCCTGTTCGGCGCGATCTTCGAGCACCGCTCCTGACGCTGCCCTGGCTCAGTCGTCGCCGATGTAGTTGGCCTCCTCGGCCACGGCCTCCAGCAGGGTGTCGAGCAGCTGGCGGGATTCACTGCCCATGCCCTGGGTCTCCAGCAGCAGGCGCTGGGCCACCAGGGTGCGACCGGCCGCATCCCGCACCCCCTCCCGGGCCGCCAGCGTGTCCACCTTGCGACGGGCGGCGGCGATGCTGATGCTCAGCTGGCTGGCCAGGCGGCTGCAGGCGATGACGTAGTCGTGGTCCTGGGGAGCGGCCATGGGCAGGGGGCGACGGGGGTGCTGCCGCCATCATCCCGCCGGGCTCAACGGGCGCCCGTGCCGGCGGCCGGCGCCGGGCCCAGCAGCCGTGCCTCCACCAGGGCCGCCAGGGCCTCGCCGCCACCGGGCGGGCCCATGCGCCGCCGGCCGATCCGCCCCAGGCGGCGGCGCTGCAGCGGCTCCTGCAGGAGTCGCTGCAGGCCATCGGCCAGCTCGCGGCCGCTGCGGCACACCCGCACCGATCCGCCCAGCAGCCGGCTCTGGCGCCGGGCAAAGCCGAGCTTGAACTGGGGCCCCGGCCCCGGCAGCGACAGGGCCGGAATGCCCAGCCCCACCAGCTGCTCGGTGGCGGTGCCGGCCGCAGCCAGGCCCACCTCGCCCCAGCCGGCCCAGGCCCCGAAGCGGCCGGGCCCCACCAGCAGCAGCAGGCCAGAGCGCCCCCAGGCGGCGGCGGCCCCGGTGCCGGCCGGCAGCGGCCGGGGCACCAGGCCGCGGCGCGCCAGCAGCGGCGCCAGCTCCATGGGGCTGGGCCGCGAACCGGTGGCGGCCAGCACCAGCCAGGGCTGGGGCGCCGGCGGCCGGCCATCGAGGGCCGTCAGCAGGCGCTCCAGGTTGCCGAGGGCCTCGGGCATGCGGCTGCCGCCCAGCAGCACCAGACGCCGATGCCGGGCCAGGGCCGGCGGCAAGGGGTCGGGCTCCAGGCCATCCATCATCGGGTTGCCCGGCGCCAGGGCCGCCACGCCATGGCGCCGCAGCCCCCGGGCGGTGAGGTGGTCGCGCACGGCCACCAGGCGGCAGCGGCGGCCGGCCATCAGCGCCCACTCCCAGGGGTCCCACTCGCTGCCCTTGAGCCGGTGGTAGGCATCGGCCAGGGGGCTGGCGCCGGGGCCACTGCGCCAGGTGTAATCGCTCTTGGGGGTGCCGATGAAGCCGTAGGGGGCACCGCTGCGCCAGGCCAGCAGCAGGGGCAGCAGGTCACCGACGGCCAGCACGGGATCACCGCCGCGGCCCCAGCGGCGCACCAGCCGCCACTGCTGCCAGCTGAGGCCGAGCACCCCGGCGGCCAGATCCCGCAACAGGCCCCGCAGGCTCTGGTTGCTGAAGCCGCCACTGGGCAGGCGCCGGCGCGGCCCGACACGGCGCAGCGCGCCGGCGGCCTCGGCGGCGGCGAAGGCGCCCCCCTCCCCCACCAGCGGCAGCACGTGGATCTCGAGCTCCGGGCGGCGCCGGTGCAGGGCCCGCAGCACCCGAAGGGCGATCAGGTCCTCCCCGTGCCCGTTGCTCAGAACCAGCAGCCGGGGGGCCATCGTGTGACTGATACGATCCCTTCCAGGGAGTTTGCTCCCGCACGGCGGCATGGCCAAGTGGTAAGGCAGAGGATTGCAAATCCTTTACCCCCAGTTCGAATCTGGGTGCCGCCTCTTTTTTGATGCTTGCGCGAAGCAGGCAACAGCAAGCACCGAGTGACGCCCGCGCATCGCGCAACCAAAAGCACTTGGCGCCTCAGGCCAAGTGCTTCACCGGGCTTGATCTCGCGCCATATGAACTGGATCCGAGAGGCACCCAAGACGGCCCGCGAGCACCGTGGCGCAGCGATCAGGGGAAAGCCTTAGGGAGTGTGCCAGCACCAGCAGAGCCAGCGGCGCCAGGCGTCCAGAGAGACAGCAGCGCCATGGGCAGAACAAAAGACCGCAACGCACCAGAAACACCGATTACGCGCATCAATTTTTGCGAATGAAGCCAATTCGCATTTGGACCTCTTGCTATCAAGCTAGAAAAAATAAGCCATGCCAAAAGGGCATCCATTCACCCTTGCCGCGATCCTGTCAGCCCTAGGAGGAGTCGTCATGACGACCACCCCGAGCGCCAATGCTCAGCTATCTCCCAATTGCGAGAGAAACGGCAAGCGCGACTACTGCGCCATCACCCCTGTCGCCGGCGCCACAACCGAAAAGCGGTCCTTCGACATGATCACCTTCGCAGACCACACGGTCTACGAAGTGACAAGAAATCTTAAGTCGTGCAAGAAAGCCTCAGAAAAGATTGAGACCTGCAACGCCAAGATCATCACGCCCCCTGGAAACCCCAAGCCAATCCCCGCCTTCTACAGGCGGACCTTCTACGAGGGTGGAGTCAAGCAAGAATATGTCGGCAAAGGAATTCGCCTGACCTATTTCTTTCTTGATTAGACTTGGACAGACAAGCAGGGGCTTGATGCGTCGCGCGATTGACACGAGAAGGACGGGGGAATAGCCAATCCGAACTGGGTAATCCGCCAACTGGCCTGGTCGCCCTGGCCTTTGGCGCCCTGCAGGCCTGGCGGATCAGCAGCACCCTCCGCAAGCGGGATCTGGCACGACCAATGAGCGACGACGCGTTCCGCAAGACGCTGGAGCGGATCTGGGCGAAGACGGCCTGAGGCACCTACCGCTCACTTGCTGAGCGCCTTCCAGATCCACCAGAGCGCCAGACCCAGCAAGACCCACGGCACCAGCGCCCTGAAGACCAGCAGGACCACGAGGATGACCGCCGCAGAAACCGCAGTTCGCTTGGTGAGCGCCTTGGCCTCATCGGTCATGAAGCGCCAGCGGGGCAACAGGGGCATGAGCGGCAGAGCGAGGGGGATCACCCAGGAAACCTTCTTGGACCCTCAGGCGCCAGGCCAGGGACGCCCAGATCTTCCTCACAGCACGCCACGGCATCCACCAGATCCACCACCACCAGGAGCGACTGATGGCGACGAGTTGTGCGCCATCAAGGCGCCCAAGCAACTGAAACGGATAGCATCCTCAAAGGCAGGCCAAATCATGATGCAACGGTTCATACGCACCCTTCAGAGCACGATCCTTGCCCTTGGAATGCTGGCCGCGACGCCTGGACAGAGCGCCGAATGGAAAGACAGGGACTGCCGAAAAGACAAAGACGAGAGTGGAAACAGGGTTGAAGTCTGCCGCGACAAAGAATCGATTGGTATTTTCTGGGAGGACGGCTCGTTCGTCAATGGCTGGTGCGACGACCGCGACTACGAGATTGACTACAAAGGGATCAAAAAGGCTGAGGCGCTGTCCTGGGTTGAATACTATTGCGACTAGAGAGTGATTGATCCCTGATCAGCGTGACGAAAACACCCTCTGCCAACGGGGTCTTTTCATCCCTAGCTCGGATGGCGTCGAGATCTCGCGGATCAATCAGGCGGATCCGCGCGAAGCGTGAGCAGAGGCAATGAGGGAACGCGCTGGACTGGCCACACCACTGGCACTGGCGCTGCTGCTCGGTGCCTGCGGGATCCAGGGACAGGGAGCACGGGAAGGCGCCTGCCGGAATGGCGGAACATCGTGTGCCGCCGCTGAGGCACCCCAGGGAATGCGCCAGGTCCTGAAGGGTCACAGGATGGTCAAGACCCAATGGGTCAAGAAGACCAACAGGGAATCGGGAGTCCCCGACATCGGCGTGAAGGCGGAGTGGGAACCCGTGACCGAGAGGCAATGACAGGAGATCCAACAGAAGAACGGGGAGGAGTCCTTGACCGCCAGGCCTCCAGCACGGCATCGGCGCCTAGGCCCTCCGCACAGAACGCCAGCGCATCCGACAGGGACGCCAGCAGCGCCAACTACTTTCCTTGAACCAGGGCAACCGCCCTAGACAGCGTCAGCCCCATCACGTCATAGATCAAGAAGCCGTGGGCAAGAATCAGGATCCGCGCCCGAGCCGAGTTGCCCTTGATTCCACTAATCGAGGCGGAGAACACTGAGGAGAAGGAGGCGATAAGGTAGTCGATGGGCCGCGGGAACTCGCCCTCGCAATCCAGCCGCAACAACCGGCGGCTACCGCTACTTGCAGCCCTATCAAGCCGCCAATAGACCCAACCCCAGATCAAGAGCGAATAGGGCAGGAAAAGAGCAACTGAGCAACCAGAAGAAACCGTGGAGTCACGGAGTCAAAAACAAGAAGATTCAGCCCAACCAACTGGATTGCCGTCCTGAAGACGACATAGACCCCAATAACATCGAGGTATTTTCTCGCCCAAGGGGGACGACCGGGGCAGAGAAGCAGATAGAGAACTGGCAGCAGGATCGCCACGAGCGACACATAGGCCAGGTCATGGACAACAAAAGATTCAAACGAGGCGAAGACAGCAACCGCCCAGCGAAGATAGGAAAGAGATTTAATGTCAACAACAAAGAAGAAGACCTGGAAAACCAGCAACAAATAGACAGCAAGAAAGAAGACAACTTCCCACCTATGCCCTAAATATAGGCAGGCCGTGCGCCATCGCCTGACCCTGGCATCGCTGAGGCCTTGGTTGTCGCTCATCCCGCAACGTCCTCCAACAGATCCTCGATACCACAATCCAGAACCGTCACGATCCTGGATGCCAGATCCAGCGACAGTGCCGATGCCACCTTCCCATCCGTACGTGCCAGGCGCGTGATGACTGGTGCCGCCACACCCACCTGAACCGCCAAAGCCTTCATCGTGATGGATGCCTCACCGGACTCAGCACGGTGAAGGTTGACCTTGGCGATTGCCGTGGCGATTGCCGTAGCGAGGGCGATGCGGACCTGTTTGACCATGAAGATACCGCACTTCAATCACCCAGGCGGCACAAAGCCGCAGCAGGGAGAGCAGAACCAGTGCCCAATTCTAGAGAGGCTGCGTGATCGAAGCCCGTAGAGGATCAGACCAGGCCTTCCGACCGTCGATCCATGGACTTGGCGACCCTCAACGCCGCTCCGGTCAGCATCCTTGCGGCCATCCGCAACCACTCCCTCCAGGGAGCAGCAACGTCGGCGACGGCACGTCACCGACGTTGCTGGTGCGTCTCAGGCCCCGTGATGCACGGACCTGAACAACGTGATCACCCCTAGGATTGCCTCAGGACCACCGCCAGTGGCGCCGAGGCCATGACGCCAGCCATCAGCCGCTACCGATCGACGCTTCTCCTCGCGGCAGGAGTCCTTGGCGGCGTGGCCGCAGGACTCACCAGCGCAGCGATGGCCCAGTACTCGCCGAACTGCCTGCGGAATGGCAAGAGCGATTAACGCCATCACACCCATGGAGAGAGCAGACAAGAAGGATGAGGTTCTCACCACCATCACCTTTGCAGATCACACGGCCTACGAGGTTGTGCGCAATGAGGCGTCATACAAGAACACCTCAGACAAGGTCATGACGTGCAACGCCAGGATTGTCGCCCCTCAGGGCGGCGGAAAACCCATGCCCGCCTTCTACCGAGGCACCTACTACGAAGGTGGTTACAAGCACGAGTATGTCGGCAAGGGCATCCACCTCAGCTATTTCTTTCTAGACTAGACAAGCAAGAGAACGTGAGCATGGAACCACTCTGGATGCTCCTGCCCTGGGCGATCTTTGCCATCGCCGCTGGGGTCAAGTTCTGGCGCCTCACGGCCCTGTTCCGCCGGCACCGGCCTGGAGTCCCATCCCCGACGGAACGCTTCAGACAGTCGCTGGAGCGGACCTGGCAGAAGGATCAGCAGGCAGCGTGATGGAGGCCCTGACCTCGGGATACCTCCAACTGGGTCTGTTTGCCCTGGCCTTTGGCGGCCTGCAGGTCTGGTGGATCCGCAGCACCCTGAGGCAGCGAGACCTGGCACGGCCGATGCGGGAGGGCGAGTTCCGCAAGGCCCTGGAGCGGATCTGGGCGAAACAGCCCTGAATGGGGCAGAGCACTCGCACTCCGTTACAGATCTTCATAGGATGAGGGCTGGTCATCGAGCGGTCCTGGACGGGTCCGCTTTTTTATGGCCTTGACCTGACCCCCTGGATGGGTCCAGACCCCATGGGGCTGACCTGGACCCCAGGCAGCGTTCCAGGGTGGACTCCCCGGCCCAGTCGGGCCGGATGAGAGCTCTCCGTCAGCGTGGCCCGGTTTCCGGTAGCCACGCCATGATCTCGCCACGACCCCTGTGGAGCTGAGGATGAACCACGGACTCATCGCCCTGCTGATGGCCGCCACACTGTTCCCCGTGGCCGCAGAGGGAAAAAACGCCCGCTGTGTCATCAAACAGAACGGGACAACGGCCTACTCCGGTGCCTGCGACTTTCAGATGGATCAGGGCGGCAGTTTCGGCATCCGACGCCACGACGCCAAACCCATCCTGCCCAACATCACCGACATCTCTGTGTTCATCGTCTCCTCGGGTGTTGCGGAGGTGCGGGGTCTGACCACCGATGGCATCAACTCCCGCTGGGGAAGGGCCATCAGGAGCCAGGTGGATCCGGCCTGCTGGAAGGGATCGGATTTTGAGATCTGTGCCTATTGATGGGTGCAGGACGCCCCCATGGGCAACGGGGGCCATGCCGCGACCCACGCCGCAGAAACCGCCAGGGCCATCCCGTGCCGACGATCCGGTCAGCCGACAGCTGAGCTCAGAAGGTTGCCTGGGCCGCCCAGGTCTCCCCACTCAGGGCACGGGCCTCGCAGCGCACGCTGGAGGCCTCCAGCTGGCAGCGCCCCTCGGCGGGCCAGGCGCTGGGCAATCCCTGGGCCAGGCCGCGCTCGTCGAAGCTGGCCTCACTGACGCTGGTGAGCGCAGTGCGCAGGGGGCCCTTCGGCGTGCAGCGTCCCCCCTTGCAGGCCAGGGGCGTGGCGCCGGCCTCCAGTGCACCGGCAAAGGTGAGCTGGTTGGCGCTGTCGGGCTTGCTGCCACGGGCGATGAAACGCACGCTCAGCACCCCCTCCTGCTGCTGGCTGAGCTGCACGCTCAGGCAGCCGGCCGGCTCAGCACCAGCCAGGTTGCGGCGGCAAGTCTGGGCCGCCCGCTGCCAGCTGCCAAAGCCATCGGCGCGGCGCTGGGCCTGCAGCGGGCCCGCCTCCAACAGCAGCAGCAGCAACGGCGCGAGAACCAGCAGCGGCCGGCGGTGCCAGAGGGCTGCGGCACGGAGGCCGTCGGCGGCGCGGCAGGGCCTGGCGGCGGCAGCAACGGCCACGGCGGAGCGCAGAGCAGGGAGGGACAACACCGCGCGCGGAGCAACCGGGGAACCGACGCATTCTGGGCCGCTGGCTCCGGCGGGGGCCGAGGCACGCCTCAACACCACGCCTCAACAGTGCGAAACGGAGGCGCCGATCAGTAGCCGGAATCGGCCACGCAGGCGCCCTCGCAGCTGATGCCGTTGCTGGCCGTGCGGCCGCAGTGGCGGCAAAGCACGGGATCGCTGGGTGGCGCTGGCGACGGGGCGGCGGCAGTCGCGGGGCCGGCAGGCCAGCCAGCCACAACGGCCGCGGCCCCCTCAGAAGGGAGCCCGGCGGAGGCGGCGGCAGGCGTCGGCTGAGAATTCAACGCAGTGTGGCCCGAGACGGCTTGATCATGGCAAGCGCGGCGCCCCCCCTGCCCCCGATCGGCGTGGGCACCTGGGCCTGGGGCAACCAGTTCCTCTGGGGCTACGACCCGGCCCGCGACGACGCCGAGCTGGAGGCCTGCTTCCGCCGCTGCATCGACCTCGGCTTCCGCTTCTTCGACACGGCGGACTCCTACGGCACCGGCCGCCTCAACGGCCGCAGCGAGACCCTGCTGGGCCGCTTCGCGATGGCGCTGCCGGAGGCCGAGCGGCGCCAGCTCTGCATCGCCACCAAGCTGGCCCCCTTCCCCTGGCGCCTGGGACGCCGCGGCTTCGAGCGGGCCTTCGCCGCCTCCCGCGCTCGCCTGCAGGGCCAGCTGCAGCGGGTGCAGCTGCACTGGAGCACGGCCCGCTACGCCCCCTGGCAGGAGGGTCCGCTGCTGCAGGGGCTGGCCGATCTGGTGCAGAGCGGCGCGGTGGCCAGCCTCGGGCTCTCGAACATGGGCCCCAGGCGCCTGCGCGAGGTGGCCGGCGGCCTGGCCGAGCGCGGTGTGTCCATCGCCAGCCTGCAGGTTCAGCTCTCCCTGCTGGCACCGGAGGCGGTGGCCCCCGGAGGCGTGGCGGAGGTCTGCCGCGAGCTGGGCATCGAGCTGATCGCCTACAGCCCCCTGGCCCTGGGGCTGCTGACCCGCCAGCCTGTAGACGCCGCCCAACCCACGCCCCAGGGGCCCCGTGGGGCCCTGTTCCGGCGGCTGGGCCCGCGGCTCACGCCCCTGCTGGAGACCATGGAGGCCATCGGCGCGGGCCGGCCCGGTGGTCTGGCGGCGGTGGCCCTGAACTGGTGCCGGGCCCATGGCGCCATGCCGATCCCCGGCCTGCGCCGCTGCGCCCAGGTGGACGCCGCCGCCGCGGCCCGCAGCTGGAGCCTCAGCCCCGGGGAGCGGGCCGCCCTGGACGCCCTGGCCCTGGCCGAGGGACCGCGCATGCCGGCCAACCCCTTCCAGAGCGCCTGAAGCCGGCGCCTCAGAGGGCGCCCATACGCGGCGTGGGGTCGGGGCTGAGCACCACCGGCAGCCGCTGGCGCTCCGGCTCCGGCTCACCGGCATGGCGCACCAGGGACACCACCCGGGGGCGCTCCACCAGCTGGGGGCGGCCCGGAGTGCCGGCCTCCGGCTCGGCCGGCTCGATCGCAGCCTCTGGCTCCTCCGCGCTGGGTTCACAGGCGGCCAGGGCCTCCTGCAACAGGGAATCGAAGGTGGCGCCGGCCAGGCGGTGGCGGGCGATCTCCAGGAAGGCCCGCGCCAACGACTCGCCGGCCGCCGCCTTGAGGGCGGGGTTGGAGCGGCGCTGCTCCTGCTCCTCCTCCACGGCGCGGATGAAGCGCTCGGTCACATCGCGCTTGGTGGCGGCGCGGATGCGGGTCTCCTGCTCCAGCTGGCTGAGGCTCGCCTGCTGGTCGAGCTCCTCCAGACGCCGGTTGAGGCTGTCCAGCACCTCGCGGGCCTCCTTGCCCACATGGGCCAGCTGACCGTCCGAGAGACGCGGCAGGTCGGCCACGAACACCTTGCCGTGGTCCCGCAGGGTGAGGAAGGTGGGCCGCACCCCGCCGCGGTTGACGGCGGTGCGGCTGGGGTAGCTCTCCCGGGGCCGCTGGGGGCGGTTGGGGGGCACGGGACCGGCCGAACTGCGGCGCCGGGTGATGCGGGTCGAGCTACTGAACGTCGAACTGCTGAACATCACTAATGGACCTATCGAAGTGGACCTATCGGCTTTGTCTTCTGGGCGCCCTGCCGGAACGCGCCGGGGCGCACCATACGCAGGGCTGGCCGCCCCCGGTGGCGCAGCGTCCCGGATCGTCGGGAGTCTTCAGTAAGGAAGGCCGGCCAGGCTGGCCTCGCCGATGGCGCCGGGCTCCACCGTGCCCAGAACCCAGGCCCGGTGGCCCTGGGCGGCGCAGATGGCCAGGGCCTGATCCACGGCGGCCTCCGGCAGCACCAGGCAGAAGCCCACCCCCAGGTTGAAGGTGTTCCAGAGGTCGGCCTCCGGCACCTCCCCCTTCTCCTGCAGCCAGCGGAACAGGGCCGGGCGCTCCCAGCTGCCCGGATCGATGCGGCCGTGCAGGCCCTCGGGCAGGGTGCGGGGCAGGTTCTCGGGCAGGCCGCCGCCGGTGATGTGGGCCATGCCGTGCAGGGGCAGCTGCGCCGCCAGCAGGGCCTGCACCAGGGAGCCGTAGAGGCGGGTGGGGGTGAGCAGGCTGTCGATCACGGGGGGGGCGCCCTCCGCCAGCGGCGTTTCCGGGCCGGCGCCATGGGCCTCGAGGATCCGACGCACCAGGCTGAAGCCGTTGCTGTGCACGCCGCTGCTGGCCACCGCCACGATCCGATCGCCGGCCACCACGGCGCGGCCATCGATCAGGGCGTCCTCCTCCACCACCGCCACGCAGAAGCCGGCCAGGTCGTAGCGACCGGGGCCGTAGAAGCCGGGCATCTCGGCGGTCTCGCCGCCGAGCAGGGCACAGCCGCTCTGGCGGCAGCCATCGGCGATGCCCTCCACCACCTCGGCCATGGCCTCGGGGCTGAGCTTGCCGGTGGCGATGTAGTCGAGGAAGAACAGGGGCTGGGCGCCGCTGGTGATCACGTCGTTGACGCACATCGCCACCAGGTCGATGCCCACGTCGTGGTGGCGGCCATGGGCCTGGGCCAGCTCCAGCTTGGTGCCCACGCCGTCGGTGCCCGCCACCAGCAGGGGCTTCTCGAGCCCCGCGGGCAGGCGACAGAGCCCCCCGAAGCCGCCGAGCCCGCCGAGCACCTCGGGGCGCCGAGTCGACTCGACGCTGGAGCGGATCCGCTGCACGAAGGCCCGGCCGGCCACCACGTCCACTCCGGCTGTGCGGTAGTCCATCGAGGTCTGCGTCCGTCTGCGCGCTGGGCTGATCCTCCCGCGCCGAGGGTCCCGAGCCACACCTGACCACGACCAGAGCACGGGACGGGCGGGGGAGGGAGCGCCCAAGCCACCCCAAACCCCATGGACGGCCCGCCGATTGGCACACAAGTGCATAAGCCCGGCTGATGCAGGCGATCGCCGTTGCTGATGGCTCCGGTCCTGGCGGACCGCGCAGATCGCTGGCAGGGCCTTCGATCCGGAGGGGGATAGAGAATTCTGATCAGTGATTTGCAAGCGGTTGCCGTGCAAATCCGCCGCGCGCAGCCATTAACTTTCCGTGGTCGTCAATTCCCGTTAGGAACTCCGTCAACGGTTCGCTCCAGCTTCTCTCCCATTCGCCTGGAGCGATTGCACCACTGACGGGCCACAACACAAGACCAGTGGCTGCTGCTTTCGAGCGGCGGGTTTCGTTTGTTATGCGTCGCACTCTCTTCCTGAGCGGTTTCGTCCTGCTGCTGTCCGGCAGCAACGCCCTGGCCCCGGCCTTCGCCGTCACCGGCCGCGTTGCGCCCATCGACACCTCGATCAGCACCGGCACTGACCGCCCCCAGACCGTGGCGATCCTGGAGGAGGCCCCCCTGGCCCCCGCCGACAAGCCGGCAGCGCCGGTCACCCCCACCCTGCCGATCGCCACCCCACCGGCCCGGCCCAGCGCCCGCCCGATCGGCGCCGGCATGGCCAGCTGGTACGGCCCCGGCTTCTACGGCAACCGCACCGCCAACGGCGAGGTGTTCCGTCCCGGCACCCTCACCGCCGCCCACCGCACCCTGCCCTTCGGCACCAAGGTCCGCGTCACCAACCTCTGGAACGGCCGTTCCACCGTGGTGCGCATCAACGACCGCGGTCCCTTCCACGGCAGCCGCGTGATCGACCTGGCCCATGGCGCCGCCAGCCAGCTCGGCGTGGTGGCCAGCGGCGTGGCCAAGGTGAAGCTCGAAGTTCTGCAGTAAGCCGAACGCCAACGCCGGCCTCGCGCCGGCAGCCAGGCCCATCCGCCCACCGGCGGGTGGGCTTTTGTAGTGGCGCCCCCCGAGGAACGGAGCCGTCTCAGCGGCGGCCGGCGGCCGAGCCGCCGTCTAGGACAGTCCCAACGAACCGAGCACCGGGGGCCCGTGCAGCTGCTTCAGACCCGTGCCGAGCTGCTGCGTTGGCGGCAGACGGAGGCCGCGCCCCTGCACTTCGTGCCCACGATGGGGGCCCTGCACGCCGGCCATGCCGCCCTGGTGCGCCGGGCCGGCCAGGCGGCCAGCGCCGGTGGCGACCAGCCCCGGGTGCTGGTGAGCGTGTTCGTGAACCCGCTCCAGTTCGGCCCCGGCGAGGATTTCAAGCGCTACCCCCGCGTCCTGGAGGCCGACGCCGCCCTGGCGGCCGCCGCCGGGGCCGATGCCCTGTTCGCCCCCGAAGCCGCGGAGCTGTTCCCGGGCGGCGAGGCGGAACTCACCCGGCTCGTGCCGCCCGACTCCCTGCAGCGGGGCCTCTGCGGCCGGCACCGGCCGGGCCACTTCAACGGCGTGGCCACAGTGGTGGCCCGGCTGCTGGGGCTGATCAGGCCCCAGCGGCTGCTGCTGGGGGAGAAGGACTGGCAGCAACTGGTGATCCTGCGCCGGCTGGCGGCGGACCTGGGCCTGCCGGTGCAGGTGTGGGGCTGCGGCACCGTGCGCGAGGCCGATGGCCTGGCCCTGAGCTCCCGCAACCGCTACCTCAGCCCCGAGCAGCGCCGCCAGGCCGCCGCCCTGCCCCGGGCCCTCGCCCGGGCCCGCGAGCAGGCCTGGGGCCGCCCGGGTACGGACCTGGAGTCCCTCAGCGCCGCCGTGGCGGCCGAGCTGGGCCAGGGCGGGCTGGTGGTGGACTATGTGGAGGCGGTGGATCCCCACAGCCTGCAGCCCTGCCCCCACCTGGGACGCCCGGTGCTGCTGGCGGCCGCCGCCCACTGCGGCCCCAGCCGCCTGATCGATCACGTGTTTCTGATGAGCCGCCAGCCGATCGTTGCCATCGATGGCCCCGCCGGGGCGGGCAAGAGCACCGTCACCCGGGCCTTCGCCGAGCGGCTGGGGCTGATCTACCTGGACACGGGGGCCATGTACCGCGCCGTGACCTGGCTGGTGCAGCAGCGGGGCGTGGATCCCGCCGACGGGGCCGCCGTGGCGCCGCTGCTGGACCAGCTCGACCTGCGCCTCAGCACCGCCGCGGGCGGCGGCCAGCAGGTGTCCATCAACGGCCAGGACGTGACCGAGGCGATCCGCAGCCCTGAGGTCACCGCCCGGGTGTCGGCGGTGGCGGCCCACGGCTGCGTGCGCGAGGCCCTCACCCGCCAGCAGCGGGCCATGGGCGAGCGGGGCGGCCTGGTGGCCGAGGGGCGCGACATCGGCACCGCCGTGTTCCCGGACGCCGAGCTCAAGGTATTCCTCACCGCCACGGTGGCCGAGCGGGCGCGGCGCCGGGCCCTGGATCTGGAGCAGCGCGGCTTCCCGGTGCCGGAGCGCGCCGAGCTGGAGGAGCAGATCGCCTCCCGCGACCACCAGGACGCCACGCGGGCGGTCGCCCCCCTGACCCAGGCCGACGACGCGGTGGAACTGATCACCGATGGGCTGGGCATCGAGGCCGTGATTGAGCAGCTGGTGCAGCTCTTCCGCGAGCGGGTGCCCGAGGACGCCTGGCCGGCGCCCCAGGGCTGAGGCCGGGCCCGCGGGGGCCAGAGGGGACCGACGCGCTCGCCCTGCCCTTCAGGTGCTGCGCAGGCTGTCGAGCAGGCCCTGGCAGGCGTCCTCCAGCAGATCGAGCACGTGCTCGAAGCCGGCTTCGCCCCCGTAGTAGGGGTCGGGCACCTCGCGCACCTGGAAGCGGCGGCAGTGGCTCGTGATCGGCTCGATCGTCGCCAGGCGCCAGGCGCCATCGGGCCCCGCCACCTCCGCCGCTTCGGCCTGGCGGGCCAGGTCCCGCACGGCCTGCAGGTTGTCGTCGTCCATCGTGAGGATGCGATCGAACCCCTGCAGGTCGGCGGGCGCGATCTGGCGGGCGCGGCTGGGCAGATGGATGCCGCGGCGGCTGGCGGCGGCCCGCATGCGCCGATCGGGCGGATTGCCCGCGTGCCAGCCGCCGGTGCCGGCCGAATCCACCAGAAAGCGATCCGCCAGCCCCTCGCGCTGCACCAGGTGCAGGAACACCCCCTCGGCGGCCGGTGAGCGGCAGATGTTGCCGAGGCAGACAAACAGCAGGCGTTGCTCAGCCATGGGGGCCCTCCGCGGCCAGACGTTCCAGGGCCTGAGCCGCCCGCAGCCGCACCACCAGGGCCTCCTCGGCCCGTGGGTCCTCCAGGTTCCCCAGGGCCCGCCGGGCCCGCTGCAGCCGCTCGGCCTCGGGATGCAGCGCCGGCGCCAGCGACTCCAGGCCCACCACCACGGCGTAGCGCACCACCCACTCGCCGTCAGCGCAGCCCTGTTCCAGGGCCACGAGGCAGCGCTCGCTCACGCTGAGGCGCGCCTCGGCGGCCAGGGGCGCCAGGTCCAGCCGGCCCAGGCCCCGGGCCGCGGCCCGGCGCACGCTGGGGCCGATGTCGGTGGCGAGGGCCTCCTCCAGCACCTCCAGGCCGCGCACGTCGCCGATCCCCGCCAGGGCGCGCACGGCCCAGGCGCGGGCGCCGTAGTTGTGGCCGTCGAGGCCCGTGAGGATCGGCTCCACGGCCTGGGGGCCGAGGCCAATCAACCCATCCACGGCCGCCACCGCCGCGCCGGGGTTGTTGAAGCCGAGCACCTCCACCAGATGGGGGGCGGCATCCGGATGGCCACTGGCGGCCAGGGCCTGGGTGGCCTGCAGCATCGCCGGGGCGCTGTCGGCCCGCTGGACGGCACGCACCAGATCCGCGAGGGCGGGATCGCCACAGGCACTGGCAGTGGCCATGGATCGGGGGGAAAGAGTCATCGGCGGCGACGGATCAGAGCAGGGCATCCATGGCGGCGAGCACCGCGGCAGGACCCATCGATCCAGCGGGACCGGCCTGCGGGGAGTCCGACGGGGCGGCCGGCAGCGCGCCATCGCTCTCGGCCAGGCCCCGCAGGGCGATCAGCTTGAGGCTGTTCTCCGCCAGGGTGGCAGCGATCGGCTCCAGGGCTGGCCGCCAGCCCACCGCCCCCAGGTCCATCAGGGCCGCGCGGCGCACCTGCAGCTGCGGGTGCTGCAGCAACTGCACCAGCTGCTGCCCCCAGGTGGGCTCGCCGGTGAGCTGCAACAGGGCCCGGCAGGCGGCACTGCGGATCAGCGGCCGCTCGTGGCCCACGAAGGGCCGGATCACCGCCACCAGCTCTGGATCGGCGGCGCCGATGTCCCCCAGGGCCTCCAGCAGGGCCTCGCAGGGCTCCTGGAGCCGCGGCGAACCGGGCTGCAGGGCCCCGGCCACGGCGGGGCCGCTGGCCAGGCGGCGTCGCAGCGGCTCCACGGCTTCCAGGGCGCGCAGTTCCCCCAGGGCACGGGCGGCCGCCTCGCGCAGGCCGTGGTCCTCGTCCTCCAGCGCGGCCAGCAGGTCGGGAATGGCCGCGGCGGCCGAGTCGCCGAGTTTGCCGAGGGCCCGGGCGGCGTTGCGCGCCACCGCGTTCTCCTCCACGCCGGCGCCGGGATCGCGGGGGCGGCGCTGGCGCAGGGCTTCCCGCAGCAGCGGCACGGCCTCGGGATGGCGGCTGCGGTTGCGGCCCAGCCACCAGGCTCCGTAGTACTGGGCCGAGGGGTCGTCGCTCTGGCGCAGGCGCCGGAGGGCCTCCTCCTCGCTGATGGGGTCGCCGTTGCCGGGGGTACCGGCCGAAGCAAGGGAATCGCCGCTGGCGTCCATGGCCCTACAGGGTCGCAATCGCGTGGGCCCGATGTTGGCACCGGGGCGGCCCTCAGCTGACGGGCGGGCAACAAACCCGCGCAACAAAAAGCCCCCGCCGGAGGCGAGGGCTGCAGGCCGCCTGACACGCAGGGCTGGCCCATCGACTGGCGTTACAGCTCAGACCAGAGCGGCGATCGCGTAGTCGATGTAGTTGTTGGCGATCACGCCGGGGTCGCCCGAGATGCCGTGGTT
>NZ_CALROT020000011.1:0-97705 GCF_943369875.1 Vulcanococcus limneticus LL
TCCCCGGCGGCCCTGGTGCTGGGGGACAACCTCTTCCACGGCCACGAGCTGGTGCCCCAGCTCCAGAGCAGCAACGCCGCCGGACCCGGCGCCACCGTGTTCGCCTATCCGGTGCGGGATCCCGAGCGCTATGGCGTGGTGGAGTTCTCTGCGGACGGTCGGGTGCTGAGCATCGAAGAGAAACCGCAGCGGCCCAGATCCCGCCATGCCGTCACCGGGCTCTACTTCTACGACGACACCGTGGTGGAGAGGGCCCGGGCGGTGCGCCCCTCGCCTCGGGGTGAGCTGGAGATCACCGACCTCAACCGCAGCTACCTCGACGAGGGGCTGCTGACGGTGGAGCTGATGGGCCGTGGCATGGCCTGGCTGGATACCGGCACCTGCGACTCCCTGCATGAGGCCGGCAGCTACATCCGCACCCTGGAGCACCGCCAAGGGCTCAAGGTGGGCTGCCCGGAGGAGGTGGCCTGGCGGCTGGGCTGGATCGACGGGGCCCAGCTGGAGCGCCTGGCGGCGCCCCTGCGCAAGAGCGGCTACGGCGACTACCTGCTCACCCTGCTGGAGGACATCCATGAAGGCTGATCGGCTCACCACGGGCCAGGGCGTGGCGATGGCCGGCCCGCTGCTGCTCACCCCCCGGGTGTTCGGCGATGCCCGCGGATTCTTTTTTGAAAGTTGGAACCAGCGGCTGTTCGAGCAGGTCCTGACGGCCGACGGGCAGCCGGTACCCGGCTTCGTGCAGGACAACCACTCCCACTCCAGCCGGGGCGTGCTGCGCGGCCTGCACTATCAGCTCCCGCCCCATCCCCAGGGCAAGTTGGTGCGCTGCGTGGTGGGGGAGATCTTCGATGTGGCGGTGGACCTGCGCCACTCCTCGCCGAGCTTCGGCCAGTGGGTGGGGGCGGTGCTGAGCGCCGAGAACCGGCAGCAGCTGTGGGTTCCGGTGGGCTTTGCCCACGGCTTCCTCACCCTCAGCGACCACGCCGAGGTTCTCTACAAGACCACAGACTTCTGGAGCCAGGCCAGCGAGCGGGCGATCCGCTGGGATGATCCGGCCCTGGCGATCGCCTGGCCCCGGGAGGCCCTGGCGGGAACGGCCATCCAGGTGTCCGAGAAGGATGGGGCGGCTTCCGAGCTGGCGGAGCTGCCCACCAGCGCGCTGTTCCCGTGACCCAACCCCTGCGCGTGCTGCTCACCGGCGCCGGCGGCCAACTGGGCCGGGCCCTGGTGGCCTCGGTGCCGCCGGGGGTGGAGCTAATCGCCACCGGCCGCAGCGGTGGCGACGGTCAGGTGGCGCTCGATCTGGCCGATGCCGAGGCCTGCCGGGCGGTGGTGCGGACCCACCGACCCGCCTGGGTGCTCAATGCTGGGGCCTACACGGCGGTGGACCGGGCCGAGACGGAGCCAGAGCTGGCCCTGGCGGTGAATGCCGGCGCCCCAGGGGCCTTCGCCGAGGCGCTGGCGGAGACGGGCGGGCGGCTGCTGCAACTCAGCACCGACTTCGTGTTCAACGGCTCCCAGGGCTCGCCCTACCGGCCGGGGCAGGCCACGGATCCCCTCGGGGTCTATGGGGCCAGCAAGGCCGCCGGCGAGGCGGCGGCCCTGGAGCTCGCGGGGGCGCGGGTGCTGCGCACCAGCTGGGTCTACGGGCCGGTGGGCCACAACTTCTGCCTCACGATGCTGCGGCTGCATGCGGCCCGGGCCGCGGTGGGGGAAGCCCTGGGCGTGGTGGCCGACCAGGTGGGCTGCCCCACCGCCACCCACACCCTGGCGGCGGCCTGCTGGCGGGCCATCGGCGTGGGCAGGCCAACGGCGGAGGCCGGTGCCGAGACGCTGCGCCTCCTGCACTGGAGCGATGCCGGGGCCGCCAGCTGGTACGACTTCGCCGTGGCCATCGGCGAGCTGGGGGTGGAGGCGGGCCTGCTGGAGCAGGCGGCGGCGGTCCGACCCCTCACCAGCGCCGACTACCCCACCCCGGCCCGGCGCCCCAGCTACTCCCTGCTCGACTGCAGCGCCACCCGGTCGGCCCTGGGGCTGGAGCCCCTGCACTGGCGGACGGCCCTGGCCGCGGTGCTCGACCAACGACGTGACGCCAACAGGCCCGCCCCCGACGGAGGAGCCAGGCCGGAACCCGGCACCGCCTCAGCACCGCCGTGAGAGAGCGACCATCCCGGCGGTGACCCCTCAACCAACCACCACCGCACCACGCCTCAGTCCGACCCCAGACCCAACCCCGCCCGCCCCGATGACCGCCCTGCCCGCTCCCCTCGACGTTCCCCAGCTCCTGGGGGAGACCACCCGCGTGCTCGTCACCGGTGGCGCCGGCTTCATCGGTGGCGCCGTGGTGCGCCGCCTGCTGCGGGACTCGACGGCCACGGTGTTCAACCTCGACAAGCTCGGCTACGCCAGCGACCTGGCCAGCATTGAGCAGGTGCTCCACGCGCTGGCAGCCGAGGGGAGCGGGGATGCGGGTGCGCGGCACCACCTCCTGCCGGTGGATCTGGTGGATGACGCCGCCACCGCCGCAGCGGTGCGGGCCGCCGATCCGGATCTGGTGCTGCACCTGGCCGCCGAGAGCCATGTGGACCGCTCGATCGACGGCCCCGGAGCCTTTATCGCCAGCAACGTGACCGGCACGTTCAATCTGCTGCAGGCGGTGCGGGCCCACTGGCAGGCGCTGCCGGCCGAGCGCCAGGCGCGCTTCCGCTTCCACCACATCAGCACCGATGAGGTGTTCGGCTCCCTGGGGCCAACGGGCCGCTTCTCGGAAACCACCCCCTACGACCCCCGCTCGCCCTACTCCGCCAGCAAGGCGGCCAGCGACCACCTGGTGAACGCCTGGCACCACACCTACGGCCTGCCGGTGGTGCTCACCAACTGCTCCAACAACTACGGCCCCTGGCAGTTCCCCGAGAAGCTGATCCCGGTGGTCATCCTCAAGGCCGCCGCCGGGGAACCGATCCCCCTCTACGGCGACGGCGCCAACGTGCGCGACTGGCTCTACGTGGAGGACCACGTGGAGGCCCTGCTGCTGGCGGCCACCCAGGGCCAGCCGGGCCGCAGCTACTGCATCGGCGGCCACGGAGAGCGCAGCAACAAGGCGGTGGTGGAGGCGATCTGCACCCTGCTGGATGAGCGTCTCCCGGCTGGCGCCCCCCACGCCCGCCTGATCACCCCCGTGACGGATCGACCGGGCCACGACCGGCGCTACGCCATCGATCCCAGCCGCATCAGCACGGAGCTGGGCTGGCAGCCCCGCCACGCCCTTGGCGAGGGGCTGGCGGCCACGGTGGACTGGTATCTGGCCAACCTGGACTGGTGCCAGGGGGTTCGGAACCGGGCCGGCTACGGCGGCGAGCGCATCGGCACACGGCGCTGAGCCCAGCGGCACCACCGCCTCGCCACCAGGCCTGGGGGAGAATCACCGCACCCTTCTGCCCTCAGCCCTTGTCTGCGCTCACCCGTTGCCTGCAGGAAGAGGCCGCGGCCATCGCCGCCACAGCGGAGCGGCTGGCCGCGAGTCAGGTGGAGGCGGCCCTGGAGCTCCTGGATGGCTGCGCGGACCGTCGGGCCAAACTGGTGATCACCGGGGTGGGCAAGAGCGGCATCGTGGCCCGCAAGATCGCCGCCACCTTCTCGTCGATCGGCCTGATGGCGATCTACCTCAACCCGCTGGACGCCCTGCACGGCGACCTGGGGGTGGTGTCCCCCGACGACGTGGCGCTGCTGCTCTCCAACAGCGGCGAGACGGCTGAACTGCTGGAGATCCTGCCCCACCTGCGCCGCCGCGGCAGCCGCCGCATCGCCCTGGTGGGCCGGATCGACTCCTCCCTGGCCCGGGGCTGCGACGTGGTGCTCGATGGGTCCGTGGACCGGGAGGTGTGTCCGCTCAACCTGGCCCCCACCGCCAGCACCGCGGTGGCCATGGCCATCGGCGATGCCCTGGCGGCGGTCTGGATGGAACGGCGTGGCATCTCCCCCCAGGACTTCGCCCTCAACCACCCAGCCGGCGCCCTGGGCAAGCAGCTCACCCTCACGGCCGGAGACCTGATGATTCCCGCCAGCCGGCTGACGGCGCTGCAGGCCGGCACACCCCTGCCCGAGGTGATCGCCCAGCTCACCGCCGATGGGGTGGGCGCCGGCTGGGTGACCCAAACCGACAACCCCAGCCGGATCCGCGGCCTGATCACCGATGGCGACCTGCGCCGGGCCCTGCAGCAGCACAGCCCACCGGAGTGGGCCCAGCTCACCGCCGCCGACCTGATGACGGCCGATCCGATCACCGTGGACGAGCAGGTGCTGGCGGTGGAGGCCCTGGAGCGGATGGAGCGCAACCGGCGCAAGCCGATCGCCGTGCTGCCGGTGGTGGGCGGCGCCCAGCAGATGCTCGGCCTGCTGCGGCTGCACGACCTGGTGCAGGCCGGCCTCAGCAGGGCGGCGACATGAGCGGGAGCCATGGCTTCGGCAGCCCCTGGCAGCTGCGCCGCCGCTGGTGCTGGTGGCGGCAGCGCTCGCGCCTGGCGGCCGTACGCCTGCTGGTGCTGGATGTGGATGGCGTACTGACCGATGGCGGCCTCTGGTACGGCCCCCAGGGGGAACTGATCAAGCGCTTCGATGTGCGCGATGGGCTGGGGATCCGCCTGCTCCAGCACGCCGGCATTGAGGTGGCCTTCCTGAGCGGCGGCCGCGGCGGCGCCACCGAGGTGCGCGCCCGCCACCTCGGCATCCGCCACTGCCTGGTGGGCGCCAAGGACAAGCCCCAGGCCCTGGCGGCCCTGCAGGCCGAGCTGGGCGTCACGCCCACGGCCACCGCCTTCGTGGGGGACGACTTCAACGACCTGGCCGTGCGGGGCCAGGTGGGGCTGCTGGTGGCCACGGCCGATGCGGCGCGTCCCCTGCGCCGCCAGGCCGATCTGGTGCTGCTGCGGGCCGGCGGGCGCGGCGCCGTGCGGGAACTGGCGGAGCGGCTGCTGCGGCCGACCCCCTTCTGGAGCGAACTGGAGGGCCAGGGCTGGCGCGATCGCAATGACTGAGGCCCTGGGGCCTGACCCCTAGGACCACAGCCGGAAGGCCTCGTCCCTGGCGGCGAACCACTCGGCGGCCAACACACCGCCCACCAGGCGGTACTCCTCAAACCAGGGGCCGCCCAGGGTCCAGTGCACCAGGGCCGGACCGCCCGCAGCCGCGGGCTCCGTCCGCGGGGATTGCACGTCGATCAGGTGGTTCCAGCGATCCATGGGCAGGGCGCCGATCTCGTGGTCGCCCTGGAGCCACTCGAAGCGGTGCAGCTGCAGGCCCGACGCCGTGTTGACGTACTCGGGCGTGAGGGCCGTGCAGCGCCCACAGTTGAACAGCATCAGCGAGCTCCAGTTCTTCTTCTCGTAGCGGGTCTGGAGGGCACCGAGGAACTTCACGTCCTCACGGGGCACGTGGTCGTGCTGCACGCACAACAGCGCATAGCGCTCATCCCGCAGGGCCCAGAGTTCGGAGATGTCACCGCGGGCGAGCATGTCGCAATCCATGAAGATCGCCCAGCCCTGGTAGCCCATCAGATGGGGCACCAGGAAGCGACTGAAGGAGAACTCCGTGCTCTGGCGCGGATCGCGCCCACGGCCGTAGACGCCCTGGAGCTGCCGGGCGACGATCGGCGTGATCGCCAGGGGCTGGCTGCTGTGCTGGACAAGGCTGTCGATCAGCACGTTCACGGCGGCCCGCTCGTGGGGGTCGTAGCCGATGAACACGGGAATGGGCAGAGCCATGGCAGAGGCGGAGGCGCCAACAGGATTGATCCTGCAATCAAACTACAATGCTGCCGTTATGCAAGCCTCAGTCGAGAGCTGGCCTGGTCCGGCGCCGGCTGAGCCAGGGCGGTCCATCCCGGCCAGTCGGGACTGACCCAGGCAGCGGCCAACCTGCCCAGCTCACGTCAGGTCAGGTCAGGTCAGCTCAGGTCAGGTCAGGTCAGCTCCGTTCAGCCCTCCAGGCCAGCCGCAATCGCCCGGGCCTGCTCCAGCTGCTCGGCCGTATCCACCGACAGCGACTCCTCCGCCACCGGGAACGTGCCGATGCCGATGCCCGACTCCAGCAGCCGCAGCTGCTCCAGCTTCTCGCTGTCCTCCAGGGGCGACGCCGGCAGCTGGGGCCAGCGGGCCAGCACATCGCCCCGGTAGCCGTAGATGCCCACGTGGCCCCAGAAGGGCACATGGGCATGCCAGTGCTCCGGATCCACACCGCGCACGTGGGGAATGGCCGAGCGGGAGAAGTAGAGGGCGCGCCCATCACTCGACACCAGCGTCTTGACCACATTGGGGTTGTGCACCTTGTCGGCCCCCATGCGGTAGATGGGCGTGAGCACCTCCGGCAGCGGCGTGCGGCGCCCGAATTCAGCCGTCATCGCATCGATCACGGCCGGATCGAGGAAGGGCTGGTCCCCCTGCACGTTGACCACCAGGGTCTCGGCCGCTGCCCCGCCGCCGAGGGCCACCAGGGGCTCCACCACCGAGGCCAGCCGATCGCTGCCGGAGCTGCAGGCCGGACTGGTG
Source organism: Vulcanococcus limneticus LL (assembly GCF_943369875.1). GTDB lineage: Bacteria > Cyanobacteriota > Cyanobacteriia > PCC-6307 > Cyanobiaceae > Vulcanococcus > Vulcanococcus limneticus_A. The sequence continues at coordinate 6,543 of NZ_CALROT020000011.1, forward strand.
AGCAGGGCCTGGCAGCCCCAGCGCTTCGCCGCCTCCAGCAGCTCCTCGGAATCGGTACAGAGCACCACAGCCGCCGGACTCTCGGCCTGGCGGCAGGCCTCCAGCACCCGCTGCAGCATCGGCTTGCCGCCGATGTCCGCCAGCACCTTGCGGGGCAGACGGGAGGATTCAAGCCGGGCCGGCACGGCCACGATCGTGCGCATCGCCATCAATCCCAGAGACGGGAACTGTCGTCGCGGGCGGCGAACCACTCGGCCGCCAGCACGCCACCCATCAGACGCTGCTCGCGGAACCAGGGCCCCCCGAGGGTCCAGTGCAGCAGCGTGGCGTCCTCGGCCTTGGCCGGATCCTGGACATCCACGAGGTGGTTCCAGCGCTCGGGCAGGGCACCGATCTCGTGGTCGCCGGCAAGCCAGTGGAAACGGTGCAGCTCCAGGCCCGTCGCCGTGTTCACGTAGTCGGGGGTGAGGGCGGTGCAGCGGCTGCAGTTGAGCAGCATCAGCGAGCTCCAGTTCTTCTTGGGGTAGGGGCTCTGGGGTTCCCCCAGGAACTTCACCGCCTCATTGGGGTTGTGCACGTGCTGCACGCACTGCACGGCGTACTGCGCGTCGCGCAGGGCCCAGAGCTCGGCGATGTCGCCGCGGCAGAGCATGTCGCAGTCCATGAACAGCGCCCAGCCCTGGTAACCCATCAGGTGGGGCACCAGGAAGCGGGTGAAGGAGAAGGCGGTGGCCTGCTTCGGGTCGCGCTCGCGCCGGAATAGCCCCTGGGCCTCCAGCTGGGGCGTCACGATCGGCGTGATCGCCAGGGGCGCCGAGCTGCGCTGAAAGAGGCTGTCGATCAGCACGTTGGTGGCCGCCCGCTCACGCGGGTCGTAGCCGATGAAGACGGGAATGGGCTGGCTCATGGCACGAGCGTAAGGCCGTCGTCTGCGCCACCCCAGAGCACCCGGGCCTGGGCCACCAACTCCGCCACCGCAAAAGGATCGGCGGCCGGCCGGCTACCGCCGGCCACCGCCCGGTAGAGGTCGGCCACCGCCCAGGCCTCAGTCTCTGCGTCCCCCTCCCGGCGGGGGATCAGGTGCAGATGCAGGTGCCGCGCCCCCTCCCCGAAGGCAATCCCATAGACGCGCTCGCAACCCGTGAGCGCCTGAACGAGCCGCGAGGCCCGCTGCACCGCCCCACCCCAGGCGGCGGCCTCCTGGGGCCGGAAGTCGATCGGCCCGCCCAGGTGCCGCACGGCATCGAGGATCAACCAGCCGGCCATGGGCGCCGGATCGGGATGGTGGCGCAGAAGCCAGAGCTCGTCAGCGCCGATCTGCCAGCGGTCCCGGGCTTCGCCATCGGCATGCAGGCGGCAGACGCCGCAGGCACCCGGGGGCGGGGCGCTGGGCTGGGGCGGGGCCTGGGGCATCGGCGGGGGTCGGGGTTGGTGGTGGGGTCGCAATGCCGCCAGGCTGGGGGCAGCCTGCGGAACCGGCGCGATGCCGGCAGGCCCGCTGCTGCAGCTTCCGGCATGCTGGCCCCAACCTGGACTGCCGCGCCCGCCGCGACCCCTTGCCCATGAGCCTCACCCTGATCGCCGGCCCCTGCGTGATCGAAAGCCGGGAGCTCGCCCTGGACATCGCCGAGCAGGTGAAGGCCATCACCGACCGGCTGGGCATCCGCTACATCTTCAAGGCCAGCTACGACAAGGCCAACCGCAGCTCGGGCGACTCGTTCCGCGGCCCCGGCGTCAACGGCGGCCTGGAGGTGCTGGCCGAGGTGAAGCAGCGTTTCGGGCTGCCGGTGCTCACCGACATCCACGAGAGCCACCAGGCGGCCCCGGTGGCCGAAGTGGTGGACGTGCTGCAGATCCCCGCCTTCCTCTGCCGCCAGACCGACCTGCTGCTGGCGGCGGCCGCCGCCACCCGCGGCACCGACAAGATCATCAACGTGAAGAAGGGCCAGTTCCTCGCCCCCTGGGACATGGCCCAGGTGGTGAAGAAGCTGCGGGAGGCCGGCGTGGAGAACCTCTGGCTCACCGAGCGGGGCAGCAGCTTCGGCTACAACACCCTGGTGGTGGACTACCGCGGCCTGCCCCAGCTGCAGGAGCTGGGCTGCCCGGTGATCTTCGATGCCACCCACTCGGTGCAGCAGCCGGGCGGCAAGGGCACCAGCACCGGCGGCCAGCGGGAGTTCGTGGCGCCCCTGGCCCGGGCTGCCGTGGCCGTGGGGGTGGATGGGCTGTTCATGGAGGTCCACCCCGACCCCGACAACGCCCTCAGCGACGGGCCCAACATGGTGCCGCTGCACCGGCTCGAACCGCTGCTGGAGCAGCTGCTGGCCATCCGTGGCGCCCTGGCCGGCGGCCTGGCCCCCAGCAGCGTCTGAGGGCGGACCAGCATGGCGGCCCGATCCATCCCTGCCCTGACCCAGCTGCGAAGCGACCTCCACTGGTGGAAGCGGGCCCGGCTGCGCCAGCTCCTGGGCCCCCGGGTGGAACGGAACGAGTGGGAGGCCCTGGCGGCCTACAGGGGCCTGGTGCACCAGGCCTACGGCCAGCGGCCGTTGCGGCCGGAGCTGGTGGCCGATCTTTGGGTGCGGGGCGCCTTCCGCAGCCCCACGGGCCTCAAGCCGTTCTTTAGCCCAGCGCGGCGGGAGCGGGAGAACTCCTCGCACCACTACGGCCACGACATCCAGCTCAAACGCCATGCCGGCCTGCCCCTAGTGGGGCCGCCGCTGCCATTCCTGCTGGAACACGGCCTCAAGGTGTCACGCGAAGCCCAGTTCGAGACGCCACAACCCTGGTCCGGCGGCGGCTACCTCTGCATGGGGGAATTACGTGCCCAGTGGCTGCGGGAGCGTTATGGCTGCCCGGCCACAGCCATCGGGCCCTGGATCCATTACGCCAAATCAGTTCTAGACCTGGCGGACCTGACCGCCCTGCGTCAAAGGCTGGGATCCACCCTTCTGGTGATCCTCGCCCACAGCTGGGATCGCATGCATCGGTCCATGGATGTGTCCCAGTGCATTGAAGCCATCACAACCATCGCACACGAGCACACCTATCGCCAGGTGATCTGGCTGCGGCACTGGCAAGATGCGCCAGATCTGACACTGCCACCCGACTGGATCGTCGCCTGCAACGGCCACCGCTCCAACCCCTGGTTTCTGGATGCCCTGCGAAGCCTGTTGGAGCTGAGTGACGGGCTGGTGACCAATGCCTTCGGGACCCACATCGGCTACGCCGCCGCCCTGGGCAAGCGACTGCACTGGATCAACACATCCGTCGAAGAGGACTACTCCCAGCTCCCCGTGGAGCAGGCCAAACGCGCGCAGCGGGAACGGGACGAACGCCAGCGACTCAGCCAGGAACTGGAGCAACTCCTGGATCAACACGGGACGGACAGCCACGCGAACGACCCACTGCTGGCGCTGCTGGATCCATACTGGGGCTTCAGTCGCACACTCAGCAGCCCAGACTTAAAACGACTCCTACAGACCGGATCGACGCGCGAGCAGCCGGAAGCTGACAAGAATAATGGCTGCGATACACCAGAACCATGACAACTGACGCACTCAGACTCCGAGAAGAGTTCCTCTCCAGGTCTCGAGGCGAAGAACTGGCCGAATTGGAGATGATTTCGCCCGCCTTTGATGGCGACGAGGCCAAGCCTCAACACCGCTACCTGATCCTGAGTCCGCCGCGGTCAGGTAGTTACTGGCTGTGTCGCCAACTCTGGACAGCTGGCCTGGGCCTGCCCTGTGAATACCTGAACCGCCTCCATCTTCGCCGGCTCTCCAAACGTTGGGGAACTCCCCTGGAAGCCTTTCAGACCAAGACGCGTGTGCAGCGCCTTGCGGCACGTCTTGGCCTGGAGCGCCAGCGACGGGCCACCACACCCAGCGGCGCAATGGGAGCAGACCTGCAGGCCTACCTGGTTCAGGCCGAGCGACGCCGCAGCCGTGGCGGCTGGTTCGGCCTCAAGGTGCAACCCCTGCATCTCAAGGAGCTGAAGCTGCAGCCTGCTGTCGCCTTCCCCGACTGGATGCCGCTGCCCCTGTTGCGGCGGAACCAACGCCGACAGCTGGCCTCCTATCTGTTCTCGCGGACGAGCGGCGCCTATGACACAGGCCTGATCACCACAAACGAGGGTGAAGGCCTGGAACACCTGAACAACTCCACACTCCAGGAGGAGACGGCAGCACTTCTGGCAGAACAGAATCGCCTGATCGTGGAATTCTGCAGGCAACGGGACCTCACCCCCCTGTGGATGGAGGATCTGATGGCGCAGTCGAGCCTTGAGCTGCAGCAGACCCTGACCCGGGTCCTGCCGCCGCTCACCGGCCTGGAGACGTGCTTCCAACCCATTGCCCAGCGTGGCGGTCCCCTCCACGAGGCCAAGCAACAGCTCCTGGGGGACTTGGCCAGCAGGCTGCCGGACCACCTTGTGAGCCGGCTGAATGACTCACTTCAGCCCTGACAGGCTTTCACGTGAAGCCAGGGGCAAACCCGAGGCGGCTCATGCAGGGTTCAGGGCCTCGATCGGCACCAGGCGCGGATCGAGGATCTTGGGAGGAAGGCCCTCCAACGTCACGGCGACCGAGATCTTCTTGCCGAGACCGAACCGGTGGGTCACCAGCCCCGACAAGGCCCCACTGACCCCAAGGGCGGAGGTCCCCTCAGCCCCCCACCAATGCATTGGCGTAAACAAGCCGACGATTCATCTGCGCGAGCTGAGGCCAGACCAGCGCGGCCGAAGCCGGCCACGCAGGAGCCAGCAACCAGGAGGTGTCGTAACGGATCTGCCTGATCTTCTGCGGGTCAAACCGCACCCTGTTCCCGGACAGGATGTGGCTGCCTGTGGCCAGGCCAGGACTGAGCATGGCCTCCGAGAACTCCAGGCCTAACCACGCACACAGGCGGCCAAGTGCCCGGTCCGGTGCCAGGGCCAGCTCTTCATAGCCCAACGGGAACACCGGTTTGCCACAGCGCTGAAGCTCCCGTTCAAAACGGCGATTGACGCGGCACCAGCGGGCCACATTGCGGACCCCGAGAAGAGATTTCCCCTTATTGCGGCGATCCCGGACTCTTGAGTGCACCCACGAGCGCACATCACGAACCAGGAACACCACCCTCACATCCAGATCCGCGAAGGACTGGGAGGGCAGCTCGAGATCGTCCTGATAGGAATCAACCAGCCAGTCATCAGCATGACCGGTCTGCACCCCTGCCACGCTCACCGCCTCCATCAGGCGCCGAAACTTATCGGCCAATGGCAGATGATCGTGGACGGGTAGCCACTCCAGCAGATCCCCCCACACGGGACACTGGGCCGCCGTCGCACCACAGGTGCAGACCCGTTGATGCCGGAGTTCAGCCCTCAGCTGGGCCGGACCTCGGCGCTCCTCACCCGGCCGGGGCCTGCGCAGGATGCGGGCAGCCTCTCCCAACCCCACGATGCGGGGATGGGCACCCAGGGCCAGATCGAGAATCGTTGTGCCGCTGTGGCCCAGGCCACGGATCAACAACAGCTTGCGGGGCGCCACGGGATCAGGCCTCCACCGACTCGATCGGCGCCAGGCGCGGATCGAGGATCTTGGGGGGCAGGCCCTCGAACTTCACGGCGATCGAGATCTTCTCGCCGCTGCCGAACAGGTGGGTGATGAACCCCTCGCCGAAGGCGGCATGGCGCAACCGATCGCCCACCGCCCAGGCCTTGCCGGCGCCCGGACCCACCGTCCGGCGCCGCACCGCATTGGCCGGAGCCGCGGCGGCACCACCGGCGGCCACCCGCTGCGACTCCTCCCGGTCCACCCGGGTGAGCCGATCCAGGCGGTTCTCGCGGCGGATGGCGGCACCGCCACTGCGGGGGATGTCGCCCTGCACCAGCTCCTCGGGGAGTTCGGACAGGAACACCGAGGGCACCGCCGGCTCGCGCATGCCGCCCCACAGCCTTCGCTCGCTGGCGTGGGAGAGGTAGAGCCGCTCCTTGGCCCGGGTGATGCCCACATAACAGAGGCGCCGCTCCTCCTCCATCGCCGCCGGATCCTCCAGGGAGCGGTAGCTGGGGAACAAGCCCTGCTCCATCCCCACCAGGAACACCACCGGGAACTCCAGCCCCTTGCTGGCGTGCAGGGTCATCAGGGTGACGCGATCCTGCTCGGTGTCCTTGCTGTCGGCATCGCTGGCGAGGGCCGCCGAGGCCAGGAAATCCTCCAGGGACCCCTCGTCGTTCTCCTCCTGGTATTGCAGGGCGGCGTTCACCAGCTCGTTGAGGTTGCGGCGCCGGTCTTCGGCCTCATCGGTGCCATCGGCGATCAGCTCGGCCACGTAGCCGCTCTGCTCCATCACCCGCTGCACCAGCTCCGACGGGGGCGCCTCCTGCACGCGCCGTTGCAGGTCGTTGATGAGTTCGCAGAACTGCAGCAGCCCCTTGGCCGAACGCCCCCCCAGGGAACGCACCGCCTCGGGGTCGCTCACCACCTCCCAGAGGGGGATGCCCAGCTGGTTGGAGGCATCGGTGAGACGCTCGATCGTGGTCTTGCCGATGCCGCGCTTGGGGGTGTTAAGCACCCGCAGCAGGCTCACCGTATCGGCCGGATTCACCAGCAGCTTGAGATAGGCGAGCACGTCCTTGATCTCGCGCCGGTCGTAGAAGCGCAGCCCACCCACCACGATGTAAGGGATGCCCCAGCGCACCAGCGATTCCTCCATCGCCCGCGACTGGGCATTGGTGCGATAGAGCACGGCCATGTCGCCCCAGCGCAACTCAGGGTGGGCCGCCTCCAGCATGCGCATGCGGTGCACCACCGCCTCCGCCTCGGCGATCTCGTCGTCGCAGCGGGTGAGCGTGATCGGCTCGCCCTCGCCGCGGGTGGGCCGCAGCACCTTGTCGATGCGCTCGGAATTATTGGAAATCAGGGCATTGGCCGCCTCCAGAATCGTGGCGGTGGAGCGGTAGTTCTCCTCCAGCTTCACCATCGTGGCCGTGGCGTCATCGGGAGCGCCGTCACCGAAGTCGTCCTGGAAGCCCATCAGGATGGTGAAATCGGCAGCCCGGAAGCTGTAGATGCTCTGGTCGGCGTCACCCACGACGAACACCGAACGACCCTGCCAGTTGTCGTAGGTCTCCGGGTCCTGGCCGTCCGTCACCAACAGCTTGATCAGGTCGTACTGGGTGCGGTTGGTGTCCTGGTATTCATCCACCAGCACATGGCGAAAGCGGCGGTGCCAGTAGTTGCGGATCTGTTCATTCTGGCGCAGCAGCTGCACCGGCAGCAGCAGCAGATCGTCGAAATCGAGCGCGTTGTTGGCGGCCAGGGCGCGGCGATAGCGCCGGTAGGTTTCGGCCATCAACTTGCCCCGCTGGCCGCCGGCATCGGCCTCCAGCTGCTCGGGCATCCAGCCCTGGTTCTTGGCGCTGCTGATGGCCCAGCGCACCTTCTTGGGCTCAAACCGCTTGGGATCCAGGCCCAGCTCCTGGGTCACGATCTCCTTCACCAGGCTCTGGGTGTCGCCCTCGTCGTAGATGGAGAACTGGCGGGTCCAGCTCAGGCCCTCCGGGTCCTTGAACTTGTCGATGTCGAAGCGCAGCAGCCGCGCGAACAGGGCGTGGAAGGTGCCGATCCAGAGGTCCTTGATCACCTCGCGATAAATCCGCGAGCGCAGCTGGCGCTGCTCCACCGGCGGCAGGGTGCTCCAGGGCTGGCCGAACTGGCTCTGGGCCAGTTTCTGGGCCAGCAGCAGCTCCAGCCGCTCCTTCATCTCCCGGGCGGCCTTGTTGGTGAAGGTCACGGCCAGCAGCTCGGCCGGATCCACGCCGTGGTGGCCGATCAGGTGGGCGATGCGGTGGGTGAGGGCGCGGGTCTTGCCGCTGCCGGCGCCGGCCACCACCAGCAGCGGGCCGGTGTGGTGGTCCACCGCCTTGCGCTGGGCGTCGTTGAGGCCGGCGAGGAACCCACCGGAACCGGCGTGCTGGGGCTGGTGAGTGACCATCCCCTTACATTAGGGACCCCATCGGTCTGAGCCCGAGCAGGCCAGCGGCTGACTCCCGGCATCACCATCGTGCAGGGTCTATTCCACGGATCATCCCCGTAGGATCAAGCCATTCATGCACTGCCAGGGCATCCCAAGCTTCTGAGCCTGAACCCATCGCCGGAGCACAGGAGAAACCAGTGTCCACGGGTTCGGCGAGATCCAGTTATCGCCATGACATCGACGGGCTGCGTGCCATCGCGGTTCTGGCCGTCATCGCCAATCACGTCAACAAAAGCCTGGCACCGAATGGCTTTCTGGGCGTCGATGTCTTCTTCCTGATCTCGGGCTATGTGATCACCAGCTCCCTCTCACGACGGCCGGCGACCAACTGGAGCGACTGGCTGGCGAGCTTCTACGCCCGGCGGATGAAACGCTTGATGCCGGCGTTGCTGGTCTGCATCGCCGTCACAGTCCTGCTGGGGAGCCTGGTGATTCCGCCCTATGCGCCCGCCGCTGGCAGCAGCTGGCGGACAGGGATCAGCGCCATCTTCGGCCTCTCCAATCTCTATCTTCACAGCACAGCAACCGACTACTTTGCCGAATCCTCCGACTACAACCTGTTCACCCAGACATGGTCTTTGGGGGTCGAGGAGCAGTTTTACTTCTGCTTTCCCCTCCTGCTCTGGCTCACGGGCTTTGCCCAGGGCAGGGTTCACGGTGCCAGACGCCTGGCCCTGACCATCGGTGGACTTGGCCTCGGCTCCCTCGTGCTCTACCTGGCCTTGGCGGATCGCGATGCAGCTGGAGCGTTCTTTCTGATGCCGGCGCGGTTTTGGGAGTTGGGCCTGGGATGCCTGGCCTTTCTCACCGTGCAGCGCCGAGGCCGCCTGCATCGGCTGCTCCAGCGGGTCAATCCGCTTTGGTTTGCCCTGCCCCTGGTCACCCTCCTGTTTGTGCTGAAGGCCTGGATCACCACGGCCACGCTGGCGGTGGCTGCCCTGACCTGGCTCCTGCTCGTGGCGCTGCGACCTGGCAGCGCTGTCCACGGGCTGCTCACCAGGCCGATCGTCCTATGGCTCGGCGGCCTCTCCTACTCGCTCTATCTCTGGCATTGGAGCGTCCTGGTCCTGAGCCGCTGGACCATCGGCATCCATCCCTGGACCATGCCGGGTCAGCTGGGGCTGATGCTGCTCTTGGGCTGGATCTCCTACCGCTGGATCGAGACGCCAGGCCGCCAGGCCCGCTGGCCCGGCAGCAGGGCCGCCACGATCTGGGTCGGCCTGGGCGCCGCCGGCCTTACGGCCCTGACGCTGCTGGGCTTTGAACGGACTGCCCTTGCGACGGTCTTTCGCGGCAGGCCGGCCGCATCGACCCGCCAGGAAGTGGAGCGCAGCACCATTCCGGGCACAACGGTGACGAAGGCCAACTGCAGCTGGTACCGGGGAGAGGGACCGCCGCTGGCCCAGAGCAGCCACCTGTGCACCCTGCCGACGAGGACAGCTGGCGGGCCCCGCCTGCTGGTGCTCGGTGACAGCCATGCCGGACACCTCACCGGATTGCTGGAGCGACTGCACCGCGAGGATGGGATTGGCCTGCGGTTGCTCTACGTCCACGGACAGCTCGTGCCCCTCAGCCCGGAGCTGGAAACGCGTGCCTGGAAGGCCCTTGACAAGGCTCAGCAGGCCCGATTGATCAAACGGACAATGGCAGAGCTCCAGCCTGGAGATGTTGTCGTTGTCTCTAATTTCCTGCCAAGCGTTTTCGGTATCGATCGTCGCAATCGCTTTGCCGATGAGCGAGGTCAACCCCTGACGCGTGACCAGGCCTATGCCCTTTGGCTGGGGGACTTGGAGACCCTGGCCCAGCGGGCAGCCCTGAAGCAGGTCCCCGTCGTGGTGCTGCTGCCGATGCCCAAGTTCGCACGCGGGCGCGACCTTCCCCCTCCGGAACTGTGTGTGCAGGAGTGGTTTCGCCCACTGCTCGATCCTGGCTGTGAACTCCAGGCAAAGCGGACGCAGCTGGGTCGAGAGATCCAGGTCTTGACGAACGGGCTGAAGGCCGCTTCCGAGCGCCAGCCCAATCTGCTGCTTTACGACCCCTTCCCGGTCCTCTGCCCAGTGGGCCCCACCTGCCGGAACTATCACGGAGGGCGCCGGATCTTCTTCGACGACGACCACCTCAACAACCAAGGTGGCACCCTTCTCCATGGCGATTTCAGGCGCTTCCTCAACCGCCACGGGCTGCTGACGCTGGATCATCAATCCTGAGAAGCCTGCCTCCGCTCGGCCACCACCCGCTCCACCAGGCCCGCCACCGCGTCCAGGTGGTGGCCCACGGTGAAGGCCGATCGGGCCCGTAGCGCCGCCGCCCGCCCCAGCCGCTCGGCCAGGGCCGGATCGCTCGCCAACCTGGCAATGGCCTCCGCCATGCCGGCCACATCACCCTCATCCACCAGCAGGCCCGTTTCACCCTCCAGCACCACCTCGGGGATGCCGGCATGGCGGGTGGAGACCACCGGTAGGCCGCTCAACTGGGCCTCCATCACCGACACCGGTGAACCCTCACTATCGCCGTCGGGAGCCACCAGGGAGTGCTGCAGGAAGGCGCGACAGGCACGCATCCGATCAGCCACCTCGGCGGGGCTGCACAGACCGGGGAACTGCACCTGATCCTGCAGGCCCAGCGCATGGACCAACTGACGGGACGCCGGCAGCAGGGGTCCATCGCCCACCATCACCAGCCGCAACCCGGCGGCCTGACCAGGGGGGAGCTGCTCCAGCGCTGCGGCAAAAGCCCGGATCGTGAGCAGGGGACCCTTCTTGGCCACAAACCGCCCGACCGCCAGAAAGGTGGGCGGGGCCAGGCCCGGCGTGGCCCCATGGAATAGTGCGGCATCGGCGCCACAGGGGCTCACCACCAGTCGTTCGGCGGGGGCTCCCAGCTCCAGCAGTGTGCGCCGCATCGGCTCCGACTTGGCCATCACCCCCGCCGCGAGGCCCAGCAGGCGCCGGTAGCGCTCGCGCAGGGGCACCAGGCGGCTTCGGGCCGAGGCATCGGAGCCGTGAAACTGCACGACCAGGGGGAGGTCGCTCCAGGCAGCGGCCTCCATCATCCGCACGGCATGAAAGCCGAATTCGGCGATCAGGGCATCAGGCCGGTGGCGGCGGCAGAGGGCCCAGGCCACCAGCGAGGGCGGCAGGGTGCCGGCACGCCGCAGACCGAGCCGGTAAAGCACTTTGCTGAGCAGCACCGAGGCCGCATAGGCCCCCTGCCAGGGCCGTCGCCAGGAGAGGTCATCGCCGAAGTAGGCAATGGTGTCGAAGGGCAGGCCGCGCAGATTCGCCCGGATGAAGGTCTCCGAGGGGGCCTGGGCCGAGGGCACGAAGGCCAGCAGGCGTAGCCGGGGCAGGGGGCGGCTCATGGGGTGGCGGCGGGCGGGGCTGGAGCAGGGGCGGTGGGCGAAGCGGGGACTGGCGGGAACGCGGGCTGGAGCCAGGGGGCGAGGGCGACCAGAAACTGGCGGCGGATCGTCGATTCAGCGAAACGCTGCCGCACGGCCAGGGCACCGTGCCCGAGCCGCCGCCGCTGCCCGGGGTCATCGATCAGCTCCTCCAGGGCGGCCGTCAGCTCAGGGACCCCCGATCCCGCCGGCAGCAGCCAGCCGTTCTGGCCATGGTCGATCAGCTCGGCGGGGCCGGTGGGGCAGTCGATGGCCAGACAGGCACAGCCGCTGGCCATCGCCTCCAGCAGCACGTTGGGGATGCCCTCGAAACGGGAGCTGAGCACAAACAGGTCGGCGCGGGCATACCACTCCGCCAGATTGCCGACCCGCCCCGGCAGCAGTGGCCCCGCCGCGCCGGCCGGCAGAGCGGGCCAGCCGGTGGGCCAGGCTTCCGGGGGCAGCCCGACGATCGCCAGCCGCCAGCCAGGCCGCCGCGCGGCCAGCGCGGCGAAGGCTGGCACCAGCAGGTCGAAGCCCTTCTGGTTTGGCTTGGTGCCCACGGCCAGCACCAGCCGCTCCTCGGATTCCAACAGGCCGGCGGGGTCGACCCGGGGCGGGTGCTCGGGCAGGGGCCAGGGGATCGCATTGGCCAGGACAGCCGTTCGGGTCGCCAGCCGCCGCTGCCGCAACCAGGCGGCGATCGCCTCGGTCTGCACCAGGTGCAGGGCCGCCCCCGGATAGGTGAGCCGTCGCAGCCAGCGCCAGGGCAGGGCCAGGGGGGTGGCGCCGGGGAAGATCCGCTCCGCCACCACCACCGGCAGGCCGAGGCCCCAGGCGGCCAGCAGCAGCTTCACCGCCGGCAGGGTGGTCATGCCGAGGGCCAGATCGAAGCGCTCGGTCTGAAGCAGCCGGCGCAGCCGCCACACCCGCAGCGGAAACACCAGGGGACCCAGCCGTTCCAGGGGCCCGGGCAGGGGCGGCTCGTGGCAGCGCTCCAGGCCCGCGGGCAGGGGATAAAAGTCGGCCCCGGCCCGGGCGGGGGTGAGCAGCACCACCCCGTGGCCAGCCGCCAGCAGCCAGCGGGCGAACTGCAGGGCCACCCGCTCGGCGCCACCGGTACGCAACGCATGGATCGCGATCAGCACCCTGGCCATGGCAGTCAGGCCCCGCGCCCCTCGGCGGCAGCCTGCCAGAAGGCCCCCAGGCCCGCCCGCAGCTCCGGCGTGTCGACATTAAGGATCGCCAGCAGGGGAGCACCGCTCTCCAGGTCCGCGAGCAGCCCCCGCAGAAACCCGAGGTGATCCTCCGGGGCCCGGCTGTGACGGTGCCGCGGCCGGGCTGCTTCGGCCACGAGGCGCTCCAGATCCAGGCGCAGGACCTCGGGAGCCACGAGGGCCTGCAGCGCCAGACACCGGCCGAAGTTGCTCATCAGCCGCAGGCTCACATCCGCCGGCAGGCGATCGAAGTCGAGGCGGGCCAGCAGGGCGTGGGCCCAGGGGCCGATGGAGGCCAGCGCCTGCTGATCATTCAGCAGCAGCGCCAGGTGCAGCAAGGCCGCCCGGCTGGAGATCAGCCGCTTGAGCCGGTTCTCGCGGTTGCGGCGGCGGCAGCGCAGCGTGGACGGGTCGGCCTCCAGCTCGGCCACGGCCCGCTCCAGCCCGGCCTGCAGCTCCCGGGCCAGATCCTGATCGCCGCTGGCGGCGGCCCGGTACGCCAGGCTCACGGCGGCATAGGCGCGATGGTGGCGACGGAAGCCCTCGCCGGCGGCGATGCCCCGCAGCAGGGCCCCCGCCGTGGCCTCGTCCGTGGGGCGCGCGGCCCGGCGGAACAGCAGCCTCTCCACCGGAGCGTGCCAGCGGTGGCGGGCCGCCAGGGTCTCGAGGCTGCCGAGGGCGGCGGCGACATTGCCCTGCTCCAGGGCGGCGTCGGCCTCCGCCTCCAGAACCCGCACGATCCGGCGGGAGCGGAACCGCAGCCACAGCGGCCGACCGCGGGCTTCAGCCACGCACCAGCCTCAGCAGCTGCCGCCGCCGGCCCTTGAGCAGGGCCAGCGCCGTCACCGGAGCGGCATAGACACGGCGGATGGTGTGCCAATAGAGGCGATGCCACCAGCGCACCGGGAAGTCCCCCTGGCGCTCCTCGGGCAGCAGCTTGACCGGCAGCTCCATCACCACCACTTCCGGGATCATCAGGAAACGGCCCCAGAACTGGTGCCGGCGCAGGCGGATCAGCTCCTGGCGCACCGTTTCGGGCGGGCGGGGCAGCGAGTCTGGTACCAGACGCCAGACGCCGGTCTGCGGATCGTGGCTGTAGCGGCTGGCGGGGCTGCGCGGGCCCCAGGGGCAAGACGCCGCCATCACCCGGTTGGCCGTCGAGGTGGCCCGCTTGAGGGCGTGGGAATGGCCTTCCTCCAGGGGGCCCGGACGCACGTCGACGCGGTGGGCTCGGCTGGCCCGGAATTCGATCGAATGGGCGATCACCCCCAGGGCCTGGGGTGGCAGCAGCCGGATCGCAACGCCGGCATGGCCCTGAAGCCTGGCCTTGAGGTCCTTGTCGTCGAAGCCATAGCCCCAGAGGTGTTCGTTGAAGCCCCCAACCTGCTCCAGCAGGAAGCGATCCACCAGGAACTGACCCAGCCGGCCGTCCTCGCCGCTGCCGAAGCAGCACACCACCCCGTCCACCGCCAGGGCATCCGCCGCGGGCAGATCCTCAGGCCAGCCATCGGCGTCGAGCTTGAACAGGCAGTCGCCCCGGGCCTGCTGAAGCGCGAAGTTGTAGGCGCGGCAGAGGTTCCATCGGCGCTCGCCCTCCACCCGCAACAGGCGGATGCGCGGATCCTCCGGCAGGTCAGCCCGGTGCAGGGGCTCGACGCTGCTCCAGTCCACGATCAGGTGCTCCTGGTGGTGGGGCCAGGCCGCCACCCGCGGCGCCGCTTCCAGCAGATGCTCGCGGCGGTTCATGCACACCGTCACGATGCTGGTGGATCTGGGCATGGAGAGCACGGCAGAACAGAACTGTAGGAAAGGCCACGGGAGCCCAGATCCCTCGGCCTCAGCCCAGGGCGGCGAGGGCGCGCAGCATCGCCTCGGTGCGACCCCGATAGGTGTGGGCAGCAGCCCCGGCCAGCCGCTGCTGCCGGCTGGGGCCCTCCCCAGCCAGGACCGCCGTGATCGCCGCGGTAAAGGCCTCCGGCGTCGGGTCGACCAGCAGGGCCAGATCGGCGAAGGGCTGCAGCGCATCGATGGCCGAGGACACCACGGGCAGGCCGGCCGCCAGGTATTCGAAGAACTTCATCGGGAACATCGCCTGGGTGTAGGCGTTGAAACGCAGCGGCAGCAGGCCCAGGTCAAACCCCTTCAGATAGGCCGGCAGCTCGGCATAGGGGCGTGGCCCCAGCAGGTGCACATTGGCCAGGGCCGCCAGCGCCGCCACATCCGTGGTGGGATCCCCCTCCCCCACCGGCCCGATCAGCACCAACGACCAGCCGGGATGGGCCCGGGCCAGCTGCTCCAGCAGCGCCAGATCGAGCTTGTAAGCACTGATCGCCCCCACGAAGCCCAGCCGCGGAGCCGGGATCGCCGCCAGATCCGCGGGCAGGGGCAGGGCCGGATCCATGGCCCGGGCGAAGTGGTCGCCATCGGCCACGTTTGGGTAGAAGCGCGTGAGCGGATTCAGCGGCGCCAGGCGGCGCTGCAGATCGGGCGAGGTCACGAACACGGCATCGGCCCGCCGGCAGAGGCGCTGCTCCCAGCGCTCGATCACCGCCGCCGGCATCCCCGGCTGGGCCTGGATCGCATCCACGCAGTGGTAGATCAGGCGCCGCCAAGGCCGCGGCTCCAGCACCGCCAGGGTCATGGGGTTGTAGGTCCACAGCCAGTCGGCCCGCAGGCCCAGAACCCGGCGCCACAGGCCCAGCCCCAGCCCCAGCATCAGCCGGTTGACCCGGAGCGCCAGCCCGCCCTGGGCCCCGGGCAGCACCAGCGGCGACCACACCCACAGGCCCGGCCGCACCCGGCGGGGGGGCTGCAGGCCATGGCGCAGGCGGCGCCAGATCCGACCGCGGTCCGAACGGGCCTGGACGGCACCTGGCCCGCGGGCCCCCTGGCGCGGCGGCCGCAGCCCCAGGGACTCCACATAGAGCACCCGGTGTCCCAGCTCCGCCAGGCTGCAGGCCACGTGCTGCTTGTTGGTCCAGAGCGGGTGATCCCAGTCGGCCGTGGCGAGCAGAGTGATGTCGGCCATGGCGCTCAGCCCTCCTGCAGGGCCACCAGCTCCCGGAAGGTGTCGGAGCGCTCCTGCAGCAGCTGGTAGTCCCCGGAGGCCTTGATCCGCCCCCGCTCGAATTCAAAGATGCGATCGCAGTAGCGGATCGTCGAGAGCCGATGGGCGATCACCACGGTGGTGCAGCGCCGCCCCACCAGCTCCAGGGCCTCCAGCACGTCGTTCTCGGTCTTGTTGTCGAGGGCGCTGGTGGCCTCATCGAGGATCAGCACCTTGGCCTGCTTGTAGAAGGCGCGGGCCAGGGCCAGGCGCTGGCGCTGGCCACCGGAGAGGCGCATGCCATCTTCCCCCACCACGGTGTAGAAGCCGTAGGGCAACTCACTCACGAATTCATCGAGCTGGGCCATCTCCAGGGCCTCCCAGACGGCGTCATCGTCGATGGCCTCCTCATCGGCACCGAAGGCCACATTGGCGCGCACGCTGGCATCCAGCAGCACGATGTTCTGGGGCACGATCGCGCAGCAGGCCTGCCAGGCCGGCAGCTCGGAAGCCGTCACCGGAATGCCGTCCAGGAGCAACTGGCCCTGCTGGGGCTGCAGCAGACCCAGCAGCAGATGGGCCGCCGTGGACTTGCCCCCACCGGTCTGGCCCACCAGGGCCACTCTGGAACCGACGGGCACCGTGAGATTCACCCCCTGGATCACCCAGTTCTTGGCTTGGGGATAGCGGTACCAGGCATTGTCCAGCCGGATCGACGTGCGGGGCATCACCCCGCTGGGCGTGGGCGTGGCAGCCGCCCCCAGCAGCAGGCGCTTGGGTTTGAGCTGCAGCAGCTGCAGGGCATCGCTGATGTCCGGCAGGCCGCCCCGCAGCTTGTTGATGGAGCGGAAGATGGCCTGGATCGGCGCCGAGAGCCGCAGCCCGGCAAACATGATCGCGGCCAGGGTGGGCACCGCGTCCTGGATCATCCGCCCGGCATCGCGGTGCAGCAGGGCCGGCAGCAGGCCCACCAGAAACAGCACGGTGATGCCCGCCGGTTCAATCACATAGCGGGGCACATCGGGCAGGAGCTTGGAAATGCGGTCGAATTTCTTACCGCGGGTGCCGATGGCCTCGAACTGATGCAGGTAATGGCGCTCAGCCCCATAGAGCTGCACATCGCGAATCGAGCGGGTGGACTCCAGCAGCAGCGAATTGACCCGCAGCGAGAACACCAGCTTCTGCTTGGTGGCAAAGCGCAGGGGCGGGGTGATCAGCAGCGAGGAGAGGGCGTAGGCCGCGAATAGAAACGCGAAGATCAGCAGGGCCCGCCAACCGAAGGCCACCACGATGCCCACCGTGAGCACACTCACCGAGAGCAGGTTGGACACCACCGTGAGCATCGGCAGCACGATGTCGTCGGAGATGCGGCTGAGAATCCGGTTCAACCGGGCCAGCATGTGGGCCGTGTTCTGGGTCTGGAAATATTCGTAGGGCTGCAGCAGCACATTGGCGTAGATGCGCTCGCCGTAATCAGCCCAGATCTGCGCACTCAGCAGGCTCTGAATCAGCGCAGCGCCATACTTCAGCGCCATGGTGATCCACACCAACCCGATCAGCAGCCCGGCGATCCACAGGCCCTGATCGGCCTTGCCGCCTCCGAACACAAAGATGTTGGGGATCTTGTCCGCCAGCCGGGAACCACTCATGGCCCCCACCAGCCGGGCCAGCAGGCCCACGAACACCAGATCAAACAGACCCACCAGCAGCGACACCCCCAGCAGCACGGCCAGGCCCCGCAGGCGCTTGCGGGGCAGGTAGGCGAGCAGTTGGGAGAGCTGGGAGAGGGTCTGGCTGTTGAGCAGCTTGGCCGGGCGGCGTTCTGACTTGCGACCCGGCACCGTCTGCTCCACCACGATCAAACCCACCAGAGGGGGCCAGGCCCGGCGTCAACCTACCCAGCCAAAGCCGCAACCCCAGTGAGGGCGTGGCCAGCGCGGCAACCGATCGCCCCTGGTTGCTGAGCACGCTCCAGGCCAGGGGCGCCAGCGGCACTCAATAGCGCACCAGGCCCGGCCAACGGTCGGGAATGCAGAGGAACGTGTCGTCCTGGCCGCAGCGAAACCCCCCGGACGGAAGGATCCGGTCGTCGAACCAGTAGATGAGGGTGACGGCCAGGGCCGGCAGCAGCAGCCACTCGGCGCGGTAGTGCCGCAGCCAGGCTAGAAAGCTGATCAGCAGGAACAGCCCCACCCCGTCGGCCAACCGGAAGGTGATCTGGGGCCACCACTCCCACTCCACGGAGACCTGCAGGGCCAGATAGAGCAGGGCAAACAGCCCCAACACCCGGCTCCGCGGGCAGGCCACCAGCTGGCGGGGCCCCAGCCCCCGCTGCCGGCAGGCGAGCACCACGGCCAAGGCCATGGCGGCCTGTAGCAGCAGCACCTCGCGGCGCACGGCGTAGTGGCTGAAGAAGCTCATCTGGGTGGCGTAGGTGCTGAGCTTCTGCAGGGCCATGGGCCCGAGCCAAGCCATCAGCAGCACCGCGATCAGGGCCGGCAGCAGCAGCCACAGCCAGCGTCGGCGTGGCACCCCAACGGCGCGGTCCCGTCCATCCCGGCTAACCAGGCCAGGCAGCAGGGCAAACAGGAGGTTGACGGGGAAGGTGGTGTGGGTCAGCGCCGACCAGGCCGTGGCGCCACCCACCAGGCCCCAGGGCAACCGCACCAGCCGCGCCGCCCGCAGCATCAGGGGCAGCAACAACAGCAAGGCCATGGCCTGACGACTCTGGCCGTTCTGCAGGAATCCCCGCAGCATCGGACTGGCCGTGAGGAACAGGCACCACCAGCCGGCCCAGGCTGGCCGCTGCCAGTGGCGCGCCAACAGGATCGCCGCCAACCCGTAGCCGGCCGCCACCAGGCCATGCACCGCCGCCATCCGGTAGGGGAGGTGGGGGATCAGCGGACCCACCAGGTGCCAGAAGGGCTCGCCTTCCGTGCCCCGGCCGGGAGCCACAGCAAACCAGACGCTCAGCTTGGTGACGTCACTGGTGCCCCAGCTGCCCAGGGCAAAGAACAGGGCCGTGACCCCCAGCAGCGCGGCGGCCGCGAGCCACCAGCAGCGCCAGGACCGCCGGCTGCCACTCCAGGACAGCACGCCCGCCAGCAGCACCTGAAGGCCGAACAGGCCGGCCATCAGCCCCGGGGCCGCCATCACCTGATCCACCCGGAAGGGCGCCTGACTGGGGAGGAGGGCGAGCAGCATCACCGGGCGACACCAGGGACGAGCCGGCTCCAGAGGCGGAGCCCTCGCTCCAGCCGCTGGCTCCAGCGCAGGCACCAGGGCGATGGGGACGTCAGGGGCAGCGCCCCCGCCGCCAGCCGGTCCCAGTGGGCATCAATGTCTGCCAGGGCGCGGCGCCAGCGCTCCAGCAGCGCCGCCTCGCTGCACCCCTCCAGCAGCCTGGCCAACGCCTGGGGATCGGCGCGCCAGGCCGCCGGATCCGCCACGGCGGCGGCGATGCGCTCCAGGTCGGCCTCCAGGCTGCCGGCGCCGATCTGGTGGCCCAGCAGGCCGGGATCGAGCGTGTCGGCCAGGGCGTGGTTGAGGCTGCTGAACACCACGCAGCCGCAGGCCAGGGCCTCCAGGGGCGGCAGGCCGAAGCCCTCGCTCACGCCACGGCCGCGCCAGTAGTCGGCCGAGTCGTAGAGCACCACCGTGGCGCTGTTGAACTGGGCCACGAGATCTTCCACCCAGCCGCTCTGCACCTCCACCCGCAGGCCCCGGGCCTGCAGGGCGGGCACCAGCTGCTGGAGCAGATAGGCACTGCTCTTGCGCCGCTGCACCAGCACGTCGATCGGGCGGCGGGGGGCCGAGGCCGCCGCCGCGGCGTTGCCCGGCCTGGCGCCCCGCTCCAGCCACATCGGTTCCAGGGCGTTGGGCACCAGCGCCAGCGGACTGCGGGGACTGCGGTCGCCCCAGTAGCCCAGGGTGTTGCGACTCACCGCCAACACCGGGGTGCCGGGGGGCAGGGAGAAGCCGTAGCCGCTGCTGTGGGCGTGGTAGGCCACCGGCCGGCCCCGCAGGCGCCGCAGCAGCCCGGGCACGTCGAACCCCCAGCTCACGATCCAGAGGGCCTCGCCCGGAGCCCCCTCCGCCCGCAGCAGGTCATCGAGGAAGGGATGCTCGGCCTGCCGCTGCCGGTAGGTCACTACCTCGGTGGGCCGCAGCTGGGCCGCCAGCCGGGCCGTCTGCAGCTCCACCAGCAGGCCACCGCCGCGGAAGCGACTGCCGGTGCCGGGCACGAGAAAACGCAGCGGGCGGAGCGAAGAGGAGCCCAAGCGGGTCAGGTCAGCCAGCGGCGACTCTGCCGCAACCGGCCCCGTGGCGCCGGCCCCAGCGGGGCTCAGGCCGCCACCACCTCGGTGCTGCCGGCCCGCTGGCGGCGGGTGAGGAAGCCGAAGAGCACCTTGCCGATGGCGGCCACCAGGTTGCCCTCCAGCTCCTGGAACATCTTCATGTTCAGGTGGAAGGCATGGTTGGCCTCCTCCACGATGCGGTCGGCCATGGCCTGGTCGATCGGCAGGGCGTCGAGGGTGGCGCGGTAGTTGGTCTTGAAGCCCTTCTCGTCGGAGATGGCCTCGAACTCGTAGAAGCGCAGGCCGTCGTGCTCGCCGAGGTTCATCGCCTTCTGGGCGATGTTCTTGAGGATCTGGCCGCCGGAGAGATCGCCGATGTAGCGGGTGTAGTGGTGGCCCACCAGCAGCTCGGGGGCCTCCTTGGCGATCTGGTGGATGCGGGCCACATACTCCTCAGCCGCCGGCGTGGCCTTGACGCTGCTGCGCCAGTCGGCACCGAAGTAGAAGGCGAGATCCTGCTCCAGGGTCTCGCGGCGGTTCAGCTCGGGGAAGCCCACCGGCCCCACCACGGGATGGCCCTGCTGGCGCAGCTTACCGATCTCCTCCTCCATGGCCGTGTACACGAAGAAGAGGTCGGCCACGAGCTTGCGGTAGCTCGCCTTGTCGACCACGCCCTTGAGGAAACAGCTCACGAAGCCGGTGTTCTCCGCCATCGTGTGGGACTTCTTGGTCCCTTCACGCAGTTGGGCAGCAAGGGCGACGGCCATGATCAGCAGGGGGCGTTGGGAAACGCTGCTCGGTCGGTCGGATCAAGGTAGGCGGCGTGTTCCCGGCGCCGGCGCCAAGGTTGCGAAGGGTTACGCGGCCCTGGCCTCCAGCTCGCCACGGCCGTCGAACAGGTCGAACAGCTCGCGGCAGAACTGCTGCAGGGCCTCCACCACCGCCGGCTGGGGCAGGTGGGAGCCGGAGGGCTGCCAGTCGCCCAGGGTGGCCAGCCGCCAGCGCTCCGACTCATAGGTGAGTCCGCGGATCAGCACCCCCAGCAGGCGAGGCCGTCCGGCCGGCAGGCCATCCGTCCCCGGCGCCCGCTCCAGCCGCAGCTGCACCAGAAACGAGCGGCACTGGGTGCGCGGACTCCAGCCCGGGAAGTGGAAGGAGAGGTCGAGGCTCTCCTGCTCGGCGAAGGCGCGGGTGAGCGGATCGTCGCGCCAGGGGGTGAGGTTGGCCCGGGCATCCGGGAAGTGGGTCCGCAGCAGACGCACCACCGAGGCGATGGCCTGGGCCAGCTCCAGCGATCGGGCCTGATCCGCGGCATTCATGGGTCCATCCTGCAGGAGCCGGGCGGCGGGCGCAGCCCAGGTGGGCGGCCGCCGACACAGGCCAACGGCCCGGCCGCTCAGGCCCCAGCACACCGGCGCCAGCACCGCTGATCCCCACAAACCATTGGGGCCAGGCCCGGCGCATAGGCTCGGCTGACCCCCCAACGCCCCGGTCGACGCCTGCGATGGCCAGCACTCCCACCGCCAGCTACGAGAAGCTCACCGCCCCCAGCAGCGGCACGGCCATCCGCTTCGAGAACGGCCAGCCGGTGGTGCCGAACGACCCGATCATTCCCTTCATCCGCGGCGACGGCACCGGCGTGGACATCTGGCCCGCCACCCAGCGGGTGCTGGATGCGGCCGTGGCCAAGGCCTACGGCGGCGAGCGCCGGATCGAGTGGTTCAAGGTGTACGCCGGCGATGAGGCCTGCGACCTCTACGGCACCTATCAATACCTGCCCGAGGACACCCTCGAGGCGATCCGCACCTACGGCGTGGCCATCAAGGGCCCGCTCACCACACCGATAGGTGGCGGCATCCGCTCCCTGAACGTGGCCCTGCGCCAGATCTTCGATCTGTACTGCTGCGTGCGGCCCTGCCGCTACTACGCGGGCACCCCCAGCCCCCACAAGCGGCCCCAGGACCTCGACGTGATCGTGTACCGCGAGAACACCGAGGACATCTACATGGGGATCGAGTGGGAGGCCAACGATCCCGTGTGCCTGGAGCTGATCCAGCACCTCAATGAGGTGGTGATCCCGGCCAACGGCAAACTCGGCAAGCGCCAGATCCCGGCCGGCTCCGGCATCGGCATCAAGCCGGTGAGCAAGCACGGCAGCCAGCGCCACATCCGCAAGGCGATCCAGCACGCCCTGCGCCTGGAGGGCAAGAAGCGCCACGTGACGCTCGTGCACAAGGGCAACATCATGAAGTTCACCGAGGGCGCCTTCCGCGACTGGGGCTACGAGCTGGCCACCACGGAATTCCGCGAGGTGTGCATCACCGAGCGCGAGAGCTGGATCCTCGGCAACCTCGAACAGGATCCCAACCTGAGCATCGAGGCCAACGCCCGCCTGATCGAACCCGGCTACGACAGCCTCACCCCCGAAAAGAAGGCGGCCATTGATGCCGAAGTGCAGGGCGTGATCGACGCCATCGGCGCCAGCCACGGCGGCGGCCAGTGGAAGGCGATGGTGCTGGTCGACGACCGCATCGCCGACAGCATCTTCCAGCAGATCCAGACCCGCCCGGCCGACTATTCGATCCTGGCCACCCTCAACCTCAACGGCGACTACATCTCCGATGCCGCCGCCGCCGTGGTGGGCGGCCTGGGCATGGCCCCCGGCGCCAACATCGGCGACACCGCCGCCATCTTCGAGGCCACCCATGGCACCGCCCCCAAACATGCGGGCCTCGATCGCATCAACCCCGGCTCGGTGATTCTCTCCGGCGTGATGATGCTGGAGTTCATGGGCTGGCAGGAAGCGGCCGACCTGATCACCGCCGGCCTCAGCGCCGCCATCGCCAACGGCGAGGTGACCTACGACCTGGCCCGTCTGATGGAGCCGCCGGTGGAGCCGGTGAGCTGCAGCGGCTTCGCCGAGGCCGTGGTGCGCCACTTCGGGGGCTGAATGGAGCGAGCCGGCGCCACGGCCGCAGCGGCGGAGGCCGCCAGCTTCGCCGGAGGCGGGTCGCCGCTGGATCCCTGCGTGCACTGCGGCTTCTGCCTGCCCACCTGTGCCAGCTATCGGGTGCTGGGCACGGAGATGGATTCGCCCCGGGGGCGCATCCACGCCCTCAAGGCGATCGAGGCCGGGGAGCTGAAGCTGGATGCCACCGTCGCCAGCCACTTCGACTCCTGCCTGGGCTGCCTCGCCTGCGTGACGGCCTGCCCCTCGGGCGTGCGCTACGACCAGCTGATCGAGGCCACCCGCCCCAGGCTGAACGCGCCGGAGCTGCGCAGCCCGGCCCAGCGGGCCTTCCGGCGGCTGCTGTTCACCCTGCTGCCCTATCCCGAGCGCCTGCGGGCCCTGCTGGCCCCCCTGCGCGCCTACGCCGGCACGCCCCTGCAGGCCCTGGTACGCCGCAGCGGCCTCACCCGCCTGCTCGGCCCCCAGCTGGAGGCGATGGAGCGGCTGCTGCCGCCCCTGGCCCCCGAGGCCTTCCGCGACGGCTTCCCCGTGGTGGTGCCGGCCCAGGGTGAACGCCGGGCCCGGGTGGGGCTGGTGCTGGGCTGCGTGCAGCGCCTGTTCGACCCCGAGGTGAACGCCGCGGCGGTGCGGGTGCTGAGCGCCAACGGCATCGAGGTGGTGATCCCACCGCAGCAGGGCTGCTGCGGCGCCGTGACCCACCACCAGGGCGAGCTGGAGCAGACCCGCGAGCTGGCCGGCGCCCTGATCGACAGCTTCGAATCCGTGGTTGGCCCTGGCAAACCGGCGGGACCCGAGCCCCTGGAGGCCGTATTGGTGGCGGCCTCCGGCTGCGGCCACACCCTCAAGCAGCTCGACGCGATCCTGGCCACCGAGCCGGCCTGGGCCGCCCGTGGCTCCGCCTTCGCCCACCAGGTGGCCGACATCCAGGAGTTCCTGGCGCGTCGGGGCCTGAGCGAGGCCTTCGAGGCCGGCCTGGGGCCGCTGCCGCACCCCGACGGCACCCCCGCAACGGCGGAGCGGCCCCTGCGGCTCGTGTTCCACGACGCCTGCCACATGCTGCATGGCCAGGGCCTCCAGGAGCAGCCGCGGGCGCTGCTGCGCCGGATCCCCCACGTGCAGCTGCGCGAGGCGGTGGAGGCGGGGGTCTGCTGCGGCAGCGCCGGCATCTACAACCTGGTGCAGCCGGAGGAGGCCGCCGAGCTGGGGCGCCTCAAGGCCGCCGACCTGGCCGGCAGCGGCGCCGACCTGGCCGTGAGCGCCAACATCGGCTGCACCCTGCAGATCCGCCGCCACCTGGAGGAGATCCCGCGGCCCCTGCCGGTGCTGCACCCGATCCAGCTGCTGGATCGCAGCTTCCGTGGCGCGCCCCTCAGCCCGTCAACGCCCCCGGCTGAGTGAACCACCCGTCGCGGGCCCGGCAGCCCCGGTCTCCATCCAGCGCCAGGCCAGCGCCAGGGTGCCGGCATCGCCGAGGTTGCCCGGGAAGGTGAGGATCGGCAGCCCCTCAATGCCGGGGATCCCGCCCGCCTGCGCCGGCCGCACCAGCGACAGCCCCGCCAGCAGCTGGCCCTCCAGCTGCAGCGCCGCCAGCTCCAGACCGTCGGCCAGCAGGGTCTGGCTGGTGGTGCCGCCCTTGCTGATCAGGTAGCCCAGCCGGGGGGCCAGGGCGGCGCCGATCCGCGCCATCAGCCCCGCCAGCGCCAGCCCCAGGGCCCGGCCCTCGGCGGCACTGCGGCTGGGCCGTTCGCCGCGGCTGGTGAACAGCACCGGCGTGCGTCCCGCCGCCAGGTGGGTCCGCAGCTGCTCCAGCCAGGCGGCCTCCAGGGAGGCCAGCAGCCGATCGGGCAGGGGGCCCTCCAGCAGCCGCTGCACCGTGGCCACCGCGATCTCCACCCCGCCGCAGCCCGGTTCCGCCAGCAGCGTCTCCAGCTGGGCATCGGCCAGGGGCACGTGGGAGCCCACCAGCACCAGCCCCGGCAGCGGCTGGCCGGCGGCATCCCGGCGCCGCAGGGCCGCCAGGCCCGCGGCATCGAGGGGCTGGGGCGGCAGGTCCGCCAGGCCGTTCAGCAGGCTGGCGGCGGATTGGAACAGGAACCGCCGCGGCCGCCCCCCAGTCCCGCCCCCGGATGGAGCCGTGAGCTCCCGCACCACGGCTCCCAGGGCCGCCAGCTGCTGCGGCCGCTCCCCATCCACCGCCACGCAGGCATTCCCCTGCAGCTCCGCCAGCCGCTCCCGCAGCCGCCGGTAGCCCTCGCCGCCGGCCGCCCGATCCGCCGCCGCCGCCTCCAGCTCCGCCCGGTCGATCCGCTGCACCGCCGCCGCCGGGATCCGGCCACCGCTCTTCTCCTCCACCCAGGCCGGCAGATAGCTGGTGCCGTAGCCGAACAGCCGGTCGCGGGCGAAGGCGGTGGTGTGCACCGGCTCGCCATGCAGGCGGTGCTCACCGCCCACGGTGGTGCGCCCGCCCGGCAGGAAGGCCGGCACCAGCAGGGTGGCCTCGAAGGGGCCGAGCTCCGCGGCGATCACCTCCACCTCCAGCGGGAAGTGGCTGCGCAGGGTGGAATCGCCCCGGCTCACCACCAACCAGTGGTCGAGCTCCCCCGCCGCCTGGGCCTCCGCAAGGGCCGGCCGCAGGGCCCGGCAGATCGCGCGCACCCGTTCGGCCGCCGCGGCCGGGGCGAGGGCGCGGGTGTTGGCCAGCAGGAACAGCAGCGGGGAGGGATGGGCCAGGCCCCGGCGCAGGCTGGCCGGATCCCAGCGCAGCAGCAGCGGGCAGCTGTGCAGCGTCTGGGAGCCGGTGGGGTCGTCGTCGAGCACGACGATCTTGAGCCGGGGATCCGTCTTGAACCGTGGGTCCGTCCCCGGCGGCGTCCCACCCCAAGCCGGGGTCCCCGGCGCCCCGGCGCCGCTGCTCTGCACTGCCATGGCACCATCGTGCCGTGATGACACCCGAGCCCCACGCGCTGCCGGACCTGGTGCGGGAGCTCCACCGCCAGGCCGCCCCCTGGCTGCCCGCCGGGCAGGGCACACGGCTGCACTGGGGCCCGCCGGTGCAGCCTGGTGTGGGCGAGGAGCGGCCCACCGTGGTGAGCACCGCCCGGCTGAACCGGGTCCTGGAGCACGCCGCCGGCGACTTCACCGTGACCGTGGAGGCCGGACTGCCGCTGCAGCACCTGCAGCAGGCCCTGGCGGAGCAGCGCCAGTGGCTGGCCCTCGACTGGCCCTGGGGCAGCGGCGCCGATGGCCTGGGGGCCGGCACGGTGGGGGGCCTGGTGGCGCGGGGCATGGCCGGCGGCCTGCGCCAGCGGCACCTGGGCGTGCGCGACCAGCTGATCGGCATCGGCCTGCTGCGCGCCGATGGCACCGCGGCCCGGGCCGGCGGCAAGGTGGTGAAGAACGTGGCCGGCTACGACCTGATGCGGCTGCTCACCGGCAGCTGGGGCTCCCTGGCCCTGATCACCGAGCTGACCCTGCGCACCATGCCGCTGCCGCCCCAGCGCCGCGGCCTGCTGCTGCAAGGGGAGCCGCAGCAGCTGGAGCCGCTGCGCCGCCGCCTGCTGGCGGCCGCCCTCGGCCCGGAACTGCTCGACTGGTGGAGTGCCCCCCTGGCCGAGGCCGCCGGCCAGCCGCCCCTGCCGGGGCTGCTGCTGGGGCTGGCCAGCGTCAGCGGCGAGGCCATCGCCGACCAGCTGGCGGCCATCGGCGCCGAGGCCGAGGCCGCCGGCCTGCGGCGCCAGGAACTGGATCCGGAGCGCCTGGAGGCCCTGCGGGCCGTCGCCCTGGGCCCCGATCAGGGCAGCAGCCCCGGCCCGACGAGCCGCGCCGCTGGCCCCGGGAGTGGACGCTGGCTGCTGCGGCTGGGCGTCCTGCCCGCCGAGGCCGCGGCGCTGCTGGCGGATCCCCTGCTGGCGGACCTGCGGCTCAGCCTGGCGGCCGGCAGCGGCCTCGGCCTGGCCTGGGCGGAGGCGAGCCAGCTGCCGACCTACAAGGTGGAGGCGCTGCGCCGCCGCTGCCGGGCCCTGGGCGGCCAGCTCACGCTGTTGGAGCAGCCCGCCAGCGCGGGCCTGCCGGCCTGGGAGGACGCCCCCTCGCGCCCCCTGATCGAGGCCGTGAAGCGCCAGTTCGACCCGCTGCAGCAGCTGGCCCGCGGCCGGCTGCCGGGGGTGCAGGCCAGCTGAGCGGAGCCACCAGCACCGGTTGCGGGGCCGCCGCGGCCGAGGCTCAGGCGTCGTCGAGCACCCGGTAGCGGCAGTGCAGCTCCTGGCTGGCACCGGGCGCCAGCTCCAGGCGCCGCTCGCCCGTTGCCAGGGACCCCCGGGGCGCGGTCCAGGGCTCCAGGCAGAGCATCGGCCGGGGCGGATCCGTCCAGACCACCACCAGGTCGAAGGGGGCCGTGGTCTGCAGTTCCAGGCCAGAGCCCGCCCCGCGATCCCACAGCCGCACCGGGCCGCTGGGCGCGCTGAGCAGATCCACCCCCTGGACGAGCCGCTCCAGCTGGGTGGCCGTGGCCGCCGGCGCCATGGGGTGGTGGTCGAAGCAGGTGTCGGGCAGCCCCTCCAGCTCCACCGCCTCAAGGGCACTCACCGCCAGGTAGGGATGCAGCCCGAAGCTGAAGGGCATGGCCGTCGCCGGCGTGGTGATTCCGTCAGCCGGCGCCGGCCCTTCCCGGTGGCTGATCCGTGCCGTGATCGCCAGGGCACCGGGTTCCAGCCGCAGCTCCAGGTCCAGCCGGAAGGCGAAGGGAAAGCTGGCGCGGGTCGCTGGGCTGTCCTCCAGACGCAGTCGGATGCCGGCCGCCTCCCCGGCGGCTCCTGGCTCCAGCAGCTCCAGCTGCCAGGGCAGATCCCGCGCAAAGCCGTGCTGCCGCAGCAGGAACGCCCCCTGGGACAGCTCCAGCCGATCGCCGGGCAGGTTCCCGCAGATGGGAAACAGCACCGGGATGCCGCCCCGCACCGAGGCGGCCGGATCGGCGAAGCGCTCGGCATCGAAATAGAGGCGCTCGCGCCCCCCGCACTGCCAGCCCGTCACCAGGCCGCCCCGCTCGGGCACGATCCGCAGCCGATCGCCCCACGGCGCGGAGAACTCCCAGTGGGGATAGGGATCGGTGCGCTGAGTCAGCGGCATGGCTAGGGGCGGGTGGGCTGCGGGAGGGAGGGCTCGGATCCGCCACCGGGCAGGCCCGCCAGCCACTCCAGCATCGCCCGGTTCACCTGCTCCGGCACCTCGTCGTGGGGGCAGTGGCCGGCCTCCAGCACCACCTCGGTGGTGCATTCCGGGGCGTGGCGCTGGAAGGCGCCGCGACGGCCGGCGGCATTGATCCAGGGGTCGCGGATCCCCCAGAGCAGCAGCAGCGGCGCCTGCAGCTGGGCGAACAGCTCATCGAGGGGCTGGCCGCGGGGAATGTCGAACACCGTCCGGAACACGCCGAAGGCGCCGGGATCGCGCGAGGGCCGCAGGATCGACTCCACCAGGGCGTCGTCGACGTTGGTCTTGTCGATGTAGACCTGCCGCAGGGTGCGGCGCACGCTGGCGGGGCGGCGCAGGTTCTCGAACAGCAGCCGCTGCAGCACCGGGCTCTTGAGCAGGGCGCTGCCGATGGTGCGGCGGGCGATGGCGCCCCAGCCCCGGGGCTCGGCCTGTTCATCGGAGAAGGGGCCGGCGGCGTTGAGCAGCGCCACGCCGGCCGCCTGCTCCCCGAGAGCGGCCCCGGCCGCCAGGGCCGCATAGCCGCCGAGGGAGTTGCCCACCAGCACCGTGGGGCGGCCGATGCGCTCGGTCACGTAGGCCGCCAGCTGGTCGCGCCAGAGGGCACCGCCATAGCTGGGGCCCTCGGGCTTGGCACTGCGGCCGAAGCCCAGCAGGTCGATGGCATGCACCTCGTGGCGCTCGGCCAGGGCAGGGATGTTGAAGCGCCAGTGGTCGGTGGAGGCACCGAAGCCGTGCACCAGCAGAATCGCCGGCCCCACGGGCCGCTCGGGCCGGCGGCTGAGGCAGTGCACCCGGTGCCCCTGGAACCGCCACGGTCCCTCCGGCATCGCGGGGGTCCCGTCGGCTCGCTCCCCTCCTGGCGCAGCAACGGGCGGCTCGACGGGGGCGGCGGCGGCGGGGCTGGTCACCGGGTGGGGGCAGGGTGGTCGATGCTAGGGAGCCCATCCCGCCCCCTGGCCCGTGCCCGACTGGACGCTGCTGCTCCCCGGAACGGCCCTCTGGGCCCTGGCCCTCTACGTGCCCCTCAGCGCACCGCTCACCCGCCTGGAGCAGGTGCTGGCGGAGGGTCCCCTGGAGGAGGGGATGCAACAGGCCCTGCTGGTGCTGGCCAGCCTGGCGCTGGCCCTTGGGGTGGGCGCCCTCACCAACCTGGGGCTGGGCTGGGCCCTGGGGCCCGGCTGGGGCACCAGCCTCGGGGTGATGGCCGCCCTCTACGGCCTGTTCTGGGGCCTGGCCAGCCTGCGCGGCGAGCCCTGACCCCTTCCCGGTTCCCGGGGCTGAGCCCCGGCTGCTCAGCGCCAGTCGAGCCAGGGCAGGCCGGGAACAATCGCCGGCGTCACCGCCCGGTAGGCCGGGTAGTCGGGATGGCAGAGCAGCAGCTGCCGCTCCTCCCGCCGCGCCTTGCCGCCCAGCACCCCTACCAGCGCCAGCAGCAGGGCCAGGTGCAGCAGGCTGCCCAGGGCCAGGGTCACCCCCAGGGAGCAGAGCAGCACCGCCTGATAGAGGGGATGGCGGCAGCGGCGGTAGGGACCGCTCGTCACCAGGGCGGCGCCGGGCTTGGGATCGGGCAGGGGCGTGAGGCTGGACCCCAGCCCGCCGAAGGCCAGGGCCGCCAGCACCAGCCCCAGCACCAACAGCAGAACCCCGGCGGCGGCCAGTGGCAGGGGCCAGGCGTAGCCCCAGGCCCCCGGCGGCGGCCAGGCCGGCAGCAGGTGGGCGGCGATCAGCAGCAGCTGGGCCAGCAGCCACCACTCGCCGCGGCGGTTGTCGAGCCAGCCTCCCCAGCTGAGGCCCCAGCCCGCCAGGGGTGAGTCAGGTGGGGATTTCGGCGAGGGCGTCGGCATCGGGATCTCCATCCTTTCCGGCCAGCACCAGTCTGAGCAGCAGCGGGGCCAGGAAGGTGGTGCCGATCACCATCAGCAGGATGGCGGCCTCCAGGGGCGGACTGAGCAGCCTGGCCTGGGTGCCGAGCCCCAGGAAGATCAGGCCCACCTCGCCGCGGGGCATCATCCCCAGCCCCACCACCAGCCGGTTGGTGGGCTGCTTGGAGAGGAAGGCCCAGCCGGCCGCCACCTTGCCGGCGATCGCCACCACCAGCAGGAAGGCGGCGATCACCAGGCCGGGACGGTTGGCCGGATTGGTGGGATCGAGCACCGAGAGGTCCATGCCGGTGCCGATCAGCACGAAGAAGATCGTGGCGAACAGGGCCACCACCGGCTTCACCGACTCCTGGATGGCGTGGGTGTGCTTGGAGGTGCTGAGGATCAGGCCGGCGGCAAAGGCCCCCAGCGCCGCCTCCAGGCCGATGGCGGTGGCGGCGAAGCAGCTGAGCGAGAGCACCACGAACGAGGCCACGATCACCTCGCCGGGGGCCTTGAGCCGATCGATCAGGGCGTCGAAGGCGGGGGCAGCGGTGCGGCTCAGGCCGATGGCCGCCACCACGAACACCAGCGCCGCGGTCACCAGCTTGAGGATCGGCCCCAGCTCCAGGCTGCCGCCGCCCGCCAGGCTCACCACCACCGCCAGGATCACGATGCCGAGGATGTCGTCGAGCACGGCGGCGCCGATCACGATCTGACCCTCGCGCGAGCGCAGCATCTTCAGCTCGCCGAACACGCTGGCGGTGATGCCGATGCTGGTGGCCGTCATCGAGGCGCCGGCGAAGATCGCCGGGATCGGATCCACGTGGAACAGGAGCATCAGGCCGAGGGTGCCCAGGGCAAAGGGCAGGGCCACCCCCGCCACCGCCACCGTGGTGGCCTGGCCCCCCACCGCCACGAGCTCATCGAGCTCGCTCTCCAGGCCGGTGAGGAACAGCAGGGCGTAGAGGCCCAGGTTCGCCACCGCCTCCAGGCTGGGGAAGCTCTCCACGTAGATGTCGCGGACGCTGGCGGCCGGCAGATCCGCCAGGGAGCCCACCAGCTCCAGCGCCGCGCCGCTGACGGCGGCCTGGGTCTCGGGCGGCACGATCAGGTGCAGGCCCGAGACGCCGATCAGCACCCCGGCCACCAGCTCCCCCAGGATCGTGGGCAGCTGCAGCCGCACCAGCAGTTCGGCCAGCAGCCTGGCCGCCACGAAGATCACCACGAAGCGGCCGACCCCGATCAGCGTGTCGGCCACCTCAAGCTGGTGGGCACTGGCCTCCAGGCCGACCTGCAGCAGATATGGCGGCAGGCTCATCGCGGGCGTGGGCAATTCACCACGAGAGTCTGGGGTCTGGGGCCTCGGACCGGTGAGCACGGCTACGGTCCGGGCACGATCGGACCCGTCCGTCATGACCGCCACCCAGTCGGCAGCAGGCCTCGCCCCCGGCAGCGTCCGGATCGCCGGTGTGGACCTGGAGCAGGAGCTGGCGCTGACCGATGCCTGGTGGCGGGCCGCCAACTACCTGGCGGTGGGGATGATCTACCTGCGCGACAACCCGCTGCTGGCTGAACCGCTGCGGCCCGAGCACATCAAGAACCGGCTGCTGGGCCACTGGGGCTCCAGTCCGGGCCAGGCGTTCATCTGGGCCCACGCCAACCGGGTGATCCGCCACCACGACCTGGACATGATCTACCTGTCCGGGCCTGGCCACGGCGCCCCGGGGGTGCTGGCCCCCACCTACCTGGATGGCTCCTACAGCGAGATCTATCCCGACAAGTCCCAGGACGCGGTGGGCATGGGGCGCTTCTTCAAGCAGTTCTCCTTCCCCGGCCACATCGGCAGCCACTGCACCCCGGAAACCCCCGGCTCAATCCACGAGGGGGGTGAACTGGGCTACGTGCTCTCCCACGCCTGCGGGGCGGTGTTCGACAACCCCGACCTGATCGCCCTGGCCTGCGTCGGCGACGGCGAGGCGGAGACCGGGCCCCTGGCCACCAGCTGGCACATCAACAAGTTCCTCAACCCGGTGCACGACGGGGCGGTGCTGCCGGTGCTGCACCTCAACGGCTACAAGATCGCCAACCCCACCCTGCTGGCCCGCATCCCCCGGGACGAGCTGGCGAGCCTGCTGCGCGGCTACGGCTGGGACCCCCTGTTCGTGGAGGGCCACGAGCCCGCGGCCATGCACCGGGCCATGGCCGAGGCCATGGACACCGCCATCGGCCGCATCCAGCAGGTGCGCGCCGAGACCCGCGCCAGCGGCGAGGCGGTGCGGCCGGCCTGGCCGATGATCGTGCTGCGCTCCCCCAAGGGCTGGACCGGCCCCGCCGAGCTCAACGGCCAGAAGCTGGAGGGCTTCTGGCGCAGCCACCAGGTGCCGCTGCCCAACCCCCGCCACGATCCGGCCCAGCTGCAGCAGCTGGAGAGCTGGCTGAAGAGCTACCGCCCCTGGGAGCTGTTTGATGCCACCGGCCGCCTGCAGCCCGAGCTGCAGGCCCTCTCGCCCGTGGGGAACCGGCGCATGGGCTCCAATCCCCACGCCAACGGCGGTCTGCTGCGCCGCAAGCTGCACCTGCCCCCCAGCACGGCCTACGCCGTGGCGGTGCCGGCCCCCGGCGAGGTGGAGCACGAGAACACCGCCCCCCTGGGGGCCCTGCTGCGCGACGCCATCGGCGGCAACCCCGATTCCCTGCGGGTGTTCGGCCCCGATGAAACGGCCTCCAACCGCCTGCAGGCGATCTACGCGGTGAGCAAGAAGGTGTGGATGGAGGACTTTCTTCCGGAGGACCTGGGCGGCAGCGAGCTGGCCCGCGAGGGCCGGGTGGTGGAGATGCTCAGCGAGCACACCCTGGTGGGAATGATGGAGGGCTATCTGCTCACCGGCCGCTACGGCTTCTTCCACACCTACGAGGCCTTCGCCCATGTGATCGCCTCGATGTTCAACCAGCACGCCAAGTGGCTGGAGAGCTGCATTCACCACGCCCCCTGGCGGGCTCCGATCGGTCCCTGGAACTGCCTGATCAGCTCCACAGTGTGGCGGCAGGACCACAACGGCTTCACCCACCAGGACCCCGGCTTCATCGACCTGGCGGGCAACAAGAGCGGCGAGGTGGTACGGGTGTATCTGCCGGCCGATGCCAACTCGCTGCTGGCGGTGGCGGAGCAGGCGCTGGTGGAGACCAACGTCTGCAACATCATCGTGAGCGACAAGCAGAAGCACCTGCAGTACCTCACTCTGGAGCAGGCCCGCGCCCATGTGGCCAAGGGCATCGGCCTGTGGAGCTGGGCCAGCAACGACCACATCGGCCATGAACCCGATGAACCGGATGTGGTGATGGCCTGCGCCGGTGACATCCCCACCAAGGAGACCCTGGCCGCCGTGGAGATCCTGCGGCGTGAGATCCCCAGGCTGCGCATCCGCGTTCTGAACGTGGTGAAGCTGTTCGCCCTCACCGACCCCAGTGAACATCCCCATGGCCTCAGCCACCGCGACTTCGACACCCTGTTCACCACCAACCGGCCCGTGATCTTCAACTTCCACGGCTACCCCTGGCTGATCCACCGCCTCACCTACCGCCGCACCAACCACGCCAACTTCCACGTGCGCGGCTACAAGGAGAAAGGCAACATCAACACGCCACTGGAGCTGGCGATGAACAACCAGATCGACCGCTTCAATCTGGTGATCGACGTGATTGATCGCGTACCCGGCCTGGGATCCCGCGCCGCCCACGTGAAGGAACGCATGAAAGAGGCGATTCTCGCCAACCGCGCCTATGCCCACGAGCACGGCATGGACGCCCCCGACATCACCGAGTGGCGCTGGAGCGCCCCCAGCACAGCCCCCCAGGAGACCGGAGCATGAGCGACATCGCCCCCCGCCAGCTGCAACTGCCCACCCCGGGCTGCTACGCAGACCCGGACCGGAGCGGCCTCGAGGCCGACGACGTGTTCGACGGCATGACCGAGCACCTCTTTTACACGCTCGGCAAACTCGCCCCCACCGCCTCCCGCCACGACCTCTACCTGGCCCTCAGCCACGCCGTGCGCGACCGGCTGATGACCCGCTACCTGGCGGGCATCGAGGCGATCCGCGCCACCCCCACCCGCGTGGTGGCCTACCTCTCGGCCGAGTTCCTGATCGGTCCCCAGCTGGGCAACAACCTGCTGATGCTGGGCATCCAGGAGGCCGCCACGGAGGCCCTGCGCCGCTTCGGCATCGACCACCTGGAGGAGATCCTCGAGGTGGAGGAGGAGCCGGGCCTCGGCAACGGCGGCCTGGGCCGCCTGGCGGCCTGCTTCATGGAGTCGCTGGCCTCGCTGGAGATCCCCGCCACCGGCTACGGCATCCGCTATGAGTTCGGCATCTTCGACCAGCTGATCCGCGACGGCTGGCAGGTGGAGATCACGGACAAGTGGCTCAAGGGCGGCTGGCCCTGGGAGCTGCCCCATCCGGATCTGGCCTGCTTCGTGGGCTTCGGCGGCCGCACCGAGAGCTACCGCGACGAGCACGGCCACTACCGGGTGCGCTGGATCCCCGAGGAGCACGCCATCGGTGTACCCCACGACGTGCCGGTGCTCGGCTACCGCGTCAACACCTGCAACCGGCTGCGCCTATGGCGCGCCGACGCCAGCGAATCCTTCGACTTCTACGCCTTCAACATCGGCGACTACTACGGCGCCGTGGAGGAGAAGGTGGGCTCGGAGACCCTCTCCAAGGTGCTCTATCCCAACGACGGCACCGACGAGGGTCGGCGGCTGCGGCTCAAGCAGCAGCACTTCTTCGTGAGCTGCTCCCTGCAGGACATGCTGCGCAATCTGGAGCACCGCGGCCTGCCGGTGACGGAGTTCCCCGACCACTGGGCGGTGCAGCTCAACGACACCCACCCGGCGATCGCGGTGGCCGAACTGATGCGGCTGCTGATCGACGACAAGCACCTGGACTGGGACACCGCCTGGGACATCACCAGCCGCTCGGTGGCCTACACCAACCACACCCTGCTGCCGGAGGCCCTGGAGAAGTGGGGCCTGGGGCTGTTCGGCTCGCTGCTGCCGCGGCACCTGGAGCTGATCTACGAGATCAACCGCCGCTTCCTGCAGACCGTGCGGCTCAAGTACCCCGGCAACGAGGAGGTGCTGCGCCGGGTGTCGATCATCGACGAGGAGGGCGGCAAGGCGGTGCGGATGGCCAACCTGGCCACGGTGGCGGCCCACCATGTCAACGGCGTGGCGGCCCTGCACAGCGAGCTGGTGCGCACCAAGCTCTTCCCCGAATTCGCCGCCCTCTGGCCCGACAAGTTCACCAACGTCACCAACGGCGTGACCCCCCGGCGCTGGCTGGCGCTCTC
Source organism: Vulcanococcus limneticus LL (assembly GCF_943369875.1). Lineage (GTDB taxonomy): Bacteria > Cyanobacteriota > Cyanobacteriia > PCC-6307 > Cyanobiaceae > Vulcanococcus > Vulcanococcus limneticus_A. The sequence continues at coordinate 41,898 of NZ_CALROT020000011.1, forward strand.
CAACCCGCCCCTACACCAGCTGCTCAATGAGAGCATCGGCGAGGGCTGGGTGCGCAACCTCGACGAGCTGCGGGCCCTGGAGCAGTTCCAGAACGACAGCGGCTTCCTGGAGCGCTGGGGCCAGACCAAACTCGCCTGCAAGCGCACGCTGGCCCACTACATCCAGCGCCAGAGCGGCCTGCTGGTGGATCCCTCCTCCCTGTTCGACGTGCAGGTCAAGCGGATCCACGAATACAAGCGCCAGCACCTCAATGCCCTGCAGGTGATCGCCCAGTACCTGCGCATCAAGAACGGCCAGGCCGATGGCCTGGCACCCCGCACGGTGATCTTCGGCGGCAAGGCGGCGCCGGGCTACTACATGGCCAAGCTGATCATCCGCTTCCTCAATGGCATCGCCGAAACGGTGAATGCCGACCCCGACATGGACGGCCGCCTGCGGGTGGTGTTCCTGCAGGACTACAACGTGAAGCTGGGGGAGCGGGTGTACCCCGCCTCCGATCTCTCCGAGCAGATCTCCACCGCCGGCCTGGAGGCCTCCGGCACCGGCAACATGAAGTTCGCCATGAACGGGGCCCTCACCATCGGCACCCTCGATGGCGCCAACGTGGAGATCCGCGAGCAGGTGGGGGCGGAGAACTTCTTCCTGTTCGGCAAGACCGAATCCGAGATCAGCGCCCTCCATACCGAGGGCTACCGGCCCTGGGAGCTGATCAGCTCGATCCCGGAACTCTCCGAGGTGCTCAAGCTGGTGGAGCAGGGCCACTTCAGCAACGGCGACGGCGACCTGTTCAGGCCGCTGCTGCAGAACCTCACCGGCCGCGATCCCTACTTCGTGCTGGCGGACTTCAGCGACTACCTGCGGGCCCAGGATGACGTGAACCGCCTCTGGGCTGATCGGGAAGAGTGGAACCGGATCTCGCTGCTGAACGCGGCCCGCACCGGCTTCTTCTCCTCGGATCGCTCGATCCGCGAGTACGCCGAACGGATCTGGCGAGCCGAGCCCTTCCCGATCACGATCACCTGCGACGTGCCCTGAGGCCATGGCGCCCCCCGAGCTGGTGCTGGTGCTCAACGTGGGCAGCTCCAGCGTCAAGGCGGCCCTGGTGGCCGCCGGGGCGGAGGCCGGGCACCATCAGGCCGGGCTCGAGGGGGGACCAAAAGGCGGGGATCCCAGCGCCCGCCCCTGGACTGGCGAGCGGGAGCTGCGGGGCGAACCGCTGGCCCAGGTGCTGGAGCAGTGGCTGCTGCCCCAGCTGCAGCCCTGGTGGCCGCACATCCGGCTGGCGGGCCACCGCGTGGTCCACGGCGGCGAGACGCTCACCCGCCCCACCGCCATCGATGCGGCCGTGCTGGCCCAGCTGCGGGCCCTGGTGCCCCTGGCGCCCCTGCACAACGGCCCGGCCCTGGAGGCGATCCTCTGGCTGCAGGCGGCACGGCCGTCGTTGCCCCAGTGGGCCTGCTTCGACACGGGCTTCCACGCCAGCCTCGCCCCCGAGGCCTACACCTATGCCATCCCGGAATCCTGGCGCCGCCGCGGCCTGCGCCGCCTCGGCTTCCACGGCCTGAACCACCAGCACGTGGCCGAGACCGTGGCCCGCCTGCAGGCCAGTGGTCAGGGCCCGGACCAGCGACCGGCCGGGGAGCTGCGGCTGATCAGCTGTCACCTGGGGGCCGGCTGCTCCCTGGCGGCCATCCACGGCGGCCGCAGCCTCGACACCACCATGGGCTTCACACCACTGGAGGGGCTGGTGATGGCCAGCCGCAGCGGCTCCGTGGATCCGGGGCTGCTGCTGCAGCTGCTGCGCGAGGGGCTGCCGCTGGCCGAGCTCGATCAGCAACTCACCCGCGAGAGCGGCCTGCGGGGCCTCTCGGGCCTCAGCGGCGACTGGCGTGAGCTGCGCGACGCCGCCGGCAGCGGCCATGGCGGCGCCCAGCTGGCCCTGGCCGTGTTCCGCCACAGCCTGCTCAAGGGCATCGGCGCCATGGCCGCCAGCCTGGGGGGCGTGGATGTGATCGCCCTCAGCGGCGGCATCGGCGCCAACGACGCGCTGCTGGCCGAAGAACTCCGGGCGGCCCTGGTCTGGCTGCCCCCCTTCACGCTCCTGACGGTCCCCGCCGATGAGGAGGGGATGGTGGCGCGGCTCTGCCTGACGGCGTCAAGCCAGCCGCGGAGTGTCCAGCGGCAAGGCACGCCGGCCTAGGGCTTCAGCCCCGGTGGTCGGGCAGGTCGGGCGTCTGGTGCAGCAGACGGTTCAGGCGCAGGCGATCGGCGTTGAGGGGATCGGGAGCCAGCTCACCGGCCAGCTCGCGGAACTTCTGCTCCACCTCCTCCGGCACGCGCACATCGAAGATGCGCTCCATCAGGGCCTCGATCGAGAACAGGTGGGCGTTGATGTTCTCCAGATCGCCCATGGCCTGCTGGATGGCGTCCTGGTCCGCCGCGTCGTTGGGGCCGCCGGCGACGGCGCCGGGGGTCGCCGCCGCAGGTGCCGGGCCGTCACAGTCGCCGTGGATCTTCTGCAGTTCCTCAAGCACCCGCCCCGCCAGGGTGCGGAACGACTGCAGTGCAGCCCAGTTCAGCTCCTGCTGTTGACGCAGGGTGGGATTCTCGCGGATCAGGCGGTCGTGTTCCCGGTAGAACCGCTGACAATCAGGGCATTGGCAGGGCTCTTCCGGCACCGCAGTCCCTTCACTGAGTCACTCCCATCATGGCACCAGGGCGATGGACCTGCCCTGGAGCGCCTTCAGAGCGGCGAATCGCCCGTGGCGGGCAGGGGAATTTCAATCGAACTCACCACCTGGATCACGTCCCGCAGCCGCATCGAATCGGCGAACCAGCCCATGGCCTGCTCCACGTCGCCACGGCGCTCGGCGTCGGTGGCCTGGTCCTCATGGGCCTCGGCCAGCAGGGCCAGCCAGCAGAGGCAGCGGGCCTGCACCACCGAGAGATCGAGCTCGTCCGGCTGGCTGTCGGCGATGCGCTCGCTCTCCTGTTGCACCAGCAGCCGCAGGCGCAGATCGTGCAGCTGAGCCATGGCGTCATGACGGTTGGGGCCACGCTAGCGGCGGTGCCTGGATTGGGAAGGGCACCAGAGGTAGTGGTTGCTACGGGGGTGCGCCACCGGCGGGTCGGGCTTCGCGGCGCGCCGCCCGGGGGGCGGGATCGCCGCTGCGCCACGACCCGCCGGTGGCGGGCGTGGGGGTGGGTGGGGGTATGGGTGAGGGGCGCTGTAGAGGGGCGCGGTGGAGGGGCGCGGTGGAGGGGTGGGGGCAGCAGCATGGGGTGAACTGGTGCGGTGTCGGGATGGTTCTGAACCCCTTGTGTCCCTTCGGTGCGGCCAGGGTGCTGGCGTTGAAGGCCACGGTGGTGCTGTTGCTCACCCTGCTGATCAAGGCGAAGGTGCGCATCACGGCGTTCTCGGCCCTCGGGATCGTGCTGTTGCTGCTGCAGACCCTGCTGGTTCTGGCGGCGGGCGGCGCCCTCGGCCTGCTGGCCGGGGCCGCCGGGCTCTACGCCCTGCAGCAGCGCCGCATGGCGACGGCCTGATCGGGTGCCATGGCCGTTGAAGTCGCCCTGGCGATGCTGCAGCGCGAGGGCCGCTGGCTGCTGCAGCTGCGCGATGAGATCCCCGGCATCGTGGCGCCGGGCTGCTGGGGACTGTTCGGCGGCCACCTGGAGCCCGGCGAAACCCCGGAGCAGGCCGTCCGCCGTGAGCTGCTGGAGGAGATCGGCTGGCAGCCCCGGTTGCTGCACTACGCCATGGAGCAGCGCCTGCATCGGCGCACGGCCCACGTCTTTCGCGCCGAGCTGTCGGTGCCGCTGGAGCAGCTGCAGCTGCTGGAGGGCCAGGACATGGCGCTGGTGTCCAGCGAGGAGCTGCTCTCCGGAACGATCTGGAGCGCCCGTCTCGCCAGCCCGCGTCCGCTGGCCGATGGGCTGGCGCAGGTGATGCAGCAGCTGCTCCGGCCAGCCGACGGGTCCTGACAGCAGAGCTCTGGGCGGCCAGGTCCCTGGGCGAAAACAACGCCGCCAAGGCCGTGCCCCGCAGGCGTGGGGCCCACCGCCGGCGGACCAGAATCGGGTCCATGGAGCTCCACGCCGATCTGGGCCAACGGGCCGTGCTCGATACCGCCAGCCTGCCCTGGCTGCCCTCGCCCATGGCCGGGGTGGAGCGGCGCCTGCTCGATCGCCGCGGCGGTGAAGTGGCCCGCGCCACCTCGATCGTGCGCTACGCGCCCGGGAGCCGCTTTGAGCGCCACGCCCACGGCGGCGGCGAGGAGATCCTGGTGCTGGAGGGCACCTTCTCCGACGAGACGGGCGACTATCCCGCCGGCACCTACCTGCGCAATCCGGTCGGCTCCAGCCACGCCCCGTTCAGTGCCGAGGGCTGCACGATCCTGGTCAAGCTGCAGCAGATGCACCCGGCCGATCAGCAGCGCCTGGTGATCGACACCCACCGGGCGGCCTGGGTTCCTGGCCTGGTGCCGGGGCTGTCGGTCCTGCCGTTGCACGCCTTCGGCTCCGAGCACGTGGCCCTGGTGCGCTGGGCGCCGGGCACCGTGTTTCAGCCCCACGGCCATCCCGGCGGGGAGGAGATCGTGGTGCTCGCTGGCGTGTTCCAGGACGAGCACGGCAGCTACCCCACCGGCAGCTGGCTGCGCAATCCACCCGGCAGCAGCCACCGCCCCTGGAGCGAGGCAGGCTGCACGATCTGGGTCAAGACCGGCCACCTGCCGGTGACCCTTGGGCCCGACGGCTCAGCAGACTGAGAGAGGCTCCGCCCCACCCCGGCCGATCGCCACAACGCCGACCGCCACAACAAAGCCCGGAGCGTTGGCCCCGGGCATTTGTCTGCTCAGCCGTGGTGCCTTCCCAAGGGGGTCGGGCGCAGCTGCGCGGTCGGTTGATCGTCAGATCAGGGTGTCTTCAGTTGTGGTCGGAGCTGCCGGCGCTGGCACCTGGGGCCAGGTGTCAATCGGGACGTTCCGTTGGGTCCGGGGCACCTGGAGCGGTGCAGTGGACGGCGACTGGCTTGACACGCCAGGAACGTCAGAGATCCGTCGAGAGTGTTGGAGCAGGGGCCGGATCGTCAGCGCACTCCTGGCTGGTGCTCAGGGGGGGTGTCGTCCATCAGCGGAGCCTCCGAATCCCGTTGCCATCACCATCGTCCGGCGCGCCGCCGGAGGCAACGGCCCCGCACCAGGACGACACCGCTCGTCACCGGGGGCAACGGCTCTTCATGAAGGGGCTTCACAGCGGGCAGTGGGTGGGCGGCGGCGCCGCGGCAGCAGGACCGCGGCGCGCCGGCGCCAGCACCTGACGGGATCAGCCTCAGCCCTCCACCTGCACCGTCACGGAGGTGACGGTGTTGGCCTTGGGGGCCGTCACCCGCAGCAGACCATCGCGGTAGGTGGCCTGCAGCCGGTCGCGGTCGATGGCCTGGGGGAAGCGGAAGCTGCGGCTCCAGGTTCCGTAGCGGAACTCGCTCAGCAGCGGCGCCTTGACCGTGGCCTCACCCTCAGCGGAAGGCTCGCGGTGGCTGCGGCGCTCTGCGCTGATCACCAGGGTGCGATCGGTGGCCTTCACCGCGATGGCCGCCTTGTCGACGCCAGGCAGCTCGAGCAGCAGTTCATAGGCCTCGGGGGTGTCGTGCACCTCGGCAGCGGGCACACGCTCAGCGGTCTGCAACGGCTGGCTGAGCTGCTGGCTGAGCTGCTGCTCCAGGCGATCGAACAGATCGAAGGGTGCGGAAGAACGCAGGGTCAGCATGGCTGGAATCGCAGGGATTGTGTCGAGGGGATCGTCAGTCGCCCCCGTTGCAGACACTGTCGCCGCCTTCTTCAGCTCATCGAATCCGGGCAGCCGAACCTGCCGATTCGGCCCTCACCACCGAGGTACGGCAGGCCCCACCCCACGGCGGGGACAACCGATCCAAGGCGTCCCGAGCGTGACACCGCGGAGTACGGGAACAGGACCTTCAGACCGCCACCAGAGCCGGAACACAGACGTATCTTGAGGTTGAGGGGGGAGCCGGTAGCCAACCCGGGCCCCGCCCTCCACAAGAGTCCGGCCAGGGATCACCCGAGCCGGTGTGCAAAACGGAGGTGCGCCCAGGATGCGTCCCAGCAACCGTGAACCCGATCGCGCCGTGCGAGCGCGATCCCGCCGCTGAAGTGAGACAGACGCCAGTTCTATGTCCCGCCTGTTGCAATCCCGGGCTGCATAACCCGGGCCGAGATCACAGCCGCAAAGGTCAAGCCCCGAGCATCTCTTTGCGGAGACGTGATCCCCGTCCTTCCCTGCCAGGCCCAAGACAGGCTCAGTGTGAATCCCCGACACCCGATCGGATTGAGCCCCAGATGCCAAGGCGATGATCCGCAACCGGTGCCAAGGCGCCCCGACCTGGGGCGCCTTCCTGTGGGGGGGAGCGATCACGCCGCCCGGCGCGGGGGGCCAGGGCCGCCTGCGGATTGCCCTTGGGGCGCGGCTCTGGCGGGGGCAGCAGGCGAACCCGTCGTCCACCCTGGGCGTCCCTGAACAGCCAGGCAGCGACTCGGGTCCTGGAGAACGGGGCTGGCGGGACTCGAACCCACGACCTACGGTTTAGGAAACCGTCGCTCTATCCGGCTGAGCTACAGCCCCCCACGGGCGGAGCCCGCCACCGCATTATGCGCGTCGCCCGCAGGGGCATGATGGAGCCCGAAAGCAGGCGAGGTGGTCGCGATCGGGCTGCGTCCCGGCCCTCGGGTCGGTGATACGGGCCCGGTTGAGGAAAGTCCGGGCTCCCCAATGGCCAGGCTTGCTGGGTAACGCCCAGTGCGGGTGACCGTGAGGAGAGTGCCACAGAAACACACCGCCGATGGCTCCCCCGGGAGCACAGGCAAGGGTGCAAGGGTGCGGTAAGAGCGCACCAGCAGCATCGAGAGGTGCTGGCTCGGTAAACCCCGGCTGGGAGCAAGGCCCAGGGACAACGGTTGGCCATGACACCCGTCCCGCTTCACGTGCGCCGCTCGAGGCCGCCGGTAACGGCGGTCCCAGACAGATGACCACCCCCGCCGGCTTGCCGGCGGTGAACAGAACCCGGCTTACGTCCTGCTTTCACCCCTTTCTCCGGCCGCCGCTGCCGTCGGCCCGCTGTCCCGGTCCGATCCGGCCGGCCCGATTCCGCCGTCCATGTCCAGCGCCCAGGCCCCCGATCGCCCCGCCCAGCTGCAGGCCTTCCTGGCGGGCCTGGGCCTGAGCCCGCCGGCCGGCGCCGACCTGGCCCCCCTGGATGCGGCCCTCACCCACACCTCCGCCGGGCTGGCGATCGACCACGAGCGGCTGGAGTTCCTGGGCGACGCGGTGCTGCGGCTGGCGGCAACGGAGTTCCTGGAGCGGGAGCAGCCCCAGCTGGGCGTGGGCCAGAGCTCGGCGCTGCGGGCCCAGCTGGTGAGCGACCGCTGGCTGGGCGAACTGGGCGAGCGCTGCGGCGTGGAGGCGGCCCTGCGGATCGGGCCGATGGCCGCGGGCGACCAGGCCGGCCGCGCCACCCTGCGGGCCGAGGCCTGTGAGGCGGTGGTGGGCGCCCTGTATCGGATCTGGGGCGGGCGGCTGGAGCCGGTGCTCCAGTGGCTCACCCCCCACTGGCGGGCGGCGGCGGCCGAGCTGGAGGCCGACCCGGACCGCCACAACTGGAAGTCGGCGCTGCAGGAGTGGAGCCAGGGGCAGCGGCGCGGCCTGCCGGACTACCGCAGCACGGAGATCAGCACGATCCACGCCGATCCGCGCCGGTTCCACTGCGTGGTGCGCCTGGGGGAGGAGCCGCTGGGGGAGGGCTGGGGCCGCTCACGCCGGGTCGCGGAACAGGAGGCGGCGCGGCAGGCCCTGGAGCGGCTCAGACCTGCTCGAGGGTCTTGAGCGGCAGGGTCACGAGCTTGTCCCAGTTGCCGCCCTCGAACAGCACGGCGGCGCGGGTGCCGCTGATCCGCTGCACGAAGCCGCGGTAGCCGTCGTAGATCGAGCGGCCGTCGCGCACCACCACGGTGGAGCCGGGCAGGATCGGCAGGGTGTCAGCCATGGGTGGGCCCAGTCGTGGGGCCATTATCGAGCCACAGGGCACGCAGATGGGCCGGATGACGGACGCAAAGACGGAGGCAACCCCCGCTGCAACGCCCGGGAGCGCGCCGGCAGCGGAGCCGATGGCGCCGGAGCAGGAGCTGCTGGTGGTGGGCCGGGTCGTGGGGGTGCAGGGCCTCAAGGGCGAACTGCGGATCAACCCGATGAGCGACTTCCCGGAGCGCTTCACCCGCCCCGGCCGCCGCTGGCTGCAGCGCCGCGGCGAGCCACCCCAGCCGCTGGAGCTGCTGGCGGGCCGCCAGCTGCCGGGCCGGGAGCTCTACGTGGTGCGCTTCGCGGGCGTGGACGACCGCAGCGCCGCCGAGGCCCTGGTGGGCCGCGATCTGCTGGTGCCCGCCGCCGACCGGCCCAAGCTGGCCAAGGGCGAGTTCCACCTGCTGGATCTGGTGGGCCTGGAGGTGCGGCTGGCGGCCGATGGCGCGGTGATCGGCCGGGTCAGCGACCTGATCCACGCCGGCAACGACCTGCTGGAGGTGGAGCTGAGCGAGGGTGGGCGCCGGCTGCTGATCCCCTTCGTGGAGGCGATCGTGCCGCGGGTGGAGCTGGCGGAGGGCTGGCTGTCGCTGACGCCGCCGCCGGGCCTGCTGGAGCTGGCCGAGGGCTGAAACCTGACGACGGGGGCCCCCAGGCGTCACGCGCCAGTGGGCAGGGCCAGCCAACGCCACGCTGGGCGGGGCCGGGCCAGGGCACTGCGGCCGGGGATCCATCCCGGCAGTCCGGGATCCGACGCGGCCACCTTCCTGCCGCAGCGGTTCTGGGTTGGAATGGGGCCATCCATGGGGACCGGGCCGACGGGCGCCGCCCCGCCGCCGAGTGATCCCCCGCGATGACCGCGACCCCAAGCGCCGCCGCCACCCTCTCCAGCGCCACGGCCAGCGCGGGTAGCGCCACCACCAGCTCCGCGCTGGTGCCGGTGATCCTCTGCGGCGGCACGGGCACCCGCCTCTGGCCCCTATCGCGGGCCAGCTATCCCAAGCAGTACTGGGCCCTGGCCGGCAGCGGCGAGGAGACCCTGCTGCAGCAGACCCAGCTGCGGCTGCGGGGCCTGGGCGGCCTGGCCGCGCCGCTGCTGATCTGCAACGAGGACCACCGCTTCATCGGGGCCGAGCAGATGCGCCAGATCGGCGTGGAGCCCGCCGCGATCCTGCTGGAGCCGATGGGCCGCAACACCGCCCCCGCCGTGGCGGTGGCGGCCCTGCAGGCCACGGCCCGCGGCGAGGATCCACTGCTGCTGGTGCTCGCCGCCGACCACGTGATCCGCGAGGCGGAGCGCTTCCGCGCCACCGTGGCGGCCGGCATCCCCGCCGCCGAGGCCGGCGCCCTGGTGACCTTCGGGATCGTGCCCACCGCCCCGGAGACGGGCTACGGCTACATCGAGGCCGCCACCGCCCCGGAAGCCGCGAGCGCCGCTGGCGCCAACGGCACCAGCGCGGCACCCCAGGGCCCGGTGCCGATCGCCCGCTTCGTGGAGAAGCCCGACCGCGCCACCGCCGAGGGGTTCCTGGCCAGCGGTCGCTTCACCTGGAACAGCGGCATGTTCCTGTTCAAGGCCAGCGCGATCCTGGCCGAACTGGAGCGGCTGGCCCCCGAGGTGGTGAGCGCCTGCCGGGCCGCCCTCGAACATGACAGCGCCGACCTGGACTTCCTGCGGCTGGAGCGGGAGGCCTTCGCCGGCTGCCCCAACGTGGCGATCGACGTGGCGGTGATGGAGAAGACCGACCGCGGCGCCGTGCTGCCCCTGGAGGCCGGCTGGAGCGACGTGGGCAGCTGGAGCGCCCTCTGGGAGACGGCGGACCAGGACGCCGAGGGCAACGTGCTGCGGGGCCGGGTGATCAGCCAGGACTCCCGCAACTGCTACCTGCGCAGCGAGCACCGCCTGGTGGTGGGGCTGGGGGTGGAAGACCTGGTGGTGGTGGAAACGGACGACGTGGTGCTGGTGGCCCACCGCGATCGGGCCCAGGACATCAAGGCGGTCGTGGGCCAGCTGGAGCAGGAGGGCGCCCGCGAGAGCCGGGCCCACCGCCGCATCTACCGCCCCTGGGGCTCCTACGACGGGGTCACCGAGGGCGAGCGCTGGCAGGTCAAGAAGATCGTGGTCAACCCCGGGGCCTCACTGTCGCTGCAGATGCACCACCACCGCGCCGAGCATTGGGTGGTGGTGGCCGGCACCGCCGTGGTGGAGAAGAACGGCGTCGAGGAGCTGGTGGGCGAGAACCAGAGCACCTACATCCCCCTGGGCTGCAAACACCGCCTCACCAACCCCGGCCGCATCCCGGTGGAGATGATCGAAGTGCAGAGCGGGCCCTATCTGGGCGAAGACGACATCGTGCGCTTCGAAGACCTCTACGGCAGGAGTGGGCGTGTGGCGGTGAAGGGCTGACCGGCGGGCCGCCACCGGCCGGAGGCCGGAATGCGGCCCTCTGATCAGCCCTTCACCGGTAGCCGGGGTGGGGGAGGGGATGGATGGCAGCGTGGAGGCCTGACGGGCATTCAGGTGCACGCCACGACCCTCTCCAGACGACAGCCCGCGCTCAACCACTCCCCCACAGGCCGTCGCGCCACACCTCAGCCGCGCCCGCCAACCTCGCCCCACATCCCAGAGCGACCACACCAAGCTTCAGCCTGCGCCGACAAGGTGCAGACAGGCCCCTAAAACCCCTCCCCACCCCCAACTCCTGCGGCGCGTCGGGTGTGTCCCTCGGGGCGGCATTCCGGCCCCAGGCCGGTGGCCGCCCCGAGGGACACACCCGACGCCGCACCTACTCGACTGTGACGCTCTTGGCGAGATTGCGCGGCTGATCCACATCAAGCCCCCGATGGGCCGCGATGTGATAGCTGAGCAGCTGCATCGGGATCACCGTCAGCAGCGGGCTGAGCAGCTCATCCACCTCCGGCACGGGCAGCAGGGTGTCGAACAGCTCCGTGTCGGGACCCTCGGGGGCCACGCCGATCAGCTTGGCATCGCGGGCCTTGGCCTCCTGGGCGTTGCTGAGCACCTTGTCGAACACCAGGCCCGGCACCGCGATCGACACCACCGGCACCCGCGCATCCAGCAGGGCGATGGGCCCGTGCTTCATCTCGCCGGCCGGGTAGCCCTCGGCGTGGATGTAGCTGATCTCCTTGAGCTTGAGGGCGCCCTCCAGGGCGATCGGGTAGTTGATGCCACGGCCCAAGAAGATCACGTCCTGGGTGTCGGCGAACAGGTGGGCCAGCTCGGCGCAGCGGCGGTCGTGGTCCTCCACCAGGACCTTGAGCTGCTCCGGCAGGGCCCGCAGATCGGCCACCAGGCGCCGTAGCTGCTCAGGCCCGTGGCCGGTGGCTCCACCGCCGCGGCGCTCGGCGAAGGCCAGGGCCAGGCCGTAGAAGGCCAGCAGCTGGCCGAGGAAGGTCTTGGTGGCGGCCACCCCCACCTCGATGCCGGCGCCGATGTCGAGGATGTGGGGCACCAGGCGGCCCAGGGAGCTCTCGGGACGGTTGGTGATGCCCAGCAGCCGCGGCGCGAAGGCCGGATCCGCCACCAGGGCGCGGCGCTCCTGCTCCATCGCCAGGGCCGCCAGGGTGTCGGCCGTCTCGCCCGACTGGGTGACGCCGATCGTGAGCGTGTGGGCCGCAAGCGGCGGCGGCGCGTAGCGGAATTCACTGGCGTAGAAGACGCGGGTGGGAATCCCCGCCAGCTGCTCCAGCAGGTAGGCGCCCACCTGGGCGGCGTGGCGGCTGGTGCCGCAGGCCAGGATCTGGATCCGCTCCACGCCCTCGTACACCTCCTCATCCAGGGGCAGGGCCACCAGCGAGGCACCGGCCTGGCCGCCGGCCGCGCCGGCCTCCGGCAGGTGGCGCGCCACCCACAGGGCCGCCGTTTCCGGCTGCTCGTGGATCTCCTTGAGCATGAAGTGGCGGAAGCTGCGCTTGTCCGCCACGTGCTCGGTGCCGCTCAGCAGCGAGGGGGTGCGCTGCTGGCGCTCGCCGGCCGCGTTGTAAAGCTCGATCCCCAGGGGGGTGAGCAGCGCCACCTCGCCGTCCTCCAGGGGCAGGATCGTGCGGGTGAAGCCGGCCAGGGCCGGGGTGTCGCTGGCGCAGAGGAACTCGCCCTCGCCCAGGCCGATCAGCAGCGGCGCCGCCTTGCGCGCCACCACCAGGGCCCCGGGCAGGGCCGCCCACACCACCGCCAGGGCGTAGGCGCCGTGCAGCAGCGGCAGCACCTGCTGCACGGCCTCCAGCAGCAGGGCGCCGCTGGCGGGCCGGCCCTGCTGGATCCGCTCCAGCTGGCGGGCCACCAGGTGGGGAATCACCTCGGTGTCGGTGTCGGAGCGGAACACCACGCCCTCGGCCTGCAGCTCCTCGCGCAGGATCCGGAAGTTCTCGATGATGCCGTTCTGCACCACCGCCAGCCGGCCGCTGCCGTCGAGGTGGGGGTGGGCGTTGCGCTCCTCGGGCTTGCCGTGGGTGGCCCAGCGGGTGTGGCCGATGCCGCACTGACCCGGGGCCCCGTGCTGCTCGAAGCGGTGGGTGAGGTTGATCAGCTTGCCCTCGGCCCGCAGGCAGGTGAGCCGTCCCTCGGCAGGACCGCCCGCCGGGCCCGCCGGCAGAGCCTCCACCGTGGCCAGGCCGGCCGAGTCATAGCCGCGGTATTCGAGCTGCCGGAGGCCCTCCAGCAGCAGGGGAGCCGCCTCCCGCGAACCGATCACCGCCACGATGCCGCACATAGATGCCGAGGGAGGAGGGCGGCGGCGCCCGGAGACACCGCCAACAAAAAAGCCCAGCCGGAGCTGGGCTTGAGCTTATGGGTGAATGGCGGCCAACGACTCCTGGAACACAGGTCGTCGGCCGACCGGGACCTGCCTCAGTAGGCGAGACCCATGGAGCGGGTGGTCTCGTCGCCGAGGTAGACGCGGATCGAGAGGAAGTCGGTGGGGCAGGCGGTTTCGCAGCGCTTGCAGCCGACGCAGTCCTCGGTGCGGGGGGAGGAGGCGATCTGGCCGGCCTTGCAGCCGTCCCAGGGCACCATCTCGAGCACGTCGAGGGGGCAGGCCCGCACGCACTGGGTGCAGCCGATGCAGGTGTCGTAGATCTTGACGGCGTGGGACATGGGCCTGGGCCGGGAACAAACGGCGTGACGCCAAAAGTACCCGCGCTGACCGGGTGGTCCCTGCTACCACCACCGCGCCGTCACCCTTTTTCATACGGCCCGGGGGGCCGCCGCAGGCCGCCCCGTAGGATGCGGCCTCCGAACACTCCGGCCATGTCCCAGGACGCGATCTTCGAGAAAGTCCGCTCGATCGTTGTCGAGCAGCTCAGCGTCGACGCAGGCGATGTGAAGCCCGAATCGAACTTCCAGAACGACCTGGGCGCCGACTCCCTCGACACCGTCGAACTGGTCATGGCCCTGGAAGAGGCCTTCGACATCGAGATCCCCGACGAGGCGGCCGAAGGCATCGCCACCGTCGGCGACGCCGTCAAGTACATCCAGGACAAGCAGGCCTGAGGATCCCGATGGTGGAGGGTCTCCGCCGCGTCGTGGTCACAGGCCTCGGCGCGGTCACACCGATCGGCAACGACGTTTCCGCGTACTGGGAAGGTCTGCGCACGGGCCGTAACGGGGTCGAGGCGATCACCCTGTTCGACGCGTCGCGCCATGCCTGTCGCTTCGCCGCCGAGGTGAAGGGCTTTGATCCGAAGGGCTCCATCGAGCCCAAGGAAGCCAAGCGCTGGGATCGGTTCTGCCAGTTCGGCGTGGTGGCGGCCAAGCAGGCCGTGGCCCAGGCCGGTCTGAGCATTAACGAGGACAACCAGCACCGGGTGGGCGTGGCCATCGGCTCCGGTGTCGGCGGCCTGCTGATGATGGAAACCCAGGCCCACGTGCTGGCGGACCGCGGACCAGACCGGGTCAGCCCGTTCTGCGTGCCGATGATGATCCCCAACATGGCCACGGGCCTGGCGGCGATCGCCCTGGGCGCCAAGGGGCCCAGCACCGCCGTGGCCACCGCCTGCGCCGCCGGCTCCAATGCCATCGGCGACGCGTTCCGGCTGATCCAGCTCGGCCTGGCTGACGCCATGCTGGCCGGCGGCGCCGAATCGGCGATCACTCCCCTGGGGGTGGCCGGCTTCGCCAGCGCCAAGGCGCTGTCGTTCCGCAACGACGACCCCGCCACAGCCAGCCGCCCCTTCGACCTGGAGCGCAACGGCTTCGTGATCGGTGAGGGCGCCGGCGTGCTCGTGCTCGAGAGCCTGGAGCATGCCCAGGCCCGCGGCGCCGAGATCCTGGCCGAGATCATTGGCTACGGCATGACCTGCGACGCCCACCACATCACCTCCCCGTCACCGGGGGGCGTGGGTGGCGCCGAGGCCATGCGCCTGGCCCTGCGCGACGCGCGCCTGGAACCGGAGGACGTGGACTACGTCAACGCCCACGGCACCAGCACCCAGGCCAACGACAGCAACGAGACCGCCGCCATCAAGGCCTCCCTGGGCGAGCGGGCCAACCAGATCCCCGTCAGCTCCACCAAGTCGATGACGGGTCACCTGCTGGGTGGCAGCGGTGGCATCGAGGCCGTGGCCTCCGTGCTGGCCATAGGCCACAACCTTGTGCCGCCTACGATCAACTACCAAACGCCAGATCCGGCCTGTGATCTGGATGTCGTGCCCAACCAGGCGCGGGAACAGAAACTGGATGTCGTGCTGTCCAACTCCTTCGGATTTGGTGGTCACAACGTCTGCCTCGCGTTCCGTCGGATGAGCTGAGGCGATCGCTGCTCCCGCGCCCTGCGCCGGGATCACCGCCCACTCCCCCACGGCCGCCTGCCCGGCAAACACGCCCCACCCCACCCCTTACCCGTATCCCATGGTCGCCGCCGCCCCCACCCTCGGAACCCAGTCCGTCGACACCCTCTGCATCAACAGCATCCGCTTCCTGGCGGTTGATGCGATCAACAAGTCGAACTCCGGGCACCCCGGTCTGCCCATGGGATGCGCGCCCATGGCCTACGCCCTGTGGGACAAGGCCCTGAGCCACAACCCCAAGAACCCCAAGTGGTTCAACCGCGATCGCTTCGTGCTGTCCGCCGGCCACGGCTGCATGCTGCTGTACGCGCTGCTGCACCTCACCGGCTACGACTCGGTGGGCATCGAGGACATCAAGCAGTTCCGCCAGTGGGGCTCCAAGACCCCCGGCCACCCCGAGACCTTCGAAACCCCTGGGGTTGAAGTCACCACGGGCCCGCTGGGTCAGGGCATCGCCAATGCCGTGGGTCTGGCCATGGCCGAGGCCCACCTCGCCGCCAAGTTCAACAAGGCCGATTGCAAGGTTGTTGATCACTACACCTACGTGATCATGGGCGACGGCTGCCACCAGGAAGGCGTGAGCGGTGAAGCCGCCTCCCTGGCCGGCCACCTGGGCCTGGGCAAGCTAATCGCCCTCTACGACGACAACCACATCACCATCGACGGAAACACCAACGTTTCCTTCACCGAGGATGTGCTGAAGCGCTACGAGGCCTACGGCTGGCACACCATCCACGTGCCCGACGGCAACACCAACGTGGACGCCATCGCCAAGGCCATCGCCGAGGCCAAGGCCGTCACCGATCGTCCCTCGATGATCAAGGTGACCACCACCATCGGCTACGGCTCCCCCAACAAGGCCAACACGGCAGGGGTGCACGGTGCCGCCCTCGGCGCCGAGGAAGCCGCCCTCACCCGTGAGGCCCTGGGCTGGAGCTACGGCGAGTTCGAAGTTCCCCAGGACGCCTACGACCAGTGGCGCCAGGCCATCAGCCGCGGTGCCGCCGCCGAGGCCGCCTGGAACGCCACCCTGGCCGACTACCGCGCCAAGTACCCCAGCGAGGCCGCCCAGTTCGAGCGCCAGCTGCGCGGTGAGCTGCCCCAGGGCTGGGATGCCAACCTGCCCAGCTACAGCGCCGACGACAAGGGCCTGGCCACTCGCCAGCACTCCTACAACTGCCTCAACGCCATCGGCCCCAACCTGCCCGAGCTGATCGGCGGTTCCGCCGACCTCACCCACTCCAACCTCACGGACATCAAGGGGGAGAAGGGCTTCCAGAAGGGTGCCGAAGCCAACCGCTACCTGCACTTCGGTGTGCGGGAGCACGCCATGGCCTCGATCCTCAACGGCCTCGCCTACCACGGCAGCGGCCTGGTGCCCTACGGCGGCACCTTCGCCGTGTTCGCCGGCTACATGGTGGGCGCCATGCGCCTCTCCGCCCTGAGCGAACTGGGCGTGATCTACGTGCTCACCCACGACTCCATCGGCCTCGGCGAGGACGGCCCCACCCACCAGCCGATCGAGACCCTGGCCAGCCTGCGGGCCCTGCCCAACATGCTGGTGATCCGTCCTGGCGACGGCAACGAGACCAGCGGTGCTTACCAGGTGGCGATTGCCAACCGCAAGCGCCCCACCGTGCTGTTCCTCAGCCGTCAGGCCATGGCCAACCAGGCCAACTCCAGCGCCGCCGGCGTGGCCAAGGGTGGGTACATCCTGGAAGACAGCACCGGCACCCCCGATCTGATCCTGATCGGCACCGGCACCGAGCTCGAGCTCTGCACCAAGGCCGCCGCCCAGCTGCGGGCCGACGGCAAGAACGTGCGGGTGGTGTCGATGCCCTGTGTGGAGCTGTTCGAAGAGCAGGATGAGGCCTACCGCGAGAGCGTGCTGCCCTCCTCCGTGCGCAAGCGCCTGGTGGTGGAAGCCTCCAGCTCCTTCGGCTGGCACAAGTACACCGGCTTCGACGGCGACAGCGTGTCGATCGATCGCTTCGGCGCCTCCGCCCCCGGCCCCCTGCTGATGGAGAAGTTCGGCTTCACCGTGGACAACGTGGTGGCCAAGGCCAAGGCCCTGGGCTGATTACTCAGCTGAAAAAGGCGGGGGGCTGAGCCCCCCGCCTTTCGCGCCCCGCCATCGGCGGGGCTTTTTGCTGGGCAGGCCTGGCCCGGCAGGAACTTCAGCGTTTCAGGTCGAAGCGATCGGCCTGCATCACCTTCACCCAGGCGGCCACGAAATCGGCCACGAACGTGGCGGCACCATCGCTCTGGGCATACACCTCGGCGATCGCCCGCAGCTGGGAGTTGGAACCGAACACCAGATCCACCCGGGTACCGCTCCAGCGCCGCTCCCCGCTCAGGCGATCGCGCCCCTCGAACAGCTCGCCGCTGTCATCGGTGGGGGTCCAGGTGGTGGCCATGGCCAGCAGGTTCACGAAGAAGTCGTTGCTGAGCACCCCCGGCCGCTCGGTGAACACGCCGTGGCGGCTGCCGCCGCTGTTGGCACCGAGCACCCGCAGGCCGCCCACCAGCACGGTCATCTCCGGGGCACTCAGGCCCAGCAGCTGGGCGCGATCCACCAGCAGGTGCTCGGCGGGCACGCTCATCGGGCCCTTCTGCCAGTTGCGGAAGCCATCGGCCTGGGGCTCCAGCACCGCAAACGAAGCGGCGTCGGTGTGCTCCTGGCTGGCATCCATGCGGCCCGGCGTGAACGGCACCTCCACGGCATGGCCGGCGGCAGCGGCCGCCTGCTCCACGCCCACGCCGCCGGCCAGCACGATCAGATCCGCCAGCGACACGCGCACGCCATCGGAGCGGGACGCGTTGAACGCCTGCTGGAGGCCCTCGAGCACGCCCAGCACCCGCTGCAGCTGCTCGGGCTGGTTCACGGCCCAGTCCTTCTGGGGCGCCAGGCGGATGCGGGCGCCGTTGGCGCCGCCGCGCTTGTCGGAACCACGGAACGTGGAGGCCGAAGCCCAGGCGGTGCTCACCAGCTCAGCCACGCTCAGCCCGGAGGCCCGCAGGCGCGCCTTGAGCTCGGCGATGGCGGGCCCATCCACCAGGGGGTGATCCAGCGCCGGAATCGGGTCCTGCCAGATCAGGTCTTCCGCGGGCACCTCGGGGCCGAGGTAGAGGCTCTTGGGCCCCATGTCGCGGTGGGTGAGCTTGAACCAGGCCCGGGCGAAGGCATCGGCGAAGGCCTCCGGGTGCTGGTGGAAGTGACGCGAGATCGGCTCGTAGATCGGATCGAAGCGCAGCGACAGATCCGCCGTCGTCATCATCGGCGGGTGCTTCAGGCCAGGGATGTGGGCGTCGGGGATCAGATGCTCCTCGCGGCAGTCCTTGGCCTGCCACTGCCAGGCGCCGGCGGGGCTCTTGATCAGCTCCCACTCGTAGCCGAACAGCATGTCGAAGTAGCCCATGTCCCAGCGGGTGGGATGGGGTTTCCAGGCACCCTCGATGCCGCTGGTGGTGGCATCGGCCCCCTTGCCGCTGCCGTGGCGGTTGGCCCAGCCCAGACCCATCTGCTCGAGCGGAGCCCCCTCCGGCGGCGGCCCCACCAGCTCTTCGCTGCCGGCGCCATGGGCCTTGCCGAAGGTGTGGCCGCCGGCGGTGAGGGCCACGGTCTCCTCGTCGTTCATGGCCATGCGCGCGAAGGTCTCGCGCACATCGCGGCCGGAGGCCACCGGATCGGGCACCCCATCGGGGCCCTCGGGGTTCACGTAAATAAGACCCATCTGCACCGCCGCCAGGGGCTGCTCCAGCTGGCGATCACCGCTGTAGCGCCCAGCGCCGAGCCATGTGGTCTCGTTACCCCAGTAGATGTCCTCCTCGGGCTGCCAGATGTCCACGCGACCGGCGCCGAAGCCGAAGGTGCGCAGCCCCATCGACTCGAGGGCGCAGGTGCCGGCCAGGATCATCAGATCGGCCCAGGAGATGCGGTTGCCGTAGGTCTGCTTGATGGGCCACAGCAGCCGGCGGGCCTTGTCGAGGTTGCCGTTGTCGGGCCAGCTGTTGAGTGGCGCGAAGCGCTGGTTGCCGGTGCCGCCACCGCCACGGCCATCGGCGGTGCGGTAGGTGCCGGCGCTGTGCCAGGCCATGCGGATGAACAGCCCGCCGTAGTGGCCCCAGTCGGCGGGCCACCAGTCCTGGGAGTCGGTCATCAGCGCGATCAGGTCGCGCTTGAGGGCGGCGTAATCGAGCTGACTGAACGCCTCGGCGTAGTGGAACGCCGGGCCCAGGGGATTGGAGGCCGGGCTGTGCTGGTGCAGGATCCCGAGGTTGAGCTGCTGGGGCCACCAGTCGCGCGGGGACGGCCCACGGCCGGCCACGGCCGTTCCGCCATGGCCGCTGAAGGGGCACTTGCCGAGTTCGGTCATCGGGCTTGCTGGCCTGAACGCACTCACCGGACCGTAGGCAGCGCCACCAGGCGCGGCCGGAAGGGACACAGGACTTCGTGCGATCCAGGGCCGACTCGGCTTCACCCCATGCAGGCTGCGCTCCAGCCCAGGGGGACCCAGACCCGCACCACGTCTCAGGTACTCAGCACCGCCACCACCACCGCCGCGATGGCCAGGGTCACCGAGCCCACCACGAGGCCGGCGGCCACGTTGCCCTTGCGGATCTCGGCGCGGTAGTCGGTGGGGGAGAGGGCGTCGAAGAGGAGCAGGCCGCCATAGATGAGGATGACTCCCACGAAGGTCCAGCCGACCGTCAGCAGCAACTGGAGCAGCGGTTTGGCCATCGCCTCGCCCAACACACCTCGCCACGGTAGGGAGGTGGTGCGCTGGCCCCGCTGGTGTGGCCTGCTGCCGCTGCTGCCGCTGCTGGTCCTGGCCCTGTCCGCCCTGGCCCCCAGTCGCCGGCTCGCGGTGGTGCTGGGTCCTGAGCAGCCCACCATCAGCGAACCCTTCCGGTTGGAGGCCGGCCCCCTGGGCAGCCCGCAGATCAGCCTGCGCGCTGACCTGCCCGCCAACAGCGCCCTGGAACTGACGCTGGAGCTGCTCGACAGCCAGGACGCCGTGGTGCTGGCGCTGAGCAAGCAGGCCTGGCGCGAGAGCGGCACCTGGAGTGAGGGCGGGGAGAGCGGCACCTGGGAGGAGCGCGACGACCAGGCGGACCTGGCGCTGCGGCCGCCCGAGAACGGCAGCTACCGCCTGCGCCTCACAACGGAGGAGCTGCTCGACAGCGCCGGCCAGCCCCTGCAGACGCCGATCGTGGTGCAGGTGGAGGTGCGTCAGCACCGGGTGGATGCACTGCTGCTCTGGTTCACCGCCGCCATCGGCCTGGCGATGGTGCGGATCCTGCAGTCCTCGGTGTACGGCAACTGGCGGCAGCGGCGGGCACTGCGGCTGGAGGACAGCCGCGCCGCGATCCGCCTGCGGGCGGGCGGCGACGGCCTGCTGCGGGCGGTGGTGCGGGCCCGCTACGAACGGCCCAGCAGCGACCGTCCACCTGCCGCCGGGCTTCCGCCGGTGCGGCTGGAGCTGAGCGTGGCCGGCCCGCGCGGGGAGCAGCTGCTGCAGGAGGCGCTGAAGCTGGTGCCGACCCGGCACAGCAGCGACGGCGACCACTGGCTGACGGTGACGCAGACCGTTCACCTGCGCCTGGCGCAGCGGGAGAGTGTGCGGGTGCGGGCCGTTCTGACGGAGCAGCTCGCGGACGGCGGCGAACCCTGGGCCATCGAGTGGATCGAGCTGGTGCTGGAGGATGGGGTCGTGTGCCCGCAGCCGGTGGCGGCCCTGCCGCTGGATCTGAATCGGGAGGGGGGCTGAGATGCCGATGGAGGGGGGCTGAGATGCCGATGGAGCGCGCCCTGATCCTGGTGCTCACCCTCACGGCGGTGGGCGTGGGCACCACCGCCGCCATCACCCGGCCCCTGCTGTTCCGGCTCGGCCAGGACGGCACCCCCAGCGCCTCCTCGGGGGTGAGCTACAGCGGCTCCTACCGGGGCGGCCGCTGGGTGCCCCACGGCCGCCCCCGCGACTGGTCGCGCTTCCAGGGGCGTGGACCGGGCTCGGCCAAGTAGCCATGGCGCAGCGACCCACGGCCAGCAGCGAACTCACGCCCCTGCAGGTGCGGGTGCTGCTGGCCACGGCGGCGCTCTCCTCCAGCGTGGGCCTGGTGCTGGAGCTGATGCTGGCCACCCAGGCCAGCTACCTGCTCGGCGATGCCGCCCTGGCCACGGGCGTGGTGATCGGCACGTTCCTGGCCGCCATGGGGCTCGGCGCCTGGCTGAGCCAGTTCGTGGTGGGCGGAGCAGAGCCCCAGCAGGCCTTGCTGCGGACCTTCCTGCTGGTGGAGGTGGGCCTGGCGCCCCTGTGCCTGCTGGCGCCGCTGGCCCTGTTCGCCCTGTTCAGCGCCGATGGCCCGGTGTGGCTGGGACTGGTGGTGTTCACGGTGCTGGTGGGGGTGCTGGGGGGCATGGAAGTGCCCCTGCTCACGCGCCTGCTGGAAACCCAGCAGCAGCTGCGCCAGGCCCTCGCCCGGGTGCTGGCGCTCGACTACTTCGGTGCCCTGGTGGGGTCGCTGCTGTTTCCGCTGGTACTGCTGCCCTGGCTGGGGCTGCTGCCCACGGCGGGGCTGCTGGCGCTGGTGCCGCTGGCCAACAGCGCCCTGCTCTGCTGGCTGTTTCCGGCGGGCCGCCGCTGGCGCTGGCCCCTCACGCTCGCCTGGCCCCTGGCGGCCCTGGCGGCCTGGCTGATCGTGCCCCTGGGCGACCGCCTCGAGGACTCCCTCTACGACGATCCCGTGGTGGGGCGCCGCCAGACCCGCCACCAGCGGATCGTGCTCACCCGCCGCCGCGACGATCTGCGCCTGTTCCTCGATGGCAACCTGCAGTTCTCCAGCCTCGACGAGTACCGCTACCACGAGGCCCTGGTGCATCCGGCCCTGGCCCTGCATCCGCGGCCCCGGCGGGTGCTGGTGCTGGGGGCCGGCGACGGCCTGGCCGTGCGGGAGGTGCTGCGCTGGCCGGGCGTCACACGCGTCGATCTGGTGGAGCTCGATGGCGAGATGCTGCGGCTGGCGCGCCGCCACCCGTTCCTGAAGCGCCTGAACCGCGGCAGCCTCGACGACCCGCGGGTGCACGTGCACGTGGGCGATGCCTTTGAGCTGGTGCGGCGGCTGGCGGGGCCCTTCGATGTGGTGATCGCCGACTTCCCCGATCCCGCCACCGCGCCCCTGGCGCGCCTTTACAGCGTGACCTTCTACGGGCGGGTGCTGCAGCGGCTGGCCCCCGATGGCCTGCTCGTGACCCAGGCCTCCACGCCATTCTTCACCCCCAGGGTGATGGCCTCGATCCGGGCCACGCTGGCGGAGCTGTCGCTGCAGAGCCGGCCCTACAGCGTGGATGTGCCCAGCTTCGGGCCGTGGGGCTTCGTGCTGGCCCACCGCCCCGGCCAGGCGCTGACGGCGGCGGCCCTGCCGTTCCGGGGCCGCTGGATCGATGCGGCCCAGCTGCAGCGCCTGTTCGTGCTGCCCCGCGATCTGCAGCCGCCGCCGGGGCAGACGGTGCTGCCGAACCGGCTGTCGCGGCCGGTGCTGGCCGACTACCAGCGGCAGGGGCTGTGGGGCGGGACCTGAGCCGGCGCGGGGGCCACAGGTCAGGGGGTGGATAGGGTGAGCCGATGGCGATCTGGCTGGTGCTGCTGGTGCTGCTGGTGGCGGCCTGGGCGCTGCTGCGGGTGCAACGGCTGCGCCGGACCCAGCCCAGCGCGTTGCCGGCGGCACGGACGCTGTTCGACCTGCGCACCGGCGACATCGTGCAGTGCGACGGGCGCGACTGGGTGGTGGAAGACCGGCTGCTCTACGACGAGGACGGCTTCCAGTGGCTGGAGTATCTGCTGCGTGACGGCCCCGAGGCCCGCTGGCTGGCGGTGTGCGAAGACGACTGGCTGGAGGTGAGCTGGCTGGAGCAGGGCCCGCCCGCCCTGCTTCGCCAACTGGCCAGCGCAGCCACCCCCTTCCCGGATCAGATCCACTGCGAGGGCCTCACCTATGAGCGGCGGGAGGAGGGCCGGGCCTCGGCCACCTCCAGCGCCCGCACCATGAACCGCCACCTCGCCAGCTGCCGCTTCGCCGACTACGAAGCCGAGGGCCAGCGGGTGCTGTCGGTGGAGCGCTGGAACGACGACGAGACCGAGATCACCATCGGCCGCCGCATCGACCCCGCCGCCCTGGCACTGCTGCCCGGCGACGGGCGCTCGGTGTATCGGCCTGCGGGCTAGGGCCCCGCCCCCTGGCGAAACCTCACAACCGAGCGCTCTCCCATGGCAGGCTCTGCCCATGGCGGATCCAGCGGCAACCCCGGAGGCTGGCGTGGACGTGGTGGTGGTGGGCGCCGGCCTCTCCGGCCTGATCTGCGCCCGCGAGCTGCGGCGTCAGGGCCTGGAGGTGCAGCTGCTGGAGGCACGCGAGCGCTGGGGCGGGCGCCTGCACGGCCACACCACCGCCTCGGGCCTGCGGGTGGATCTGGGCGGCCAGTGGGTGGGCGCCACCCACCACCGCCTGATCGGCCTGCTCGAGCACTACGGCCTGCGCCGCTACCCCACCCCCTACGACGGCGAGGGGATCTTCCACTGGAAGGGCACACCCCACCGGGCCGGGCTGGAGCACGACTACCGCGCCAGCCTGCTGTTCTTCCGACCAGGGGACCTGGGTCTGCCGGCGGCCGAACTCCAGGAGACCCTGGCGCTGCAGCGGCGGTTCCTGGAGCTGGTGGACCAGGTGCCGTCCGCCGCGCCCTGGAACGCCCCCGGCGCCGAGGCCCTCGATCGGATCAGCATTGCGGGCTGGCTGCAGGAGCAGTCGGCCGGGGAGCTGGCCCGCTACCCCTTCGCCTGGCTCACGCGCATGGGTGGCTCCGGCGGCTTCGAACCCCACGAGAGCTCGATCCTGCACCTGGCCTGGACCCAGGCCACGGCCCCCCAGCACGACACCCCGGAGGCCTGGCTGGTGGAGGGGGGCGCCGCCCAGCTGGCCGACCGCCTGGCCAGTGAACTGGCGGATGGGCTGCAGCTGCGGGCGCCGGTGGGGGCGATCGAGCAGGACGGCGGCGGCGTGCGGGTGAGCCACGGCGCCGGGGAGGTGGTCACGGCGGCCGCCGCGGTGGTGGCCATCCCTCCGCCCCTGCGGCTGGGCATCCGCTTCAGCCCGGCCCTGCCGCCCGAGTGCAGCGGCCTGCTGCAGCGCTCGGCGATGGGCTCGATGGTGAAGGTGCTGGCGCTCTACCCGCGGCCGTTCTGGCGCGAGCGGGGCCTCAACGGCCTGGGCATCGGCAACCTGCCCACCCTGGAGCTCACGGTCGACAGCACCCCGCCGGGCGGACCGGGCCTGCTGGCGGGCTTCATCGCCGGCGAACGGGCCGTGCGCTGGCAGCAGCTGGGCGAAGCCCAGCGGCGGCGGGCCGTGCTGGCCGACCTGGCGAGCTGGTGGGGCCCGGAGGCCGCCGAGCCCACGGAGCTGGTGCTGCACAACTGGAACGACGAGAGCTGGAGCGGCGGCGCCTTCACCAGCTTCCTGACCCCCGGCGCCCACACCACCTATGGCCCCGTGGGGCAGCAAGCCCATGGCCGGGTGGTGTGGGCCGGCACCGAGGCCGCCAGCCGCTGGCCCGGCTACTTCGAGGGGGCCATCGAGGCGGGCCTGGCCGCCGCCGCTGAGGTGCGTGCGCTGCTGGGGGGCGGGTCAGCGGACTGACCTGCCCCCACGACGGCTCAGACGGCCGCCGCTTCCCCGGCCCGCTGCTCCGCCAGCACCTGCTCCAGACCCTCCAGGTCCTTGTCGGTGATCTTGGTCTGCATCGGGCAGTGCTTGGGGCCACACATCGAGCAGAACTCGGCCTGCTTGTAGATGTCCGCCGGCAGGGTTTCGTCGTGGTACTCGCGGGCCCGCTCGGGATCCAGGGAGAGATCGAACTGCCTGTTCCAGTCGAAGGCGTAGCGGGCGCGGCTCAGTTCGTCGTCGCGGTCGCGGGCACCGGGGCGATGGCGGGCGATGTCGGCGGCGTGGGCGGCGATCTTGTAGGCGATCAGGCCGTTGCGCACGTCTTCGGGGTTCGGCAGGCCCAGGTGCTCCTTGGGAGTCACGTAGCAGAGCATCGCCGTGCCGTACCAGCCGGCCATGGCCGCGCCGATGGCGCTGGTGATGTGGTCGTAGCCGGGGGCAATATCGGTAACCAGCGGGCCGAGCACATAGAAGGGCGCCTCGCTGCACTCCTCCATCTGCTTCTTCACGTTGAACTCGATCTGGTCCATCGGCACGTGGCCCGGACCCTCCACCATCACCTGCACATCGTGCTTCCAGGCGCGGCGGGTGAGTTCACCCAGGGTCTTCAGCTCGGCCAGCTGGGCCTCATCGGAGGCGTCGTGCAGGCAGCCAGGACGCAATGAATCACCCAGGGAGAAGGTGCAGTCGTAGCGCTTGAAGATCTCGCAGATGTCGTCGAAGCGGGTGTAGAGCGGGTTCTGCTTGTGGTGATAGAGCATCCACTGGGCCAGGATGCCGCCGCCGCGGCTCACGATGCCGGTGAGGCGACCCTTCACCTTGGGCAGGTGCTCGATCAGCAGACCGGCGTGGATGGTCTGGTAATCGACGCCCTGCTGGCAGTGCTTCTCGATGATGTGCAGGAAGTCGTCTTCCGAGAGCTTCTCGATCGAGCCGTGCACGCTCTCCAGCGCCTGATACACGGGCACCGTGCCGATGGGCACGGGCGAGGCGTTGATGATCGCCGTGCGCACCTCATCGAGGTTCACGCCACCGGTGGAGAGATCCATCACGGTGTCGGCGCCGTACTTCACCGCCAGCTCGAGCTTCTTGAGTTCTTCGCTCACATCGCTGGCATTGGGCGAGGCGCCGATGTTGGCGTTCACCTTGCACTTGCTGGCGATGCCGATCGCCATCGGCTCCAGGTTGAGGTGGTTGATGTTGGCGGGGATGATCATCCGGCCCCGGGCCACCTCCTCCATCACCAGCGACTCGGGCAGGTTCTCCCGCTTGGCCACAAAGGCCATCTCCTCGGTCACCACGCCCTGGCGGGCGTAGTGCAGCTGCGACACATTGGCTTGGCCTTGGCGCTTCTCGATCCAGGCGCTACGCATGACAGGGCTACGGCGAAAGGGAGGACTGACGGGACAACCGACAGCTTCGGGGCGCAGCTGGAGTTCGTTCTCACTTCCCTGCGCCGGCATGACCCGGATCAGGTTCGGAGGGTGTGATCTCAGCCCGGGGTCGCGCTGGCACGACCGGGCACCCCTAGTGACTTTGGAAACCTAGCAAGGCCGAAATGGCGCCGGCCGCGGGCCCGATCAGCCCTGCAGGCCGTTGAGGGCCGCGGCCACCACCCGGTGGTCGCTGTCGTTCTGGAGGCGCACCAGCTCGGCGCGGGCCTCGGCCGCTGCCGCCGCCGCTCCGGGGGTGCCATTTCCCGCCTCCCGCACCAGCCGACCCAGGATCTCGGCGCCACCCACCCGCACCGTGCCGTCGGCATCGACCAGGGCCAGCCGGGCCAGCTCCAGCAGATCCGCCGCGGCCATCGCCGGGTGCTCGGCCATGGCCGAGAGGATGCTGCAGCGCACCAGCCACTGGTCGTCGCGGGCGAAGGCCAGCCGCAGCAGCGGCCAGGCCCGCTCCAGGGAATGGCTCACCAGGGCGTTGGCCGCCTCGGCCCGCACATTGGCGTCCTCATCGGTCTCCAGGGCGGCCACCAGCGCCTCCCAGCCGGCGGGGGTGGGCTTCATGCCCAGGCCGGCGCAGCTCAGGGAGCGCACCAGGAAGGGGCTCTGCTGCAGGCCCAGCAGCAGCAGCGGCTCGGCCTGCTCCGGCGTGGCCCCACGCAGGCGCGCCAGGGCCGGCATCGAGCGGGCCGGGTCGCCGGAGGCGATCTCCGCGCGCAGCTGTTCCAGATCCATCGGTCCCAGCGGCAGGGACGTTCACGCTAGGGGGGTGGCCCGCCGGCCCCGGCCCCCGGCTCAGGCTGGCGCTCCCGCAGGGCCGCCAGCAGGGCGCGGCGACGGCGGCGCCAGGTCAGGCCGCTGTAGGTGAGCAGGCCCCCGCCCACCAGCAGCGCCGGCAGGGCCTGGAGCCGGTCGGAGCCCTGGCGCAGGAGCAGGGCCAGCAGGGCCAGCAGGATCAGCAGCGGCGCCGAGAGCGCCAGCAGGGCCCGCTTCACGGGCGGGAGCCGGCGCCGTCCGGCTGGCCGGCACGGGCTTCGATCCAGCGCAGCAGGCTGAGGGTCAGCACCTGCACGCCCACGGCCAGGCAGTCCTCGTGAGGGGCAAAGCTGTTGCTGTGCAGGGGCGTGCAACCCTCCGGGCCCGCCACCCCCAGGCGGAACATCGTGCCCGGCGTGTCGCGCTGCAGTTCGGCGAAGTCCTCCGCGCCCAGGGAGGGCTGCTCCAGCCAGCGCACGTTGGCGCGGCCCAGCAGCTCCACACCGGCCTCCGCCACCAGCTCGGTGAGGGCGGGATCGTTGTGCACCGGCGGCGAGATGCAGCGGTAGCGCACCCGCGCCTCGCCGCCATGGCCGACGCAGAGGGCCTGCACCGTCTCCTCGATCCAGCCCGGCAGCTGGGCGTGCAGGTCCAGGTCGAGGCAGCGGACGGTGCCGAGCAGGCGCACGTGGTCGGCGATCACGTTGAAGGCCTTGCCCCCCTCGATCCGCCCGAAGCTCACCACCACCGGGTGGAGGGCATCGAGCCGGCGGCTGATCGCCTCCTGCAAACCGCTCACCACCCGCGCCGCGATCCAGATCGCATCGGTGCTCTGGTGGGGGCGGGCGCCGTGGCCGCCCTCGCCCAGCACCTCCACCTCCAGCTCCCCCGCCGCGGCCGTAAGGCTGCCGTTGCGCACGCCGATGCTGCCCACCGGCAGGCTCGGGAACACGTGCACGCCGAACAGGGCCTCCACCCCGTCCATGGCGCCATCCGCCAGCATCCAGGCGGCCCCCTGGGCCGTCTCCTCCGCCGGCTGCACCAGCAGCCGCACCCGGGCCGTGAGCTGGTCCGCCAGGGGCGCCAGCAGCCGCGCCACCCCCAGCCCCACCACGGTGTGGATGTCGTGGCCGCAGGCGTGCATCAGGCCCTGGTGCACGGAGGCGAAGGGCACGCCGCTGCGCTCCTCCACCGGCAGGGCGTCCATGTCCACCCGCAGGGCCACCAGCGGCACCCCCGGACCCTCGGGGCCCAGCTCGGCCAGCACGCCGGTGCGGCCCACGCCCTCGCGCACGCGCCAGCCCAGGCCGCGGAGCTCGCCGGCCACCAGGGCGGCGGTCTGGTGTTCGTTGCCGCTCAGCTCGGGGTGGGCGTGGATGTGGCGCCGCAGGGCGATCAGCTCCGGCAGGGCCGCCGCCAGGGCCGAGTCCAGGCCATGGCGCTGCCAGGGACTCCCCATGCCCGCGCCGGCGGTACCGGCAACCGGCGCCTGGCCGGCGGGCACCGGGGCAACGGGCACCGGAGCGGCAGGGACCTGGGCGGCGGGAACCTTGGCGGCGGGGGTCATCGGCTGGCCAGGGCGAGGAAATCCTCGAGGGCCTGCACCGGCTGCGGGGGCCAGCGCCGACTCTCAAGGAGCCATTCTGGCTGCCGATACCGGGGATCGAGGCCGGAGGCGGCGGCCCAGTGGCTCTCGGCCTCGCCGCCGGCGCCGCGGCGCCAGAGCAGGGCCGTGAGGCCGGCCCGGGCATCGGCGAACAGGGGGTAGCGGCGGATCAGGTTGCGCAGCTGCCGCTCGGCCTCCTCCAGCTCGCCCAGCTGGAAGGCGGCCAGGGCGGCGCTGGAGCGGGCCATGGCGAAGCCCGGGCGGGCCTCGGCCGCCGCCGCGAAGCTGTCGCGGGCGGCCGGCCAGTCGCCGAGGGACCCCTGCACGTTGCCCAGGTTGTAGAGGGCCGAGGCATCGGGCGGGCGGCCCGCCGCCCCATCCCGCTCCAGGATCCAGCGGTAGTCCGCCGCCGCGGCCTGCCACAGCCCCAGGGACTCCTCGGCGGTGCCGCGGTTGAGGTGGGGATCGGCGCTGATCGGATCGAGCTCCATGGCGCGGCCCTGGTCGGCGATGGCGGCCTGGGGATCGCCGAGGGCCAGCCGCACGTTGCCGCGGTTGCTCCAGGCGGCGGCATCGTCGGGAGCGCGGGCGATCACCTGATCCCAGAGGGGCAGGGCATCGCCGAAGCGGCCGTCGCGGCTGGCCCGCAGGGCGCGATCGAACAGCTGGGGCAGGGGTTCGGCCAGGGGTTCGGAGCCGGAGCTGGGCGTGGCGGCCACCGCCATCGCGACAGGGCCGAAGGCCAGCAGCACCCCCAGGACCAGGGCCAGCAGGGAACCGATCACGCCGCCTCCAGGTGGGCCCGGCCGGCGTCGGTGATCACCCGGCCCCGGGGCGTGCGCTGCAGCAGGCCCTGCTGCAGCAGGAACGGCTCCACCACCGCCTCCAGGGTGGCCGGGTCCTCGCCCAGGCCGGCGGCCAGGGTGTCGAGGCCCACCGGGCCACCGCCGTAGCCCTCCAGCAGCAGGCTGAGCAGACGCCGGTCACTGGCGTCGAGGCCGCGGCCATCCACCCGGTGCAGGCTCAGGGCCTCATGCACCAGCTCGGCGCTGACGGAGCCATGGCCGTGCACGGCGGCCACATCGCGCACCCGCCGCAGCAGCCGGTTGGCGATGCGGGGCGTGCCGCGGCAGCGGCGGGCCACCTCCAGGGCGGCGGCGCCGTCGAGCTCCACCTGCAGCAGGGTGGCGGCCCGCTGCACGATCGCCTGCAGGTCGGCCAGGCCATAGAACTCCAGCCGCTGGATCAGCCCGAAGCGATCCCGCAGCGGCGAGCTGAGGGAGCCGGCGCGGGTGGTGGCCCCCACCAGGGTGAAGGGGGCAATCGGCAGGCTGCGGGTGCGGGCGGTGGTGCCCTTGCCCACGGTGAGATCGAGGCGGAAGTCCTCCATGGCCGGGTAGAGGATCTCCTCGGCCACCCGGTTGAGCCGGTGGATCTCGTCGATGAACAGCAGCTCGTGGGGCTGCAGGTTCACCAGCAGGCCCACGATGTCGCGGGGGCGCTCCAGGGCCGGGGCGCTGGTGATGCGGCAGCGCACCCCCAGCTCCTCGGCCAGCACCAGGGCCATGGTGGTCTTGCCCAGGCCCGGCGGGCCGTAGAGCAGCACGTGATCGAGGGCCTCGCCGCGGGCGCGGGTGGCCTCCACGGCGATGCCGAGCACCTGCTTGAGCTCGCTCTGGCCGATGTAGTCGGCCAGCCGCCGCGGCCGCAGGCTGTCCTCCCGCAGGATCGGCGCCTCGGGGGCCTCGTCGGCCCTGGTCTCGTCGGCCCTGGTCTCGTCGGCCGTGGCCTGGGGGGCCACCAGCCGCTCGGACGCCGCCGGCCCAGGCCCCGGGCGATCGCGGGCGCCATCAGCGGCGGCGCGGCCGCGGGGCGCCGCGGAACCCGAGGAGACAATCGCCATGGGCTGACGGTACCGGGGGATCCCTAGGGTCGGAAGATTCTGGGCGGATGGGCGGAGCGGCGATGGCGAAGGGCGGAGGCAAGACGAGCGCCAAGGCCCAGCGCGATGCCGCCAACAAGCTGCTGGCCGACAACCGCTTCGCGCGCCATCAGTACGAGATCCTCGAAACCCTCGAGTGCGGCATCGAGCTGCGCGGCACGGAGGTGAAGTCGATCCGGGCCGGCCAGTGCAACCTGCGCGACGGCTTCTGCCTGATCCGCAAGGGCGAACTGCAGCTGCACAACGTGCACATCTCGCCCCACAGCCACGCCGGCGCCTACTTCAACCACGACCCGCTGCGGGTGCGCAAGTTGCTGGCCCACGGCCGCGAGATCGAGAAGCTGCGCGTGGCCCTGGAGCAGAAGGGGCTCACCCTGATCCCGCTGAACCTGCACCTCAAGGGCTCCTGGATCAAGCTCACCATCGGCCTGGGCAAGGGCCGCAAGCTGCACGACAAGCGCCAGGAGGAGCGGCGCAAGCAGGACATCAAGGACGCCAAGGCGGCGATCGCCCGCCTGTAGAGCAGGGGTCAGGGCCCGCGGTCAGTTCACCGGCGGCGGCGGGCTCGGGGGCGTTGCCGGGGTCGCGGGGGCGGCCGGGGCCGGCTGGGCCGGCGCGGCGGGGCTGGCCGGCGCGGGCTGGGCCTGGGGTTGCGCGGGATCGGCGGGCTGGGCGGTGCTGCCGGCGGGGGGCAGGGCCGCCTCCCCCGGGCGGGCCGTGGCCTCCGGCGCCGCCGGATCCACCCGCAGCGACAGGGTGATCAGGGCCGGCGCCACGCCGTCGTTGGTCACGAGCAGCTGCACGGGCGAGCCGGCCACCCGGGCGAGGCTGACCACCCGCAGCGGCCCCTTGGCCTCGAGCACGCCGCCGTCGGCGCCGAACACGCTCATCTGCATCAGCGGCGAGCCGTTCACCCCCAGCACCAGGCGGGTGCCAGGGGTGAGGCGGATCGGGAACAGGCGGGCGCCGCCGGCATCCACCTGGGCCGACACCACATTGGTCTGGCCGAGGCGGGTCTGGATCGGCTCGATGCGCACGTTGGCCAGGCCCTGCTCGGCGGCCGCATACCAGAGCTGGCGGAAGGGCTCGGGCGGGATGTCGCCGGCGGAGCGGCCGGGCAGCAGGTTCTGGGCGCTGCCCGACACCAGCTGGCGCAGCACCTCGGCGCTGAGGCCGCGGGCCACCAGGGCCGCCTGGCGCTTCTGCCAGTCGCCGGCGGTGAAGCTGCCCAGGCGGGTGCGGATCTCCAGGGGCAGCTGCTCCACCCGGCTGATCCACTCCTGGGCCAGCTCGTTCCAGATCTTGCGCAGGGGGGCGTCGTCGAGGGAGTCGTTGGGCAGGCGGCCGCCCCGCTCCGGGAACTGGGCCAGCAGGCTGGCATCCACCAGCTTGAGGAACCAGCCGCGGTCGATCTGCAGGGCCCGCAGCCGGTTGAGCAGCTGCTGGCGCTGGTCCACCTCCGCCGGCGGCAGGCTGCTGGGCAGCTGCAGACCGCTGCCCGGCTCCGTGGTGGCCACCCGCCCGCGGCTGAGCACCAGCCAGCCCAGGGCCGTGCCCAGCACGGCGGAGATCACCAGCGCCAGCACCACGGGCCAGAGCCGCCCCTCCGCCGCCTCCTCGCGCTCCTCCTGGCGGCTGCGCAGCGGCGGCTGGGCGAGGGGGGTGGGGGCCGCCACGGCAACCGGGGGCAGCTCGGGAGCCCCAGCGGTGGCGGGTGCCTCGCCAGGCGACGGCGGTGGGGCCGATGGCTGCGCTGGGGCCGCCGACTCGGCGGGGGGGGCGGGCGGCACCCCTGGGGCAACGTCCCCACCCTGGACCGGCTCCGGCAGGGGAGCCTGGGGCACCAGCACCACGGTGCGATCGGCGCGGGGCACCGGCCCCGTGCTGTCGGGCATGGGCAGCTGCTGCAGGGCCTGCAGCGCGGAGCCTGCCGAGGGGTAGCGGCGGCCGGGGTCGCTGGCCAGCAGCGGCTCCAGGGCCGCCTGCAGGGCGGGCTCGCCATCGAGGGCGGCGGGCCAGCGCCACTCCAGGGTCACCGGATCGAGCAGCTCGGCCGGCTCGTCGCCGCTGAGCAGCACCAGGGCCACCACCCCCAGGCCGTAGAGGTCCATCCAGGGCTCGGCCGGTTCGCCGCGGCCCAGCTCCGGAGCGCCGTAGCCGGGGGTGACGCCGGCGGCCGTGGCACCGTGGCCCCGCACCAGGCCGAAATCCAGCAGCACCGGCAGCCCGTCGCGTTCGCGGCGCAGCAGGTTGGCGGGGGTGAGATCCCCGTGCAGCAGCTCCTGGCTGTGCAGCACCGCCAGCACCGGCAGCAGCTGACGCAGCAGCAGCAGCACCTCGCCGGCGCCGAACACGAGCTGGCGCTGGCGCCGGGCCTCCAGCAGCTCGGCGTAGGTGCGGCCGTCCTGCCACTCCCGCACCAGCCAGAGGGCTCCGTCGGCCTCGATCAGCCCGCCGAAGCGCGGCACCTGGGGATGCAGCACCCCCTGCAGCCGCGGCCAGAGCTCACGCACCTGGGCCTGCAGCTGGGGCTGCTCGGCCCCCAGCTGGCGCAGCACCACCGGCGCCCCGCCCGCCAGCTGGTCGCTGGCGCGCCAGAGCACCCCCTGGCTGCCGCGGGCCAGTTCCGCCTCGAGGCGGTAGCGCTCGCCGATCACCTCACCCAGCACGGCGCCGCTCACGACTGGCGCACAGGTTGCCGAAGCCCCTTGGCCGCCAGCCAGTCGTGGTCATAGAGCCGTGACCGGTAGCGATCGCCGCTGTCACACAGCACGGTCACGATGGTGTGGCCGGGGCCGAGGCGCCGGGCGGTCTCCACCGCCGCGGCCACGTTGATGCCCACCGAGCCGCCCAGAAACAGGCCCTCCTGCCACAGCAGCCGGTAGATGGTGTCGAGGGCCTGCTGGTCGTCGATGCGCACGGCGTCATCCACCGGGGCACCCTCCAGATTGGCGGTCACGCGGCTGTTGCCGATGCCCTCGGTGATCGAGCTGCCCTCGCTGGCCAGTTCACCGGTCCTGGCCCAGCTGTAGAGCGCGCTGCCGTGGGGATCGGCCAGCACGCAGCGCACCGCGGGGTTCTGGTCCTTCAGATACAGGGCCACGCCGGCGTACGTCCCGCCGGTGCCGGTGGCCGCCACCCAGGCATCCACCTGGCCCCCCGTCTGCTGCCAGATCTCCGGGCCGGTGGAGTTGTAGTGGGCGCGGCGGTTGGCGAGGTTGTCGAACTGGTTGGCCCACACGGCGCCGGGGGTCTCGGCGGCGATGCGGCCGGAGAGGCGCACGTAGTTGTTGGGGTCGCGGTAAGGCACCGCCGGCACCGTGCGCACCTCGGCGCCGAGGCTGCGCAGCAGGCCGATCTTCTCGGCCGACTGGGTGTCCGGGATCACGATCAGGGCCCTGTAGCCGCGGGCATTGCAGAGGTGGGTGAGGCCGATGCCGGTGTTGCCGGCGGTGCCCTCCACCACGGTGCCGCCGGGCTGCAGCAGCCCCTGCTCCTCGGCCTCCTGCAGGATGCCCAGGGCCGCCCGATCCTTCACCGAACCGCCGGGGTTCATGAACTCGGCCTTGCCGAGGATCTCGCAGCCCGTGAGCTCGCT
This sequence comes from Vulcanococcus limneticus LL, assembly GCF_943369875.1. Taxonomy (GTDB): domain Bacteria; phylum Cyanobacteriota; class Cyanobacteriia; order PCC-6307; family Cyanobiaceae; genus Vulcanococcus; species Vulcanococcus limneticus_A. The sequence continues at coordinate 75,867 of NZ_CALROT020000011.1, forward strand.
GAGGGCCTGGAGCCGGATCAGGGGCGTGTGGCCGACCGCGCCGACGAAGCCTGCGGTGATGCCGGTGGTCCGGGCCTGGCTGCTGGCGGTGGAACTGGCCGGTGTGCTGGCAACCATGCGGTCGGTGCCCACGTTCTGCTGTGGCGCGATCGTAGGGGCGCTGATGGGACCGCTCCAGAGCCCTAGGGTCTGCCCAGACACACCGCCCCGATGGCGCTCCCGCCCGCCGCCGCCCTGCTGCCCCGGGTGCGGCGGATCCGTGGGCGCAGCGAGGCCCTGATCGCCGGCCTCGAACCGGAAGACCTCTGCCTGCAGGGCATGGCCGAGGCCAGCCCTGCCAAGTGGCATCTGGGCCACACCAGCTGGTTCTTCGAGGAGTTCCTGCTGCGGGGGCGGGCGGCAGGGGATCAGCCCGGCCGCGGGCCGATCCCGGCCTATGAACCCGCCGACGAGCGCTGGCGCTACCTCTTCAACAGCTACTACGAGGCGGTGGGGCCGCGGCAGCCGCGGCCGCAGCGGGGCCTGCTCACCCGACCGCCGATCGCCGACGTGCTGGCCTGGCGCCAGCGGGTGACGAACGCCCTGGAGGCCCTGGTGGAGCAGCTGGAGGCCGCGGGCGATGCCGCCGGCCTGGCCCTGGTGGAACTGGGCCTGCAGCACGAGCAGCAGCACCAGGAGCTGCTGCTGATGGACCTGCTCGACGGCTTCAGCCGCAACCCCCTGGAGCCGGCGGCCTGGCCGCTGGAGGGGGAGGAGGAGCCGGGGCACCAGGCGCCCATCAGTCCCGAGCTGGCCTATCTGGGCAGCTGGGCGGCGGCCGGCGGCGCCATGGCCCCGGCCCGCCCGAGCTGGATCCAGGTGGCGGGAGGGCTGGTGGAGATCGGCCACCCGGGTGGCGGCGGCGGCCCCGACGCCTCGCCCGGCGACTTCCACTTCGACAACGAGGCGCCCCGCCACCGCGTCTGGCTGGAACCCTTCGCGATCGCAGAGCGGCTGGTGAGCAACGGCGACTTCGCCGCCTTCATCGCCGACGGCGGCTACCAACGCCCGGAGCTGTGGATGAGCGAGGGCTGGGCGGCGGTGCAGCAGCGGGGCTGGCGGGCGCCGCGCTACTGGCGGGGCGACTGGGAGTTCAGCCTCGCGGGCCGAAGGCCGCGGCCGCCGGAGGCGCCGGTGCGGCACCTGAGCTGGTTTGAGGCCGATGCCTACGCCCGCTGGGCCGGGGCCCGGCTCCCCAGCGAGGCGGAGTGGGAGGTGGCCGCCGCCGCCGGCCTGCCCCAGGCCTTCGGGAGCCTCTGGCAGTGGACCGCCAGCCCCTACCGGCCCTACCCGGGCTTCGCACCGGCGGCGGGCGCCATCGGGGAATACAACGGCAAGTTCATGACCTCCCAGTTCGTGCTGCGCGGCAGCTGCTTCCTGACCCCCGAAGGCCACGCCCGGCTCACCTACCGCAACTTCTATCCACCGGCGAGCCGCTGGATGGCCAGCGGCCTGCGGCTGGCGGGCGATGCCTGACCTGCTCGACCTGCACCCGGCGCCGGCCGATGTGCGCCGGCTGGTGATCGAGGGCCTCAGCCGCAGCCCGAAGCAGCTGCCGGCCTGGTTCCTGTACGACGCCGAAGGTTCGCGCCTGTTCGACCTGATCTGCCAGCAGCCCGAATACAGCCTCACCGCCACCGAAACAGCCCTGCTGGAGGCGCAGGCCCCGGCCATCACCGCGGCCCTGGGCCCCGGCACCCTGGTGGAGTTCGGGGCGGGCAGCGCCCGCAAGGTGAGTCCGCTGCTGGAGGCGATCGAGGCCGCCGGGCGGACACCGGCCTACATGGCGCTCGACATCAGCGCCGAGCACCTGCAGGAGGCCTGCGGCCGGCTGCAGCGGCGCCATCCCGCCGCGGCGATCGCGGGCATCTGCTGCGACTACAGCCAGCTGCAGGCCCTGCCGGAGCACCCGCTGCTGAGCGGCAGCGCCCATCTGGGCTTCTTCCCCGGCAGCTCCCTGGGCAACTTCGAGCCGGCGGCGGCCTGCGCGCTGCTGCGTCAGTTCCGGCGGCTGCTGGGCCCCGGCGGCACGCTGCTGATCGGCATCGACCAGCCCAAGCCGGTGGATCGGCTGGAGGCCGCCTACAACGATGCCGCCGGCATCTCGGCCGCCTTCGCCCTCAACCTGCTGGCCCGGCTCAACCGGGAGCTGGCGGGGGATTTCGATCCAGCCGCCTTCCGCTACAGGGCCCGCTGGATCCCACAGGCCAGCCACATCGAGATGGCCCTGGTGAGTGAGCGGGAGCAGACGGTGACCCTGGCGGGACAGCGCTGGACCTTCGCGGCGAGCGAGGCGCTGATCACCGAAACCAGCGCCAAATATGACCCTGAGGCCTTCCTGACGCTGGCGGCCGCCGCCGGCTGGCGGGGGGCGCAGCGCTGGAGCGATCCGGCCGGCGATCTGAGCCTGCACCTGCTGGTGCAGGCAGACTCTGGGAACTGAACGGCGCCGCGGGAGAAGCCATGTCGAGGGAAGACCAGCGCCGTGCCGTGCGCGAGCTGCGCGAGGGCCTGATCGCCCAGCTGGAGGAGCTCTACATGCAGGCCTTCGACCGGGTCGCCGGCCAGGATCTTGGGGAGGGCGGCATCGCCCGGCTCACCCAGCTGCTGCTGCGCTCCCGCGAGGCGGCGATCACGCCGCTGCAGGAGGAGATCGAGGCGCCGCTGATCACCCGCGCGCCGGATCCGGCCCCATGAGCACCGGCACGGATCCCGGCGAGGCGGCGGGCTGGTTTGAACGGCTGGAGGCCCAGCTGGAGCAGCAGCTTGAGGCCTTCCTGGCCGCCAACCCGGCCCAGGAGGCCCTGCTGCGCGAACAGGAACAGCAGGAACGCCAGCAGCGGCTCAAGCGCCGGCGGCTGGAGCTGCGGGGCCAGGCCGAGCAGGCCCGCGCCGGGCTGTTGCAGCTGGCCGCCGAGATCGCCGAGTGGCAGCGGCGGGTGGAGCGGGCCCGGGCCGCCGGAGCCAGCGACCTGGCGGCCCGGGCAGACCAGCACCTCCATGGGCTGATGGCCCAGGGCCGCGACCGCTGGCAGGCCCTGGGCGAGCTGGGCAGCCAGTTCCGCCAGGTGGAGCAGGAGCTCGACGCCCTGGCCCAGGCGGCAGCGAGCCAGGCGCAGGGGAACCCCCAAGCCGAAGGAGCAAGCACCGACCGGTCCCAGCCCGATCGAGCCCAGGCGGATCGGGCACAGTCCGATCCTGCCGATCTGGAGCAGGCCTGGGCGCGCTTTGAAGCGGAACAGGAGCTGGAGCAGCTACGCCGCCGCCAGGGCTGAAGGGGTGGGGGCTGAAGTCAGCCCTTGGGCGCCGGCGGCACCAGGCTCACGCCCTCGGGCGGCGGGGTGGGGTCGGGATCGGCGATCAGCATGTGCTGGAGCACGATCTCCGGGCGTTCACTGTCGCGCCAGCGGATCCGGTAGGCCGGCATCTTGGTGCCCCGGCTGGTGGTCTGCTCCACTGGCTCCATCACCCATCCCCGGCGGGAACGGCCCTGGGGGTTGCGCTTCACCACCGCGTCCGCGTGCTTGAAGCGAAAACCGACGCGCTCACCGCTCATGGATGGGGGAGATTGCCTACTGTGATCGATTATCCCATTGCGGCCGGCCGCGGCTCCTGGCGCGCTTCAGCCCGCGCCTCTGGACGCAGCAGCGGGAAGGCAATCACGTCGCGGATCGAGGGGCTGTCGGTGAGCAGCATCACCAGCCGGTCGATGCCGATACCCAGACCGCCCGTGGGGGGCATGCCCACCTCCAGGGCGTGCAGGAAGTCCTCATCCACCGTCTGGGCCTCGTCGTCGCCGGCGGCCTTGCGCTCCTGCTGGGCCTCCAGGCGCTGGCGCTGATCCACCGGATCGATCAGCTCGCTGAAGGCATTGGCCGTCTCGCGGCCCACGATGAACAGCTCGAAGCGCTCCACCAGCCCCGGCTTGCTGCGGTGGGCGCGGGCCAGGGGTGAATTCTCCACCGGGTAATCGAGCACGAAGGTGGGCTGGATCAGATCCGCCTCCACCCGCTGCTCAAAGGCCTCCACCAGCAGCCGGCCCACGGAATCCGCCAGGGCCGGCACCTCCAGCCCCTTCGCCTGCATCGCCGCGGCGGCCTCGTCGCGGCTGCTGAAGCCGGTGAAGTCCAGCCCCGTGGCGTCCTGAACCAGCTCGTGCATGGTGGCCCGGCGCCAGGGGGGCGTGAGGTCGATCTCGGTGCCCTGGTAGCTGATCCGGGTGCTGCCGCACACCTGCTGGCACACGTGGGCGATCAGCTGCTCGGTGAGCGCCATCATGTCGGTGTAATCGGCGTAGGCCTGGTAGATCTCCACCGACGTGAACTCGGGGTTGTGGCGCGTGCTCACCCCCTCGTTGCGGAAGATCCGGCCCAGCTCGTACACCCGCTCGAAGCCGCCCACCACCAGCCGCTTGAGGTGCAGCTCCGTGGCGATCCGCAGCGTCAGCGGCAGATCCAGGGCGTTGTGGTGGGTCTCGAAGGGCCGGGCATCGGCGCCGCCGGGCTGGCTCTGCAGCACGGGGGTCTCGATCTCCAGGAAGTCGCGCTCATCCAGCCAGCGGCGCATGGCGCTCACCGCCAGGGCCCGGCGCCGGAAGGTCTCGCGGGTGTCGGGCGAAACGATCAGATCCAGGTAGCGCTGCCGGTAGCGCTTCTCCACATCGGCCAGGCCATGCCACTTGTCCGGCAGGGGCTGGAGGGCCTTGGTGAGCATGGTCCAGCCCGTCACCTTCACCGAGAGCTCGCCCCGGTCGGTGCGGCGCAGGCTGCCGTGCACGCCGATCAGATCGCCGGCATCCACTAGGGAGGTGAGGTGGGCGAAGGCGTCGGGGTCCTCGGGCATCGACGCGGCGAGGGTGGCCTTCTCGATGAACAGCTGGATCGGGCCGCTCTCATCGGCCAGGGTGAAGAAGGCGAGCTTGCCCATCACCCGGCGGGTCATCACCCGACCGGCCACGGCCACGGCCACGTCGCGCTCCTGGCCGTTGGGCAGGTCGGCGTGGTCGTGCTGCAGGGCAGCGGTGCGGTGGGTGGGCTCGAAGCGCAGGCCGTAGGGGCCCTGGCCCAGGGCGGCGAGGGTCCGGGCTTTCTCCAGGCGGGTCTCGCGCAGCTCCGACAAGGCTCCAGGGGTCTCAGCTGGGAGCCATCCTGCAGGAACGCCGGAACCCGGAGCTCATGCCCGGCCGGGGCCAGACGGGACCGCTCAGACCGCCGTGGCCAGGGCGGGATCGCCCACCCGCTGGGAGGCGTAGCCGGTGCCGCGCACCGTGAGGATCAGCTCCGGGTTGCGGGGGTCGGGCTCGAGCTTGCCCCGCAGCCGGGCCACGTACACGTCCACCACCCGCAGATCGGCGGCACGGCGGGGGGGATAGCCCCAGAGCTGCTCGAGGATCTCGGCCCGGGGCACCACCCGCCCCGGCTCCCGGAACAGCAGCTCCAGCAGGCTGAATTCGGTGTAGGTGAGGCCAATGCGCTCACCGTCGCGGGTCACCTGGCGGCGGTTGGTGTCCACCACCAGATCTCCCACCCGCAGCACGCCCTGGCCCGCCGGCACGTCGCGGGGCTCGGCGCCGGCGGAGCCGCGGCCCACCCGCCGCAGGATCGTGGCGATGCGGGCCTCGAGCTCCTTGGGGCTGAAGGGCTTGGGCAGGTAGTCGTCGGCGCCGAGATCCAGGCCCGCCACCCGCTCGGCGATGGCATCGAGGGCCGAGAGGAAGATGATCGGCACGCAGGATTCCGCCCGCAGCCGCCGGCACACCGCGAAGCCGTCCAGCTTCGGCAGCATCACATCGAGCACCACCAGATCGGGCTGCTCCTTGTGGAACAGGGCCAGGGCCTCCTCGCCGTCCTCGGCGCACACCACCCGGTACCCCGCCAGCTGCAGGCGCATCACCAGCACCCGCCGCACCGCCGCCTCGTCGTCCACCACCAGCAGGGTGGCCCGGTGCTCGGCCTGGCCCGGCCCCTCGTCGTTCTCGCCCACGCCCTGACCGCTCACGCCTCGCCCGGTCCGCTCAAGACCATGCCGGGAAAGATCCTCCAGGGGCATGGGCACAGAGGGATGAAGAAGCGCAACACTACCGCTCACACAGGGCCCCACGCGCCGCCAGCGCGGTGCGAAACAGCCCCAATCCCGAACTCTTAAGGTTTTCTTTGGGCTGACTCTTATCAGCCCAGCGGGTGTGTGCCTACCGCAGCCCGCTGCGCGACGCTGCGTGCGGCGCACACCCGCTGGGCTGGCCGGAGAGGGAGCTGGGGCATGGAAGGGCGGGCGCGGCGGGTCTTGGGGAATTAGGGCCAGCGGGAGGTGGCGTAGGCGTTCCACTGGCGTTCGGCTTCGGCCAGGGCGGCGTCGCTGCTGAGCTGACCGAGCATGGCCCGCTGCAGCTGGGTGTAGACGATGGCCTGCAGGCGTTTCACGCCGGGGCTGGCGGGGACCAGCACCCGGGCGCGCTCGAGGGTGTCGGCGGAGAGCAGGCGGGCCTGCTGCACCAGGGCCTCGTCGGGGCTGGCGGGGCGCTCGCGGCGCAGGCCGGCCTCCAGCTGGCGCAGGGCGCCTTTCGAGGAGGGCAGCACCCGGGCCTGCTCGGCAAAGCGGGCCTGGTTGGTGGCGTCGGTGAGGAACAGGGCGAAGCTGAGGGCCTCCCTGGGGAGCCGGGTCTGCTTGGGCACCGCCAGGTTCATCACCGCCACGTTGGCGTCGCCCGAGGCGCCGGTGAGCGGCGGGAAGGGGCGGGTGACGGCGGCGATGCGGGGGGCGTTGGTCTGGATGCTGCGCAGGAACTCGGCGCCGCTGCCCACCTGGGCCAGCTCACCGCTCTGATACAGCTCGATGGCGCGGCGGTAGCCCTGGCTCACCACCTCGCGGGGCAGCAGGCCGCGGCGGTAGAGGTCGGTCCAGAAGGCGAAGGCGCGGCGGCCCGCCGGGCTGTTGAAGGCGGCCCGCTGGCGCCCGTCCAGCAGGGTCACCCCCATCTGCACCATCGACTCCAGCAGCTCGGCCGAGTCGTCGGGCACCACGGTCACGAACAGGGCGTAGCGGCCGGTCTTGCGCTTCACCGCCTCGGCGTAGGCCGGCACCTCCTGCCAGCGGCGCGGCGGTGCCGTGTAGCCCGCCTGCCGCAACAGACCCGTATTGGCCAGGGTGATCCGCACCGTGAGGTACCAGGGCACGGTGAACTGCTGGGGCCGGCCGTCGGGGCCGGCGCTGCGGCCCGCCTGCCAGAGCCGGGGCAGGTAGCTGGCCTCGGCGCCGGGGGGCAGCAGCGGATCGAGGGGCAGCAGGCCACCCTTGCTGGCCAGGTTGGCGGCGAACAGGGGGTTGAGGTTCACCACATCCGGCGCGGTGCGGGCGAACACGGCGGCCAGCAGCTTGCGCTCCACCGAGCCCCAGGGCACGTCGGTCCACACCACGTCCACATCCGGGTGCTGGCGCTCCCAGGCGGCAATGGCGCCGTTGATGGTGTCGTTGAACTTGGGGGCCAGATCCAGGGTCCACACCTGCAGCTGGCGCCGCTCGACCCTGGGCCGGCCGCAGCCCGCCAGGCCCAGGGCCGCAGCCGCCAGCACGAGGGCGGAACTCAGGGCAACGAATCGGAAGGGGCGACGGAGGGCCATGGAGTCAGTTCCGCAGCGACACCTGCTGGCGCCAGAACAACAGCAGCAAGGAGCAGACCAGCGGCGCCAGCAGGGCCGTGATCAGCCCCTGGGCCAGGAGGGTGTGCAGGCCGGAGAGCCGCACCGCCCCCGCGCTCCAGCCCCCCAGCCCGGGCAGGCCCAGCTGCAGCAGCAGACTGGCACCCAGCAGCAGGCTGCCGAGGGCCGCCAGCAGCCCCAGGCTGAAACTGCGCTCGATCGGGGGGCCGTTGCGGCCCAGCCGGCCCCACCACCAGCCCAGCAGCGCCAGGGCCGGAACCTGGCTGGCACCGCCCAGCTGCAGGCCATCGAGGGCCATTCCCAGGGCCAGGCCCGCCACGGCGCCGGAGCGGGGCCCGTCCACCAGGGCCCAGGGCAGCAGCCACAGCACCGCCCAGCTGGGCCCCACCCCGCCGATCGTCAGCAGCCCGGGTGCAGCCAGGGTGAGCAGCGGCACCGACAGGCCCGTGGCACCGCACCAGAGCTGGGCAGACAGGCGGGCCATGGCTCAGGCCCCGGCGCGGCGGGGCACCACCTGCACCCAGTCGACGGCGTCGAGGGGGGCGCTGAGCTGCACCACGGCCTCGGGGGCCGGCACGGCCTGGTCGTTCACGGTCTGGATCACACCCACGGTCACGTTGGCGGGCAGCAGGGTGCTGGCGGGGGAGGTGGACACCACGTCGCCGGGCCGCACACCCGTGTCCTTGTCGAGGAAGTGGAGCACAGGGCGGGCCGTGCCCTGGCCGATCAGCAGGCCATGGCGCTGGGTGCGGCCCACCCAGACCCCCACCTGGCTGCCGGGGTCGGTGAGCAGGCGCACCCGGGCGGTGCTGGGGGTCACGCTGTGCACCACACCCAGCAGACCGCCGGGCCCGAGCACCGCATTCCCCGCGGCGAGGCCCTCGAGCTGCCCCTTGCCCAGCTCCAGCTGCTGCCACCAACCGCCGGCGTCGCGGGAGATCACCGGGGCCGTGACGGCCTCGCCGCGGCTGCGCTGCAGATCCAGCAGCCCCCGCAGGCGCCGGTTGTCCTGCTCCAGCTGGGCCAGGCGCGTCTGGTCCGAGAGCCCACTGGCGGCCTTGATCCAGTCCCCCTGGGCGGTGCCGGGCCAGAAGGGCCGGCTCAGCAGGGCGTAGGCATCGGTGAGGAAGGCCCCCTTGCTCAGCCGCACCCCCACCAGGGCCAGCACCAGCAGCCACCAGGGCCAGGCCTGCAGCAGCTTCTGCAGGGTGGGGACGCGGGGCAGGCGCCCGTTCATGGGGTTCAGATCGACTGCCGGGCGAAGTCGGGCGTGTCGAGCACGCGCTCGAGGCGCTTGTAGTCCTCCAGCACGCGGCCGCAGCCGTTGACCACGCAGAGCAGCGGATCCTCGGCCACGTGCACCAGGATGCCGGTCTCGTGGCTGATCAGGTCGCTGATGCCGCGCACCTGGGCGCCGCCGCCGGCCAGCATGATGCCGCGGTCCACGATGTCGGCGGCCAGCTCGGGCGGGGTGCGCTCCAGGGTGCGCTTCACGGCCTCCACGATCACGTTGAGGGGCTCGGCCATCGCCTCGCGGATGTCGCCGGCCCGCACGTTGATGGTGCGGGGCAGGCCGGAGAGCAGGTGCAGGCCGCGCACGTCCATGGACGTGTTGTCGTGGGCGTCGTCGGGGAAGGCCGAGCCGATGCGGATCTTGATGTCCTCGGCGGTGCGCTCGCCCACCACCAGGTTGTGCACCTTCTTGAGGTACACGCCGATGGCGTCGCTGAGCTCATCGCCCGCCACCCGCACCGACTCGCTGAGCACGGTGCCGCCGAGGCTGAGCACGGCCACCTCGGTGGTGCCGCCGCCGATGTCCACGATCATCGTGCCCACGGGCTCGGTCACCGGCAGGCCGGCGCCGATGGCGGCCGCCACCGGCTCATCGATCAGGTGCACGGTGCGGGCGCCGGCCAGGCCGGCCTCGCGCACGGCACGGCGCTCGACGCCGGTGACGCCGCTGGGGATGCCGATCACCAGGCGGGGCGCCACGATGCCGCGGCCCTCGTTGGCCTTCTGGATGAAGGTCTTGATCATCTGCTCGGCGGCGTCGAAGTCGGCGATGACGCCATCGCGCAGGGGCCGCACGGCACGGATGTTGCCGGGGGTGCGGCCGAGCATCAGCTTGGCCTCGTCACCCACCGCCAGGGGCACGCCGCGCTCGAGATCCAGGGCCACCACCGAGGGCTCCTGCAGCACGATGCCCTTGCCGGACACATAGATCAGGGTGTTGGCCGTTCCCAGATCGATGCCGATGTCACGGGAGAGCTGGAAACGTCGAAAGAACACGGAGCAGCCACCAAGCGGGGCGAATCATAGGAGGGGCCTCCACGGCGGCCCCGACCAGACCCCCTGACCAGGCCCGCGGTACAACCGGGCCCGGCGGTGGAACTCTCTGGAGGCGACGCCCGGAGCGGGTGGCGCATCATTGACCAACCGAACATCCAGGAGAACGCCATGGGCGTCAATTCCGTGACCCTCGTCGGCCGGGCCGGCCGCGACCCCGAAGTCCGCTACTTCGAATCCGGCAGCATGGTGGCGAACCTCACCCTCGCTGTGAACCGCCGCAGCCGCGACGACGAGCCCGACTGGTTCAACCTCGAGATCTGGGGCAAGCAGGCCCAGGTGGCCGCCGACTACGTCCGCAAGGGCTCGCTGCTGGGGATCATCGGCAGCTTCAAGCTCGACCGCTGGACCGACCGCGCCAGTGGCGAGGAGCGCAGCAAGCCCGTGGTGCGGGTCGACCGGCTGGAACTGCTCGGCTCCAAGCGCGACGCCGAGGGCGGCGGCTTCGGCGGCGGCGGCGGCAGCTTCGGGGGCAGCGGCGGCTTCGGCGGCGGCGAGCCCAGCGACGAGGAAGTGCCGTTCTGAGGCCACCCCGGGCCGAGGCGCCCTGAAGGGGAGCGTCACCCCAGGCCGATCCCTGGGGCCTCCCCGTCGACTTCGCCAGGCGTCAGCGGGACTCGCCCGGCAGCCGTCAGTGGGAGTTGTTGCGCTTGTTCCAGGTGCGCAGCCCCAGCCAGACGGCGAAGCCGGCCACGGCCAGCACCAGCAGCACCTTCACGGCCTTGGCCACCGGCTCGATCCAGTGCTCCACGTTGGTGTAGCCCTCACCGAGGGCCAGGCCCGCCAGGGTGAGCAGCAGGGTCCAGATCAGGCTGCCCGCGGTGGTCCAGATCAGAAACGGCGTGAAGGGCATCATCTCGATGCCCGCCGGCACTGAGATCAGCGTGCGGATGCCGGGCACCAGCCGGCCCCAGAACACCAGGGCCGTGCCGTAGCGGGAGAACCAGTCGCGGCTGCGGTGCAGCTCCTGGGGGCTGATGCCGATCCAGCGGCCATGGCGCTCGAGCCATTGCTCGATGCGCTGCTCATTGATCAGCCGGCCGATGCCATACCAGGGCAGGGCCCCCAGCACCGTGCCGAACAGGCCCGCCAGCACCACCGGGATCAGGGCCAGCTGGCCCTGCTGCACATAGAAGCCCCCCAGGGGCATGATCAGCTCCGAGGGAATTGGCGGGAAGAGGTTCTCCAGGAACATCGCCGCGAAGATGGCGCCATAGCCCAGCAGGGGATTGGCCTCCACGGCCGAACCGATCAGCTGCGGCAGCTGCTGCACCAGTTCAGTGATCCCCATCGCGGTTCCTGCTTGCTGCGCTGATTGTCCGGCATCGATCCTGAAGCCCCCAGCCGAACCGCCCCAACCAGGGCCACAACAAAGCCCTGCCGCTCCCGCCCGCCGGGCCTGCCAACCAAGACAAAGCAAGGACCCCACCCCACCAGCAGTGCGGCGGCAGCGGGATCCCAACGTCAGAGCACGAGCCTCACCCATGCCCCAAGCCATCCCTGGCGGGAGCTGTCCGGGGCAGGCGTCACGCAGTGGGCCTGCCCCGGACAGCTCCCGTCAGGGAGCACCAACTCAATAGCGGTAGTGGTCGAGCTTGTACGGCCCCTCCACCGGCACGTTGATGTAGGCGGCCTGCTCGGCGGTGAGCTCGGTGAGCTTGGCGCCGATCTTGTCGAGGTGGAGACGGGCCACGGCCTCATCCAGGTGCTTGGGCAGCACGTACACCTCCTTGCCGTACTGATCACCCTTGGTGAACAGCTCGATCTGGGCCAGCACCTGGTTGGTGAAGGAGTTGCTCATCACGAAGCTGGGGTGGCCGGTGGCGCAGCCCAGGTTCACCAGCCGACCCTCGGCCAGCAGGATGATCTTGTTGCCGGAGGGCAGCACGATGTGATCCACCTGGGGCTTGATGTTGTCCCAGGGGTACTGCTTGAGCGACGCCACATCGATCTCGTTGTCGAAGTGGCCGATGTTGCAGACGATCGCCTGATCCTTCATCTGGATCAGGTGCTCGTGGCGGATCACCCGGAAGTTACCGGTGGCCGTCACGAAGATGTCCACATCACCCACCACGTCGTCGAGACGGACGACGCGGTAGCCCTCCATCGCCGCCTGCAGGGCGCAGATCGGATCGATCTCGGCGATCATCACGGTGGCGCCGAGGCCCCGCAGCGACTGGGCCGAACCCTTGCCCACATCGCCGTAGCCCAGCACCAGGGCCACCTTGCCGGCCACCATCACGTCGGTGGCGCGCTTGATGCTGTCGACCAGCGATTCGCGGCAGCCGTAGAGGTTGTCGAACTTGCTCTTGGTGACCGAGTCGTTGACGTTGATCGCCGGGAAGGGCAGCTCGCCGCTCTTCTGCAGCTGATAGAGACGGGCCACGCCGGTGGTGGTCTCCTCGGTGACGCCCTGGATGTTGGCGTGGATGCGCGAGTAGAAGCCGGGCTGGGCCGCCAGCTTCTGGCGGATGGAGTTGAAGAGGGCGGTCTCCTCCTCGTTGGAGGGGTTGTCGAGCACGGAGAGATCCTGCTCGGCCTTGGTGCCCAGGATCACCAGACCGGTGGCATCGCCGCCGTCGTCGAGGATCATGTTGGGCGTGCCGCCATCGCCCCACTCGAGGATGCGGTGGGTGAAGGCCCAGTACTCATCCAGGGTTTCGCCCTTGTAGGCGAACACGGGCACACCGGCGGCGGCGATGGCCGCAGCGGCGTGGTCCTGGGTGGAGAAGATGTTGCAGCTGGCCCAGCGCACCTCGGCGCCGAGGGCCACCAAGGTCTCGATCAGAACGGCGGTCTGGATCGTCATGTGCAGGGAACCCGCGATGCGGGCGCCCTTGAGGGGCTGCTCGGCGCCGTACTTGGCCCGCAGGGCCATCAGGCCGGGCATCTCGGTTTCGGCGATCGCCATCTCCTTACGGCCGAAGTCGGCCAGGCCGAGGTCGGCGATCACGTACGACGACGTGGTCTGCAGCGCGGGGCTGGCAGAGACTGGGGCGGGGGTGACCACCATGGTTGGACGCGTAGGGTTGGGGTGTGGATGCAGGAAGACCCCAGCGTCATCAGAGAAGACGTCAGGGATGCTGATGCTCCAGCTCCGCCGGTCAATTCCAGCCTGGAGAGGGAGTGTTGTGCAATATCTGCAGAGACGCCGAGGCTTCGGGCTCGCTTGAGGCCAATCTACCGGAATGGAATCCCGCAACGTGTTCTTGGCCGATGCGGCCGCCACTCAGGCCCTAGGCCGTGAGCTGGCAGAGCAATGGCTGACGGCTGCCGCCGCCGCCCAAGGCACGGGTGCCACGCCGGCCATCCTGCTGCTGGAGGGTGATCTGGGGGCAGGCAAGACCTGCCTGGTGCAAGGCATCGCTGAGGGCCTCGGCATCCCGGAAGCCATCACCAGCCCCACCTTCGCCTTGGCTCATCATTACGGTGAGACGTGGGGAAGGAGATCAGGACACGCCTTGGTGCACCTCGACCTCTACCGCCTAGAGCTGCCGGCCGCAGCCGACGAACTCTTCGCCCAAGAGGAGGAGGAGGCCTTGGCGCTCGGGGCCCTGCTGGCGGTGGAATGGCCCTGCAGGCTGAGCTTCAGACCCGAACGGGCGTGGAGGATCAAGCTCTCATTGGCCTGGAGTGGCGATCCGGCGAGTGGTCGCCTGGCCCTGGTGGATCAGCCCGGGCTTCCGTAGACCTCGCGCGCCTTCCACATCTGTCGATAGTCAGTCGTTGGCAGTCCGAGCTCTTCGACCCCACCCACCTTCTGCTTATTGCGGAGGCAGATAATATTTCCCTGTTCATCCAGAATCGCCATATTGAGATGGCTCATGGCTGGGGTCAGGGCTCTGACGGTGTAAAAGCGACAACCGGAAGTGGACACCTCTTCACATGCATCGGCCAATAGTCTGGGACCGGTGATACTGACTGGCGTAGGGCCATAATAGCGCGCTTGGACCCGTTCGACTATTAACTCTAGAGCCTTACCGAAAAGGGGCTCTCCTGGCCGCGCTGCAAGCAGGCCATTGTAGATATTCGGCTTTTTTATTCCATAACTCAGACAGGCATTTTCCTGATCCACCAGAGGTGGAAGTGGATTCAGGAATTGCATGGAGATATCAGCATAAACTCCCCCGTAAACATAGAGAAGAGCATAGCGGGCAATGTCGGACTTGAAGGCGTGTGGACGGACACTGTCGTATGCCTTGAGGACGGCACGATCGAGCCTGGCCGCCAAGACCTCGCGGATATCCTGGTCGCCAAGCAGATAGTGCGTACCCGAGCATGCCCGACAATGATCCTTAAACGATGCGATGTGACGAGCCAAGGGCGCCGACACTTGCGATTCGCAACTATGCTTTTGAATATAGATACTGAAAAGACTGTTATTCATGGCCCGATCATTGATTTAGGGGGCGTTGCCGATTCGTTCGATTGTCCTGCGAGGAAGTCTGTCACGGTCTGCTCGATCGGCTGGGGATCGATCGCGCCCGAGCCCTGACACACCAGGGCGCCGCAGGCGCTGGCGAAGCGGATGGCGGCCTGCAGGCGCGGCCCATCGTCCGCCGCGGCCCGCAGCAGGTCGGGCTCCAGGCAGAGCCGATGCAGCAGCCCGGCCAGGAACGCATCGCCCGCACCGGTGCTGTCGACCACGGGCACCGCGAAGGCCGGCAACGCTCCCGCCTGGTCGCCGAAGCACCAGGCCACCGGCGCGCTGCCATCGGTCACCACCACGGCGGGCCGCTGGGGCAGGGCGGCGCGGATGGCCGCGGGATCCCGGCTGGCGAACAGCCACGTGGCCTCCTCGGCCGCCAGCTTGAGCAGGGCGGCCCGCTCCAGCAGGGGCCGGATCCGCGCCGTCGCCACCGCCGATGGGCCCGCCGTCGCCGCTGCGCACCCATCCCAGAAGGTGGGCCGCCAGTTCACATCCACCGCCAGCGCCACCCCCGCGGCCGCGGCCCGCTCCAGCGCCAGCTGCAGGGCACCGGCCGCCGGCGGGCTGGCGAGGGGAATCGTGCCCACCAGCAGCCAGGCGGCCTGGGGCATCAGCCGCTGCAGCGGTTCGGTCAGGGCCTCGGCGGCCAGGGCCTGGTCGGCGAAGACCGCGTCAGCCACGCCGCCGCCGGCACCGCCATCCCGGCCGCCCGCAAAGCCCTGAAAGTGGCGCTCTCCCGAGGCGTCGCGCCGCACCAGCACCACGCGGCTGGGCCGCTCCCCATCCCACTGCAGGCCCGAGACCTCCACCCCGCGCCGGGCGAACAGCTCGGCAAACGCCGCGCCGATGGCGTCGCGCCCCAGGCGGCCGAGGAAGGCCACGGGCGTGCCCAGCTGGGCCAGGGCACAGGCCACGTTGGCGGGGGCTCCCCCCAGGCGGTCGTCGAGCTGATCGGCCGGCGCGGTGGCCGGATCGCCGCCGGGCGGCCCCAGCCGATCCAGAAGGGCTTCCCCCAGACAGATCACCTGGGGAGGCTGCACTGCTGAGGGGATGACCGAAGACAGAACTCGGGCATTCATCCAGACGGATCGGAACTGCGGTCAGCCTGCAGCCACTCCGACGGCGCGGCAACGAGACAGAGCCAGCTGCGTACCTCATAATGGGGATCCAAGGGCCCGGCGAAGCAGCAATGCACCGCCTTGTCGATCAGAACGGCCCGGGCAAAGACACATTGGCTACCGAGAAAAATCGTGCCATCCAGCTCATCCTGAGCACGAGCGATGCCGGCGTCGATATTTTCAATTTTGCCCTCTTCCCAGAAGGAGAGGCGATGCGCACCTACAACCGAACCAGTGCCGATGCCTGCTTCACCCACTTCACGTCCGCTGAGGTCTGGGCCACAGGATCTGCAGAAGCTTTCCTGACCGACATGGTCAGCCAGGTCCACCCCGACGACCAGGCTGAGATGGTCTCCTACATCCAGGCCCATTACCAGAGCTGCTACCAAGGCATTGACCCAGGCGCGGTTCCATCCTTCTCCAGCCAGCGCTTCCGAGCTCGAAAACAACAAGGCGATTGGGGCTGGCACGAGGTCCGCTCAAGGATCTATGGCCACGAGAATGGGCTTCTCATCACCGAAGGCGTGATGACGGAGCTCACGGAGGTCATGCAACTCCTCCTGGAAGACAAACTCACCACACTGCCTAACCGCCTGGCCTCCGAGCAATGGTTACAAGGTGTTCTCGATCACGAACCGGATCCTGATCTGGCCGTGATCAATCTGGATCTGGATCGCTTTCAATCGATCAACGACAGCTTCGGCCAGGCCTCCGGGGATGTCGTCATCCAGCAGGCGGCCGCCATGTTGCGCCAGCAGCTGCCCGCCGGGGCCTGGCTGGCCCGCCTGGAGGCCGATGAATTCCTGGTGATCCTGCACCCAAACCGACAAGGGTCCGACCATCCCAGCGCTCCCGCTTCCAGTGATCTGGCCACCGAGGCGGAAGCGGCTGTCCGGCTGTTTCAGGAAACGATCCAACGCGGGTTTGCCGAGCGCCTTGAGCTGCCCTTGCGGCTCACCCTCAGCGGCGGTGCTTCCCTGAATCCCAGCGGAGTCACCTGTGCCAGGACATTGCTGCAACAGGCCAATACCGCACTCATGGAGGCGAAGCAGCGGGGCCAGGCCGGCTATTGCATCTACTCAGAGGCGTTCAGCCAGGCGATCGAGTGGCGTCTGCACCTGGAGAGAGACCTCGACCTGGCGATCGAGCGCGGGGGCTTCCAGCTGGTCTATCAACCCCAGGTGGATCGCCACGGCGACTGGATCGGCGCGGAAGTTCTGCTGCGCTGGCCGCAACCAGACGGCAGCAGCATTGGACCCGATGTCTTCATCCCGATCGCGGAGCAGACCGGTCAGATCCGTGGCTTGAGTCAGTGGGTGCTGGACACGGCCTGTTCCCAACTGGACCGCTGGCGTCAGGAGGGGTTGCAACCGCCGCGACTGGCGATCAATCTGTCGTCGGTGCAACTCGAACCGTCAGCTGAGGAGCCGTCGGTGGGGGAGCTGCTGCTGGCCACCTGCCGGCGCCATGGCATCACACCCGATCAGATTGAATTGGAGATCACCGAAACAGCTGTTCTGCGCAACAGGGCGCTGGCACTCCAGCAACTGGAAGAAGTGGTGGCCGGCGGCTTTCGGCTCGGGATCGACGACTTCGGCACGGGCTACTCCTCCCTACAGCTGCTGCAGACCTTCCCCGTGCAGGTGGTCAAGGTCGACAAGAGCTTTGTCCAGAGGCTCCCAGAAAGCACAACCGATCTGCAGTTGGTGCAGGGCGTGCTGCTCATTGCCCGCCAACTCGGGCTGCAGACCGTGGCCGAAGGGGTGGAGAACGAGGCCCAGTGGCAGCTGCTCCAAACGCTGGGATGCGACACGTATCAGGGCTATTTCTTTGATAAGCCCCTCACGGCGCAGCAGATGGGCGATCGGATGCGTGCCACGTTGGACCGCCGTGGGCCTTAGGGAGCCCCAGCCGCCTCTCCGCCCAGCCGCTCCAGCAGCGCCACAATGATCCGGGCATTGGCCGCCGGGAACGGGTAGGCGCCCAGCTCCTCGGGCCGCACCCAGCGCACCTGCTGGCTGGCGAGGGGCTGGGGCTCCCCGGAGGTCCAGCGGCAGAGGTGCACCACGAAGCGCAGCCGCTTGTGGCTGTAGGCGTGCTCCAGGGTGATCAGCTCTTCCCCCACCGACGCCTCGATCGCCAGCTCCTCGGCCAGCTCGCGGGCGATGGTGGCCTCGATCGCCTCCCCCGGCTCCTGCTTGCCGCCGGGGAATTCCCACAGGCCGCCGAGCAGGCCCTCGTTGAGCCGCTGGTCGATCAGCACCCGGCCGTCGCCATCGAGCACCACCCCCACACCGATCACCTGGAAGGGCAGGGGCTTGCTGGCGTCCTTCACGGGATAGCGGGCGGGATCGCCGGCAGCGTAGGCAGCGCAGCTCCCCTGCCAGGGACAGGCGCCGCAGCGCGGTTGACGGGGGGTGCAGAGGGTGGCGCCCAGGTCCATCAGCGCCTGGTTGAACTCCCGGGGCCGCCGCGGATCGAGCAGCTGCTCGCTCAGTTGCCAGAACCCGGCGAGCTGCCGCGCCGGCGGCCGGGGGCTCGCGATCAGGCGCGCCAGCACCCGCTTCACGTTGCCATCCAGGATCGGCTGGGGCAGATCGAAGGCCGAGGAGAGGATGCCGCCGGCGGTGCTGCGGCCGATGCCCGGCAGCGCCAGCCAGGCCTCCAGCGTGCGGGGGAAGGGATCGGCCGCCGCCCCTGCGGCGGCGGCACCCGCGGGCTCCAGCAGCCGCCGCGCCCCCTGGTGCAGCCGCCGGGCCCGGGCGTAGTAGCCGAGGCCCTGCCAGTGCAGCAGCACGTCGTGTTCCTCGGCCTCGGCCAGGGCCTCGAGGCTCGGGAAGGCCGCGATCCAGCGCCGCCAGTAGGGAAGCGCCACCTGCAACTGGGTCTGCTGCAGCATCACCTCCGCGACCCAGGCGCCAAGACAGCACAGGTCCTCGCCGGATGCCGGCCAGCGGCCGTCGGCGGTGAACATCCAGGGCTTCTGCTCCGGGCTGCGCCGGCCTTGCCGCTCCCACCAGTCCAGAAGCTGCTGGCGCAACGCCGGCGCCGTGGCCGCCAGCCTCTCCCCGTCGGAAGCCCACCGGGAGGGTGGCCATGGGGATGGCCGGAGGGTCCCATCAGGGCTGACCGCCACGGACGCCGGCGCACTCACTGGGGCAGTCTGTCCGCCAGGTCGGAGACCCGGGGGGACTCCAGGGTCGTGGGGCCCGGCGCCAGGGCCACATGGCCCTTGGCCGTCTCCTTGGCCCGATACATCACCTGGTCGGCCCGCTGCAGCAGGGCCGCCAGGGAGTCGTCCGGAGCATCCACATCGAGGGCGACGCCCACGCTGGCGCCGATGCGCACCTGCAGGTCTTCGATGCGGAAGGTGGTGCTCAGGCCCGTGGTGATCCGCCGGGCCAGCTGGAGCGCCAGCGCCGCATCCCCACAGTGCTGGAACACAACGATGAACTCATCGCCGCCGAGCCGCGCCAGCAGATCCCCGTCCCGCAGGATGCCGCGCAGCCGACGGCACACGGCCTGGAGGAGCTGATCGCCGATGCCATGGCCGTAGACATCGTTCACCGGCTTGAAATCATCCAGGTCGATCATGCAGATGGCCAGCTGGGCCTGGCGGCGGCGCTCCGGGTTCTCCAGGGTGCGCTGCAGTTCCAGCTCCAGGCCGCGCCGGTTGTAGACGCCGGTGAGGTGATCGGTGAGGGCCTTGCGTTCCAGCTCGGCCTTCTCCTTCTGCAGGCGGTGTTCGCGTTGCTCGGCCTGCCGGCGGATCTGCCGGTACCCGCTTCCGAAAATGGTGCCCAGCAAGGCCGCCGCCAGCGCGCCCAGCAGCAGGTACTGCCGGGCCAGCAGATCCAGCACCGCATCCGTCTGTGTCGACCAGGTGCGCAGGCGCAGCCAGCCCACCGGCTCCCCCGACTCGATGACCGTCCAGCGCGTCGTGAGGTCGCCGGTGCGGCTGCCGGCGGCCTGGCCCTTGCCGGGTGTGGGGATCTGCGTGGGTTCAAACAGCAGGGCTGGCTCGGCCTGGGGCCGATCGCGCTGCAGATTCACCAGCACCTTGCCGGCGGTGTCGGTCACCAGCACGGATGCGAGCGACTCGTCGGCCATGGCCTGCAACAGCCGCGATTCCAGGCCGGCGTAGTCGTGCACCACCAGGTCGTCGCTCAAGGCGACCACCAGCCCCCGGGCCAGCGCGACCCTGGCGCGATCCTGCGACTGCTCGATCAGGTTGCGGGAGTACTGGTAGGAGAGACCGGAGACCACCACGCCGCCGAGGATCCCCAGACTCGCGATCAGGGCGACCGGCGGCAGATTGGGCTGGCGGCGATCAGTCACCCCCCTCCACCACGAAGCGCTCCAGCCCGAGCCGCGTCAGCGGCGCGTAATCGCGCCGGTGGTCGGCCTTGACCACCTTGGGCAACTGCACCTTGCCCAGCAGCTTCTGCCCCTGGGCCGTGCTGCCGAGTTGCAGGAACGCCGTCTGGACCTTCTGTCGCACGGCGGCAGGCACCTTGGCGGCGGCGGAGAAGGGATGGGAGGGGAACGGGGGCGTGCGCCAGAGCACCCGCAGCTGCTCGCGCACCTCCGGCCGTTCGCGCCGCCAGGTGTTGTTCACACCACCACCGGCCCGGCTGCTGCCGAGGATCACGGAGCGGTACACGTTGGAGTGGGTGCGCACGTAGCTGGGCGTGATGCGGATGCCCTCGCGGGCGAGCAGGGCCCGTGGCACCAGGGAGGCCGCAAAGGCATTCGGAGACGGGAAGGCCACGGTGGCACCGTTCAGATCCGCGAGACGGCGCACCAGACTGTCCTTGCGCACCACCAGCAGGCCCTCCAGGGGAACCAGGCCATCGCGCACCAGGGGAACGAATCCCTGCCAGCGCTGGGCCATCACCTGGTGGTAGGGATTGAGATAGGCGAAATCGAGATCCCCCGCACGGAGCTGCTTCTCAAAGGCGGCGATCGACGGCGCCACCACCAGCTCGAAGCACTGGCCTGAGCGCTGGCCCACCGCGCTGAGCACGGGCGTCCAGTTGGCCACGATCTCCCGGGGTGGCAGCTGCGGCACGATGCCGACCCGCCAGCGCGGGCCGTCGGCCTGGCCCAGGCAGGTCGCACCATGGGCGGGCGGCACGCCGGTGCCCAGCCCGCTGCCGGCCAGCAGCAACAGCGTCAGCGTCGGCCAGCCAACCGCCCGGCACGACCGCCATCCCTGGGGAGAGAGCTTCAACATCCCCAGGAACCTAGCCAGCACTAACGGAACGCCCCCAAACTCCCCACCCTCCGTCACACACCAGTGGGGAGCGAGGGTCTAGAGACACCCCAGATCAGCGGTGCTCCCCCGCTGACCTCCAAGTCATCCCGTCGGGGAAGCTCACTCCCCCCCCCCCCACCACCCCCAGACCGCCTGGTGCCGGGGCGTGTGCTGCAAAGCGTGCCGCAGGCAGCGCCGCAGCACACGCCCCGGCACCAGGCGCCACCTCAAGCCGCTACGTACTCCGCCACCGTCTCACTGAGCCGCCGCAGCGCCGCCAGGCCATCGCGCTCAAGGTTGCGCACGCGATCGCGGCTCATGCCCAGGATGCGGCCGATGCCGGTGAGGCTCATCGGTTCATCGGGATTGGGCACATCGGCACAGGGGATGCCATAGCGCATCTTCAGCACCCGACCCTGCAGGTCCGGCAGACGCTCCAGCAGCGCCCGCATGTCGCCCCGCAGGCACTCCCCATCCACCAGCTCCTCCGGCTGGCTGCCATCCGCCGCCAGCAGGTCCAGCAGCTCCGTGTCCTCCCCGTCGCCCACCTTCGTCTCCAGGCTCACCGGCTGGCGCGCACGGCACAGCAGGTCCTTCACCTCCTCCTCCGGCAGCTCCACCGCCTCCGCCAGCTCCGTGATCGTGGGGGTACGGCCCAGTTCCTGGCTCAGTTCCCGCTGACCTTTCTTGAGCTTGTTCAGCGTTTCGGTGATGTGGATCGGCAGCCGGATCGTGCGGCTCTTCTCCGCGATCGCCCGCGTGATCCCCTGCCGGATCCACCAGTACGCATAGGTCGAGAACTTGTAGCCCCGCGTCGGGTCGAACTTCTCCACGCCCCGCACCAGACCGATCGTGCCCTCCTGGATCAGGTCCAGCAGTTCCATGTTCCGCTTGGTGTATTTCTTCGCCACGCTCACCACCAGCCGCAGGTTCGCCGCCACCATCCGCTCCTTCGCCCGGCGGCCGCCCTTCAGGCGCTTGCGCAGCTGCACCAC
>NZ_CALROT020000012.1:0-88400 GCF_943369875.1 Vulcanococcus limneticus LL
CAAGTCGCTGGGAACCTTCCGCCTCGATGGCATCCCCCCCGCCCCCCGTGGCGTGCCCCAGATCGAAGTGACCTTCGACATCGACGCCAACGGCATCCTCAGCGTGACCGCCAAGGACAAGGGCAGCGGCAAGGAGCAGAGCATCTCGATCACCGGCGCCTCCACCCTCAGTGACAACGAGGTGGAGAAGATGGTGAAGGATGCCGAGGCCAACGCCAGCGCCGACAAGGAGAAGCGCGAGCGCATCGACCTCAAGAACCAGGCCGAAACCCTCGTCTACCAGTCCGAAAAGCAGCTCTCCGAGCTGGGCGACAAGGTGGGCGCCGAGGACAAGGCCAAGGTGGAGGGCTTCGCCAAGACCCTCAAGGAGGCGATCGAGAAGGAGGACTACGACACCATGAAGTCCACCCTCGAGCAGCTCCAGCAGGCGCTCTATGCCGCCGGTGCCGCCGTGTACCAGCAGGCCGGCGCTGAGGGTGCGGCCGCCCCGGGTGGCGATGGAGCCGGCGCTGGTGCCGCCGGCGACGACGTGATCGACGCCGAATTCACCGAGTCGAAGTGAGCTGACGGGCCTGGGTCCCACCAGGCCCGTCCAGCAGAAAGCCCCCCATCCGGGGGGCTTTTTCATGGGCCGGTGGCGGGGAGTTGGCCCCGCCCCGCCACCGGCTCCGGCGCGGGGGCCTATGGGGCGACCGTGGCCAGGGCGGCGCGGGCCTTCTCCAGCACCGGCGCCGGCAGGCTCACGTAGCCGAGGGCGGGGGCGCCCGCCTGGGCGGCATCGGAGAGGGCGTAGCCGAAGGTCTTCTGCAGGGCCGGCAGTTTGGCGCCGTTGCCGCCCTTGTAGAGCAGCACCCAGGTGAAGGTCACGATCGGGTAGCCCGCCTTGGGGTTGGGATCGCTGCCGGTGAGGTCCGGGCCCAGGGCGATGGTGGCGAGGGCCTTGGAGGCCTCGGCGGTGTCGGGCTTGGCGAAGCTGCCGGAGGCGTTCTGGATCGCCGCCGCCTGCAGGGGCGGGCGGACGAAGGCCGCTTCCACGTAGCCGAGGCCGCCCTTCACCTGCTGCAGGCTGGCGGCCACGCCCTCGTTGCCCTTGGCGCCGATGCCCGTGGGCCACTGCACGGATTTGGCGGCGCCGGGACCCGCCTTCCAGCTGGGGCTGAAGGCCGAGAGGGAGCTGGTGAAGTTGTAGGTGGTGCCGGAGCCATCGGAGCGGTAGACCACCTTGATGGCCTGATCGGCGCAGCCCAGCTCCTTGTAGTTGGTGATCTTGCCCTCGAAGATCCCCACCAGCTGGGCCTGGGTGAGCTTGAGGCTGCAGCCGGGGTGGTTGTAGGCCACGGCGATGGCGCCGGCGGTGAGCGGGATCTGCACCACGCCGCGCTTCACGGCGGCGGCCTCCTCGGCATCCAGGGGTTTGTCGCTGGCGGCGAAGTCCACCGTGCCGGCGCTGAACTGGCGCACGCCGGCGCCGGAGCCCACCGATTGGTAGTTGACCCGGGCCTCTCCCTTGGCCGCCAGGTCAGCGAACCAGCGCTGGTAGATCGAGGCGGGGAAGGTGGCCCCAGCGCCCTGGAGCGTGGCTCCGCCGCTGGGTGCCCCACCCGGGCTGCCGCCGCCACAGGCCGTGAGGGCGAGGCTGCCCAGCAGGCCCAGGGCGGCCCCCACGGGGACGCGGCGCGGACTGCTGGTGCACGGGCGATTGAGAACCATCGGGGGAAGAAGCTGGGTCGGGCGGCACCGTGGAACGCCGTGCCGGCGCCGCCCCAGCAGGTTACGGCGGGCCTGAAATCCCGCTCCGATCGCTGCCCGCCGCGATCCGCTCCGCCACCCACTCCGCCGTGGCCGGGGCCAGCAGCACGCCATTGCGGTAGTGGCCCGAGGCCAGCAGCAGGCCCGGCTCCAGCTCCTCAAGCAGCGGTGCGGGTGCCCCCTGGGGCCGGGCCCGCAGGCCCTGCCACTGGCGCAGCACCGTGGCCTGGCGCAGCCACTCGGGGGCGCTGCCGCCCAGATCCCGCAGGCTGGCCAGTTCCGCCGCACTGGCCTCGACCACCGGTGGTTCGCCCGCCGGCGGTTCCAGGGTGGCTCCCAGCCACAGGCGCCCGCCGGGGCGCGGCACCAGGTTCACGCCCCCCCAGCTGATCGACCCCGGCCACTGACAGGGGTCCGGGGTTCCCGCCGGCAGCTGCAGCTCCAGGGCCTGCCCCAGCACGGGCAGCTGGGGGCGGTGGTGTCCCACGGGGTCGAGCAGAGCCGGGCAGCCCAGGCCGGCACTCAGCACCAGCCAGGGGGTCTGCAGCCATCCGCCTCCGGCCAAGGCGAGGCGCCAGCGATCGGCACCTGCCTGGCGCTCGATCGCGGTCGCTCGGTCCGCCACCAGTTCCAGGCCCCGCTGGAGCGCGTCGGCGCGCAGGGCGGCCATGGCGGGCAGGGGATCCAGCTGGCCATCGTCCGGGGAGAACAGGCCGCCCACGGCGCCGGCGGGCAGGCTGGGGGCCAGGGCGGCCAGGGCCTCCGCGGCAAGCGGCTGCAGGGTGAGGCCCCGGCGGGCCCGCTCCGCCGCCAGCCGCGTCTGGGCGGCGAACGCGTCGGCATCGGCGGCCAGCTGCAGCAGGCCCGGCCGCCAGGGCAGCCGGTGGCCTGCGGCCTCCAGCTGCTGCCGCCAGCTGGTCCAGAGCTCCAGGGAGCGCTGGCGCAGCCGCCAGCCCCGGCCGCTGGAGCGGCGGTAGATCCGGGCCATCAGCAGCCCCAGGGCCGCGCTGCTGCCGGCCTGCGGCGGCTGGGGTCCGGAGCCGGTCGGATCCACCAGGATCACGCGGTGGCCCTGGCTCTGCAGCAGCCAGGCCATGGAAAGGCCCACCACCCCCGCGCCGATCACCACGACCGGCTGGGGATGCTGGGCCAGGGGTTGGGACCGGTTCAGCTGAGGGCGGCGGCGGGGATCACCTCGGCGTAGGAGCCGAAGCCGCTGGCCACGCGGATGTAGGCCTTGCGCAGCTTCTCGCCGTCCTGCTGGCGGGCGGCTTCGTCGAGGTCGGCGAGGGCGGCCTTGAGCTTGTCGGCGCGCTGGTTGGCCTCGGCCCGCTCGTTGGGCAGCAGGCGCTGGTTGATGTAGAGCATCTCGCGGCCCACCTCGTGCATCGGACCGTGGATCAGGTTGCGGGTGAAGGTCCAGTCGCGCTCGTTCACCAGGGTGGCCAGCTCGGGCAGGCGATCCTTGGCGGCCAGGAAGCCCTCGGCCTGGCGGCTGATGATCTCCAGATCGGCGGGGCTGATGGTGGGGGGCTTGGCCTGGGCGCCGCTGCAGGCCACCAGGCCCAGGCTCAGCACCAGGGCCATCGCCACGAGGGCCAGGCTGCGCAGCGAGGAGCGGAGGGTCTGGAGGAACGCGGACACGCGCTGGACGGCCATGGCGGACGGTGCTTGTCCGGCGACTTTACCGGTGGCGACTGCCCTGGAGACCCGCCAGTCGCGCACCGCAACGCCCCGTCCGTCGCCGCCGGCAGCACGCCCGCGACGCCAAGACACGGACCCAGGTCACGCGCTACAACGAAGTCACTATGAGTTAGTGCCATGCGTGAGCTGGTTCTCCCCCTTGCCGCCATCACCCGGCCCCTGCAGCGCCAGCTCGATGAGGCCAAGGTGGCCTGGCTGATGGAGGCGATCGCCGCCGAGGGCCAGCAGGAGCCCATCGACGTGCTGGAACTCGACGGCCGCTACTGGGGCTTCAACGGCTGCCACCGCTGGGCCGCCCATGAGCGCCTTGGCCTCACGACGATCCGGGCCCGGGTGCGCCGCGCCACCCCCGACGTGCTGCGGCTGCACATGCTCTGAATCCCCTGCCGGCACAATGCCTGCACATCCCCTGCCAGCGGCCATGACCGGCCCCACCGCCATCCTGCAGATGATCTGCCCGGATCAGCCCGGGCTGGTGCGGGAGCTCGCCGGCTGGGTGGCGGCCAACGGCGGCAACATCGTCCACGCCGACCACCACAGCGACCAGGGTGCCGGCCTGTTCCTCAGCCGCATCGAGTGGCAGCTGGAGGGCTTCGGGCTGCCCCGCGAGGCGATCGATCCCTCCGCGGCGGCCCTGGCCGAGCGCCTGGCCGGCAGCTACCAGGTGCACTTCTCCGATGTGCGCCCGCCGGTGGCGATCTTCGTGAGCAAGCAGGACCACTGCCTGCTCGATCTGCTCTGGCGCACCCGCACCGGTGAGCTGCCGATGCAGGTGCCGCTGGTGATCTCCAACCACCCGGACCTGGGGCCCATCGCCGAGGAGTTCGGCGCCCGCTTCGAGCACGTGCCGATCAGCGCCGCCAACCGCCAGGAGGCCGAGGCCCGCCACCTGGAGCTGCTGGCCGAGCACGGCATCGAGCTGGTGGTCCTGGCCAAGTACATGCAGGTGCTCACCCCCGGCTTCCTGACGGCCTTCGATCCCCCGGATGCGTTCCACCAGGTGATCAACATCCACCACTCCTTCCTGCCCGCCTTCACGGGGGCCCAGCCCTACCACCGGGCCTGGGAGCGGGGCGTGAAGCTGATCGGCGCCACCGGCCACTACGTGACCGAGGAGCTGGATGGGGGGCCGATCATTGCCCAGTCCACCGTGACGGTGAGCCATCGCGATGAGGTGGAGGATCTGATCCGCAAGGGCCGCGACACCGAGCGGCTGGCCCTGGCCCGGGCCGTGCGCCTGCACATCAAGCGCCAGGTGATCGTCTACCGGGGCCGCACGGCGGTGTTCGAATGAGCGCAGCCCTGCCGGAGGGTCCGATCGCGCCGCAGCGCCAGGCCCTGCCGGCGCGGCTGCTGAGCCTGCTCGACAGCGCGCGCCCCGAGCCGGCCAACCCCCTGGCCTGGCGCTGCTTCCAGCTCGGTGCCTTCGCCCTGGCCTCCAGTGCCCTGGTCGCTGGCGTGCTGCTGTTTGTGGCCCTGGTGCAGGGCAGTCGTCAGCGGCAGCCCTGGTGGCGTGATCGCGCCAATGGGGTGCTGGCCATCGCCGCCGCCCTGATGCTGTTGGGCTGTCTGGGGGCCAGCAGCGGCCCCCTGGCCTGGGTGGGACTGGGCAACTGGCTGCCCTTCTTCTGGGCCTTCTGGGGCTTCCAGCCCTATCTGCTCACCCCGGCGGCGCGGCGGCGGGTGGCCCTGGCTCTTGTGGCCGGCACGGTGCCGGTGATCGTCACCGGGCTGGGCCAGCTGTGGTGGGGCTGGAGCGGGCCCTGGCAGATCCTGGGGGGCGCGATCGTGTGGTGGATCAAGCCCGGGGGCAATCCCGAAGGGCGGCTGTCGGGCCTGTTCGACTACGCCAACATCACGGCGGCCTGGCTGGCCCTGAGCTGGCCCCTGGTGCTGGCGGCCCTGCTGGAGCGGGCCCGCCGCTGGCGGCAGGGGCTGGTGGGGGCGAGCCCGCTGGCCCCGGCCGGTGGCACGGCCCTGCTGCTGGCCCTGGGTCTGGCGGTGGCCCAGGTGGCGGCCCTCTATCTCACCGATTCCCGCAACGCCTGGGGGGCCCTGGTGCTGGCGGCCCCGATCGTGGCCGGGCCCATCAGCTGGCCCTGGCTGCTGCCGCTGCTGGCGCTGGTGCTCGTGCCGGTGGCCCTCGCCAGCCTGCCGGGGGTGCCGGCGTTGCTCCAGGCCCCCGCCCGTGCCCTGGTGCCCGAGGCGATCTGGGCCCGCCTCAACGACATGAAGTTCGCCGGCGAGCGCAACCTGGCCAGCACGCGCCTCAGCCAGTGGGGCGTGGCCCTGGGGCTGATCGCCGAGCGGCCGTGGCTGGGCTGGGGGGCGGCCGCCTTCAGCGTGATCTACCCCCTGCGCACGGGCCAGTGGCACGGCCATCCCCACAACGTCGTGATCGATCTGGCCGTGAGCCACGGCCTGCCTGTGGCCGCGATCGTGGTGGGCCTGGTGCTGTGGCTGCTGATCCGCGCGGCCCGGCTCGGGATCGCCAGGGCACCGGTGTTCGAGCGGGCCTGGTGGGCGGCGGCCCTGGTGCTGGTGACCCTGCATGCCACCGACATCCCGATGTACGACAGCCGCATCAACATTGCCGGCTGGATCCTGCTGGTGGGGTTGCGGTGTGTTCGGCCCTAGGACTGAAGTCCTGGACCGACTTCCTCAATGCCGAGGTCAGACCAAGGTGGCCCAAGGCGCATCGGCGGCAAGAATGAAGTAACCGGTGGAACTGGCGAAATTATTGCCCTGGATTAGGCCAATGTATTCGTCGGCACTGGTGAACCGTTGGTTGCCATCGCCGAGGTAAAGCTCGGTATCGGCCCCATTGTTGCGAATGAGGTATTGCGCTCCTGCACGCAGCTGGATGCGGTCGCCCTCGGCTGTTTTCAAGTCGGTGATCAGCGCATAGTCGCCAAAGCCGTTGTTTCTGCTATTGCCGTCGTTGTAAAATGTGCCGCGACGATTGTCTGCCAGGATGAATCTGTCTTGGCCTATCAATCCTGTCAGGATGTCAACACTGCTTCTGCCATTGTCATTTCCAGTCTGGCTGACGCCGGCGATCAGGTTGTTGGCGGCGTCACCGGTGATGTTGTCTGAGTTAGCGGTGCCCCAGCGGTCAGTGTTCGCAGGGAGTGGATCGTTGTCGCCAATGTTGAGGCTTGCTATATTCGCTAGCGGATTAACAGTATATCCGCTGCCGCTGGTCACTTTCAGGGTCACGCTTTCGCTGCCCTCATAGAGCGTGTCGTCGATCGGGGTGAGGTTGATGTCAGCGATGGCGCTGCCGACAGCAAAGCTGAGAGCTGTGGCTTGCGAGCTGTAGTCGGTGCCGTTCGTGGCCATGCCTTGCCACAGCACATTGACCGTGAGCGCCGCGTTCAGGTCGCCATCGCGAAGCAGCTGGAAGCTGCCGGGATCAGCCCCTGATTCGGAGGCGGCTGTGTCGATTGCGCGCACCGCGATGATTGGGAGAGGTGTGCTGCTGCTGCCCCCGGTGAGCTGTTGAAGGAAGTTGATGGCGGCTGGAATGTCCAGTCGGCCCCCAGTGACCGTGAATCCGTTCAATGAGGCTGTGGCTGTGGCGCTGTCGAGCAGGGCCTGTTTGATCTGGGCTCCTGTGGCGGAGGGGACGATGGATTTCAGCAAGGCTGCCGCACCGGTCACATGGGGGGTGGCCATGGAGGTGCCGCTGTAATTGCCGTAGGTGTTATCGGGGAGGGTCGACTCGATGCTGGAGCCCGGAGCGCCAAGATCCACGGTGGTGGCGCCATAGTTGGAGAAGCTGGACCGAGCTCCACTGCTGGTGATTGAAGCAACGGCAATCACATTGGGACTATTGTAGTTTGAGGGGTAACTAGCAGTGCTGTCGTTGTTGGCGCTGTCATTGCCTGCGGCGGCGATGAAGAGGATGTCGGCCGCATTGGCTCGCAGGATGGCGTCGTACAGGCCCTGCGAATAGCCACCGCCGCCCCAGGAGTTGTTCGTGGCGACGATGTTTACGCCACTGTTCTTGAGGTTGGTGAAGTAGTCCACCGCTTTGATGGCGTTGGCCGTTGTGCCGCCAGTGTTGCCCAAGAATTTTGCCGAGAGCAGCTTGATGCTCCAGTTCACTCCGGCGACACCGATGCCGTTGTTGCCCTTGGCGCCAATCGTGCCGGCCACGTGGGTGCCATGGTCGTCACCTGTGCCGTCGTAGACAGTATTGTTGTTGCCAGCAAAATCCCAGCCGTACACGTCGTCGACATAGCCATTGGCATCGTTGTCGATCCTGTCGCCTGAGATCTCACCGGGATTGACCCCCGCGTTGTCGCGTAGATCATTATGGGTGTATTGATAGCCTTCGTCGATGATGCCAACATACACATCTGAGGCGCCCGTGTAGCCAGCGGCCCACGCTTCGGCTGCTCCAGTGCCATGGCTGTTGGATGGCGAACTGTCGGAGCCATACATCCCCCACAGGCTCCCATTGGTCACATAGGGGTCGTTGCTTGCGGCTTGGGACTGCAGTACCCAATTTGGTTCTGCATAGGCGACCCCTGGGCGTTGACTGAGTTTTCTGATCGCCTGATCGGCGCTGAGGCCGGGGGGGAGATCCACCCATTCGATGATGCCGGCGCCAGCACTCTTCATGGCGGCTGTATGGATTTCCTCCCGCAGATTGAGTCCCAAGGCTGCGCGGGCGTTCGCCCGCTCCAGGGCCGTGCTGCCAGGCGCCCAGCTCACCAGAAGTCCGTCGAAGCTCGGCTGGGATGTTCCAGGGCCGCCTGGTTCCTTGGGGCCGCCCATCACGCCCGAACTCCTCGCATGTCCAGCACTGAAGAGGCCTTCCGCCTCAGGAGTTTCACGCCGATTCAGCTCCGGGTTGGCGAGCGAAGCACGGGTGCTGTCGAGGGAGGACTGAGCACCGCCAAGTGGTCCGTCATCCGCTCTGGATGAGGGACTCTGGCGGATCGTATTGGGATCAGATTTCCGTCCTTGTATCGGACCGATCGCTGCGGCGTCAAGCGCTTCACTGCGCGGCCGGCTGCTGATCCGATCCAGGACATCCCAGTCCCAGAAGGAAAGGCGGGCCATGGGTTTTCTCGACGGGTCTGAATTTCAACCTACAGCCGTGGCCAGTGCGGCGGCAGCATGCTGTTGCAACGTGGCCGCGGGCAGGGGTCCCTCCAGGTGCTCCCAGGGCAGAACCACCTCGCTGTGCCAGCGCTGGTGGATCACGGCATCCCAGGGGGGCGGCGCCGGCAGGGCCGCCCCCGGGGCCGCCTCCGCCTCCCCGGCCAGCACCGCCCGGTAGGCCTTCTTCCAGCCCCCCAGGCTCTCGTGGCTGCCGCGGGCGGCGGCGATCACCGGGGCCAGGCGGCGATCGCTGCGGGAGAGCAGGGCCTGGATCACGCTCCAGCCGTAGCTCTCGGGGCGCAGTTCGATGCCCTTGGGCTTGAGGCGCTTGGCCAGCAGCTTGAGGCGCTGCTCGGCCTCGGGGCGCACCCCCTCCCACTGGAAGGGGGTGTGGGCCTTGGGCACGAAGCTGCTCACCCCCAGGGAGAGCCGCAGCCCCGGCGTGGCTTTCTTCAGCTCCAGCAGCAGCGCGGCGGTGGCCTCCACGTCGGCCTCCTCCTCCGTGGGCAGGCCCACCATCCCGTAGAGCTTGAGGCCCGTGAGGCCGCCTTCCTTGGCGTAGCGGGCGGCAGCGAAGATCTCCTCACGGCTGAGCTTCTTGTTCACCACCGCGCGCATCCGCTCGCTGCCGCTTTCGATCGCGATCGTGAGCGACTTGCTGCCCCGCTTCGCCAGGATCCGCCCCAGCTGGGGGGTCACCGTGGCGGCCCGCACCGAGCTCACGCTCACGCGGGTGCCGTCGAAGCGGTCCTCGTCGAGCCAGGTGAGCAGGTCGGCGAACTGGGGGTGCTGGGTCACCGAAGCGCCGAGCAGGCCCAGGCGCTGGGTGGCGGTCAGGCCCTTCTCCACCGCCGGGATCAGGCCGTCGTCGAGGCTGGGGGTGCGGAAGGGCAGGGTGAGGTAGCTCGCCAGGCAGAAGCGGCACAGCTCCGGGCAGCTGCGCACCACCTCCACCATGTGGATCGAGGGCCAGGCGGCCTCCGGCGTGATCACCGTGGAGTGGCTGAGGGTGTTGCCGCGCCAGGTCTGCTTGGCCACGGTGGACGGGATGCCGGGTTCGATGGGGTCCACGCCCAGGAGCTCCCCTTCGGCGCCGTAGCGGGGGGCGTAGAGGCTGGGCACATACACACCGGGCACCTGGGCCAGGCGACGCAGGCGCTCGGCCCGGGGTGCGCTGCGGTGCTCCTGCAGCGCGTCGATGAAGGCCGGCAGCAGCAGCTCGCCGTCGCCCAGCAGCACTACATCAAAGAAGGGGGCCAGCGGTTCGGGGTTGGCGGTGAGCACCGGGCCCCCACCGAACACGATTGGATCGCCGTCGCCCCGCTCGCTGGCCCAGATGGGGATGCGCTGCCGCTCCAGCAACTCCAGCAGCACCGGCCCATCCAGTTCCCAGCTCAGGGACAGGCCGAACAGGTCGAGGGCGGGTCCGCGGCCGCGGCTGCCGCCGTGGGGCGGATCGCCCTGGTCGGTGAACAGGCGGCGCACGTCCACATCGGAGCGCTGGGCGAGCGTGGCCCACACCACCTGGTAGCCGAGGCTGGTGATGCCCACCGAATAGGTGCTGGGAAAGGCCAGCACAGCGCGCACGGCTCCGGCCTCGGGCTGGGCGGGTTCGAACAGCAGGGTTTCCTGGTTCAGGGGGACGGTTGAACAACGAATCACCCCACCCTCTCACCCCGTTGTGACCCTGCCAGCAGAATGGCCAGAGAGATGTCTCCGGCATGCTTCAGGTCTCCTCCCGACTCACGCTGCAAGAGCTGATTGATGGTCTGTTGCGCTTTCTCGTTGAAGAAGGCGCGGATTCCCTCGAAAAGCCAGGCAAGGTCAGCACGATCTCGCCCTTTGACTACAATGCCGTTCCTGATGATTCGTCAATCACCTATCTGCAGGGCATCAAGGGGGGAGATCGGCCTGACACGTTTCTGCTCGTGGGTGCGAACGATTCGCCTGGGCCCAATCCCCAGGGCTTTGCCTATGTAGGGCCATTGGATCCGGTGACCAACCCTGCCTTCAATGGCAGCAGTGGCTCAGGGACGTGGTATCCGATCGCCGTGCCGGACTCGTTTGGGGCGGCGGGAACCAGTGTGTACGGCCCTGACAATCTCGACGCCGACCTCGTGAACTATGTGGGTGCCTTCACCCGCGATCTGGGTGACAGCGCCGCCAGTTCGACCAATCCCAGCATTGTTGGATTCACCTACACAGGTGCTGTGGATGGTTCCACCACGGCCGGCTACCGCGAGGTGCAGGGCATCACGGATGAGGGCTTCGCTGGAACCTACACCTTCGTCCATTCCGTGGATGGAGGATTGGCCGTGGGGAACACGGATCTGGCCGCATCCGATGGCCGCACTGGCTACTTCAGCCTGAAGTCGACGGCTTTCATTGTGAGCCTGGCTGACGGCTCGCAGATGCCGATCCAGTTCGATACCGATGATACGGATGACAGCGATCTCATTACCCATACAGCCTACGCCATCTGGTATAACGGCGATGGTCAATACACCATTGCTGGTGGCTCCGGTCTGGTTCTCGATGGCGGCCAGGGAGTTGGCGCCGGTGCGGGCTATCTCGTGGACTATGACAGTGTGACGGGTCAGTTTTCCCATTACACAGAATTCGATTATCAAAACCGCAGCTCCACTGATCTCATTACCCATTTCGAGGGCATCTACCGCGATGCCTCCGGTGACTACTGGTTGCCGGCCACGTCTGTGGCCTTGAACCCCCAGGAGGATCTGGCGATTGCGTCGGTGGTGCGGGTGGAGCGTGATCGATCCGGAGGTTTCGACGCCGAAGCCCAGTGGCTGCCGCTCCAGGTCAAGCAGAGTGGCACCGGGGTGGAAAGCATTCTGTCCACAGGTAATTCCCTCTTTGGCGACGCCGTCGTCGGTTTTGCCAACTACCCCACATCTGCCAATGGGCTGACCCAGGCGGACTACGTGATTCAGGGGAACTGGTTGTTGCCCCAGGGGTGGATCTGACCAGGAGTCGGATCGGCCATCCCCATCGGCCGTTTCCTTGTCTGGGTCACGGCCGATCCCGTTGCGGAGCCTCGGGGGTTGCTGATGGTCCGGGTGCCGCGGGAGGACGCCAGCGACAGGCCGAACGGATCGAGCGCCCGCCCCGGCCGGGGCGGGCGCCGTGGGGGGATGGGCGCCGCCGGAGCCCTACTTGCCGATCAGTGCGGAGAGGGGCCCCGCCAGGCCGCTGATGGCGGAGCTGGCCGCCGCAGCATCGGGGCTGCTCCCCTTGGCGAAGGTGCTGATCAGGGTCTTGGCCGCCGTTTCGATGGCGGGCCACTTGTCGCCGGCGAGGGGCTGGATCACCGGACCGGCCTTGTCCCACAGGGCCTCGAAGCCGCCCAGGGTGGTCACGGCGCCGGCCAGGTTGCCGCCCTTCACCTCGGCTTCGCCCTTCTTGAGCAGGTCCAGCACCGGGGTCACGGCCGGAGCGAGGGCCGCCTGGCCGGCACCCTGGGCGGCCTCCTTGGCGGCCTGGCCGAGCCCGCCCGCGGCCTGCTTGGCGGTGTCGCTGGTCTGAGAGCAGCCGGCCAGGGCCAGGCTGCCCGCAGCCACCAGGCTCAGGCTGAGGCGGCTCAGGCGATCAAGACGGGTCATCGCGGCGGAATGAACGCGCCTGAACCCTAGGGAGAGCTAGTGATGGCAAGCCTTTTTACGGATTCTTGTAAGGGTTGCTACAGAAGCGATCCCCCCCCCTGGCGCTGGGCTCAGACGCTGGTCAGCACCTGGGCCTCCTCCTCGGCGCTCACCACCCGGCCGCTGTCCTCGAAGCCCTCGATCTGATCGAAGTTGAGGTAGCGGTAGAGCTCGGCGCCGCGGGGGTCGATCTTGGCGGCGGCGATGGCCAGGTACTGGTCCTTGGTGGGGATCCGGCCCAGCTGGGCGCACACGGCCGCCAGCTCGGCGCTGCCCAGATACACCTGGGCGCCGTTGCCGAGGCGGTTGTTGAAGTTGCGGGTGCTGGTGGAGAACACGGTGGTGTTGTCCTCCACGCGGGCCTGGTTGCCCATGCACAGGGAGCAGCCGGGCATCTCCATGCGGGATCCCGCCTTCTCGAAGATCGCGTAATAGCCCTCCTGCTTGAGCATCTCCTCATCCATGCGGGTGGGCGGGCACACCCACAGGCGGGCGCTGTTGGCACCCTGGCCCTCCAGCACCGTGGCGGCGGCGCGGTAGTGGCCGATGTTGGTCATGCAGGAGCCGATGAACACCTCATCAACGCGGTTGCCCGCCACCTCGCTCAGCGTCTTCACGTTGTCGGGGTCGTTGGGGCAGGCCAGGATCGGCTCGGTGATCGCATCGAGGTCAATCTCGATCACAGCCGCGTAGTCGGCATCGGCGTCGGCTTCCAGGAGCTGGGGATCGGCCAGCCAGGCCTCCATGGCCTTGATGCGGCGGGCGAGGGTGCGGGCATCGCCATAGCCCCGGGCGATCATGTTCTTGAGGAGGGCCACGTTGCTGCGCAGGTATTCGCTCACGGTGTCCACCGAGAGCTTGATGGTGCTGCCGGCGCAGGAGCGCTCAGCCGTGGC
Source organism: Vulcanococcus limneticus LL (assembly GCF_943369875.1). GTDB lineage: Bacteria > Cyanobacteriota > Cyanobacteriia > PCC-6307 > Cyanobiaceae > Vulcanococcus > Vulcanococcus limneticus_A. Next base: position 13,124 of record NZ_CALROT020000012.1, read on the forward strand.
ATCGGTGAGTTCAAAAGCCTGCTCGAGCTTGAGATCGGGCAGCCCCTCGATCTCCATGATCCGGCCGTTGAACACGTTCTGCTTGCCCTCCTTGGCCACGGTGAGCAGCCCCTGCTGGATGGCCACATAGGGGATGGCGTTCACCACATCGCGCAGGGTCACGCCGGGCTGCAGGGAGCCGGAGAACTTCACCAGCACCGATTCGGGCATGTCCAACGGCATGGCGCCGATGGCGGCGGCGAAGGCCACCAGGCCGGAGCCGGCCGGGAAGGAGATGCCCAGGGGGAAGCGGGTGTGGCTGTCGCCGCCGGTGCCCACGGTGTCGGGCAGGAGCATGCGGTTGAGCCAGCTGTGGATGATGCCGTCGCCGGGGCGCAGGGCCACACCGCCGCGGGAGGCCATGAAGTCGGGCAGTTCAGCGTGGGTCTTCAGGTCCACCGGCTTGGGATAGGCGGCGGTGTGGCAGAAGCTCTGCATCACCAGATCGGCGCTGAAGCCCAGGCAGGCCAGCTCCTTCATCTCATCGCGGGTCATGGGCCCGGTGGTGTCCTGGGAGCCCACGGTGGTCATCAGCGGCTCGCAGCTGGTGCCGGGGCGCACGCCCGGCAGGCCGCAGGCCTTGCCCACCATCTTCTGGGCCAGGGTGAAGCCCTTGCCGGTGTCGGCGGGGGCCACCGGCCGGATGAACAGCTCGGAGGGGGGCAGCCCCAGCTGGGCGCGCACCTTGTCGGTCAGGGAGCGGCCGATCAGCAGGGGGATGCGGCCGCCGGCGCGCACCTCATCGGTGATCGTGCTGGGCTTGAGCTCGAAGCGGGCCACGATCTCCCCGGCGTTCGGCTCCCCGGCGGCGCGCTCGATCGTGCCGGCGTAGGGGCGGATCGTGATCACATCACCGCTGTTGAGCGCGGACACGTCGCACTCGATCGGCAGGGCGCCGGAGTCTTCGGCGGTGTTGAAGAAGATCGGCGCGATCTTGCCCCCCAGCACCACACCGCCACTGCGCTTGTTGGGCACGTGGGGGATGTCGGTGCCGGTGTGCCAGAGCACCGAGTTGATGGCGGACTTGCGGGAGCTGCCGGTGCCCACCACATCGCCCACGTAGGCCACGGGATGGCCCTTGGTCTTGAGCTCGGTGATCAGCTCCAGGCCGCCGGGCATCCGGGTTTCCAGCATCGCCGTGGCGTGCAGGGGGATGTCGGGGCGGGTGGTGGCGTGGGTGGCCGGCGACAGATCGTCGGTGTTGGTCTCGCCCTCCACCTTGAACACCGTCACGGTGATCTCGGCCGGCAGCTCGGGTTTGGCGGTGAACCACTCGGCGGCGGCCCAGCTGTCGATCACCCGTTTTGCATACGGGTTGCTCGCCGCCAGCTCGAGCACATCGTTGTAGGCGTCGTACACCAGCAGGGTGCGGCTGAGGCCCGTGGCGGCGGCCTCGGCGATGGCCGCATCGGCGCTGGAGAGCAGTTCGATCAGGGCGCCGACGTTGTAGCCGCCGATCATCGTGGCCAGCAGCTGCACAGCCTCGATCGGGCTCACCAGGGGGCTGGTGGCCGTGCCCTGGGCCACGCCGGCCAGCCAGCCGGCCTTCACGTAGGCGGCCTCATCCACGCCGGGGGGAATGCGCTCGCTGAGCAGGTGCAGCAGGAAGGCCTCCTCACCGGCCGGCGGGGCCTGCAGCAGTTCGGTGAGGGCCTGGGCCTGCTCGGCGCCCAGGGGCAGGGCCGGCACCCCCAGGGCCTCGCGCTCCGCCGCGGCGGCCCGGTAGCTGGAGAGGAAGGTGGCGGCGCTGGACATGGGCGCGGTGGACATCGGCGCGAGCTTCCGGGGCGCTGCCCCGGGCGGCGGAGTTGCTTTCTATTGTTCTGTGCCGCCGGGACCCTCTGGGTGGCAACGGCTGCAGAACCGGCGCCGGCGCGCCTTCACCGGCCTGCCGGCTCCCCGCTCGCGGGCATGGTGCCGCGCCGCTGACGCCGTGGACCGGCTCTCCGGGGGAGCTTCTAGGCTGATCGATCCATCCGTCGACCCGGATCGCGGCCATGCTCCCCACCTCCGATCTCCACGTGGTGGAAACACGGCCGCTGGTGCCGCCGGCCCTGCTGCACCGCGAGCTGCCCCTCAGCGATGTGTCAGCTGCCACGGTGCGCGACGCCCGCGAGCGCATCAAGACGATCCTGCGGGGCGATGACCAGCGCCTGCTGGTGATCGTGGGGCCCTGCTCCGTCCACGACGTGGACGCCGCCAAGGAGTACGCCGCCGCCATCGCCGCCGAGCACGCGCGTTACCGGGATCAGCTCGAAGTGGTGATGCGCGTCTACTTCGAGAAGCCGCGCACCACCGTGGGCTGGAAGGGTCTGATCAACGACCCCCACCTCGACGGCAGCTACGACATCAACACCGGCCTGCGGCTGGCCCGGGGCCTGCTGCTGCACCTGGCCGAGATGGGCCTGCCGGCGGCCACCGAGCTGCTGGATCCGGTGGTGCCCCAGTACATCGCCGACCTGATCAGCTGGACCGCCATCGGCGCCCGCACCACCGAGAGCCAGACCCACCGCGAGATGGCGTCGGGCCTGTCGATGCCGATCGGCTTCAAGAACGGCACCGACGGCAGCGCCTCCACCGCCCTGCACGCCATGGAGGCGGCGGCCCGGCCCCACCATTTCCTGGGCATCAACCGCGACGGCCACGCCGCGATCGTGACCACCACCGGCAACCCCGATGGCCACCTGGTGCTGCGGGGTGGCAAGCGCGGCACCAACTTCCATCCCGAGGCGGTGGAGGAGGCCGCCGCCGCCGCCGCCAAGGCGGGCCTGCCGGCCCGGGTGATGGTGGACTGCAGCCACGGCAACTCCAACAAGGACTACCGCCGCCAGGGTGAAGTGGCCACCCAGGTGGCCGCGCAGCTGCGCGGCGGCTCCCGCCACGTGATGGGCGTGATGATCGAGAGCCACCTGGTGGCCGGCAGCCAGAAGATCTGCGCCGACCGCTCCCAGCTGACCTACGGCCAGAGCGTCACCGATGCCTGCATCGATCTGGCCACCACCCGCGAGCTGCTGGCCGAGCTGGCGGCGGCGGTGGCCGAGGCCCAGGAGCGCGAGCTGGCGGTGGCCTGATCGCACCGCTTCGTTCACCCTGGCACTCGCCAAGTCTGAGTGCCAGGGCATTACTCCTGTCGCAAACTGTTCACGCCTGACAGTTGTCTCGGTGGTCATCCCTAGGGTGAACTACCCAAGGCAATCGGGAGGTCGTGCCATGACCTATCTCCTGCAGTTCTGCGGTTTCAGCGATCCGCTGCAGCTCTTCTATCTCGAGCAGAGTGCCCTCGGCACCGCGCCAGCCTCGGGGGAAGGCCCAGCGGGCTCGCGCAGTCTCGAGGTCGCCGGTCCTGGCGCCGCTGCCGCCGGTCCGGCCTTCGGCGGCTTCCGCCCTTTCCAGCTCGACGACCTGCTGGCCTGGGCCCTCGACACCGCCCGCCAGCGCCAGTGGGATTCCGGCGTGATCCAGCGCACCGTGCTCGACTGCTGGATGGAGCGGGCCGAGGCGATCCGCCAGTGGCAGCGGCGCCTGCGGGAGGAGCCCTCCGATCGGCTGCTGGTGGCCGGGCTCGGCAGCCAGCACGACTGGCAGCGGCGCTGCGAGGCGATGCTGCGGGCCTGAGGCCTCACGTCGGCCGTGCCAGCAGATACCAGAGCAGACCCACCGCCAGCGGCACGGTGAGGTTGTCGAGGCCCAGCAGGGCCACCTGCTCCAGGGCCACCCCCACCGCCACGATCAGCACCAGGGCCGCCGGGCTGGGCACGGGGATGGGCACGCCGCTGGCCCATCCCCCCGCCACCAGCAGGCCCCAGAGCACCAGCAGCGCCACCAGGCTCACCGCCGCCATGGCACCGGTGCCCAGCAGCGACTTGCGGTGCCCCCACAGCGTCCAGCTGGGGGACGGCCACAGCGGACCGATCAGGCCCGCCGTGCCATCGCCCAGGGCGAGCACCAGCACGCCGGCCGTGACCGCCGCCGGGTGGGCGGGCCAGAACAGGGCCAGCAGGGCCGTGATCGCGGCGCCATAGGCGACGGTGCCATAGCTGTGGCGTCCCACGTCCTCGATCGCCGGCAGCACCCGCAGCCGGTGGTTGAGGGCCGCCAGCAGGGTGATCGTCGCCGCGGCCGGCAGGGCGATGCCGCGCTCGATGCCGGTGGCCCAGGCGATCGGCACCACGGCGCCGGTGCCGATGTGCACCAGCTTGCGGCTCCATTCGCGCTGCTCCGGCCAGGTGCGACGCACCGCCAGGGCCGCTGCGGCCAGGGCCGCCAGCCACAGCCCCACCAGGGCGATGCCGAGCAGCTGGGGCTGCAGCAGGGCGGGGCTGGGCATGGAACCGAACCGGACCCGCCTATCCAATCAGCAACCGGGCCAGCCGCCACGGGCTGAGGGGCGGCGTCAGGCGGCCTGCTGGTAGTTGGTCATCAGCCGCAGCTTGAGGATCGCCTTGGCCTCCAGCTGCCGCACCCGCTCGCGCGACACGTTGATCTGGCGGCCGATCTCGGCCAGGGTCAGCGGTTCGCTGCCCTCCAGGCCGAAGCGCAGCTTGATGATCTTCTGCTCGCGCTCGTTGAGCTGGGCCAGCCAGGCACCCAGGTGCTCCTTCTGCAGGCTGCGGTCCATGGAATCCATGGAGCTGTGGCTGGCCGGATCGGCGATCAGCTCACCGAGGGTGCTGCGGTCCTCCTCGCCGCGGGCGTGGGCATCGAGGGAGGCGCAGGGGGCGCTCTGGGCGATCAGCTCCTCCAGTTCCCTGGGCTCCATGCCCATGGCGTGGGCCAGCTCCAGCCGGTTGGGCTGGCGGCCGAAGCGGTGCGACAGCTCCCGGGTGACGCGCCGCATCTTCGAGAGCTTCTCGCTCACGTGGATCGGCAGGCGGATCGTGCGGGCGCTGTTGTCGATGGCCCGGGTCATGCCCTGGCGGATCCACCAATAGGCATAGGTGGAGAACTTGTAGCCCATGGCCGGGTCGAACTTGTCGACGGCGCGCTCCAGGCCGATGGCCCCTTCCTGCACCAGATCGAGCAGTTCCAGGCCCTGGTTCTGATACTTCTTGGCGACGCTCACCACCAATCGCAGGTTGGCGGCCATCATGCGATCGCGGGCCCGGGTGCCCATGCGGATCTGATGGCGCTGGCGGGGGGTCAGTTCGTCAACCGGCAGGGCCTGCAGGCGCTTCATCGCCTGCACATGGTGGGCAAGCTCGATCTCTTCGGCGGGCGTCAGCAGCGGCACACGGCCGATGTTGCTGAGGTACCAGCCGATCGAATCGGCGCCGAGGCGTCCACCCTGGCGGGCGCCACCGGTCTTGGCGACGGGCGCCTTGGTCGCTGCGGTCTTGGTGATGGCGGCTTTGCTGAGCGACGACTTGGCGATCAGCTGAATGCCGGAGGCCGAGGCGTCTCCAGGCCCGGAGGCTGGGGCGCCATCCCCCTCATCGCCGGCCCTGGAGCCCGACGATCGTGGATCGCGGCTCGATCCAACTGGGTTGGAATGCTGAGGTGTCCCCATGACCCCCGGCCTCCTGATTTGATGTGGCCGGAATGTAGCACCGTTGGCAAGTGGTCACCGATGTAAATCGGAAGACATCTGGTAGGAATTGCCACCGTTTTTGAGGGTCCTTCGCTTGCGGTGCAAGGGACGCCGCTGCCGATCTGTTCAGTTGACCATGTGGCGTTGTTGTATCTCAGGCGACAGTCTCTAGTCCTCGGCGCCAGCCGTCGATCAGCTGCCGCTGCACGGCAAGTTCCACATCTCCCTCCGGCACCCGCTGCAGGAAGCGCCCATCGCTCTGCATGTCCCAGGCGCTGGAGTTGTCGTTCAGATAGCTGTCGATCAGGGCTTCCAGGCGCTGGCGCAGCAGTGGATCCTCGATCGGCGTCACCGCCTCCACCCGGCGATCCAGGTTGCGCGGCATCCAGTCGGCGCTGCCGATATACATCTCTTCATCGCCGCCGTTGGCAAACCAGAACAGGCGTGAGTGCTCCAGGAAGCGCCCGATCACGCTGCTGACACGGATGTTGTCGCTGATGCCCGCCAGGCCCGGCCGCAGGCTGCACATGCCCCGCACCACCAGATCAACCTCCACCCCGGCCTGGGAGGCCTCATAGAGCAGGGCAATGATGCGCGGATCCACCAGCGCATTCATCTTCGCCTTGATGTGGGCCGGCTTGCCCAGCAGGGCGTGCTCGGTCTCTCGGATGATCAGCGCCTCCATGCCCTTGCGCAGGGTCACCGGCGCCACCAGCAGGCGGCGGAAGTTCTGCTGCTTGGAGAAGCCGGTGAGGTAGTTGAACAGTTCGGCCATGTCCTGGCCCAGCTCCGGGCGGGCCGTGAGCAGGCCCAGGTCGGTGTAGAGGCTGGCGGTCTTGGAGTTGTAGTTGCCGGTGGCGATGTGGCAGTAGCTGCGCAGCCGTTCCTTCTCCTTGCGCACCACCAGCGTGATCTTGGTGTGGGTCTTGAGCCCCAGCACCCCGTACACCACGTGCACGCCGGAGCGCTCGAGCTGGCGCGCCCACTGGATGTTGTTGTCCTCATCGAAGCGGGCCTTGAGCTCCACCAGCGCCATCACCTGCTTGCCGTTCTCGGCGGCGCGGATCAGCGCCGCGATGATCGGCGAGTCCTTGGAGGTGCGGTAGAGGGTCATCTTGATGGCCAGCACCGAGGGGTCGTCGGCGGCCTGGTTGATGAACTCCTCCACCGAGGTGGAGAAGAGATCGAAGGGGTGGTGCAGCAGCACGTCGCCGCGGCGCAGCACTGAGAAGATGCTCTCGAACTCCTCGGCCTTGATCGAACCGTCCTCCAGCCGGCTCTTCTGGGTGCGCACCAGGGCCTTGGCGGTGCGGCCCAGGTGGGGCTTGTCCTTGAGATGGGGCAGGGGGATCGCCAGCAGGCTCATCAGGTCGTCGAGCCCCAGGGGGCCGTTGATCCGGTAGAGGTCGTCGGGCTCCACGGCCGTGCCCTCCATCAGCAGGTCCACCACCTCGTCGGGCATCTCGTCGGCCACCTCGAGGCGCACCACCTCGCCGCCGCGGCGGCGCTTGCGCAGGCCCTCCTGCAGGGCCTCCATCAGGTCGTCGGCCTCCAGGTCGCGCAGTTCCAGGTCGGCGTCGCGGGTGACGCGGAAGAAGTAGTGCCCCTCGATCGTCATGCCGGGGAACAGCAGTTCGAGGTTGAAGGCCACCACCTGCTCCAGGGGCACCGCCGTGTAGATCGGCGTGGGCTCGTGCTCGCTCAGCTCCGTGGGGATCTGCACGAAGCGCGGCAGGTTCTTCTGGGGCACCTTCACCCGCGCGAACTGCTGGTGTCCTGTGTCCGGGTCGCGGATCAGGGCGGCCACGTTGAGGCTGAGGTTGCTGATGAAGGGGAAGGGGTGGGCCGGATCCACCGCCAGGGGGGTCAGCACCGGGAAGATGGCGTTCTGGAAGTAGGCGTTCACCCACTCCTTCTGGCGGCGGCTCAGCCGCGTGTAGTCGAGCAGCTGCACGCCGTGCTCGGACAGCTGGTGCTTGAGGTAGTGGCGGTAGTGGGCCTGCTGCTGCTCCAGCAGGGGCAGCAGGCCCTCGCGGATCCGCTCCAGCTGCTGGCTGGGGGTGGCGCCGTCGTCGCTGAGGGTCTGCAGGCCCGCCTCGATCTGCGACTTCAGGGAGGCCACCCTCACCATGAAGAACTCATCGAGGTTGTTGCTGAAGATGGCGCTGAACTTGGCCTGCTCCAGCAGGGGCGTGTGCTCGCTCAGGGCCTGGGACAGCACCCGCTGGTTGAAGGCGATCCAGCTCAGCTCCCGGTTGATGTAGTGCTCCGGAGCGACCACTGGTTGTGCCATTGCCCGTTCCGCCCCTGCGACTTTTCCCCAGCTGGAACCATAGCCAGCCCCTCCGGCCCGCTCCGTGTTCCCCCCGCTTGACGGTCCGCCGGCTGCCGGCTCAGGCGGGGCTCCGCTCCGGCCCCGGCGCGCGCCCGGCCACCAGCGCCACCACCCCCAGCATCAGGGCGATGCCCAGCCAGAAGGGGCTCTGGCGGCCCACCAGGTCGTAGGCCACTCCAGCCAGGGGCGGCCCCACGAAGCTGCCCAGGCTCTGCAGCCCCTGCAGGCTGCCCAGGGCCGCGCCCTGGCCGGAGTCATCCAGGCGGCGCGACACCAGGCTGCGCAGGCAGGGCGTCACCAGGCCGGTGCCCAGGGCCAGGATCGCCACGGCGATGAACACCAGCGGCTGGGCGTTGGCGGGGGTGGCCAGGGGCACCAGCAGGAAGCCCGCCATCACGAAGCCCAGGCCCGCCAGGCTCAACCGCCACTCGCCGAAGCGCTGCACCAGCGGGCCGATCAGGCCGCCCTGCACCAGCGTGGCCACCACGCCCACCACCAGGAAGGCGGTGGCGGCCGGGGCCGGCCCCCAGCCGAAGGCCTGCTTGAAATAGAGCACCAGCACGGCGGTGAAGCCGTTGACGGCCAGGAAGAACAGGAAGAAGGCCAGGCAGAGGCGCCGCACCTGGGGGTTGGTGAACACGCGCCGCAGCTGGGTGAAGGGGTTGAGCTCGCGCTTGCGCGGCAGCGGCAGCCGTGCCTCGATCGGGTGGGTCTCCGGCAGCAGGCCCAGCACCAGCAGCAGGTTCACCAGGGCGAAGCCGGCCGCTGCCCACACCGGCAGGGTCACGGCCACCCCGGCCAGAAGGCCGCCGAGGGCGGGGCCGAGGATGAAGCCCAGGCCGAAGGCCACGCCGATCAGTCCGAAGGCCTTGGCCCGGTTCTCGGGGGTGGAGATGTCGGCCAGCACGGCGCCGGCGGTGGCGGCGGTGCCGCCGCTCACGCCATCGATCAGCCGGGCCACGAACAGCAGCGTCAGCGGCAGGGCGGTGCCCGCGGCCCAGGGCACCGCCTCCCAGTCGATCGTGATCGTGAGGGCGAACAGGCCCAGGCCCAGCACCGAGCCGGCCACGCAGCCGGCCATCACCGGTCGGCGGCCGAAGCGATCACTGAGGGCGCCGATCAGGGGCGTGAAGGCGAACTGGGCCACGGCGTAGCTGCCGGCCAGCAGCCCCAGGGTGCGGCCGCTGCCGCTGAAGCTGGCCAGCAGGTAGGGCAGCAGCGGAAACACGATGCTCTCCCCCAGCCGGTCGTTGAGCAGGGTGAGGAAGGCGCAGAGGGTGGTGGAGGGGCGCGACCAGCGCATCGCGACGGACCCGGAGTGCCTCACCTTCCCATGGGGGCCGGGGCCAGGCGGCGGGCACCACGCTGCTTCCTACCTATAGTTAAGTGTTGACCTGCCGGCGGTGGCGTCCCTGGAAGCTGCGCGACCCCTCCCCCCGGAGCTTCTCAGCAGCCGGGTCGTGGTGGTGTCCGACTTCAATTGCCCCTACTGCTACACCCTCAACGAGTGGCTCACCGAGCTGGATCTGGCCGGCCGGGTGTTCTGGGTCGGCGTGGAGCACAAGCCCCACCTCCCCAGGGATCTCAGCGCCAGCAACCGCCCCGACGACGTGGCGATCCTGCACAGCGAGGTGAGCGACGTGCAGCGGCGGGCGCCGGAGGTGGAGGTGCAGCTGCCGCCGGTCTGGGTGAATTCCCAGACCGCCCTGCTGCTGCAGGCGGCGATCGAGGCCGACCATCCCGAGCGGGCGCCGGCCCTGCGCCAGGCCATCTTCCGGCGCTTCTGGCGCCAGAAGCGCAACATCGCCGCCCCGGAGGAGCTCGCGGACTGCCTCGCCCAGGCGGGACTCGCCTGGGATGACGAGCGCTTCCTCGATCCAGGCCAGCTGCAGCGGATCACCAGCTGGTGGAGCCTGGAGCTCGACCGCATCCCCTGCATGCTGGCCCCCACCGGCGCCCGCCATCTGGGCCTGCAGGACCGGCCGGCCGTGGAGGCCTTCGTGCAGGGCGCCCTGCATGAGCCGCCGCCCGGTCTCGCCTGTCGATGACCGCGCCGGGGTCGCCCGCCGCTGAGGACCCCCGCCGTCTGGAGCGCGAGATCCGGCGCCTGCGCCACGAGCTCGACGCGGCGGTCCACGCCCTGCCGCACCTGCGCCAGATGGTGCAGTTCAGCGGCGATCTGCTGCTGCTCGTGGGCCCGGCCGGCCGGATCCTGGAGGCCAATGCCCGCTGTGCCGCGCTGCTGGGGGTTCCCCAGACGGCGCTCTATGGCCAGCCCCTGCAGCGCTGGATCCCCAATCCCGGCCAGGCCCTGGTGTTCGAGCAGCGGCTGGCCGGTCTCGCCGGCGGCGATCCGCTGCGCATGGAGCTCGATCTCGCGCCGGAGGGCGGCGGACCCGTAGCGCTCGAGCTCGAGGCCCACCGCCTGGACGCCGTCGGCGACCCCCGCTGGACCCTCGCCCTGCGCGACATCGGTGAGCGGCGGCAGCTGCAGTCGAGCGAGGCGGCGCGGCAGGTGCAGGCGGCCCTGATCAGCTCGCTGCGCAGCAGCGAGGGGCGCTACCGGGAGCTGGTGGCCCAGCTCGCCGATGGGCTGGGCCAGCTCGATGCCAGCACCCGCCTGCTGTTCGCCAATCCCGCCCTGCATCGCCTCCTGGCCGTGCCCGAGGGGACGCTGGAGGGACGGCGGCTGGTGGAGTTCGTGGCGCCGGCCGGCCGCCCGGCCTTCGAGCAGTACTGGGGGGCCCTGCTGGCCGGGCAGGCCCGCCAGTTCGAGCTGCCGCTGCTGGCAGCCGATGGCACACCCCGCCTGGTGGGGGTGGAGCTCATGCCCCGGACGGATGGGGTGGGGGAGCGGGAGTCCGGGGCAGTGGGCAGCGTGCTGCTCCGCGATCTCACCGAGCTGCGCCGGGCCGTGGCCGACCTCACCGACCTCGCCTTCCGGGACCCCCTCACCGGTCTGGCCAATGCCGAGGCCACCCGCCGGGAGCTGGAGCGGCGGCTGGCCGAGGCCCCGGACCGCGCCCAGCTGGTGCTCTGGCTTGACCTGGACGGCTTCCGGCGGGTGAACCACAGCTTCGGACGCGCCGCCGGCGATGCCCTGCTGCGCACGGTCTCCGACTGGCTGCGCCAGTGGGCCGGCCCCCGCGATCTGCTGGCCCGGCTCGGTGGCGATGAGTTCCTGGTGGTCCGCGAGCTGCTGGATCCGGCCCAGGCGGAGGCCGTGGTGCAGGACCTGCGCCGCCATCTGGCTCAGCTGGAGGCCCCGGAGGCCGGGGCCGCGATGTGGCTCGGCTTCAGCGCCGGCTACAGCCTGGCCCCCACCCACGGCCGCCAGGCGGAGGACCTGCTGCAGGCGGCCGCCACGGCCCTCGCCCGGGCCCGGGAGATCGCGCCGGGCACCGCCCTGCTCTACGAGCAGGCCTTCACCAGCGAGCTGCGCCAGGAGATGGCCCTGGAGGCCCGCCTCAGCCAGGCCATCGCGGCCGGCAGCCTGCGCCTCGTCTACCAGCCGCAGCAGGATGCCCAGGGCCGGCTGGTGGGCTGCGAAGCCCTGCTGCGCTGGAACGATCCGGTGCATGGTCCGGTGTCACCCGCCCACTTCGTGGCCATCGCCGAGCGCACGGGCCTGATTCATCCCCTGGGCCAGTGGGTGCTGGAGGAGGCCTGCCGCCAGCAGCGGGCCTGGCTCGATGCGGGGCTCCAGCCGCCGCGGCTGGCGGTGAACCTCTCGCCCCGCCAGTTCGAGTGCACCCTGCCGCCCCTGCTCGATCAGATCGCCACGCTGCTGGCCCGTTACCGGCTGCCGGCGGATCTGCTCGAGCTGGAGATCACCGAGTCGTGCATCCTGCCGATGGCCGGCGCCATCCCCCAGATGGAGGCCCTGGCGGCCCTCGGCGTGCGCCTGGCCCTCGATGATTTCGGCACCGGCTATTCCTCCCTGGAGGTGCTCAACCGCCTGTCGATCCACAAGCTCAAGATCGACCAGAGCTTCGTGGCCGACCTGCAGACCAGCCAGTCGGCCCGCATGATCGTGCGCACGGCCCTGGCCATGGGCGAGGGGCTCGGGCTCGCCACCTTGGCCGAGGGGGTCGAGACCGAGGCCCAGCTGGCGGTGCTGCAGGAGCTCGGCTGCCAGACCTACCAGGGCTACTGGTTCAGCCGTCCCCTGGAGGCCGACGCCTATCGGGCCCTGCTGCCCACCCGGGGTGCCGGCCAGCAGGATGGGGCCAGCGCTCCCCGTGCCGATGCCCCCTGATCCCGCCGGCGCCGGCCTCAGCCACCTCAACGCCAGCGGCGAGGTGCACATGGTGGAGGTGGGCGACCGGCCCGCCAGCGACCGCCGCGCCGTGGCCGAGGGGTTCCTGGCGATGGATCCGGCGGTGCTGGCCCTGGTGCTGGAGGGCCGGGCCGCCAAGGGCGACGTGCTGGCGGTGGCGCGGGTGGCGGCGATCCAGGGTGCCAAGCGCACCTGGGAGCTGATCCCCCTCTGCCATCCGATCGCGCTCACGGGCCTGGAGGTGCGCATCGAGCCCGCCGCCGACGGCAGCGGCCTGCGCCTCGAGGCGGCGGCCCGCACCACCGGCCCCACCGGCGTGGAGATGGAGGCGCTCACGGCCGTGCAGGTGGGCCTGCTCACCCTCTACGACATGGTGAAGTCGGCCGATCCGGCCATGACCATCGGCCCGGTGCGGCTGCTGGAGAAGACGGGGGGACGCCACGGCCCCTGGCGCCATCCCGCCGCTGTGGGCTCCCGTGCCTGAGCGTCCCATGGCCGATCCCGCTCGATCGTCTGAGCCGTTCCCCGCCGAGGGACTGCCGCTGGAGCAGGCCCGCCGACGCATTCTGGAGACCATCGCCGCCCGGGATCCGCAGGCGGTCGAGCGCCTGCCGCTGGCCGCGGCCCTGGGGCGGGTGAGCGCCAAGCCGGTGCGCGCCAGCGCGGCGGTGCCGGGCTTCCGCGCCGCGATCCTGGATGGCTACGCCGTCGCGGAGGCGAGTGTCCCGCAGCTGGGACACACCTGGCCCGTGGTGGGCCGCTCAGCGCCGGGGGCGCCCTTCCGCCGCGCCGGCGGGCCGGGGGACGAGCCCGATCGGCTGGAGGCCGGCGAGGCGGTCCGGATCCTCACCGGTGCGCCCCTGCCGGAGGGGGCGACCCGGGTGCTGGCCCAAGAGCTGGTGGAGGTGGAGGCGACGCCCCCCCAGATCCGCCTGGCTCGGGAGGCCAGCGCCAACCCCTGGATCCGCGCCGCCGCGGAGGAGGCCGCCGCCGGCCAGGAGCTGCTGCCCGCCGGTGTGCGCTTGGGCCCGGCCGACCTGGGCAGGCTGGCCGGCTGCGGCGTGGCGGAGCTGGCGCTGCGGCCCCGTCCCCGGATCGGTCTGTTGGTGAGCGGCGATGAGCTGGTGCCCGCCGGCCAGCCCCGCGGCCCGGGCCAGATCTGGGAGAGCAATGGCACCCTGCTGGAGGCCCTGCTGGCCCGGCTCGGTTACGCCGTGGCCGAGCGGCGGGTGGTGGGCGATGCCCCCGAAGCCCTGCGGGCGGTCCTGCTGGAGCTGGCCGGCCGCTGCGATGTGGTGGTGAGCACCGGCGGGGTGTCCGCCGGCGACAGCGACTGGATCCGGCCGCTGCTGGCCGAGCTTGGTGCCGTGGACTTCTGGAAGCTGTTCCTCAAGCCCGGTCGGCCCTTCGCCTTCGGTGAGCTGGGCGGCAGGCCCTTCTTCGGCCTGCCGGGCAATCCGGTGGCGGCGGCGATCACGGCGCTGCAGCTGCTCTGGCCGGCCCTGCAGGCCCTGGAGGGGGCCGAGCCCCAGCTGCTGCCGCGGCTGAAGGTGTGCCTGGCGGCGGATCTGAAGCGCGGCCCGGGGCGGCCCGAGCTGGCCCGGGCCCGCCTGCAGGTGGGGCCGGAGGGGGAACTGCTGGCCCTGGTGGAGGGCAGCCAGGCCTCCTCCCGCATCGGCTCCCTCCAGGGCGCCGACCTGCTGCTGGAGATCCCGGCCGAGGCGGGCAGCCTGGCGGCGGGCAGCGCGCTCTGGGCCCAGCTGCTGCGGCTGCCGATCGTCTGATGGTCGGTGGCGGGGCTCTGCGGCGGATGCCAACGGCGGGCCATGGGTTCAGCCGTGAGGCGGGGCCCTCACCCCAGTGGCGTGTTGCCCTCCACCCAGGTGCCCACGCCGCCGCTCCACTCGCGCTTCCAGAAGGGGGCCTCGTGCTTGAGGGCCTCCAGCAGCTCGGCGCCGCAGCGCTGGGCCGGGCCGCGGCGGTCGGCGGCCACGGCCACCAGCACCAGGGCCTCGCCGGGCCGGGCCCGGCCCACCCGGTGGGCCACCAGCACGGCGGCCACGCCATGGCGGGCGGCGCAGGCCTGGGCCAGGGCCTGCAGCTGGCGCTCGGTCATGCCGGGGTAGTGCTCCAGCTCCAGGGCCTCCAGCGGCCCGCCAGTGGCCGCCGTGCCCCGCACCCGGCCGACGAAGTAGGCCTCGGCCGCCGGGACCTCCAGCCCCAGGGCGCCGCACCACCCGCCCGGCTGGCCGCCGCCTGGCCCCCCGGCCAGCAGCGCCAGGGGATCGAAGGGCCCGGCGTGCAGCTGCACCTCCACCGGGATCGGACGCGCCTCAGCCACCGCTGATCGGCGGCAGGAAGGCCAGTTCGTCGCCGGGGGCCAGGGCCTGGTGCGGGCTGGCGAAGGCCTGGTTTACGGCCACCCGCACTGTGGTCGGGATGGCGCCCTCACCCAGCCCCAGCTCCCGCCAGATCCGCTCCGGTGTGCTCCCCGCCGCCAGGGCCAGCGGGCGCGCGGCCCAGCCGGCCCGTTCCCGCAGGCTGGCGAACAGGCGCACCTGGATCGTCAGGCCGGCCTCTGCCCCATGGGCTGTCCCGATCGCCCCGCTCATCGCGTCGCCACCAGCACGCGGTGGCGCGGGTCGCAGGCCTCGCGCTGCACCCCGTGGAAGCCGGCCTCCGCCAGGGCGGCGGGCAGGTCGAGGCGGAAGTAGGCCTCCAGGTAGGGCTCGGTGCTCTTGAGCAGGGTGGCGATCGGGGCCGGCAGGCGGCGGATCACTTCCGAGTCGGGGTCCTGGTCCACCAGGGCCAGCACGCCGCCGGGGCGCAGCAGCCGGGCCATCTCGCGCAGGATGGCGCGGGTGGCATCGCTGGGCAGCTCGTGGCACACGAACTGCAGGGTGATCAGGTCAAAGCTCGTTGATGGCAGCCCGCTGGCCTCGGCGGCGGCGTGGTGCCAGGCGCGGATGCGCCCCTCCGCGTCGCGCACCCGGGCCACCGCCAGCATCTCGGGGGAGAGATCCAGGCCGCTCACGGCCACGTCCCGGCCCTCACGGCCATCGAGCCAGTCCTTGAGGGCCAGGGTGCCCACCCCCACCGAGCAGCCCACGTCGAGGGCGTCGTGCACGGGGCCGCTCAGGCTGGGTTCGATCGCGGCAACGATCGCCGTGCGCAGGCGCGTCTGGGCCTCGGCCGGCGCCAGCGACTCCTCGGGCCACACCCGCAGGGCCATCGAATCGGTGGCCTGCTCGGCCTCGCAGGCGGCGGCCCAGCAGAGGTTGCCCTGCTGGTAGGCGTGGAAGCGGGCGCGGTAGTAGGCGGGGATCTCGGTGGCGGGGTTGGTGCTGGCCGCCAACAGGGGTTCGGCCTGGTGCTGGAGCTGCTCGCGGCGGGCGCGCCAGGCGATGCCCCGCTGTTCCGCGGTGCGGATGATCAGCTGGCGGGCCTGCAGGAACAGCAGCCGGCGCAGGGGCTCGATCGCCAGCAGCCGGTCGATCGCCCAGCCCAGGGGGTTGCCGTTGTCCACCCAGTTGGGCGGGGCCGTCGCGGGGGGGCTGGCGGGGGTGAGGGTCATCGGTGCGGGTGCCGTCAGTGGGCAGGGCTCGCCGCTGGATGCAAGCACAGATCCGGCCCACCCTTCATGGCCAGCGCCAGGCGCACCACGCCAGGACGGCCCGCCGCGCGCCCCTGACCCCTCAGCCTCGGCGTTGGCGATCTGCCCTGCTCCCGCGTGCCCGCTTGGGCGAATCGGTGTAGACCTCCCCAGGCGTGGCTCGATCGGTATGGACCTCACCACCTCCCAGTTCCTCCAGCTCGCCACCGGCAACTGGGTGACGCAGATGCTCCACGTGGCGGCTGAGCTCGGGCTGGCCGACCAGCTGGTGGCGGGTGAGCGCTCGGTGGAGGAGCTGGCGCCCGCCGTCGGTGCCGATCCCGACAGCCTGTTCCGCCTGCTGCGGGGCCTGGCCAGCCTCGGCGTGTTCACAGAAACAGCTCCGCGCCGGTTCGCGCTCACCCCGCTGGCCGAGCTGCTGCGCTCCGACCACCCTGGCTCCCAGCGCCAGTTCGTGCGCATGCTCGGCGGCGAGCACTACGAGGCCTGGGGCGATCTGCTCCACAGCGTGCGCACGGGCGAGAACGCCTTCCCCCACCGCTACGGCGAGCCGGTCTTCGCCTGGTATGCCCAGAACCCCGAGCGGGGCGCGATCTTCGATGGCGCCATGACCGACTTCTCCCGCGTGGAGATCGAGGCGTTGCTGGCCGTCTATGGCTTCGAGGGGATCACGCACCTGGTCGATCTGGGCGGCGGCCACGGCGCGCTGCTCCAGGCGGTTCTGCGCCGCCACGGTCACCTGCGCGGCACCCTCGTGGATCAGCCGGCGGTGGTGGCGTCCGCGACGGTGCCGCCCGACCTGCAGGGCCGTCTGAGCGTGGAGGGTGGCAACTTCTTTGAGGCCGTGCCGTCCGGTGGCGATGCCTATCTGCTCAAGCACATCCTCCACGACTGGGACGATGACGCCTGCCTCACCATCCTGCGGCTGATCCGAGAGGCCCTCCCCCCTGGCGGCCGGGTGCTGATCCTGGAGCAGGTGCTCCCCCCCGGCAACGATCCATCGCCGAGCAAGCTGCTCGATCTCAACATGCTCGTGATGACCGAGGGCGGCCGCGAACGCACCCCCGAGGAGTACGCCCGGCTCCTGGAGCGGGCGGGTCTGCGGCTGGCCGCCATCCACCCCACCCCTTCGCCGACCAGCGTGGTGGAGGCGGTGCCTGCATGAGCCTCGCCATCGCTCTGCTCACCGTGTCGGACCGGCGCAGCGCCGACCCCACCAGCGACGATCCCTCCGGCGACGCCCTGCTGGAACGGCTCACGGCCGCGGGCCATCGGCTCGCGGCGCGCGCCATCGTGCCCGACAACCGCTACGCCATCCGCGCCGTGGTGAGCCAGTGGATCGCCGATGCCGCCGTGCAGGTGGTGCTCAGCACCGGCGGCACCGGCCTCACCGGCCGCGATGGCACCCCCGAGGCCGTGGCGCCCCTGCTCGACAAGACGATCGAGGGCTTCGGGGAGTTGTTCCGCGTGCTCTCCTTCGAGACGATCGGCACCAGCACGCTGCAGAGTCGCTGCCTGGCCGGCGTGGCCAACGGCACGGTGATCTTTGTGCTTCCAGGCTCCCTCGATGCCGTGTCCACCGCCTGGGATCGGCTGATCCGCGCCCAGCTCGATGCCGGCACCCGCCCCTGCAACCTGGTGCAGCTGCTGCCGCGGCTCACGGAGTCCCCCGACCGGCCCGCTGTGCCATGACGACGAGCCTGGGCTGGCGCCGTCTTGGGGTGCTGCTGCGGCGCCAACGCCGCCGTGGCCGGGCCTATCAGCCGCGCTTCCGAGCCCATCAGGTGGGAGTCACCTGGCTTGGGGCCCTGGTGGCCATCAGCCTGCTGAGCCTGCTCAGCGCCTGGAGCGGCAAGCTGCTGATCGCGGCGCCCCTGGGTGCCTCGAGTGTGCTGCTGTTCGGCTACCCCGCCAGCCCCCTGGCCCAGCCCCGCAACATCGTGCTGGGCAACACCGTCGGCGCGCTGCTGGCGGTGGCGGCGGTGGCGCTGGGGGGCCGTGGGCCGCTGGTGATCGCCCTGGTGGTGGGACTCACGATCCTGCTGGGGCAGCTCCTGCGCTGTCTGCATCCGCCCGCCGGTGGCCTGGCCTTTCTGGGGGTGTTCCTCGGGGCGAAGCTGCCCTTTGTGGTGTTTCCGGTGCTCAGCGGCTCGCTGTTGCTGGTGCTGCTGGCCTGGGCTTTCAGCCGCTGGGTGAGGGGCGCGCTGCCCTACCCCCACCACTGGCTGTAGGGCTGGTCCCGGCGAGCGTCAGCCGGGTGTCGCCGGCGGTTGAATGCGCCGATCAGCAGCGTGTCCGGTTCCTGGCTGGCGGAGGCCATGGGCGAGCCGGTGGCGGGACGGGTGCAGGCCCTGGTGACCGAACGGGGCGTCTGCGGCGACCGCGCCTACGCCCTCTGGGACCACGCCAGCCCCCGATCGGGTCCCTCACCCCCCCAGGTAGGCCATCTCGGCGTGGGGCTGGGGGCTGGCGGAACCAGGGCCGGCCCCGCCCGCAAGGGCGGCACTGCGCTCCTCGCTGTAGCGGTCGTCGCGCCGGCGCCACAGGGCGGACAGGGCCTGGCTCAGGTCCGCGGTGTCCGGGCCCGCCGCGCCGCCGCGCAGGACAGGCTTGAGGTCCGTGCCGCTGGCGGCGAACAGGCAGGTGTAGACCACGCCGTCGGCGGTGATGCGCAGGCGGTTGCAGTCGCCGCAGAAGGGGGCGCTGATCGAGGCCACCACCGCCAGCTGGCTGCCGCCAGGCCCCCTCGCCTGGCCCTCGGGGTCGCCGCCGTCGCAGTAGCGCCAGCGGCTGGCGGTGCCGTGGCTGGGGCGGCCCAGGGGCTCCAGGGGCCAGCGCGCGCCGATGCGGCGCACCATCTCGGCCGCCGGCAGCACCTGCTCCGGGCTCCAGCCGTTGCGGCTGCCCACGTCCATGAACTCGATCAGGCGCAGCTCCAGTCCGCGCTCCCGGGCCAGGGCCGCCAGGGGCAGCAGCTGGTCGTCGTTGCGGCCACGGGCGATCACGCTGTTGAGCTTGAGCTGGCCGGCGGCCGGATCGAAGCCGGCGGCACGGGCGTGCTCGATGGCCGCCAGCACCCGGGCCAGAAGCGTCTCGCCCGGGCCGGGGGCCGCTGCCTCCAGTCCCGCCATCCGCGCCACGCTGGCCCCGTCGGCCCCGTCCAGGCTGAGGGTGATCCGGTCCAGGCCGGCGGCCCGCAGGGCCCGGGCCCGCGCGGCGCTGAGCAGGCTGCCGTTGCTGGTGAGGGCGATCTCCCGCAGCCCGCCCGCCTCCCGCAGCGGTCGCAGTGCCGCGATCAGCTCCTCCAGCCGGGGATGCAGCAGCGGCTCGCCGCCCGTCAGCCGCAGACTGTGGACCCCCAGCCCCACCGCGGCCGTCACCAGCGCCACCCGCTCGGCGGTGCTGAGCAGCCCAGGGGGATCCCGATCGTCCGGCAGGCAGTAGGGGCAGGCCAGGTTGCAGCGCGCCGTCAGCGAGAGGCGCAGCACCCCCGGGGGGCGGCCGTGGCGATCCAGAGGCGGAAAGGCCGTGGATGGAGCAGCCATGGACGGAGGCTAGGCCGTGGGTTCGGGCCGTTGTCGATCCGGCAGCGGCCCACCGTCCGGCGCCACCAGATCCGTCAGATCCTCCGGGCGGTTGGCGTTGCGCAGGGGACCGGCGGGCAGGGGCACCGGGGTGTGGCCGACGCCAGCCAGCCAGCGCTGCAGGCTGCGGCCCCCGGCGGCTGTGAAGGCCGCCAGCGACCGGCGGTGCTGCCCATCGGCGGGGTAAAGGCCCAGCAGCGGCTGCAGGCGGCGGCCGTCGTGGGCGGTGTGGATCCGGGCCGGATCCGCCGTGGCTGCCGCCCGCAGATCCGCGAGGGTGGCGATGTCCAGCCAGGGCATGTCCACCGGGCAGAGCAGCAGGCGTTCGTTCGGGTAGCGCTCCATCAGCCGCGCCAGGGCCAGCAGTGGCCCCTGCCACGGCGCAGGCTCCTGCAGGACCTCCAGGGCCGTCGCCCCCGGCTCGGCACCGATGCAGGCGCGGGTCCCGCCCAGGCTCCGGTCCGCCCAGGCCCGGGCGAGGGCGCCGTGGGCCCGGTGGCGGCTCAGCAGGGTCACGGGTGCCCCGAGTTCCGCCAGCAGCGCCAGGCTGCGCTCCAGCCAGGTGCCCCCGCTGGGATGGGGCAGCAGGGCCTTGTCGCGCCCCATGCGCCGGCTCTCCCCACCGCTCAGCAGGCAGCAGCGCAGCGGCAGGGACAAGGTGCCTCGCGGTGGGGTGTGATCCTCGCGAGCGGGGGTGCGTGGCGTTCGTAGCAACCGACACCGCTGCGGCTCCGGCGCCTTGGTCGAATGCAGCACCGCGCCGCCGCCGCTTGAGTTCGTCCACCCTCCCAGGTGCCCGCAGCCAGTGCCCCTACTGCGGCGTGGGCTGCGGCCTGGAGCTGCGGCCTCCGGCCCCCAGGGAGGAGCTGGCCGGCGACGACGACGAGAGTCCCAGCGGCCGAGGCCCTGGCGCCACCACGCCTCCGGACATCGGGGCTCTCCCCTGGACCAGCCGCGGCGACCGGCTGCATCCCTCCTCCCTGGGTCAGGTGTGCGTCAAGGGCGCCACCGTGGGCGAGACCCTCGCCCCCAACCGCCTGCGCCAACCCCTCTACCGCGCCAGCCGCGATGAGCCCTTCGCGCCGATCAGCTGGGAGCAGGCCTTCGCGCTGCTGGTGGAGCGCATCACCACCGAGCTGGCCACGCGCGGTCCCGGTGCCCTGGCGATGTATGGCTCCGGCCAGTTCCTCACGGAGGACTACTACCTGGCCCAGAAGCTGTTCAAGGGGGCCCTGGGCTGCAACAACTTCGACGCCAACTCGCGGCTGTGCATGAGCTCGGCGGTGGCCGGCTACGCCCGCAGCCTCGGCTCCGATGGCCCCCCCTGCTGCTACGACGACCTCGACCTCGCCGACACGGTGCTGCTGATCGGCACCAACACCGCCGAGTGCCATCCGGTGCTGTTCCAGCGGCTGCTGAAGCGCCGGCGCAAGCAGAAGACCACGCCCCGGCTGATCGTGGTGGATCCACGCGCCACCGCCACCAGCGACGCCGCCGATCTGCACCTGGCGATCCGTCCCGGCACGGACCTGGCCCTGTTGCATGGCCTCGCCCATCTGTTGATCGCCGAGGGTGACCTGGATCGCGCCTTCATCGCCCAGGCCACCGAAGGGTTTGAGGCGCTTGGGGAGCTGGTGCAGCCCTGGACGCCGGAGCGGGTGAGCCGTCTGTGCGGCATTGGTGAAGCCGACCTGCGGGCGGCGGCGGCGGCCTGCGGGGGCGGCAACGCCCTGCTCAGTCTCTGGTCGATGGGGGTGAACCAGAGCGTGGAGGGCACCGCCACCGTGGGCGGCATCATCAACCTGCACCTGCTCACCGGCCAGATCGGCAGGCCCGGCGCCGGGCCCTTCTCGCTCACCGGCCAGCCCAACGCCATGGGCGGGCGCGAGGCTGGAGGCCTGGCCCATCTGCTGCCGGGCTATCGCGCCGTGGCCCAGGCCGAGCACCGGGCCGAGCTGGAGCGCCACTGGGACCTGGCGCCCGGCTCCATCGCCCCTGAGCCGGGGCTGGCGGTGTGGCAGCAGATCGAGGCGATGGAGCGGGGGGAGCTGGGGCTGTGGTGGGTGGCGGCCACCAACCCCCTGGTGAGCATGCCCTCGCTGGATCGGGTGCGGGCGGCGGCCCTGAACTGCCCGCTGGTGGTGCTGAGCGAGGCCTATGCCGGCACCGAGACCGCCGCCGTGGCCCACCTGCTGCTGCCCGCGGCCCAGTGGAGCGAGAAGCAGGGGGTGATGACCAATTCCGAGCGGCGCGTGACCCTCTGTGCCGCCTTCCGTGAGCCCCCGGGTGAGGCCCGTCCCGACTGGGCCGTCTTCGCCGAGCTGGGACGGCGTCTGGGCTTCGTCGAGGCGTTCAGCTACGGCTCCAGCGCCGAGGTGTATGCCGAGTTCGCGGCGATCACCGCCGGCCGCCTCTGCGACCACGGGGGCCTCAGCCACGCCCTGCTGGCGGAGCACGGCCCCCAGCAGTGGCCCTTCCCCGCCGGCACCGCCCCCGGCGGCGGTCAGGCCCGTCTCTACACCGACGCGCGCTTCCCCACCCCCACGGGCCGCGCCCGCCTGGTCGCCGATGCGCCCCTGGGCCTCGCCGAACCCCCCTGCGACGCCTACCCGCTGGTGCTGACCGTTGGCCGCTACCTCGGCCACTGGCACACCATGACCCGCACCGCCCACGTGGCACGGATCGCCAAGGCCCACCCGGAGCCGCTGCTGGAGGTCCATCCCGGCGACGCCGAGCGCCATGGGTTGGTGGATGGCGAACGGGCGCGGATCCGCTCCCGCCGCGGCGCCGTGACCGCCAAGGTGCAGATCACCGACCGCATCCGCCCCGGCACGGTGTTCCTGCCGATGCACTGGGGCGCCTCCCAGGCCAATGCCTGTGAGGCCAACCGGCTGATGCATGACCTGGGCTGCCCGATCTCCCGGCAGCCCGAACTCAAGGCCGCCGCGGTGTGCCTGGAACCCGCCGGGGCCTGATCAGGCCTCCACCAGGTCCGGGGCCAGCCGCAGACCCCCCTGGGCGTTGGTGTCGCCGGCCACCAGACCCGCCTGGCGCCATTTGGACAGCTGACGCGTCACCGTGACCCGCGTGTGCCCCACCAGCTCGGCCAGGCGCTGGTGGCTGAGGTGCAGGGGCAGCTCGTACCAGTCGCCGCAGCGGTGGCCCAGCCGCTCCACCAGCAGCTGCAGCAGGGCCGCCAGCCGCTGCTCCGCTTCCCCGAGATGGCGGATCAGCAGCAGGGCCACGGTCCAGTCGTGCAGGGAGGTGGCGCCCTCGGGGGGCAGCAGGCCGCCGCCCTCCTCCAGGCGCACGGGGGTGAGGGCCTCCAGGTGGAAGCGGCTGCGGCGCAGCAGGTCGAGGGGGAGCTGATCGCCGGCCTGCAGGAAGCCGAGGGTGATCGACGTGCTGTCGAGGGCCTCGACGTCCGGGCCGGAGACGGCCACCCGCAACAGGCCCTGGGCCACGCTGAGGCAGTGGCTGAGCTCCATGCTGCTGCGCTCCAGGCTGGCGGCATCGAGGAGCACGGTGTGGCCGGGGGCGATGCGCAGCGTGGTCGGCACCGGCAGGCCCATCCCCATGGCCATCGCCACCGACTCAGTCGTCATCGTGGGCATAGCGGCGGAACAGGAAGTCGAGGGCGTGGTTGCGCAGCTGGCCGTAGCGGGGATCCTGCTGGATCGTCTCGTAGCGGCGGGGGCGATCGAAGGGCACGTCGAGGATCTCGCCGATCGTCGCCGAGGGGCCGTTGGTCATCATCACGATCCGGTCGGCGAGGAACAGGGCCTCGTCGATGTCGTGGGTGATCATCAGCACCGTGGGGCGCTGCTCCTGCCAGATGGCGAGCAGCTCCTCCTGCAGCTCCTCCTTGGTGATGGCATCGAGGGCGCCGAAGGGCTCATCCAGCACCAGCACGGCCGGATTCACCGCCAGGGCCCGGGCGATCGCCACCCGCTGGCGCATGCCGCCGGAGATCTGGGCCGGCTTCTGGTGGCGGGCGTCGAGCAGGTGCACCATCTCCAGGTGGTGCTCCACCACCTGGGCCCGGGCCCCGGGGCTCAACTCCGGCCGGGCGGCCTTCACCGCCAGCTCCACGTTCTGCTGCACCGTCTTCCAGGGCAGCAGCGAGTAGTTCTGGAACACCACCATCCGGTCGGGCCCGGGCCGCTCGATCGGTGCCCCCCGCAGGCTCACCCGGCCGCTGCTGGGGGTGAGGAACCCCGACACCATGTTCAGCAGGGTGCTCTTGCCACAGCCGGAGTGGCCGATCACGCAGAGGAATTCCCCCTGCTGCACCTCCAGGTTGATGTCGCGCAGGGCCTCGAAGGGGCCGCGGCGGGTCTGGAACACCTGGCCGACGCCGTCGAAGCTGAGGAAGGCCCCCGGGGTGGCGCCGGTTGTGGTGGCTGCGGGAACGGCACCCGCCGGGGAGACGTTGGGTGTGCCGGTGTCAAGCATGGCGGGCATCGCTGCTGGCGGCGAGGGGGCGAGGGCTGGTGGCCGGCGGCAGGGTCACCGGTTCCACCGTGGGGGTGGCGCTGAAGGGGAGGCCGTCGAGGTAGCGCAGGGGCGCGTCCTGGTCGAAGCGACGGCCATCGGCGAGGGCGAAGGGCTGGCGCTCCGGCCAGAGGCAGGGCAGACCGGCCTGGGCCATCGCGGCTTCGTACAGATCACCGCGGTAGGTCTGGCTCAGCAGCTCCAGCCGGTTGCTGGGGAAGGGGCACCAGCCCCAGCGGCTGAACTGGCTGAGCATCCAGGCCCCTTCCGCCTGGTCGGGCACCTGGGCCCGATCGGCGTGGTAGCGGTTCAGCAGCAGCCGATCACTCGACTGCTCACCGGTGCCGAAGTCGAACTGGCGCTGCAGGGCCAGGGCGGAGCTGGGGCCCAGCCACTGGGGGTCGCTGAGCAGGCCGATCAGGGCGGGGCGCTGGCCGCCGTCGTCGCAGATCAGGCCGGCCTGCAGCAGGCCGGCGCAGAGGTCGAGCAGGGCCTGGCGATGGCTCTCGGCCCAGCCCTCGTGGCAGGTCAGCACCTTTTCCGGATGGGCGGGCCAGATGTCGCGGTCCGTGGCGACCACGTAGGCGAGCCCGTCCTCCACCGCCTTGGCCACCCGGTAGCGACCGGCGATGAAGCCGTCGATCTCCCCTGCCCGCAGCGCCGCCTGCATCGCCATCGGCGAGAGGGTGCGCAGCTGCAGGTCGCGGTCGGGATCGAGGCCGCCGCTGGCGAGCCAGTGGCGCAGCAGCAGTTCCTGCATGTTGCCCCGCTGGGCGATCGCCACCCGCAGGGGTGACTCGCCGGCTCGCTGCCGCTGCACCAGGGCGGTGAGGTCGCCCAGGCCCTGGTCCAGGAAGCGCCGCGACAGGCACACCGCATTGCCGTTGCGGGTCACCGTCATCGGCGTGATCGCCGGCCAGGGGACCTGGCCGTGCAGGCCGAGGCTGAGGGCCAGGGGGGTGGTGGCCGAGGTGATCGCCGCCTCCAGCTCGCCCGCCATCAGCTTCTCCTCCAGCTGCTGCCAGCGGCTGAAGGGCACCGGCAGCACCCGCAGCCGCCCGCGGTCGAACAGCTGCCGCTCCAGCGCCACTGCCAGGGGGGCGCTGTCCAGGCCGGGCAGGTAGCCGATGCGCACGCTGGTGACGCCGGCACCCGTCGCCGCGCGCGAGCCGGTGCTGCGCGGGGCGCCACTCTGCAGGCTGCCCTGGCCCAGGCTCTGCTTGCGCTGGCGCAGCCGGCGCTGCTGCTGCAGGAAGCTGATCAGCTCGCTGCGCAGGGCGTAGTAGTCGGGGTGCTCCATCACCTCCAGCCGCTGGCGCGGCCGGGGCAGCGGCACCTCCAGGATCTGGCCGATGCGGGCCTCCGGCCCGTTGGTCAGCATCACCACCCGGTCCGAGAGCAGCAGGGCCTCGTCCACATCGTGGGTCACCATCACGGTGGTGATGCCGCTGGCCTGGCAGAGCTGCATCAGCTGCTGCTGCAGGTTGCCGCGGGTCAGGGCGTCGAGGGCGCCAAAGGGTTCATCCAGCAGCAGCAAGCGCGGCTGGATCGCCAGGGCCCGGGCAATGGCGACCCGCTGCTTCATGCCGCCGGAGAGTTCACCGGGGTGCTTGTCGGCCGCGGCGGCCAGCCCCACCAGCGAGAGCTGCGCATCCACCCGCTCGCGCTGCTGCACGGGGCTGAGCTCGGTGAGCACGTTGCGCACCGCCAACTCGATGTTCTGGCGGACGGTCTGCCAGGGCAGCAGCGAATAGTTCTGGAACACCACCATCCGGTCGGGGCCGGGGCTGGTGACTTCGCGGCCATCCAGCAGGATCCCGCCCTCGCTGGCGCGGGTCAGGCCCGCCAGCAGGTTGAGCAGCGTGCTCTTGCCGCAGCCGGAGTGGCCGATCAGGGAGACGAATTCGCCCTCGGCGATGTCCAGGTCGATGTCGCGCAGGGCGACGTAGGCGCCGCCGCCGGCCAGCGGGAAGCTCTGGGTGACGGCGTCGACGGTGATCAGGCCCGGCATCTCAGCGACCCCCTGCGGCGACGCGGTCGCCCACCAGACCCACCAGCCGGTCCAGGGCCAGGCCCACCAGGCCCACCACCAGGATCGCCAGGATGATCTGGCTGGTGCTGGAGTCGCCGCCGGCGTTGTAGGCGTCCCAGATGAAGAAGCCGATGCCGCCGTCGGCCTTGAGCATCTCGGCGGCCACGATCGCTAGCCAGGCCAGGCCCACGGAGATGCGCAGGCCCGTGAACACGTAGGGGGCCGTGGCCGGCAGCAGGATGTCGCGCACATAGCTGCGCTTGCGCAGCCGCAGCACCCGGGCCACGTTGGTGTAGTCCTGCGGGATCTCGCGGATGCCCACGGCGGTGTTGATCACGATCGGCCACACCGCCGTGATGAAGATCACGAAGATCGCGGCGGAGTCGGCCTGCTGCAGCAGCAGCAGGGAGATCGGCAGCCAGGCCAGGGGCGGCACGGTGCGCAGCACCTGGATCAGCGGGTCGAAGCCGCGCCGCAGGAAGGCATTGAGGCCGATCGCCATGCCGGCGGAGATACCCACGACCGCCGCCAGGGTGTAGCCGATGGCGACGCGCTGGAGCGAGATCAGGATCTGCAGGCCGATGCCCTTGGAGGTGCCGCCGTCGTCATAGAAGGGCTTGCTGATGTAGGGATCCCAGGTCTGGCTGATCACCTGGATCGGACCTGGGAACCCCTCGGTATTGCCGAGGCACAGCAGCTGCCACAGCAGCAGGGTCAGGCCGATGCAGACCACCGGGGCCTTCAGCTGGTTGACCAGGGGGGAGTGGAGCCAGGTGGCCCGCGGTCGCCGCTGGCTGCGGGGGGTGGCGAGGGCGGAGGACATGGGGGCGGAGCTGGGGGGGCGGAGGTGGTCTGCCGTGACTGGCGGGCGCAGGAGACGCGGTGATGCGGGGGCCGGGGGATGGCCTGCCTGCCACTCCCCAGCCTGCACCGGAGCTCAGAGGCTCACTTGAGGGCCTTGATCTTGAGGCTGTCGAGGTAGGCCTTCGGGTTGGCGGGGTTGAACTTCACGCCGTCGAAGAAGGTCTCCACACCGCGGGAATCGCTGCTGGGGATCTCCTTGTAGCCGTTGGCCCTGGCGGCGGCGCGCCAGAGGTCAGAGCGGTTCACGCGGTCCACGAGAGCCTTGATGTTGGTGGTTCTGGGCAGATAACCCCAGCGGATGTCCTCGGTCACGAACCAGGTGTCGTGGCTCTTGTAGGGGAAGGACGCGTTGTTGGCGAAGAACTGCATTTTGTAGGGGGAGTTCTTCACCTTGCGGCCGTCGCCGTAGTCCACGTTGCCCTGCAGGCGGGGCAGCAGATCCGCCACGGTGGCCTTGACATACTTGTCCTGGGCCAGGATCTTGGCCAGCTCCCGGGTGTTGGCGGGGTTGTCGGCCCATTTCTGGGCCTGTTGCACGGCCTTGAGCAGCCGCAGGGTGGCGTTGGGGTTCTTCTTCACCCAGTCGGCGCGCATCGAGAAGGCCTTCTCGGGATGCTGCTTCCAGAGTTCACCGGTCTGGGCCACCGTATAGCCCAGCTTCTTGTTCACCAGGCGCCCGTTCCAGGGTTCACCCACGCAGAACACATCCATCGTGCCGGACTGCATGTTGGCCACCATCTGCGGCGGCGGGATCACCACCAGATCGGCCTCCTTGTTGGGATCCACGCCATTGGCGGCCAGCCAGTAGCGCATCCACAGGTCGTGGGTGCCGCCGGGGAAGGTGACGGCAGCCTTGAACTTGTCGCCCTTGCTGTTCTTCTGGGCGACGACCTTCTTGAGGTTGCTGGCCTTGATCTTCAGCTTGGCGCCCAGGAACTCCTTGGAGGCGGAGATGCCCTGGCCCTGGGTGTTCAGCCGGGCCAGGACCGCCATCGGCACCGGCTTCTTGCTCTTGCTGATGGCACCGGTGGTGAGCAGATAGGGCATCGGCGAGAGGATGTGGGCGCCGTCGATGCCACCGCGGCTGCCGCCCAGCTCCAGGTTGTCGCGGGTGACGGCCCAGGAGGTCTGTTTCTTGAGCTCCACGCCGGGCATCCCCTCCTTGGCGAAGAAGCCCTTCTCCTTGGCGATGATCAGGGGAGCGGCGTCGGTGAGGGCGATGAAGCCCAGATTCACCGCGGTGGTTTCCGGCTTGCCGGGGGCCGTCTGGGCCTGGGCCGGCGCCAGGCTGAGGCTGCCGGCCAGCTGCAGCGTCAGGCCGGCGGTGGCGGCGAGGCCGGTGACCAGAACCTGGCGGCGGGACAAGCGGGCGGAAAATTGGGCCATGGAGGGGAAGAGCTGCGGAGTGCAGGACGGAGTCAGCCGATGCACCACGGCATCGGCCTCAGGACAGTGGGGGGTCGTTCTCTGGGAGCCCCGGCACGAAACCCATCACCGCGGGACGTAACGCACCCGGGCGGTGACACGCGTCGTTGGCGCACAGGCTGACCAACGGGATCCAGAACACCACGACGAAGGCCCTTGCAAGCGTCACATTGGCTACCGATTTCCGGATGGTCCGGATACGCCGATGGCTTCTTCCCTGGGCTCTTGTGCCGATGGCTACCAAAGCCGAGCGATGGCCTGCGGCTCGCTCTCTTCAGGGGCCCTGGAATTCCTCCAGGGCCCGCGGCAGGTTGCGGTGCTCGTGGCCCGGGTGGCTCAGTTTCAGCAGGGCGAAGCGCTGCAGCTCGTTCAGCTGCCCCCAGCGCCGGGCATCCAGCTCGAGCCCTAGCTGATGCAGCGATTGCCGCAGCGGTTCGGGCACGGTCTCGGCCTGTTGCCAGTCGGCGCCGCTTGCGGGCTCCAGGGTCCCGGCCGGGCCCTGGGGCAGCGTGGTGCTTCGCGTCAGCAGCCAGGTCCTGAGCGCGGCGATGGCCGTCCCATCGTCGGGCCAGGCCAGCAGTCGCTGCCGTTCCGTGTCGCTGAGGCCGTGCCAGTGCACCAGCTTCAGCTTCACCCCCGCCAGGTCCAGCTTGCGCCGCACCGCCATCGGAATGCAGCGCAGGTCAGCGATGAAGTCGGCCTCGAAGCCGAAGCCTTGGTCGTGCAGGGGGGTCATGGACGCAGCCTCTCCAGGGCCGCCAGGCCGGCGCGGGCCGCCAGCAACGCCTCGGCCTGGGCCAGGGCGGCGGGCAGGGACTCCAGCTCCCCAGCGAACCAGAGGTAGGCCCCCACGTTCCAGCGCAGCGCCGCAGCCAGCGGGCCCTCGCCGGCGAGGGCGGCCAGGGCCTGGTCCTGCCACTGCTCCAGGTCGCTCCAGGGCACCTCGTCCGCGTCGATGCCGTGCTCGCGGGGATGCAGCAGGATCCGCTCCGGCACGCCATCCCGCAGCCGGGCCGTGATTGCGGCGCGGGTGGTGGGCAGGTCCGTTGAGCCCTCCAGGCCCTTGACGGTGAGCACGTCCCGTTCGCCGGCGGCCTGGAGCGCCTCCCAGGCCCGGCTCTCGGTGGGGGGGTGCACGAAGCCGCTCACCAGCAGGTGATCGCCCTGGTGGGGGGTCCAGAGCAGCTCCAGGCTGGCCACCGGCGGGCGCTTGCCGATCTCCTCGCGGATCCGCACCAGCCGCTCGGCGGCAGGGAAGTGGTCGGGCTGGTGGGTGAGCGCCAGCCCCTGCTGCTCCAGCCGTTCCTGCACCGCTGCCAGGGTCAGCCCGCGCCATTCCACCCCCAGGGCGGCGAACAGTTCGGCGAGGGTCACGCCGTATTTCACCGGCATGGGGGCACCGCCGTGCAGCACCACCGGCTGGCCCGCCGCCGCCAGCACCAGGGCCACGAGCGGCAGCAGCGGTGCCGTGCGGCTGCGGCCGTCGTAGGGAACGCCAAAGCAGAGGGGCCGGCGGCCCGGGGTCTGCAGCACCGGGCCCTGGTCCCGGTAGCTGTCGAGCATGCCCGTCAGCTCGATCGGCGTCGGCCGGCGGATGCGGTGGGCGATCAGGAAGGCACCGAGCTGGCTGTCGCTGGCTTCGCCAGTCAGCATCAGGTCCATGGCCTCGCAGGCTTCGGCCCGGTCGAGCCCGGTGCTGGTGTGCTCGCCGCTGCCCACCTTGCCGAGCAGGTCGCGGAAGCGTGCCCGAGCCGGGCCGAGCTCGCCGCGTCGTTCCTGGCGGCGGCGGGTGTCGCGGCCCTCGGCCCGCAGGGCGGTGCTGCCGGCGGCGGCCCCAGGGGTGGCCTCAAGGGTGGTGTCGCTGCCGCTGCCAGGTGTCGTGCCGGTGCGGGTCATCGGTAGCGGTTGTGACACGGGGGGCGGGGTGCCGCCGCCACATTGTCACTCCCGCATGCTGGCCGGTCTGTCCATGGCGTCTGCTGCTCCCGAGGCCGAATCGCCGCTGGCCGCGGCCCCAGGGCCTGGGGCTGCCGTGGCAGACGCCTCCGGCCCTGAGAAGCTCAGCAAGGTGGAGCAGGCCAAGGCCTCCTTCTGCGGGCTCGACCTGGAGCCCCGCCTGGCGGAGCTGGGTTCCCAGGGCTGGGAGGCCCTCGACGAGGCCACCCTCACCATTCACCTCAAGTGGCTGGGCATCTTCTTCCGGCCCGTCACCCCCGGTCGCTTCATGCTGCGGCTGCGGCTGCCCAACGGCGTGATCCAGGCCGATCAGCTGGCCGTGCTCGCCGAGGCGGTCGATCGCTGCGGGGCCGAGGGCAGCGCCGACATCACCACCCGCCAGAACCTGCAGCTGCGGGGCCTGCTGCTGGAGGACATGGCTCCTCTGGTGGAGGCGATGACCGCCGTTGGCCTCACCAGCCGCCAGTCCGGCCACGACAACCCCCGCAACATCACCGGCAACCCCCTGGCCGGCATCGACCCCGACGAGCTGGTGGACACCCGGCCGCTGGTGGAGGCGATCCAGGCGCGGCTGCTGGGGCCGGGCGGGCCGCGCAACCTGCCCCGCAAGTTCAACGTGGCCGTGGGCGGCGCCCCGGACAGCTTCCTGCTGCACAACGACCTGGCCTTCCTGCCGGCCGAGCGCGACGGCGAACTGGGCTTCACGGTGATGGTGGGGGGCTTCTTCTCCGCCCAGCGCAACGCCCTGGCGATCCCGCTGGGGCTGTGGCTGCGCGGCGCCCAGCTGCCCGATTTCAGCCTGGCGGTGCTGCGCCACTTCGAGCGCCACGGCAACCGCGCCGCCCGCAACCGCAGCCGCCTGCTCTATCTGATCGACGACCTGGGTCTGGAGGCCTACCGCGCCGAGCTGTTGGCCAGTTTCGCCGCGGTGCTGGCCGAGGCTGTGGGGGCCGGTGCGGTCGCTGGGTCCCCGGCCGAGCGCGCCGCCACCTTGGCGCTCCCCCACGACGGCTCCCACCGGGTGAACCAGCCCCCCCGCTCCGGGCTGGGGGTCAACGCCCAGGCCCAGCCGGGGCTGCACTGGCTGGGCCTGCACGTGCCGATGGGCCGCCTCGACGCCGAGGCGATGCTGGAGCTGGCCCGCCTGGCCCGCCACTACGGCAGTGGCGAACTGCGCTTCACCGAGGCCCAGAACGTGCTGCTCGTGGGCATCCCCAGCGAGCAGCTGGAGGCCCTGCTGGCTGAACCGCTGCTGCAGCGCCTGCGGCCTGAGCCCGGTCCGCTGCAGGCGGAGGCCGTGAGCTGCACCGGCAGCCGCTACTGCAGCTTCGCCCTGATCCCCACCAAAACCACCGCCCAGACCGTGGTGGAGGAGCTGGAGCGGCGCCTGGAGTTGCCCCATCCCCTGCGCAGCCACTGGACCGGCTGCCCTAACGCCTGCGGCCAGCCCTACATGGGCGAGATCGGGCTGATGGGGGCCAAGGCCCGCCACGAGGGCCAGATGGTGGAGGCCGCCAAGATCTTCCTGGGGGGATCCCTGGGGGCCGAGCCGGCGCTGGCCGAACTGCACGGCAAGCCCGTGCCCCTCAGCCAGCTGCCCGACGTGCTTGAGCAGCTGCTGGTGGAGCGCTTCGGTGCCCGCCGCCGGCCGGGGACCTGAGACTGCGGCGCCTGCTGGGCCACCAGCCCACGCCCTGGCGCCGCGGGACGCTGCAGTGCCGCCAGGCGTCGTCCAGCGTCTGCAGCACCTGCCGATCGGTCACGTCGTGGCCGCCGTAGAGCAGGGCGGTGATCCGCTCCGGGTCGATCTCCAGGGCCGCCACCTCCTGCCACAGCCGTTCCATGAGGGGCGTGGCGGCCGGCGCCTGCTGGGCCGCCGCCAGCTGGCGCACCAGCAGGAGCACCAGCTGCTGCTCCTTGCGCTCGGCAAAGCTGCCCTCAAAACGGCCCACCCCGCCGCCGTTCCCCCGGCAGTCGCTTTCAGTCCAGCCCGTGCCCGCACCGCCTGGTCCGCCCATGCCCCGCTCCCGCCCGTGACTCCGTGCTAGGTCCCCCCATCCGTTCTGCCAAGCACCCGCCGGGCTCCGGCCGCTGGGCCCTGGGCCCTGCTGGCATCGGCCCCGCCGCCAGCCCCACCGCGGCTGCCAGGGTGGGGGCTGCCGCCGCCCCCACGCGGGTGCCTGAGGCCCTCCCCCAGCCTGAAGCCCCTCAGCCCCTGCCCGAGCCGGGCAGCGAGGCCCGCTGGCTGCTCCTCCAGCGGCTGCGGCGGCACGGCGCCGATCCGCAGCCCTGGCTGGAGCGCCTGGAGCGGGGAGATCTGGATCCTGAGCCCGACCTGCTGGCGGCACTCGTGGTCCTGGTGGACCGCTCCGGTGCCCAGCGCCTGCTCGCCCTGGCCCGGCGCCACGGGCCGGAGCCGCTGCGGCAGGCCCTGGTCCGCGAGCTGCCGGGGGTCGATGGGGTGGTGGCGGCCACCTGGCTGGAGCCCCTGCTGGCGGCCTGCGCCCTCGAGCCCGTCTGGCTGGCCCCGCTGGGGCGTTGCCGCGAGCCGCGGGTGGCGCAGCGGCTGCGCGCCGCCGTCGTCCAGGCGTTGGCGGAGCCGGCCGCGGCGCTGCGGGTCCCGGCGCTGGAGCCCCCGCCCCTGGTCCTGCTCGATCTGCTGCCGCTGCTGGGCCAGCAGCGGCAGGGGCAGGACGCCGCCCTGCTGATTCGCCTGGCCCTGGATCCGGCCCCGCTGGCGCTGCGGCGGGTGGCTCTGGAGGCTCTGGCCCTGGGGCTGGCCGCCTGGCCCCAGGCGCCCCTCGGCCAGGCCCTGGCCCGGCTCGCCCAGGATCTCGACCCGGCCCTGGCGGCCAAGGCGGTGGACCTGCTGGCGCGGCTGCCGGCTGGCCAGCCCCTGCTGCATCGCCTGGCGCGTCGCCCCCTGGAGGCCAGCGTGCGGGCGCGCCTCGGCCGGCGCCTGCGCTTCTCGCCCCTGGTGCTGCTGGTGCACGGCCGCAGCGGCGGCCGCATCCCCGCCGAGCTGGAGGCCCTGGCCCGGGATCTGGCGGCGCGCCGCGGCGCGCCGGTGCTGCTGCAGGCCCTCACCGCCCCAGCGCCCGACGCCGATGCCGCCTTCTGGGCCGCCGCCCGGGCGGCCGGAGCCCTGACGCTGGTGCCCCTGCTGCTGCTCCCCGGCGGCCACGTCCGCCACGACCTGCCGGCCATCGCCGGGCGCTGGCGCGGCCTGGCGGGCCCGGCGGGGGTGGCCCTGCGGCGCCTGCCGTTCCTCGGGGCCTGGCCCGCCTGGCAGCGGCAGCTGGCGGGCCGCTGCGCTGCCGATCGCCAGGCGGGCCTCGATCCCCTCTGGCTGCACCACCCGCTGGAGGGCCCGCTGGCCGCCCGCTATCTGGACCATCTCGCCCGCCGGCTGGCCGCGCCGGGTCTCGCCACTCCATACAGTGCCCAGGCTCGGGAGCTGCCGCTGGCGGGACCCAGTCCAGTGGCGCTGCTGCCGATGACCCTGGCCAGCAACCGGCTCAGCGAGACCCTCCAGGCCGCCGCCAGGGCCGCCGATCCCTGCCCTCAGCTCCCCGGCCAGCCCCCCGTCCGGCTCCATCCCCCGTTGCTGCAGCAAGCCCCCGTGCGCCAGTTCCTGATCGACGCCCTCGAGGTGCTGCCATGAGTGGGCAGGAGTCCTCGGGTGGCGGCAAGGTGTACCTCGTGGGGGCGGGCCCGGGCGATCCCGAGCTGCTCACCCTCAAGGCCCACCGGCTGCTGAGCCGGTGCGATGCCCTCGTCTACGACTCGCTGGTGCCGCGGGCCCTGCTGGATCTGGTGCCGGCCCACTGCGAGCGCCACTTCGTGGGCAAGCGCCGCGGCCACCACTCCGTGCCCCAGCCCAGCACCAACGCCGTGCTGGTGGAGCTGGCCAGCCGCCACGCCACGATCGTCCGTCTCAAGGGCGGCGATCCCTTCCTGTTCGGCCGCGGCGGCGAGGAGGCCGCCCACCTGGCGAAGCGCGGGATCGCGGTGGAGGTGGTGCCCGGCGTCACGGCGGGGATCGCGGCCCCCGCCTACGCCGGCATCCCGGTGACCCACCGCCGCGCCGGCTCCAGCGTCACCTTCGTGACCGGCCACGAGGAGATCGACAAGGCCCGCCCCGGCGTGGACTGGCAGGGCCTGGCCCGCAGCAGCGACGGCCTGGTGATCTACATGGGCCTGCACAACCTGCGCCGCATCGCCGCCGAGCTGATGGCCGGTGGCCTGGATCCCGCCACCCCGGCGGCGGTGGTGCAGCAGGGCACGGTGCGGGGCCAGCGGCAGCTGGTGGCCTCCCTGGGCGACCTCGCTGATCGGGTGGAGGCCGAGGGCTTCGGCTCTCCCTCGATCGTGGTGATCGGCGCGATGGTCAACGAGCGGGTGCCCGCCTGTGCCCCCGAGCCCGCCGATGCGGAAATGCCGATCCCGTTCTGACCTCAGACGCGTGTTCTGGGGTCCTGGAGGTCCTCCTCTGCGCGCCGCAGCAGGGCGTCCGGCGAGTCCTGCCCGGGCCGCAGGTTGCTGTGGCCGATCCACACCCGCGTGCACAGATCCTGCGGCACCCCTGGGCCCACCGCAGTAGTGGGCGTGATGTGCACGGAGTCCATCACCTGCTGCAGCACGCAGGCAAGTTTGCGGGCGTCATCAGCCGAGCAGCCGATCACCAGCGCTACGAAGGTGTTGTCCTGCCAGCGGTAGAGGTGATCGGTGTGCCGTAGCCGCCTGTGGGCGGCCTGCGCCAGACCCTGGGTCAGGGCATCGGCGGCCTGGCGGCCGTGCTCGCGTCGGATCACGGCCAGGTTCGAGGCGTGGATCATCAGGCAGCTGAGCGGTTCGCCGCTACGGCTGCAGCGATCCACCTCCTCCTGCAGCCTCTGCTTCAGGGCGGTGCGGTTGCCGCAGCCGGTGAGGGGGTCGCACTGCAGCAGCTCCTTGAGTTCCCGCCGCGATTGGCGCAGCGTGGTGTTGGCCTGCCGTAGCCGGGCGCTCAGACTGCTCACCTGCAGGATGCGGTGGTTGATCAGGGTGGCCAGGTCGCGCAGCTCGATCAGGGCAGAGAGCCGCAGTGGCTGGATCTGATCGCGCTGCTGCTCAAGGGGCCGCAGCACGTTGCCAAACTCCTGTTCGAAGCGGCGCCCCAGCCAGAGGCCCGAGAAGGTGCCCGCCAGCACCACCGCGAACGTCATCAGCAGGAGCTTGGTGCTCTGCTCCTGCATGCGGATCACCACCGCACGGGAGGGCTCCACCACTTGTATCAGGTAGGTGCTGCCATCGTCCGCCTTGTACTGGCGGCTGTAGCTCCAGTAGCCGTTCACCCACTTGCGCAGGGCTGGGCCCTTGGCGCGCGGAATCAGCAGGGCCAGCTCGCTGAGGTGCACGCTCTGGCGACCGCTGTCCCGGAATTCGCTGTCGAGGCGTTGAAACAGGGCGGGGTTGGAGCTCAGGATGGGGCCATCGGCGTTGATGCGCCGGTAGGCCATTGACTCGCCCAGCTGATCCATCAGCAGGCGCGTGGTCTTGTCGCGGCTGCTGGCCCGCGAGATCGCCAGGTTCACCGTACGCAGCCCGTCGAGGGCACCGCTCTGCACGGCGATCTCCAGCTGATGGCCCGCCTCCAGGCTTGTGAGCAGGCTCGGCAGGGTGATCGCCAGCAGGGTCGTGGCCACGATCACCCCCCGCAGCGACACGCCAGGTCCGCGCTGCTGCCGGGATTGCAGTCCGAGCACCAGGATCAGGATGCAGAAGGCCACCACGGTGTTGAACACCCCGTTGAAGGCCTGCTTGACCGCTACCACCACCACATTGGCGGGGTCGATCCCCAGAATCAGTCGATAGGAGAGAAACACCAGCGGGCAGCCCAGCAGCAGCCAGTAGGCCATCGAGAACAGCACCACCCGGCCGTTCCCGTCCTTGCCGGCGGGGCCGTTGAAGCGACGCAGCGCCAGGGTGAGCCACGCCATCTCCAGGGTGAAAATCGGCACGGCCCAGGGATGGCCCCACAGTGGCCAGGTCTGTAGGCCGGCCATCAGACCCAGCGGCACGGCCCACCACGTCCGCCACAGCAACAGGGCCAGGGTGGCCGGCACCGAGCCCAGCAGCAGGTGCACGCCGTAGAACAGCGGCAGCGGCCATGCGTTGAGCAGCACGCCCAGCCCGGCAAGGAGGGCAAGCCAGGCCGGTGGTGGGCCCGGCTGGCGCTCGGACTCAATGGCGGCAGGCCCCTGTGGCCGGGGAGGCATCAGCGCCGTTGGCGGAGTGACCAATGCGCTCCCGTGCTGGGCGCTTCACGATGGCAACGATTCATACCGCTGTCAGCGGCAGACGTGGAATACTTCTTATAACGATTACGTGCCGGCTGGCTACGTGCTTTCATTGTTTTGAGGTCCCGCCCATGCCGTTGCTGCGCTTGCGGGGATGCCGGCAGTCGACGCCACAGCCCATGGATTTCAGGGGCCACCGGCGACTGATCCTGCCGGCTCTTGGCCTGCTGGCGCTCATGGCGGGAGGGTGCAGCAGCGGGTCGAAGTCGCTGACTGTGCCGGTGTCGAATTTCCCGGGATACGAATACTTTTATCTCGCCGAGCAGAAGGGGCTGGCCAGGCCCTTCGGTCTGGATCTGCGCACGGTGGAGTTCGTGGATCCCCAGGCGATCGTGCATGCCTACCTGCGCGGTGATCTGGCCCTTGCTCAGCTCACCACCGTGGAGGCTGTGGACATCTGCGCCCGGGCCCCGGAGCGCTGCCCGGTGGTGGTGCTCGTTCTGGATGAATCCCTGGGGGGTGATCAGGTGATGGCCCGGCCGGGCATCGCCGCTATGGCCGAGCTTCGCGGCAAGCGGGTGGGGGTGACCCCATCCACCCTCGGCCCCTACGTGCTCAGCCGGGCCCTCGAGCAG
The DNA here is from genome assembly GCF_943369875.1 of Vulcanococcus limneticus LL. Classification (GTDB taxonomy): domain Bacteria; phylum Cyanobacteriota; class Cyanobacteriia; order PCC-6307; family Cyanobiaceae; genus Vulcanococcus; species Vulcanococcus limneticus_A. The sequence goes on from NZ_CALROT020000012.1 coordinate 50,188, forward strand.
AACGGGCTATCGCTCAAGGACGTGCAGCTGCGCAACATCACGCTGGATGCGATGCCCTCGGCCCTGGCCAGCGGCACGATCGATGCGGCGGCCCTGTTCCCCCCTTACAGCGATCAGGCTGTCCGGCAGGCGGGCGCGCGCAATCTGTTCGATAGCAGTCGCATCCCTGGCGAGGTCTTCGATGTGCTGGTGGTGGATCCCCGCCTGCTGGAGGAACAGCAGGCCACCCTGCCGGCCCTGCTGCGCGCCTGGCAGGCGGCCCATGGGCTGCGGCGAGAACAGCCCAAGGCTTCGCTGGAGCTGATGGCTCGCCGTGAAGGGCTCAGTCCCGAGGCCTTCGCCCAGGCGGAGCAGGGGTTGCGCTATTTCAATCTGCGCGACCAGCTGGCGATCCTGCGGCCGGGTGGGCGTTTGGAGGTCACCCTACGAAAGGTCAGCCAGGTTCAGGAATCCCTCACCCTGGTGAAGCCAGGCTCGCCGTTGCCAAAGGTGAGCGATGCCGTTGTTGCCGCCGCCCTGCGCTGAGATCACGGATTGGCCATGTCTTCCTCTCCGAAGCCCTCCCGCAGGGGACTGTCCTGGAAGCCGCTGGTTGTGGCAGCTGCCGCGGTCGTCGCCGCCGCGGCTGGGCTTTGGCGGCTGCGCCACCCGCACTCCGAGCTGCGCTTGGCCATCGTCAATTGGCCCGCCTATGAGTACTTCTACTTAGCGGAAGACAAGGGTCTGGCGCGGCCCTTCGGCCTCAACCTGCAGGTGGCCCAGTACAGCTCCCTGCTGGATCAGAGGCAGGCGTTCGAGCGCGGTGACGTGCAGGTGATCGCCACCACCATCCCGGAGGCTCTGGCCATCTGCCATGAGCGCCCAGCTCGCTGCCCGCAGCTGATCCTGGTGCTCGACCAGTCGAACGGTGCCGATCGGATCCTGGCCCGCGCACCGATCAGCACGCCTCAGCAGTTGCTGGGCAAGCGGGTGGGGCTGGAGCGCGCCGTGCTCGCCGAGTACCTGCTCACCCGTAGCCTCGGGGATCAGCCCAGGCGGCTCAACCAGCAGATGCGCCTGCACGTTGACGTGCCAGAGGGGCTTGTGGCCCGTCTGCGCAGTGGCGAGCTCGATGCGATCGTCACCTATCACCCTTACGACACCCTCCTCAGCCAGGATCCGGCCATCCGCGAGGTGTTCAGCAGCAAGCACATCCCCGGGGAGATCGTGGACGTGCTGGCGGTGGATCCGACCTACTCGCGTGAGCACCCCAAGGAGTTGACGGCCCTGGTGCAGACCTGGTGGGCCGCCCGTGACTATGCCCGCCGCAACCCCAGCCAGGCGGCGGCCGTGATGGCGCAGCGCCAGCAGCTGGATCTGGAGCAGTTCCAGGCCTCGGAGCGTGGGCTGACTTACCCCTCCCTGGGCGATCAGCCTTCCCTGATGGCCCCTGACGGGCCCGTCAGCCGCACGATGCGGAGGGTGGCGACTCTGATGCGCAGCTCCGGTGGCATCGCTCCGGGCACGCCGTTGCCGGTGCTGAATCCGCAGTTCCTGGAGGCGCCATGATCCAAGCCCTCTGGAAGCAGTTGGCCAGTCGTTCGGGCCTGTTGCGCGGCCGGGTGTACCAGAGCCTTTGGTTGGAAGCGGGGCTGGCCGCCACCATCGCCTCGGCCTTGATGGCTTTCGTGGCAGGCGTGGTGGTGCTCAACCAGAGCGCGCGGCAGCTGCGCTACGAATCCGATGAGGTTCAGCGCCAGCTGAGTGCCGGCCTCACCAGCTACGAACCGCTCTACGGCCTCCAGCGGCAGGTGCAGGAAGCGTCATCCGGGGAGAGGGTGAAGAGTGCTCTGGTGGTGGATCAGCGCGGCGTGGTGCTGGCGGCCTCCAACAGCGCCCTGGTGGGTCTGCCGCTCAGCCATGTGCTTCAGCTGCCGGCCCAGAGCCTGCTGCGCCAGCTGTTCGATGAGTGTCCCAGCGCCTCCTCGTTGCTCTCCTGCCTGAGCCGCGATGAGCTGGTGTTTCATGGCCGATTGCCCTGGATCGGCGGCGAGGCTGTGCTGGCGATGCATCCCTACCCGCTGGCGCTCGAAGGCCTCGGCCGCTATGGAGACCGCGCCACCCTGATCACGGTCAGCGACGGCCGCCCGGCGGCCCGCGAAGCCCTCATCTTCACCCTCACCGTGTTCCTGGCGGGGCTGCTGCCGCTCATGGCCGGTTGCGTGGGCCTGATCCTGCGCCTGCGCCAGCGCCTGATCCCGGAGCTGCTGCGCCTGGCCCAGGTGGATGCCCTCTCCGGTGTCTATAACCGCCGCGCCTTTATGGAAACCGCTGAGGAGATGCTCAGCCGCGCCGATGACGCTCAGCTGCCGATGGCCCTGGCGCTGATCGATGTGGATCGCTTCAAGCAGATCAACGACACGTACGGCCACGACGCCGGCGATCAGGTGATCCGTCTCGTCTCCGACCTGTTGCGCAGCTCCGTGCGCAGTGCCGATCTGGTGGGCCGACTCGGCGGCGATGAGTTCGTGATCCTGGTGCAGTTGCCGGCCGATCAGGCCACTGCCATGCTCGAGCGCACTCTGGTCCAGGTGCGCAGCACCGACATGCAGATCAGCCCTGAGGCGTCGGCGAAGGTGACCCTCTCGATCGGCCTGGCGGCCAGCGATGGTCCCTCTCGCTACGAGCTCGCCAAACTGATGGCCGCTGCGGATGCAGCCCTCTACGTGGCCAAGGATCGGGGGCGCGCCCAGGTGGCCAATCTTGAGTATGAGGCGAAGCGCTCCAGTGCCGGTGAGCGCATGCGCAATCGCATCGATGGCTGGCAGGTGCGCGGCGCCTGAGGGAAGGCTCTGGTGTGGCGGCGGCCGGAGCTCGATCACTTGGCGAACTGGTCTGTCGCACCGCTGTTCTGTAGCCCGCTACACGTTGGCGCTCCCTATCGGCCGGTTCACTGGACAATCGATTTCGGCCACGTGCCGTCCGTTCCATGTCGCTCGCCCCCATCCAGCAGGATTCCCTGTCCCACGAGAGCCGATCGGTGGCGCCAGGCACGGCGCCCATGTTCGAGCTCATTCCCTACGAGAAGTTCCGCGATACCCCTTCCGTTCGTTTTTTTGATATCACCGTTGCCGAGTCAAATGCCCGCGATCTGGTGATCCATGCGGGCCCTGCCGTCAGCCCCCCCGATGAGGAGACGACGGGCGCCTGGCAGTTCTATCTGCATCCCCATCAGGAGGACAATCTGCTGGCCCTGCATGGCGGCCGCACCTTCTATCTGGTGAACTTCGGCTGGAATTACCCGTACCACATTGTTCGTCTGGACACGGGCGGCGACATCCTGCGCATTCCCCCCGGCACCTTCCATCGCTCCGTCTCGGATCCCGATGGTTCCGTCGTGCTGAATCAGGCCGTGCGCGACCAGGGAGCCAGCGTGGTGCGTGAGTTCCGCGTGTACAACAGTCGCCTGATTCCGCGCCTGTTCGCCACCACCTTCAAGACGGCCCCCTTGCCGAAGTTGCATGGGGTGAGCTGGTAGTTCGGGCTCAGGTCAGGCCCGCAGACGGCGGCGGGGGAGAACCAGGGCGTCGCGCTGGGTGAACAGCTCGCAGGCCGCGTAGGCCGCCGGCAGGTTGGCCACCCGTTGCCATTTTCCCTCCTGGTCGGCGTGGTTCACCACATAGCCACCGCCGCCATCGCGGGCGATCCTGCATCCGTCCGCCGTGAGGCCAACCAGGTGAAGTTGCCCGCCCATGGATCTGCTCCCAACTGATCTGGTTGTAGGACCGTTCGGGAGCGCCCAGCTTGTGTGCCTTTGCTCACGCAATCAAACGTGAGCCTGTTGAACACAATCTGAAGGTGCTGCCGCCGCTCAGAGGCGCAGATCGATGGTGTGCCAACCCGTTGACTCAGCGCACAGCGGTGCTTGGCCGGCCAATGAGGGGGCTGTGGCTGTTCCTTCGCCGGTGAGGGGTTCAAAACCATCGGACTCGCTGCGCAGCAGCCAGCTGCCCAGCGCCTGCTCCTGGGCAGCGGCGAAGAGATCGAGCCGCAGGGGCAGATCGATCGGCAGGCAGGGGTGCAGGCAGGGGAAGAGGGCGTCGTGGCGGTAGCGGAGGGCCACGGGCGCCTGGCTGTCCGCGGGCCATAGCAGGGGGCGACCCTGGACCGCCAGCGTGAACTGCCGGCGAAACTCCGGGTTGGCGATCAGCTCGAAGCGCCGCAGGGAGCTGTCCACGAAGCGGCTGGTGCTGCCACCCTCCACCGGGGTGTCGCAGAGCAGTGGCCAGGGCTCGAGCGCCTGGCGGACCGTGAGCTCGGCGTCTCCCGAGCGCCAGTGCAGCAGCACGGGGAAGCGCCAGTCCCAGATGGCGCGCAGGGGGCCTGGATCGTTGGGCAGGCCATCCACGGACAGCCGCTCCAGGATCTGCTCCAGATCGGCCCAGAGCTGGCTGGGCAGCAGGGCCCGGTCGTGCAGGACCGGACCCCAGTCCTTCAGCCGGGTGGGCCGATGGTCTGGTTCCAGCAGATGCGCCGCCAGGCTGCGCCAGAGCAGGGCCACCGCGCTGGTCCAGTGATGGTGCGGCAGCGATTCCAGGGCACGGAACTCCAGCAGTCCCTGGCAGCCGGCCGTCCAGGCGGGGTTCCAGAACTTGTCGAAGCTGATCTCACTGCGGTGGGTGTTGCCGCTGCGGTCGGCGTGCAGGTGGCGCAGGGTCTCGCCGATGGCGACCCGTTGATCCCCCGCCGGCAGCTGCTCCAGGGTCCGATGGGCCAGCTCCAGATCCAGCAGGCTGGCGGAGCCCTCATCGGGGCGGGGGGCCTGGGAGGCCGGGCCGATGCTGCGGCCGCTGAACAGGTAGGCCAGGCTCGGGTGGTGCTGCCAGAAGCGCAGGAGTCCCACCAGCCAGGCCGGCCGACGGAAGAAGGGGTTGGTGTCCAGGCTGGGCCCACCGAACAGCAGGTGGTTGCCGCCGCCGGTGCCTTCGCTGCGGGGGCCGTGCTGCTTCCAGCTGCGCAGGCCCACCGCCTCGCCCGCCTCCTCCAGGATTTCGATCCAGTCGGCGTACTCCTGCCAGGTGTGGCACACCGGCAGGTTGACCTCCAGCACCCCGGGATCCGCCGTCAGTCCCAGCACCTGCCAGTGGCCGTCGCTGTCCACGGGCAGGACCCCGCTCAGCTCTGGCTGGCGACAGCCGCCGCTGTGGCGGGCGATCACCCGCAGCAGCTGCTCCATCGGCCGCCGGGCCAGCGGCGGCAGGAACAGCCCCCAGCTGTCGTGGTCGCGCTCCAGGGTGAGCACCTGGCGCAGGCCCCCCTCCGGGAAGTGCTCCAGGGGCAGGCGCAGTCCCGCCGGGCCGCTGGCGGGACTCAACTGCCGCAGGGAGGGCTTCAGGGACCAGGTCAGCGTCTGCCAGTGCTGCTCGAAGGAGAGGGGCACGGCCCACACCTGGCGGTCGGCCTGCAGCGGATCCCGCAGCTGCAGGGGCTCCACGGGGCAGCCCAGCTGCTGCCCGATGGTCACCAGCAGGTGCTCGGCCTCAGCGGCCGTGGGGATTGGGCGACTGGCGGCGGGCGTGCCGGACGGCCCCGACGCCTGGGGCCAGGGGACCAGGGGATGGCCATCGGCCCCCAGGATCAGACGCAGGGCCCAACGGGGGTTCACCTCGCCGTCGTAGCGCTTGCCGGTGCAATAAAGCAGCGTGCTGCCGGGCCAGGCCCGCTGCTGCAGTTCCCGGGCGAGGGCCCTGGCGTACCGCAGTTTGGTGGGGCCGTCGGCGGCCACGCTCCACTCGGCCCCGTCCGGGTCGGTCGGCACCAGGGTTGGCTCACCGCCCATGGTGAGCCGGATTCCGGCCCGCCGGAGGCGCTGTTCCACGGCCTTGGCGGTGACGGCTGGGGTGGCGTCCGTGCCGAGAGTGATCGAAGGGGGCACCACGGAGGGTCGTCTGGACCCGTCATCGCGCGCTTCGGCCGATGCGGCAGCACCAACGGTTACAGACAGGGGCCCATGGGCTGAAACCGCCTGATGGGGGCTGCTGTCGTTGGCTTCAGCTGCCACTGAGCAGCGGTGCGGTGTCGGCGCTGAGGATCTCGGCGCTGATGCTCCACTCCAGGTCGCTCTCCACCCCAGGCGGCCCCGAGAAGCTGCCGGTGATGGCCGCCGTGAGATCCGAGCGCGAGGAGGTGGCCACGGGAATGTACCGGTCGTCCACGGCCCCCATGCCGCTGGCATCGAAGCCCCGCCAGCCGGCCCCCTGCAGGTACACCTCCGTCCAGGCGTGCAGGTCGTAGCGCTCGGGTTTCGGCTCCACCAGGTGGTAGCCGCTCACGAAGCGGGCCGGTAGTCCCACGCTGCGGCAGGCCTCGATCATCAGCACCGCCAGGTCGCGGCAGGACCCCACCCGTTCCTTGAGGGTCCGACCGGCCGGCCAGGCCGGCCCCACATGGCGCTGGGTGTATTTCACCCGGTCCTGAATGATCTCGATCAGTTGCTGCAGGAAGGTGAGGCTGCGCTGGTCGCTGCCCATCAGGGCCTCCTGGGCCAGGTCGACCGCCGCCGGATCGTGCTGGCCGTTGGGCAACCACCCCTGCAGGTTGCTGAGCAGGTCCCCGTTGAGCCGGCCGATCGGCACCGGCAGCCGGGCCATGTCCTCGTCGAGGCAGGCCGTCACCAGGGGCTGGCTGAGGGTCTCCACCTCGGAGTGGGCCACCACCAGGAAGCGGTCGGTCTCCCCCAGGAAGCGGGCCCGGGTCACCATGTCGCCGCTGGCGGCCAGGAGGTCGTAGAGCTGGCTGGGCTCGGGAGTCACCTCCAGCCGATAGTCGAGCAGTCGCTGGAACCCATGGGGGCGCGGCCGCAGGCAGAAGCGATGCGGCCCCAGCAGCACCGGCGCGCTGTAGCGGTATTCGAAGCGGTGGATCAGGCGGGCGCGCATGCCGGGGCGGAACTGGAGACGGGTGAAGGGCTGGCTGGGGCTGCCGCAGGTGCCTCTGGGGCGCCGGTGGGGTCGCTGCTGCCGCTGGAGGCGGTGATCACGAAGTAGCGATCATGGATCAGATCGTGCAGGCGGTTCAGGTCGCTTTGCAGGTCGTCAATCGCCTCGTGCAGGCCACCGGCGATCAGCTCATCGATGTGGGTGTAGCTCCAGCGGGCCAGGGTCAGACCGCTGAGGCACTCCAGCTCGTCGGGCGTGCCGGGCAACCGCTGGCCGTTGACGATCCGCAGCGTTTCGTGGATCCGTTCCAGGCAGTAGCGGACCGAGCGCGGGAACACCGGATCCAGCAGCAGGAAGCCGGCGACCGCCCGGGGGTTGATGGCCTGCTGGCTCGACTGGCGGAACATCTGGTAGGCCCCGGCGCAGCGCAGCAGTGAGATCCACTGCAGTTCGTCCAGCACGCCACCCACCTCCTCCGGGCTGGGCAGCAGCAGGAAATACTTGACGTCCAGGATGCGGGTCGTCTTGTCGGCACGCTCGATCAGCCGCCCCAGCCGGCTGAACTGCCAGGAGAGGTCGCGGCTGAGGGTGGCGTCGGTGACGCCGTAGAAGAGCTGGCAGCCCCGCCGGATCTCCCGCAGCTGTTCCTGGGGCGGCTGGTCCCAGAAGCTCTCGCTCTCCAGCAGGGTCCAGTACAGGCCGTTGATCTGCTCCCACATCTCCGTGGTGATCACGTCGCGGATCTGGCGCGTGTTCTCCCGGGCCAGGGCGATGCAGCTCACGATGCTGTTGGGGTTGTCCGGACAGCGCACCAGGAACTCCACCACCTGAGCGGGGCCACCACCGGGGAAGAGGCGGTCGAACAGTTCGCGGTCACCGCTGGCGTCGATCAGCGGCAGCCAGGGCTCGGCGCTGCCGGGGGGGCAGTCGAGGGCCATGGCCTCGCTCACCTCCACGAAGCGGGAGATGTTCTCGGCACGCTCCACGTAGCGGTTGATCCAGTAGAGGGAATCGGCGACGCGGCTCAGCATGCGAGCGCCTCCTGCTGGGCTTCCTGGTCATCGACGATCCAGGTGTCCTTGCAGCCGCCGCCCTGGGAGGAGTTCACCACCAGGGAGCCGCGGCGCAGGGCCACGCGGGTCAGGCCCCCCGGGCTCACCCAGGCGTCCTTGCCCCGCAGCACGTAGGGGCGCAGATCCACATGGCAGGGATAGAGCTCCCCCTCGCTCAGGGAGGGCACCGTGGAGAGCTCCAGGGTGGGCTGGGCGATGAAGTTGCGCGGATCGGCCTTGATCTTGTCGGCGAATTCCGCGATCTCCCCCGGAGCGGCGTGGGGGCCGATCAGCATGCCGTAGCCCCCGGCCTCCGAGACGGCCTTCACCACCAGCTCGCCCAGGTGGGCCAGGACATAGGCCTGGTCGTCGGGCCGGGAGCAGAGGTAGGTGGGGACGTTGGCGATGATCGGCTCCTCATCGAGGTAGTAGCGCACCATCTCCGGCACGTAGGCGTAGATCAGCTTGTCGTCGGCCACGCCCGTGCCCGGGGCGTTGGCGATGGCGACCCGGCCCGCCGCGTACACCTCCATCAGGCCCCGCACCCCCAGCATCGAGTCGGCGCGGAACACGGCCGGGTCGAGGAAGTCGTCGTCGATGCGGCGGTAGATCACATCCACGGGTTGCAGGCCGCCGGTGCTGCGCATCCACACCCGCCCGTCCTGGCAGACGAGGTCGCGCCCCTCCACCAGCTGGATGCCCATCTGCTGGGCCAGGTAGCTGTGCTCGAAGTAGGCGCTGTTGAACACCCCCGGGGTCAGCAGCACCACCCGCGGATGCTCGGTCCAGGGGGCCAGGTCCCGCAGGGTCTGGAGCAGGTGCGAGGGGTAGGCGTCGATCGGCTGCACCGTGCGGCCCTGGAACAGGCTCGGGAACATGCGCTTCATCACGCGCCGGTTCTCGAGGAAGTAGGCCACGCCCGAGGGGCAGCGCAGGTTGTCCTCCAGAACGCGCCAGGTGCCGCTGCCGTCGCGCACCAGATCCAGCCCGGAGATGTGACACCAGCGGCCCAGCGGTGGCTTGAAGCCCCGCATCTGGGGCCGCCAGCCCTGGGAGCTCTCCACGTCCTCCCGGGGCACCACGCCGTCGTTGAGGATGTGCTGGTCGCCGTAGACGTCGGCCAGGAACCGATCGATCGCCTCGAGGCGCTGGATCAGGCCCCGTTCCAGCTGCTGCCACTCGCCGGTGCGGATCAGCCGGGGCAGGGGATCGAAGGGCAGGATGCGCTCGCCTCCTGAGCTGCCCGACCCGTTGAGCCGGAAGGTCGCCCCCAGGCGCTTGAGCAGAACGCCGGCGGCAGCGTGGTTCCGGTTGAGCTCCTCCAGTCCCAGGGCCCCCAGGGAGGAGAGCAGGGGGCGCAGGGCGGCGCGGGGTTCATCGCTGCTCCTGAAGTATTCGTCGTAGCCCTTGTCGGGTCGGTAGTCCGTGAACATGCAGGCCCTCGCGTGGGGGCCATCCTGCTGAGCGCTCACGCCCTTCCAGGTCTCGCTTGCTACGGAATCGCCGGCCGTCGCGCGGGGCCCGGCCTGGGCGTCTGGGCGGACGGCGTGGGCAGCGGCGGCCGCCCCCGGTGGCTCGGCAGGGAGTAGCGGTGGCGGGGGAACGGCCCTACCTTGAGGGTGGACTCTGCTGGCGCCCAGCGGTCCCGCCGCCGGATCCGATCCATGCCTTCCATTTTCCCGCCCGAGGAGTCACCCCGGCCCGACGCGGGCGCCGTTGGCGGCAAGGCCGTGGGGCAGGACAGCGCCGAGGGTGGTCCTGGGAGCGAGCCCGAGAACACCGCCGAGAACGCGCTGGCCCTGGCCGAGCTGGAACAGCTCCTGGAGGTGGAGGCCGGCACCCTGCTCTACGGATCCCCTGAGGAACTGGGGGAGGAGGGGCGAGGCCCCAATCAGCGCCGCACCTACCGCCATCCCGTGGAGGTGTGCCGGCCGATCGGCCTGCAGCTGCTCAATGAGGCGCTCGAGCCGGTCACGGCCTGGCTGCTGGCCGACATCCTCGATGTGAGCCTGGGGGGCCTCTGCCTGCTGATCACCGAGACCACCGACCACCCCTTCGCGCCCCGCCACCGCGTGCGCCTGAACGTGACGGCCCACCCCTCCTTCGGCGTCAGCGAGGTGATGGGGGAGCTGCGCTGGTTCGTCAAGTCGGATTACGTGGTGACCATGGGGATCGGCTTCGACCAGCAGCTGGCCGAACTGCCGGATCTGCTGCCCTGCCGCCGGACGGTGCGCCGGCCCCTGGAGGTCTGAGGGCCGCGCCGGCCGGGAACCTGAGCCGCCCCCGAACCGCCCTCAGAGCAGGAAGTAGCGCTGGGCCATCGGCAGCACCTCGGCCGGCTCGCAGGTGAGCAGCTCGCCGTCGGCGAACACCTCGTAGGTCTGGGGATCCACCTCCACCTGGGGCAGGGCGGTGTTGTTCTTCATGGCCGCCTTGCCGATGCCGCCACGGGTGTTCTGCACCGGCACGCAGGCCCGCTCCAGCCCCAGCCTGCGGGGCACGTCGTCGTCCAGGGCGGCCTGGCTCAGGAACGTGAGGCAGCTGGGGGCCAGGGCCTTGCCGAAGGCCGCGAACATCGGCCGGCCGTGCACGGGGCCCGGGGTGGGGATCGAGGCATTGGCATCCCCCATCTGGGCCCAGACGATCGAGCCGCCCTTGACCACCAGCTCCGGCTTCACGCCGAAGAACCCCGGCTTCCAGAGCACCAGATCCGCCAGCTTGCCCACCTCCACCGAGCCCACCTGATGGTCGATGCCGTGCACGATCGCCGGGTTGATCGTGACCTTGGCGATGTAGCGCTTGAGCCGCGTGTTGTCGTTGCGGTCCGAGTCGCCCGGCAGGGGGCCGCGCTGCACCTTCATCTTGTGGGCGGTCTGGAAGGTGCGGGTGATCACCTCGCCGACCCGGCCCATGGCCTGGGAATCGCTGGCGATCAGGGAGAAGGCGCCGATGTCATGCAGGATGTCTTCGGCGGCGATCGTCTCGCGGCGGATGCGCGATTCGGCGAAGGCCACGTCCTCCGGGATCCTGGGGTCCAGGTGGTGGCACACCATCAGCATGTCGAGGTGCTCCTCGAGCGTGTTGCGGGTGTAGGGGCGGGTGGGGTTGGTGGAGCTGGGCAGCACGTTGGCTTCCCCGCAGATCTTGATGATGTCCGGCGCGTGGCCGCCGCCGGCCCCTTCGGTGTGGAAGGTGTGGATGGTGCGGCCGCCGATGGCGCGGATCGTGTCCTCCACGAAGCCCGCCTCGTTGAGGGTGTCGGAGTGGATCGCCACCTGGATGTCGAAGCGATCCGCCACGGAGAGGCAGCAGTCGATCGCGGCTGGGGTGGTGCCCCAGTCCTCGTGGAGCTTGAGGGTGATGGCACCGGCGCGGATCTGCTCCTCAAGGGCCTCGGGGGTGCTGGCATTGCCCTTGCCGAAGAAGCCCAGGTTCACCGGCAGGCCCTCGGCCGCCTGCAGCATGCGGGCCATGTGGAAGGCGCCGGGGGTGCAGGTGGTGGCGTTGGAGCCCGTGGCCGGACCGGTGCCGCCGCCGAGCATGGTGGTAACCCCGCTGGCGAGGGCTGTCTCCACCTGCTGGGGACAGATGAAGTGGATGTGGGTGTCGATGGCGCCGGCGGTCACGATGTGGCCCTCGCCGGCGATCACCTCGGTCCCCGGGCCCACCACGATCGTCACGCCCGCCTGGGTGTCGGGGTTGCCGGCCTTGCCGATCGCGGCGATGCGGCCGTCGCGGAGGCCGATGTCGGCCTTCACGATGCCCCACCAGTCGAGGATCAGGGCGTTGGTGATCACCGTGTCCACGGCGCCGTCGGCGCGGGTGGTCTGGGCCTGGCCCATGCCGTCGCGGATCACCTTGCCGCCGCCGAACTTCACCTCATCGCCGTAGACGGTGAAGTCCTGTTCCACCTCCAGGATCAGCTCGGTGTCGGCCAGTCGCAGCCGGTCGCCGGTGGTGGGGCCGTAGGTCTCGGCGTAGCTGCGGCGATCGATCCGGTAGGGCATGGCCGGGGCGGCTGAGGGGGGTGGGCTGACGCAGGGGAGGCGGCGGAGTCGGGTCGCGGCCAGGTGGCCGGGCCGGCTCAGTCGAGGGGGCCGTTGATCAGGCCGTTGAAGCCGAACACCCGCCGCTCGCCGGCGTAGGGCACCAGCTGCACCTCACGGCTGTCGCCGGGCTCGAAGCGGATCGCCGTGCCGGCCGGGATGTCGAGCCGCTGGCCGCGGGCCGCCTCGCGATCGAACTGCAGGGCGCCATTGGCCTCGTGGAAGTGGAAGTGGGAGCCCACCTGCACCGGCCGATCGCCGGTGTTGGCCACCAGCAGCGTGGTGACGGGCCGGCCGGCGTTGAGCTCCAGGTGACCGGGTTCGGGGATCAGCTCGCCGGGGATCAGGGGGGCCATGGCGGAGGGGCGGACGCGGGGGGTGGGTCTGGGGTTCAGCGGATCGGGTCGTGCAGGGTCACGAGCTTGGTGCCGTCGGGGAACACCGCCTCGATCTGCACCTCGTGCACCAGCTCCGGCACCCCCTCCATCACCTGGTCGCGGCTCAGCCAGGTGCTGCCTTCGGCCATCAGCTCGGCCACGGTCCGGCCGTCGCGGGCACCTTCGAGCACCTGGAAGCTCAGCCAGGCCACAGCTTCCGGGTGGTTGAGCCTGAGGCCGCGGCCCAGGCGCCGCTCCGCCAGCAGGGCGGCGGTCACGATCAGGAGCTTGTCCTTCTCCTGGGGAGTCAGGTGCATGGCGCCTGGGAGGGTCCGGCGAACGTGGGGTCTGCAGGCACTCTGGCAGCGGTGGGTCCCCCTGGAAGGTTCAGGGGGAACGGGCGGGTCGTCTGTGCGGGGCCCTCAGGCCGCCACCCCCGCCAGGGGATCCTCCTGGAATGGCCACACCCGCGGCAGGGCCGGCGGCTCCAGGCCGCGCACGGCGCGGGTGCGGGCCCAGAGGCGCGTGAACCAGAAGCGCGCCGCCTGGGTGGAGCGGCCCCGGTAGCGGGCCACCAGGCCCTGGGGCAGGGGGCCGCAGGCCATCTCCCCCTCCAGCCCCTCGCGGTCACCGCGGCAGGCGGCCAGCAGCGCGGCCAGGCGGCCGGCCTCGAGTGGTTCGGGCGCCGCCCACACCAGGCTGCCGAACACCGGCTGGCCCGCCATGCCGTGGTCCTGATCCAGGCCCTCGCCGCCCAGCTCCAGCCGATCCACCAGCTCCCAGCGGCTGCCCTCACCGCCCTGGCGCCGGATCTCCAGCTGGGAGCGCCAGCGGCCCGGGCCCAGGTCCTCGCCGGCGGCGCTCAGCCCCAGCCGCACCACCTCGGCGCTGAGGAAGCCGGCCCCGGGTGCCAGCTCCACCCGGGTGCGCTGCTCGAACAGGCCACCGCCGTAGAGCACCAGCTCCTGGGGCAGCCACTCCAGGTCGGCGCCGGCGGCCAGCCGCAGCTCCAGCTCCTGCTGGGCCCAGCTGCCCTCCGGCGCACGGCGGGAGCGCCCCACCGAGCCGTAGACCTTCTGGGCCGCCACGCTGGTGAGCAGGGCCCGGCTGCCGGGCGCCAGCTCGGCCTGGAGCCGCAGCTGGTCGCCGCCCACCAGGCCGCCGGCGGTGTGCAGCAGCGGCAGTTCACAGCGGCCATCGCCGCGCTGTACGGCCCGCTGCAGCTTGAGCGGCGCCGTGGCTCCGCCCTGGTGCACGGTGCGGCCGCCGTCGCCCAGGGCGAACTGCAGCCGGGCCTCGCCGCGCCAGGGGGCTGGGGGCGGCAGGAGGGAGGGACCGGCCTGGGGGCTGGTGGGAGCTGGGACCGGTCCGTTCATGGGGCCATGCTGGGGTCGCGCCAGCCGCGTTCCGGTAACAACGGGCACAGGGTCGTGGGGCCCCAGGTCGCCAGGGTGCCGTCCCTGTCCCGCGACCATCCGGTCGCCCGGCTGCCGGTTCGTCTGGCCGTCACGCCTCTCGCCATCCCGTTCGTCTCCCCTTCCCCCGTGTCGTCCGCCCTGCCCTCCGCGTCGTCACCCGCCGGCAGCCCGGATCCGGTTCCCCCGGCCCCCGGGGCCGAGGAGCCGCTGCTGCTGGAGCAGCGCCTGGGCCGCGATCCCCAGGCGGCCGCTGCTGCCGCCCCGCTGCTGCTGCCGCTCACGGCCCAGGAGCGCACCAGCCTGCGGGGGCGCCGCGCCAGTGCCTGCGGCCGGGCGCTGCTGTTGCAGCTGCCCCGCGGGGCGGCCCTGGAGCCGGGGGAGTGGCTGGGTGGCCCCGGCGGCGTCCGGGTGCGGGTGGAGGCGGCGCCGGAGCCGCTGCTGCGGGTGCGGGCGGCCGATCCCCTGGCGCTGCTGCAGGCGGCCTATCACCTCGGCAATCGCCATGTGGCCCTGGAACTCCACCCCGGTGAGCTGCGGCTGCTGCAGGACTCCGTGCTGGCGGAGCTGCTGCGCCACCGCGGCCTGGAGCTGGAGGCGCTGCAGGCCCCCTTCCAGCCGGAGGCCGGTGCCTATGGCGTGGGTGCGCACCAGCACCACCACCATTCCCACGCCTGATGGCGGACGCCGCGCGGCTGCGTCTGTTCCAGCTGGTGAGCCCGGCGCTGCCCGTGGGCGGCTTCAGCTACTCCGAGGGGCTGGAGGTGCTGGTGCAGGCCGGGCGCCTGGCCGACGCGCGGGCCCTGCGGGGCTGGCTGGAGGCGGAGCTGCGGCGCGGGGCGGTGGCGATCGAGGCCGCGGCGCTGGCGCCCCTGACCGCCGCCCTGCGCCACTGGCGGGACGTGGAGGCCGCGGGGCCCGGCCTGGAGCGCGGTGCCCCGGCGCGCCAGACGCTGTTCGAGCTGGACGGCTGGTTGCTGGCCCAGCGCGAGGCGGCCGAGCTGCGGGCCCAGCAGCTGCAGATGGGCCAGTCGCTGCTGCAGCTGCTCGCCGATCTGGGCTGGCCCCTGCCCGGTGCGGCGGCGCCGGCTCCAGGTGCCGCCCCGCGCCCGCCTGCCCTGGCCTGGCCGGCCGCCTTCGCCTGGGCCGGGCTCTGCCTGGAGCTGGCCGCCCCGGACCTGGAGGAGGCCTACCTCTACGGCTGGGTGGCCAACCAGATCAGTGCGGCGGTGCGGCTGGTGCCCCTGGGGCCCACCGATGGCCAGCGGCTGCAGCTGGCCCTGGCGCCCCTGATCGCCGAGCGTGGGGCGGCCCTGGCCGCGGCCGATCCCCGCGATCTCTGGAGTGGCGGGGTGGGCGCGGGCCTGGCCCAGCTCCAGCACGCCGAGCTGTATTCGCGCCTGTTCCGCAGCTGAAGGCGCCGGCCCCCACCTGGGCCCCCTCCGGAATAGCCGGCACAATGCGCCGATGCTCTCCATCTGGATCGGCGCCTTCGACCAGGGCCTGGCCTACGCCGGTCTTGCCCTCGGCGTGTATGTCACCCTGCGGGTGCTCAACTTCGCCGACATCACCGTCGACGGCTCCTTCGCCCTCGGCGGGGGCAGCGCCGCCCTGCTGATCAGCCGCGACGTGGCCCCGCCCCTGGCCCTGCTGGCGGCCGTGGCCCTGGGGGCCCTGGCGGGCGCCGTGACCGGCCTGATCCACACCCGCCTGGGGGTGAACGACCTGTTTGCCGGCATCCTCACCACCACCGGCCTCTACACCGTGACCCTGCGGCTGATGGGCCGCTCCAACATCCCGCTCACCGATCCGCCCCTGGCGATCGGCCACCTGCCCGATCTGGGCCTGGGTCCCGACGGCCAGTGGGCCCTGGCGCTGCTGTTGGTGGTGGCGGGCCTGATCGGCTTCCTGGCCCTGATGCTCGCCACCGACCTGGGCCTGGCCCTGCGGGCCCTGGGCAACAACCCGGTGATGGCCCGTGCCAACGGCATCAGCACCCGCCGCGGCCTCACCGTTGGCATCGCCGCCGGCAACGGCCTGGTGGCCCTCGCCGGTGCCCTGGTGGCCCTCTACAACGGCTTCGCCGACTCGGCCATGGGCATCGGCTCGCTGATCCTCGGCCTGGGGGCCGTGATCGTGGGCGAGTCGGTGCTGAGGCCCCGCAGCGTGCCCATGGCCCTGCTGGCGGTGGTGGTGGGCTCGGTGCTGTTCCGGGCGATGATCGCCCTGGCCCTGCAGCTGGGCATGGAGCCGGTGGACCTCAAGCTGGCCACGGCCCTTCTGCTGCTGGCGGCCCTGGCCCTGGGGCGGGTGCGCATCCCCGGCCTCTCCGATCCCGGAGGCCGGCCATGAGCCTGCAGGTCCGCGACCTGAGCTGGGGCCACCCCCAACCCGGCGGCGGCTGGCGCCAGCTGTTCGACGGCTTCCAGCTCGGCTGCCCCACCGGCCAGTTCGTGGTGGTGATCGGCAGCAACGGCTCCGGCAAGTCGACGTTGCTCAACCTGATCGCGGGCACCCTGCGGGCCGGCGGCGGCTCGGTGGAGCTCGATGGGCGGGACCTGGTGGGCTGGCCCGACTACCGGCGTGCCCGCGTCATCGGTCGGGTGATGCAGAACCCCCTCGATGGCACCGCCCCCAGCCTCACCATCGCCGAGAACCTGCGCCTGGCCGAATGCCGTCGCCGCAGCGTGTTCGGTCGGCGCGGTCTGTTCGGCGGTCTGCACCCCAGCCGCTCCGATCGGCGCCGCTACGCCGCCCTGCTGGAGGAGCTGGGGCTGCCCCTGGCCGATCGGCTCGACACCATGGTGGGCCAGCTCTCCGGCGGCCAGCGCCAGACCATCAGCCTGGTGATGGCCACCCTCGGACAGCCGCAGCTGCTGCTGCTCGACGAGCACACCGCCGCCCTTGATCCCCGGGCCGAGGCCACGGTGATGGAGCTCACCGAGCGGCTGGTGCGCCGGCTCGGCACCACCACCTTGATGGTGACCCACAGCCTCGACCAGGCCCTGCGCTACGGCGACCGGCTGGTGATGCTGCAGGACGGCCAGCTGATCGGCGACTGGAGCGCCGCTGAGCGGCAACAGTTCACCCCGGCCTCATTGCGGGCCCTCTACGGCAGCGCCACAGTTGGCGCTGGATTCTCCCCCTCCCCATGACCCTCGGCCGCCGCGAGTTTCTCGCCTTGATGGGGGCGGGTGCCGGCAGCAGCCTGCTGCTGGCCGCCTGCGGCAAGCTCGGCGGCGAGCGCAGCGCCAAGGGCCCGGTGATCGGCATCCTGCAGATGGTGGATGCGCCGCCGCCGAACCAGACCCGCGACGGCGTGATCGCGGCCCTGGCCGATGCCGGCTTCAAGGACGGCTCCACCGTGACCCTGATCCGCAAGGACGCCGCCGG
The DNA here is from genome assembly GCF_943369875.1 of Vulcanococcus limneticus LL. Taxonomy (GTDB): domain Bacteria; phylum Cyanobacteriota; class Cyanobacteriia; order PCC-6307; family Cyanobiaceae; genus Vulcanococcus; species Vulcanococcus limneticus_A. Next base: position 67,388 of record NZ_CALROT020000012.1, read on the forward strand.
CGAGCTGCCAAACACCACCCTGGTGATGAAGCAGTTCCTGGGGGAGCCGGTGGACATGGTGGTGGCGGTGGGTACGCCGCCCCTGCAGGCGGCCATGAAGGTGATGCCCGCCTCGGTGCCGGTGATCTTCACCTACACCTCCAACCCCTGGGGCGCCGGCGCCGGCACGCCCCCCGGCGGCGTGGGCCAGCACAAGCCCAACGTGGTGGGCACCATCGGCACCAACCCGGTGGGCAAGGAGCTGGATCTGGCCCGGGCCGTGAACCCGGCCCTCAAGACCGTGGGTCTGATCTTCAACCCCGGCGAGCCCAACTCCGAATACGAGGCCAAGGTGCTGCGGGAGGAGGCCGCCAAGCGCGGCATCACGGTGGTGGAGCAGGCGGTGGCCAACTCCGGTGAGGTGCTGCAGGCGGCCCAGGCCCTGGCGGAGAAACAGGTGGAGGCCTTCGTGAAGATCGGCGATTACGCCACGATCCAGGGCTTCGGCTCGATCGCCAAGGTGGGTCTGGAGAACAAGATCCCCGTGTATTCGGTGGATGCCGACGACATCAAGCTGCCGGGCACCCTGGCCACGATCGGCTGGACCTATCACGCCGATGGCTACGCCGCCGGCAAGCTGGCGGTGCGGGTGCTCAAGGGCGAATCGCCCGCCAAGATCGCCTTCGAGCCCCTCACCAAGACCGACCTGCTGGTGAGCAAGACCACCGCCAAGGCGATCGGCGTGACCCTGCCGGACTCGCTGCTCAAGGAAGCCACCCAGGTGGTGGGCTAGCCATGGTCAGCGGCAGCAGCCGGCTGAGGGTGGGGGTGGCCGGACCGGTGGGCTCCGGCAAGACCGCGCTGGTGGAGGCCCTCTGCCGGCGGCTGCGGGAGCGGCTGCAGCTGGCGGTGGTCACCAACGACATCTACACCCAGGAGGATGCCCAGTTCCTCACCCGCGCCGGCGCCCTCGAACCCGAGCGCATCCGCGGCGTGGAGACGGGCGGGTGCCCCCACACGGCGATCCGCGAGGACTGCTCGATCAACCGGGCGGCGGTGGAGGAGCTGGAGCGGGCCTTCCCGGGCCTGGATCTGGTGCTGGTGGAGAGCGGCGGCGACAACCTGGCCGCCAGCTTCAGCCCCGAGCTGGTGGACCTCTGCATCTACGTGATCGACGTGGCGGCTGGCGACAAGATCCCCCGCAAGGGCGGCCCCGGCATCACCCGCTCCGACCTGTTGGTGATCAACAAGACCGACCTGGCGCCGCTGGTGGGCGCCAGCCTGGAGGTGATGGAGCACGACACCGAGCGCATGCGCGGCGGCCGCCCCTGGTGCTTCACCAACCTCCGCAGTGGTGAGGGGCTGGAGCAGGTGGAGCGCTTCTTGATGGCGCAGCTGCCACCGCCGGATTGCAACCCCTGATGCGCCTGGTAGCGATCTGTTGAGACGGCTCCAGCGGCTCGTGGTAACACTGCTCCAGCTTCAGCCAGCCGCAGTGGCTCCCAGGCCCGTCATCAGCTCCCTTTCGCGTGTCTTCGCACCCGGTTGCCGGCGCCCCTGGCCCATGCTGCCTGCGCTGCTGGCCCTGCTCGGTGGCTGCGCCGCTGGCGGCTCCACCCTCAGGGTGCCCGTGAGCCAGTGGCCCGGTTACGAGTACTTCCCCCTGGCTCAGCGGCGCGGGCTGGACCGGCGAGAGGGCCTCCGGCTCGAGCTGCCCGCCTACGCCAACCCGCAGGACATCGTGCATGCCTACCTGCGCGGAGATCTGACGCTGGCCCAGCTGACCACGGTGGAGGCGGTGGATCTCTGCAGCCGCGTGCCGAAGCGCTGCCCGGTGGTGATCCTGGTGCTCGACGAATCCCGGGGTGGCGATCAGGTGGTGGTGGATCGCCGGCTGGGTTCGATCGCGGAGCTGCGCGGCCAGCCGGTGGCCATCACCCCCTCCACCCTGGGGCCCTTCGTGCTCAGCCGTGCCCTGGCTCGCCATGGCCTCAGCCTTGGCGACGTGGACCTGCGGCCGATGCCGCTGGAGGAGATGGGCGGGGCCATCGGCCGCGGCGAGGTCAGGGCCGCGGCCCTGTTCCCACCCTTCTCCGAACAGGCTGTGGCGACCGGTCGGGTGCGGCCCCTGTTCACCAGCCGCGAGATCCCTGGCGAGATCTTCGACATCCTGGTGGTGGATCCCGCTTTCCTCAAGGATCATCGCGCCAGCCTCACGGCGCTGCTGCGCACCTGGCAGGCGGCCCAGGATCTGGCGGTGGCGGAGCCTGGCCCCGCCATCGCTGTGATGGCTGCCCGCGAGGGGGTGAGCGCTTCCGAGTTCCGCGCCTCGCTGGAGGGGCTGGTGTTTGTGCCCCTGGCGCGCCAGGTGCCCCTGTTCGCCCCGGGCGGGGTGCTGGAGCGCAATCTCAAGGCCCTGCGCTCGGTTCAGGCCAGCCTCGCCCTGCTGCCCGGCGATGCACCGCTGCCGCCGGTGGATGGTTCGCTGTTACGCGAGGCTCTCCAACCGACGCCCTGAGGCTTCGGCGGTGGCCACACAGACCCCGTGCCGGCCCAGATCCTGCTTGCGGCGATACAGAGCCGCATCGGCCCGTTGGATGAGGCTGGTGGGGGTCTGGTGGGGGCTGGGCACGCCGCTGGCCACGCCGATGCTCAGGCTCACATGCGGGGCCACGGAGCTCTTGGCATGCGGGATGGCCAGGCGGTCGAGGGCGGTCACGATGCCCTGGGCAAGACGCACGGCATCGGCCTCGGCCGTGGCCGGCAGCAGCACGGCGAACTCCTCGCCACCGATCCGGCAGACCAGATCGGTGCTGCGGCTGGCCTCGGCCAGGAGGGTGGCTGCCACCTGCTGCAGGCAACTGTCGCCCTGCACGTGGCCGTAGTGGTCGTTGTAGAGCTTGAAGTGGTCCACATCCAGCAGCAGCAGGCTGAGCGCTTCGCCGCTGCGCAGGCTGCGCCGCCATTCCTGATCGAGTGCCTCGTCGAAGCGCCGCCGGTTGGCCAAGCCGGTGAGGGCATCGGTGCTGGCCTGGGCCTCCAGGCGGTTCAGCAGCTGCTGCACCTGCAGCAGCTGCTCCCGGAAGCTGTGGTTCAGGCTGGCGATCTCCTCGGGGGCCCGGCTGAAGTCCTCCTCCTCCCCGGGTGCTGGCAGCACGTGGGGGGATGAGGTCCGCATCACCTGCTCCAGGCGCAGCAGTGGCCGCAGGATGCGGTCGGCGGTGCGCCAGGCGAAGCGCAGGCCCACCGCCCAGGCCAGCACCAGCACGGTCAGGAAGATGCCCAACCCAAGCTGCCTTGCGTGGCGTTCCCGCTGGGCGAGAACGGTCAGCTGAAGGTCGAGCTTGTCGTGGAAGCTGGCCAGCAGATGGCTGTGTCGGCGCATCACGGCCAAGCTCGGCTCCTGCGCCGCCTTCGCCAGTAGGGCCGGCTGGATCGGCCGTCGCTGGGCTGCGGCGGCCAGGGCCTCCTGCCGGGTTGCCTCCAGATTGCGTTCGGCCTGCACCGACAGCAGCCGGATCGTCTCCAGTTCGCGGTGGATGGCGGCGTCGTGGGAGGGGAGTTCGCGATTGGCCAGATGGCCGTCCAGGTTGCGGCGGAAGGTCTGTAGCCCCTTGAGGTCTTGCTCGATCAGGGCGACCACTTCGGCGGCTGAAGAGGTCAGCAGGTACTCCCCGGTGGCGGGAATGGCGCCCAGCAGATCGAAGCTGGTGTGGGCCAGCTGGTCCACCTCGAGGGCCACCCAGGCGGCCTGCTCATCGGCCCGCTGGCTGATCAGCGTGCTCACGCCCCAGCCGAATAGGGCGCCGACACTGACGATCGCCAGTGTCGCTGCCTGCAGGGTGAACAATCGCCGGCGCAGACCCAAGCGCCTAGGTCACGGTTGCCTCAGCCTAGGCCAGGGGCTCTGACTCGCCCTGAGGCCAGCCCCGGCGCCCTGCCGCTCGACAGGTCCTGCAGCGCCCGCGCGGTTAGCGCTTGGTCAAACGGTTTCAACCGCTACAAAGCCCAAGGATCCTCGCTGGGTACGTTCTCCATCACCGCTGAACAACAGCGGCAACATTCAGCGGTTTTTGTAGGAGTTTTCATGGATCCCCTTCAGATGCGTAAGATGGCTGTCCGCTCGATTGCCGGCGCAACAGCTGTTGCGGCTAGCTTGTCGCTGGTGGCCTGCGGCGGTGCAGAGAAGGGGGCTTCCGGTGGCTTTGACGGTGAAGTGAAGGTGGGCATCCTTCACTCCCGCTCCGGCACCATGGCCATCTCCGAGAACACGGTGGCCGAAGCCGAGCTGATGGCGATCGACGAGATCAATGCCGCCGGCGGCGTGAAGGTGGATGGCAAGAAGCTGAAGATCGTGCCGATTGAAGAGGATGGAGCCTCCGATTGGCCCACCTTCGCGGAGAAGGCCAAGAAATTGATCGACCAGGACCAGGTGGCCGTGGTGTTCGGCGGCTGGACCTCCGCCAGCCGCAAGGCGATGCTGCCGGTGTTCGAGGCCAAGGATCACTTCCTCTTCTACCCGATTCAGTACGAGGGCCAGGAGTGCTCCAGGAACATCTTCTACACCGGTGCCACCCCCAACCAGCAGGCCGAGCCCGCTGTGTCGTGGCTGCTGAAGAACAAGGGTAAGGACTTCTTCCTGGTGGGTTCGGATTACGTGTACCCGCGTACCGCCAACACCATCATGAAGGAGCAACTCAAGGTTGAGGGCGGCAAGCTGGTGGGCGAGGACTACCTGCCCCTCGGCAATACTGAGGTGGCTCCGATCATCGCCAAGATCAAGCAGGCCCTGCCCAAGGGTGGCGTGATCGTCAACACCCTGAACGGCGATAGCAACGTGGCCTTCTTCAAGCAGATGAAGGCTGCGGGTATTACTCCCGCCAACGGCTACGCAATCATGAGCTTCTCGATCGCTGAGGAAGAGGTGGCCGCCATCGGCCCCGAGTACCTGGAGGGCACCTACGCCGCCTGGAACTTCTTCCAGAGCCTCGACACCCCTGCCTCCAAGAAGTTCACCGCTGACTTCAAGGCCAAGTACGGCGACAAGCGGGTCACCAACGACCCTGCTGAATCTGCCTACAACATGGTCTACCTCTGGGCCAAGGGTGCCGAGAAGGCCAACAGCGTCGACGACAACAAGGTACGTGACGCCCTGATCGGTGTGCAGTTCGATGCCCCCCAGGGTCCGATCGAAGTGCAGCCCAACCACCACACCACCGAACTGGTGATGATCGGTGAGGTGCAGAAGGACGGCATGTTCAAGATCATCGAGAACAAGGGCATCCTCAAGCCGCTGGCCTGGAACCAGTTCGTGCCTGAGACCAAGGGCTACACCTGCGACTGGACCCAGAAGCGTCCCGACGCCGGCAAGTTCAAGCTCTGATCCGTTGGCTGGGGGGAGGGCGACCTCCCCCCTTCTTGTTCATTGCGCTCAGCCATCGCCTTTTGGCTGCCCCGGCCTTCGGTCGGGGTTTCCCTTTTGTCTGCTCCCTGCGGGTCCTGATGGATCTTCTCTACGACACACTCTTCAACGGCCTGGCCATCGGCTCCGTTCTAGTGCTTGCGGCACTGGGCCTGGCCGTGGTCTTTGGCCTGATGGGTGTCATCAACATGGCCCACGGCGAGTTGATGATGCTTGGTGCTTACACCACCTTCGTGGTGCAGAACATCTTCAAGGCCTCCCTGCCGGATGCGCTGTTCCCGATCTACATCCTGGTGGCGATCCCCCTCGCCTTCCTGGTGAGTGGCCTGGTGGGTCTGTTGCTGGAGAAGACGGTGATCCGCCGTCTCTATGGCCGTCCCCTGGAGACCTTGCTGGCCACCTGGGGCGTCAGCCTGATCCTGCAGCAGTTTGTGCGCTCCGTGAGCAGCGCCTTTGCCCTCGGACTCGTGCTGGCGGTGGTGCTGGGTCTCCTGGCACCCCGGATCACGCCGCGGGTCTGGTGGCAGAAGCGCTGGACCCCCCTGCTCGCCGTGGGTCGCTGGATTGTGGCCGGCGGCCTCGGCATTGCCCTGGCCTCGGCGCTGGGCACCGTGCGCAGCCTCGATCAGCCCTGGTTCAGTGCCCGCAACATCGATGTGACAGCCCCCACCTGGCTGCGGGGTTCGATTGAGCTTGGCGGCGTCACAATGCCCACGGCCCGTCTGTTCATCATCGCCCTGACGGCTCTGGCCCTGGTGGCGGTCACCTGGTTCCTGCAGAAGAGTGCCTGGGGCATCCGCATTCGTGCGGTGACCCAGAACCGCTCCATGAGTGATTGCCTGGGCATCCCCACCGAGACGGTGGATGCCCTCACCTTCCTGATCGGTTCCGGCCTGGCCGGTGTCGCCGGTGTGGCGGTGACCCTTCTCGGTTCGGTGGGCCCGAACCTCGGGGGCAACTACATCGTGGATTGCTTCATGGTGGTGGTTCTTGGCGGGGTCGGCAAGCTGGCCGGCACGGTGCTGGCGGCCCTCGGCATCGGCGTGCTCAGCTACATCGTCGGCTCCGGTTCCCTGCTGCTGGTGTGGCCGACGATGCCGGCCGTGTTCAACGAGCTGATCAGCTTCTTTGCTACCACCTCGATGGCCAAGGTGCTGGTGTTCGCCATCATCGTTGTCTTCCTGCAGTTCAGGCCCGCTGGCCTGTTCCCGCAGAAGGGTCGCCTGGTGGAGGCCTGAACCATGGCCGATCTGTTCTCGAGCCGTGGTCTGCGGCGCTGGCTTCCCTGGCTGCTGGTGGTGGCGGCTGGCCTGATCCTTCCGGCTCTGCTGCCCCCCTTCCGCCTCAACCTGCTCGGTCGTTTTCTCTCCCTCGGCATCGTTGCCCTCGGCATCGACCTGATCTGGGGCTTCACCGGCATGCTCAGCCTCGGCCAGGGCATCTTCTTTGCCCTCGGGGGCTATGCCCTTGGCATGTATCTCCAGCTCGACAGCCTGGAGCCCGGACAGCTGCCCGAATTCTTCAGCCTTTACGGTGTCACCAGCCTGCCCTCGTTCTGGCAGCCATTCAATTCGCCCATTTTCACCTTCTTTGCGATCTGGGTGATTCCGGCCCTCGTGGCCGGGGTGCTGGGTTATCTGGTGTTCCGCAATCGGATCAAGGGGGTCTACTTCTCGATCCTCACCCAGGCGGCCCTGCTGGTGTTCTTCAACTTCTTCAATGGCCAGCAGAAGTTGATCAACGGCACCAACGGCCTCAAGACCGATACCGCCCGCATCTTCGGCGCACTCGTGGGCAGTGACGCCATGCAGCGCAACCTGTTCTGGCTGACGCTGGCGCTGGTGGTGCTGAGCTGGCTGCTCTGCCGCTGGTTGACCTCCGGTCGCTTCGGCGATGCCCTCGTGGCCATTCGCGACGATGAGCCCCGGCTCCGCTTCACCGGCTACAACCCCACCGCCTACAAGACCCTGGTGTTCGCCGTGGCCGGTGCCATGGCTGGGGTCAGTGGAGCGCTCTACACCGTGCAGTCGGGCATCGTCAGCCCCCAGTTCATGGCCGTTCCCTTCTCGATTGAGATGGTGATCTGGGTGGCCGTGGGCGGCCGCGGCACCCTGATCGGGGCCGTGCTCGGTGCGGTGGTGATCAACTACGCCAAGAGCCTGGTGAGCGAGCAGCTGCCCGAAACCTGGCTGTTCATCCAGGGCGGTCTGTTCCTGCTGGTGGTCACGGCCCTGCCCGATGGGATCGTGGGCTGGTGGCGTGCCGGTGGCCCCCGCCGGATTCAGGCCATGGTGGGCTGGCCGCCGGTGGCCCCCACCTATCCCTCCCTCGACCTTGATCCGCAGGTGTTGGCCGAGCAGCGGCAGCTGGAATCCAGGCCGTTGCCCGCGGGCTCAGCGTCTGCAACCACGCCGCAGCAACCCCCGGCAGGTGAACCATGAACGTGCTTGAACTGCGCGAGGTGAGCGTCAGCTTCGACGGCTTCCTCGCCCTCAACGACCTCAACCTGCAGCTGGCTCCAGGCGAGCTGCGGGCTGTGATCGGCCCCAATGGCGCCGGCAAGACCACCTTTCTGGATGTCATCACCGGCAAGGTGAAACCCACCCGGGGTGATGTGCTGTTCCGGGGTCGCTCGATCGTCGGCCAGAGCGAGCACCGCATCTCACGGCTCGGCATCGGCCGCAAGTTCCAGGCGCCGCGGGTGTTCCAGAACCTCTCGCCGCGCCGCAACCTGGAGCTGGCGATCAAGGGCGATCACGGACCCGCCACGCTGCTGTTCGGCTCCCTGAGCGCCAACCAGCGCGACCGGGTGCAGCAGCTGCTTGGGGTTGTGGGGCTGGAGCCCCACGCCGGTCAGCCGGCCGGCGGCCTCTCCCACGGCCAGAAGCAGTGGCTGGAGATCGCCATGCTGCTGGCCCAGGATCCCGATCTGCTGCTGGTGGATGAGCCCGTTGCGGGCCTGAGTGATGAGGAGACCGACCGCACCGCCGAGCTGCTCAAGCAGCTGGCCGGCGATCACACGGTGCTGGTGATCGAACACGACATGGACTTCATCCGCAACCTCGACTGCCCGGTGACGGTGCTGCACGAGGGCCACGTGCTCTGCGAGGGCTCGATGGATGCCGTCCAGAGCGATCACCGTGTGATCGAGGTCTACCTGGGGGTCGACGATCCCGAAGTGCAATCCGTGGAGACCATCGCATGACCAGCATCACCACCTCTCGGCCCGTTCCGGTCTCCGGCGACCAGCAGGATGGCACTCTGCTGAGCATTCGCGGGCTCAACGTCTACTACGGCGAGAGCCATATCCTGCGGGACGTCGACCTGAGCATCAGGCCGGGTCAGATGGCCTGCCTGATCGGGCTCAACGGTGTGGGCAAGACCACCCTGCTCAAGACCCTCATCGGCCTGCTCAAGCAGCGCAGCGGTTCGCTGCAGCTGGGGGGACGGGAGATCTCCGACCTGCCCCCGCACCAGAGGGCTCGCGCCGGTATCGGCTACGTGCCCCAGGGGCGGGAGATCATTCCCCAGCTCACGGTGCGGGAGAACCTGCTGCTCGGCCTCGAGGCCCTGCCCGGTGGCCTGGCCAAGAACCGCCACATCGATCCGGTGGTGTTCGAGCTGTTCCCGGTGCTGGAGAAGTTCCTCAACCGCCGCGGCGGCGACCTCTCCGGTGGCCAGCAGCAGCAGCTGGCGATTGCCCGTGCGCTGCTCGGCAAGCCGCGGCTGCTGCTGCTCGATGAGCCCACGGAGGGCATTCAGCCCAATGTGGTGCTGGACATCGAGCGGGCGGTGCAGCGGATTATCGCCACCACCGGCATCAGTGTGCTGCTGGTGGAACACCACCTGCACTTCGTGCGCCAGTCCGACTGGTACTACGCGATGCAGAAGGGTGGCGTCGTGGCCAGCGGTCCCACCGCCGACCTGAGCCAGGAGATGATCCACCGCTTCCTCAGCGTCTGAGCCGGCTGGTGTCCGCCGTGGGCGACGCGGCCGCGCTGTGCAGCTCCACCCGGGCGTCGGCAGAGATCTGCGGCAGGCGCGTGGCCAGCGCCACCGGGAACACCGCCAGGGCGAAGGCGGCCACCACGGCCGCCTGCCCCCCGCCGGACCAGGCCAGGGGACGCCCGGGGCCGATCAGTTCGCTGATGGCGAGCAGGCCCCCCAGGTAGAGCCACCACCAGGCGCCGCTGCGGGCCTGCAGGGGCCGGCCGCGGCGCCACTGCACCAGGTTGAACAGCAGGGCCGGTCCCAGCACCAGTGCCACGGCCCCCTCCAGGGCGCTGCGGCCGCACCAGAGGATCGCCCAGCTCGCCGCCACGAAGGTGAGCGGGCACCAGAGCTCGGCCCAGGGGAGCCGGAAGGCCCGCGGTTCCTCGGGCAGCTGCCGCCGCAGGGCCAGCAGGCTCACGGGGCCCATGGCCAGGGCGATCACCAGGGTGGCGGTGAGGAAGCTCACCACCCGCTGCCAGCTGGGGCCGCCCAGCAGCAACAGCAGGCCGATGGCCAGGCTGCAGAGCAATGCCACCGCCGGCACGGCCTGGCGGTTCAGGCGGCCCAGGCCAGCCGGCAGCAGGCCGCAGCGGCCCATCATCCAGCCCACCCGCGCCGACACCCCCAGGTAGGTGAGCCCGGTCGCCCCGGGGGAGATCACCGCGTCGCTGAGCAGCAGGGTCACGACCCAGCCGAGGCCGAGGCCCAGGGCGATCGCCACCAGCGGCCCGCCGTGGGCGGTGAGCCGCAGCTGGGCCCAGCCGCCGGCGAGCAGCTCCGGCGGCACCGCCACCAGAAAGGCCAGTTGCAGCACCAGGTAGATCGCCAGGGAGATTCCCAGCCCCAGGGCCATCGCGAGCGGCACGTCCCGCTGGGGGCGGCGGGCCTCCCCGGCCAGGTCCATGGCGGTGCGGAATCCCAGCAGGCTGAACAGAATGCCGCCGGCACCGATGGCGCCCACCACGCCACTGGCTGCTGCACCACTGCCAGCGGCTCCGCTGCCTGCCGCGCTGCTGCCAGCGGTGCCGGCGACCGCCGTCGCGACATCCACCAGGGGCACTGCCAGGTTGCCCCAGTGGCCGGCGGTGAGCATCAGGGTCAGCGCCACCAGCAGCGGCACCACCAGCTTCCAGGCGGTGAGCCCCTCGATCCAGCGGGCCAGCCAGGTGATGCCCGCCAGGTTGATCCAGGCCATGGCCAGCAGCAGCAGCGCCGCCACCACCAGGCCGGCGCCGCTGAGCACCTGGCCGGCGCCCCCATCGGCGGTGAGCCAGGGCAGGCTGCTGGCCAGGTACTGGAGCATGGCCAGCACCTCGATCGTGGGCAGGCTCACGTAGGCGATCCAGGCACACCAGCCGCCGATGAAGCCGGCGCTGCGGCCGTGGCTGAGCAGGGGGATCTGGGCCAGGGCGCCGGAGCTGCTCACCAGGGCCCCGAGCTCGGCGAACACCAGGGCCAGCGCCAGGGCCAGGGCACCGCCCAGCAGCCAGGCCAGCAGGCTGGCGGACCCGGCGGCGCGGGCGGCGTAAAAGGGGGCGAACAGCCAGCCCGAGCCGATGGTGCTGGTCACCACCGCCAGGGTGAGGCTGCGCAGGCCCAGGCTGCGGCGCAGTTGGCTGCTGGGTTCGGGAGCCATGGCGGCGGCGGCGATGCCCCATGGTCGCCGCCGCCGGGGCGATCAGCCGCTGAGCAGGGACCGCCAGAGGCCCTCGGGATCGGGCCATAGGGGCAGCGGCTGGCCGTCCAGCGCCGCCAGGGGGCGGCAGCCCAGGCTGTTGAGCAGCAGCACGGCGCCATCGAGGGGGTCCGGCCCCCCCGGTGGGGGGGTGCGGCTCGGCAGGCCCGTGCCGCTTGCTGGGTCTGTCCTGCCGGTCGAGACGGGCAGGCTGGCCGGTTTGATCCGGGCCTCCTGGGCCAGCCCCAGCTCCAGGGCCCGCCGGCGCATGATCCCCGGCAGGCAGCCACTGCTCAGCGGCGGCGTGAGCCAGCGGCCGGTGCGGCGCACCAGCAGATTGGCGGCTGTGGCGCAGCAGAGCTCGCCCGTGGTGCTCAGCAACAGGGCGTCGTCGGCGCCGGCGCGGCGGGCCTCGTGGCGGGCCTGGATCGCGGGGCCGTAGGCGAAGCTCTTGCAACGGCTCAGCAGGCTGTCGGCGTTGCGCCGCTCCTGGCGACTGGTGATCGCCGTGAGCGGCTGGAACGCCGGTTGGGTGGGGGTGAGCTGCAGCCAGAAGCGGTGCTCCAGGGGTGGGCCCCCCGGTGCCGGCAGATCCAGGCCGCGGGCGTTGGCGCCGCCCGATCCCCGGCTCCAGTTCAGCCGCAGGGCCGCGCTGCAGGCCCCCACCCCCGCCCGCGCCACGGCCTCGTGGATCAGCGGCTCCAGGGCGGCGGGCCCCGGCGGTGGCGCCATCGCCAGCAGGGCCGCCGCCTCGTGCCAGCGCTCCAGGTGCTCCGCCAGCAGCCGGGGCTGGCCCGCCTCCACCAGCACGGTCTCGAACAGGCCGTCGGCCAGCAGCAGGCCCCGATCGCTCAGGGGGATGGCGAGGGCATCAGGGGAGTCCCAGCGCCCGGCCAGCCAGGCGATGGCGCGGGGGGCGGAGGCCGGGGGGCTCATGGGGCCACGGCCCGCGGGGTCACCACTTCTTATACGGCAGGAATTTGCCGCACAGGGTCACCAGTACCCGGTCGCCGGCGGGATCCGCCACCCGATCCACCTGGAGGCTGAAGTCGATCGCCGACATGATCCCGTCGCCGAACTGCTCCTGGATCACGTCCTTGAGGGGCAGGCCGTAGACCTGCAGGATCTCGTAGAAGCGGTAGAGCAGCGGATCGGTGGGCAGCACCGGATCCAGTCCGCCCTTCACCGGGAACTGGGTGAGGGCCTCCAGCAGCTCGACCTCCAGGCCCAGGGCCTCCGCCAGGGCGCTGGCCTCTTCGGCCGAGGCGGTCGACTGGCCGTAGAGCAGGCTCGCCACCCACACCGGGTCGCGGCCGAGGCGGGCGCCGAGATCGGCGAAGCTCAGGCCGGCGTGGCGCTTGGCGGCCAGCAGGGTGGCGGTGAGGGGGGAGAGGGCCACGGAATCGGGGCATGGGCGGGACTGACCGTATGGCCTGCTGCCCTCCGGAACGGTCGCAGTTGCCACCGGGGGATGTGCCGCCGCGGCGGCCCGGAGATGAGCTAAATCCAGTGAGCGCGTAATTGGCTGGCTTCCTCATCCTGAAAGCCATCAACCTGCCGCTGGACCCTGTGAAGCTTGTGGCGGCGATCGGCTTCAATGGAGCGTGAAAGACCAGTGACCCTGCGCGACTGGCATCGGCCGCAGGGTTCTTGCGGCTGTCGGGCTCCGGAGCATCGCGCACCACCGCCGCTGAAATGGGGTGCTTCAGGATGATCACGGTCTCTATCCGAGCTGTTTTGATTCGGCCGGTTCTTCAGTGGCCAACGTCCCTTCTGTGTCAAGTGGGCATTCGGTTGTGGATGTATGGCGGCAGGAAGTTTTGGTTGGTGGTCTGCGCGTCAATCCCGGCAACCTCGCAAACTTTGTCACTGAACAACCTGGACCTGGCGACATAGGTCATCTGGGAAGTATCCGCAGGCCTCTCTCTCGCTTAGGAAATAGTGCTCGTTTCCTGTGAGTATGTGATCAAAAGTCCGTCAAGATGTCGGTGCCTCAAGAATGCATTGACTATCCCTGTTGATTCGTCTAGAAATTGGGGAGCATCGGCAGTGCCACAACCCTCGGAGAGAATCCCCATGGCCGTCAGTTTCGCTCTCCAGACCCTCTGGCCTGCCGGGTCGGGCCCCGGGTCGGTGGTGGTGGTGGATGTGAATGGCGATGGCAAGCGCGATCTGATCGCCGCCAACGGAACGACGGACAATCTGTCGGTGCTGCTGGGGAACGGCGATGGCACCTTCAATGCGCAGGTGCCCTACTTGGCTGGCGATGCTCCGAGTGCTGTGGCGACCGGGGATGTGAATGGTGATGGCAAGCTCGATCTGATCGCAGCCAATGAACTGTCGGACAATCTTTCGGTGCTGCTGGGGAGTGGCGTTGGCACGTTCCAGGCGCAGGTGACCTACCTGGTTGGGGATGCGCCGTGTGGGGTGGCTATCGGGGATGTGAATGGTGACCTGAAGCCCGATCTGATTGCGGCCAACAAAGGGACGGACACTCTTTCGGTGCTGCTGGGGAGTGGCACTGGCACGTTCCAGGCGCAGGCGACCTACCTGGTTGGGGATGCGCCGAGTGGGGTGGCTATCGGGGATGTGAATGGTGACCTGTATCTCGATCTGGTTGCGGCCAACGAAGGGACGGACACTCTTTCGGTGCTGCTGGGGAGCGGCACTGGCACTTTCCAAGCGCAGAAGACTTTCGGAGTAGGTGATCAGCCCAGTTCGGTGGTGGTGGCCGATGTCACTCGTGACACCCGCCTGGATCTGATCGCGGCCAACAGGGCTGGCAATGCCCTGTCGGTTCTGGTGGGTAATGGTATCGGTGGCTTTGAGCCGCAAGTGACTTTTTCTGTTGGTACAGGCCCTGCCTCGGTCGCAGCGGCAGATCTCAATGGCGATACCATCAAAGATCTCGTCACGGCTAATGCCATTGGTAACAATCTCTCGGTCCTGCTGAACACCACCACGATCCCAGGTCTGCCAGGTGGCGGCGGGGGCGGTGGATTCGCTACGGAGATCCTTGGCACCTCCGGTGCTGATGTCCTCACGGGCACCAGTGGTGCTGATCTGATCGATGGCCTAGGTGGTCGCGACACCCTCGTGGGTCGCGCTGGTGATGATGCACTCTTTGGCGGTGCCGGTGATGATCGCCTTGGGGGCGAGGCCGGAAACGACTGGCTCTTCGGCGGCTTCGGGATTGACGCGCTGGGTGGGGGTGGTGGTGCTGACATTCTCAAGGGCGGATCCGGCGCTGACCTGATCAACGGCGGGGCAGGCGGTGATGAGCTGTTGGGTGGGGGCGGCAACGACATCCTGCGCGGACGCGCCGGCAGTGACTCCCTGGACGCCGGTGACAATGACGACATCCTGGTTGGAGGCGATGGCGCCGATGCGCTATTTGGTGGCCTGGGCAACGACCTGTTGCTGGGTGGAGCCGGTGCCGATCGGCTCACCGGCTGGTTCGACAGCGACACCTTCCTTTACACCCAGGCCAGTCAGTCTCTGCTTGCCAACTACGACCGGATCGTCGACCTCGAGATCGGCATCGATGCGATTGACGGCTTCGCCCCGATCAGCCCCCAGTTCGTGCTGCAGTTCGGCCAGGTGAGCGCCCTGAGCGCCGTGGCGATCGGGGCTGTCCTCAATGACGTCAGCTTCGATGCGAACCAGGCGGCCACCTTCTTGTTCGGGGTTGACACGTTCCTGGTGCTGAATGACGCCATCGCGGGTTTCCAGGCATCCAGTGACGCCGTGATCGACATCTCGACCTACGCGGGCAGTCTCAACGACCTGCAGATCGTCTGATCGCTGGTGCGCTGAGCGATCGCCGTCAGCCCGCCAGGGCCCGCAGCAGCGGCTGCAGCTTCCAGCCCAGCTCCTCTGCCTCGGCGGCGGGGTCCGAGTCGGCCACGATGCCGCAGCCGGCGTGCAGCCGCAGTTGCGCCCCCTGCACCAGCAGCGTGCGGATCAGGATGTTGCTGTCGAAGCTGCCGTCCCAGTCGAGCCGCAGCAGGGCGCCGCAGTAGGGGCCGCGGGCCACGGGCTCCAGCTCCCCCAGGCGCTGGCAGGCCCGCAGCTTGGGGGCGCCGGTGATCGAGCCGCCGGGCCAGCTGGCCCGCAGCAGGTCCACCCAGCTGCGGCCCGCCGCCAGCTGGCCGGTCACCACCGAGGTGAGGTGATGCACCTGCGGGTAGCTCTCCAGGCCCACCAGCTGGGGCACGGCGATCGAGCCGGGCACGCAGACCCGGCCGAGGTCGTTGCGCAGCAGGTCCACGATCATCACGTTCTCGGCCCGATCCTTGGGGCTGCACACCAGCTCGGCGGCCGCGTCGGCATCCCGCTCCGGATCGCTGTGGCGCGGCCGTGTGCCCTTGATCGGCCGGGTCTCCACCAGCCCGGCGGCGCTCACCTGCAGGAAGCGCTCGGGGGAGGCGGAGAGCACCGCCTCCCCGGCCGCGTCAGCGCCGGCGATGGCCAGGCCGGCGAAGGGGGCTGGACAGTGGCGGCGCAGCCGGCCGTAGAGGCCCAGGGGATCGGGCTCGGCGGCCAGGGTCTGCTCCACGCAGGCCGTGAGGTTGGCCTGGAACAGATCACCGGCGGCGATCCAGGCGCGGATGCGCTCCACGCCGCGGGCGAAGGCGGCGGGGTCGGTGTGCCAGCGCCAGCCCTCCAGGGGGAGGGGGCTGGCGGGGGGCAGATCCGCTCCCTCGCGGCCCGCGGCTTCGGCAGCCCCAGGGGCCTCGCCCGACCCGCTGGGCTCCGGCAGACCGATCACCATGGCCGCCTGGGCGGCGTTGCGCTCCGGGTCGCTGCCCTCCAGCACCAGCGTTTGCTCCCGCAAATCGAAGCGCAGCACCGGATCGTGGCGGGCCAGCCAGAGGCTCGCCATGGCGCTGGCCCGCCAGTGCGGCGCCGGCTCCAGCCAGGCCCCGGCCTCGTAGCCGAGCCAGCCGCTCCAGTGGGCCGGCTCGCGGGCTGCCCGGGCCGCCAGCTCAGCGAGCACCTGGAAGGGATCGCCGGCGCCGGGCTCGCCGGGCCGGCCGCGGCAGACCCGCTGCTCCAGGGGATCGGCCGCCAGGGTGGCGTGGCGCCCCAGGGCGCTGCCGTCGCCATCGAGCCAGATCAGGCCCTCCCGGCCGTAGGTGCGGGCCAGGGCGGCGGCCACGGCGGCCGGCTCCCGCCAGGGCAGTGCCTGGCGCCGCAGGGCCCGCCCGCTGCCCCCGGGGGCCTCCATCACGGGCCCGCCGCCCCCGAGGCCAGGTCGGGGCGGCCCGCCTCGATCAGGGCGGCGTCGCGGATGCGGCAGCTGTCGCAGACGCCGCAGGGCCGCTCGCCGCCGGCATAGCAGCTCCAGGTGGTGGCGATCGGCACCCCCAGGCGCAGGGCCTGGCGCACGATCTCGGCCTTGCTCCAGTGCACCAGCGGCGCCCACAGCCGGGCCCCGTGGCCCTCGCGGCCGGCCTTGCTGGCCAGGTCCGCCAGGGTCTGGAAGGCGTCGAGGTAGTCGGGGCGGCAGTCGGGATAGCCCGAGTAATCCACCGCGTTGACGCCCAGCACCAGCTGGCTGGCACCGCGGGCTTCGGCCAGGCTCAGGCCTAGGGCGATGAACACGGTGTTGCGCCCCGGCACGTAGGTGGAGGGGATCACGCCGGGCTCCACGCCGCCGCTGGGCACGGCGATGGCGGCATCGGTGAGGGCGGAGCCGCCCCAGGCGGCCAGGTTCACGCTGATCACGTGGTGCTCCACCAGGCCCAGCGCGCCGGCCACGGCGGCGGCGGCCTCCAGCTCGCGGCGGTGGCGCTGGCCGTAGTCGAAGGAGAGACCGATCACCCGGTGGCCGGCCTCCAGGGCCAGGGCGGCGGCGGTGGCCGAATCCAGGCCGCCCGAGAGCAGGGCGATGGCGGTGGGCTGGGAGCCAGGCGTGGGCTCGGGGCTGGCGTTGCTGCTCACGGGCGGCCGGCTGTGGTCTCCATTGTGGAAGTCCGCGCCCTGGCGCCGGCCCGTGGGAGGACAGCCCGCTGGAAGCCGGCCCAGGCCCTGGCCATGATGCGGGCAGCCGCCCCCGCCCGCGATGGCCCCACCCGCCTCGATCGCCTCCCCCATCGCCGCCGCCGCCCACCGGCGCGCGCCCGGGCCTGGGCCCCTGTTGAGTGCCGCCCTCGCGGCCGGCCTGCTGGCCCCCCTGGCCGCCGCCGCCATCCCCCGCCTCGACCTCAAGCCCTACGCCCCGCCGGCCGCCGGCGAGCGCCGCTGGGTGATCCAGCTGCCCGGGGTGCTGCGGCCCAGCCCCGATCCGGCGATCTCCCCCAACCCGGCCGACTGGCGGGTGGAGCTGCTGGTGGGCCGCACCGTCCAGGTGGATTGCAACCAGCACCGCCTCAGCGGCCGGCTCAAGGCCGAAACGGTGCCGGGCTGGGGCTACACCGTCTACCGGGCGATCGACGTGGGGCCGCTGGTTTCCACCCGGCGGGCCTGCCCGCCCAATGAAGGGCTGCGCCAGGCCTTTGTGCCGCTCGGCAGCAAGCCCTTCGTGGTGCCCTACAACGCCAGCCTGCCGATCGTGCTCTACACCCCCAAGGATCTGGAGGTGCGCTGGCGCCTGTGGAAGGCGGAAGCGGTGCAGCGTCCGGCCCAGCAGCTCTGAGGCGCGGCTCAGCGCACCCCGAGCCACTTGTGGCTCTGCAGGCTGAGGCGCCAGCGGCGGTTCCGGCGCACGTGGGCGATGGCCAGGGCCTGTCCCTCCGCGCTCTGCCAGCCCGGCTGCAGCAGCAGTCCGGGGCCGTCGCCGCCCGGCTCCCCATCGCCAGGGGCCCCGCCAGCCTGGGCCGCCCGGGCCGAGGCCACCGCCTGGGCCATGGCCTCGGCGAAGGCCAGATCCTCCTCCCCATGCACCACCACCTTCAGCTCCTGGCAGGCGGCCAGCAGCTCCGGCCGCGGCGGGCGGTGCCGCTTGGGCGAGAGGGTGATCCAGGCGAAGCGGCCCGTCAGCGGATCCACACCGCTCGTCTCCAGGTGCAGCGGCAGGCCCGTGCCCTCCAGGGCGGCGCAGAGGGGGCCCAGGTCGTGGTGCAGCGGTTCGCCGCCGGTGATCACCACGAAGCCGGCGCCCTCCCGCCCGGCGGCGGCGGCCTCCGCGGCCAGCTCCGTCAGGGGACGCCGGGGGTGCGCCTCGGCGGGCCAGGAGTGCTTGGTGTCGCACCAGGGACAGCCCACGGCGCAGCCCCCCAGCCGCAGGAAGAAGGCGCTGCGGCCGGCGTGGGCCCCCTCGCCCTGGAGCGAGTGGAAGGTCTCCACCACCGGCAGGGTCAGGGCGGCGCTGGTGGACACGGTCACGGCAGGGGGGAGGGCTCGGTCACGCCGCCGCCCCGCTGCGGATGGGGTGCGGATCTGGCGCAGAACGGGGCGGGCACTGGTTCCTATCTACCGCGCCACGGCAACATGCCCTCAAGTGGATGGCCGTGGTGGCATGGTGATGAACTGCCTGATCCTGGAAGACCAGGTGTTGCTGGCCGATCTGCTGGCCCGCAACCTGTCCGCCTACCCGGGCCTGAAGGTGGTGGGGATCGCCGGCAGCGTGGCCGAGGGCCAGCAGCTCTGCGCTGAGCACAGCCCCGATCTGCTGGTGGTGGACCTGATGCTGCCGGATGGCCTGGGGGTGGAGGTGGCCGAGCAGTTGATCCGCGACCGTCCCGAGGCGCGGGTGATCGTGCTCTCGGCCGAATGCCAGCGGCTGCAGTGCTCGCGCCACCTCCACAACGCGATCGTGGCCGTGATCGACAAGACCGAGGCGCTCGAGAAGCTGCAGCACCAGGTGCGCCGCCTGCTGGTGGAGGCCCGGCTCGGGGGGGAGGGCGCCGAGGGCGGCGAGGCCCCCGCCGGGGCGCCGGCCCACTGGGACCGCCTGACCCGCCGCGAGCGGGAGGTGTTCCAGCTGATCGGGGAGGGACTCTCCAGTGAGGCGATCGCCGAGCGGCTCGGCCTGTCGGTGCTCACCGCCCGCACCCACCGCAAACACATCACCTCCAAGCTCGGCATCAAGGGCGGCGAACTGGTGCTGCTGGCCTCCGCCTTCGTGCGACACGCCCCCTGATGGCCCGACCGCGCCTGCGGCTGCCGGCCCTGGGCAACCGCGCCGCCACGGTGCTGCTGGCACTGCTCTACGCCCTGGTGGGCAGCCTGACCCTGCGGCTGGTGCAGGAGGCGGGCTACGGCCTGGCGGCGCCGGTGTGGCCCTCCAGCGGCATCGCCCTGGCGCTGCTGCTGCGGCGCGGGCCGGTCCTGGCGCCGGGGGTGCTGGCGGGCTCGCTGCTGGTGAACCTGCCCCTGCTCTGGGCCGCACCCGGCCCCCACCTGGTTGCCCTGGCGGTGGCCCTGGTGATCGGCCTGGGGGCGAGCCTCCAGGCGGTGCTGGGGGCCATCTGGCTGCGGAGCCGGCTCGGGCCCCGGCCGGCCCTGGATCGGGCCCAGGACATCCTGCGGCTGATGCTGCTGGGCGGCCCCTGCGCCTGTCTGGTGGGGGCAGCTTTCGGGGTGGGCGCCCAGCGGCTGTCCGGCGTGATCACCCTGGCTGAGGTGCCGGTCACCTGGCTCACCTGGTGGGTGGGCGACTCGGTGGGCGTGATCGTGTTCGCGCCGCTGGTGCTGATGCTGCTGCCCGACCAGGGGGGGCAGTGGCGCGGCCGCCGCTGGCGGGTGGCCCTGCCCTCGCTGCTGGTCACGGCGCTGTCGCTGGCCGTGTTCGTGTTCAGCGCCGCCCAGGAGCGGCGCCAGCTGCAGCTCTATCTGGAGCAGCAGGCGACCCAGGCCAGCAGCGCCCTGCAGCGCAATCTGGTGCGCCACCAGGAGGTGCTCGAGGGCCTGCGCAGCCTGATGGCGGTGCACCCCCTGACCGCCGCGGGCGACTTCGAGCACTACACCCGCAGCAGCCTGCAGCGCCTCGATGGCCTGGAGGCCCTCTCCTGGAACGTCTTTCTCCGCCCGGAGCAGCTCGAGCCCTTCGAGCGGCAGCGGCGCCGGGAGTCGCCGGGCTACCGCGTCTTCGAGAAGGGTCCCGACGGCGCGCGTCGGCCGGTGGACCCAGGCCGCTCCGGCTACGTGGCGGTGGCCTACATCGAGCCGATCGGCCGCAATGCCCGGGCCCTGGGGTTCGACATCGCCTCCGATCCGGTGCGGGCCCACGCCATCGACCGGGCCCGCGACTCCGGTCGCATCCAGGCCACCGCCCCGATCCGGCTGGTGCAGGAGTCGGGCAGCCAGCAGGGGGTGCTGTTGCTGCTGCCGGTGTACCGGAATGGGGGGCAGGGCCAGGATCCGGTCCAGCGGCGCCGGGACCTGCTGGGCTTCGCGGTGGGCGTCTACCGCTTCGGCAACCTGCTCGACGACACCTTCGCCGGCGGCGATTACGACCAGCTGAGCCTGCGCCTGCTGGATACGACCCCCGGCGAGGGGGCTGTGGAACTGGCCCGCCGTGGCCGCCCCGACCTGCTCAGCGCCGCGCTGCCCCGCGCCCCCGTGGTGATCCGGCGCTTCGAGCAGGCCGGACGGCTGTGGAAGCTGGAGGTGCGGCCCGCCGCGGGCTCGCTGCAGGGCCGCAACCTCTCCACGGCCCCCGCCCTGCTGGTGGGCGGGCTGCTCGTCTGCGGGCTGCTGGAGGCTCTGCTGCTGCTGGCGACCGGGGTGGAGAGCCGGGCCCGTGTCGAGCTGGAGCGCAAGCTGCGCACCAGCCTGGCGGCCGCGGCGGTGGC
Source organism: Vulcanococcus limneticus LL (assembly GCF_943369875.1). Taxonomy (GTDB): domain Bacteria; phylum Cyanobacteriota; class Cyanobacteriia; order PCC-6307; family Cyanobiaceae; genus Vulcanococcus; species Vulcanococcus limneticus_A. Next base: position 88,197 of record NZ_CALROT020000012.1, read on the forward strand.
CCATGAGATCAAGCAGCCGCTCACGGCCCTGCTCTACGAGGCCGCCTGGCTGGAAGCCGAGCTGAAGCGCCCGGCTCCCACTGCCGCGGGCGGTCAGGAGCCGGGCGCGCAGCCGCTGATCGAAGCCGCCGAGAGCGTGAGCCGCCAGGCCCGCGAGGTGAGCATCACGGTGGAGAAGATCCGCGACGTGCTGCGCAACGTGGC
>NZ_CALROT020000013.1:0-62878 GCF_943369875.1 Vulcanococcus limneticus LL
CCGCTGAGAGCCTTTGAGGTCAGGGTGTCGAATCCATCGCCGCCATCTAGGAGGTTGGAGCCTTGTGAGTCGGTGAGCTGGTCGTCGCCAGAACCGCCGAAAAGAGTGTCATTCCCGAAGGAGCCATCGATGATGTCGTTGCCGTCACCGCCATCGATGAGGTCGGCCCCTGCCTCAGCGTTGATGGAGTCGTTGCCGCCGTAGCCGTATATGTCGTTGTTGAGGCCGTCGCCCGTGAGGGTGTCGTCGGCTTCGCTGCCGTTGATCTTTGAGGCTTCCGCCTTCACCACCTCGCCGCTGGCTACGGTGATAGTGAGCTGATCATCCTCAATCGCAATTCGCTGGAACTCCTCGCGGCTGACTATTTGACCGAGCAGCAGGGCGGCGAAGAGCTCGCCCTCATCGCCCTGGGTGTCGCTGCCGTTGAGCCAGCTGTCGAGCCAGTGGCCTAGCTCTTCGCAGAGCACGGCACTGACCTGCTCGCTGCTGGCGATATCCAGCCAGCTGGTGTTCAGGTAGATCGTGCCTGTGCTGGCCGCATAGGCGCCTGCGGCGCCTGGCATGGCGCTGCCGTCCAGAGCCTCGATAGGGGGGAGCGTGCTGAAGTCGCCGACGGCCAAGAGGGACAGCCACGCCTCCAATTCCCCTTGGGCTCTCTCATCCAGCAGCAGAGCGCTCTGCGCGGCCTGGGCTAGGGCTCCGTTTAGGGCCAAGGCCTGGAGCTGCAGCTGCCAGGTAGCGAGCTCTGCAGAGAGGTCGGGGCCGGCCAGCAACATCGGAACTATGCAAAATACGCATAACGCATGGCAGTTCTCTGCTGCCATGCGTTAACTGTTGAGATTTTATCACAAAACTAAAGGTTTCTTGTTGTCCCGCTGAGTTTTTTTACTCAGGTATGGACGCCCGGCTTGATGTAGCGATTTCCAATTACCCTAAGGCGCCAGCACCGCCGCGTTGGCGGCCTTGATCTGCTCGGCCCGCTGGGCGTCGGTGAGGCCATCGGCGCCCGGGATCTGCTCGGCCATCTGGTTCAGCCAGCCCATCAGCTCCTCCAGCTGCTTGTCGGGCGCCAGCACCCCCAGGCCCCGGGCCAGCACCTTGACGGTGGTGCCGGCACCGCCCTGGTACACCAGCCGCCCATGCAGGTGCTGGGGCAGGCCCTGGCGCAGCAGCCGGAAGGCCGGCTCCTCCATCGGCGTTTCCAGGGCGATGTTGGGCTTCTCCGGCTTGATGCGCGAGAAGCCGCAGCGCTTGGCCACCAGCTTCAGCTCCATCAGCTGCAGCAGCGAGATCACCGGGGCGGGGATGGCGCCGTAGCGATCCACCCAGCCGGCCGCCAGCTCTAGCAGGGCCTCCTTGCTGCCGCAGTCGGCGGCGGCCCGGTAGGCGGCCATCTTCTCGTCGTTCTCGGTGATCCAGTCGCCGGGGATGAAGGCCGTGATCGGCAGATCGATCTGGGTGTCGTCCACCGCCGGGATGTCCTGGCCCTGGATCTCCGCCAGGGATTCCTGCAGCATCTCCATGTAGAGGTCGAAGCCGATGGCCTCCATCTGGCCGCTCTGCTCCACCCCCAGCAGGTTGCCCACGCCGCGGATCTCCATGTCGCGCATGGCCAGCTGGTAACCGCTGCCCAGCTGGGCGAACTCCTGGATGGCCCGCAGCCGCTGCCGCGCCGCTTCACTCAGGGAGGCATCGCCGGGATAGAAGAGCCAGGCATGGGCCTGGATGCCGCTGCGGCCCACCCGGCCCCGCAACTGATACAGCTGGGCCAGGCCGAACTTGTGGGCGTCCTCGATCAGGATCGTGTTGACGCGCGGGATATCCAGGCCGCTCTCCACGATCGTGGTGCAGAGCATCAGGTCGGCCTCGCCGGCGTTGAAGGCCACCATCGCGCTCTCCAGTTCCCCCTCGGCCATCTGGCCGTGGGCCACCAACAGCCGCAGGCCCGGGATCATCTGCCGCAGCCCTTCAGCCACATCCTCGATGCCCTCCACCCGCGGCACCACGTAGAAGATCTGGCCGCCGCGGTCGAGCTCCTGGCGGATGGCGCTGCGCACTGCCTCCTCATCGAGGGCGGCCAGGTGGGTCTTGATCGGGCGGCGCAGGGGCGGTGGGGTGGTGATCAGGCTCATCTCCCGCACGCCCGAGAGGCTCATGTAGAGGGTGCGTGGGATCGGCGTGGCACTGAGCGTCAGCACGTCCACGTCTTTCCGCAGGGCCTTGATCTTTTCCTTCTGGTTCACGCCGAAGCGCTGCTCCTCATCCACCACCAGCAGGCCCAACTCCTTGAAGCTGGTGCTCTTGCCCAGCAGCTGGTGGGTGCCCACCACCACATCCACGGTGCCGGCGGCCAGGCCCTCCTGGATCACCTTGCGCTCGCCGGCGGTGCGGAAGCGGTTGAGCAGGCTCACCTTGAGGGGGTAGGGCGCAAAGCGCTCGCTCAGGGAGCGCCAGTGCTGCTGGGCCAGCACCGTGGTGGGGGCCAGCATCGCCACCTGCTTGCCGGCCGTGACGGCCTTGAAGATGGCGCGGATCGCCACCTCGGTCTTGCCGAAGCCCACATCGCCGCACACCAGCCGGTCCATGGGCTGGGGTTGCTCCATGTCGCGCTTCACATCGCTGATGGCCTTCACCTGGTCGGGGGTGGGCTCGTAGGGGAAGGAGTCTTCGAGTTCGCTCTGCCAGGGGCCATCGGCGGGGAAGGCGAAGCCCGGCGCCTGGTGCCGTTCGGCGTAGAGCTTCACCAGGTCGAGGGCCACCTTGCGCACGGCCTTCTTGGCCCGCTCCTTGGCCTTGGTCCAGGCCGTGCCGCCCATGCGGTTGAGGTCGGGCGGCGCATCGGTGCTGGCCCGGTAGCGGCCGAGGCTGCCCAGCTGGTCGGCGGCCACCCGCAGCAGGCCATCGGCGTACTGCACCACCAGGTAGTCGCGGGATTCGCCGCTGATCGCCAGCTTCTCGAGCTTGAGGAACTTGCCGATGCCGTGGTTGCGGTGCACCACGAAGTCGCCCGGCTGCATCTTGTTGGGGTCCACCGTGCGGCTGGCCGCCTTGCGGCGCCGGCGCACGTAGCCGGTGGCGGCCAGGCTGTGCTGGCCGAAGAACTCCCGGTCGGAGATCAGCACCAGCTTCCAGGCCGGCAGCTGCAGGCCCTCCAGCTCGGCGGTGCCCCTGGTTTTCAGGGCCACCGGGGTTCCCTGCTGCACCAGCCGCTCGATGGCGGGGAAATCGGCCGGGTTGGGCACGAAGCGCGTGATGCAGTCGTGCTCCTCCAGCAGGGCCACCGCCCGGCTGGGCTGGGCCGAGAGCAGCCACACCGTGGCCTTCTCGGCCACGAACCCCTTCACCAGCCCCGCCAGCTTGCCGAAGGCGTTGGGGTAGGCCGGCACCGAGCGGGAGGCCAGATCAAAGCTGTTGGGGTGGCTGTCGGTTTCGTGCAGCTCGGCCAGGTCAAAGCCACCGAAGGCCTCCGCCTGCTCCAGGGCCTCGGCGGGCGGACGGTGCAGCAGCGGCGGCAGCAGGGCGGCAATCACCTCGGCGCTGATGCCGGCCGCCTCCGCCAGCTCCTGGCACACCTCGGCGTGGTGGTCGTGGGCGTGGTCGGCCCACTGCTGGCCGTGGGAGAGGCAGTGGCGCCGCTCATCCACGGCGATCAGGGTGTGGGCGGGCAGGTAGGTGAGCAGCGAGGCCGGCCGCTGCCAGGCCAGGCCCATCAGCCGCCGCAGGCCCTCGGGGGTGCCCCCCTCCAGCAGCTGGTCGCTGGCCTCCGGGCTCAGCAGCTGATCGAGGCCATCGGGCATCGCCTCGCGCAGGGCATTGGCGATCAGCGGGCCGTAGCCCGTGGGGGTGAGGCGCACCACCTCGATCGCATCGAGGGAGCGCTGGGAGGCGGGATCAAATTCCTTGAGCTTCTCCAGCTCCTCGCCGAAGAACTCCAGCCGCACCGGCAGCTCGGCGCTCACCGGGAACAGGTCCACGATGTCGCCGCGGCGGCTCCAGCTGCCCTCCTGCTCGATGGTGGGCACCCGCTCGTAGCCCAGGCGCGTGAGGGTCTCACCCAGCTGCTCGAGGTCCACCGTGTCGCCCTTGCGCAGGCTCAGGCACTGGGCCTGCAGCGCCTCCGGCGGCGGCAGGTGCGGCTGCAGGGCCCGCTCGGTGGCCACGATCGCCATCCGCCGCGCCGCGACGCCACCCCCGGGGCCGCCGTTGGCATCCAGCAGTTCGCTGAGCACCTGCAGCTGGCCCCAGGTGATCTCGCTGGTGGGGTCAAAGGGCTCGTAGGGACTGCCCTCGCTGGTGGGATACAGCTGGCAGCTGGGCCAGCCCATCAGCTCCAGCAGCGCCGCCCAGCGGCCGGCCTCCTCCAGGGTGGGCACCACCACCAGCAGCGGCGCCTCGGCGGCCCCCGCCAGGGCGCTGCTCACCAGGGCCCGGGCACCCCGGCCGGCGCCACTCAGCCGCAGGCGCTCGGCCCGCTTGCTGCGCTCCAGCACCTCCCCGGTGAGGGTGGCCTGCTGCAGCTGGCGCACCAGGGCGGTGAGGGGCATCGGGGCTGGGGTGAACGCAGCAGGCCATCCTCGCAAGGGACCCCGGGCCGCCGCGGACGGCGGCAGAATCAAGCTCGATGCCGCGGTGGGCTCCGGCCGGATCCATGAGCTCCTACCGCTGCCCCTACTGCCGGCCCCGGCCCCTGCGGATGGCCCGTCGGGCCGATGGAGTGGCGATCTGCGGCCGCTGCGGCGATCCCCTGGAACGGGTGCCGCTGGTGCGTCCCTGGGGCGTGGTGGCGCTGCTGCTGGTGACGGGCGGCCTGGCGGCAGCGACCTTCGGGGTGGTGATGCCGCGCCCCCGCCCGCTGCCGGATGCCAACCAGGGGCCCCTGGCGGCCCTGGCCGGCCAGGTGACGGACCTGATCACCGGTCCCCCGCGGCCCCGGCCCGAGGACGCGCCCCTCACTGCCGAGCGGGACACCTATCTCTACGGCCAGCTCGATGCGGCGGACCAGACCTGGCGCCCCAGGGCCGAAGCCCTGCCCGGTGGCCGGATTCGCTACAGCTACCGGCGCCGCCGCGGCGATCCGCCGCTCAGCATCGAGCAGATCAAGCTGCTGATGCGCTATCCGCCCCGCTTCGAGCAGGAACGCGCCGCCATCGGCGGCCTGCTGACGGCCCTGCGCAGCCGCGGCGTCCTTGTGGTTCTGGGTCCCCCCCGCAAGGCGGGGGCTGCCGGCGAGTGGGAGCCCCGGGCCGGGCTGCTGCGCATCCGAGCGGACGTGCCGGGTCAGGGCAGCCGCCAGTTCGCCCAGGTGCTCAACCACGAGGCGATCCATGTGGCCCAGAGCTGCCGCAACGGCCACCTGCGGGCGAGGCCCATCCCACTGGGGCTGCCGCGCCAGGTGGATGCGGAGTCCCAGCGCCACCTGCGCGAGCCGATCTATGCCCGCGCCTCCGCCCGGGAGCGGACCCTGGAGGAGGAGGCCTATGCCAACCAGGGGCGGCTGGAGCTGGGAATCCAGCTGCTGGAGGCCAACTGCCGCGCCCGGCCGGCCCCGACGGCCCAGGCCTAGGGAGCGGCGCTCGCCGGGGCCACGACCTCAGGCTGGGGATCCGCTGGGGTGGGCGCCTCCGGGAGCGAGAGCAGCTCGCTCTCCAGCAGCATGTTGAAGTGCAGGAGCTGCTCGTCGCTGAGCTGCTGGCGGCTGGCCAGCTGGAACTGCTCCTCCAGGAAGCGGCGCCCCCGGGCGGCGTCCCAGCCCAGCTGAGCCAGCAGCAGATCGCACTGGCCGAGCAGTTCACTGCGGCGCAGCGGCACCGGCGCGCGCGCCGGATCGGCCCCGGGGGCGAACTGGCCCACGGCCTGGAGGTAGGCGCTGAGGTCGCGGTAGGTGGTGAGCCGGGAGCGGCTGGGGTGGCCGAAGGCCCGCTCCAGGTAAGTGGCCTCCTGCTCCCGCTGCCAGCCGATGCGCTGCAGCTGCAGGTCGAGGGCGGCGAGTTCGTCGCTCCAGTCGTCGGGGTCCGCCGGGGGCGGCTCGGGCGGGGGGTCTGGAGACGGCCCAGGCGCCCGCGTCGGCGAAGCCGGAGACGGGGGCTGCGCCGTTGGGGCGCGTTCAGCCGGGGACGCGGCCGGGGCCTCGGGGCGCAGATCCAGGCTGGGTTGCTGCGGCGTCGCGGGCTCCGCAGGCAACGGGCTGGCACCCTCCTCCGCGGCGGAGCGGGGGGGAATCGCCGTGCCGGGGCTGGCAGACGCCGGCATGCCCGTCGCCGCCGGGGACGCGCCAGCCGTTCCGGGATCGGCCCCAGTCCCAGGGCGACGGATCGGCGCCGAACCCGTGGGGGACTCCCGGCGGGCCACGGGAACGGCCCGGGCCGGGGCCTCCAGCTGTCCCGGCCCCGTCTCAGAGCCGGAAGGCACGGCAGGCTGCCCCCCCAGCCGCTGCAGCAGTCGCGCCGCAGCCCGCTCCTCCGCCTGCTCGGCGTCGCCGGCCTCCCCCAGGGCACTGCCCAGACACTGCCCCCCCTGCCAGGCGCTCACCTGCACCACCCGCAGCCCGGCGTCGGCATGCACCAGTCGGGCCCGGAGCTGCATGACTGGGACGCCCCCCGTGAAACACCTTCCTAGAGTGACTCCTGCCCCGATCCACTGCAGGGTCTCCACCGCAGGTTTTGCATGGAAGCGGAATCGATTCCCACCCTCACGCCGCTGATCCAGAGCGCCGACCAGTGGGGGGAGGTGCTGGTGCTGTTGCCCCTGCTCGTGGCCCTGGAGGCCGTGCTCTCAGCCGACAACGCCATCGCCCTGGCGGCCATCTCCCGCGGCCTCAAAGACCCTGCCCAGCAGGGCAGGGCCCTCAACCTCGGCCTGGCCCTGGCCCTGGTGTTCCGGCTGGTGCTGATCGCCGCCGCCAGCTGGGTGCTGGATTTCTGGCCCCTGCAACTGGCCGCGGCGGCCTACCTGCTGTGGCTGTGCGGCTCCAACCTGCTGCCCCTATTCAACGAGGAGGACGACGAGGACACCAGCACGCTCGGACCCGACGGCCACCCCGTGCATCACCACCATCCCCACCACCACCGCAGCCTGGGGGCGGTGGTGGCCACCCTGGCCTTCACCGACCTGGCCTTCTCGGTCGACAGCGTGGCCGCCGCCGTGGCCGTGAGCGACAACCTGCTGCTGGTGATGGCGGGCGGCGTGATCGGCGTGGTGGCCCTGCGGCTCACCTCGGCTCTGTTCATTCGCTGGCTGGCCGTGTTCCGGCGCCTGGAGACCGCCGGCTACCTGGCGGTGGGACTGGTGGGGGTGCGGCTGCTGCTGCGGCTGGCCGCTCCCCAGCTGGTGCCGCCGGAGTGGGGCCTGCTGCTGCTGGTGGCCGCCCTGTTCACCTGGGGCTTCTCGGAGCGCAGGCCCGAACCGACGCCGGGCGAGGTCAACCCCTGAGCCATGCGGGTGGAGTTGCGCCAGGCCGGCAGCGACCGGCTGCTCGATCGCCTCGATCTGGAGGAGGTGCCCCATCCCGGCCGCTGGTTGGTGGTGGGGGAGCGCAGCTTCCTGGTGCTGCAGCGCCACCACCGCTACCAGCTGAAGGCCGGCCGGTACGAACTGGCCAGCGTGGCCCTGCAGGTAAAGCCCCAGGTGCGGCCGGCCGATGCCCGCTGGTGGCAGGACCGCTGGGTGATCGGCGATCCCGGCTGCCGCTTCAATGCCCGCAGCCCGCTGCTGCGCTGCGCCGTGCTGCCCGATGGCCCCTGCGACCGCTGTGCCCACCACCAGCCCCTCTGAGCTTCCGCGGCAGCCGAGCCAGGCCGCGCGGTTGCGAGCGCAGGACGACGACGGTCAGCTGGGCCTTGAGCTGGGCCCCTGATCCACCTGCACCCTGAATCGGGCCGCCCGGCGCCACACCTCACCCACCACCACCTGCTCCACTGCTCCTGATCTGAAAGCCTTCCTCTGATCTCACAAGCCAAACCAGTGCCCCGACCATCCCCGCATGGGCGGGGAGAACGCACGGCCGGAATGGCTCTGAGGAGCGCGGAACTTGCTGTCTAATCAGGATGACTAGTGAGTTGATGAGTGCGAAAACTGCGTGACGCCAGTCGCCCCAAGCGTCTTGCCACGACAGCATCTGCCCATCTAGCGCAACCCTTTTGGCATCAAGTTGGACAGCCCCATATGGCCCAAGAGGCCGGGGCGATTGCATGCTGAGGCCTGGGTCTGGCCATCCATCGTTCAGAACAACGGCATATCGAGGGCGACTAGCGTGCCGCCTGAACCGTCCGGAGTGAGGGTGAAGGTAGAGCTAGGGGCGATGCCGGGGAATTCGATGGTGGCTACGCGCTGGCCTTCGCTGAACACCCGAAGCCTGTCGCCACGAAGCAGTACGGAGGCTGCGGCCGGATCGAGATCGGTGAGAGCAACCACGTCATCGCCGCCGAAGCCCCGCAACGTTGTGCTGTTGAGGTCGCGCAGGCGACCCTCGATCATGTCCGAACCGGGTCCGAGGCCCAGGGTGTCGCCACCGCCAAGCGGCCGGATGAGGTCATCGAAGATGCTGCCCTGGAGGAATTCGGCCTTCTCCGTGCCTGTAATGAGATACTTCTGGTTGGGGTCAAGACGATAAATGGTGATGCCATCAGGAGTTGTTGATCGCCAGTAGGCGGCATCGTGGATGGCAGTCGTTTTGCCCTGGGGAATGTTTCCCTTCGGGGCCGGTGGGCCGATGTTGTCATAGACCTTCAATTCGCCATGCTCACCTGCTGCACCGAGCACTGTTGTCGTGTGTCCGGTCTGGGTCGTCCATTGCATGCGCACGATATCTCCACCTTGTACCAGCGTGCTCCAGTCCGCCACCGGGGATTCGGTGTCTGACGAGCGGTAGGCGAAGCGCCAGAAGCCACCCTCCATGTTCTGCTCCGGCGATAGCGAGGCGTTGGGGAAGGGCATGGTGGCCCAGGCAGCCGCCGCAACATTGTCAGCAATCCAGTTGCAGAGCTCCGTATTGACCACTCCTGGATAAACGGAGCTGAAGGCGTCAGCTGCGTCGACCATGTCCTGCGGCACTGGGTTGCCGATGCGATCCGGCTCCGCAATCATCGGCGACACTGTCCAGATGTTGTAGGTCTGAAAGACCGCCTTCTCACCCTTCGCCGCGGGCGTGAGCTGGGCCATCATCTGCGGCGGTTGGCTCACGTTGTTGCCAACCAGCAGTTGGACCCTGTCGCCAGTCTTCACGGTGGTTTCGCGGCTGATCGGAGCACCGTTCACCAGCCAGGCCGGCTTGGCCATCCGTTCACCATTCACCTGCTGCCCCCAGTAGCCACTTGCTTGGTCGGTGCTGGTGGTGGGAAGCAGGGTGAGGCCATGGAAGGCTGGAAGTTTGGTACCGAAGGCGGCGAGCAAGATGTCGCTGAGATCAACCAGCGTTCCCGCTGACGCCATGACCGGCACAGGAAGGGATGTGGTGAGCATGGTGGGACCCTGGGGCTCAAAGAGCACACGTGTGCCCTGATCGCCCAGGTCCTCGAGAACAAAATCCTTGCTACTCAGCTTCTGCTGCTTCTGAACGGCAAGGTTGTTGGGATTGATCAGCTCCACGGAGAAGCTCGCCAGCACCTTGCCACGGGAGTCGAGCAGGTTCAGAGATTGCCCCCGATTGCCGCCTTTGCTGACATTGCTGATGCTCAGGCTGGTGGCCTTGATTCCGGGAAGATCGATGCGAGTGCCTGCGGCCCCGCCGAATTGAAGGCGGCCATGGAAGGAGGAGGGGCTTCTGATCACCACCGTGGACAAGCCGTCGGGCAGGGCCAGCGCCTGATCCGCCCCGACAGCACCACTGATCAAGAGACTGCCGCCGTTCTCCACCTCGATCACACCATCGCCGAGGATCGCGGTGTCGGCCTCGAACCGGCCCAGGCCCTCGATCTGGATGAAGCCATCGTTTTGAAGCGTGCCACCACGCAGCGTGAGGGTGCTCTGCTGGGCCACGGTGATCAGTGAATCGGCACCGGAGCCTGCCAGCGGGTCGTCGGCCAGATGCAGAAGGCCCGCTGTGCCATCCGGCGCGTCCTGCACATCGATCGTCAGCTCACCGCGCTGCGGCGTGACGTAGATGCGACCCTGCGTGAATGTGGTGATGCCCACCACGTCGGTCGCGGCGACGATCGGAGTCAGCCAGCCGTCAGAGCCGCTGGCGATGGTGACCTCCACCTTGTCGAGGTCGGCCTCGACAAGCTGAACACCCACTGGCTGACCCGTATTGGTGCTGCCGGCGAGGGTGATCTGAACCTGGTCGACATCCGGCAGCCTCCCGTTCGAGGAGGCGACTGTGGCCCAACCGGCGCCGATCACCGCGGTGTCGTTGGGCTGAGGCACACCGTTGCTTCCGCCGGGGTCGGAGAGCCAGTTGGCATCGGCAAACCAGCTGCCGATCCTATCGAGTATCCAGCGCCAGTTGGTCATCTCCTGCCCCGGAACGTACTGGCCTCAGTGCTAATGCGTCCCGTGATGAAGGTCAAGAGATCTGGAGCCGGGCCGCAGGGTGCAGCATTCATGCCGGTATGACTCAAGTCCTACGCGGGGATTCCTTACTGCAGCGCCAGATAGGCGAGGGAAACAGGTGTTTCTGCTGCCATGGTGGCGGCGAGCTCCGGATTGTGAGCCTGCACGACAGTCTGGATCTGCTGCGCACGGACTCCCTTGAGCAGCCTGGGATTCTCCGGTTTCAGGTCCTAAAGGGTGAGCGCTGCCGCCTCCACTGCTTGGGCGATAAGTAGGCCTGTTCTGGTGTGAGTGCCACGCGGCGTCATGCGTGGGCATCTTCTCAATTCTGCAGGGGATCTGTAGGAGTGCCCGGTTCAGCCCCTGCACCCGGCCCTTGTCGAGCCAACGCAATACCAGCGGACGCTAGCTGTCCTGTCTTACCAGGTTATTCAGTGACAAAGGGATTTGAGGCCGCTACGGGTTGAGGTACGACCCACCAACCGCGACCTCACGCACCCCTGCACAGCCCACCCAATACCCGTCCAACTCAGAGGGAGCATCTCCGGCTGGTTAACCAGGACCTTGAACATTGTCGCAGCCTCGCCCAGATTGCGGAGACTTATGACTTTGTGGCGCTCCGGGCTCGGCCAGTAGTGTCCGGCCTGAATTAGTAGAACGCCAGTCGTGAACGATGTGCTGCTTCGAAATCTCTGGTATCAGCGAGTTGAGCCGCAGTGCGGGCTCTGTCTGCCATGCCGGTTGAAGGTGCACTGCTGCCAGCTGGCTTCCGGGTACTTCTGTTAGGGGAGACCTGTTCTCACCACTGCGGCGGAACCCGCCTCCACCCCAGCCGGATCAGGTTCTGCCAGAACTGTTCAGCGTTGAAGCGAAGCATCCGCCTGGAGTGCCGCACCAGGGGCCTGCCTTCGCGGGCGAGGTCGGCATCTGTGACCTCACCCCTTGGCATGAAGGCTCTCACCAGCACCGGTGATACGGACCAACTTCTCGCCCTGGGGGCAGCGCAGCCAACCGACACCCTGCCCCCCTTGGAGCTTCTTGCTGGCTTGTCGACGCCCCAAAAACCAATCAGGTAGACCCCGACATCAGTGCATCCGGTGGCGATGCAGGGCGGGGCGGTGGTTGGTGCAGTGGTGGTGGTCAGTGGTGCTCGCGGTTGTTGTGGCCCAGCACCAGGCCGGGCCGTCGGCGGTGGTGGTCAGTACCGCTGGCCGTTGACACCGAGGGCGGCAGTTGCCCAGTGCTGACTCCCATGGGCCACCAACTCGGGGGTACTGGGCTTGCTGTCGTCCTCGGGCAGGGCCTCGATCCAGGCGGTCAGGGCCTGGTGGTGGGCGTCGAGCAGGGGCCGGGCCTCGCAGGCCATGCACTCGGCGTCTCTGCGGGTGAATGGGCAGCAGCTGCCGGCGCACGGGTACGGGCAGACAGGGCGTGGCGTCGCCATCGGTCCTTGTGGGTGTTATGGCCGAGCACCAGACCACGCCGTGGGTAGAGGGATCGGTCAGGGCAACGGAGTGCCGTGTGAGCCGCAGGCGATCAGGCGGCCAGGGCCAGCAGCAGCTCTGCACGGCGACCGCTGCGGGCCAGGACGCGATGGCCAGCGGCATGGGCGAGGCGGCGCAGCTCACGCACCGACATGGCCTCCACCTGGGCCGCGGGAGGAGCTGCAGCGGGCGTCCGCAGCGGAGCCATGCGCCGGCTGACGACTAGGGCCAGGGCGTCGTTCAGGCGATGCAGCCAGGCACCGACCGTCAGGCCGGCGGCGTAGGCAGCCACCACCGCGGTGGCAAGGGTGTGAGCCGCGGCCTTGATCGCCGGGCCCCAGTCGGCCCGGATGAACCGGACCAGGGACGTGGACATGGTTTGACCCGGCCAGTGCCGGGGCGAGTGGTGCGGCGATGAAGCCGGACGGGTCAGGGCCTGGGCCTCGCTGCCTGCTGCCGGTGCGGGTGGCGTTCTGTGGCTGTGGCTGGGGCTGGCCCCTGCTGCTGGGCCTGGCTCCACCGCCTGTCTACGGCAGCACATCCCAGCCGTTGCACTGTCAATGCATTCGAGAACAGGAAGGCCCAATAGCCCCGTTTCAGCCAGTCATCGCAGATGGTCGCAGCAGAAGATACGGCGGGACTGCACAGCCAGACACGGCCCTTGCGTCCTCAGCCGTTGCAGCCTGCAGTCGCCCGTGCCAGCCGGAAGCCAACGCGGATGCTGCCGGCAGGACGGATGACATGACTCGGGCGCCCTCAATCCTCACGGGGTGGCGCTGGCGGAACGGAAAGACAAGGGGGCAGGGGGCTTGGCGGCATTACGCAGAGGAAACCGCTCGCTTGCCGCGCGACCGAAATCAGCCCATAACGCCGTCATTATGTCCCAAGCCTCCTCGCGGCGTACTAGCGGACCTTCACTAGGGCCATCTGACCGGACAGAAGGACGATCACACGGGGTTTTGCACTTTGCCCTGAATCACACCCTGGGGCCAGAGGAGAACAAGCAGCTGAATACTTTGCTGAACAGGCAGCTACTCCAGGGCCATTCAGCAGGAACGACAGACCAGGGCCAGCAGTGAAAGTCACATCGCCTTGCTGATTAGACGCGCCGTTCCGGAGTCGCAGCCCAAACCTGTCAGAACTCAACCATGAAGCGGGCTGATTAAGCGGCAGTAGCTGGGGATGCGCTGCAGCAATAGAGGCAGTTGAGACCCGCCCGGTCCTCCCACCACAATAAGCCAAGGCGATGAGGGAGTGCGAGTCGAGTCACCAAATGACCCACTGGAAGTACTAGCCAAGGAGCGAGCACCAGATCCAGCTAGTTAAAGCATTGCAATATTCCAAGGGAAACATTGCCAAAAACTAGACAGGCCGCTATAGGTGGAAATAGCGAGAGGAGGCTTAATGCAATGCCCGCAATTGACTTTGCACTTGGGCAAGGCCTAGGCGCTATCAATTATTCGATATTCGACTACAACGCCAATAAGACTGTTGCAAGCGGAAGCCTCGACCCTGGATCGCAATCACTAGATCTAACACCGGGCTCTAGCTTAGGCAGAAAGTATAGAGCCCACTTCTATGCTGGCACTCTGCCACTCAAGGCAGACATAGACGGGATGAGAACCACATTCGTTCCCTTTAGCTTTATTGAATACAACTTCAGCGCCCCAACACGATCAACCTAGACACTTCCTATATTAACGACTGGGCTTATCCAGTCCAAATCAACGACGGCAGCAACACATTTGGCTTCAATAATGCCAATGCCGTCGTCGCCAAGATGATTAGCGAGGAATACAAGGACTTCTTCCCCGCGAGCGCATCTGCACCGGGAAATCGAGCTGTCGGGAAAACGGCTGACCTATACGATTCCGTCAACAAGCGATTCATTGGCCCCCTATCAATATTTGTCAATCAGAGGACATGGGCAGAATGGACCCATGACGAAGCATGGAAGGAATCAGACTGGGCCTCAACCGCAGCAAAGACGTGGATGGAGTTTGGATCCGATGTGCCCTTTGGTGCAATGCCATACGGCGGCGCCGGAGAAGCTTCGCCGGGAACAGGCTTTGTACCGAGCAGTGAAGCTTCTCAGACAACAGCTGCGTTCGAAGACCTTCCAAAAGCCAACCCCAATTGGCCGTCACGGATTAATGGGGCCGGCGGCGCCTACAGCACCTACCCCGCCCCGGTCTATGGGTTTGACTTTTCGATTTCATATCCATTCGGGCCAGACAATACAGATGACACGTCAGGTGAAGGCCAGAAACTGCCGACCAACTTCGCCGTCTGGAATAAGGGCAGCTCACAATATAACCCGAGCAGGCCTGCCAACAATGTCTCCCCAGACAATTACAAGGTAGGCACCAGCTTCTACACTAATGGGTATACCGCAGCACTCAGGGCGCAGGCGTTGACCGATGAAGGCCAGCACGTGGTCGACGGCAAACCCAAAAGCAGCTTCTTCACTTTTCCACTCGACAACTTTAACGCCGAATTCAACAATTACGATCCAAGCAGTATCTCACTGACGGTTCATCCTCTGGCGACGGCAAACATCGTTGGCACCGCCGAGAACGATGTCATCACAGGAACTAGCGCTGATGACACTTTCATTGGCGGGGCCGGCGGGGATACGTTTAGCGGGTCAGATAACAATGGGGGAAATGATAGATACTTGTATTTCTCAGCCTCAGAGAGCGGCCCCAAGGGGGAGCTTCGCGATAACATCATCGACTTTGGCAGCGAAGACAAAATTGATTTCACAGGCCTTGACGCCGACAGCACGAGAAGTGGTCTGCAGGCATTCAAGTGGATCGGCCAAGATGGATTCTCTGGCAAGGCGGGAGAACTGCGCTACGAGCAAGATGGTTTCGGTATTGTCCTTCAAGGAACCACAGACAGCGGTCGACAACCAGAATTTGAGCTATTCCTACTAGGTGTCAGCTCAATAGATCGATCACAGCTGGAGCTCTTTGCATGACAACAGGCCAAGCAAACACTAGGACCACAGCAGGATCAGACAAGCCCAGGGCCGGTCCTCAGCCCTCGGCCTCCTGTGAGGCGACATCAACGCCTGATCAACAAATGGGCCTGAGGATGTGAGAGGTATTTACGATGGGGCTCAGGCGGTCGCGGTGGTTGATGTCGAAAGGGCCTGGATCGAGCATCCCCACATTGATGCGGAACTAAACGGGTATCGCCCCATGGTGGTGACCGAGCCACACTCCACCACGAAGCAGCAGCAAGCACCTCAGTGGCCCACCGAGGCGTCTGTAAGGGGCCAGGACGGCCCGACCGTTGACGGTGCAGCCAACAGTCTGGGCGCGGCCTTCGATGGCCAGGTGGTTGACCCTGACATGGCACAGGAGCTGCAGCCCATGCCGGTCCAGTGGGTTGTCGAGGAGGACGGATTCCGCTGCTTCAAGTTCATCCCCTCACGGGAGGAACGAGCACAGCTGGATGCGATGGAGGCCGCTGCTATCGCCCATGAGGCTGCGATGGCAGCTGCATGGGTGGAGGGGGACCGTCGTCGTGCGGCCATATGTCTACCGCCCGTGACCTCGAGGAGGGGTCGGCCACCAGGTTCACCTCAAACGGAGGCCGAACGTCTGGCCCAGTTGGAACGGCGCCGGGAATGGACCAGGCAGCGCGACAGGGCCCGCTGGCGGTGGGTGCGGGACAGCGAGACACCCGAAGCCCGCCAGGCGGGGTTGCACGCCCAGCATGAGCGGGACAGGGCACGTCTCGTGCGCAGGACCGCGCATCGAGCCCCCCATGGGTCAGAACGGAGGCGAAGCCCAAGCGTCCGCCCCTGCCCCTACCCCCCGAGGAGCGCCAGGCCCACCAGGCAGCCCGGCTGGAACGCAGGAAGGCCAAGGCCAGGTCGTACAACGATGAGATTCGATCCAGCCGGGAGGAGTTCCTGGCGGAGGTGAACCAGCGCCTGGTCGCAGCTGGGCTGCCACCCCTGAAGCCGGTGCCGCTTCGCGGTCGCAACCAGCCCGGCGCAGGTGTCACTGCCACGCAGACGGAAAGGACCGACAATGGCAATGCGTAGCAGAGGGAGTGGACTACCTCATGCTCTAGGTCGGCACCGAGCTCGTCCTTCCGACGGTTGTACTCAAGGGCTAGGCACTCCTGCATAGCGGCCTAGCAATAGGTGTTTATTAAGTGCAACACAAAGCTGAGCGTGGCGGGGTACAGACTCGGATCATAGTGCGCCTGTCATGCCCTCCTTCCAAGCCACCCACACCTGTCATTAACGACTAGCGATCTAAACCGATGCCGATAGAGCCATAGAGAATACCGCGCACAGACTTTTAGGCGTTCATGGCCGCGAGCCGAGCACCAACGACGAAAGCCATTGCTAAGAGATACTGCGCTTGCAAAGAGTAAGCGCAACCAGGGACATACTGAGACAAGAGTCGAGACTGCCGATGTCCAACGAATGGAATGGATCGCTGTCCATTAACAACAATACTGGAAGCCTCCTCTACTATGCCGTTTCAGTGGGATCCGGCACCATTTCCGTGCCTACCGTATTCGGGACGCTGGCCACAGGCGTTCAGACACTCTCTAACCTGCCGCAGCAGGATGGGCAAAGAATCTATTTCTCCAACGAAAAACTCACTGAAAGCCTCTTTAACGCTAGCAATCCTGCGAACCCTTCGCCAAGCGGTCCAGACTGGAGCAAGATTTACAGCTTCTGGGAATATAGTTATGACAGCTCCGGCTTCACATGGGACTCCACCCTTGTTGAAGAATGGTCCTATCCAATCCAGACAGTGGTCACAAGCGCTATCGACAGTTTGCAGCGCACCTATGGAATCCAGTCGCTGGCTGCCACGATCAATCAGCTCATCTCCCAGCCTAGCTTTGCCAACGGCAGTGGCGACACTGCGGATCTGATCTGGACATCCACTCCACCAACAACGCCCAACTCAGATCCAGCACTGGCGGCCAACTCCAGGATTATTGGACCGGAATTCATCTGGCAGGCAGCACAAGGGGGCACTGGACCATTGAATTTGCTTCCTGCCGAAATGGCCACCTTTGCAGCCGATGTACCCTGGAATGGCAGCCTGCTTGTAACAGGCAGCAACAGCACTTACAGCAACAACTGGGATGTTTGGCAAACTGCCACAGACATACCCAATGGCTATACAGCGGCCTTGGCGGCCGCTGCCTCTACTGGCCCCCAGCCCCAGATTGGCGTACCAGCGGACTTTCGCGGCTTCTTCACATACCAGCAAGAAGAAGACTATGGCCAGGTCACCTACGGCCCAATCCCCGATCAGATCGTGATCAACCCGATCGACACTGCAGGGCATCTTTTTGGCACCTCTGGCAATGATGCGATCACGGGAACCAATGGCAATGATCTAATCAGTGGTGGCCATGGGGGTGACATCATGTCCGGATCAGGAGCCGTTTCAAGCAAGGCCTACCTGATCGACGACCCAATCACCAGAGGCGGATCACAAGTCCAATCAATCACTGGAGGGGAGGATACCTATATCTATGTTCGGGCCGATAGCAGCCTGCCCATCAAAGGTCTTCGTGACACCATCACAGATTTTGGCTTTGAAGACAAGATTGACCTATCCGCCGTAGACGCGAACCAACTGGAGACAGGTAGCCAGCATTTTGACTGGATAAACGGCAGGGCTTTCAGTGGCAGAGCGGGAGAGCTAACCATTAGGCACGCGTCGAATAACACCTTGCTTCAAGGCGACACGAATGGAGACAGAAAAGCAGACTTTGAGCTGGTTCTTGGAAATGTTGACCTCTTTGGAAGTCACAATCTCATTCTCTAGGTTCCAAGGCTCCTGCCAAGGCAAGCCAAGCGTCTGTCCGCAATATGCTGCGGAGCTGCGTCAGAATCAAATGATCCTTTGTATCTCGCCATGTTTTCAGCTGAGCAGCTCCACTAGCCGCAGCTGAGGTGAAGCCGCGATCCGCCCGACCTCTCGACGGAACAGGATTCGCTGCTGGGCTCGATCCAACGGAGGTGGGGCTGGTAGATCTAACCGCCAAGGGGTGGCATCCTGACCCGCAGACGCAAAGACGCCGACACGATGGCGCTGCCACCTGAGGCTGCGCTGGTGGCCGATCTGGTGAGGCTCTTTGAGGACGCGTGGTTGGACGGGATTGGCCTGATAGCCAGTGGGCGCCAGCGAGACGATCCACAGCTGTCCATTGATCTGCTGGAGGTAAGCCACACCGCCCTCTGGGTACGGCACAGTGCAGCCACCGCGGCTGGCAGGGGTGGCCCGGTAGGTGGAGCAGACGATGGTTTGAGCGATGAGGAGCGGGATCACGGTGTCCCCCTCTGGCTGCCCTGCCGGCGCAGCAGGTGAACAGCCTGGCTGGCCCGGGTGATCGACGTGTAGTGCAAGGCCCTCGCATCAGTGGTCTGACACCAGGCGAGATCGCCAGCGATCCAGACGTTGCGGAAGGTGCAGCCCTCCGCCCGATGCACCGTCAGACAGGCCGCTGACCTGAGGTCGCAGCAGTACGACCGCAGCTCATGCCATCGGGCCCACGCCTTGGTCTTGGCGGGGCCGGCGTCGATCTTGGTGATGGCCTGCCGCAGCGCCTGGATCTGCGTCAACCAGGAGTCATCGCCGGGCACCGGAACGAACACCACGATCCGGCTGAGTCGGTCACCCGGCACCAGGGAGTCGAGCACCAGCTTGTGCGTCGCCACATTGCATCCGATGGCGAAAGTCCGGACATCCCGCCGCGTCTCGGCATGCCAGCCGGCATCGCCCAGGTGCAGCTTCAGCTGATGCGGCTCGGCGTCCACTACCCGCCATTCGCAGGTGAGGGGGCCATCGGTGGGGACATCGACTTGCCGGGGGCCTGGATAGCGTCACCGTTGGCCACGATCTCACCCCGCTGCCAGCCCTCGCTGGCGAGCTTCTGGCCGAGCTTGGCGGTACGGATCTCCTGGGTGATCCGATCCACGGCTGCAGAAGACCAAGAAACGCTGCTTCTCACTGGTCAACCTGATTGACACAACCCATCACCTGATTGACACGGGACAGCCGTGCCTGGCTAACGCCATTTTTGGCCAGCACCTGGATGATCAACTCCCTGGTCACGTCCTCCGGGTGGCCGGCCTCGGCCAGCATCACCGTGATGTGCCCGGCGGCACCCTGGTCGACCAGCTCGAAGGTTGCGATGGGTCGGTGCCCCAGCTGTTGGAGACTGGCTCCCGTTCGCCATTGCCGAGGACGATCTCCGGGAACTCGGTCAGTAGATGGAGGTGATCGAGCCTCATGTCACAGGTTCCCGTGGGTTGATGTGTGCCCCAGTGGGGCGGTTGGTCACCCTCTGGCCGTGGCTCCGGCGGTGCCGGACCTAGCGATGGGGTGGCGAGTGCCGGCGTTAAGCCATCAATGGTCTCTGCTTGCTCCAGCCAACGCCGCAGGACGAAACCGATCTGCCCGTTGAGGATTCGCTCGTTCTCCTCGGCTGGGGCCTGCAGCCGTTCATGCAGCTGCTGGTCCAGGTAGAGGCGATTCAGAACCGCTCGGTCGTCTGGGGCGGGGCCACACCGTTGCGTTGCCACTGGGGGACAGGCAGAGGACTGAGCCCAGACCAGTCGACCTGCGTCGAAGTGCCTGAAGTTCCGGGTGCTGGCGGCCCAGGAGCGCTTCTTCGCCGACCTGCAGCGGGACAGCGGCCTGCCGCTGGACGGCGCAGGCCGCGGAGACGCCAACGCGACGGAGGCGGGGCTCGACCTGACACGCTTCCGCCGCTGGCTGCGGGAGGCCGGCTGGAGCGAAGCCCTCGCCCTGGAGGACGCCGACCTTGCCCAGGTGCTGGAGCAGGCCCGGGCGCTCTACACCGAGGATCGGGCCTGAGGCCAGCCGGCCCCCAAGGCCAGCAGCGGGCAGCCCGCCGGGCCCCTCCTAGGCTGGGGGAATCCCCATGCCGGTGAGTCCGATTTCCCTGCCCACCAACCCCGCTCCGGGTCAGGAGCAGCGCACGCGGCCCCGGGGCGGCCGCCGCCGTCCCTCCCGTCCCCAGCCGGTTGCGGCCAGCCCATCGGGCCCCGGATCGTCCCCCAGCCCCGACGCCACCCCCAGCTCCCGCATCCCCGTGCACTTCGCGCCGGAGCTGCACGACTCGGCCTTCGCGGCCCTGGGGCTGGGGCTGCCGATCGTGCAGGCGGTGGTGGAGAAGGGCTACACGACACCCTCACCGATCCAGCTGCAGTGCATCCCGGCGGTGCTGGCCGGCCACGACGTGATGGCCGCCGCCCAGACCGGCACCGGCAAGACCGCCGGTTTCACCCTGCCGATGCTGGAGCGGCTGCGCCACGGCCCCCACGCCCGCAACAACGTGGTGCGGGCCCTGGTGCTCACCCCCACCCGCGAACTGGCGGCCCAGGTGGGCGAGAACGTGGCCGCCTACGGCCGCTACCTCGACCTGCGCTCCGACGTGGTGTTCGGCGGGGTCAAGATCAACCCGCAGATGATGCGCCTGCGCCGCGGCGCCGACATCCTGGTGGCCACCCCCGGCCGGCTGATGGACCTGGCCCAGCAGAACGCCGTGAAGCTGGATCGGGTCGAGATCCTCGTGCTCGATGAAGCCGACCGCATGCTCGACATGGGCTTCATCCGCGACATCCAGAAGATCCTGGCCCTGATGCCGGCCAAGCGCCAGAACCTGCTGTTTTCGGCCACCTTTGAGGCCTCGATCCGGCGGCTGGCCACGGGTCTGCTGCACAACCCGGTGCAGCTGCAGGCCACCCCGGAGAACCGCACCGCCACCACGGTGGAGCACGTGCTCCACCCCTGCGACATGGCCCGCAAGCCGGACCTGCTCTGCCACCTGATCCAGAGCAACGACTGGCAGCAGGTGCTGGTGTTCTCGCGCACCAAGCACGGCGCCAACCGCCTGGCCGACCGCCTCAGCCAGGAGGGCATCAACGCCGCCGCCATCCACGGCAACAAGAGCCAGGGGGCCCGCACCCGGGCCCTGGCCGGCTTCAAGAGCGGTGAGGTGCGGGTGCTTGTGGCCACGGACATCGCCGCCCGCGGCATCGACATCCACCAGCTGCCCCACGTGGTGAACCTGGACCTGCCCAACCAGGCCGAGGACTACGTGCACCGCATCGGCCGCACCGGCCGGGCCGGCCACAGCGGCCATGCCGTGTCGCTGATGGCGGCCGAGGAGCACGAGCTGCTGCGGGCGATCGAGCGGATGATCGGCAACCCCCTGCCGAAGCAGCCGGTGCCGGGCTTTGAGCCCACGATCCTCTCGGCCCCGCCCCTGGACCTCAGTGGCGGCCGCGGTCGCGGCGGATCCCGCGGCGGCGGCGGTGGCCGTCCGGGCGCGGGCGCCCGTGGGGGCCGCAGCGGCGGCGGCAACCGCGACCTGAGCGGGCCCCGTGCCACGGCCGCCGCTGGCCCCGGCCGCTCCCGCCGGCGCTGATCCCGTGACTTGACCCGGTCAGCTCATCCGGTGGGCTGACCCCGTCAGTCGTCGCCGTCGCCTTCCAGCAGCAGTTGCTGGAAGGCGGAATAGAGCTCCAGTTCCTCGTCGGTGCCGGGCTTGCGCCGCTGGGGGTTCGCCCGCAGACCGCCCTGGCCGGCTCCGGCGCGCGGATCGGTGGCCCGGCCAGGAGAGGCAGCGGAGGCGGCGCCGGAGCCCAGCGGGGCACCAGCCTGTTGCCGCAGGGCCTGGCGCTGCCGGTCGCGCTCCCGTTGCCGCTGCTCCTCCTCGGCGCTGCGCAGGCGATCCAGCAGGTGCGGCGGCACAGTGCCGTCGGGGCTCACCTTGATCAGTTCATGGAACAGGGCCTCGGGGTCCGTCTCGGTCTCGACCCGGTGGCGCTGTTCCGTGGCCCGGGTCACCGGCTTGGGGGCCTCGGGCTTGGGAAGCGGCTTGGGCAGGCTGCGGCCCAGTTGCTGCAGGCGCTCCAGGCTGCGGGCGTCGAAGCTCATCTCAGGAACAGCCGAGGGTGTCGCGGGTGGCCCGGCCGGTCACCGGATTGGTGCCGCTGGCCGCGGCGCAGAGGGTCGTGAGGGCATCGCCCCGCAGGGGCACGTTGGTGAAGTCAGCCCCGGCGATCACCACGTCCCGGAACTTGGTGTTGAAGGCGAAGGCGTCCTCGAGCACGGCGTCGCTCAGATCCGCCCCCTCGAAGATGGCGGAATCCAGGGTGGCGTCGCGCAGATCGGCGCCGCGGAAGTTGGTGTCCTGCAGCTTGGCGCCGAACAGGCTGGCGCCCCGCAGGTCAGCGCCATGGAAGTCGGCATCCCGCAGGTTGGTGAGGTTGAAGGTCACCCCCCGCAGATCGGCGCCGGCGAAGTCGTGGCCGATCAGCACCTGCTTGGCGTAGTCCATGGCGGCCAGGGACGGCGATGGGAGGCCCAGCAGGGCCACCAGGCAGCCGATCAGACCCGCCAGGAACCATGCCCGGGGCGAGGGGGTGAGCGGAGGCCGAGGCATGGACGCAGCGCAACTGGGCCAACCCTAGGGGGAGCGGCAGGCTGCGCTGCGCCCGGCGGGGCCTCAGCCGCGCCGCTGCTGGGCCAGCAACCGCCAGGCCAGGAACGGCTCCACACCGCGCTCACACAGCGCGATCCAGGGGCGCAGGTGGCCGAGCCAGTCGTCCTGTGTGGCGGCGATGGCCTGGGGCTGGGAGGCGGCCGCGGTGGGCAGGGGTTGACGGGGGAACTCGGCCATGGCGGTGAGGCGGCGACAGCGGACCTCGGCAGGGTTCCCCGCACCGGGCCGGCCGCTCCCGCTGGCGTGCTGGGCTCCTGCCCCCAACCGGCCGGCATCCGCAGGGCGATGGCGCCCACCCCAGGGGCTGGAGCCAGGCAGGCACGGGAACCCTCAGCGGAGTGCTGCTGATCCATGGCCCCAACCCACCGCCAGCGCCAGGGGGCCTGGGCCGAGCAGCGGGCCCTGCGGCTGCTGCGCAGCCGGGGTTGGAGCCTGCTGGACCAGAACTGGCATTGCCGCTACGGCGAACTCGACCTGCTGCTGCGCAAGGAACCTGCGAGGCTGCTGCTGGTGGAGGTGAAGGCCCGGCGCCGCTGCGGACCCGACGGCTGGGGCGTGGCGGCCCTGGATCGCGGCAAGCGCCGGCGGCTGCGGCTCACCTGGCAGTGCTGGCTGGCGGAACATCCCCAGTGGCACCGCTGCAGCGTGGAACTGGTGCTGGCGCTGGTGCCCCTGCCGCCGGCCGGAGGGCCCGTGCGCTGGCACCGCTGGAGTTAGGGCAGCACCGACTCAGGGCTGGCTCGGGGCAGGAGCCGGTGCGGGGGAGGCAGCGCCCCCGGGATTCGCCGGCGCCTCGGTGAACTCCACGGTGCAGGTGTAGTGGTAGTTGCCGATGCCCACGTTCACCTCGTCGCAGCTGGTGCCGGTCACCGTGGCCCCCGCGGGCACCTGCTGCATCGCCCGATCGATGGCGTTGGACTTGCCCCAGACCGACTGGGAGGTGACCGAGCCGGCCCGGGCGGGAGCCGCCCCAGCGAGGAGCAGCAGCAGCAGGCCGGAGGGGAGCAGAGGGGCGACGGTCCCCAGGCCGGGGGTCGGGAACCAGGGGCGGGCAGGGACGGCCATGGCGTGATGCCGAGTTTCCCAGGTGTATGCGCGGAGAGGGGACAGGGCAAGCAATCCGTGGCCACTGGCCAGCTCAGCCCAGCCAGATGCTCCCGGCCCCCAGGGCGCCGCTCCCGCGGGGGCCACTCCTTCACCCGCCCCCCGGGAGACCCAGCGGCGCAGCGGGGCCTCGGCGCACCCCGACGCGGCAATCTGGAACCTCTGCCGCCGCCTGCACCCCATGACCTTCGCGGCCCACCGCGCCCGCAAGCGCTTCGGCCAGCACTGGCTCAGCGACGAGGGGGTGCTGAACCGGATCGTGGCAGCGGCGGAGCTCGGCCCCGGCGACACGGTGCTGGAGGTGGGCCCGGGCCGGGGGGCCCTGACGCAGCGGCTGCTGGCCTCCCCCGCCGCCGCCGTGGCCGCCGTGGAGCTGGACCGGGATCTGGTGGTGGGTCTGCGCGAGCGCTTCAGCGCCGATCCTCGCTTCTCCCTGCAGCAGGGGGACGTGCTGGCGGTGGAGCTGCCAGAGGCCAACAAGGTGGTGGCCAACATCCCGTACAACATCACCGGCCCGCTGCTGGAGCGGCTGGTGGGCCGGCTCGATCGGCCCGTGCTGAAGCCCTACGAGCGGCTGGTGCTGCTGGTGCAGCAGGAAGTGGGCGAGCGGATCCGCGCCAGGGCCGGCAGCAGCGCCTTCTCGGCCCTGAGCGTGCGCATGCAGCTGCTGGCCAGCTGCCGCACGGTCTGTCCGGTGCCGCCGCGCTGCTTCCAGCCGCCGCCGAAGGTGATGAGCGAGGTGGTGCTCCTGGAACCGCTGCGGCCCGAGCAGCTCCTGGAGCCAAGCCTGGCGCGCACGGTGGAGATGCTGCTGCGGCGCTGCTTCGCCGCCCGCCGCAAGATGGTGCGCAACACCCTGCAGGGCCTGCTGCCACCCGATCAGCTGCAGGATCTGGCGGCCGAGGCGGGCATCGGCCTGCAGCAGCGCCCCCAGGAGCTGGCCCCGGAGCGCTGGGTGGCCCTGGCGGCGGGCTTGAATCGGTCCACCGGCGGCGGCCTGCCGGCCGCCTGATTGACCCACCCCATGCCCGAGCTCCGCGTAGTGGCCCCGGCCAAGATCAACCTGCACCTGGAGGTGCTGGGCCTGCGTCCCGACGGCTTCCACGAGCTGGCGATGGTCATGCAGACCCTGGATCTGGCCGACACGCTCACGCTCAACCCCAGCGCCGATGGCCGGATCCAGCTCAGCTGCGACCGCACCGACCTGCCGGTCGATGGCAGCAACCTGATCGTCAAGGCAGCGGAGATGCTGCGGGCGCGGGCCGGGCTGCCGGAACTGGGGGCCCGCCTCCACCTGGAGAAGCGCATCCCCATCGGCGCCGGCCTGGCGGGCGGCTCCAGCAACGGCGCCGCGGCGCTGCTCGGGCTCAACGCCCTCTGGGGCTGCGGCTTTGGCCCCGGGGAGCTGCAGGCCATGGCCACGGCCCTGGGCTCGGACATGCCCTTCTGCCTCGATGGCGGCACCCAGCTGTGTTTCGGCCGCGGCGAGCGGCTCGAACCCGTTGCCCTGCCCGCCCCACCCCCCTGGGGCGTGCTGCTGATCAAGCACCCCGGCTCCAGCGTCTCGACACCCTGGGCCTACGGCCGCTGCCGCGAGCAGCGGGGCTCCACTTACCTCAGCAGCGAGGCGGCCTTTGAGGAGCGGCGGGAGGCCCTGCGCCGCGGGGCGCTGGTCGCAGCCCTGCAGGGGGCCGCGCCCCTGCCGCCGATCCGCAACGACCTGCAGCAGGTGGTGGAACCGGAGGTGGACACCGTGCACCAGGGCCTCGCGCTGCTGCGCCAGGCGGCGGGGGCCCTGGCGGTGGCCATGAGCGGCAGCGGGCCCAGCCTGTTCGCCCTCTTCCCCGACCTCGCCGCCGCCGAGCAGGCCCGCACCGACCTGGCCGCAGGCCTGGAGACCGCCGGCTTCGAGGCCTGGTGCTGCCGCTGCACCGGCTCTGGTGTCAGCCTGGTCTGAGCCGAGATCCAGCCCCCGTGAGCCAGGCCACTGACCCCGCCGTGGACCAGCCCGCCGGCGACGCCACCCCGCCCGCACCCCTGGCGGAGGCCAGCCCGTCCCCCGAGACCAGGCCGCGCAAGGGCCCCCTCAGCTTCCTCTCGGGCTCACTCACCAGCTTCGGCCTGGGCTGGCTGGCCCTGCAGCTCTCGATCCGGGTGGTGGGCTACTACGCCGACCACCCGCCGCACTACGACGCCCGCTTCGCCCAGAGCATCGCCACCTTCGTCAAGACCCTGGTGGTGGGCATGAGCTTCCTGGCCACCTTCACCTTCGCCTTCGTGGGCCTGGGGCTGTTCGCCACCTTCGTGCGCAGCCTGATGCCGGGCTGGAGACAGGCCGAGGAAACTCCCTAGCCTGGAGCCGCGCTTGCATCCGCCATGACCGCCCACGACCTGGAACTGCTGGTGCTGCTGCTCTCGCCGGGGATGCTGCTGTCGGTGCTGCTCCTCGCCACCTTCGCCGCCGGCGGCTGAAGCGCCCGCCCGGGCCGGCGGAGAGCTGAGATAAGTTGGCCGCACATCTGGCCCAGGCCGGAACAGTCCCCGGCTGCAGCCGGAATCGAACGCAAGCCGTGGCAGAGACGCTTCTCTTCAACGCCCTGCGCGAGGCCATCGACGAGGAGATGGCCCGCGACCCCCATGTGTGCGTGATGGGTGAGGACGTGGGCCAGTACGGCGGCTCCTACAAGGTCACCAAGGACCTCTACGAGAAATACGGCGAACTGCGGGTGCTGGACACCCCCATTGCCGAGAACGCCTTCACCGGCATGGCCGTGGGCGCCGCGATGACGGGCCTGCGCCCGATCGTGGAGGGCATGAACATGGGCTTCCTGCTGCTCGCGTTCAACCAGATCTCCAACAACATGGGGATGCTGCGCTACACCAGTGGCGGCAACTTCACCATCCCCACCGTGGTGCGTGGCCCCGGTGGCGTCGGCCGCCAGCTGGGGGCGGAGCACAGCCAGCGCCTGGAGGCCTACTTCCACGCCGTGCCGGGCATCAAGATCGTGGCGGTGAGCACCCCCACCAACGCCAAGGGCCTGATGAAGGCCGCCATCCGCGACAACAACCCCGTGCTCTTCTTCGAGCACGTGCTGCTCTACAACCTCAGCGAGGACATCCCCGAAGGCGACTACACCTGCGCCCTCGACCAGGCCGATGTGGTGCGTGAGGGCAAGGACGTGACGATCCTCACCTACTCGCGCATGCGCCACCACTGCCTCAAGGCCGTGGAGCAGCTCACCAAGGACGGGGTGGACGTGGAGCTGATCGATCTGATCAGCCTCAAGCCCTTCGACATGGAGACGATCACCCGCTCGATCCGCAAGACCCACAAGGTGCTGATCGTGGAGGAGTGCATGAAGACCGGCGGCATCGGCGCCGAGCTGATGGCCCTGATCACCGAGCACTGCTTCGACGACCTCGACGCCCGCCCGGTGCGCCTGTCCTCCCAGGACATCCCCACGCCCTACAACGGCACCCTGGAGAACCTGACGATCATCCAGCCCCACCAGATCGTGGACGCCGCCAAGCAACTGCACGCGGGCACGATCTGAGATGGCACGCCAACAGGGGTGGCTCGCCCTGATCCTCGCCCTGGCGATCGCCGCCGGGGCCCTGCTGATGAGCTTCCCGCTGCAGCTCGGCCTCGATCTGCGCGGCGGCAGCCAGCTCACCCTCCAGGTGCTGCCGGCAGGCGCCATCAAGAAGGTGGAGAAGGAACAGCTGGAGGCGGTGAAGGATGTGCTCGAGCGCCGCATCAACGGCCTGGGGGTGGCGGAATCCACCCTCCAGACCGTGGGTGACGACCAGCTGGTGCTGCAGCTGCCCGGCGAGCAGGATCCCTCCCGTGCCGCCAAGGTGCTGGGCACCACGGCCCTGCTCGAATTCCGCGCCCAGCGCGCCGGCACCGAGCGGGAGATGCAGGGGCTGCTGAGGCTCAAGCGCCAGGCGGAGGCGGTGCTCAACCAGCGCCGCGCCAGGGTCACCGCCAGCGTGCAGGGTCAGCCGGAGCCCCCCAAGGCCAGCTTTGCCGCTGAGGACCTGGCCAAGGCCCTCTCAGGCCTGGGCATCAGCGTTCCTGAGGGTGCCACGGAAACCGAACAGCTCGAACTGCTGCTCGACGCCGTGAACCAGAAGGTGGTGGCCCTCTACGAACCGGCCCAGCTGACCGGCCGGGACCTCACCGGCGCCGGCCGGCAGCAGCAGCAGACCGGCAGCGGCTGGGATGTGACCCTCAGCTTCAACCGTGAGGGCGGCGAGAAGTTCGCGGCCCTCACCCAGGGCATCGCAGGCACGGAACGCCTGCTCGGCATCGTCCTGGACGGCCGCTCCATCAGCGAGGCCAGCGTCGGACCCCAGTTCAAGGCCGCCGGCATCACCGGCGGGGCCGCCAGCATCACGGGCAACTTCACCCCCGACGAAGCCCGGGATCTGGAGGTTCAGCTTCGCGGCGGTTCCCTGCCGCTGCCGGTGAAGGTGGTGGAACAGCGCTCCATCGGCGCCACCCTGGGGGCCGAGAACGTGCGCACCAGCCTGGTGGCGGCCCTCTCGGGCCTGGCCCTGGTGGCCGTGTTCATGGTGGTGGTCTACCGCCTGCCCGGCGTCGTGGCGGTGCTGGCCCTGAGCCTCTACTCCCTGTTCAACCTGGCCCTCTATGCCCTGATTCCCGTCACCCTCACCCTGCCGGGCATCGCCGGCTTCATCCTCTCGATCGGCATGGCAGTGGATGCCAACGTGCTGATCTTTGAGCGGGTCAAGGAGGAACTGCGGGAGGGCAACACCCTGATCCGCTCCATCGACACCGGCTTCTCGCTGGCCTTCTCCTCGATCCTCGACGGCCACGTGACCGGCCTGATCAGCTGCGCCGCCCTGTTCGCCCTCGGCACCGGCCTGGTCAAGGGCTTCGCGGTGACC
Source organism: Vulcanococcus limneticus LL (assembly GCF_943369875.1). GTDB lineage: Bacteria > Cyanobacteriota > Cyanobacteriia > PCC-6307 > Cyanobiaceae > Vulcanococcus > Vulcanococcus limneticus_A. The sequence goes on from NZ_CALROT020000013.1 coordinate 28,518, forward strand.
CTGGCCATCGGTCTGCTGCTCAGCCTGTTCACGGCCCTCACCTGCAGCCGCACCCTGCTGCGCCTGCTGATGAGCTACCCGGCCCTGCGCCGCAGCACCTATTTCATCCCCGCCGCCCAGCTGCCCAGCAGCACCGCCCCATGACCGCGACCCCCGAGCTGCAGGCAGCCAGCGCGCCCTCCGTGCCGGAGCCCCGTTTCCGGATCAGCCGCTACCGGCGTCTGGCCTGGATCGGCAGCGGCCTGGCCTGCCTGCTGAGCCTGATCGGCCTGGTGGTCAGCTGGCTCAACCCCCAGATCCACTCGCCCCTCAAGCCGGGCCTGGATTTCACCGGCGGCACCCAGATCCAGATCGAGCGCCAGTGCCCCATCGGCAGCTGCAGCCCCATCGCCGGACCCGACGTCCAGCGCCGTCTCGCGGCCCTGGCCCTGCCGGAGGACGGCGGCGATGCGGCCCCCAACATCTCCAGCGCAGCGGTACAGGTGCTCGACCAGGGCCAGTCCATGGTGCTGCGCCTGCCGGCCCTGCGACCCGCCCAGGCCACCGCCGTGATCCAGGACCTCAACGAGGCCTTCGGCCCCCTGAACCAGGCCGGCACGGCGGTGGACACCATCGGCCCCACCCTCGGCGCCCAGCTGCTCCAGGGCAGCGTGATCTCCCTGGTGGTGAGTTTCGCGGCGATCGCCGCCTACATCACCTTCCGCTACGACCGCATCTTCGCCTTCCTGGCCCTGGTCACCCTGGGCCACGACGTGCTGATCACCTGTGGCCTGTTCGCCTGGCTGGGCCTGCTCCAGGGCATTGAGGTCGACTCGCTGTTCGCCGTGTCGCTGATCACTGTGGCCGGCTACTCCGTGACCGACACCGTGGTGGTGTTCGACCGCATCCGGGAACAGAAGACCGCCCTCGCCGATCTTCCCGTCACCGAGCAGGTGGATGTGGCCGTGAATGCCACCCTCACCCGCTCGCTCTACACCTCCCTGACCACCGTGCTGCCCCTGCTCGGGCTGATCTTCTTCGGCGGCTCCAGCCTGTTCTGGTTCGCGATCGCCCTCACCACCGGGATCGTGGTGGGCAGCTGGTCGAGCATCGGCGTCGCCCCCACGCTGCTGCCGCTGCTGGCCCGTCGCTGATGGCGCTGCGGCCCTGGCGTCTTCCCTGGATTCCGGTGCTGCTGGCGCTGCTGGCCCTTCTGGATCTGCGCAGCGAACTGCTGCTGCTGGCCGACCACTTCACCTGGGCCTCCCTGGGCTACATCCCGGGGCAGCATCCCCTGGCCGTGGTGGTGCTGGCCCTGATGCCCTCCCTGGTGCGCCGCTACCGCTAGCCAGCGGCGGCTGACCGGATTGGTGGGCCGCTCACCAGCGGTCCATGATTCGCTCCACCAGCACCTTCTCGGCCAGCACCTGCAGCACCACCACCAGGGGCAGGGCCAGCAGCACCCCCGGGAGCCCCAGCAGCGCACCGAGGCAGAGCTGGGCCATCAGGGCCACGGTGGGCAGCAGATGGGCGGTGCGGTTCAGCAGGATCGGCGTGAGCAGGAAGGCCTCGCCGTTCTGCAGGATCAGCCGCAGCACCAGCACCTGCACCACCCGCCCGGGCGACACCAGCATCGCCATCGCCAGGGGCAGCAGGGTGGCGACCGTGGGGCCGATCGTGGGCACGAAGGTGAGCACCCCGCACACCAGGGCGCTCAGCAGGGCCAGGGGCACCTGCAGCAGCGCCAGGCCGGCCCAGGTGAGCACGAAGACGGCGCTGGCGGAGATCGTCATGCCGGCCAGCCAGCCCCCCAGGGCCTCGCGGCACTCCCGCAGCAGCTCAGCCACCAGGGGGCGGTACTTGCTGGGGGTGGCGGCGATCAGCAGGCGCTGGTGGCTGCGGGGGTCGAGGGCCAGCAGGATCGCCAATAGCAGCAGCAGGAGCAGCTGGATCGTGCCGTTGGCGGCGCCACCGGCGAAGCCCAGCAGCTGGGCCCCCACCGGCTGCAGCTTGTCGAAGGTGGCGAGGCTGAGGATGCGGCTCTCCAGGCTCTGGAGCAGCTTCACGTCGCCCACCATCTCGCCCAGCCGGGTGATCAGCACCGGCACCAGCTGGATCAGCTCCTGCACCTGATCGAGCAGCTCGGGGATCAGCAGCTCCCCGAGCTTCCAGCCCCCCAGCAGCACCACCACCAGCACCAGCGCCCGGGCCGCGGGCCGGCTAAGAGGCGTGACCCGGCGCAGCCAGGCCACGGGCACATCCAGGGCCACGGCCAGCACGATGGCGCCGAACAGCACCAGCAGCACCCAGCGCAGCTCCCAGGCCAGCAGCCCGACCACCACGAGGGCCAGCAGGCCCAGCAGGGTCCGGCCGTTCATCACATCGCTGGCATCACCAGGCCAGTCTGCGCTGCTTCCAGGGATCGAGCACGTCGTGGATCAACACCTCGCGCAGCACCACCTGCAGACACACCGCCATCGGCAGGGCCAGGAACAGGCCGAGGGGCCCGAACAGCACGGTGAACACGAACTGGGCGATCAGGGTGAGGCCGGGCAGCAGGTTCACCTGGTGGTGCATCACCGAGGGGGTGATCACGTAGCTCTCCAGGTGCTGCACCACCAGATAGAGCACCAGCACCGCCAGGGCTTTCCAGGGGGAATCCAGCAGGGCCACCGCCATCGGAAACACCGTGCTGAGGGTGGGACCGATGTTGGGAATGATGTTGAGCAGGCCCGCCAGCAGGGCGTTGGCCACCACCAGCTTCACCCCCAGCAGCGACAGGCCGATCCCCGCCAGCACGGCCACACACAGGGAACTGATCAGCAGGCCGCCCATCCAGCTGCTGAGGGCTTCGCCGCAGAGCAGCAGCACCGCGCGGAAGCGGCGCCGGTAGAAGGAGGGCACCAGCAGCACGGCCACCTCCCGGTAGGCGTGGGGCTGGGCCGTGATCATCAGGCTCACCACCAGCACGAACAGCAGCTGGATCAGGCCGCTGCCCAGGCCACCGGCCAGACCCAGCAGCCGCACCAGGCCGCTGCCCAGACCGGCGGCCAGCGCCCCGTTCGACTCGCTGGAGGAGCCCCAGCCCTGCTGCAGCCACTGCAGGGCCTGCTGGCCGTAGAGCATCTGGCTGATCTGATCCAGGGCCTGGCGCAGGCTGCTCTGCAGCAGCGCCGCAGCGGCGGGCAGCTTGCGCAGCAGCTCGGCGAACTGGTCGAGGAAGGGGGGCACCACGGTGGTGGCCACCACCACCAGCACCAGCACCAGGCCCACCAGGGTGACCAGCAGGGCCAGGGGGCGACCGCAGCGCAGGCGCTCCCGCACCAGGGCCACCAGGGTGCACAGGGCCATCGCCAGCACGACGGCCGCGAACACCAGCAGCAGCACCTCCCGCAGGCTCCAGAGCAGCCAGAGGGCAGCGGCTGTGGCGATCAGTCCGAGGGCCTGGCCGAAGCGCATCGGGGCTTCAGGCGTCGGCGTCGGCGGGAGCCTCGCCCTGGTCACCGCCCGCCTCGGCGAAGCCAAGGCCGGCGGTGGCCGCGTAGCGCTCGGCAAAGCGCATGAAGCGCTCGAAATCCTCGGTGGTCTTCCAGGTGTAGGTGGCCTCCAGGGCAGCGGCCTTGCCGTTCACGAAGCGGGCGTTCACCTCGCGGGTGACCAGCTGGCCCTCCTCGTCGATCAGGTACATGCCACCGATGTCGCCCATGGTCTCGGGGGCGAGGGCCTGGGGCTCCTCGAACACGAAGATCGCCTGGCCGGTGCGTCCGTCGCGGGAGCGGGTCATGCGGATGTCGGGCACCACGGGCTCATCCACGCCACGGAAGAACTGAATGGCGGCCATCGGCTGCACCGGAAAATCCGATCCTAGGCAGGGCCTTGTCCCGGGCCACCCTGGCCGCCAGGCCCCGGGTCCACCGTTGGGACGGAGCAGGACTGCATCAGCCCCTCGGCTAGGAGGCGGTCGGCGGCCTGATCCGCCGAGCTGAAGCCCAGATCCACGCTGCGGCGATCGGGGGCCTCGGGCGCGGGGCCTGGGCGGGGGCTCTGCTGGTCGTGGCCCTGCTGATCCGGACTGTCCTCGCCCGGGCTGGGCTGGCACGCGCCCTGCTGGGGATGGCGCGCCTGGCCCTGGATCCCCTGGTCCTGGCGCTGCCGATCCGGCCCCTGCAGGACGTGGCGCTCGAGCTCGTGGTCGTAGCAGCGGTCGTAATAATCGAGCATCTGGCGGCAGGCAGCGGCCCAGTCGCCCTCGGCGATGGCCGCCAGGGCCGCCGCCGTGCGCTGGGGACCCAGGCGCCGGGCGATGCGCCGGGTGGCCTCGGCCAGCTCCTCCGGATCCTGGGCGCCATAGACCGCCACGAGCTGGCGCAGCCGTTCCTCCAGGGGGCGCACGACCTCCAGCAGGGGCGCGCTCTGCATCTGGCGCCAGATCCCCGCCGGCACGCGGCAGCGGCCCACCTGGACACTCTCGGCCTCCACCCAGATCTCGGCGGTGGCCGGGTCACAGCCCTGCAGCACGGCCGCAATCCGGTTTTCGTAGTGCTCGGTGCTGGGCTGGGGCGGCAACCCCAGGCCACCGAAGCTGCTGCCACGGTGGTGGGCCAGGCCCTCCAGGTCGAGCACGGCCACACCGCGGCGCGCCAGGGCCAGCAGCAGATCGGTCTTGCCGGTGCCGGTGCGGCCGCCCAGCAGCCGCAGGGGCCAGGGCCGCTCCAGCAGCTCCAGCACCCAGCGGCGGTAGACCTTGTAGCCGCCCTCCAGCAGGGCCACCGGCAGGTCCAGGGTCTGGGCCAGCCAGGCGACGCTGGCCGAGCGCATGCCGCCCCGCCAGCAGTGCAGCCGCAGCGGCGCCCCGCCCGCCTCGAGGCTCCAGGCGCTGAGGCTGGCCCCCAGCTCCCCAAGCCGCGGACCCACCAGCTGCAGCCCCAGCTGCACGGCGGCCTGGCGCCCCTGCTGCTTGTAGGTGGTCCCCACGGCCGCCCGGCCCTCATCGCTGAACAGGGGCAGATTGCGGGCGCCGGGGATGTGGCCCTGGGCGAATTCCGCCGGGCTGCGCATGTCCACCACGGGTCCGGCACCGGCGAGGAAGGGCTCGATCGCCTGTCGCACCACCAACCCTGCCATCGGCCTCCGCAGCCAGCCTGGCCTGACATAGTGGCCTGACGCTGGCACCGACCAGGCCGGCCCGTCTCCATGCTCTCCGGACCCTCCGTCTCCGCCACGGCCAGCGCCGACCAATTGCTGGAGCGCTTCCTCTCCAGCTCCGCCCGCCAGCGCCGCAGCCTGCTGGCCCAGCTGCAGCAGCGCTCGGCCGAGATCCGCCCCCTGATCCCCGATGCGCTCGACCGGCTGGATGCCACCGGCGACGACTGGGCCGCCGGCAGCCTGATCCACGCCCTCCTGGAACCCGCAGCCGCTGCCGGCAATGGCGCCGCGGCTGCCGATGGCGCCGCCCCGCGCGATGGCCTGGCCGAGGCCTTCCTGCAGCGCCACCCCGAGGGTTGGTTGGCCGTGGGCAGCGCCCGCGGCATCGACTACGCCCCCCTGCAGCGCCACCTGATGGCCCAGGAGTACGAGCAGGCCGACCGGATCACCAGCGAGATCCTGCGCCAGCTCGCCGGCCCCGCCGCCGTCAAGCGCGGCTACGTGTACTACAGCGAAGTGCCGCCGATGCCGTCGGTGGACCTGGAGAGCCTCGATCGCCTGTGGGTCACCTACTCCCAGGGCCGATTCGGCTTCTCGGTGCAACTGCGGCTGCTGCGCAGCCTCGGCGGCCGCTGGGAGCAGCTCTGGTCCCGGCTCGGCTGGAAGGCCGGCGGGATCTGGACCCGCTACCCAGGCTCCTTTACCTGGTCGATCACGGCCCCGGAGGGGCACCTGCCCCTGGTGAACCAGCTGCGGGGCGTGCGGCTGATGGATGCCCTGCTCTCCCATCCCGCCCTGCAACAGCGGGTGACGCCCTGATCCAGGCCGCCGGGAGCCGCTGGCAGCCTGGGGGGTAGGGTCGAAACCGGTGTTGAACCGGATCCATGACGCTGCGCTGGTCCGACTTCATCACGCCATCCACCCTGCACCTGGCACCGCTGCTGGAGCTGCTGCTGGAGCCGATCCGCTGCGCCCAGCAGAGCGCCTCGCTGCAGCTGGGCCTGCAGGAGGTGCTGGTGAACGCAGTGCGCCATGGCAACGGCAACGATCCCGGCAAGTGCCTGCGGGTGCGGCGCATCGTCTCGCCCCGCTGGGTGATCTGGCAGGTGCAGGACGAGGGCGATGGGCTGGGGCCCCAGGCCCGCGGCCACGCCCTGCCGGAGGCCACGGATTCGGCCTGTGGCCGGGGCCTGTTCCTGATCCACCACTGCTTCGACGACGTGCGCTGGAGCCCGCGGGGCAACCGCGTGCAGGTGGCCACGCGCCGCCAGCCGGCCCGGGCCTGAGTTAGCGGCCGTGCTGGGGGCAGCCGGGGTCCCGCAGCTCGCCCTGCAACCAGCCCAGGGCGTGGGCCGTGAGCGCCGTCGCCGCCTCCCGGGCGGGCGTCGCGATGGGCGCCCCGGGGGGGTTGGCGGCATCCAGCAGCTGCACCAGGGCGGCGGCCAGCTGCTCAGCGGCCCGGCGCTGGGGCTGGCCCTTGAGGGCATGCCACTGGCGATCGCCGATGGCCAGCAGGCGGTGCAGGGCCTGGGCCGCCTCCAGGCTTCCCTCCGGCCACTGGGTCGTCGCGGCGGCAGGCTCGCGCGCGGGGGAGCTGGCGGGGGAGGCGGACACTGGACGGGAGCGACGCGAAGGCCCCATCCTGGCCTGGTGCAGCCGCCCGCTGAGATGCAACAGCCCACGCGATCTCCGCACCGGCCGATCCGCTGGTTGCACCAGCTGGCGGGGCTGATGGCCCAGGTGTCCCAGGCGGAGCGGCTGCGCGACGGGGACGACAGCCTGCGGGCCCGGCGCCTGCGTCAGCGGATGGCCCTGGCCCAGCGCCTGTTCGACCCCCTGCCGGCCCCCCTGCGCGCGGGCCGCTGGCAGGAGGAGGTGCTGTGGAAGGCCCTGCGCTGGGGCGGGGCCGGCCTGATCCTGGCGGTGCTGCTCAAGCGCTGAGGCTGACGGGCAACGGCGCCGGAGGCACCTCCGCCGCGGCGCCCTCCAGGGGCGGCGGCTCGATCACCGACTGCAGCTGCTGGCCCCGCAGCCAGGCGGTGTGCAGGGAACGGCGGCGGCGATCCTCGGCCAGCACCAGCCGGTCCGCCGCGGTGATCGGGCTCTCGCCGGGCAGGACCGGGGTGCGCAGGCAGATGCCGAAGCCATGGGCTTCCACCTGCACCGCCCCCTCCATGAAGACGGTCTGGAAGGTCCAGCCATCCAGCCACCGGATACTGAAGGGATTCGCCATCGGCGGGGGCACTACTGGCGGCACCCTATTGGCCGGCGGGGGTCCTGCAAGGGCGCCTGTCAGGGCTTGGTGGCCGTCCAGACCCTGGTCATCAGGTGGGATTCGGCCCGGATGGCGCTGAAACCGGCCGCCTGGAGGCGGGCGTCGATGTCATCGCCGATGTAGTCGCGGTAGTAGGGCTCGTGGAAGACGCGGCGGAAGTTGTCCATCACCGGCTGGAACTGGGGCGAATCGGCCATCTGCACGGAGTCCGCCAGCACCAGCACACCGCCGCTCTCCAGCACGCGGAAGCACTCGTTGAGCACGTTCTGGCGCGCCTCGCCGGGCAGCTCGTGCATCAGGAACACGCAGGTCACGGCCTGCATCGAGCCCTTGGCAAAGGGCATGGCCTCGGCGTTGCCCTGCACCAGCTGGGGCAGCTCGTTGGGCAGCTGGCTGAGCCAGCGGTTGGCCTGGCGCAAGTAGGCCGGGGAGAGATCAAGGCCGATCAGGCGGGGTTCGGGCAGGGCCCCACGGACCTGGCGCAGGGTGCGGCCGGTGCCGGTGGCCACATCGAGGATGCGCAGCTGGCTGGCGGGGCGATCGGCAAAGGCGCGCAGACCCTGCACCAGTGGCTTGAGCACCCGCCGGCGCATCGGGTCGGCGGTGCCGTTGAACAGGATCTCCACCTGCAGGTCGTAGAGCGAGGCCGAGTGGTCGCTCAGGTAGCCGTCGGTCTGGTGGTGGAAGTTCTGGAGGTAATAGGCGGGGTAGTCGTCGCGGTTGATCTCCGCCGGCAGGTCATCGACGCGGCGCTCGCTGCGGCGGCTCCAGGTGGAGGGCATGTCCAGCCACACCAGCGGGTAGCGGCTGGCCCAGTCCAGCCAGGGTGCGTCGAACAGCAGGCCGGGGGGGTAGAGACCCTCTTCGGCCTCCCGCCAGTCCACCTCCAGAAGGCGGCTGTGGGAGGCCTGCAGCTCCGCCAGCATCTCGGGGGGCACCGGCACCGTCTTGGGCACGGCCCCCTGGGGAGCCAGCAGCTCCATCAGCTTGGTGCTCACCTCCTTGTGGGCCAGTCCCACCAGGCTCTTGCCCTGCTGCAGGGTCTGATACGCCAGCCGGGTCACCGGATCCGCCATGTGTCTGTCTCGCCCCAGGGCGCACGCTCGGCCCATTCCAACCGATCCCACCCATGGGCCGTGGGTTGTCGGCCACCGGGTGCAGTCCAGCGGGCGGTGAAGAGATTTATCCCGCTGCGGGGCCCCCAGGCAGGCCACCCAGAATGGATCCAACGCCCCACGCACCGGCCGGCCTCCCAGCCGGATTCCCCGCCATGACCCTCCCCCTCAACGCGGCCCTGCAGGACCGGATGGCCGATCCCGAATTCCTGGCCTGGGCCGTGGCCCACCAGCGGGAGCTGCGCCGCAAGGCCGCGGGCCTGGCCCAGATCACCACCCATCCCGACCCCCACGCCGGCGGCGACGTGCGGGGCCAGGAACGGGCCTGGGCGATCCGCCAGGCCCATGAGAAGCACCTGCACGACAGCGCCATCGCCCAGATCCGCCACAGCTGACGGCTCATCGCCCTGCAACAGCAAAGCCCCGGCCAAGGCCAGGGCGGGAAGACGCGCTTCAGGTGGCGTCGGGGTTCAGACGCCCGGGATCAGGCGTCGTAGTACATGGTGAACTCGTGGGGGTGGGGCCGCTGGCGCAGCTGCTGCACCTCCTCGTACTTCATGCCGATCCAGTTGCTGATGAAGTCCTCGCTGAACACACCGCCGGCCAGCAGGTAGTCCTTGTCGGCATCGAGGGCCTCGAGGGCACCGTTGAGGGACGCAGGCACCGTGGAGATCCGGGCCAACTCCTCCGCCGACAGCTCGAACAGGTCCACATCGGTGCCGTCGCCGGGGTCGATCTGGTTGCGGATGCCGTCGAGGCCGGCCAGCAGCATCGCCGAGAAGGCCAGGTAGGGGTTGGCCAGGGCGTCGCCGGAGCGGAACTCCAGGCGCTTGGCCTTCGGGCTGGGACCCGTGAGCGGAATGCGCACGGCGGCCGAGCGGTTGCCCTGGGAATACACCAGGTTCACCGGCGCCTCGAAGCCCGGCACCAGGCGCTTGTAGCTGTTGGTGGTGGGGTTGGTGAACGCCAGGAAGCTGGGGGCGTGCTTGAGCAGGCCGCCGATGTACCAGCGGGCCGTCTGGGAGAGGTTGGCGTAAGTGCCCTCACCGAAGAACAGGGGCTGACCGCCCTTCCAGAGGCTCTGGTGCACGTGCATGCCGCTGCCGTTGTCGGAGAACACCGGCTTGGGCATGAAGGTGGCCGTCTTGCCGTACTTCCGGGCGACGTTGCGCACCACGTACTTGTAGATCATCACGTTGTCGGCCGCACTGATCAGCTCCGAGAACTTGATCCCCAGTTCGTGCTGGGCGGTGGCCACCTCGTGGTGCTGCTTCTCGATCGGCACCCCCAGGCTGGCCATGGTCAGCAGCATCTCGCTGCGGATGTCCTGGAGGGTGTCGTTGGGGGCGACGGGGAAGTAGCCCTCCTTCAGCTGGATCTTGTAGGCCAGGTTGCCGCCCTCCTCCAGCCGGGCCGTGTTCCAGGGGGCCTCGATCGAATCGACGGCGTAGAAGCTGCTGCCGGGGCTGGAGTTGTAGCGGACGTCGTCGAAGATGAAGAACTCGGGCTCCGGACCGAAGTAGGCGGTGTCGGCCAGGCCGGTGGAGGCCAGGTAGGCGAGGGCCTTCTGGGCCAGGGCCCGGGGACAGCGGCCGTAGGGCTGGCCGCTGCGGGGCTCCTGGATCGAGCAGATCAGGCTGAGAGTCTTGTGGCGGTAGAAGGGGTCGATCCAGGCGGTGGCGGGGTCGGGCACCATCGCCATGTCCGACTCGTTGATCGCCTTCCAGCCGCGGATGGAGGAGCCGTCGAAGGCCAGGCCCTCCGTGAAGGCGGCCTCATCGACCAGGTCGGCGCAGACCGTGAGGTGCTGCCACTTGCCGTGCAGATCGGTGAACTTCAGATCGATCAGTTCGATGCCCTCGTCCTTGATCTGACGGAGCACGTCCTGGGCGGTCTTGGCCATGACGGTGGGTACGGGGTGGATACGACGGGAGTGGACGGAGGGCGCTGAACACGGAGGCGGCGGGACCATGACGGGACCGGGGCCAAGGCCTGGTTCCCAGGGGAAGGGCCGAGCCCGTCCGAGGCTTCCGCCACGCCGTGGCTGCCGCTCTGTCGTGGCGCCGCCGGACGGTACGGAGCAGCCCGCGCAGGCCTGTGTAGCCGCTGTAACCAAAATCCGCCCCAGACCGCCAGGCGCCGTTGCGTAACCGTTTCTGTCAACTTCGCCAGACCCGCGGCCGGGCAAGGGATCTGGCCCTTTTCAGGTGCTACGTTCCGGCTCAGGTGCGTCGATTGTTCACGCCATGCGCGATGCCATCACCGGTCTGATTGGTCGCTACGACCAACTGGGGCGCTACCTCGATCGCAATGCGATCGATCGCATCGCCACCTACTACGGCGAGGCCGAGTTGCGCCTGGCCGCGGTGGAGACGATCAACCGCGAGGCCGCCGAGATCGTGCGTGAGGCCAGTCAGCGCCTCTGGCAGGCCGATCCCGAGCTGCTGCTGCCCGGCGGCAACGCCTACACCACCCGTCGCTGGGCCGCCTGCCTGCGCGACATGGACTACTTCCTGCGCTACGCCAGCTACGCCCTGGTGGCGGACGACAGCACGATCCTCAACGAGCGGGTGCTCAACGGCCTCGACGACACCTACAAGAGCCTCGGCGTGCCCACCGGCCCCACCGTGCGCAGCATCGCCCTGCTGGCGGATGTGCTGGTGGAGAAGCTGGCCGACGCCGGCGTGGCCGATGCCGCAACTCTCGAGGCGGTGGTGCGTGCCCCCTTCACCCACCTGGCCCGGGGCCTGGGCGACATCAACGTGCGCGCCCGCTGAGCCGCACGCGGCTCCCCACCTCCCTGGACACCGTCCGGGGCGGTCGCTGTCTGCGCGACCACTATTCATGGCGCCCTCCGGCCGCTGCTTAGGCTTCCCCCAACGCTGATTGCCCCCAGGTCTTGGCTTCCCCCATCGCTTCTCCCGTGTCCGATCGCCATCGCCTGAACCTCGGGCCGATCGCCACGCCAGACCGGCTGCTGCTGGGACCAGGACCCTCCAACGCCCACCCCACGGTGCTGCAGGCCCTCAGCCGCACGCCGATCGGTCACCTCGACCCGCTCTACGTGGCCCTGATGGGCGAGGTGCAGGAGCTGCTCCGCTACGTGTGGCAGACCGACAACCGCCTCACCCTGCCGATGAGCGGCACGGGCAGCGCGGCCATGGAGGCCACCCTCGCCAACATGGTGGAGCCGGGCGATTCGGTGCTGGTGGCCGTGAAGGGCTACTTCGGCCTGCGCCTGCAGGACATGGCCGGCCGCTACCGGGCCAACGTGCACACGATCCAGAAGCCCTGGGGTGAGGCCTTCAGCCTCGAGGAGATCGAGGCCGGCCTGAAGCAGCACCGCCCCAGGATCCTGGCCATGGTCCACGCCGAGACCTCCACCGGCGTCTGCCAGCCGATGCAGGGCATCGGCGATCTCTGCCGTCAGTACGACTGCCTGCTGCTGCTGGACACCGTGACCTCCCTGGGCGCGGTGCCGCTGTATCTCGATGACTGGAAGGTGGATCTGGCCTACAGCTGCAGCCAGAAGGGCCTCAGCTGCCCGCCGGGCCTGGGTCCCTTCACGATGGGCCCCCGCGCCGAGGAGAAGCTGGCCAACCGCCAGGAGAAGGTGCCCAACTGGTACCTGGATGTGAGCCTGCTCAACCAGTACTGGGGCAGCGACCGGGTGTATCACCACACGGCGCCGGTGAACATGAACTTCGGCATGCGCGAGGCCCTGCGCCTGATCGCCGAGGAGGGCCTTGAGAACGTGTGGGCCCGCCACCGCAGCAACGCCGAGCGGCTCTGGGCCGGCCTGGAACGCCTGGGCCTCGAACCCCACGTGCCCCTCGAGCTGCGGCTGCCCACCCTCACCACCGTGCGCATCCCCGAAGGCGTGGATGGCAAGGCCTTCAGCCTGCACCTGCTCAACAAGCACGGCATCGAGGTGGGCGGCGGCCTGGGGGCCCTGGCCGGCAAGGTGTGGCGCATCGGCCTGATGGGCTACAACAGCCGCGCCGAGAACGTGGACCTGCTGCTCAACCTGCTGGAGGAGGATCTGCCCGCCTTCAGGGCTGGCTCCCCCGCCGTTGCCGCCGTCGCTGCCTGAACCAGCGCTGCAGCTGCTCCTGGCACTCCGCTGAGCGCAGACCGCCCACCACCTCCATGGCGTGGTGGGCGCTCGGGTCGTGCACCAGATCCAGGCAGCCGCCCATGGCGCCGCGCTTGGGGTCAGCGGCACCGAAGACCACCCGACCGAGGCGGGCCTGCACCAGGGCGCCGGCGCACATCGGGCAGGGCTCCAGGGTCACCAGCAGGGTGCAGTCGTTGAAGCGCCAGTCCTGGCGCAGGCGTGCGGCCTGGGCCAGGGCCGCCAGCTCGGCGTGGCCGAGGGGATCCTGATCCCGCTCGCGCCGGTTGCTGCCCCAGCCGATGGCCCGGCCGGCGCCATCCAGCAGCACCGCCGCCACGGGCACCTCGCCGCGCTCCCCCACCCGGGCGGACCGGCGCAGCAGCCGCTCCATCCACAGCGCCTCGGCCGGAGTGGGGGTTGGACCGGAAGGGGGTCTGCTCAGGGCCGGCTCGGAGGCTGCGGGCAGATTGGCACCGGCGGCCGCGGCCCCCGGCACCCCGACAGCGGAGAATGGGGGGCCTTGTCGCCAGGTCGTTGGCTCCAGCCCCCCAGCCCGAGCCAACGGCCTCCATGTCCGGCCGGCGGTCAGCCGCGGGCCCCGCGGCCGCGGCGCTGGCGGCCTTTCCCGACCCCACGGCCCTCGATCCGGCGCTGGGTGCCTTCCTGAGCCAGGCCACGGAGCAGCTGGGCCGCTGGTGGGCCACGGCCAGCGAGCGGCCGCCGCTGCCGGCCCTGAGCGTGCTGCCGGAGGTGGCGCCCCAGACCCGGGGCCTGGAGAGCGAGGCCCTGCTGGCGGATCTGCAGCTGGTGATGGACGGGGCCTACAACCCCTGCCATCCGGGCGCCCTGGCCCACCTGGATCCGCCGCCGCTCACGGCCTCGGTGGTGGCCGACCTGGTGGCGGCGGGCCTCAACAACAACCTGCTGGCCGAGGAGCTCTCCCCCAGCCTCAGCCGGCTGGAGCGGGCCCTCTGCAGCTGGATGGCCCAGACCCTGGGCCTTGGGGAGGGGGCCGGTGGGGTGTGCGCCAGCGGCGGCAGCCTGAGCAACCTGATGGCCCTGGTGGTCGCCAGGCACCACGGCGGTCTGCATGGCCGCAGCGAGGCGGTGGTGTTCTGCAGCGCCGACGCCCACGTGTCGATCGGCAAGGCCCTGGCGGTGATGGGACTGCCCCCCCAGGCCCTGCGCCCGATCGCCGTGGACGCGGAGGGACGCCTGCAGGTGCCACTGCTGGCCGAGGCCCTGGAGGAGCGGGCGCGCCGCGGCGAGCCCACCCTGGCGGTGGTGGCCACCGCCGGCACCACCGTGCGCGGGGCGGTGGATCCGCTCGAACCCCTGGCGGAGCTCTGCCGGCGCCACGGCGTCTGGCTGCACGTGGACGGGGCCATCGGCGCTGTCTGCGGCCTGACGGCGCGCCACGCCGGGCGGGTGGCGGGGCTGGGCCTGGCCGATTCGCTCACGGTGAATCCCCAGAAGCTGCTGGGGGTCACCAAGACCTCCTCGCTGCTGCTGCTGGCGGACCCGCAGCACCTGGCCTCCTGCTTCGCCACGGGCCTGCCCTACATGGAACCCAGCTGGGGCGAGGCCCACGGCGGCGAGTGCGGCCTGCAGGGCACCCGCCCCGCCGAGGCGCTCAAGCTCTGGCTGGGGCTGCGCCAGCTGGGCCTGGACGGCATCGAAGCGGTGATTGATGGCGCCATCGCCCGGCGGCTGCGGCTGGGGCAGCTGCTGGAGCCCCTGGATCTGGAGCTGCTGGGCGGACCGCTGCATCTGCTGGCGTTCACCCCGCGGGGCTCAACACCCCGCCAGGCGGAGCTCTGGTCGGCGCTGACGCGCCAGCGGCTGCTGGAGCAGCAGCTGATGCTGTCGCGGCCCCTGCACCACGGCCGCCACCACCTCAAGGCGGTGCTGGGCAACCCCCACACCGGCGAGGCCGAACTGCAGGCCATCGCCCGGGTGGTGGCGGCCTCCCTCCAGGAGCCCCTGGCATGAGCGACGATCCCCGCCCCCAGACTCCCGATCCGGAGCCCGTTCAGCCAGCGGGGCCGAATCCCCGCGGCCGCTGGGTCGCCATCGTGACCGGCGCCCTCTCGGTGCTGATCGGCGTGCTGTATCTGGTGCTGATCACGGTGCTGGATTCCCGGGGTCCTCTGCTTCCCCCGCCCCCCGAGGCCCTGGGGATCGCCGTCCCGGCGGCGGCGGGGCCGCTGGCCGGCCAGCCGGCTGGGGCGGCAGCTGGGGATCCCGGCGCCGCTGCAACGGCTCCACCACCCGCCTGAGGGCGGCATCGAGGAACAGGCGCAGGGCCGAGTCGCGCCGGTTGAGGTCGTACTGGCGCTGCACCACCTCCTGCACGCCGCCATCGCCCCAGTCCTGGTCCTGCTGGAAGTAGGTGATGAAGCTGCGGCCGGCCACCCGCGTCAGCCAGGCGGCCCCCACGGCCTGCACGGCCCGGCTCAGCAGCAGGGCCGGCAGGTTGAGGCTGAGGGCCGCCCCGATCAGGCTCAGCCCCCCCTTGATCACCCCCAGGCTCGCCAGGGTGCGCCCCACCGACACCGCCAGCTCCTGGGCCGTGGCCCTGCTGAGGGTCACGCCGTAGACGCGGCCGATCTCCACCACCATCTGGGCGTTCACCGCCGCGGCACCGAGCAGGTCCACCACCGGCAGGGGCGTGGCGGCCAGCACGCCGGCACTGATCCAGGCGTAGCGGTCCACGATCGCCTCGGCGTCGCCCTGGCGCTGCTGGCCGAGCAGCTGGCGGCCGGCCTCGCTCAGCCGGCGGCTCTGCAGCAGGATGTTGTCGGCGATCAGCTCCTCGCCATCGCTGTGCAGCACCTGGGCGATGCGGCGCAGTAGGGCATCGAGTTCCGGCGGCGGCTGCAGCGGCTGGCCACCGGGCCTGGGCACGCTCTGGGGGGCGGCGCTGGCGGCCACCACATCCTCGGGGGCGATGCGGCCGAGGCAGCGCTGGCGCAGCAGGGAGAGCAGGCGCCGCTCCTCCTGCTCGCCCCGCAGGTCGGCCTTGTTGAGCACCAGGATCAGGCGCTTGCCCAGGCTCGCCAGGGCATCGAACACCTCCTGCTCGGCGGCCCGCAGGTCCCCGTCCACCACCAACAGCAGCAGGTCGGCGTTGGCGGCCTGCTGGCGCGCGATCCGCTCCCGCTCCCGCCCAGCGCTGCCGGCCTCGAGGATGCCGGGGGTGTCCACCAGCCGCAGGCCCCGCGGCAGGTCCCGCAGCCGCAGCCGGTAGGTGCTGCAGGCATCGGTGGAGCCCATGGCGGCACCCACCTGGCCCACCACCTCCTGGAGCAAAGCGCGGATCAGCGAGGTCTTGCCGGCGGAGCCGCTGCCGAACAGCACCAGCACCAGGTCGCCGCGCTGCAGTTCCGCCGCCACCCGCTCGCGCTCCTGCTGCAGGGCCTGGCGACCCACGTCGTCACGGATGCGGCTGAGCAGCTGATCGATGGCCTCGAGGTTCTGCTGGGCCGCCTCCTGGCGGCTGCCGGGGGCCGACGGCAACGGCCGGCCACCGGCCGAACCCGAACCCTTCCAGCCCTGGCGCCGCAGGTCCACCAGCCAGGGCCAGGCCAGCCGCGCCAGCAGCAGGGCCCCTCCGCCGAACAGCAGCAGGGCCACCGGCCCCACCAGCCAGCCCGGCAGCAGGTAGCTCAGCTGCCAGAGCAGGTTGTTGACGGCCTGCAGCGCGGCCGTGATCGCCACCAGGGCGGCCAGTGCCACCCCCAGCCAGATCCACAGGCGCGGCGGGGTCTTCACGGGACGGGCGGGATCACGGGGGGCAGGGGGCCAGGCCTCACAGCTTGGCGCTGGCCGGCAGGCTGCCGCTGCCGGCGGAGCGGATGATGGCGCTCCACAGGCCCGCCGCCAGGGCACTGCTGCTGCCGGTGGGGCGGTTGTCGTCGTTGCCGAGCCAGATGCCGATCACCCAGTGACGGCGGGGCTCGTAGCCCACGAACAGCAGGTCGCGGCCCTCGTTGGTGGTGCCGGTCTTGCCGCCCTCCTCGCCGCCGAGGCTGGCGGCGCCGCCGGTGCCGCCCCGCACAACCCCCCGCAGCAGGCCCTGCATCTGCGTCGCCGTGGCCGCGGTGGTCACGCGCCGGGCCGGGCTGATCGGCCGCTCGCTGGCCCCCTTGCGGCTGCGACAGCGGCTGCTCTCGAGGCCGCCGCAGGTCTCGGCGTCGGTGAGGCGCCGCACGGTGCTGGGTGCATGCCAGACGCCGTCGTTGGCGATGGCGGCGTAGGCGGCCGTGAGTTCGATCAGGCGCACTTCGCTCTGGCCCAGGGCCAGGCCCGGCACGGGGTCCAGGGGGGTGCTGATGCCCAGGTCGCGGGCCTTCTGCACCACCGCATCGAGCCCCACCCGCCTGGCCAGGCGCAGGGCGGCGGTGTTGCTGCTGGCGGCGAAGGCGGAACGGAGGGACAGCTGGCCGCCGCAGCCGCTGGCGAAGGCCTGGCCGCCCCAGTCGAGGGGGGCGCAGCTCACCGTGTCGCCCGGGCGGAGGCCCTTCTCCAGAGCCGCCAGATAGGTGAACAGCTTGAAGGTGCTGCCCGGCTGGCGCAGGGCCATTGAGGCCCGGTTGAACTGGCTGCGCCGGTAGTCGCGTCCGCCGGCGATGGCGAGCACGCCGCCGTTGCGGGAATCCAGCACCACCACGGCCCCCTCACTCACCGCCGGCTCGGTGCTGGCCAGCAGCTCCCGCAACCGCCGCTCCACCACCTCCTGCAGCAGCGGGTCGAGGTGCGTCTCCACCAGGAAGTTGCCCTCGGCGGCCACGTCCGGCCCCAGCAGGGCATCGAGATCGCGGCGCACCTGATCGGTGTAGAAGGGCACCGGCCGCCGGACGGCGCTCACAGAGCTTGCGAAGCTGCCGGAGCCGCCGCCAGCCTTGCCGGCTGGAGAACCCGCCGTGGCACCGCCACCACTGCAGGCCGTGGGCGCCAGGGTGATCGGCCGGCGCCGGGCCCGGCGGGCGGCACCGGCATCGAGCCGGCCCGTGTCCGCCATCTTGTTGAGCACGGTGTTGCGGGCCTCCAGTGCCGCCTGGGGGTTGATGCAGGGGTCGTGGCCGTTGGGGGAGGGCAGCAGACCCACGAGCAGGGCCACCTCCTCCAGCCGCAGCTCCCGGGCCGGTCTGGCAAAGAAGCTGCGGGCGGCATCCTCAAAGCCCCAGCCCACCCCCAGGTACACCCGGTTGAGATAGCTGAGCAGCAGATCGTGCTTGCTGAAGCGGGCCTCCAGCTGCAGGGCCACCAGCAGTTCGCGCCACTTGCGGGCCAGGTTCTCGCCCTGGCCCACCTGCTCGGGGTAAAGGCTGCGGGCGAGCTGCTGGGTGAGGGTGCTGCCCCCCTCCAGCACCCGGCCCCCCAGCACGTTGGTCACCAGGGCGCGGCCGGTACCGATCGGATCCACGCCCGGATGCCACCAGAAGCGGCTGTCCTCGCTGGCGAGCAGGGCGTCCACCAGCACCGGTGGGTAGCCCGCCAGGCTGCGGTGCTCGCGGTGCAGGCTGGTGTCGGCCGAGGCGATGGGGCGGTTGGCGCCGTCGAACAGGGCCAGGGGGCCGCGCACGCTGGCCAGGCTGCCCCGCAGGGGCTGAGCCATCAGCGAGAGCCCCAGCAGGGCCAGGCCACCGGCGGCCGTCGCCGCCAGGGCCAAGCTGGCGAAGCGGGCCAGGGGAGCCAGCGGCGAGGCCTGGCGGCAATGGAACACCAGCTCCGGCAGCTCGGGCTCCGAGGCGGGACCGAAGCGCACCCGATCCCCGTCGGCCAGCAGCAGCTCGCGCACGCGCCGGCCGCGCCACCAGAGGCCGTTGGTGGAGCCGATATCCCGCAGCAGCCAGTGGCGACCCACCTGCTCCAGCAGGGCATGCTGCTTGCTCACGGCCCCGTGGGGCAGGGCGATCTCCTGGCGCGGGTCGCGGCCGAGGCGGTAGGTGCCGCCGTGCAGCACCAGCTGCCGCGGCTCCTGGCCCGGGCAGAGCAGCTCCAGGTCGGCCGCGGCGCCCGTACGGGCTGAAGCCAGCCAGCGGCGCAGGCCCTCAGCGGTCATGGGTGGCCTGGTCGCCGGGGCCATCACGTCGCAGCAGGTCGATCAGCAGGCAGAGCACCGCCAGGTTGATGGCCACGTCCGCGACGTTGAAGATCGGGAAGCGGACGGGCACGAACTCGAAGAAGTCGACGACGGTGCCGAGGCGCCAGCGGTCGATGCCGTTGCCCACGGCACCCCCCAGCAGCAGGCCGGCCGCCGGCAGCTGCCAGCGCCGGAGCGGCCCGCTGCCCTGGATCCACACCACCAGGGCCAGGCTCACCACCAGGCTCACCAGACCCAGGGCCAGGGTGGAATCCCGCAACAGGCTGAAGGCGGCTCCGGTGTTGTAGGCCAGCTGCAGCCGCAGCAGACCCGGCAGCAGGGGGGCGCTGCCACGCAGGGCCAGGTGTTCCACCACCCAGGCCTTGCTGAGCTGATCCACCAGCACCACCAGCAGGGCGAGGCCATAGGCGGCCAGGCGCCGCCGACCGGCCAGGGCGCTGCGCGGGGAACTGGGCGGGTTCATCGGGGCTGCCTCATGGGGCCTCGATCAGCAGCAGGCGCCGCAGGCCCCGGGCCAGCACCGCCACCGCGCAGCAGAGCAGCACCTGGGGCAGCAAGGGGCCCACGCTGTAGCTCAACAGCAGCTGGGGCAGGCCGCCGCCCCAGCGGCCCGCCAGGCCGCCGAGCAGCAGGTTGGCGAGGCCGCAGAGCTGCAGCACCGCCAGACCCACCAGCGCCGCCATCGCCAGGCTCAGCACGTTGTCCATGCCCTGCTGCCTGGCCAGGCGGCCCGTGACCCAGGCCGCCGGCAGGAAGCCCGCCAGGTAGCCGAAACCGGGATCCAGCAGATAGGCCAGGCCGCCGCCGGTGTGGAACACGGGCAGCTGGAACAGGCCCAGGCTGATGTAGGCCACCCCCGCCAGCAGGGCCGGCCGCGGGCCGCAGACCAGGGCCGTGAGCAGCAGGGCGGGCACCTGCAAGGTGATCGGCAGGCTCACGAGCTGGACTCCGGCCGCGCCCGGCACGGGCAGGGCCGCCTGGATCAGTCCGCCCGTGAGGATCAGCAGCAGGCCGGCGACGGCACCAGTCCAGTTGGCAAGCGCGCGCAAAGGGGGGCCGAAGGCTGGGCCCATCCTGCAGGAGAGTGGGTCAGCTGCAACCCCGGATCCCATGGACGGCACCGCCCCCGAGCCGGAGCCCACGCCCGCCGCCGAGCCCGTGGCCCAGCCCCCGGCTGCCGCAGACCAGGTCTCCCTAGCGGCCGGCGCAGCGGCAGCGCAGGCCCCGGAGGCCGTGGGTGGCGCCCCGGAGATGGCCCTGGAGGTGGGGGCGACCGTGCGGCTGGTCGCGGCCCCCACCTACCTCAAGACCGCCGACCCGATGCCGATGCTGCGGCCGCCCGATCTGGTGGATGCGGAGGAGCTGGGCCAGGTGGTGGGTCTGCGGGCCCTGGAGCAGCTGGCGGTGCGCTTCCGGCGCGGCACGTTCCTGCTGGAGCGCAGCCAGCTGGAGGTGGTGGCCCGCTGAGGCCGCCCGCCCTCAGGCCGCCAGGGGATGGCGGCTCCAGGCCCGCTCCGCCTCCGCCAGGGCCTGCTGGGGACCGCAGAGGCTGAGGCAGGGCCGCGTTAGGAGCTGCCGCGCCGCCGCCTGCAGATCGGCGGCGGTGAGTGCCTCGGCGGCGGCCAGCGACCGGTCGGCGAAGTCGAAGGGGAGGCCGTGGCCCAGCACCAGGGCGTGGCGGTCGGCCACCTGGCTGCAGGTCTGGCGGCCCAGGGCCTCCTGGCCGCGGAACTTGGCCTTGGCCAGGGCCAGCTCCGCCGCGCTCAGCGGCTGCTCCAGCAGCCGCTGCCACTCGTTGAGCAGCTCGCGGGTGGCCAGCTCGGCCCGCTCCGCCGAACTGGAGAGGTGGAACACGAACGGGGCCGCCCCCAGCCGGGCCGGATGGTGCACGCCCACGTCGTAGGCGAGGCCGTGCTCCTCGCGCAGGGCCACGAACAGGCGGCTGGACATGCCGATGCCCAGGTGGCAGTGCAGCAGCCGCAGGGCCAGGGCCTGGGGTTCGCCCAGGGCCGTGGTGGTGGCTCCGAGCATCAGCACCAGCTGCTCGGTCTCGTCGATCGCCGGGGCCAGACGGCCGCCGCTGTGGCCCGCGGGCCCGGGCCGCCGCGCCGGGGCCTGCACCGCCCAGGGTCCTTCGCCCTGCCCCTGCAGCAGCAACGGCTCCAGATCCGCGGGCGCCTGGCCGGCCAGCACCAGCACGGCCCCGGCCTGGCCCAGGGCGCCCGCCTGCCGCTGCAGCGCCTCACGGCCGAGGCTCTCCAGCTCCGCCTCCACCCCCAGGGGGTCGTGGCCGTAGGGCCCCGTGCCGTAGAGCAGCTCCCGCAGGCCGTCGTGGGCCACCTGGAAGGGATCCTCCTGCTGGCGCTGCAGGGTCTGCAGGTTGAGCTGGCGCTCCAGGTCGATCTGATCCGGCACCAGCCAGGGCTGCTGCACCAGGCTCAGCAGCAGCGGCAGCAGGGCCGGGGCGTCCGCCGAGGCGCACTTGAGGCTCACCAGCAGGCCGTCCTCGGCGGCCTCGCAGCGCAGGCCGGCACCGCGGCCCTCCACCAGGTCCGCCAGGGCCTCGCCGCTCCAGGGCCCGCAGCCGCGGCTGAGCACGCCGGCCAGCAGCTGGTGCACGCCGCGCTCGCCGGCGGGGTCGGCGCTGCTGCCGCCGCGGATCCAGAGCTTGGCCGAGAGGATCGCCGGGCCGCCGCGCTCGATCACCCACACCGGCAGGCCGCCGGGCAGGTCAAAGTGGCGCAGGCCGGGGGCCTCCATGGCGGGATCGGGGCGCGCGGGGCTGGGACGGGTGCTGGTCATGCCGGCAGGGCCCGCAGGGTGAAGGCGTGGCGGGGATCGAGCTGCGGCACCAGCTCCCGCCAGAGCCGCTCGGCGCTCCAGCGCCGCATGAGCTCCAGCGGCGCCGCCAGCCCCTGGCGCCGGCCCCAGACGCTGTTGTTGCCCAGCAGCCCGGCCACCGAACCGGCGGCCTCCAGTCCGAAGCGGTAGCCGTTGCCCACCAGCCGCTGGGCCCGCTCCAGCTCCGCCTCGGACGGGGGTGCCTCCGCCAGCTCCTGCCACACCAGCTCCACCTCCCGCTGCACCGCGTCCAGGTGCTCGGGGTCGGCCACGGCTTCCAGCAGCACCAGGCTGCCGGCCTCCAGCACGTTCAGGTCCAGGTCCACGCTCTCTACCAGCCGGCGCTGTTCCCGCAGACGCTCCACCAGCCGGCTGCGGCGTCCCTCGGCCAGCAGGGTCGTGAGCAGGTCGGCGCCCACCACGGCCTCCTGGTCGTGGGCGGGGGCCAGCTGCCAGGCCATCAGCAGCCGGGCCGCCTCCAGCCGCGGCAGCTCCAGGGTGTGTTCGCCGGGTTGCAGGCGCAGGGGCTCGGGTCCGTCCGCGGGCGCCTCGGACCCGAGCGCCACCGCGGGCTGCAGGCCGGCCAGGGCGGAGTGGCGCACCCCCTCCAGCAGCCGTTGCCCGGCGGCATCCCCCAGGGGACCGGCCAGGGCCAGGCAGACGCGATCGGAGCGGTAGTGGCGCCGCTGGAAGGCGGCCATGGCGGCGGGGTCATGGCCCTCCAGGGCCTCGCGGCGCCCCAGGATCGGCCGGCCGTAGGGGTGGTCGGGGCAGGCGCGGCGCAGCAGCTCCTGGAAAGCCACTTCCTCCGGCTGGTCCTCGCTCTGGGCCAGCTCCTCGAGCACCACCTGGCGCTCCATGGCGAAGTCGCCGGCGTCGAGACGGGGGTGCAGCACCAGATCCAGCAGCAGGTCCAGGGCCTCGCCCGCCGCCGCCGGGGGGATCAGCACGTGGTAGTGGACGTCGTCGAAGCCGGTGGCGGCGTTGCTGGTGCCGCCGAGGGCCTCCACCTGCAGGTCGAATTCGCCGGCCGCCAGGTGCTCGCTGCCCTTGAACACCATGTGCTCGAGGAAGTGGGCCAGGCCCGATTCCGCCTCAGCCTCCTGGGCACTGCCGGCCCGGCACCAGAAATCCAGGCACACCACCGGCGCCTCGGGCAGATCCAGGGCCACCAGCTCCACCCCGTTGGTCAGCCGCTCGCGCTGGGGGTCCGGCAGGCCGTTGGCGATGCCGCCGGGGCCGCTCCGGGCCGGTGGTGTGGGGCCGTCAGCGGTGGCCGCGGGGCCTGGAGGCTGGGCCTGGGGGCCGGGGGCCGGGGCCGTGGGGGCTGGGGGCAAAGCCGGTGGGACCGGGTGAGAGACCGCATTCTGCTGGCAGGATCGCGGCAGTGTTGCCGCTGCCCGCGCCATGACGTCTTCCGCATTGGGGGTGCACCCGCTGGTGGACGCCCTGGCCGAGCGGATCCGCCTGTGCTGGGCGGAGCTGCCGGAGCTGGAGCCCCTGGCGGTGGATCCGGCCCTGGAGGCGATCAGCGGCAGCCTCGACGGCGAGGACCTCTACATCCGCAACGAGCTGCGCCGCAGCCGGGGCCTGCGCAAGCTGCACCTGGAAACCGCCCGGCTCGGCGCCGGCCTGCAGATCCTGCACTGCGTGTTCTTCCCCGATCCCCGCTACGACCTGCCGGTGTTCGGGGCCGACATCGTGGCCGGCCGCGGCGTGGTGTCCGCCGCGATCGTGGACCTCTCGCCGGTGACCGGCAGCCTGCCGGAGGCGGTCGTGACGGCGCTGGGGGCCCTGCCGCCGCGCTCCTTCAGCCAGGAGCGGGAGTTGCCGGCCTGGGGCACGATCTTCTCCCCCTACGTGCGCTTCATCCGCCCGGCCGATGCGGCGGAGGAGCAGCAGTTCGTGGATCTGGTGGCCGACTACCTCAAGGTGCTGGCGGAAGCGAGCCGTCGTTGCGAACCGCAACCTGTGGGGCATCCCTCTAGCGTTGAGCGCCACCAGGGCCAGCTCTCCTATTGCCAGCAACAGAAACGCAACGACAAGACCCGCCGCGTGCTGGAGAAGGCGTTCAACCCCCAGTGGGCGGACCGGTACATCGAGGAGCTGCTCTTCGACGACCCGGCGCCCCTGGCCTCCTTCGCCCCATGACGGGTGACCAGGGCTGGCCCAGGCCGCTGCTGATCGGCGGCGTCGCCGTGCTGGCGCTACTCACCGGCGTTGTGCTGCTGCGCAGCCGGCCGGCCAGCAAGCCGGCGCCCGCGGTGGCCAAGGCCCCGCTGGCCCGCATCGAGGCGGTGTCCGCCCTAGGCCGGCTCGAGCCGGCCGGGGACGTGCGCAAGCTGGCGGCGCCGATCAGTGGCCCGGGCGGCAGCCCCCGCATCAGCACGCTGCTGGTGCAGGAGGGCGACCGCGTCAGCCAGGGCCAGGTGCTGGCCAGCTTCGACAATCGCCCCGGCCTGCTGGCCGATCGCCGGCTGCTGCTGACCCGCATCGCCAGCCTGGAGCGCCAGCTGGTGCTGCTGGAGCGCGACACCGCCCGCTACCGCCAGCTGGCCAGCCGCGGCGCCACCGCCGCCGGCGACCTGGAGAACCGCGAGATCAAGCTGCTGGAACTGCGCGGCCAGCGGGATGAGGCCCGCGCCTCCCTGGCCAAGGTGGAGACCGACCTGATCCAGAGCGAGCTGCGGGCCCCGATCGACGGCACCGTGCTGCGGCTGCGGGCCCGCACCGGCGAGCGCCCCGGCAACGACGGCATCCTGGAGCTGGGCGCCGGCACCGCCATGGAGGCGGTGGCCGAGGTGTACGAGAGCGACATCGGCCGGGTGCGCCCCGGCCAGGCGGTGACCCTCACCAGCGAAAACGGCGGCTTCAGCGGCAGCCTGCGGGCCCGGGTGATCCGGATCACGCCCCAGGTGCGCCAGCGCCAGGTGCTCTCCACCGACCCCACCGGCGACGCCGATGCCCGGGTGGTGGAGGTGCGGCTGGCGATCGATCCCGCCGATGCCGAGCGGGTGGCGCGGCTGGCGGGGCTGAAGATCATCGCCCGCTTCCAGCCGTGAATCCCCTGGCCTGGCTGGGGGCCTGGTGGGGATCCCGGCGCATTCCCCTCTCCTGGCTGCTGCTGACCCGCCAGCCGGTGCGCCTGGCGGTGGCCCTGGCGGGCATCAGCTTCGCCGGGATCCTGATGTTCATGCAGTTCGGCTTCCGCGACGGACTGTTCGACGCCAGCGTGACCATTCACCGGCTGTTCGACGCCGATCTGGTGCTGATCAGCCCCCGCTCCAGCAGCTCGGTGAGCATGGCCGGCTTCCCGCGCCGGCGCCTGGTGCAGGCCCTGGCCGACCCGGAGGTGACGGGGGTGACCCCCGTGCACTGGACCCTGCTGCTCTGGCGCAACCCCCAGACCCGGGCCACCCGCTCGATCCTCACCCTCGGGTTTGAGCCCACCGATCCCCTGTTCACCGACCCCGGCCTGGCCGCCAAGGCGCGGGTGCTGAGCGAGCGGGGCCGGGTGCTGTTCGATGAGCTCTCCCGGCCGGAGTTCGGCCCGGTGGCCCAATGGTTCAAGCAGGGCCGCACGGTGGAGAGCGAGATCTCCGGCAAGCGCATCCGCGTCGGCGGACTGGTGAGCCTCGGCACCTCCTTCGGCGCCGACGGCAACCTGCTCACCAGCAGCGAGACCTTCCTGCAACTCTTGCCCAACACGCCCCCCGGCAGCATCGAGGTGGGCCTGGTGCGGCTGCGGCCCGGGGCCGACATCGCAGCGGTTCAGGCCCGCCTGGCCCGGGAGCTGCCCGCCGACGTGCGGGTGCTGACCAAGGCCGGCTTCATCGCCTTCGAGCAGGACTACTGGCGCACCAGCACCTCGATCGGCTTCATCTTCACCCTCGGGGCCGGCATGGGCTTCGTGGTGGGCTGCGTGATCGTGTACCAGATCCTCTATTCGGACGTGAGCGATCACCTGCCCGAATACGCCACCCTGATGGCCATGGGCTACCGGCTCACCCACCTGCTGGGCGTGGTGGCGCGGGAGGGCCTGCTGCTGGCGATCCTCGGCTACATCCCCGCCTTCGCCGCCGGCCAGGGCCTCTATCTGGTGGTGCGCAACGCCACCAACCTGCCCGTGGCGATGGATGCCAACCGGGCCACCCTGGTGTTCAGCCTCATCCTGATCATGTGCATGGGCTCGGCGGCCCTGGCGATGCGCCGGTTGGGCGATGCCGATCCGGCGGAGATCTTCTGATGGCCGACAGCCTGCTCAGCCTCGACCCCCAGGCGCCGGCCAGCGGCGCCCCGATCGCCATCGCGGTGGAGGGCCTCAGCCACTGGTACGGCCACGGCAGCATGCGCCGCCAGGTGATCGATGGGCTGGACTTCCGCGTGGCCGCCGGTGAGGTGGTGCTGCTCACGGGCCCCTCGGGCTGCGGCAAGACCACCCTGCTCTCCCTGGTGGGGGCCCTGCGCTCGGTGCAGCAGGGGCAGGTGCAGGTGCTCGGCCAGGAGCTGAACGGATCCGGACGGCGGACCCGCCAGCAGCTGCGCCGCTCGATCGGCATGATCTTCCAGGGCCACAACCTGCTGCGTTGCCTCAGCGCCGAGCAGAACGTGCAGATGGGCGCCGACCTGCTGCCGGGCTTCAGCTACCGGGCCCGCCGCGATCAGGCGCGGGAGTGGCTGCGGGCGGTGGGCCTGGGCGATGAGCTGCACAAGCTGCCCCACGACCTCTCCGGCGGCCAGAAGCAGCGGGTGGCGATCGCCCGGGCCCTGGCGGCCCAACCGCGGCTGCTGCTGGCCGACGAACCCACCGCCGCCCTCGACAGCCGCACCGGCCGCGAGGTGGTGGAACTGCTGCAGCAGCTGGCCCGGGAACAGGGCTGTGCCGTGCTGATGGTGACCCACGACCCCCGCATCCTCGACCTGGCCGATCGGGTGCTGCGCATGGAGGACGGCCGCCTGGTGGAACCGGGCTCGGGCCAGCGGCTGTGGGGCCGGGAGCACCTGGCGGATGTGCCGGTTCAGTAGGGTGGAGGTTCTTCCACTCGATCCACGCCGCCATGGCCAAGCGCCGCAACCTCAAGAAGGAAAAACAGGAGCGCAACCGCGCCTACGCCCGCAAGTTCAAGAAGCGCAAGCTCCGCAACGACGGCCGTGGTGAAGGTGCCGGCAACGGTGTGACTGGAACCGCCAACAACGGCGGCGCCGCTGATTGATCGGCAGCGCCGACTGAACCATTTCCCATCGCGCGCACCTGCCGATTGCGGAGCTGGCTCGGGGATCCTGCGGGATCCCCTTTTTTTGACCCATTCACGTTGACCCGTTCACACCTCAAGGGCCCGGGCCATGTTCTTCAGCGTCGTCATCCCCACCTACAACCGCCGGCCGATCCTCGAGAAGTGCCTGCGGGCCCTGGAGCGGCAGCAGCTGAAGGCCCGCCTGGAGGGCGAGGCGATCGAGGGCTATGAGGTGGTGCTGGTGGACGACGGCTCCACCGACGACACCGTGACCTGGCTGCAGCGCGAGGCGGAACAGTTCCCCCACGTGCGCCTGATCCAGCAGGACCACGGCGGCCCGGCCGAGGGCCGCAACCGCGGCGTGGAGCAGGCCCGCGGCGATGTGATCGTCTTCATCGACAGCGACCTGGTGGTGACCGAGGGCTTCCTGGCGGCCCACGCCGAGGCCCTGGCCGCCCACTGGCGGCGCAGCGGCAACCGGCTCTGCTTCACCTACGGCGCGGTGATCAACACCGCCAACTTCGAGAACCCCAGCAGCGAGCCCCACAAGCTGCGGGACCTGTCCTGGGCCTACTTCGCCACCGGCAACGTGGCGATCGACCGCCAGGTGCTGGAAACCAGCGGCCTGTTCGACACCCGCTTCCGCCTCTACGGCTGGGAGGACCTGGAGCTGGGCGAGCGGCTGCGCCGCCTGGGGGTGGTGCTGGTGCGCTGCCCCGAGGCCGTGGGCTACCACTGGCACCCGGCCCTGAGCCTGGAGCAGATCCCACGCCTGATCCAGGTGGAGCGGGAGCGGGCGAAAATGGGGCTGGTCTTCTACCGCAAGCACCCCACCCGGCGGGTGCGCTTCATCATCCAGTTCACCGTGCTGCACCGGCTGCTCTGGGAACTGCTGACGCTGGGGGGACTGCTCAACGAGCGCAGCCTGCGGCCGCTGCTGGCCTGGCTGATCCGCCACGGCAAGCCGGGGCTGGCGATGGAGCTGCTGCGGCTGCCGCTGAACCGCATCGGCGTGCGGGCCCTGTTCGCCGAAGCCCGGGCCGAAGGCCTGGCCTGACGGCCATTTGATAGGGTGCCGGGGTCCAACTTCACTCCGCACACCTGCGTGTTTCGGGTGATCTGAGACCAGCCCCAGCCCCGTTCCGGGCCGGTGGCTTCCCGGATCCCTAGGCAGGTGGAGGCGAACCCGAAACCCCCCACTGAAATGGCTGTCGTTACCCTCGCCGAAATGATGGAGGCGGGTGCCCACTTCGGGCACCAAACCCGCCGCTGGAACCCGAAGATGTCGCGCTACATCTATTGCGCGCGCAACGGTGTTCACATCATTGACCTCGTGCAGACCGCCGTCTGCATGAACAACGCCTACAAGTGGACCCGCAGTGCCGCCCGCAGCGGCAAGCGCTTCCTGTTCGTGGGCACCAAGAAGCAGGCCTCCGAGGTGATCGCCCAGGAGGCGACCCGCTGCGGCGCCGCCTACGTGAACCAGCGCTGGCTGGGCGGCATGCTCACCAACTGGACCACGATGCGCGCCCGCATCGACCGCCTCAAGGACCTGGAGCGCATGGAGGCCTCCGGCGCCATCGCCATGCGTCCCAAGAAGGAAGGTGCCGTGCTGCGCCGCGAACTGGAGCGCCTGCAGAAGTACCTGGGTGGCCTGAAGAACATGCGCCGCCTGCCCGACGTGGTGGTGCTGGTGGACCAGCGCCGCGAGACCAACGCCGTGCTCGAGGCCCGCAAGCTCGATATTCCCCTGGTGTCGATGCTCGACACCAACTGCGATCCCGACCTCTGCGACGTGCCCATCCCCTGCAACGACGACGCCGTGCGCTCGGTGCAGCTGGTGCTGGGTCGCCTGGCCGATGCCATCAATGAGGGTCGCCACGGCGCCAACGACCAGCGCGGCGGCTACGAGGACGAAGAGGGCTGATCCCTCTCCGGTGCTGGTCGCACCGGCGTCCCCCTCCCGCGCCTTCCCTGGAGCTCCCTGGTGGGAGCTCCATCTCTGTTTGAAACCGCTGGCGGCACCCCGGTCCGCGGCGGCTCCACGACCCAACCCATACCCCCTCCCCCATTCCTCCCATGGCTGAGATCTCCGCCAAGCTCGTCAAGGAACTGCGCGACAAGACCGGCGCAGGCATGATGGACTGCAAGAAGGCCCTCACCGAGAACAACGGTGACGCCGCCAAGGCCACCGAGTGGCTGCGCCAGAAGGGCATCGCCACCGCCGAGAAGAAGTCAGGCCGCACCGCCGCCGAAGGCGCCATCGGCAGCTACATCCACACCGGCGCCCGCGTGGGCGTTCTCGTGGAGGTGAACTGCGAGACCGACTTCGTCGCCCGCGGCGATGTGTTCCAGGAGCTGCTGCGCAACGTGGCGATGCAGATCGCCGCCTGCCCCGGCGTGGAATACGTGACCACCGAGGAGATCCCCTCCGAGGTGGCCGAGCGCGAGAAGGCGATCGAGATGGGTCGTGACGACCTGGCCGGCAAGAAGGAGGAGATGAAGGTCAAGATCGTTGAGGGCCGCATCGGCAAGCGCCTCAAGGAGCTGGCCCTGCTGGATCAGCCCTTCATCAAGGACAGCAGCTTCACCGTCGGCGAGATCGTGAAGCAGGTGGCCGGCAAGGTGGGCGAGAACATCCAGGTGCGTCGCTTCACCCGCTTCAACCTGGGTGAGGGCATCGAGGTGGAGAAGGCCGACTTCGCCGCCGAAGTGGCCGCCATGGGCAAGGCTGCCTGACCTTGCACCCCAACGCCCGGCCCCTGGCGGAGGCCCAGCGCCAGTTGCAACTGCTGCAGCACCAGCAGGAGCAGCTGGCGCCGGATCTGTACCGCGACCTGGCCCTCTACCTCCAGGTGCTGCGTGAAGGCCTGCTGCCGGCTGTGCAGCAGGCCTGTTTTCATCTGGCCACCCAGATCCACCCGGAGCGCTATGCCCGCCTGGACGGCGAGCAGCGGCGGGGGCTGCAGGAGCGGCTGCGGGAGCTGAGCCAGCGCTGCGGCTGCCTGCTCACGGTGGAGCAGCTGCTGAGCCTGGCCGGCCAGCTGGAGCGGCAACGGCAGCGCCGCGAGCGCACCGAACAGCGCCGTCTGCTGGAGGCCCTGGCCGCCGATGCCGGCGAATCCGATGAACCCGACGCTGGATCCGACGGCGACGGCGAGGACAACGACGAGAACGACAGAGACAACAACGACGACGACGAGGCAGCCGGGCTGCCGCAGGGGTCCGTGAGCCTGGGGCTGGATCTGCCCCTCTCGGCGGACCTGTTCGTGCAGGGCATGCCGGGCCTGGCCGATCTGCTGGCCCTGACGGAGCGTGTCGCCGCACCGCCAGCCCTGGACGCGGCAGGCGAGCCGGTGACCGACGAGGAGGAGGCTCCTGAGGAGACTTCTGAGCAGGAGCTGCCGGAGGCCGCGGCGTCGGACACGCCGGCGGCCTCGACTGACGCGGTGCCTGGGATCCCCCCTGAGGCCGCCTCCGAGGCGCCAGTGCAGCCGCACCGGCGACCGACGCGCTCCCCCAGCCCCAAAGAGTCCGGGGAGCAGGAGGCGCAGCGCCAGGCGGTGTTCGAGGCCCTGTTCGCCATGGCGGCCGAAGGCCTGGGCCAGCCGCTCAGCGCCGGCCTGCGCCCGCCTGGCGAGCCGGCCGTTCCCGCAGCCCCCAGCGCGACCGAGGCCGACGCGGCACGGGCGGACCAACGGGAGGACGCTGGGGAGCCGGAGGGCTCCGAAGCAGACGACGAGGGTCTCGAGCTGGAGGCGGACGCAGGCGCCAGGCCGGAACCGTCGTCCGCTGCGGGGGCGAACGACGGCCGCGACGGCCTGCTGCCGCGGGATCCGGCGGCGCTGCTGCGCTGGTGGCACCAGCTGGATCGGGCCCTGGAGCGGCGACTGCGCAACCTCTCCCACGCCCTCAACCTGGAGCTGATGCGGCTGCGGCTGAGCCGCAGCCTGCTGCCGCCCAACCTGCTGGATGCGGTGCTGGCCGGGCAGGTGGAGGCCCAGTCCGCCCCCGCCAACCTGCTGCGCCTGCCGCTGCCCTTCCCGGACGGCCACGGTCCGCAGGGGGCATCGCCCCAGGTGCTGGCGGTGCTGCTCCGGGCCGGCGATCTGGAGTTCGAGCAGCCCAGGCTGCGCAGCTGCCGGCGCCGGCTGGAGCAGCGGCGCCGCGAATTGCGCACAATGGCCCAGCGGCACCGCTACTGGCAGCAGCGGGCGCTGGCCCTCCAGGCGGAGCAGCAGTGGTTGCAGGACAGCGTCCCGACGCCGAACCCCTAGGCGGGCCCGCTGCGGCGGGCCAGGCCTGGTTCCGGCCGCTGCAGCAGGCCCTGCAGCTGGAGGCCGAGCGCGGCTTCGACGACCTGATGGGCCGTCGCGAGCGCTTCAGCGCCTTCCTGGCCCGCCAGTGCCAGGTGCCTCCGGCCGGCCTGAACCCACCGCAGCGCCAGCTGCTGCAGGAGCTGGCCGCTGCCTACGCCAGCTACGGCGACCTCAGCCTGGCCCGCCGCCAGGGGCTGGTGCGGCGCACCCGCCAGGCCCTGCACGAGCTGCAGCGGGCCC
Source organism: Vulcanococcus limneticus LL (assembly GCF_943369875.1). Taxonomy (GTDB): domain Bacteria; phylum Cyanobacteriota; class Cyanobacteriia; order PCC-6307; family Cyanobiaceae; genus Vulcanococcus; species Vulcanococcus limneticus_A. The sequence continues at coordinate 59,892 of NZ_CALROT020000013.1, forward strand.
TGGAGCCCCCCACCCCCGTGGCGCCCCCGCGGCTGCGGCTGGCGGCGGACCCGGGTGCGGCATCGGAGCAGCCCGGCGGCGATCCGCGGCGCCCCGGAGCCACCCCAGCCCTGCACCCGGACACGCCCCTGGCGGAGATCCGCGGCGTCGGGCCGAGGACCGCCCAGAAGCTGGCGGCCCTGGGCCTGTTCGTGGCCCGCGATCTGCTGCGCTACTACCCGCGCGACTACCTCGACTACGCCAACCTGGTGCGCATCGCGTCCCTGGAGCCGGGGCGCACCGCCACGATCGTGGCCACGGTGCGACGCACCAACAGCTTCACCAGCCCCCGCAACCCCAACCTCTCGATCCTGGAGCTGCAGCTGCAGGACATCACCGGGCGGCTGCGGGTGTCGAAGTTCTTCGCGGGCAAGCGCTTCTCCTCCCCCGGCTGGCTCAAGGCCCAGCAGCGCCAGTACCCGCTGGGGGCCACCGTGGCGGTGAGCGGCCTGGTGAAGGAAACGCCCTACGGCCCGGTGTTCCAGGACCCGCTGATGGAGGTGCTGGAGAGCCCCAACGCGCCGCTGCAGAGCCAGCAGATCGGCCGGCTGCTGCCGGTGTACGGGCTCACCGAGGGGCTCACGGCCGAGCGGGTGCGGGCGGCGATCCAGCCCGTGCTGGCGGCGGCCGCTGCCTGGGGCGATCCGCTGCCGGCAGCGCTGCTGGAGCAGCAGGGGCTGGTGGAGCTGCCCACCGCCCTCACCCAGATCCACCAGCCGGCCAACCAGGAGAGCCTCAGCGCCGCGCGCCGCCGGCTGGTGTTCGACGAGTTTCTGCTGCTGCAGCTGGGACTGCTGCTGCGCCGCCGTGAGCTCACCAGCCGGCCCGCCCCCGCCCTGGCCCCAGCCGCTCCGGCGCTGGGTAGCGCGGCTGGCGGCCGCAGCCTGGTGCAGGCCTTCCTGGAGCTGTTGCCCTTCCCCCTCACCGGCGCCCAGCGGCGGGTGCTGGCGGAGATCCGCGCCGATCTGGTCCAGGAGCAGCCCATGGCCCGGCTCGTGCAGGGCGATGTGGGCAGCGGCAAGACCGTGGTGGCCATCGCCGCCCTGCTCACCGCCATCGATGCCGGCTGCCAGGGGGCCCTGATGGCCCCCACCGAGGTGCTGGCGGAGCAGCACTACCAGAAGCTCTGTGCGTGGCTGCCGCAGCTGCATGTGAGCTGCGCCCTGCTCACGGGCTCCACCCCGGCCCGGCGCCGGCGGGAGCTGCTGGCGGATCTGGCCAACGGCAACCTGCAGCTGCTGGTGGGCACCCACGCCCTGCTGGAGGACCCGGTGCAGTTCGCGCGCCTGGGCCTGGTGGTGGTGGACGAGCAGCACCGCTTCGGCGTGGCCCAGCGCAACCGGCTGCTGGACAAGGGCCTGCAACCCCACCTGCTGACGATGACGGCCACGCCGATCCCGCGCACCCTGGCCCTGTCGCTGCACGGCGACCTGGAGGTGAGCCAGATCGACGAGCTGCCGCCCGGGCGTACGCCGATCCGCACGGCGATGCTCAAGGCGGGCGAGCGGCACGAGGCCTACGGCCTGATCCGCGAGGAGGTGGCCGCCGGCCAGCGGGCCTACGTGGTGCTGCCCCTGGTGGAGGAGTCGGAGAAACTGGATCTGCGCTCGGCGGTGGAGGTGCACCGCCAGCTGAGCGAGGAGGTGTTCCCCGAGCTCTCGGTGGGCCTGCTGCACGGCCGCATGGCCAGCGCCGACAAGCAGGCCGCCATCGGCGCCTTCGCCCGGGGCGAGAGCCACGTGCTGGTGAGCACCACGGTGGTGGAGGTGGGCGTGGACGTGCCGGAGGCGAGCGTGATGGTGATCGAGCACGCCGATCGCTTCGGCCTGGCCCAGCTGCACCAGCTGCGGGGCCGGGTGGGCCGGGGGGCCGCCGCCAGCCACTGCCTGCTGATCAACGACAGCCGCAACGCCCTGGCCCGCCAGCGGCTGGAGGTGCTGGTGCACTCCACCGACGGCTTCGAGATCGCCGAGATGGACCTGCGGCTGCGGGGGCCGGGGGCGGTGCTGGGCACCCGCCAGAGCGGCCTGCCGGATCTGGCCCTCGCGAGCCTCACCGACGACGGCGAGGTGCTGGAGCAGGCCCGCCGCGTGGCCCAGGAGCTGATGGCCACGGATCCCGAGCTGCGCCGCCATCCGGCCCTGGCCCAGGTGCTGGCGGATCAGCGCCAGCGGCTCAGCCAGGGGGCGCGGCTGAACTGAGTGCCCCGCGGAAGGTGCGGCTCAGAGCCACTGCACCCCGGGGATCTCCAGCATCTCCCGGGTGGGCCAGTTGCCCAGGTCGCCGAACAGCAAACCAAACACACCCCAGGGCCCCTTGCGGGCGGTCAGCTCCTGCTCAGCGGCCCACTCCACCTCCTGGATCTGCGTCTCGGTCACGCCCAGACCATCCACCAGCCGGCGATAGGCAACCTTCTCCTCACTGTTGATCGACGAGGTGTCCCCGGGGCGCTGGCCGACCCGGGCCATCAGGTAGCCGAGCTTGAGGGCCAGCAGCCGGTCTTCCTCGCCCTCGAGCCGGGCGATCAGCCCGTCCAGCAGGGCGGAATCCTGGGCCCAGGCCGCGAGCTGTTCGGCGGCGGACTCCAGGGACTCCTGGCCCGGCTCCGCCGGGAAATAGCGGGCCACCAGCTTCAGCAGCAGGCTGCGTTCCTCCGGCGACACCTCGCCATCGGCCCAGGCCACGCTGCAGGCGATCTTCAGCAGGGTGAGCTGGCGGTCGGCGCCGGGATCGCTGCTGGGGGCCATGGGGGCTGGAGGGGCAATGGGCCCATTCTGGGCGGAGTCGCCCGATCCCTAGCTGTTCTGTCTCAGCAGGTTGTTCAGCTGACAAGGGGGTGTGAGGCCGCTACGGGTTGAGGTGCGACCCACCAACCCCGACCTCACGCCTCCATGCATAGCCACCCCAATGCCCGCCTGACACAGCGAGGCCGGCTCCGGCTTGTGACC
>NZ_CALROT020000014.1:0-59276 GCF_943369875.1 Vulcanococcus limneticus LL
CAGAACTCGCAGGAGCGAACCAGCTGGTTGCCCCGCTACCTGGCGATCTATAACCGCCTCAGGAAGCACTCAGCCCTGGGCTGGCGCTCGCCTCAGCAGCGGCTCTGTGAGCTGCTCTGCTGACGAACCTGGTGAGACACAACACCTAGACGGTGGGATGGCAGTCTCGTCGTCGCCTAGTTCAAGGGTCAGGGCATCGGGTGCCGCCGGGTGATGAGCGGCAATGGCCCCGCCGACGTCTCCAAGCCGTTGTTGGCCCAGGCTTGGCGCGCCATTGGGCCACGGCATATCAGTACCAGGTCTTACACGCCTAGAACCAACAGCAAAGCCGAGCGGTAGGGCTTCAGGCCGACTTCGTCTACATCCAGACCCTCTGCAGCGAGTGGGCCTACGCGATGGCGTTCCAGAACTCCGAGTCAAGGAACAGCTGGAAAGCCTCGCGATCTGGCGATCGATGACAGGCTGAGGAAGCACTTGGCTTTCGGCTGGCGCTCGCCTCAGCATCAGCTCGCAAAGCTGCTCCCCCGCCGGGCTTGGTGAGACATAGATTTAGCAACTGTGCCGGCAATTCGCTGGCTAGATCTGTGTTGGCTTTTTTGCGTGGGCATTCGTGTTTCTTATTGCCAGGGTGTTGGCGTTTGTGCCTGCAGTGGGTCCTCTGACTGGTTGTGAATTGGCTTGTAGGCAAGAAGTCGGAGACTTCGTCGCTGCGAGCGTTAAGGAATGCGGAGGGACGCTCCACGATTTCTCACTTGTTCAGGTTGGGGCTAAGAGGCTATCGGGCTTGGCCTTAGTCCTCGTAGATGGAGAAGAATACAAGAGCCCCCTTATCATTAAGCAGGAGCTCGGGACTCCATCATAAAATGGAAAGCGATATCTGCGCGATGCATTCTCTGAAAAAAAGGGGGGATGCGATTCGGGATATGTTCGAGTAGTCAAACTATAGTCTATCTATTCTTTTTGACATTTGGCCATTCAAACAGTCAAAATGGTGTCGATGAATTACCAGAGTGGCTCGTCCCTTAACGGTGCGCTCTCTGCCTGAGGAGCAGGTGTATACGCTGGCTTGGGCGTAGCTATCGGTGGTGCAGGGGCCGGTGCTTTGGGGGCAGGGGGTGGCGCCAATCCTTCTGATTGAGGCTGCGGGGCACGAGACGGTGGCGACAACGCTTCTGGTGGAGGTTGCGGGGCGTTAGGCCGTGGTTGATCAGAGGAGTCCGATTTGTTCTCAATGTCGCCTGATCGAAGCCCCTTAGAATCTTTTGCCCCTGAATCCTCCCTTTTTGTGCACAAGCCAAAAGGTTCACAAATAGCGGGCACTTTGAAAATCGCAACCCCCAAAATACCCATAAGGACTGCAAATAATAGAGGCTTCAGATTGGTATTCTTGACAAATCTGGGACTTGCCCCTGCATATCCTTCTTGAGGGGCATGGGTGTTAGAACCCTCTTTGCAGGCCTCGTCATCAGCGAAAATTGTTGATTCTTCGGACGCCGTTGATTCATATGAGTTCGTATCTTGCTGAAAAGCAGACGGGCCTGTTGACTGCTGAGGGCTTGAGGGGGGGGGGGATGATGCAGGCGAAGATGACTGACAACTGGCTATACCAAAATAACCTCGTACAAACGTTTCAGCCCGCTTCGCAAGGGATGGCGAAAGGCTACTTTGTGCGATCGACGTAAGTGAAGTGACCTGAGCAAGGTTGATGGGAGGGCGTTCGAGAAATAGCGATATATAGAGTGGGTCTCCGAACAAAAGCCGAAAAGCAGAAATGATCTCGTGGTCAGAACCGGCGAAATCGTTAAGAATCGCAAGTAGTTTTTGCTGGGTATCAGGACGAATCTTTTGGATGCATTCAGAAAAGTCTTGCCCTAGTCGATAATCTTTGTCCATGTCAATGGCATTTAGAGGATCCTAGCAAGTGGCCGCATTCCCTTGGCTGCCCCCCTCGGGGCACGGAAGTCCAGTGTCCAGGCCCCCTCGCGCCTGAGGCAGAAAGGATAACGCAACGGTGTGGTAAGATAGATCAAGATTGATAGTCTGTTGTGATCAAATACTCTTCGGTTCTCGGTGTCGCCGTAGTCCTTGCTTCACTCCCCGCCTCAGCCCAGAGTCCATACATAATCGTGGCAAAAGGCACGGAAGGGCTGATTAGGGCTTATGACCGGAGGGTGCGTGATGTGACATCTGTCATCCCATCATCTCCAGGAAGCTCAACAGCTTGTGGGAAGGTTGGCGATGGCAACCTGACGGCATTCTATTGTCCGGAGTCTCGAAGTATACACATTTCGGATAAAACACTACAAGCCGTGGGAAGTACTTATGGGCCAGAAGGTGTCGCCGTTATGGTTGCGCATGAATATGCACATGCCAGGCAGCACGCTGTCCAAGGTTTTACGCGAAACGTCATTTGGTCATCTGTTATTGATGAGGTCCAGGCGGACTGCGTAGCTGGGGTCTACATGAAAACCGCTACGCCAATGCCAATCTCAGATAAAATGGTCGAAACAGCTGCCAGTTTTCTTGAGAACATTGGTGACTATTTGCCTCTAGAGAAAGATTGGCATGGAACTCCTCAAATGAGAAAGACTGCATTTCTTCATGGATACAGAGAGGGTGCCCTCAGTTCTTGCGTGGCTTCTGATGATACCAATATCAATAAAGTAATACAAAAATCTTCAGACGCGCTTCAAAATCAATTTGATAATCCCCAAAGCGAGCTTAACAGACTTCTGAGATGGGGGAATAACGTGCTCAACAACTGAGCGTGATGCCATGACGATTACTATTAACGCTAGATTCGAAAGCGAGAAAGTTACGTTCACTATTGAGCCTGGCGAGTGGTCACTTGGACGCTCGCAGCAAGCGCATCTTCAAGTCCCATCACACTGGTCAATCGTCTCAGGCATTCAGCTACGTATCAGGCTCAATCATGACGGTAGCCTGCTAATCTGTGATGGCAATGGTAAAAAGGATAGCACAAATGGAACTCGCCTGAATAACCGCTATATCAGTTCATCACAATGGCAAGACTGGGAGCAGCAATCCGAACTGCAGATTGGCAGCAATCTTAGGTCAGCTATTAGGATTGAATGGCTCAGTGTTTTCAGAACTGAGCCGCCTTCACAGCTAGGCGGCGGAGAAATCACTATCGGCCGCTCTGAACAGTGTAGCGTTAGAATAGAAGGCCCTACTATTTCAAGAGTCCACTGCATCATCAAGAAGGTTAGCGGTCTTGATGTCATTGAAGATAAAAGCATCAATGGCATATATCTTAATGACAAGAGAGTCAAAAAGGCAGCCTCGTTGAGAGAAGGCGATCAAATCAAGGTCGGCACTTATGTCTTTGGCTGGATTGGGGGAAAGCTTCAGAAAGAGACTTCAGGTGCCAACTATAGAATTGATGTTCGAGACCTTTGGCTTCCTGGGCGGATTGCAGGGAGCAGTCTGTCGATTGAGCCTGGTCAGCTTGTGGCTTTTGTCGGAGGTAGTGGTGCGGGTAAATCCAGTTTGCTGACGACAATCGTTGGCCAGAACATGGACTATAGAGGAAATATCTACGTAAATGGCGGCGAACTTCGAGACTGCTACTCTTCCATAAAACAAGAAGTCGGCTTTGTCCCTCAAGATGATATTGTACACAAAGATCTTACGGTTGAGGAAGTACTGCGCTATTCCGCACGCCTTAAACTGCCCGATCCAGAGCAACGACGCAAGGGCGTCGAGCGTGTACTTAGCCAGCTGGAGATGACTCATCGTCGGTCTGCACGCGTCAAGGAACTCAGCGGTGGACAGCGCAAAAGAGTCAGTATTGGCGTTGAGCTTATTGCAGACCCTAGGATCCTATTTCTTGATGAGCCAACCTCTGGTTTAGATCCAGGTCTAGATAAAAGGATGATGCAGCTCCTGCGTCACCTCGCGGATAGTGGTAAGACGGTTGCTCTCGTTACGCATGCCACAAATAATGTGATGCTGTGTGACCAAGTTGTCTTTCTAGGGCGAGGGGGACATCTCTGTTATGCAGGTGCACCCGAAGAGTGTGCAAACTACTTTGGAGTCAAAGGAGACTTTGCTGATATCTATCAGTACCTTGAAAAGGATGACAGCGAGATTGCGGATCTTGCATCAAGATATCGGTCTTCATCTTCTAGTCGCCTGCCCAATCTGTGTACAAGTGGCAAGCCCAAAGTAGAGAGTACTTCTGTTGACTTTCAGGCAAGACTTCAGGCCTTTCCCTCGCAACTGAAGACACTAGTCTCCCGTGATATTAGGCTTCAGTCTAGGGACGTGACGTCTTTGGTCTTGAATGCTGTCACGGCGCCACTTGCTACAGTAATGATAGCTATCGCGGCCAATAATCGATCTATTTTCGCTGACTATGATGAGCTGACGGTTGGCATTTATCCTGATGCTTTGCGAATTCTCTTTGTGGTCGTCTGCTCGACTATATGGGTTGGGCTCTCGACCTCTCTCCAAACAATAGTAAAAGAGCGTTCAATATTCATCCGAGAACGGGCTTTTAACCTCCTTCCTGAGGCCTACCTGTTCTCCAAAACTCTTGTCATGCTTGGTCAGGCACTAGCACAAGCATTTTTAGTGGCAGCATCGGTTGTCTTCCTTTTTGATGCGCCTCAGTCTGTTGATAATTGGTTCCTAAGTCTTTGGCTTATCTTCTTTGCGACATTATTCTCCATAGGCTCTCAAGCCCTGCTTGTCTCAAGCCTCGTTCAGAATAGTCAGCAAGCAAGCAGTATTGCTCCCCTGCTCCTTATTCCTCAGCTCGTCTTCGGCGGCGTTCTCTTTATTCTTGGCGATGGTGCCAAGGATCTTTATTCTATTGTTACCAGCCGCTGGTCAATGCGTGCTCTTGGTGCTGTGACAGAGATCACGAACCTAATCCCTGGTGGCAGAGATGCTATTGATCACGTTTCTGGTGCTATCGACTACGAGCCCATTCGGAAGACAATCGTAGAATCTATGTCAGTTTTATCTGTTCAGGCTCTAATCCTAATCATTGCCACATTGCTGTCCCTCCTCTTTTACCCTCGCAATCGATGATGGATTTCAACCTCTATGTGTCTTTATGCATGCGAATCTCGTCATTCCGCGAAGCTATCGAGATTCAGCTTGAGCCCAATTATTCTCTATAGTTAACTCTGCTCTCTCTGAATCGATAGGGTTAACTACTAGGAGCTGCCCGTCAAGCAATAGTATACCGTAAGCGCTGTTGGCGCTGTCATCTTCATGGATTTTTTGCCTTGAGGGGGCACGTCGCTGTCGCTGGCTTTGTAGTGCCCTTCCTTTTAATATGATTGAGCGCAGAGTAGATGTTCTCAATCGCAATGCCAACTGAAACAGAATCCAGCTTTCTGCCTAGGCCTCCTTTCAACCTCCTGCCGTTGGAGTCGTGCCAGTCACCAGGCCATAGAGGATCACTATGCAGTGCATTGATTCCAATAAGTCGGTCATTATCAGAGAAGATTCCACCTCCACTCATTCCCTTTTCCACTTGGTTGCTGTAAGTTAGTGAATATCCTGATCCAAGTATCTTGCCTTTGAGAATGGGAACTGTAACGCCAGGTGTCTCTAAATAGGCATCTGTATCTGCCCTGTATCCAGTTGCTACTACGGGATTCACTGATGCGCTGTCTAGTTGATAATCCGGCACGGCATAAGGCTCGTCTTTTCTCAGCTGAGCAACGGAAATAAATGCGATGTCATCGTCAGTATATTCTGACTGGAATACACTGCCAGTTGCATCTCTTCCGTCTGAAAAGGCAATGCACACATCGCTAGACTCTCCAACTACATGCCGATTGGTTATTATCCACAGCCTCTTCTGCTTGTCCCTGATGATAATACCTGATCCTTTCTGGTCCCCGTTGATCACTTGTACTGTAATGGCGACACGAATGCTGCCGTTATATCTGCTGATCCTGCTCTTGTGCGAGTCTCCCCCTTTGCTGGCTATTGGTTGCTGGTCTGATGCGGTCTGAGGCCATCTATTGATGGCTACTGGCTCAGTCTGCTGGGTGGGCATAGCCAAAGCCAAAGAAGACAGTTGTGATGCCCCAGTGATAACTATGCTAGCGCCTGTGGTCAGTCTTTTGATGATGGAGCCATTGTAAAAGTGGCTTTGGCTACTGGTTTTGCTGGCGTGATGCATACAAGATAAACTCTTATTCTGCCGGATGACGAGATTGGTTGATGCTCAATGCTGAGAGCACCTCTCAACCGCTAGACGGACTTCGTCCACGAGTCTTCTCTCGCTATACTGAAGATAGCTGCTATTCCCTGTCTGCTCTAGTATCCTATTGTAGGCAAGGGACTTTTTGAAGTCGGCGGCTTTTCTGCTGACTAGGCTTCCTAATGCGTAATAAGCTGGATCGACTCCTTCTGTTCTCTTGGTAATGGTCTGACTTGAGGATGCTTTGGATAGGTCGGGAAGAGAGCTGAAAAAAGTGTAATAGTATGCCTTGGACATCTCAATGCAATATTTCTGAATTCCACCTTTCTCTGCTCGCTCTAGCTCTTCTAGTAGCTGATCGCTTAGAGATGAGTTAGTCATGATCTCATGAACTCTTTTGATTGAAGCACGGCCAGCTTCTGCTGCCAATGCTTTCTCATCGATTTGTTGACCCATCTGACTGGGTCTCGATACGGCAGCAAGAATTGCTGCGATTGGGATGCCTAATGCCTTGCCAGTTCTTATCGACTGTCCTGCCGAAGACATTATGCTATCAGATCTTCCGTGCATCCCGACAACCATTCCGAGTTCATCGAGAATGGGACCTCCTGAAAATCCTATCTGCGTTTGTGCTCCGTAGAGCAGGCTATATCCATCCTGAATCGATGTAGGACTGCCTAGATAAGTTCCGCTCCTTGAGTCAAGTCGACTCGCTGTATTACCACTGGATACCGGAAATCCCCATACTCTCAGTATTTGGTTTGGATTGGGTGAACTGCCCGAAATCTCAAGAGGGAGTACGCTTTCTGGGGTTCTCTGGATAATGATAACAGCAGAATCGATCCCGCTAAGTGGGACTTGCTGCTTTAATGGAATCTCTAGTTTGCCCCCATCCGGTAGGTTGAGGATGACTTGCTCGCCAGATGCGCCTAAAACATGTTTGGCTGTGACGAATAAGATCTTATCTCCTATCTTCAGGAAAAAGCCGCTTCCGGGTTCTGCCTGGTTTTGTATCTGAACAACGGATCTAGACGGTTCTTGCGCATGCAGTCCTGGCGACAGCAGAAATAGAATGCCTGCCGCTCTGATTGCGTGAGAACAAATCTGTGACAGTCTTCTGATCATGTTAGAGTAAGAGAAGGCTCTGATCACCAGTCGTTTAGCTTGTCCCCGGTTGTCATTGCAGGCATATTCTCGGTCTTGCCTACGCCCAGGTATTCGTTGATGTCGATATATGTTCTGTCGCCCGTTTCATTGAGTGGGCCAGTCGCTTTTCTTTGGATGCCAAAGAGCCTATTGAGTGTCTGTGTCGGATTCTGACCCGGCTTCAGCGTGTAAACAAGGCCTGAGCAGCGATCCCCTTTATTTAAGGCAACGCAGATCACGTGCATGCCATTCATTTTGCCAGTCGTTAGGTAGCGGAGCTGATTTCTATTGTTGTATTCAGTAAACCTGCTGGAAACTTCCTGGCATCGTCTTTCAGGTGTCCAGCCATCATCGGTGAAAACGCTGGATGTCCAGCGAATCATTGCCACTTCTTTGCCGCTGGACATGTTGGCTACAGTTGTAGGCACTCCTGAGGCACTTGTGCACGTGAAGTACTGAGCTTTGGCTTGTGCTTGCTGGGGTGCGAATACTTGGCTGCAAAAAGCTGCGCAGACAGCTAGGCCTGTACTGCCTAGTGTCAGGAGGGACGCATTCAGGGGTGTTCTCATTCGATCTGATTGCTGAGTCGTGGCTGTGTGGGTCTATGTCTATTCTGTTTGCCGACCTTAGAAGGAGTCAATTTGCTTGGCAGTAGAGCCCTTCGTTGAGTCTACTCTGAGAGAGGCTCCGTTGTCGGCAATTGCATAGGTGAGTGGCTTGGGGCTGCGAGAAAGGTAAGTGTTTCCTTCCGCCTTGTACTTTGCGGCGGACGCTCTGTCGATAAAATCACGGTAGGATTGAATCCGTCCCGGAATCTGTGGGTTGCTGGGGTCGGGCTCAGCCTTTGGATCGCGACTGATGACGTCCAAGTAGCGAATGCAACCTTTAGGATCACGCCCTGCTCGCGCGAGGTAAACAAAGGCATCCTCATCCGCTTCCTTCTCGATGCGTGCAGCTGTTTCCGCTATCCGCTTGTTCAGTTCCGCTTCTTTCTCGGCGATCATCTTGGCTGTCGCTCTGTCTGTATTTGTATTGACTGCGCTCTGGATTCCACCGGTGTTGACGCCCAATACTCCTCCAAGGATTCCAAGGCCCATGCCCCATCCCCTTTTGCTGTTTTCATTGGATTGGGCGGCAGCAGTGGCTTCCTCCTGGATCTGTTTTCTCATGGCTGCTTGCTCGCCAGGGCCAATGGCATTGTGCTTGCGCACATGATGAGAAATCTCTCGACCCACCATGCAAGCCAAGGCGTCGGCGTCTCCCGAGAGTTGGCTCATTGCAGGCCTGGGAACAACAATCAGATTGGCCTCGTCTGCAAAGCCATTGAGGGCATATTCTTCTGAAACCTTGACTCTCCAGCTTCCGCTAGCGATGTCATTCGCGCGCGCGAGTTTGTCGACAATGCGGTAGAGGATATAGTAGTCAGGGGTTAGGGCTTGTTTCGCTGCTTCGAAAAACTTATCTGTTGGTTTCTGCTGCGCAAGGGCGCGCTCGCCGTAAAGGCCGGCGCCCACTGTGGCGCTTACGGTCATGGCAAACGCTACCCATTTCTTCATGGAAATATTTAGAAAAAAGGAAATCTACACATGTGGCTTTTATTGTGTCAACTGTTATGCGAAAGTCGCATAAGACTGTGTCGTCCTTCTCTCTCCCCGCTCATCCCGGGGTGTCTGGGGCGTTGAATGGGCATCTAGTCCCTGGAGTTTGGCGATCTCATGCTCCTAGCGGTTTCGATGCGGTGTTGTGCCTCGCACGCGTCTGATCGTCTCGAGTGGATGTGGTTTGTAAGCCTGGGGGCCAGTTGCCACGATTCTCCCGCCGACCTGAACCACGTCGGCCTTGTGGTCGCCCGCTCGCCCCAGTTGGCCAACGTGGCGGCCGCAGGACGTGTATCTGGACCACAGCAGCTGGGCGGGGCTGCCCCACAAGTTCGAGGCGGGCACACCGGCCATCGGCGAGGTGATCGATGGCCTGCGGTTCCTCGGCCCCACGCCGGAGCAGCAGCCCGACCGCGGTGCCCTGGCCGCCTTCACGGTGGAGGGTCTGCATGCCAACGACATGGCGGAGCTGCTCGATGCGGCCGGCATCTGCATCCGCAGCGGCCACCACTGCACCCAGCCCCTGCACCGCCACTACGGCCTGAGTGCCAGCGCCCGCGCCAGCCTCAGCTTCACCACCAGCTTCGAGGAGATCGACCGCTTCGCCGAGGAGCTGAAGGGCACGATCGGGTTCCTGCGGGAGCACAGCTGAGCGCTCTGCCGTGAAGCTGTTTCTGGTGGTGCTCGGCGGTCGCACCAGCCTCAGTACCATTGAGCTGCACGATGTGCGCTTCGTAGTGGGTGACTCGATCGAAGCCACCTTCCCCGAGCTGCGCCGCCAGTGGTTCGGCGAGCTCCGGGGCCTGCACCTCGACAGCTACCTGGAGGTGCGTTGCATCGACGGCTTCCAGGTGGCCCTGCGCCCCGAGCCGTTCGAGGGCCCCGAGCGCCTCTGGTTCGTGAATCTGGGGGCCTATGACCCCGAGCAACTGGCAGAGCTGCACCGCTTCGGCCTGGTGGTGGCCGCGACTCCCCAGGCCGCGAAGGCCCGCGCCAAGCGGCGCTGGCTGGTGGGGGCGGAGCAGCAGCACAAGGATGATCTCTGCGCCGTGGACGACTGCCTGGCCCTGGAGGCGGTGCAGCCGTGGCACGTGCACCTGATCCCCGAACCCGATGGACGCAGCCAGCCGATGCGACCGGACTGGTATGGCTACCGTCGCATCGACCGGCCCACCCCGTCTCCGGGGCCCAGCGTGGGCTGACTCCCCCCATGACCCTCGCGGCTTCAGAGGCCTGCTGCCACCGCCTGGCCGGCGTGCTCTTCCCCTGGGATGTGACCCGCGCCCTGGAGCTGGCCCTGCTGAAGACCTTCTGCGTTCCCGCGATCTCGGGCCTGCTGGCGCACACCGGGGAATTCGAGCAGCGGCCCCGCAAGCGCTACGACGACACGGGCCTGATGGTGGCCGAGCTGCTGCGCCACGGGCTGGACAGCGGAGCCGGGGCGGCGGTGATCGCGCGCATGAACCGGATCCACGGCCACTACGCCATCGACAACGAGGACTTCCTCTACGTGCTCTCCAGCTTCGTGGCCGAGCCGATCCGCTGGCTGGAGCGCTACGGCTGGCGTCCGCTGACGGCCGAGGAGCGGGAGCACCTGTTCCGCTTCTGGCGGGCCGTAGGCGAGCGGATGGGGATCACGGCGATCCCGGCCAGCCTGGCGGAGCTGCTGGCCCTCAACGCGCGGGTGGAGCGGGAGGTCTTCCGCTACGCGGAGACCAACCACCGGATTGCGGAGGCGACGCTGGCGATGCTGCTGGACGACTGGCCGGCGCCGCTGCGGCCGCTGCTGCGCCGATCCCTGCACTCCCTGCTGGCTGGCGACGGGGCCGGCTGCCTCGGCTGGCCCGCGGCGCCGGGCCTGCTGCAGGGTCTGGTGCTGGTGGCGCTGCGCACCCGCAGCCGGTTCGCCGGCAGCTGGCTGCAGCTGCGGCGGGCCCTGGTGGGCGAACCCACGCCATGCTTCTACTCCCAGCGCCCCACGCCGAGCTACGGCCACTCCTTCCGTCTGGACCAGCTGGGCCCACCGCCGCTGCTGGCGCACCTGAACCGGCCGGAGTGAGCCCCGAGCACCCCTGACCCAGCCCAGTCCCTGAGTTCCTGCCGATGGTTTCCGTTGCGACCCCTGCGAGGCGTCTCGCCCGGCTGATGGCCCCGATCACGCTGCTGCTGCCCCTGGCGAGCGGCTGCGGGCCGAAGCCCGGCTGGCCGGTGCAGGAGCTGCCCGAGGCGGGGCTGCCCCGGCTCACGGAGGCCGAGCTGGCGGATTGCGAGACCCGGCTCCGGGCCGAGCTGGGCCTGACCAAGGAGTTGCCCCGGCCCGCCGATCCCACGAACTTCGGTGAGCGGCAGCCCGAGGATGGGTTCGGTCGGCCCGTGCCCCACCAGCCGGCGCTGATCGTGCTGCACGAAACGGTGGTCTCGGCGCCGGCCACGGTGCGGCTGTTCCAGACGCCCCACCCGAAGGACGACGACCAGGTGAGCTACCACCTGCTGATCGACCGTGCGGGCCAGCGGCTGCGGATCGTTCCGGATGACCAGCGGGCCTATGGAGCTGGAATGTCGGCCTTCGGCGACTGGACGGTGCGGATCCGGCCGACGTCGCTGGGGTCGATCAACAACGTGGCGCTGCACCTCAGCCTGGAAACCCCCGCCGATGGCCGCGGCGACCAGGACGCCCACTCCGGCTACACGCCGGCCCAGTACGGCGCGGCGGCGGCCCAGGTGCTGCTCTGGCAGGCGCGCCACGGCATCCCGCTGAGCCGGCTCACCACCCATGCCGCCACCGACCGCAGCCACTCCCGCTACGACCCACGCAGCTTCCGCTGGGAGCGCTTCCTGCCGGCCTACCGCCAGGCGGCGACCCTGTGCAATCTCCGGGCCTACGACACCGGGCGGGCAACCTATTGAGCGGCATTGCCACCACCTCCAGTCGCAGGGTTGCACCATCAATTCTCTTCACGGTTGCGATCAGCAGTGGCAGTCAGGCGCTGAGGGAGGCGATGGCCGATCTGGTGCTGGAGGATGTCGCTGCCTCATCCGACTTCAAGGAGCAGATCAGGCTGAAGCTCGGCCGAATGCTCGCCATCGCCGTTGATGGGCCCGGCCTGCCTCCCGCCGAGGCGAGTGGCGCCTCGGTGGACGCGCGGGGCATGGCGTCGTCTGCATCCCCGGTGAGGGGCGGCGTGGTCACCCTGACCAGAGCCGTGGATCTGTGGGACTCGGCCCCGAACGGCCAGCGGCCAGGCCGCATGACCGGCCGTGTGGCCAAAGGGTCCAGGGTCGTGATCGATGACATCAGGAGCATTCCCCTCCAGGGTGCTGCCGATGCCGTGTGGGCCAGGATCAAGGTTCGCGGTGAATCGCCGCTGGCCCGTCGGGCTGGCCAGCTCCGTGTTCCGTCCCGCTGGGGATGCCGATGAGGGCCAGCGATGATGGGGGATTGGTCCCATCGCGTCCCATGAACATCGACGGCCAGGCCTGGCGCACCATCTGGCTGGAGGAGGGCGGCCGCTCGATCGGCGTGATCGACCAGACCCAGCTGCCCCACCGCTTCACCACCCGCTCGATCGCCACGCTTGATCAGGCGGCCGAGGCGATCCGCCCGATGGTGGTGCGCGGTGCCCCGCTGATCGGCGTCACCGGGGCCTACGGCCTGATGCTGGCCCTGCAGGCCGATCCCGGCGATGCCGCCCTGGCGGCGGCGTTTGAGCAGCTCAACGCCACCCGGCCCACGGCGGTGAACCTGCGCTGGGCCCTGGAGCGGGTGCGCGACCGGGTGGCGTCCCTGCCCCCGGCGGAGCGGGCCGAGGCGGCCAAGGCCGAAGCGGCCGCCATCGCCGATGAGGACGTGGCCATGTGCGAGGCCATCGGCGCGCACGGGCTGGCGCTGTTCCAGCAGCTGGCGGCGGCCCGCCCGGCCGAGTGCCAGGGGCAGCCGTTCAACGTGCTCACCCACTGCAATGCCGGCTGGCTGGCCACCGTCGACTGGGGCACGGCCCTGGCGCCCATCTACAAGGCCCACCGCGCCGGCCTCCCCATCCACGTGTGGGTGGATGAGACCCGGCCCCGCAACCAGGGCGCCAGCCTCACCGCCTACGAGCTGGGCCGCGAGGGGGTGCCCCACACCGTGATCGTCGACAACGCCGGTGGCCACCTGATGCAGCACGGCCAGGTGGATGCGGTGATCGTGGGCACCGACCGCACCACCCGCACGGGCGATGTGTGCAACAAGATCGGCACCTACTTGAAGGCCCTGGCCGCCCACGACAACGGCGTCCCCTTCTATGTGGCCCTGCCCGCCTCCACCATCGACTGGTCGATCGCCGACGGCGTGGCCGAGATCCCGATCGAGGCCCGCAGCGCCGAGGAGGTGACCGACCTCCAGGGCCGCAGCCCCGACGGCGCCATCACCACGGTGCAGCTCACCCCCGATGGCAGTCCCGGCTTCAACCCCGCCTTCGATGTGACCCCGGCCCGGCTGGTGACGGCGCTGATCACCGAGCGGGGTGTGGCTTCGGCCAGCGAGGCGGGGCTCCAGGCGCTCTACGCCGGGTGAGGGGAAGGGGGCTGCTCAGAGGGTCGGGCTGAGCAGATTGAGGCGCTCGCCGGAGTTGTCGGGCTGGAGGGTCAGGGTCGAGTAGGTCCAGCGGCGGCCGGTCTGGCGGGCCTCCACAAACAGGGTGCCGCGGCCCCTGGACCCCTGCAGGGGAATGGCCAGCCTGGCCTGGCCCGTGCCACCGGAGCGGTTGAGGCTGGCGGACATCAGCCAGCCGGCGCTGATCGGCCGGCCCAGCCGGCTGATCACCACGGGATCCGCCTGGGCCCGGGCCAGGGCCTGCCGGTAGGGCGTGGCCGATTGGAGCAGTCCGAACACGGCGCCCACGATCAGGGCGATGAGGCCCACCACCCCGCCCACCGCCGTGAGGCAGACAGCCGGCACCACCCAGCGCCAGTTGCGGCCCCACCAGTCGGGAGGTGGCTTGCTGTCCATGGCGTCACTCTCGCAGCGGCGTGGATCTGCCTGGAACCCGGCGCCCTCCGGCGGCAGCCACTGCCGGCGTGCCGCCACCGAGAACAGGCGCTGCCGGCTGTAGACCCGCAGGGGGAAGCCCACGTCGGCCAGGGGGGAGGCCAGCAGGGCCGCGGCCGCGGCCGGCCGTTGGCTGGGAGCCAGCGCCTGCAGCACCCCGAAGCCGCTCAGCTCGGCCTGGATCGCCTCGAGATAGAAGCGCGTGAGGGTCTCGTGGTACCCGCTGTGGTCGGTGTTGGCCACGCCCACGGCCGTGTTGTAGCGGCGGATCCGCTGGCGCAGCAGCTGCAGGGCCTGGTCGGCCGGATACCGCTGCAGGTGCCAGAGCCCCACGAGCAGGTGGGCCCGGTGGCTCCAGCGCGCGCGGGGCAACGTGCCGCGGAGGAAGCCCTGCACCCGCTCCTCGATGGCCTCGGCCGTGGTGTCGGGCGCCTCGGCTCCCGGACCGTGCGCCAGCGGATCGGCCATGGCGGCAGCCCTCAGCGCATCCGGAAGCGCTCGCGGTGCACCAGCTGCCCAGCGGCGGAGATCTCCAGCCGAACGAGGCCTGGCACCCAGTCGCCCTTCGACCGGCGCAGCGTGACCACCACCACCGGCAGGGCACCCGGTGCGATCGCGGCGCTGGCGATCACCGGCTCGCCCTTGATCCTGTCCATGGTCTCGGCGATCCACACGCCCCGGTTGCGGCTGGCGTGCACCCCACCGTCATTCCCCCTGTCCCTCCCGTCGGATCTCCTGCCTGAGCTGCTCCAGCTCCCGCCGCAGCTCCTCCAGGCCCTGGCGGGAATCCTCTGCCTCCCGCTCCCTCAGGACCCGCTCCTCGCGCTGGTAGCCCCCCAGGGCCTTGAACATCAGGCCGCCGCCGCCCGCCACCATCACCACCAGGGCCAGCAGGCTCCAGAGGCTGGTGGGGCGGAAGCTGAACAGCAGGCTCTGCAGCACCGCCACCGCCAGCGCCGCCGCCGACGCCCACAGCAGAAACCAGCCCAGCCGCCGGTAGACGTCCGCCAGCAGCAGCGCCACGCCGATCCCGAAGGGAAGCATCAGCAGGCCGAAGCCCGGGCCGGCGCCCCTGGTGAAGACGCCCCCGAACCAGCCGCCCAGGCCCCGACCGAAACCGCCGCCGGCGTAGCCGCCCCCCATCCCGAAGCCGCCCAGACCCGTGCCCACCATCACCTGGTTGGTGAACAGGAAGACGCCGGCGGCGAACAGGGCCCCGCCGATCAGGAACAAGAGGAAATCCTGGGCCGGTTGGCGGCTCATCGGCACTCCACTCCTTTGCGGATGCTGGGCAGAGGCGCGGCCCCTGTCAATCGCGTGGCCCCCGCCACTCCCGCACCAGCACCCGGGCGGTGGCAAACAGCAGCAGAGCCAGGGCGATCAGCAGCACCCGCAGGCCCAGGTAGGTCTCGGGCCGGATCCGGCAGGGCACCGTCACGCTCAGCAGCGTCACCACCCGCACCACGGTCTGGACCGTGAGACAGACGCCGTCCTCGACGATCTCGCCCAGGTGCAGACCCGTGGCCACCAGCCCGGCGATCACACCCAGGGCGCCGAGGCTCAGCAGCCCCACCAGCAGCCGGCGGGCCTGCCGGGGCCCCATCAGATCCGTGGGCAACAGCAGCGCCAGCCCCACCAGGATCAGTCCCCCCAGCAGCAGCGTCTCCAGCGGCGGCCCGCGGCTGCGCCGAGTCTGGGCGGCCCAGGGCGGCACGGCAGCCCTCGGCCCGTAGCCTCGCCGAACCCCCACCGCCCCGGCGCCGCCCATGCCCGCCCTGAACCGCTGGTCGGAGGCCGATGCCGCCGCCGCCATCGCCCACTACGGCGCCCAGGGCATCGGCGCCGACCTGGCCCTGCGCACCTACTCGGCCCGCCTGCTGGGCGCCGACCCGGAGCTGGTGCTGCACGGCGGCGGCAACACCTCGGTGAAGACCACCGTGACGGGTCTGCTGGGCGAGACGATCCCGGTGCTGTGCGTGAAGGGTTCCGGCTGGGACCTGGCCACGATCGAACCCCCGGGCCACCCGGCCGTGCGGCTCGAACCGCTGCAGGCCCTGCGCGCCCTGCCGGCCCTCAGCGATGAGGCGATGGTGGCGGCCCAGCGCCAGAACCTGATCGATCCGGCGGCCCCCAACCCCTCGGTGGAGGCACTGCTGCACGCCTTCCTGCCCCACAAGTTCGTCGACCACACCCACTCGATCGCCCTGCTGGCCCTGGCGGACCAGCCCGATGCCGAGGCCCTCTGCCGCGCCGTGTACGGCGAGCGGGTGGCGCTGGTGCCCTACGTGATGCCCGGCTTCGACCTGGCCCTGGCCGCCGCCTGCGCCTATGAGGAGGCCGAGGCGCGCGCCCGCGCCGCCGGCGTGGAACTCGAGGGCATGGTGCTTCTGCAGCACGGCCTGTTCTCCTTCGGCGCCACGGCGAAGCAGAGCTACGAGCGGATGATCGCCCTGGTGCGGCAGGCCGAGGAGCGCATTGCCCAGGCGCGCAGCGCGCAACCCCCGGGCCAGCCGGCGGCGGTGCCGGAGCCCGTCGCTGGGGCGGCGGCTGTGCTGCCGATCCTGCGGGGGGCCCTGGGCCGGGCCGCCGAGGCCGAGGCGGCCCCGGCCCGCTGGCTGCTGGCGCTGCGCGGCACCCCCCTGGCGCTCTCGGTGGTGAACGATCCGCGCCTGCCCGACTGGGCCCGCCGCGGCGTCGCCACCCCCGACCACGTGATCCGCACCAAGGCCTTCCCGCTGGTGCTGCCGCCCCCGCCGGCCGCCGCCGCGCCCGAGGCCCTGGCCGGCTGGGCCGCCGCCGTGGAGCAGGCCCTGGCGGCCTACATCGCTGCCTATCAGGCCTACTTCGCCCGCCAGAACGCCCGCGTGGGCGGGATCAAGAAGCCGCTCGATCCGCTGCCGCGGCTGGTGGCGATCCCGGGGCTGGGGCTGGTGGGCCTCGGCAAGTCGGCGGCCGAGGCGGCCGTGGTGGCGGATGTGGCCGAGGCCTGGGCCCAGACCCTGCTGGCCGCCGAGGCCGTGGGCCGCTTCGCGCCGGTGAACGAGCCCGACACCTTCGACATGGAGTACTGGAGCCTGGAGCAGGCCAAGCTCGGTAAAGGCGCGGAGAAGCCCCTGGCCCGCCAGGTGGTGCTCGTCACCGGCGGCGCCGGCGCCATCGGCGCCGCCACGGCCCGGGCCTTCGCGGCCCAGGGCGCCGAGGTGGCCGTGCTCGATCGCGATGGCGAAGCGGCGGCCGCGGTGGCCGCCGGCTGCGGCAAGCACGCCCTGGGCCTCGCCGGCGACGTGACCGATCCGGCCGCCGTGGGGGCCGCCGTCGCGGCCGTGACGGCCCGCTTCGGCGGCCTCGACATCGTGGTGAGCAACGCCGGCGCCGCCTGGACCGGCCCCATCGCCGAGCTGCCCGACGCCGAGCTGCGGGCCAGCTTCGAACTCAACCTGTTCGCCCACCAGGCGGTGGCCCAGGCGGCCGTGGCCGTGTTCCGGGCCCAGGATTCCGGCAACCCCGCCGCCGCCGCGGACCGGCCGCTGCTGGGCGGCCAGCTGCTGTTCAACGTCAGCAAGCAGGCCCTCAACCCCGGCCCCAACTTCGGCGCCTACGGCATCGCCAAGGCGGCCCTGCTGGCCCTGATGCGCCAGTACGCCCTGGAAGGGGGCGCCGAGGCCATCCGCGCCAACGGCATCAACGCCGATCGCATCCGCTCCGGCCTGCTCGACGACGCCATGATCCGCGAGCGCTCCGCCGCCCGCGGCGTCAGCGAGGCGGTGTACATGGCCGGCAACCTGCTGGGCCGGGAGGTGCGCGCCGCCGATGTGGCCGACGCCTTCGTGGCCCTGGCGACGCTGGAGCGCAGCACCGGCGCCCTGCTCACCGTGGATGGCGGCAACGTCGCCGGCATGGTGCGCTGAGCAGAGCGTTCGGGTCGCCGCCCCCTTTGCTCAGCGACGGCCCAGCCACAGCCCCAGGCTGATCCACACCAGCACCAGGCCGAAGCAGAGGCCCGTCCAGGCCGGCAGCCCCCAGCCGTCCACCACCAGGGGCGCTACCACGGTGATCACCCCCCCGGCCAGCAGGGGTTGCAGCAGCAGCTGCTTGATCGAGAAGGCCGTCACCGCCTCGCTGCGGTCGTCGGGATCGGCCATGCGCAGCAGCAGCAGGCCGCTGGCCGCCACGCCCGTGGCCTGGCCGAATTCCAGGATCGCCCGCTCGAACCAGTCCGCGGGCAGGATCCGCGGCGCGAGCAGCAGCACCACCGCCAGGTTCCACAGCAGGCCCGCCAGGGCCAGCACCGTGAGGGGGAGCCAGTCGGCGGCCAGCAGCCCCAGATCCAGGCAGGCCGTGGCCGCCGTGATCAGCAGGTCGGCCGAGATCGTGCCGACCATCGCCTGGATCGGCGTGGACACCCAGCGGGTCTGGCCGCTCTTTTCCAGCACCAGGCGCACCAGCAGCGAGCCCACCAGCGCCAGGGGGAACACCGGCAGCGCATCGATCACCAGGGCGAAGCCCCCGCCGCTGCCTGCGGATGCCCAGCGCAGCGCCTCCAGCAGGCCGCAGCCGATCAGCACCGCCACCCCGACCAGGGCCAGGTTCACGGCCCAGTCGGCGGCCTGGCGCCACGCGGCCGGCACCTCCACCGTGCCCTCCTCCAGGGGCGGGCCGGTGGGGATCGCCTCCAGGGGCGGGGTGACCTCGGCCACCGTCTCCATGGCCTCCGGCAGCGGGATCGCTGCGCCGAAGCTGAGCCAGCCCCGCCCGCGGGCCAGCACCACCACCAGGCCCCCCACCACGGTGGAGGCCAGCAGCCCCACGGTGGCCATCGCCAGCCCGAGGGCCTGGCCGCCCTCGAGGCCCAGGCGCTCGTAGGTGGGGCCCATGGCCGCAGCCGAGCCATGGCCGCCCTCGTAGGCCACTTCGATCAGCACCGCCAGCACCGGGCTCATCCCCAGCCAGGGCTGCAGCACCAGCAGCACCACCAGGCCGCCCACCAGGAACTGGCCGAAGGCGAGGGTGAGGGCCAGCAGCACCTGGGCCGAGAGGGGCCGCCACAGTCCGCCGAGCTTCGGCAGCGGCTTGCCCAGCAGCAGGGAGCCGAACACCAGGGTCAGCAGCGGCAGGGGCAGCTGGTCCCAGACGGCCATCACCGGTTCAGCCAGCAGGGGCAGCGGGCCCGCCGGGGCCAGCAACAGGCCGAGGGAGCCGGCGAGCAGGGCCTCCGGAATCCCCCACTGCTTCAGGCCCAGCGCGCCGCCGAGGCGGCGGCCCACCAGCACCAGCAGGGTCAGGGCGGCCAGGGCCAGCAGCAGGGTGACGGCGGGGGCGGCCCAGGCGGGGAGGGCGGCAAGGAGGTGGGTCAAAGCTGGAAGTGCCGGCGGAAGAAGGCCTCGGTGGCCTCGAGCACCTGGATCTGGGTGGCGCTGCTGCGAAAGCCGTGGCCCTCCTCGGCAAACAGGTGCACCTCCACCGGCACGCCGTTGCGGCGCAGGGCCTCCGCCATGCGCTCGGTCTGCTCCGGCGGCACCACCGTGTCCTCGAGGCCCTGGAAGAAGATCACGGGCGCCTGAATCCGCTCCGCATGCTGCAGGGGTGAGCGCTCCGCATAGGTGGCCGCCGCTGCGGGCCAGGGGCCCACCAGGCCGTCAAGGTAGCGGGCCTCGAAGCGGTGCTCATCGTGCTGGGCCAGGGCCGCCAGGTCGGTCACGGCGTAGCGGCACCCCCCGGCCCGGAACACGTCGGTGAAGCAGAGCGCCGCCAGCACCGTGAAGCCGGCGGCGCTGCCCCCCTCGATCGCGATCCGCCCCGCTGCGGCCCGGCCGGCCTCCACCAGGGCCCGGGCCGCGGCGGCGCAGTCGGCCACGTCCACCACGCCCCACTGGCCGTCGAGCCGCTCGCGGTAGGCGCGGCCGAAGCCGGTGGAGCCGCCGTAGTTCACATCCACCACGCCCCAGCCCCGGCTAGTCCAGAACTGGATCGCCGGGTTCAGGCCCGTGCGGGCCATGGCGGTGGGGCCGCTGTGGCCCTTCACCAGCAGCGGCGCCTGGGGGTTGGCGCCGCCGGCGGGGGGGTAAAACCAGGCGTGGGTGGGCCGGTCGCCGTGGCCCGGGAACCAGAGCGGCTGTGGCTGGCTGATGGCCTCCGGGGCCAGCGGGGCGGCGGCCGCGGGGGTGTGGGTCCAGGCGCCCGTGGTCAGCTCCAGCTCCAGCAGGCCCGGCGGGCTGGTGGGACCGCTGGCCACGCAGGCCAGCCGGCCGTTCTCCGCCGTCAGGTAGGCCAGATCGTCGAAGGGGATCGGGATCGGCTGCCAGCGGGTAGGAGGCGTGTCGGGAGCGGCCTGGATCGTCGCGGGGCCCGGCTGCTCCCGCTCCGTTGACGGGTCCAGGGCGATGCGCCCCAGCTGCCAGCGGCCCTCCTGGCAGGCGATGGCGAGCAGCTGCCGGCCGTCCCAGGCGTGGGTGGCCATGCCGAACACCCACTGGGGCATGGCGAAGTCCGCCGGCATCGGCAGCATCGGCCGCCAGGCGGGCCCGGGGGAGGCGGCATCGGCGGAGGCCCCGCTGGCTCCTGGGGCCTCGCTGGCGTCGCCGCCTGTGGCGCCGCGGGCCTCAGCGCCCGCCAGGCACTCCAGATTCCACCAGCCGCTGCGGTCGTTGGCCACCACCAGCGCGGCGGCGCCGTCGGTTTCGATCCAGAGGGGCTGAAACACCGAGAGGGCCTCGCCCTGGGCGCTGCCGGCGCCGGCCACCAGCTCCGGGCGCTCCAGGGCGCCGCCGGCTCCGAGCCGCGCCAGCCACAGCTGGCTGCGCTGCCAGGGCATCCAGGGCTGCTGCCACTCCAGCCAGGCCAGGTGTGTGCCGGAGGGACTCAGCGCCGGGTAGCCGCAGAAGTCGGCCGCGGCGTGCAGGGGCTCGGGCTGGCCTCCGGCGAGGGGCACCGCCACCAGCTGGTCACGCCCCTCCAGCTCCAGCACGCCGATCCAGCGCCGCCGGGGCCCGTCGATCAGGCCGCCGCCGAAGGCTGCGTCGTCCGTGCGGGGTTCGGTGAGGCGCCGGGGGGCGCCCGCCGCCCCGTCCGGCGCCAGGTCCAGGGCCCAGAGGCAGCGGTCGCCGTCGTGCACGAACACGGCGATGGTGGCGTCTGTTCTTTCAGCGCCTGTCTCGGGCTCCGCCGCCAGCCGGCCCAGGGCGCAGGCCCCGCCGCCGTAGCCGTGCACCCGGCTGCGCAGGTTCCAGTCGCCGGGGGTGAGTTCCTCGGCCGCGGCGTCCACCGGAGCGCCGGCCCGGCGCCGCTGCAGGGTGGTGCGGCCCTTCTCCTGGGGCCGTTGCTCCTGCCAGTAGAGGAAGCCCCCCAGCAGCTGGGGTTCCTTCAGGCTTGGCGTGCGGCCCACCACCGCGGCGGCCGGCAGCGGCGCAACTGGATGGGGAGCGGCGGATGGGGACGTGGGATCCGGCATGGCGGTGGGCGGACTCCCGGGGGCTGGGCTCACCGACTCTCCTGGGGGGTGACTTCTAGAATCGCTTCACGCCTGAACGATGAGGGTCCGTGGCCAGCAGCTTCGCCAAGTTGGCGCGTTCCGCCGAGCTCTCGGGGCGCCTGCAGGTGTCCAAGGACCCCGTCGACAACCCTCCCTACGACATTCACCAGCTGGGGGATGCCGTGCTGCGCACCCCGGCCCGGCGCATCGGCAAGGTGGATGAGGCCGTGCGCAGCCTCGCCCGCGACATGCTCGTGAGCATGTACGCCGCCCGTGGCATCGGCCTGGCCGCCCCCCAGATCGGCGTGCACCAGCAGCTGCTGGTGATCGACCTGGAGCTGGAGGACGCCGCCAGCCCGCCGCTGGTGCTGATCAACCCCGAGATCACCGGCGTGGGCGGCACGATCTGCACCTACGAGGAGGGCTGCCTCAGCATTCCCGGCGTCTACCTCGACGTGGTGCGTCCCAGCGTGGTGGAGGTGTCGTTCCGCGATGAGATGGGCCGGCCCAAGCGCCTCAAGGCCGATGGCCTGATGGCCCGCTGCATCCAGCACGAGATGGATCACCTCAACGGCGTGCTGTTCGTCGATCGCGTCACCGATGACGCGAAGCTGCGCGAGGGTCTGAGCGAGAAGGGCTTCGACCGCGCCGACGTCCGCCCCATCGCCTGAGCCGGAGACTTCCATGCCGATGAAACCCCTGGCGGGCCTGTTCCTCGCCCTGGCCTGCGTTCTGGGCATCGCCGCCACCGGCTCGGTGTTCGAGCTGGCCTATGGCGATCCCGAGCTCGGCCTGGCCACCACCCGCCTGATCCTGGCGGCGGCCCTGCCTGGCACCGTGCTGAGCCTGCTGGTGGCGATCCGGATCAACAAGCCGGCCTGAGCGGCTGGCGTTCGTCCATCGCCCTGCATACGATCGCCCCACTCCCGCCGCCCCCTGCCCCGATGCTCCCGATTCCCCCCCTGGCGTCAGCCCGCGTCCTGACGGGCTCGGCCCTGGCTGCCGCCGCCCTGCTGGCTTCGGCCCAGCCCGTGGGCGCCGCCGCCCTGTTCAACGCCGTGGACGTGGACCAGAGCAAGTTCGTGCTGGTGGCGGCACCGATCGGCGATGGCAGCCGCGCCCAGCTCAACATCTACGAGCAGCGCCGCGACACCCGTCCCTGCTACGCCGTGCAGCCGGGCTCCCCCGCCGTGGTGGATCCGCTGCTCGCCACCTTCGACTTCACCGGCATCTGCAACCGCTTCATCGACACCAACGGCTATTCGCTGCGGGTCGGTGGCACCGATCTGGCCACCGTGTATCGCCTCTCGGTGCTGCGCAGTGGCAACGACACCATCCTGCTGGCTGTGCCTGGCAAGGCCGGTGGTGGCCCCGAGATGGTGGTGGCCCGCACCGGCGGGACCACGGCCGGCTTCCTGCAGCTGGTGCCTGAGCCCGGCTGGCGGCTGATGCGCCGCCACTTCGGCAACCGGGCCCTGGGCCACGTGTACATCTACCGCGACGACTGGCCCGCCGGTACCCCGACCGCCACCGCCTCGCCGGCCCCCCAACCCGCAGCCTCGTCCGCTCCCATGCCAGCTGCAGCGTCAGGTCCGGCCCCAACGGCGCCCCCCGCCGCGGCGCTCCCCCCCCTGCCGGCGGCCAGTCCGGCGCCGGCGGATGCCGCCAAGCCCGGCCAGGCGACGACCCTGTAGGGCTGCGGAGCCCGGATCGGGCCCTTGCTACCATCCACTATCTGCAAAACCCATCAGCGGTCCATGACCCAGGTCACCGTCGGCGAGAACGAAGGAATCGAATCGGCCCTGCGCCGCTTCAAGCGTCAAGTGTCCAAGGCAGGGATCTTCGCCGACCTCAAGCGCCTGCGTCACCACGAGACCCCCACCGAGAAGTACAAGCGCAAGGCCCAGCAGCGCCGCCGCCGCCGCTGAAGCCCTCCGCGGCTTCAAGCTGAGAAGGGTCTGAGCCGCCACGGCTTGTCGCGAACCAGCTGCGCAGGTCTCGGATCTGCACCACGAGGGAATCGGTGTTTTCACCGGTTCCCTTTGTCGTGTCGGAGGCCAAGGATGGAACTGTCCCCCTGTGGCAGGTTCCCATGGCTTCGATGATGGCCTCCTTCGGGCGCTGGTTCGCGATCGGCGTGGGCCACGCCTTCGGCAATCCCCGTGAGGAGAAGCAGTTGCAGCCCCCCAGCGTGGGGGTGCAGCCCTACCGGGATCGGCCCTACCGCCCCTGAGGCCCGGCGGCGGGGCGGGTGTGGGGCCCACGGCGCCGCTCCGCCTCGGGTCGGCTCCAGAGAGCTGGCGCCCGCGTTCCCTTCGCTCCGCCAGCGGTTCGCGCCGCCCGTTCGTTCCGCCTCACGCCTTCGCCGCTTCGCTGTCGAAGCTGCGGTAGCTCAGGGCTTCGGCCACGGCGCCCGCGTCCACCTGCCCCTGGCCGGCCAGGTCGGCGATGGTGCGGGCCACCCGCAGCACCCGCTCCGCGGCCCGGGCGCTGAGGCCGCGCCGGTCCATCGCCAGCCGCCACAGCTCCAGGGCGTCGGGGGCTGCCTGCAGGTGCTGCCGGAGGGCCCGGCCCGAGAGCTGGCCGTTGCCGCAGCCCGCGGGATTGCGGGCGGCCATGCGCCGGCGGGCCGCCGTCACCCGCGTGGCCACCACCGCGCTCGATTCCGGCCGGGAGCTGGGGCCCCCGCTGCCGCCACGGCCATCCAGTTCGCCCGCCTCCAGCTCGCTCGCCTCAAGTCGCCGCACCACCACCTGCAGGTCGAGGCGATCCAGCAGGGGACCCGCCAGGCGTCCCCAGTACTGGCTCCGCAGCCGCTCGCCGCAGCGGCAGGCCCGCACGGGGTCGCCGAACCAGCCGCACGGGCAGGGGTTGGTGGCGGCCACCAGGGAGACCGTGCACGGAAAGCGGACCCGCTGGCGGGCGCGGCTGATCCACACCTCCCCCTCCTCCAGGGGTTGGCGCAGCTGGTTGAGCACATCGCGGCGGAACTCGGCGAGTTCATCGAGGAAGAGGACCCCCCGGTGGGCCAGGGCCAGTTCCCCCGGCCGCGGGATGCTGCCGCCCCCCACCAGGGCCGCGCTGGAGCAGCTGTGGTGGGGGGCCCGGAAGGGGCGGCGCCGCAGCGGTTCGCCGCCGGTCCCCAGCAGGCCCGCCACCGAGTAGAGGCAGCTGAGCTCCAGCACCTCGGCGTCCTCCAGGGGCGGCAGCAGGGCCGGCAGGCGCCGGGCCAGCATCGTCTTGCCGCTGCCGGGGGGACCCACCAGCAGCAGGTGGTGGCCGCCGGCCGCCGCGATCTCCAGGGCGCGGCGGCCATGCAGCTGGCCCTGCACGTCCGCCAGGTCCAGGTCGCTGGCGGCGGGGCCGGGGGCCGTGGCGGCAGCCGAGGGGGACCGGGACGCCGGATGGGCCCGTGCGGCTGGCTGGGCCTTGGGCCCCCGCGGGCCCGAATCCGGCCCCGCCTGGCACTGGCCGCCCTGTCGCTCGTGCCCCTGCCCGGCATCCGGTTCGGCCAGGAGGTGGAGCACCTCCAGCAGGCTGCCGGCCGGCACCAGGGACAGGCCCGCCACCAGGGCGGCCTCGGCCCCATTGGCCGCCGGCAGCACCAGGGCCCGGGCGCCGGCCTGGCGGGCGGCCATCGCCACGGCCATCGCCCCCCGCACCGGCCGCAGGCTGCCGTCCAGGCCCAGTTCGCCGGCGCACCAGATGCCCGCCAGCCGCTGCGGCTCCAGCTGACCGCTGGCCGCCAGCACCGCCAGGGCGATCGGCAGATCAAAGGCCGGCCCCTCCTTGCGCAGGTCCGCCGGCGCCAGGCTCACGATCACCCGGGTGAGCGGCATGCGCAGTCCGCTGTTGCGCAGCGCCGCCCGCACCCGCTCCCGCGACTCCTGCACCGCCGCATCGGCCAGGCCCACCATCAACAGCCCCGGCAGGCCCGGGGCGATATCCACTTCGACGGCCACCTCCACGGCCTCCAGACCCACGAGGGCCGCACCGCTGCAGCGTGCCAACATCGGGCCCATCCAGGGGGAACGGCTCACCAGTGCCACCCCCGTTCCAGCTCCCGTCCCTCCGCCCCCTGCCCGGCGACCATGGCCGATTCCGCTGCTCCCGGCTCCGCTCCCGATCCCGCGGAGGCGAATTCCACGATCTTCGGGCGCATCCTGCGGGGGGAGATCCCCTGCGATCAGGTGTACGCCGATGAGCACTGCCTCGCCTTCCGCGACGTGCACCCCCAGGCGCCGGTGCACATCCTGGTGATCCCCCGCGAGCACGTGGTGAACCTGGCCGAGGCGGGCTCCGACCACGCGGCGCTGCTGGGGCACCTGCTGCTGGTGGCGGCCCAGGTGGCGCGCCAGGAGGGGCTGGAGGGGTTCCGCACCGTGATCAACAGCGGCGCCGAGGCCGGCCAGACCGTGTTCCACCTGCATGTGCACGTGCTCGGCGGCCGCCCCCTGGCCTGGCCGCCGGGCTGAGCCGCGCGCCAAGGGCCGGGACTCAGGGGCCGGGGCCTGAGATCAGGGGCCAGAGGCCCAGGGCCGGGGATCAGCGCCGATCCCCGCAGGACCCACCTCGTCCGGTGAGAATGGCGCGATCCGCCCGCTCCCATGAGCCCCCTTTCGGCCTTTCGCAGCCAGCTCGGCAAGCTGCAGCGCCTGGCCCAGCCCTACTTCCTGCCGATCGAGGAGACCAGCGCCTGGCAGTTCCTGCTGCTGATCGGCGCCCTGCTGGCCGTGGTGGTGGGCTTCACGCTGCTGCTGCTCACCGGCACCGTGGCGCTGACCGGCGCCCTGATCCCCGAGCTGCAGGGCCGTTTCCTGCCCGGGGTGCCCCAGCAGGTATCCGCCATCTGGAACAGCCCGATCGGGGCGGTCGTGATGGTGCTGTTCATCGCGGGACTGGCCGGTTTTACGGCCCTGGCGCAGCAAGCTGCGCCAGGGGCGCTGGCTGCCCTGGCTGCTGATGGGCGTGATCACGCTGCTGATCCTGGTGATCAACGGCATCAACGTGGGCATCAGCTACATCGCCCGCAACGTTGACAACACGCTGGTGGCCTACAAGGCCGACGAGTTCTGGCAGGTGGTGGCGATCTACGCCTTCTGCCTGGTGCTGGCCCTGCCGATCCGCGCCCTGCAGAGCTACCTGATCCCCAAGCTGGGCCTGCTCTGGCGGGAGTGGCTGAGCGGCCGGCTGCTGGGGCGTTACCTCACCAATCGGGCCTACTACGTTCTCAACCCCAACGACGAATCCGCCGAGGAGATCGACAACCCCGACCAGCGGATCTCCCAGGACACGGCCAGCTTCACCACCACCAGCCTGAGCGTCACGGTGGAGATCGTGGCGGCCCTGCTCACCTTCGTGAGCTTCATTGTGGTGCTGTGGTCGATCAGCTCCAAGCTGGCCCTGTGGCTGCTGGCCTATGCGGTGTTCGGCACCGCCCTGATCGTGTTTGCCAGCCGCAAGCTGGTGCAGCTCAACTACCTGCAGCTCAAGCTCGAGGCCGATTTCCGCTACGGCCTGGTGCACATCCGTGATAACGCCGAATCGATCGCCTTCTACGGGGGTGAACAGCAGGAATCGCGCGAGGCCGAGCGGCGCCTGGGCGGGGCGATCCGCAACTACGACCGCCTGATCGTGTGGCAGGCGCTGATCAGCGTGATCCAGCGCTCCTACGACTACTTCTCCCGCTTCCTGCCCTGGTTGGTGATCGCGCCGATCTACTTCGCCAAGGAGGTGGATTTCGGCGTGTTCGGCCAGGCCAGCATCGCCTTCAGCCAGGTGCTGTTCTCGGTCAGCTACATCGTCAACAACATCGACCAGCTGGCCGCCTTCTCCGCTTCGATCAGCCGTCTGGAGGGCTTCCAGGGCAAGGTGGACAGCATCAGCCAGCAGGTGCAGGGCCGTGAGCTCAGCGCCGCTGCCCTCGTGCCCGCCGCCGACCGGGTTCTTGAGCGCAGCGGCGGCGCGATCCTGGTGCGCCATGTGGATCTGGTGCCCCCCGGCAGCGACCGCCGCCTGATCCACGACCTCAGCCTGGAGGTGGGCCCCAGCCAGCGGGTGCTGGTGGTGGGGCCGAGCGGCTGCGGCAAGACCTCCTTCCTGCGGCTGGTGAGCGGCCTGTGGGCGCCGGCCGCCGGTGCGGTGGAGCGCCCGCCGATCGCCGAGCTGCTGTTCATCCCCCAGAAGCCCTACATGATCCTGGGCAGCCTGCGGGAGCAGCTCTGCTACCCCCTGGATCCGGCCCGTTTCAGCGACGATCACCTGCGCAACGTGCTGGAGGAGGTGCGCCTGCCGGAGCTGGTGCACCGCTATCCCGATCTGGACATCAAGCAGGACTGGCCGCGGCTGCTCTCGCTCGGGGAGCAGCAGCGCCTGGCCTTCGCGCGGCTGCTGCTCAATTCGCCCCGCTTCGTGGTGCTCGACGAGGCCACCAGCGCCCTGGATGTGGCCACCGAGCGGCACCTCTACGCGCTGCTGACCCAGCGGGAGATGGCCTTCGTGAGCGTCGGGCACCGTCCCACGCTCAAGGCCTTCCACGACACCGTGCTGCAGCTCGATGGCCTGGGCGGCTGGAAGCTGATCCCCGCCGCCAGCTATGACTTCAACTCCGGAGCCTGACCTGCCGATGTCTTCCAGCCCGAATCAGCCCCCGGCCAGCAGCGCCCCCGGCGCCAGCACCACGCCCACCACGAGTGCCACCACCAACGACGTGCCCGACTTCGGCTGGAGCGCCTACGCCGAACGGGTCAACGGCCGCTTCGCCATGGTGGGTTTCGCCGCCGTGCTGGTGATCGAGGCCCTCAGCGGCGACAGCTTCCTGCACTGGGCGGGCCTGGTGCCCTGAATTTCAGGGCAGCTCCAGCAGGTCCACCTGCCAGCGGCCGTCGCGGCTCAGCTCCACCGCCAGCACGCGGCCATCGGCGCTGAGCTGCACCTGGCGGGGCACCCCGGCCGGCTGCATCGCGATCGGCTGCAGCGCCTGCAGCGAACGCCGGTAGAGCACCAGCTCGGTGCGCCCCTCCAGCTGGCGCACCACGGCCAGGTGCTCGCCGCGCTGATCCACGGCCACGCTCAGGGGCTGGGCGTCGGGTCGATTCAGGCCGGGCAGCGGCACGGGGGCGTTGCGATCCAGGGCGATCAGCTCCACCCGGCCCCGTCCCTCGCGGCTGCGGATCAGCGCCAGCCAGGGGCCGGCCAGGGAGGGCCCACGCACCTCGCCGCCGCGGGCCAGCTGCAGGTTCAGTCCGATCAGGGGGCGCAGTCCGCCGTCGCAGCCGGCCAGGGCCAGCGCTCCCGCGAGCCCGCTGGCGACGCCGACGCGCCGCAGGAGCCCCAGGGCTGCCGGCCGCTTCATCGCCACCCACCCAGGTGGCGCATTGCCGCACCACCCAGCATCACCCCGGCCGGCGCCGGACCGCTGAGGGGCTGGCCGGGGGGCAGATCCGGCTCCAGCAGCCCCCTCAGGTCGTAGAGCTCCACCCGGGTCTGGCCGCCCTCCACCAGCTGCAGCGCCAGCTGGCGGGCATCGGGGGCCAGGCTCAGCCGCTCCGGTTCCCGCCCTCCAGGCAGCGGCAGCGGGTGGAGCTGACCCGTGGCCCGGTCCTCCACCACCGCCAGGCGCTGACGGCCCTGCTGCACCAGCAGGGCGAGATAACGGCCGTTCCAGCTCAGGGAGGGGGAGCTGTGGGGCTGGCGGCCGCGCAGGTGCCGCAGGGGCAGCACGGCGCCGCTGCGGCGCTCCTGCAACAGCACGGTGCTGCGGCCCCCACGCTCCACCACCGAGGCCAGCAGGCGGCCATCGCCGCTCAGGGCCGGATCCTGGCGGCTCTCCTGGCCCAGGCCCAGGGGGGGAATGGGCTGGCGCCGCAGGCCCCATGGGGCCACGCAGCCTGCGAGCCCCAGCAGGAAGGGAAGCGCCCCCAGCAGGCGGAGGGGGCTGCGGCGCTGCACCCGCGGGCTCAGTCGTCGAAGCGGGAGCTGTTATCCCGCGGGCCCCCCGGGGCCTGGCCTCCGGCGGCGGGCCGGCCGCTGGCACTGGCCGCTCCACCGGCTGGGCTGCCCGCTGGACCGGTGCCGGGGCCGCCGGGTCGGATCGGACTGAAGTCGGCATCGCTCACCCCCGGCTGGCTGGGCCGGCCACCCGCGGCGGCACTGCGCTCGCCGCTGGGGCGGGCGCTGTAGGGCGCGCCCTGGGGAATCCCGGCCTGGCGGCCTGCCACGGCGGCGCCAGGGGACGCATCGGCTCCAGGGCCTGCGGGACCGCTGGCGGCGGGTCGGCGGCTGGAGCGGGGCAGGTCGTCGCTGGCGGCGGTGGGCCGGCTGCCGCGGCGCTGCTCCTCGCGGCCCTGGCGGCGGGCGCCGAAGTCACTGGCGGGGGCGCCTGCCGCGCCGCGGGGCCCGCCACCGGCGGTGTAGCGGCCGGCTCCCCGGGGGCTGAAGTCGTCGGGTTGGGATCCACGGGGCTCAGTGCCGCGGGGCTCGGAAGGGCCTCCGGGCTCCCGGTCGCTGCGATCCCAGAGATCGGAGGCGGGGCCGCGGCCGGTACGGGAGGCGGCCCGCTCGGGAATCGCCGCCCGGGCCGGTCGCCGGAGGCGATAGAAGTCGTCCTCCTCGGGGGCGTCGTAGCCGGCCTCATCGCGGGAGCGGATGCGACGGCGCAGCGGCTGCGGCTCGTCGAAGCGGTCCACGTCGTCGCCCCAGTCACGGCCGCCACCCATGCGGGGCCGGGCCGGGGGCTCGTCATCGTCGAAGTAGGAGGAGCGGCGCGCCTGCTCGGTGGTCACCCCCCGCAGCCGCACGCTCTCGTAGGCGAAGAACACCGTGGTGCCCGCCAGCAGGAACTGGCCGAACTGCAGGATCGGGTCCAGGCGCCAGCCCTGGAAAAACAGAATGCCGCCGCAGAGCAGGCCCACGGCGGCGAAGAAGACGTCGTAATCCCGGGCCAGGGCGGGCTTGAAGCTCCTCATGAAGTAAAGGAGAGCCCCACCCACCGCCAGCACGATGCCGACGATGCTGGCCCAGTTCAGACTGGCATTGACCACGGTTCAGGTGCCCGGTGGGGCCACAGTGTCGACGCCCCTGTGACGGCACTCTAGGGATTGCCGTGGACAAACCTCAGAGGCGGCGGTCCAGCTGGTCGTTCTGGCTGATCAGCACCAGGGCGATGCTGATGGGGATCACCACGATCACGGCGCCCCACACGAGGCTGCTCAGGAAGTTGGAGAGAGAAGCGGTCATGGCGGCTGCAGATCCGGCGGCGATCCTAGGCAGTGATGGCGGCTTCCTACGATCGGATGCCAGCCGCTTAGAGCTTTGTGACGGGACCCGCCGCCCTGCTGCCGATCGCCCACCTGGTGCTGGGGCTGCTGCTGGCCGCCTGGACCCTGCTGTTTCTGTTCCGGATCGTGCTCACCTGGTATCCCCAGGTGGACCTGAGCCAGGGGGTGATGCGGCTGCTGGCCCTGCCCACCGAGCCCTTCCTGGCGGCCACCCGCCGGCTGATCCAGCCCATCGGCGGCGTGGACGTGACCCCGGTGATCTGGGTGGGCCTGGTGAGCCTGCTGCGGGAGCTGGTGGTGGGCCAGCAGGGCCTGCTGACCCAGGTGATGCTCCAGGCCAGCGTGCGGCCCGCCTGAGCGGGTCGGCTCCGCTCAGAGCAGCCTCCGCCTGATCCGGGCCCCTACTTGCCGGTCTGGGGCAGCATCTCCTGCTCCACGAACTTGGTGTGCACGTCGCCCCGCTGGAACTCGGGCCGATCCAGCAGCTGCAGGTGGAACTCGATCGTGGTGGGGATGCCGGTCACGGCGCACTCCGAGAGGGCGCGGCGCAGGCGGCGCAGGGCGTGGTCCCGGTCGGTGCCCCACACGATCAGCTTGCCGATCAGCGAGTCGTAGAAGGGGGGGATCTCGTAGCCCGTGTACACGTGGCTGTCGAAGCGCACGCCCGGGCCCCCGGGGGGCAGCCAGCCGGTGATCTTGCCGGGGGCGGGGCGGAAGTTCTGGCGGGGATCCTCGGCGTTGATGCGCACCTCGATGGCGTGGCCGGTGAGCTTCACGTCCTCCTGGCGGAAGGAGATCGGCTCGCCACCGGCGATGCGCAGCTGCTCGGCGATCAGGTCCACCCCGGTGACCATCTCGGTGACGGGATGCTCCACCTGGATGCGGGTGTTCATCTCCATGAAATAGAAATGCCCGGCCCGGTCCACCAGGAACTCCACCGTGCCGGCGCCTTCGTAGCCGATCGTGCGGGCGGCGGCCACGGCCGCGTCGCCCATCTGGCGGCGCAGGTCGGCGTTGATGGCCACGCTGGGGGCCTCCTCCAGCAGCTTCTGGTGGCGGCGCTGGATCGAGCAGTCGCGCTCGCCCAGGTGCACCACGTTGCCGTGGCGATCGGCCAGCACCTGCACCTCCACGTGCCGGGGCCGGTCGATGAACTTCTCCATGTAAAGGCCGGGGTTGCCGAAGGCGGCCTCCGCCTCGCCCTGGGCGGCCTTGAACAGGCTCTCGAGCTGGTCGGGGCCGGGCACCAGGCGCATGCCGCGACCGCCGCCGCCGGCGGTGGCCTTGATCATCACCGGATAGCCCATGCCGTCGGCCAGGGTCCGGGCCTCCGCGACGCTCTCCAGCAGCCCCTCACTGCCGGGGATGGTGGGCACCCCCACCTGCTGCATGGTGGCCTTGGCCGTGGACTTGTCGCCCATCGAGCGGATCGCCTCGGGCGACGGACCCACGAAGGTCAGGCCGTGGGCGGCGCAGATCTCGGCGAACTTGTCGTTCTCGGCCAGGAAGCCGTAGCCGGGGTGGATGGCGTCCGCCCCCCGCGAGGTGGCGGCCGCCAGGATGTTGGGAATGTTGAGGTAGCTCTTGCTGCTGGGGGCGTCGCCCACGCACACGGCCTCATCGGCCAGCTGCACGTGCAGGGCGTTGCGGTCCACCGTGCTGTACACGGCGACGGTGGGAATCCCCAGTTCCCGGCAGCTGCGCAGGATTCGAAGAGCGATTTCGCCACGGTTGGCGATCAGCAGTTTGCCGATGGGCATCCGCGGGAGTCCGTCAGCGCAGGCCGCTGGGGACTGTATCAGCGCTCACCGGCAGGCCCCGGCGGCAGACCCCCTCGCCGCCGGGCGGGGCGCTGGCCGGGCGGGCGATGGGTATATTGCTCGGGCGGGTCGCCCCTGGCGGTTCCGCTCCCTCACCTGGATCAGCGATCACCCGCGGCTTCTGCCCAGGGTTCAGTCCAACGGCTTTCCCCCACGGGTTTGTCTGAGGCTGTGCTGTTCAGGACCACCCCAGATCCGACCTCCGGTCCGATCACTCAAACCACGCGGATGTGGTGGAATTGGTAGACACGCACGTTTGAGGGGCGTGTGACTTCGGTCTTGCGAGTTCAAGTCTCGCCATCCGCACTCTGAATACCGGGCCATCTGCGCTGGGGCCCTTCGCCTCCACGCCGTGCCCCATCAGCCTGTGAACCAGCCGGCTCCGCCGCAGGCCGCCATCGTGCTGGTGTGCAACGGGCCCGGGGAGCTGGCCACCTGGGTGCGCCCCCTGGCCCAGCGGCTGCACCGCGAGCTGGCCCTGCGGCCCCTGGACCCGACGGCGCCCCTCCGCCTGGAGCTGGTGCTGGTGCCCTGCCCCAATGCCACCGGCAGCGAGCACCGGGTGGCGGAGGCCATGGGGCTGTTCGCGCGGGTGCTGCCGGCCCGGCGTTTCTGGGGGATGCTGCTGCGCCCCCGCCGTTACGGCCCCTGGCCGCGCCAGGGGGTGGTGGTGTTCCTGGGGGGTGACCAGTTCTGGACGGTGCTGCTCTCGGCCCGGCTCGGCTACCGCCACCTCACCTACGCCGAGTGGGTGGCCCGCTGGCCCCGCTGGAACGACCGCATCGCCGCCATGGGCCCGGCGGCCGCGGATCGGCTCGCCCCCCGCTGGCGGCGGCGCTGCACGGTGGTGGGCGACCTGATGGCGGATCTCTCGGACGCGGCCCGCGGTGAGGCGCCCCTGCCGCCGGGTGAGTGGATCGCCCTGATGCCCGGCTCCAAGCGGGCCAAGCTGCAGGTGGGCGTGCCGCTTCTGCTCGACACCGCCGACCGGCTGGCGGCGCTGCGGCCCGGCTGCCGCTTCCTGCTGCCGGTGGCGCCCACCACCACGGTGGCCGAGCTGCTCGCCCATGCGGGGGCGGGCAATCCGATCGCCGCCCAGTACGGCTCCGGCCAGCCGCGCCTGCTGCAGGCCGAGCACCGTCAGGAGCTGGAGACGCCCGCCGGCACGCGCATCCGCCTGGTGCTGGAGCAGCCGGCCCACGGGCCCCTGAGCCAGTGCCGCCTGGCCCTCACCACGGTGGGCGCCAACACCGCCGAACTGGGGGCCCTGGGGGTGCCGATGATCGTGCTGGTGCCCACCCAGCACCTGCACGTGATGCAGGCCTGGGATGGCTGGCTGGGCCTGGTGGCCCGCCTGCCGCTGCTGCGCTGGCTGCTGGGGGTGGCGCTCACGGCCTGGCGCATGCGCCAGCGGGGCTTTCTGGCCTGGCCCAACATCTCCGCCGGCCGGGCCGTGGTGCCCGAGCGGGTGGGGGCGATCACCCCGGCGCAGATCGCCGCCGAGGCCGCCGACTGGCTGGCCCACCCCGAGCGCCTCGCTGGCCTGCAGGACGACCTGCGCAGCCTGCGGGGCCGGCCCGGGGCCGTGGCCGCCCTGGCGGGACTGGTGCGGGAGCTGCTGCCGCCCGCTGCTGGATCGGCCTAATCGAGCCGGATGTAGGTGATCGTTTCGCCCACCTGGAACCGCGGCACTGTGCTGTTGATCACGGTGTCGGTGGTCTGGCGACCATCGGGGCTCTCGCTGGTCTTCACCACCACCACGCCGGCCTCGGGCTTGGAATAGGTGTAGATGTTCGTGCCGGTGCTGGGTTCATAGCGGCCCTTGCCCACGGTGTGCACCACCTGGAAGGCCTTGTGGCCCTCATACCAGTTCTCCGTGAAGCTGAACTCGTTGGGGCCGGTGCTCACCTGGCGGACGTTGCTGTAGGTGCCATCTGAGGAGGTGCCCCGCCAGAGGGAGGTGCTGGCGTTGGCCGGTGTGTTCCGGGGATCGGACGGCAGCCTGTTGGGCAACTCATCGCAGCCGGACGATCCCATCAGCAGGGGAGCCAGCAGCAGGGGCAACAGGCGGGAAACCTTCGTCATCGTCGTGGCGGCAGGCCCTCAAGGGCGCCTGAGGGCCTGGGCTTGTGGCCCCTCTGTAGCGCCCCCGGCGGGTCCTGGCAGCGGCCTAGCGTGACCCGAATCGCAGGCCCCGGGGCCCATGTCCGAAACCGGCACCGACAAGCTCAGCTCCTCGGCGGAGGAGTGGCGCGGCAAGCTCACCCCCGAGCAGTTCCAGGTGGCCCGCCTCGGGGGCACCGAGCGCGCCTTCACCGGCGTCTACTGGGACCACAAGGCCCAGGGGATGTACCGCTGCGTGTGCTGCGGCAGCGAGCTGTTCAGCTCCGACACGAAGTTCGAGTCGGGCACCGGTTGGCCCAGCTTCTGGGATGGGGCCAAGCCCGGCGCTATCACCACCCACGAGGATCGCACCCACGGCATGGTGCGCACCGAGATCAAGTGCGCCAACTGCGATGCCCACCTGGGGCACGTGTTCCCGGATGGACCGACCCCCACGGGCCTGCGCTACTGCGTGAATTCGGCCTCGCTGAACTTTGAGCCCAAGGGCGACGCGGCCCAGGGCTGAGGGATCCAAGCGTCGGGGCTCCAGGACTGGCCTGGGGCCCCAGGTTCACCAGGGGTCGCCGAGGTCGCGGCGCTCGGGGTTGGATGGCGCGCTGAGATCCATGGGTTCCACATCCAGGGGGCCGTCGTCCCGGAGGCTGCGGCGGATTGGGGTGCGCGGACTATCGGCGGCCCGGGGAGCTGGTTCTGTCTGGCGCGACCACTCGTCGCGGTAGTCGGCGCTGCGATCGTCAGGCTCACGGCGCTCGGGTTCCCGGTAGGCCGGCTCGCGCGGCTCGGGTGCGCGGTAGGCCGGTTCGCGGCCGTAGGCCTCGGGCCAGTCGTTGCGTTCGCGTTCGCGTCCGTAGGGTCGCTCGTCATCCCGCAGGCGCTCGCTGCCCCGCTCCTCCTCCTCGTCGAGGTAGCGGCGCTGGCGCAGGGGTTCGCGCTGGCGCCGCTCCTCCAGCTCCACGTACTCGTAGTCGGGCTGGACCTCGACGCGGCGGCTGGCGGCCGGCTGGATGCGGCGCTGCTGCTGGGGCTCGACGGCGGGCTGGCCGGCCGCCAGCTGGTTCTCCACCGGCACCATGTTGAGGCGGTAGCGCTCGCGCTCCTCCTGCTCCCAGGAGGAGCCGCCGATCCCGAGCTTCTCCAACAGGCCGGTGCCCAGCTGCTTGAGCTTCTCCTCGGCGCCCTCGTACACGATGATCCGATCCGGACCGCTGCTGACGATCTCCTCCACCGCCAGCTCCCAGGTGCTCAGCACCCCCTCGCCCAGCAGCGGAATCCCCAGGGCGCCGAGCACCAGGGTGGTGAGTTCGCCGGTCTCGATGTCGAAGCTGAAGCCCAGCACCTTGCCCAGGGTCTCGCCCGCCTCGGTGACCACCTGGCAGTTGATCACCTTGCTGTAGCGCTCGGGGTTGAACCCCTCCGCCAGGGAGTCGGCCGAGTCGACGAGGATCACATCGCCCACCTGGCGGATGCTCTCCAGCGGCATCCAGCGGGGCAGGCCCGGCAGGAAGCGGGTCAGGGGGTTGTCCCGCAGCCCCAGGGCCACCACCTCGCGCCGGTCGATGTCCACCACCACCTCGCCCACCACGCCCAGGCGCCGGCCCGTGTCGCGGGTGATCACCTGGGTGCCCATCAGCTCCGAGCGCAGCCAGAGGCGATCGCTGGGGGTGCCGGCCGGTGTGGCGGTCGGGTCGCTGCCGGGAGTCGTTGTCATGGAGGGCATTGTGGCCGAGCGGGCGGGTCTATGCCGCCGGTGGTAACCCCACCACCTGGGTGTGGGCACCGCGGGCCTGGGTCACGCCGATGGTGCGGGTCGCCGCCGCGATCATCGGGCGGCGGTGGCTCACCACCATGAACTGGGCCTCCTCCGCCTGGCGGGCGATCAGGGCGGCGAGCCGCTCCACGTTCACGCCATCGAGGAAGCTGTCCACCTCATCGAGGGCGTAGAAGGGCGAGGGGCGGAAGCGCTGCAGGGCAAACAGGAAGCTCAGGGCCGTGAGCGACTTCTCGCCGCCGCTCATCGAGGCCAGCCGCCGCACCGCCTTGCCCTTGGGGTGGGCCACCAGGCTCAGGCCGCCATCGAGGGGCGACTCCGGGTTCTCCAGCTGCAGGTAGCCCTCGCCGTCGGAGAGGCCGGCGAAGATCGTGCGGAAGTGGCCATCCACGGCGGTGAAGGCCTCCATGAAGGCCTCCTGGCGCAGGGTGGCCACGGTCTCGATGCGCAGCAGCAGCTCCTCGCGCTCCTTGCACAGCACGTCGAGCCGGTCCTCCAGCTCCGCCAGCCGGGCCTCCAGCTGTTCCAGCTCCTCCAGGGCCAGCATGTTGACCGGCTCCAGGGCCTCCATGCGCTGCTGCAGGCTGCGCAGCTCCGCCTGCAGGGCCTCGAGGCCGTTCTCGCGCACCTCCTCGGGAACCTCCGGCAGCGGATCGGGCAGCTGCTGCTCCAGCTGCTGCAGCCGCAGCCCGGCGCTGCGCTCCTGCTCGGCCAGGGCCAGCAGCTCCTCGCCCAGGCGCTGCAGTTCCCACTCCTGCTGCTGCAGGGCCTGGCGCCGGTTGGAGAGCTGCAGTTCCGCCTCGTCGCGGGCGCGGCGGCGCTCGCCGAACTGGGCCTGCAGCTGCTGCTGGCGCTCCTCCAGGGCCGTGCGCTGCTCCCGGTCGGCCTGCTGCTGCTCCTTCCAGCGGCTGCGTTCGGCCACCAGCGCCTGCACCGCCTGAACCAGGCGCTGCTCCTCGCCGGCCAGGGCCTGCAGTTGGCTGGCCAGCCGCTCGGCGGCCAGGCCCCGCTCGCGGCGGGCCGCCAGCAGGCCGTCGCGGCGGGCGCGGGCTTCGGCCAGGCCCCGGTCGGCGGCCTCCAACTCCTGCTGCAGCCCCTGCCAGCGGCCGCTGTCGCCCGAGGCCTGGGCCCCGGCCTCGGCGGTCTCCAGGGCGGCCAGCTGCTCCAGCAGCGGGGCCAGCTCCGCCACCAGGGCCTCCAGGCGCTGCTGGTCGGCGGTCAGGGCGGTGTCGGTCTGGGCGAGGCGGGCCTGGAGCTGCTGCTGGCGTTCGAGCAGCGGGGCGTGGGCCCGCTGGGCGGCCTTGCGCTCGGCCTCCAGCGCCGCCTTGCGCTGCTCCTGGCGGGCCAGCAGCGGCCGCAGCTCCTCCAGCTGGCGGCCCAGCTCCGCCTCCTTGCGGCGGCTGGCCGCCAGGGTCTCGCCCAGCTCCAGCAGCCGGCGGCGCAGCGGTTCGGCCTCGTCGCTGTCGCTGGCGGCGCCGAAGCTGAGCTGGTTGCCCCGCTGCTGGAAGCTGCCGCCGGTCATGGCGCCGCTCTTCTCCAGCAGCTCGCCATCGAGGGTCACGGCGCGGCTGCGGCCCAGCTCGCGGCGGGCGCTGGCCAGGTCGCGGAACACCAGGGTGTCGCCGAAGACGTAGCGGAACACCTCGGCGTAGACCGCCTCGTGGCGCACCAGCTCCACGGCCCGGCCCACCAGCCCCTCGCCGCCGGTGCCCCGCCCGCCGCCCCGCTCGAAGGCGGCGCCCGATCCGCCGCCGCTGCCGCCGCGGATCTTGTTGAGGGGCAGGAAGGTGAGCCGGCCGGCGCGGCGGCTCTTGAGCAGCTCGATCGCCCGGGCGGCGATGCGGTCGTCGTCCACCACCACCTGGCCGAGGCGGGCGCCGGCGGCCACCTCCAGGGCCAGGCGGTGCCGCTCCTCCACCTCCCCCAGCTGGGCCACGGGGCCGTGGATGCCCTCCAGGCCCGCCTCCAGCAGCAGCCGCAGGGCGCCGGTGCCGCGGCTCTCCTGCAGGGTCTCCCGGCGCGATTCCAGCCGGGCGATCTCCCGCTCCAGCGTGGTCTGCTCCTGCTCCAGCCGGCTGCGGGTGCGCTGCTGCAGGGCGAGGGCCTCCACCAGCTGCTGGGCCCGGGCCTGCTCGCCGGCCAGGTCGGCCAGCAGCCGGTCCCACTCGGCCTCCAGGGCGGTGAGGCCGGTCTGCACCCCCTGGCTGCTGGCGGCCTCCTGCTCCAGCTGCTGCCGCAGCTCCACCAGCCGCTCCTGCTCCTGGCGCAGCCGTTCCCCCAGCTGCTGCTGCTCGGCCTGCAGCGGCCCGATCCGGCCCTGCAGCTCCTGGCGCCGGCGGCTGCGCTGCTGCTGTTCCTCCAGCCAGCTGCCACTGCGGCCGGCCACCTCCCCCAGGCGGCGGCGCGAGAGCTCCACGGCGGCCTCGGCGGCGCGGCAGTCGGCCTCGCTGCGCTCCAGCTCCGCCCCGTCGTCGCCGCTGGCCAGGCGGCCCTGCTCCTGGCGCAGCTCGCCCTGCTGGCGGGCCAGCTCCTGGCGCTGGCGCTGCAGGTCCTCGGCGCTCTGCTGGTGCTTCTCCGCCTGGCGGGTCAGTTCACGGCCGCTGGCCTCCAGCCCCGCCAGCTGGGCCTGCACCGCCAGCAGCTGGTCTTCGCCGAGGGCCTTCACCTCGGCCTGCAGGCTTTCCAGGGCCCTGGCGGCCTGGTCCACGGCGGCGCGACCCTCCGCCACCGCCTCGCGGCCCTGCTCCTGCTGGCGACCCAGCGCCTGCTGGCGCTGCTGCAGCTGGCGCAGCTCCTGGCCGGCCGCTTCGAATACCAGCACCTGCTCCTGCAGGCGGCCGGCGTGCTGGCGATCGCGAAGCCCCTGGTAGGTGCGGGCCTTGGCGCAGTCGCGCTCCAGCTTCTGGCGGCCCAGCAGCAGCTCCTGCTGCACGATCGCGCAGCGCTCCTCGCGCTCCTGCACCTCCTCGAGCTTGCTGCGGGTCTGCTCGATGCGGGAGTCGAACAGGGCCACCCCCGCCAGCTCGTCGATGAGCCCGCGGCGGTCCCGCGGGCTCATCGAGACGATGCGGGTCACATCGCCCTGCATCACCACGTTGCTGCCGTCGGGGTCGATGCGCAGGCGCCGCAGCTGGGTCTGCAGCTGCTGCAGGTTGCAGGCCACGCCGTCGGCGCTGTAGCTGCTGCTGTAGGTGCCGCCCGGCGCCACCCGCAGGCGCCGGGTCACGCTCCAGCGGGTCTGGCCCGGCTGGATCCAGGGGCCCTCGGCCGGGGCCTCCAGGCCTGCCTCCGCCTCGTCGGGCTGCCAGTCGCCCAGGTCGAAGTGCACCGTGACGATGGTCTCGGCGGCGCGGCCGCTCTTGAGCATCGCGCTGTTGACCAGATCCGGCAGCCGCTCGGCCCGCATGCCGCGGCTGTTGGCCAGGCCCAGGCAGAACAGCACCCCATCGAGGATGTTGCTCTTGCCGGAGCCGTTGGGGCCCGTGACCACGGTGAAACCCGGCTCGAGCGGGATCGCCATCGAGCCGCCGAACGACTTGAAGTGGGTGAGCTCGACCTGATTGATGTGAACCAACAGGCCCGATGCGCCGAGCCCACGCAAGGTAGCGGAGCTGCTGACGGCTTCAAGGGCTCCCCCTAGCGTTGGCGCACGTGCGGCCCCAGCGGCGGACCGCCCCACCTGCGGACCCATGGATCTGGACGCCCCCAGCGATCCCCTCGGCAACGGCACCGGGGCGGACCCGGGCCCGTCGCGCCGGTCGCCGGTGGAGGCGGCCGCTGACGGCGATCGCACCCTCGACGCCGGGCCCGAGCGTCCGTTGACGCCGGCGCTGCTGCTGGATCGCTTCGAGGCGCTGCTGCCGGCGATCCAGCGGGAGTGGCCGGAGGTGGCGCGCCACACCCTCGAGGCCAGCCGCGGCAGTGTCGATCGGCTGGTGGAGGTGATCGCCCGCCAGACCGGCCGCACCAGCGAGGGGATCAAGGCCCAGCTGAGTGAGCTGATCCAGGCCACGGGCGACTCGGCCCATCAGGTGTCGGACTCGCTGCGGCCCCTGGAGCAGCAGCTCGAGCACCTGCTCGATGAACTGCACACCACCCTGCGGCCCAAGATCGAGAAGCCGGTGCGGGAGCGGCCCCTGCTGGCCCTGGCGGTGGCCGCCGGGGTGGGCCTGCTCACGGGCCTGCTGCTCTCCTCGGCCCGGCGCCGCCCATGACCCGCAGCGACGACAGCCGCGCCGACAGCCGCGACGAGGGCGGCCGGCGTTCCCGGGGCCTGCCGCTGCAGGCGGCGTCGCGGATCACGGGCCTGGTGGGCTCGGTGATGGATCTGCACGTGCGCATCGCCCTGCAGGAGGCCGACCGCGAGAAGCGCCGCCTGATCGGTGGGGCCGTGCTGCTGGCCATCGGCCTCACCACCTTGATGCTGGCCCTGGTCAGCGCCCAGGTGGCCCTGGGCCTCTGGTTCCACCTGCGGCTCGGCTGGGGCTGGCTGGAGGCGGCCCTGGCCCTCAGCGGCCTCAACCTGCTGCTGGCGGGCGTGCTGATCCGGATCGGCGGTCGCCTCACCCGAGGCCCCTACCTGCCCGAAACCATGGCGGGCCTCAGCAAGACGACCCGGGCGGTGCTGGGGCGCTGAGGGTCTGCAGGGAGACGAAGCGGTAGCCCCGCCGCTGCAGCTCCGGCAGCACCGCCGCCAGGGTGGCGAGGGTCTGGCGGCTGAGCTCCGGCGTGTCGTGCAGCACCAGGATCCCGCCGGGGTGGGCGTTGGCGAGGATGAACCAGCGCTGGAACCAGGCCGGCGGGCGCAGCGTGTCCCAGGGAAAGATCGATCCCAGCACCAGGCGTTGCCGGCGGCTGGCGGCCCAGCGGACCAGCCCCGGATGCACCAGGCCGCGGCCCGGGCGCAGCCAGCGGAGCCGGGGGATTTGGGGTGCCGCGCAGCGGCGGATGCGGCGCTCGGTGGCGTCCAGCTGGCGCAGGAACTCCCGCTGCGGCAGCAGGGCCGAGCAGCTGTCCACCCACAGGTGGTTGCCCAGCTGGTGCCCCTTAACCAGCGCCCGCTGCGGGAAGCCGGGATGGCGGCGCAGGTGCGAGCCGATCAGAAAGAAGGTGGCGGGCACCTGCAGCTCCCGCAGCAGATCCAGCAGGGCGTCGGAGCCCTCGCCGCTGGGCCCGTCATCGATCGTGAGCGCCAGCCAGCGCCGCTGGCTGGGACCGCAGAACAGCACGCCGGGACACAGGCGGGCGATGCCATGGCGGATCAGCAGGGCGGGACGCAGGGCGACCAGGGTGGCGAGCCCCAGCAGCAGCAGCAGCGCCGTCCCGGCCGCGATCGCGGGGCTCACC
Organism: Vulcanococcus limneticus LL; assembly: GCF_943369875.1. Taxonomy (GTDB): domain Bacteria; phylum Cyanobacteriota; class Cyanobacteriia; order PCC-6307; family Cyanobiaceae; genus Vulcanococcus; species Vulcanococcus limneticus_A. The sequence continues at coordinate 41,765 of NZ_CALROT020000014.1, forward strand.
GCAGCTCGTACTGCAGCCAGCGGCAGTCGATGCCGCCGTTGCTCACCGGCACCCGGCGGCTGGCCTTCATCCGCAGCGCGCCGGTGAGCTCGGGATTGCCGCTCAGCAGCCACAGGGTCCAGCCGCTGCAGCGCTGTTTGAGCGTGGCGCCCAGGTCGGCGTAGAGCGCCTCCAGGGCGTCGCGCTCGCCGATGCGCTCGCCGTAGGGCGGATTGCACACGAGGATGCCGGGCCCCTCGGGGGGGATGAAGTCGCGGCAGTCGCCGCCGTGCAGCTCCAGCCAGGGGCCCACGCCGGCCGCCGCGGCGTTGGCGCGAGCCTGCTCCAGCACGGCGGGATCGGCCTCGTTGCCCACGACCTTGGCCAGGGGCCGGCCATCGGCCAGGGCGGTGCGGGCCTCAGCGGTGGCCGCCGCCACTTCCCGCTGCCACAGGGCGGCATCGAAATCGGGCCAGCGCTCGAAGGCGAAGGGGCGCGGCCGGGGCACGCCGCCGGCATCGCGCCACAGGCCCGGCGCCCGGCCCAGGGCGGCGCAGGCCGCCTCGATCAGCAGGGTGCCGGAGCCGCAGAGGGGATCGGCGAGGGGCACGCTGCCGTCCCAGCCGGTGAGGGCGATCAGGCCGGCCGCCAGGTTCTCCTTGAGCGGCGCCAGGCCCTGGCGGGCCCGGTAGCCACGGCGGTGCAGGCTCTCGCCGCCGCCATCGAGGCTCAGGGTGGCGGTCGGGCCGCTGCCGCCCGGCCCCGGCCGACCCGGGCTCAGGTGCAGGTGCAGGGCCAGATCCGGATCCTCCAGGTTCACCGAGGAGCGGGTGCCCCAGGCCTGGCGCTGCCCGTCCACCAGGGCGTTCTTCACCTGCAGGGCGCTGTAGTGGCTGTGGTTCAGCCCCGGCACACTGCCGCTGGCATCGACGCGGAAGCTGCGCTCGGGCGGCAGCCAGCGGCGCCAGTCGGCGGCCTCCTGCACGCCCCAGTAGAGGTCGTCGCGGCCGTGGCACGGGAAGACGGCCAGCTGGCGCAGCAGCCGGAACGGCAGCCGGGCCCGCAGGTGCAGGCGGTAGAAGGTGGCCAGATCGCAGCGGAAACGCGCGGCCCGGCGCAACGGTGCGGCTTCGCTGGCCCCGAGGGCCGTGAGCTCAGCGGCGCCGGCCTCCTCCAGCCCCGGCGGCAGCACGGCGATGCAGGGGAAGCTGCCCGTCCGGCCCTGTTCGGTCATGCCCACCCCCGCTCGCCTCCGCTGCTGCTGCCACAATGAACGAGTCCGGTTTCGGCCGGACTAGGTGGCTCACACCGGTGTTTCGGACAGCGGTTCGATTCCGCTCAGCTCCATGCCTGGGTCCTGGCGTCATGCCAGGCCGCCCCGCCCCTGCCTCCGGCAGATCCGGCGGGCCTCCCGGGGCTGCCATGGTTTCGACGGGGCATGAGGAGAGTGACTGAAGCCTGCTCGGTAAGAGCAAACCCGTAACAGCGAACAACATCGTTCGTTTCTCCCGTCAAGCCGCCCCTGTGGCTGCCTGACCCTGTAAGGGAGATGGGGTGAGATCAGCCTTATCACCCAAATGATCCGTGGGGGCTGGAAGGCCCCTTCCAAGAACGCATCACTCGCAGCGAAACGGCATGGGACCGGCCACTGCCCTCGCCTGGGCGCTGCTGGTGCTGGCCGCCGCGGCAGCCCTCGGGCTCCTGATCCTGATCGGCGGCCTGGCCCGGATGTTCGCGCGGGCGCCGCGGCTGGCCGAGTGCTCTGAGGCAGCGGCCCCCCTGGCGGCCCCATCGCTCACGGTGGTGGTGCCCGCCTACAACGAGGCCGCCAACATCGCCGCCTGCCTCACCAGCCTGCTCCGCAGCGAGGAGCCCGGCGGCGACTGGCGGGTGCTGCTGGTGGACGACGGCTCCACGGACGCCACGCGGGCGATTGCGCAGGAGGCGGCCCTGGCCTGCGGTGCCACGGAGCCCCGCTTCACGGTGCTCAAGGCCGGGCCCCGGCCGGCGGGTGAGCGCTGGGTGGGCAAGAACTGGGCCTGCAGCCGCGCCATGGAGCAGGTGGACAGCGACTGGGTGCTGTTCGTGGATGCCGATGTGCGCCTGCAGCCCGCCACGCTGCGGCGTGCCCTGGCCCAGGCGGGCGCCGATGGGGCGGATCTGCTCAGCCTGGCACCGCGGCTGAGCTGCGGCTGCCTGGCGGAGTGGATGGTGCAGCCGATCATGGCCAGCCTGCTGGGGCTGGGGTTCCCGATCGAGGCCGCCAACGACCCCGCCAGTCCGGTGGCCTTCGCCGCCGGGCCGTTCATGCTGTTTCGCCGCGAGACCTACGCGGCCATCGGTGGCCACAGGGCCCTGGCGGCGGAGGTGGTGGAAGACCTCGCCCTGGCCCGGCGGATCAAGGCCGGCGGCCATCGCCTCCGCTACCTGCTGGGGCTCGATGCGCTCGAGCTGCGCATGTATGCCGATTTCTCCGCGCTGTGGGAGGGCTGGACCAAGAACTGGCTGCTGGGCCTCGATGGCAGCGTGGCCAAGGCCCTGGGGGCGGCCGGGGTGGTGCTGCTGCTGTTCAGCGGCCCCTGGCTGCTGACGCCGGCGGCGGCACTCGCGGCCGCGCTGCTGCCCGCCCAGCGCCCGTTGCTGCTGGCTGCCCTGGCGCTGGCCCTGGTGGGCATCGGCCTGCAGCTGGTGCTGCGGCTGTGGACCCGCCGCCAGTTCCAGGTGCCGCTCACCCTCTGGTGGCTGATGGGGGCCGGCGGTCTGGTGGTGGCGGCGATCGGCCCCGTGTCGGTGTGGCGCACCCTCAGCGGCCGCGGCTGGACCTGGAAGGGACGGTCGCTGGCGTGAGCCGTTGGTCTTGAGCCGCTGGCGTGAGCGGGCCTGGCGCCGCCGCCTTGGGCGGATGGGGGCCCGGCTCCCTACCGGCTGGCCTGGGGCTTCTGGCCGGAGGGCTGGCCTGCCGGGCCGCCCGGAAAGCCCGACCACACCTTCAGCTCCTCCAGGCTGAGCACGCCCTCGCGCCGCTGGCCGTTCAGGTCCCAGCTGGGATAGGCGCGGATGCCGGCGCTCTGGCAGCGCTGGCGGCCGGCGTCGTCCTTGTCGCACTCCACGTAGGGGAGCCGGCGGCCGGCTTCGGTGCCGAACAGGTTCTTCTGGGTGAAGCAGTGGGGGCACCACCAGGCGCCGTAGAAGATCGCCCCCTTGCTCAGCAGATGCTCCACCAGGGCCAGCTGGTCCGGCGTGGAGGGGCTCACGGCCTCGCCGATCTGACCGGCCACCAGCCTCTCCCCAGGGGGTTGGCCGGCGGCATGGCCAGGCGTGCCGGCGGCCGCGAGCAGCCCCAGCAGCAGGGCGGTGCCCCCAGCCAGCCAGATCGGTCGCCCCAGGCGGGTCCGGCGACGCACGGGGGAGAGGGCCATGGCAGGGGCGGGCGCTGGGATCCGACGCTACGGCCATTCGCCGGCGGTGGGTCCGTTCGGCCTTCCGCCCTGTCGACCCCTCGCGGGAGTCCGGTCCCAGCTGGGACACTGGAGCTGCCGTTGATCCTTCACACCAGCACTGCGATGGGGGCCAACGGGTATCGCGACTACTTCAAGGTGCTGGACCTCGATCGCGGCGCCGATGCCGACGCGGTCAAGCGCTCCTTCCGCAAGCTCGCCCGCCAGTACCACCCGGATGTGAACCCCGGCGACAAGGCCGCCGAGGCGAAGTTCAAGGAGATCAGCGAGGCCTATGAGGTGCTCTCCGATCCCGACAAGCGCCGCCGCTACGAGCAGTTCGGCCAGTACTGGAACCAGGCCGGCGGCGCCGGCGGCGGCGTGGATGTGGACTTTGGCCGCTACGGCAACTTCGACGACTTCATCAACGACCTGCTGGGCCGCTTCGGCGGGCCTGGCGGGGGTGGCGGGTTCGGTGGCTTCGGCTCCGGCTTCCCGGGGGGCTTCCCCGGTGCGGCCGGCTTCGGCGGACCGGCGGCCGGCGGCCGCGGGGCGGCGCCCCTGAACCTCGATGCCGAGGCCACGATCAGCCTCAGCTTTTCGGAGGCCTTCCACGGCTGCGAGCGCACCCTGGCCGTGAACGACGAGCGGGTGCAGGTGCGCGTGCCCGCCGGCGTCAGGAGCGGCAGCCGCCTGCGGCTCAAGGGCAAGGGCAACCTCCAGCCCGGCACCGGCCGCCGCGGCGACCTCTACCTCAACCTGCAGCTGCAGGACCACCCGATCTGGAGCCTGGAGGGCGATCAGCTCAAGGCGGAGCTGCCCCTCAGCCTCGATGAACTGGCCCTGGGCGGTGAGGTGCGGGTGGCCACCCCCGATGGCGAGGCCACGGTGCAGGTGCCCCCCGGCATGGCCGTGGGCCGCAGTCTGCGGCTCAAGGGCAAGGGCTGGCCCGGCCAGGCCGGCCGCGGCGATCTGCTGCTCAGCCTCAGCCTCCGGCAGCCCGGCAGCTACAGCGACCAGGAGCGCCAGCTGCTGGAGCAGCTGCGGGCCGTGCGCAGCTTCGATCCCCGCCAGGACTGGATCGGCGCCGCCCGCCTCTGACCGCTGCGTCCCGCAAGGCACCTCGTCCGGCCCTGAATCAGCCGCTCCGTAAGATCCGGCCAGCATTGCGGCCCCCATGGAGCTCACCTACCGCCCGCGCCGGCTGCGCCGTACGCCTGCCCTGCGGGCCCTGGTGCGGGAGAACCACCTGAGCCCCGCCGACTTCATCTACCCCCTGTTCGTGCACGAGGGCGTCACGAACGAGCCGATCGGCGCCATGCCGGGCTGCCAGCGCTGGAGCCTGGAGGGGCTGGTGCAGGAGGTGGGCCGGGCCTGGAATCTGGGCATCCGCTGCGTGGTGCTGTTCCCCAAGGTGGCCGATGGCCTCAAGACCGAGGACGGCGCCGAGTGCTTCAACGAGGGCGGCCTGATCCCCCGGGCGATCCGGCGCCTCAAGGAGGTGCACCCCGGCATGGCGATCATGACCGACGTGGCCCTCGATCCCTATTCCTGCGACGGCCACGACGGCATCGTCAGTGACCAGGGGGTGGTGCTCAACGACGAGACCGTGGCGATCCTGTGCAAGCAGGCCGTGGCCCAGGCCCGCGCCGGCGCCGACCTGATCGGCCCCAGCGACATGATGGACGGCCGCGTCGGCGCGATCCGGGAGGCCCTCGACGAGGAGGGCTTCGAGCACGTGGGGATCATCAGCTACACGGCGAAGTACGCCTCCGCCTACTACGGCCCGTTCCGCGAGGCCCTGGATTCGGCCCCCCGCGCCGCCGGCGGCAAGCCGATCCCGAAGGACAAGAGCACTTATCAGATGGATGCGGCCAACAGCCGCGAGGCCATCACCGAGGCCCAGCTCGACGAGCAGGAGGGCGCCGACATCCTGATGGTGAAGCCCGGCCTGGCCTACCTGGACATCATTCACCGCCTGCGCGCCGAGAGCGAACTGCCGATCGCGGCCTACAACGTCAGCGGCGAGTACGCGATGGTCAAGGCTGCCGCCGAGCGGGGCTGGATCGACGAGCGGGCCGTGGTGCTGGAGACCCTGCTCTGCTTCAAGCGGGCCGGTGCCGACCTGATCCTCACGTACCACGCCTGCGACGCCGCCGAGTGGCTGCGCCAGGCCTGAGCTGACCCGCCGCCACTGACCCTCCGCGGCCGCGGCCACCAGTCGGCCACCACCGCAGCCGCCCCGCCGCCCGTCCCGGGTGGCCGCTTGAATGGGGGCAGCGTTGTTCAGCGAGGCCATGGCTCTCCACCGCCTGGGGCACGTCGCCCTGCGGGTCCAGGACATGGGCCGGGCCAAGGCCTTCTACCAGGCCCTGGGCCTGCGCCTCACCTGGGATGCCGACGACTGGGCCTACCTGCAGTCGCCCGTGACCGGGGACGGAATCGCCCTGCTGAGCCCGGCGTACACCGCCGCCGGCCCCCACTTCGCCCTGCACACGGCTGACCGGGCCGAGGTGGATCGGGTGCGCGAGCAGCTGGTGGCCGCCGGCCACAGCTGCGGCCCTGTGCATGACCACCGCGACGGCACGGCCTCCTTCTATCTGCAGGATCCCGAGGGCAACTGGCTGGAGATGCTCTACGAGCCGGCCGAGGGCCTGCCCTCCAACGTCGGCGCGGCGCCGATCCCGGTGCGGGCCCCGCAGGTTTGAGGGAGTCAATCCTGGCTGCTGCGATTCCTTCTGAAGCCATCCAGCCTGAGGCGATCCAGCCTGAGGTGATCCCGTCCGCGGCGATCCAGGCCGAGGCCCTGGAGCTGCTGGAGTGGCCGCGGCTGGGGGAGCAGGTGGCGGGCTTTGCCGGCACCGCGGCCGGCCGGGCCCTGGCCGCCGGCCTCCCCCTGGCCCCGGATCGGCCGGCCAGCCAGCGCCTGCTGGCGGAAACCACCGAACTGCTGGCCCTCGATGGCCTCACGGAGGGCGGCCTCAGCTTCCAGGGGGTGGCCGACCTGAGCCGCACCCTGCCGCTCTGCGCCAAGGGCGGCATTGCCCCCGCCGATGACCTGCTGGCGGTGGCCACCACCCTGGCGGCGGCGCGGCGGCTGCGGCGCCAGATCGATGACCCCCAGCTGCGGCCCGTGACCACCGCCCTGGTGGAGCAGCTGCGCACTCTGCCGGAGCTGGAGCAGCGCCTGCGCTTCTGCATCGAGGAGGGTGGCCGCGTGGCCGACCGGGCCAGCCCCGCCCTGGCGGAGCTACGCCGCCAGCTGGCGGCCGCCCGCGCCGACCGCCGCGAGCGGCTCAACGGGCTGCTGCGCCGCTATGGGTCCCTGCTGCAGGACGCGGTGATCGCCGAGCGCAACGGCCGGCCGGTGCTGGCGGTGAAGGCCGGTGCCGCCAGTCAGGTGCCGGGCCTGGTGCACGACAGCTCCGCCTCCGGCAGCACGGTGTTCATCGAGCCCCAGGCGGTGCTCCCCCTGGGTAACCGCATCCGCCAGCTGGAGGGCGAGGAGCGCGAGGCCGAACTGGCGGTGCTGCAGGAGCTCAGCGGTCTGGTGGGCGAGGAGGCCGACACCCTCGAGCAGCTGCAGCGGATCCTCACCGCCCTCGACTACGGCGTGGCCCGGGCCCGCTACGGCGCCTGGCTCGGCGCGGTGCGCCCCGAGCTGGAGGCCGACCCCTGCGCGCCACTGCTGCTGGAGGAGCTGCGCCATCCGCTGCTGCTCTGGCAGCACCGGCACCAGGGCGGCCAGCCGGTGGTGCCCGTGAGCGTGAGGGTGGGGCCGGAGCTGCGGGTGGTGGCGATCACCGGCCCCAACACCGGCGGCAAGACGGTGACCCTCAAGAGCGTGGGGCTGGCGGCGCTGATGGCCCGCGCCGGACTGTTCCTGCCCTGCAGCGGCACGCCGCGGCTGCCCTGGTGCGCCCAGGTGCTCGCCGACATCGGCGATGAGCAGTCGCTGCAGCAGAACCTCTCCACCTTCAGCGGCCACATCCGGCGGATCGCGCGGATCCTGGCGGCTCTGCCCCCGGGCGGTGTCGATCCCCGCGGCGCGTCCCTGGTGCTGCTGGACGAGGTGGGGGCCGGCACCGACCCCACCGAGGGCACGGCCCTGGCCATCGCCCTGCTGCGCCAGCTGGCCGAGCGGGCCCGCCTCACCATCGCCACCACCCACTTCGGCGAGCTCAAGGCCCTCAAGTACGGCGATCCGCGCTTCGAGAACGCCTCGGTGGCCTTCGATGTGGACACGCTCTCGCCTACCTACCACCTGCAGTGGGGCATCCCGGGCCGCAGCAACGCCCTGGCCATCGCCGCGCGGCTGGGGCTGGAGCCGGCTGTGCTGGACCGGGCCCAGGAGCTCCTGGCCCCCCGCGGCGAGGGCGAGGTGAACCAGGTGATCGCCGGCCTGGAGAACCAGCGCCAGCGCCAGCAGGAGGCCGCCGAGGAGGCCGCCGCCCTGCTGGCCCGCACCGAGCTGCTGCACGAGGAGCTGCTGCAGCGCTGGCAGCAGCAGAAGGAGCAGAGCGCCGAGCTGCAGGAGCAGCGCCGTGAGCAGCTGGAGCGCTCGATCCGCGACGGCCAGCAGGAGGTGCGCCGCATCATCCGCCGCCTGCGCCAGGGCCGCAGTGCCGATCCATCGGCCCTGGGCGAGACGGCCCGCCGCGCCGGCCAGCGCCTCAAGACCCTGGAGCAGGAGCACCGGCCCACACCGGAGCGGCGCGAGCACCGCGGCTGGCGCCCCGCCGTGGGCGATCGGGTGCGGGTGCTCTCCCTCGGCAAGGCCGGCGAGGTGCTGGCCCTCAGCCCCGACGGCCGCGAACTCAGCGTGCGCTGCGGCGTGCTGCGGCTCAACCTGGAGCTCGCCGCCATCGAGGGGCTCAACGGCGAGAAGCCCGCACCGCCGGAGCCCGCCAAGGCCCAGGTGCAGATCCGCAGCCGCCGCAACCCCGCCAGCCGTGGCCCCCAGGTGCGCACCGAGCGCAACACGGTGGACGTGCGCGGCATGCGCGTGCACGAGGCCGAGGCCGCGGTGGAGGAACAGCTGCGTGCCGCCAACGGGCCGCTGTGGGTGATCCACGGCATCGGCACCGGCAAGCTCAAGCGCGGCCTGCGGGAGTGGCTGGCCACGGTGCCCTATGTGGAGCGGGTCAGCGACGCCGAGCAGGGTGACGGCGGCCCGGGCTGCAGCGTGATCTGGCCGAAGTGATCCTGGCCCCCTGGGGTGCCGTCGGGGTGGTTCTCGCCCCAGCCTGAGGTGCGCGGCGCTGGGTCCGCGCGCGTCTGCGCTCAGGCGGCCGGCAGATCCGGCAGCACCGGCTCCGGGCCGCTGGCGCCGACGGGCTCCGCGGGCCGGGGCAGGGCCTCGCCGGCCCCATCGAACAGCCGCCAGGCCGCTGGATCCACCTCCAGATGCACGGTCTGGCCCACGGCGACAGGCTGATCCGGCGCGGCCCGCAGCTGCACCAGGTGATCGCCCTCCAGCAGCCGGCAGGTGAGCAGCTGCTCGTTGCCTAGGGCCTCGCGGTGGCTCACCTCGGCGGGCAGGTTGCGGTTGGTGGCCGGGGCCAGCTTCAGGTGCTCGGCCCGCAGGCCGCCGCTGAGCGACTCGCTGCCGCCGCGGCTCTGCCACTGCAGCAGGGCGTCGGCGGTGGGGCCCTCCGGCAGGAAGCGCTTGCTGCCCAGCTGCAGCTGGCCGCCGCCCACGCTCAGCACCGGCAGCAGGTTCATCGGCGGGCTGCCGATGAACTGGGCCACGAAGAGGTTCGCGGGCCACTGGTAGAGCTCGATCGGGGTGCCGAGCTGCTGCAGCCGGCCCCGGTTGAGCACGGCGATGCGGTGGCCCATGGTCATCGCCTCCACCTGGTCGTGGGTCACGTAGACCGTGGTGGTGCCCAGGCGCCGCTGCAGTTCCACGATCTGGGCGCGGGTGCCGGTGCGCAGCTTGGCGTCGAGGTTGCTGAGCGGCTCATCCATCAGGAACACCGCCGGCTGGCGGGCGATGGCCCGGCCCAGGGCCACCCGCTGCTTCTGGCCGCCGGAGAGCTCCTTGGGCAGGCGATCCAGCAGGGCGCCCAGCTCCAGGGTGTCCGCCACCGCGCGGACGCGCTGCTCGATCCGCTCCTCCCGCGACGAGGGGAATCGCAGGGGCCCGGGCAGGCGCCGGGTCGCCCGGTGCAGCCCGTCGCCCAGTTGCTGCAGCGGCGTGCGGGCCCGCTGGCGCCGCAGCCCGAAGCCGATGTTGTCGGCCACGCTCAGGTGCGGGTAGAGCGCATAGCTCTGGAACACCATCGCCACGTCCCGCTCGGCCGGCCGCAGCCCCGTGACGCAGCGATCGCCCACGAACACCTCGCCGGAGCTGGGGCTCTCCAGGCCCGCCAGCAGCCGCAGCAGCGTGCTCTTGCCGCAGCCCGAGGGGCCCACCAGTACCAGGAACTCGCCGTCGGCGATGTGGAGATCCAGCTGGCGCAGCACCTCCACCGGTGCGCTTCCCCGCCGCGGCGGATAGGTCTTGCTCACCTGCTGGAAGCGAACCTCTGCCAAGACGGGCCCTCTGGAGGGGCCGATCCTAGGGTTGCTGCATCAGTGGAACCGTCCCGCGGAACCGCAGGCAGGCTTTTGTCAGCTCCGCTGGCGGGGCCCGGCTGCGCGGGGCGGAGGCCGTTCAGCCTTTTGGGAGTCAGGGTCTTTTGCAGTTCATCGATCAAGCCCGCATCGCCGTGTGCGCAGGCCGTGGCGGCGACGGCATCGTGGCCTTCCGCCGTGAGAAGTACGTGCCGGCGGGCGGTCCCTCCGGCGGCGATGGCGGCCGCGGCGGCGACGTGTGGCTGGAGGCCGACCCCAACCTCCAGACCCTGCTCGACTTCAAGTACAAGCGCCTGTTCGAGGCCCAGGAGGGCAAGCGCGGCGGGCCCAACCGCAGCAGCGGGGCCAGCGGCAACCACCTCACGATCAAGGTGCCCTGCGGCACCGAGGTGCGCGACCGCCGCACCAACATCCTGCTGGGGGACCTCACCGAGAAGGGCCAGCGGCTGCTGGTGGCGGCGGGCGGCCGCGGCGGCCTCGGCAACGCCCACTACCTGAGCAACCGCAACCGGGCCCCGGAGAAGTTCACCGAGGGCCGTGAGGGCGAAGAGTGGCACCTGCAGCTGGAGCTCAAGCTGCTGGCTGAGGTGGGCATCATCGGCCTGCCCAACGCCGGCAAGAGCACCCTGATCTCGGTGCTCTCAGCGGCGCGGCCCAAGATCGCCGACTACCCCTTCACCACCCTGGTGCCCAACCTGGGGGTGGTGCGCCGTCCCACCGGCGATGGCACCGTGTTCGCCGACATCCCCGGCCTGATCGCCGGGGCCGCCCAGGGGGCGGGCCTGGGCCACGACTTCCTGCGCCACATCCAGCGCACGTGCCTGCTGATCCACCTGGTGGATGCCAGCTCCGACGACGTGGTGCGCGACCTGGCGGTGGTGGAGCAGGAGCTCGCCGCCTACGGCAACGGCCTCGATGAGCGGCCCCGGATCGTGGCGCTCAACAAGATTGAGCTGCTGCTGGAGGAGGAGCTGGAGGAGAAGCTGAAGCTGGCCAGCGACCACTGCGGCCGGCCGGTGCTGGCGATCTCTGCCGCCACGTCGAAGGGATTGGATCAGCTCCTGGCCGGAACCTGGAAGGAGCTGGGGATCTGAGCCGGACCCCAGCGGCGATGCCGCTGGGGTTTGACCGGGGTGTGGAGCCCGCGCTGCTCAGTCGTCGTAGACGCGGCACTCGGGGGCTTCGGGGTTGAGGTCGCAGTAGACCTCAAGGGAGTTGGGATCCCGCTGCTCGTCGGGGTGGTGGGCCTTGTACTCCTCGAGGCTCTTGAGCTCCTCTTCGAGGTGACGGACCTTGGCCTCATCGCCAGCCGCCTTGGCTGCGGCGATCTCCGACTGGTCCTTGGCGATGTGCTCGTCGATGCTGTTCATGAATCAGACCTGAGCTGCCAGGCCGTTCGACATCGCCCACACCATACGGGTCGTGGGTGTCGCCTGGCGCCGATTGTGGCCGGCTTCTGATCCCGCCCCAGGCAGGCCCAGGCCCGTTCCACGGAGGCCTCAGCCCGCCAGCTCGCTCAGTTCCAGCCAGCGCTCCTCGCCCCGCTCGATCCGCACCAGCAGCTCCGAGAGCTCGTGGGTGAGGGCTTCGAGGGCCGCGTAGTCGCTGCCGCCGCTGCCCAGCTGCGCCTCCAGCGCGCTCCGCCGCTCCTCCCAGGCCGGCAGGTTGGCCTCCAGCTCCGCCAGCTCGCGGTTTTCCTTGAAGCTCCGCCGCCGCACCTTGGCGGGGGCGGAGCGCTCGTCGTCGGTGCCGGCGGCCCCGGCCCCGCTGGCGGGGGATGGGGCGCCGCTGCTGGGGCCTGGGGTGCCCGTGGCGGTGCCCGCCGCGCTGCCGGCTGCCCCGGAGGCCTGGGCTGCCTGGCGCTCCAGGTAGGCGCTGTAGTTGCCCTCGAAGCGGTGCAGCTCGCCGTTCTCGAAGCTGAACAGCCGGTCCACGGTGCGATCGAGGAAGTAGCGGTCGTGGGACACCACCACCACGCAGCCGCGGAAGTCCTCGAGGAAGTCCTCCAGCACCGTGAGGGTCTGCACGTCGAGGTCGTTGGTGGGCTCATCGAGCAGCAGCACGTTGGGCGCCTCGATCAGCAGCCGGCAGAGGTGCAGCCGCCGCCGCTCGCCCCCCGAGAGCTTGCTCACGGGCTGGTGCTGCTGGGCCGGTGGGAACAGGAAGCGCTCCAGCAGCTGGCTGGCGCTCAGCTGGCTGCCGTCCAGCTCCACGCTGCTGGCGGCCTCCTTCACCACGTCGATCACCTTCTTCTCGAGGGCCTTGCCGCTGCCCAGCACCGCCTCGGAGTGCTGGTCGAAGTAGGCCAGCTTCACGGTGGCGCCCAGCTCCAGCCGGCCGCCGTGGGGCTGGCGCCGCCCGGCGATCAGATCCAGCAGGGTGGATTTGCCCGAGCCGTTGGGGCCGATGATCCCCACCCGGTCCTCGGGGCTGAAGTCGTAGCTGAAGTGGCGCAGCAGCGGCGGGGCGCCGGCGGCCCTGGCCTCGTCGGTGGCCCACACCTCCAGCTCCTCGGCCTCGATCGCCCGCTTGCCCAGGCGCCGCTGGTTGCTGGCCAGGCTGATCTGGCCCTTCAGCTGGCGCCGGGGGGCTTCCTGCATCGCCTCGATCCGCTGGATGCGGGCCTTCTGCTTGGTGCTGCGGGCCTTGGGGCCCCGCTTGAGCCACTCCAGCTCCCGGCGCAGGGCCCCCTTGAACTTGGCCTCCGTGGCGGCGGCGGCGGCCTCCTCCTCGGCCTTGCGGGCCAGGTAGTAGGCGTAGTTGCCGCTGTAGCTGCGGGCCTCGCCCCGGTCCACCTCCACGATGCGGCGGGTCACCTGGTCGAGCACGTAGCGGTCGTGGGTGATCAGCACCAGGGCGCCGCTGAAGCGCTCCAGGTAGCCCTGCAGCCACTGGATGCAGTCGGCATCGAGGTGGTTGGTGGGCTCATCCAGCAGCAGCACATCGGGGTCGGCCACCAGGGCGGCCGCCAGGGCCAGGCGCTTGCGGTAGCCGCCGGAGAGATCCCCCACCCGGCGCTGGGTGTCGGCGATGCCGAGCCGATCGAGCACCTCGCGGATCTGCTGCTCCAGGCCCCAGGCCTGGCTCTGGTCCATGCGGGCGTTGAGGCTGCCCAGCTCCGCCAGCAGGGCCGTGTCGTCAGCCCCCTCGGCATGGGCGTGGGCCAGGGCGTCGCTCACCGCGGTGTAGCGGCGCAGCAGCTCCATCTTCTCGCCGCTCTCGGCGAACACCTGCTCCAGCACGGTGCGCTCGGGGTCGAGCTCCGGCTCCTGGCTCACCAGCACGATGCGGGCCTGGGGCAGCACCCGCCGCGCCCCGGCCCCGGGGGGCTCCAGCCCCGCCAGCACCCTCATCAGGGTGGATTTGCCGGCCCCGTTGGGACCGATCAGCCCCAGCCGCTCCTTCTCGCCCACGTGCAGGGTGAGGTCCTCGAACAGGGTGCGGATGCCGAAGTCCTTGCGGACCCCCACCAGGCTGATCAGGCTCACGCGTTGGAGGGCTGCCGTTGCGCCTCCAGATAAGCAAACACGCTCTTGTCGCCCACATCGGCGGCCGCCGGCATCGGGAACTTGCGCAGCGTGAGCACCAGCAGCAGGGCGGCCTCCAGGGCCAGCAGGGTGCCGGCGGCCGGGGCGTCGAGCAGGCCGGAGAGGTGCCCCAGCAGGGCGATCGGCAGCAGCAGGGTCACGCCGATGGCCTCGGGCCGGCGGAAGCAGAAGAACTCCTTGAAGCCGATGCCCGCCAGGGCGGCGAAGAAGGGACCCACGGCCCAGATCCAGCGGCCGTCGCCGGCCAGGGTGCCGGCCATGGCGTCGGGGCCAGCCGCCAGCGCCAGGGCCACGAAGCCCGCGCTGCCCAGCAGCCAGAACAGCTGCAGGGCCCGGTGCAGGGGCCGCAGGTAGATGTGGATCCAGCGCAGGGCCAGGCCCAGGCCCGCCGCCATCGGCAGCAGCCAGGGCCAGAGCCAGGCCGTGCCGAGCCAGTGCCACTGGGCCAGCAGCGCCGCCTGGGCGATGGCGACCGTGAACAGGGCCAGGCGGTAGCCCAGCACCTCCTGCCGGTCCGTGGCGGTGATCGTGAAGGGGCCGTAGACCCCCTCAAACACCGGATCGGGGCCCGACTCCGGGCCTGGGGAGCCGGCGGCGCTGGCACGGGTCATGGCGGGCAGGAGGCCTGGGGGCCGGCGGCGACGGGGTGGGCTCCCACCAGTGTGACCAGCTCCGGGCCGGCCGGAACGATGCCCGAGGGATGCAGGGGAAACAGGGCGCCGAAGTAGTCGGCGCGCCAGGCTTCGGGGAAGCAGGTGGCGGCCACGCCGGGCAGAGCGTGGAAGCGCCGGCGCCAGGCCCACAGGGCCGGGAACTGCCACAGCGGCTTGCGGCTGACGCCGAACAGGGGCGCGTAGACCAGCTCCAGCCGGATCAGGGTGGGGAACAGCTGCACATCGGCCAGGGTGAGGGCCTCGCCGCAGAGCCAGGGTCCGGCCCCCGGCGCCGCCAGGGCCGCCTCGGCCTGCTCCAGGGCGGCGAACAGCGCGGCCTCGGCCCGGTCGTAGGCGGCCTGGGTGCGGGCGAAACCGCAGCGGTACACCCCGTCGTTGACGGCCTCCTGCATGGTGGCGCGCCAGCGCCCGATGGCCGGCCTGAGGGCCTCCGGCTCCAGATCCGGGACGCCATCGGAAGCGGGCCAGCGATTCAGCAGCTCGATCAGCCGCGCGCTCTCCCCCAGCACGATCCGTCCTCCCCCCCGGCTGAACAGCACCGGCACCGTGGCCCGCTGGCGCGGATCGGCGCCGGCGCGGCGGTAGAGCTCCGCCAGGGTGGCGGCCCCTTCAAACGGCTCGGCGAAGCGCCAGCGGCCCGCCCGGGGATCGGGCTCGGCCACCAGCAGCCGGATGCTGCCCTGCAGCCCCCGCAGGGCCCAGGTGAGCCAGGCCCGATGGGCCCAGGGGCAGCTGCGCCCCACGATCAGTACGTGGCCCTCCGGGCTGGCGGCATCGCCCGGCAGGGGCGGCAGCTCCGCGAAGGGGCTCGCCGGCCGGCGGTAGTTCCCCTCCGCATCGGCCGGCCCCAGGCCGCCCATCAGCTGGTGCCACTGCCAGCGCCAGCCGGCCCGGGCGGCAGCCACCACTAGGGGGGGGATCGACATGGGCGCAGGCCGCGGCAACGCCTGCCAGGCTGACCCAGCGGTGGCGGCGGGGCGAGCGATGGGGGAGCGCAGGGCTGGGCCGGCGGCGCGGGTGCTGGTGGTGTCGGCCACCCACGGCAACGAGCGCAACGCCGCCTGGCTGCTGGAGCAGTGGCGCCGCCAGCCCGAGCTGCTGGCCAGCGCCGGCCTGCCCCTGGAGCTGGTGATCGGCAACCCGGCGGCCTACGCCGAGAACCGCCGCTACCTGGACCGGGACCTCAACCGCAGCTTCGAGCCGTCGCTGCTGGCCGATCCGGCGCGCCAGGAGCGGGAGATCCAGCGGGCCCGCGAGCTGCTGGCGGCCCATGGCCCCGAGGGGCCGGCCCCCTGCGCCGTCGCCATCGACCTGCACAGCACCACCAGCGCCATGGGCAACTCCCTGGTGGTGTACGGCCGCCGGCCGGCGGATCTGGCCCTGGCCGCCGGCATCCAGGCCCGGCTCGGCCTGCCGGTGTATCTGCACGAGGCCGATGCCGCCCAGACGGGCTTTCTGGTGGAGCGGTGGCCCGCCGGCCTGGTGATCGAGGTGGGGCCCGTGCCCCAGGGCCTGGTCACGGCCCGCATCGCCCGCCAGAGCCAGCTGGCCCTGGAGGCCGCCTGCGCCACCCTGGCCGCCGCCCGCGATCGCTCCCTGCGGCTGCCCGCGGGCCTAACGCTGCACGTGCACCACGGCAGCCTCGATCTGCCCCGCGAGGCGGCAGCGGGGGGTGAGGGGCCCGGTCAGCGGCCCAGCGCCACCCTCCATCCCCTGCGGCAGGGCCGGGACTGGTGGCCCCTGGCCCCCGGCGATCCCCTGTTCTGGAGCCCCGATGGCGGCGTCCAGGCGTTCGACCCCGCGGCCGCCGCGGCCGTGGAGGCCCGGCCGGACCCGGGGGCCCGCTGGCCCGTGTTCATCAACGAGGCCGCCTACGGCGAGAAGGGCATCGCCCTGAGCCTCACCCACCGCGAGCGGCTGGCGTGCGAGCCCGCCTGGGGGGAGGCCCTCACGGCGCTGATGGCGGCCTGAGGGCCGGACCGGGGCGGTCGTCGCCCCTGGCGCGGGCTGTGGAAGGGTCCCCGCTCAGCGCGGTTTGCCGTTGTAGATCACGCGCACCACTGAGCGGCCATCGCGGCTCACTAGCAGTTCGGTTTCGGTGGTGGCGGGCAGGCCCAGCTGCTGCCAGCCCGGGGCGCCGCCCTGGAACCGGAACAGATAGCCCTCGGTGTCGCGCTGGAGCAGGCAGTCGCCACCGGCGATGTCGGTGGCGAACATGCAGGCGGCGGGCCGGTACTTGGACAGGCCGCCGTTGAGGTTGATGGCGGCGTTGCGGGCCGTGTTCAGGGCGCGCACGCCGGAGAAGGGTTCCACGCCCTGGGCCAGGGCCGGAGCGCCGGCCAGGCTCAGGGCCGTCAGCGCGGGCAGGCTGGCCAGCAGGCCCAGTCGGGCGGGGGACAGGTGGGAAGCGATCACGGCGGTGCCGGCGCGGGCCGGTTGGGTGACGCCGCCGTTCTAGGGCTGGAGTCCAGGCCGCGGTGCCGGCCCTGGGACGCCGCCCGGATCGGGCTCAGCCGCAGGCCCAGGTGGCCTGCTCCTTGGTGCATTCCAGGTCGGAGGCACTGCCATCGGCCCAGTAGATGCGCAGCCGGTCGGAGTCGGTGCCGCTGCGGAAGGTGAGCGACTTGACCACGCCCGCCGGCGGCTTGCCGGACCGATCGGCCGTGTCGTCGGCGTGGGGCTGGGCCTGGCGCTGCTCCAGCTGCTGCACCCGCAGTTCCAGCCGCTCCAGCCGCTGGCGCTCGGCGCCTGGATTCCAGCCGCAGCCCCCCAGGCCGAGGGCCAGCACGGCCAGGGAGATCAGGGCCCCGGAGGGCAGTGCGCGCAGCCGCATGGGCCAGCACCAGCAATGGATGGCGCTGAACTCCTAGCAGTGCCGCCGGTGGGGCGCCAGCCTCAGGCCAGCCGCTCGCTCCAGTAGACGACGGCCCCCTGGCGCTCCAGCTGTTCGCGCTGGGCCCGGGCTTCCTGGAGGGGGACGGTGATCTCGCCGCGCTGCCCGTCCCTGTCCCACCGGATCAAGACCAAAGCACGTCTCCGTTGAATTCCAAATAAAACCTTAAGCCCCCTGGGCTGGGCCTGGCCGACCCCTGTTGTGGCGGTGGCTCAGCCCGCAATGGGACTTCATGGCCGGGCGACGCAGCTCAATCCCCCTTCACAGAACGCGCAATCTTCCGTTACAGTGCGGCAGGTGGTTGATCCACGCCCCTCGGGGCCGGTTCACCGCCCTACTTACCGCCCCTGGCCTTCGGGTCTGGTGCATTCCCACCCGTTCTCATGACCACCACTCTCCAGC
>NZ_CALROT020000015.1:0-56893 GCF_943369875.1 Vulcanococcus limneticus LL
CGCAGCGGAGACTGATCCCGTTCTCGGCTGCCAGCTCGGCGAGGCTGCGGCCGTGCTCCAGGTGCTGGGTCACAAGCCGGAGCCGGCCTCGCTGTGTCAGGCGGGCATTGGGGTGGCTATGCATGGAGGCGTGAGGTCGGGGTTGGTGGGTCGCACCTCAACCCGTAGCGGCCTCACACCCCCTTGTCAGCTGAACAACCTGCTGAGACAGAACATCTAGGCCCGCAGACCGAACTCGGCCAGGGCCCGCGGCAGGTTGCAGTGTTCGTATCCGGGTTGGCCGAGCTTCACCCGGGGGAAGGGCTCCAAGTCATCGAGCTTAAGCACGCACCACCAAGCCCAGCTGCCGGCACGAGGCGGCCACCAGCTCCGGCAGACCATCGCCCTGCTGCCAGGGTTCGGCCACACGGGCCGCCGTAGCTCCTTGGCCCGGCGCCCCGGCCGCCAGCGCCTCAGTGTGCGCCAGCAGGTAGGTTCGCAGGGCCTCAATGGGCACGGGATCATCCGGCCAGGCCATCAGCTCGGTCCGTTCGCCAGCGCTGAACTCGACCCAGTTAACGCCGGCCAGATCCAGCTGGCGTCGCACCGCCAGCAGAAGCAGCTCAGAATCGGACGTGAAGCCGGCCTCGAAGGCGAAGCAGGAGCTGGCGTGCGAACGATCCTGCGGGAGCACCGCCCTCAGCTGTGCTCCCGCAGGAAGCCGATCGTGCCCTGCAGCTCCTCGGCGAAGCGGTCGATCTCCTCGAAGCTGGTGGTGAAGCTGAGGCTGGCGCGGGCGCTGGCACTCAGGCCGTAGTGGCGGTGCAGGGGCTGGGTGCAGTGGTGGCCGCTGCGGATGCAGATGCCGGCCGCATCCAGCAGCTCGGCCATGTCGTTGGCGTGCAGGCCCTCCACCGTGAAGGCGGCCAGGGCACCGCGGTCGGGCTGCTGCTCCGGGGTGGGGCCGAGGATCCGCAGGCCATCGATCGCCTGCAGGCGCGCGAACAGGTGACGCGTCAGCCGCTGCTCCCAGGCGTGGATCCGCTCCAGGCCGATGGCGTTGAGGTAATCAAGGGCCGCGCCCATGCCGATCGCCTCGCCGATGGCCGGCGTGCCCGCCTCGAACTTGTGGGGCAGCCCCGCCCAGCTGCTGTGGTCCAGATACACGTCCTGAATCATCTCGCCGCCGCCGAGGAAGGGCGGCATCGCCTCCAGCAGCGCCTCGCGCCCCCAGAGGAAGCCCATGCCGGTGGGCCCGCAGAGCTTGTGGGAGCTGCCCACCAGGAAGTCGGCCCCCAGCTGTGCCACGTTCACCGGCAGATGGGGCAGGCTCTGGCAGGCATCCACCAGCAGCAGGGCACCGGCGGCGTGGGCCAGGGGCGCAATCGCAGCGATCGGATTGAGGCAGCCCAGGGTGTTGCTCACCTGTACCAGGCTCACCAGCCGGGTGCGCTCGGTGATCTTGCTGCGCAGGTCGTCGAGATCCAGCTCACCGCTCTCGGTGAGACCCGCATGGCGCAGCACGCAGCCGGTGCGGGCCGCCAGCAGCTGCCAGGGCACCAGGTTGCTGTGGTGCTCCATCACCGTGAGCAGCACCTCATCGCCGGGCAGCAGGTTGGCCTCACCCCAGGTGCGGGCCACCAGGTTGATTGCCTCGCTGGCGTTGCGGGTGAACACGATCTCGTTGGGCGAGGCCGCCCCCACGAAGGCCGCCGTCTTGGCGCGGGCCCCCTCGAAGCCCTCGGTGGCCCGGGCGCTCAGCTGGTGGGCGCCACGGTGCACGTTGGCGTTGTCGTGGTCGTAGTAGTGCTGCAGGGCCGCGAGCACCTGGCGCGGCTTCTGGCTGGTGGCGGCGTGGTCGAGATAGATCAGCCGCTGACCCAGGCAGGCGGTCTGGGCCAGCAGGGGGAAGTCGGGCCGGGTCAGGGCGGCCAGATCCTCGGTGGGATCAAGGCCGGGATTCGCCACGGGGGCCACGGCAGCCAGGTCAACCTCGTGGGTCGCCAGGCGCACGGCCGTGGCCGCTTCAAATCCGGCGGCGGGCACCGTGCTGGTCATGGCCTGTCCTCCCCGCTGCCGGCAGCGCTCAGCATGGCCTGGAAGGAGCCCCAGCTGCGGGCGGCGGCGGGTAGTTCGCGCAACACCTCCTCGCAGAAGGCCCGCTGCAGCAGGTCGGAGGCCTGACTGGCCGCCAGCCCCCGGCTCTGCAAATAGAAGAGCTCGTCGGTCTGCAGGCAGCTCACGGTGGCGCCGTGGGCGCACTTCACGTCGTCGGCCACGATCTCCAGCTCGGGTTTGGTGTCGATCCGGGCCCGGTCGGAGAGCAGCAGGCTGCGGCTGAGCTGGGCGGCGTTGGTGCGCTGGGCAGGGCGCGGCACCCGCACGGCGCCGTTGAACACGCTGCGGCCGGCACCATCGGCCACCGCCTTATGGAGCTGGTCCAGCTCGCCCTCGGGGCCGGAGAAGAGCACATGGCTGTGGGTATCGGCGATCTGGCGGCCATCCACCAGCTGCAGGCCCCGCAGGGTGGTGCGGGCGCCGCCATCCACCTGGCGCACGCGCGGCTCGAGCCGGGCCAGCCCCCAGCCGGCCGTTGCCGACACGAGGGTGACGGCGCTCTCGGGCTCCTGCTCCAGGGCCAGGTGGGCCAGCAGACCCGCCTGAGGCTGGCCCAGGGCCACGAGGCCGTGGTGCAGCCTCGCGCTGCGGGCCAGATGCGCCTCCAGCACCAGCGAGGTAAGGCCAGCTCCCTGGGCCTGCACCAGCTGGGAGAGGTCCAGCTCGGCCTTCTCCTCCAGGATCAGCAGCAGCCGCAGCGGCAGCAGTCCGGCGCCCGCAACGCTCACCAGCTCCAGCGTCACGCTGTGGCGACTGGCGACCCGCAGGGCCAGCACCTGCTCGCTGGTGGCATGGTTCAGCTCCACCGGCCAGTGCTGTTCGCAGCCGGTGGCGGCCAGGGTGTGGCCCAGGGCCTGGGCCAGCTCCGCCGGGTTCAGCGCCGAGAGGCCCAGGGGCAGGGTGACCCCCGCCAGGGGGTCGCTGCGGCCATCCAGCAGCAGGCGAACCACGCCCGGAGCGGCGGGGGGCAGATCACCCGCCGCCTGGGCCGCCGCGCCGGGCGCCGCCGGCTCCAGGCCCGTGAGCAGGGAGAGATCGGTGAAGCGCCAGTCCTCCTGACGCGAGGAGGGTACGGGCAGCGCCGCCAGGGCCGCCCGGCCCCGCTCCTGCACCGCCGCCAGGGGTCCTGCCGCCGCCGGCAGGCGCTCCAGCAGCTGCCGGGTCCAGCCCTCCAGGCCGCCGCCGTTGGCGGCGGGCACCTGGGCCGTGGCGCTGGCCACCATCAGGCCACCTCCGCGGGCAGGCGATCGGCCTCGGCACCGTCCAGGGCCGCCAGTTCCGCATCCACCCAGTCGTAGCCGCGCTGCTCCAGCTCCAGGGCCAGCTCCTTGCCGCCGGTGCGCAGGATCCGGCCCGCCGCCATCACATGCACGTAATCCGGGGTGATCGCATCCAGCAGGCGCTGGTAATGGGTGATCAGCAGGGTGGCGGTGTCGGGGGTGGCCAGGTGGTTCACGCCGCCGGCCACGATGCGCAGGGCGTCGATGTCGAGGCCTGAGTCGGTCTCGTCGAGGATGGCCACCAGCGGTTCCAGCAGGGCCATCTGCAGGATCTCGTTGCGCTTCTTCTCGCCGCCGCTGAAGCCCTCGTTCACCGAGCGCTCCAGGAAGGCCGGATCCATCTGCACCACCTGCAGGCGCTCGCGCACCAGGTCCTCAAACTCGAAGGTGTCGAGTTCGGCCTCGCCGCGGTGCAGGCGGCGGGCGTTGGTGGACACCCGCAGGAATTCCAGATTGCTCACCCCCGGGATCTCCACCGGGTACTGGAAGCCGAGGAACACACCGGCGCGGGCGCGGGTCTCGGGGTCCAGCTCCAGCAGGTTCTCGCCGCGGTAGGTCACGCTTCCACCGGTGACGGTGTAGGCGGGGTGGCCCGCCAGCACCTTGGAGAGGGTGCTCTTACCGCTGCCGTTGCGGCCCATCACCGCGTGGATCTCGCCGGCGCGGATCGTGAGGTTCACGCCCTTGAGGATCGCCTTGGCCTCAACCCGGGCATGCAGATCCCGGATCTCAAGCAGAACGGGGGCATCGGGACGAATCACGGGCAGATCGGGAAATGGAGAGGACGAGAACAGAGCGGAATCGGTGGGCACGGACCGGCGCGGGGGCCCAGATCAGTGCACCTGGAGGCGTCGGCCTGGGGGGCGGGATCAGCCCACCGAGCCCTCCAGCTTCAGGGCCAACAGCTTGTCGGCCTCGGCCGCGAATTCCATCGGCAGCTGGTTGAACACATCGCGGCAGAAGCCGCTCACCATCATCGACACCGCCTCTTCGAAGCCGATGCCGCGGCTCTGCAGGTAGAAGAGCTGATCCTCCGAGATCCGGCAGGTGCTGGCCTCGTGCTCCACCGCCGCCTGGGGCTGCTGGGAGCGGATGTAGGGATAGGTGTTGGCGGCCGCCTGGTCGCCGATCAGCATCGAATCGCACTGGCTGTAGTTCTTGGCCCCCACCGCCTTGGGGCCGATCTGCACCAGACCCCGGTAGCTGTTGGCGGAATGGCCGGCGCTGATGCCCTTGCTCACGATCGTGGAGCGGGTGCGGGGCCCCACATGGATCATCTTGGTGCCGGTGTCGGCCTGCTGGCGGTTGTTGGTGAGCGCCACGGAGTAGAACTCGCCCACCGAATCGGCCCCCTGCAGCACGCAGCTGGGGTATTTCCAGGTGATGGCTGAGCCCGTTTCCACCTGGGTCCAGCTGATCTTGCTGCGGGCGCCGCGGCACTGGCCGCGCTTGGTCACGAAGTTGTAGATGCCACCCACGCCATTCTCATCACCGGCGTACCAGTTCTGCACGGTGGAATACTTGATGGAGGCGTCATCCAGCACCACCAGCTCCACCACGGCAGCATGCAGCTGGTTGGTGTCGAACATCGGGGCGGTGCAGCCCTCCAAGTAGCTCACCGAGGCGCCCTCCTCGGCCACGATCAGGGTGCGCTCAAACTGGCCCGTGTCGCCGGAGTTGATGCGGAAGTAGGTGGAGAGCTCCATCGGACAGTCCACTCCCTTGGGAATGAACACGAAGGAGCCGTCGCTGAACACGGCGGAGTTCAGGGCCGCGAAGTAGTTGTCGTTGCTGGGCACCACCGTGCCGAGATAGCGCTCGATCAGCTCCGGGTGTTCCTTCACCGCCTCGCTGATCGAGCAGAAGATCACGCCGTGCTCGGCCAGCTTCTCCTTGTAGGTCGTGGCGATCGACACGCTGTCGAACACGGCATCCACGGCCACGTTGGAGAGGCGCTTCTGCTCACTCAGCGGGATGCCGAGCTTGTCGAAGGTCTCCAGCAGCTTGGGATCCACCTCGTCGAGGCTGGCCTTCTTGACCTGCTGCTTGGGCGCCGCGTAATAGATGATCTCCTGGTAGTCGATCGGCGGATAGCCCAGGGCGGCCCAGTCGGGCTCGGCCATGGTCAACCAGTGCCGGTAGGCCCGCAGCCGGAAGTCGAGCAGAAAGGCCGGCTCGTCCTTCTTGCTGGAGATCAGCCGCACCACATCCTCGCTGAGGCCCTTGGCGATCTTCTCGGTTTCGATATCGGTGACAAAGCCATACTTGTATGGCTGGCTCACCAGATCACCAACGGCCTGCGGGCTGCTCATGGAAGGTGCGGGATAGAGCCGGGTCAGCCGGCGGTCAGGGCTTTGATCTCGTCGAGGCCGATGGTCTGCTTCTCGCCCCGGAACGGGTTGTCCTCCGTGAGGAACAGCATGCAATGGCACTCCTTGCGCTCGCGCATCGGCACGCAGGGGCAGTTCCAGAACGCCTGGGCCACCTCGGCCTGCTTGTCCTCGTAGTGACGGCAGGGGCAGAGGGCACCGCCCAGATCGTCCTTGTGGCGGGCCAGACCCTCCAGCACCACCGCGGTCACACCGGGATCACTGCAGAAATAGGTGCCGGTGCGCTGGGCGTAGGTCTCGGCGAACTTGCGGATCACCTCAAGGCTGTCGGAAGCCTGCGCTGTCGCCGGGGCCGCCGGAGTGCTGGGAGCGTCGGACATGGGGTCGGGAGAACGGGGCGAACCGGGTGCGGCCAGGCCCAGGCCATCACGGGAATTACGAAACGATGGCGTTTCGTATCCAGGAGCCTAGGGCAGGCAGGCCGGCGACTGGGTGGGGACCCGCCATTGTGGCGCCTGCCGGTCCCACAGCTGCCCTTCGGACGTGGCAGGGTGTAGCAGATCGGTCGCTGCCATGAGCGCCTCTACCCAGGCCCCCACCCGCGAAGCCGCCCTAACCCTGTTGCTGCAACAGGGTGAACGGACAGCGGGCCAGCTGGCTGAGGAGCTCGGCGTGTCGGTGCAGGTGATGCGCCGCCACCTGCGCGGCCTGGAGGAGGAGGGCCTGGTGGAGGCCAGCCCGGCGCCGGAGGGCCCCGGTCGACCCAGCAACCGCTGGCACCTCACCCCCGCCGGCCGCGGCCACTTCCCCGACGGCAGCGAACACTTCGCCCTGGGCCTGCTCAGCTCGATGGCCGCCAGCCTGCCGCCGGACATGGTGCGGGGGTTGCTGCGCCAGCAGGCCGCCGACAAGGCCACCGACTACCGCCAGCAGATCGGCAGCGGGCCCCTGCCCCAGCGGCTCGAGCGCCTGGTGGAACTGCGCCGGCGCGAGGGCTACGTGGCCGAATTCCGCCGCGAGGGCGAGGGACCCGCCTGGCTGATGAGCGAATTCCACTGTTCCGTGATGCGCATCGCCGAACAGTTCCCCTGCGTGTGCGACCAGGAACTGCAGCTGATACGCCACACCTTCCCCGACTGCCAGGTGGAGCGGATCCACTGGCTGCTGGAGGGGAGCCACGCCTGCGGCTTCCGACTGCAGCCCCAAAGCCCCGAGCCGTGCTGAGCCTTCAGGACCTGCAGGAGCTGGAGAGCAGCCTGCTGCCGGCCCTGGAGCGCCACCACCTGCGCCTGCTGGCCCACAGCCTGCGCTGCCTGCAGCAGGCGGCCCCGTCATCGGCCGACGCCCCTGGGGCGGACCTCCCAGCGGCCGAGGCCCTGGGCCGCTGGGCCGCCGGCCAGCCCGCCCTCCAGGCCGATCCCGGCTTCACCCCGGTGCTGCTGGAGCAGCTGGGCAAGGCCGCCGTGCAGCTGGAGGCGATCGCCCAGGAGCAGCAGCGCCCGCCCCTGCAGCTCACGATCGCCGACCTGGTGACCTGGGGCCGCCGCCAGGCCGATGCCCGCCTCGCCGCCGACCCGGACCTCAGCCCGAACCCAGCCCCACCACACAGCTGACGCCCACCAGGGCCAGCAGGGCAGCGGCCACCCCGGTCGGGCCCGGCCGGTCCCCGTCCAGGCCCGCCAGCGGCAGGGCCATCACCGGGGCCGTGGCCATCAGCGCCACCGCCAGACCGCCCGGGAGCCGCTGCAGGGCGGCCTGCTGCAGGGCAATGCCCAGGCTGGTGCCCAGCAGGGTGGCCGCCAGCGCCAGGGGCCAGCGACGGCCGGCGGGCCGCGGCCCCTGGCCCAGGGGCGGCAGAGCGCGCAGCAGGGGCAGCAGCACCAGGGCAGCGGCCGCCAGCCGCAGCGTGGCCGACTGCAGCGGATCCAAGGCGCTGGCCCGCAGGGCGGCCCGGGCCAGCAGGGCGCCGCCACTGCCGCAGACCAGGGCGGCGCGGGCCAGGGCGATGCCGCGCCGCTGGCTGGCAGCCGAACCGGGTACCGCCAGCCCGTCGCTGGGCCGCTGCCGGGCCACCAGCAGCACCGCCAGGCTGATCAGCCCCAGGCCCAGCCACTGGCCGGCCGTGGGCCACTCCGCCAGGAGCAGGGCACCGGCCACCGCCGCCAGGCCGGGGCCGCCGGCATCGAGCGTGAGGGTGCGGCGGGTGCCCAGGCGCCGCAGGGCGGCGAAATAGAAGCTGTCACCGGCGGCGATCCCGAGCACGCCGCTGAGCAGCAGCAGCGCCAGCGGGCCGGCCGGCGCCGACCAGGGCCGCAGCGCCACCAGCGGCAGCAGCAACGCCAGGGCCAGCAGGTTCTTGTAGAGGTTGAGCCGGGCGGGCGAGAGCGAAGTCGGCAGGCCGCGCCAGAGGCTGCTGGCCACGGTCCAGCAGAGGGCGGCGGCCAGCGCCGCCAGGGCTCCCATCAACACAGCGGGCGCCGCAGGGCCGGCTCAACGCGGGGGCGCAACACAGGGGCTCGACACGGTGGGCTCGACCGGGCAGGGGGAGGCGCTGGCTTGCGATCATCGCTGCAGACGACGCTGGCCCGTGACCACCCCGATCGCCGACGCCCTCAGCTTCTTCCAGCTGAGCTGCGGCCGCTGGCGCTCCCAGCGCAGCAGCCACCACCTGCTGCACCGCCGCGCCGAGGCCGGCGGCTCGCTGATCGTGGTGGAGGAGCTGGAGCTCGGCGATGCCCGGCTGCGGGCGATCGCCGAACTGCACGGCCAGGATCCGGCGGGGCTGGTGGGGGGCTGCCGGGTGCGCTGGAGCGGCTCGATGGCCTGGGACAAGGCCGGTGAGGCCCACGAGGGCGAGAGCCTGTTCGGCCTGATCCCCACCGATGAGCGGGGCCGCGCCGGGCTGCTGCTGCGCGACCGGGGCTATGCCGAGACCGCACCGGTGGCCGGCCACTTCGCCATGGACGCGCGCGACCACCTGCTGCTCACCACCGACTACGAGACGATGAGCTCGCTCGAGCGGTTCAGCTTCGCCGGGCCGGACGTGCGGCTGCGCACCAGCACGGTGGAGGGGCTCTCCAACACCGCCTCCTTCTGCGTCGAGACCCGCTGCCATGCCGACGACGACGCGGCAGCACCGGCGGAGGCCGGCGGCGCGAACGCAGCGGAGGCGGGCGGTGGGGCCGAGCCGGCCCTCTCGCTGCTGGGCTGGTGAGCGGGCGCCTGCGGGCTGGCGGGCGATCGGCAATCGGCGCGGCGGTAGGCAACGTTACGGACTGTGAGCCCTGACCAGGCCCCGGCGGGCCGCCCTGATCCGCACTTCTACGATCAGCCACGACGGATGCCGAAGTTCGAGTGGCCCTTCCTCTTCTGAAGTACGCGCCCACGACGCAGAACTCCCGCGTGGCGGCCCTGCGGGTGGGTTCGGATGAGGATCCGAAAGCCGTATCCATGGACAAGGCCATGGATCGGGAAGACCAGAACTTCGTGATCGAGGCGGCCTACCGCCAGCTGTTCTTCCACGCCTTCAAGGTCGACCGCGATCGCACCCTGGAGTCCCAGCTGCGTGACGGCCAGATCACCGTGCGGGACTTCATCCGCTCGCTGGCCCTCTCGGACACCTTCACCCGCAGCTTCTACAACCTCAACAGCAACTACCGGGTGGCCCGCCACCTGGTGGAGAAGCTGCTGGGCCGTCCCACCTACGGCAAGTCCGAGGAGATCGCCTGGTCCGCCGTGATCATGACCCGCGGCATCCGCGGCGCCGTGGACGACATCCTTAACAGCCAGGAGTACCTGGACAACTTCGGCTACGACACCGTGCCCTACCACCGCAACCGCGTGGTGGGCAGCCGTGATCTGGGTGAGACCCCCTTCAACATCACCACCCCCCGCTACGAGGCCTACTACCGCGGCATCCTGGGCTTCCCCCAGATCGTGTACACCGGCACGGCCCGCACCCTGCCCGAGCGCGCCTCCCAGCGCCGCGGCGGCTTCCCGCAGGACTACCTGCCCTGGGTGCGCACCCTGCCGGCCCTCCGCACCCGTGGCGGCTCCTCCGGCAACACCGGCATCGATTACCTGGCGAAGGTGCCCTACCGCAGCCTGGGGCGCTGATCCCAGCCCCCGGGCGCTTCGGCATCCCCCATCCAAGGCACTCCAAAGCGACGGTCACCCCGTCGCTTTTTTTGTGCCCAGCGCCCCGGCAGGGGTCAGCGGATGCTGACGGCGTGTCCCGCTCGCGGAGGATTGCGGAGAGAGTTGGCCACACTGATCCCAAACACAATCCGGAGGCGCTGTGAGTCAGACCCTTTCCTCGCTTGCTCGGATGACTCTGCGCCAACTGCGCCAGATCGCCAGCGACCTGGGGGTAAGCCTCTACAGCCGCAAATCCAAGGAGGAGCTGCTGAGCGCCATCAGCAGTCGCCAGGTCGGCACGGAGGCCGCCGCGGAGACCGGCAGCGTCGGATTCATGGACGCAGGCTCCGGCCTGGCGGCATCGGCGACGGCCACCAACCTGGCCGTGCTGGAGGCCGAGCTGCCCCCGCCCCACCGTCCGGACTCGGAGACGCGGGTGGTGTTCCTGCCCCGTGATCCCCAGTGGGCCTACGTGTTCTGGGAGATCTGCGAAGCCGACCGCCAGCAGGCCCAGCGAGCCGGCGCCAGCCAGCTCTGCCTGCGGGTGGCGGATGTGACCGGCCTGAGCAACGGCGGCGCCCACCCCCACACCCTGCAGGAGGTGCCCGTCGACAGCCATGCCACCGAGTGGTACCTGCCCGTGCCCCTGAGCGACCGCGACTACCGGGTGGAGCTGGGCTACCGCAAGTCCGGTGGCGGCTGGATCGCCCTGGCCAGCTCGGCCGTGGCCCGGGTGCCGGCCCTGCACCCCAGCGAGCAGATCCTCGATCAGTTCGTGCCCTTCTCCCTGGAGACGCCCCCCGCCACCTTCCCCTCGGTGGCCTCCCCCAGCGCCAGCAGTGACAGCAACCTGCACGAGCGCCTGTATCAGACGGCCACCACCGGCTGGCGCCGCCTGGGCCGGGGCTCCGAGGCCTTCCACGAACTGGAGGACAGCGACAGCAGCGGGCTCGGGCTCAACGCCTCCGGCGTGGGCCTGTGGGCCAGCGGCCGCAATGAGTCCGGCGCCGGCGGCGTGGCCCCGCGCCAGCGGTCCTTCTGGCTGGTGGCGGACGCCGAACTGATCGTCTACGGCGCCACCGACCCCTCGGCCCGGCTCACCATCGGCGATGAGGAGGTGCCCCTCTCCAGCGACGGCACCTTCCGGGTGCAGGTGCCCTTCCGCGACGGCCAGCAGGTCTATGCGATCCAGGCCGTGGCCGCGGATGGCGAGCAGAAGCGCCACATCACCCTGGAGTTCGAGCGGCGCACCCCCGAGGACAACAGCAACCCCAGCGACCAGGCCGTGGCCGAGTGGTTCTGACCTCCCCTGAGCCGACCCCGCAGGACGCCGTGGCCCCGCGCCTGAGCCTGGTCCGCAAGCTGGTGGCCTTCACGCCCCTGGCCGGCACCCTGGCGGTGCCCGTGGTGGTGCCGCTGCTGATGGTGCGGGTGGGCATCGGCGCCGGCGTGGCGGCGGCGGTGCTGCTCAGCAGCCTCTGGTTCGTGGCCATGCTGCGCACCTCCGAAATGCCGCAGCACGACTGAGGTTCGGGCAGGCGCTCCGCCTGCCTGGGGCCCCAGGTCCACGGGCGCGGGAACCCTGAGGCTCCCCGCCTGGTCGCCCATGGCCCTGATCCGACCTGCACCGCACCGTCCGTTGCGGCTGCTGTCCTCCCTGCTGCTGCTGCCTGGCCTGGCCGGCTGCAGCGCCACCGGCCGACTGAGCGGAGCCAGCCCCGACCCCCTGCCCCTGCCGCCGGGGATCACGGTGGCGTTCAACCACCGGGCCGAGGCCCGCTACCGCAGCCCGATCAGCGGCCAGTGGCGCAGCGGCGACGACCTGGAAGCCCTGCTGCTGGAGGCGATCCGCTCGGCCCGGCGGGAGCTGCTGGTGGCGGTGCAGGAGCTGTCGCTGCCGGCGGTGGCGGAGGCCCTGGTGGAGCGGCAGCGGGCCGGCGTGACCGTGCGGGTGGTGCTGGAGAACACCTACAGCCAGCCCTGGAGCGAGCAGCACGACGCCGAGCTCAGCCCACACCTGCGCCAGCGCAAGCAGCAGCTGATGGCCCTGGCGGACCGCAACCGCGACGGCGTGCTCAGTGGCGACGAGCGCCAGCGCAGCGATGCAGTGGCGATCCTGAAGCGCGCCGGCGTGCCCCTGCTGGATGACACCGCCGACGGCAGCGCCGGCAGCGGCCTGATGCACTCCAAGTTCCTGGTGGTGGACCGGCGCCTGGTGGTGAGCGGCTCGGCCAACTTCACCCCCTCCTGCATCCACGGCGATCCGGACGACGACCGCACCCGCGGCAACGTGAACCACCTGCTGCAGATCGAGAGCGCACCCCTGGCAGCCGCATTTGCGGGCGAATTCCGGCGGATGTGGGGGGACGGTCCGGGCGGCCGGGCCGACAGCCGCTTCGGGCTGGCCAAGCAGGCGGGCGGGGTGCAGGAGCTGTGGGTCGGCCCCACGCGCCTCCGGCTGCTGTTCGCCCCCCATCGCCGCAGCGATCCCAACCAGGGCCTGACCCTGCTGGCCTCGGTGCTGGCTGAGGCCCGTCGCCGGGTGGACCTGGCCCTGTTCGTGTTCTCGGCCCAGGAGCTCACCACCAGCCTGGTGCAGCTGCAGCAGCGGGGCGTGGCCCTGCGGGTGCTGGCCGATCCTGGATTCGCCAGCCGGTCCTTCTCCGAAGTGCTCGATCTGCTGGGGGCGGCCCTGCCCGATCGCGACTGCGGCCTGGAGGCCGGCAACCGCCCCCTGGCCCGGCCCCTGGAGGGCGTGGGCACACCCCGCCTGGCCCGGGGCGACAAGCTGCACCACAAGCTGGCCGTGATCGACGGCCGCACCGTGGTGTCGGGCTCCTTCAACTGGAGCCCCAGTGCGGCCCACCAGAACGACGAGACCCTGCTGGTGATCGACTCACCCCTGCTGGCGGCCCACTTCAGCCACGAGATGGACCGCCTCTGGCGGGAGGCGGAACTGGGCCTCAACCCGCGGCTGCAGCGGCGGCTGGAGCGCGGCCGCCGGCTCTGCGGCAGCGGGCGGATGCGGCGATGATGGCGCCAACGCCCGTCTCCGCGCCCGCCATGCCCCCAGTCCACCGGATCCGGCTGCCAGGCCCCCGCTGGCTCCTGGCGAGCGCCCTGGGACTGCTGGCCGCGGCGGCCGGTCCAGCCGCGGTCCGGGCCCAGGCGGGATGGGTGCCCTTCCCCAGCCAGGCCAGCCTGCGGGAGGTGCAGCTGGCGGCCCTGGCCTGCGCCCGGGAGAACACCGCAGAGGCCTGCGCCCGCTCCCGCAGCCTGGCCGATCCGCTGCTGGATCACCCGCGCCTGCCGGCCAGCTGCAAGGACCTGCTCTGGAATCTGAGCGCGCGCTCCACCCCGGCTGCCAGCAACAGCTTCAGCCGCCGCGAGGCGCTGGTGGCACCGGCCCAGAGCCTGCTGGCGGTCTGCCGCACCCGTGAAAAAGCTCCGGAGCCAGCCCCCAGCGCCGCTCCTGGCGGCGCTGGATCCGGCAGCCCGACCCGTTAGGCCGGCGGCGGCGGCTCAGCGGGGCCGAGCCCCAGCCCTCAGGGCCTGGCCTTGGCGGGATCCATCAGGGCCAGCAGCTGCTGGGCCGTGCTGTCCATGAAGGCGATGCTCCAGCCGGTGGTGGCGGCGGCCCGATCCGCCAGCTGGCAGAGGGAATTGCGCTCGCCGGCGGCCTCGCAGCTGGCCGAAAGGCCCAGCAGCGCGTTGGTGAGCTTGCCCCGCAGGCAGCTTTCCGCCCCGTCGCGATCGAGGACCGCCTGGGCCGCCAGCTTGGTGGTGGCCACCGCCTCGGGATAGGGCTTGCTCCGGGCCCCACCCATCACGGCAGCCGCGGCCCGGGGCAGGGTGAGGGCGCCCAGACCCGAGATCAGCACCAGGGCCGCCCCGGCCAGGGCGCGGCGGGAGGCGCAAGAGGGGGAGCGATGCAGCGGCAGAACGCGGCGGGACAGCGACACGGGGGCGGCCTCAGGCATGGCCGCAAGCTAGCCGCCAGGGCCGATGCCGACACGGGCGATCCCGGCAGCCCGCGGTGCCGGGGCGAAGAGTGCAGCCGGCACGAGAAAACAGCGGAGTTAGCTTGGGGCCCCCCGGCCCTCCCCGATGACCAGCAGCGTGCTGCGCGTGACGCTCGATCAGCCCTTCGCCGATCAGAAACCAGGGACCTCGGGCCTGCGCAAGAGCAGTCGCCAGTTCGAGACGCCCCACTACCTGGAGAGCTTCATCGAAGCGATCCTGCGCACCGTGCCCGGGGTCGCGGGCGGCACGCTGGTGGTGGGTGGCGATGGCCGCTACGGCAACCGCCGCGCCATCGACGTGATCAGCCGCATGGCGGCCGCCCATGGCGTGGCCCGGCTGATCACCACCACCGGCGGCATCCTCTCCACCCCGGCGGCCTCGAACCTGATCCGCAAGCACGGGGCGGTGGCCGGCATCATCCTCTCGGCCAGCCACAACCCGGGCGGGCCCGAGGGCGATTTCGGGGTCAAGGTGAACGGGGCCAACGGCGGCCCGGCGCCGGAGTCGCTCACGGACGCCATCTACGCCTGCAGCCAGAGCCTCGACGGCTACCGGATCGTGGAGGCCCCGGCCGTCTCCCTGGAGGCTCCGGGCCAGCACGCCATCGCGGCGCTCACGGTGGAGGTGATCGACGGGGTGGACGACTACCTGGCGCTGATGCAGCAGCTGTTCGACTTCGATCAGATCGGCGATCTGCTGCGCAACAACTACCCGATCGCCTTCGATGCCATGCACGCGGTGACCGGGCCCTATGCCAAGCGGCTGCTGGAGGGGCTGCTGGGCGCGCCGAAGGGCACGGTGCGCAACGCCGTCCCCCTGGAGGATTTCGGCAGCGGCCACCCCGACCCCAACCTCACCTACGCCCATGAGCTGGCGGAGCTGCTGCTCCAGGGCGACGACTACCGCTTCGGGGCCGCCTGTGACGGCGACGGCGACCGCAACATGATCCTGGGGCGGCGCTGCTTCGTGAATCCCAGCGACAGCCTGGCCGTGCTCACCGCCAACGCCACCCTGGCCCCGGCCTACGCCGATGGCCTGGCCGGCGTGGCCCGCTCGATGCCCACCAGCGCCGCCGTGGACGTGGTGGCCCAGCAGCTGGGGATCGCCTGCTACGAAACGCCCACGGGCTGGAAGTTCTTCGGCAACCTGCTGGACGCCGGCCGCATCACCCTCTGCGGCGAGGAGAGCTTCGGCACCGGCAGCAACCACATCCGCGAGAAGGATGGCCTCTGGGCGGTGCTGTTCTGGCTGCAGCTGCTGGCCCGCAAGCGCACCTCGGTGGCGGCGATCATGGCGGACCACTGGAGCCGTTTCGGCCGCCACTACTACTCCCGCCACGACTACGAGGCCATCGCCAGCGACCGGGCCCATGGCCTCTACGACCGTCTCAAGGGGATGCTGCCCTCCCTGGCGGGTGAACGCTTCGCCGGCCGCGCCATCGCCACCGCCGACGACTTCAGCTACACCGATCCGGTCGATGGATCGCTGACCACGGGCCAGGGGCTGCGCCTGCTGCTCGACGACGGCAGCCGCGTCGTGTTCCGCCTCTCGGGCACCGGCACCCAGGGCGCGACCCTGCGGGTCTACCTGGAGAGCTATGTGCCGCCCGAGGGGCATCTCCAGCAGGATCCGCAGCTGGCCCTGGCCGACCTGATCAGCGCCGCCGATGCCCTGGCCGAGATCCGCGTGCGCACCGGTATGGAGACGCCCACCGTGATCACCTGATCCGCCCGTGCGGTTGGGCCGCGAACCATCTCCCGTGCCATGCGTTCCTCCCTGCGCCGCCAGCTGCTGCATCTCGCCACCGATCTCTCGGCCCTGGCGGCGAAGCCGGACGACCTGGGCCACGGCTTCGATCTGCTCACCCGCAGCTATGCCACGCCAGTGGCCGATGCCGCCCGCGCCGCCCTGCGCAGCGACCCGGCAATCGCGCCGCTGATCCACGAGCGCTACTGGGGGCCCTGGCCCAGCCCGGCCGAGCTGCTGGCACTGCCGCAGGAGAGCCTCGGCCACGCCTACGCCAGCTGGTTCGCCGATGCGGGCGGCCAGCCCCTGCCGGATCCGGTGCTCCAGGCCGGCAGCGATGGCGACGACACCTGGCTGCACCAGCGCGTGCGCCACACCCACGACCTCTGGCATGTGGTGTGCGGCTGCCCGCCCACTGCGGCTGGAGAAGCGGCGATGAATGCCGTGAACGTGATGCAGCTGCGCTGGCCCGGCAGCGCCATGCTGCTGGGGGCCGATCTGCTGCACCGCTGCCTGGACGGTCCGCCTGCCGGCGAGGTGGACGCAGGGCAGGCGGCGGCCTATGGCCTGGAGCTGGGCCGGGTCTGCGCACCGCTGCTGGCCCAGCGCTGGGAGGAGGGCTGGGATCGGTCTCTGACCGACTGGCGGGAGCAGCTGGGCATCACGGCCCTGGTGGCGCGTTCGCCGTTCAGGCCGGAGCAGTCTCGGGCTTGAAAGGCAGCAGTCGGCGCATCAGCAGCGGCTGCAGCACCAGATCGGCCAGCACCACCACGAACAGCAACGCCAGCAGCTGCGCCCCCAGAGGTTCCGCCAGCGCCGGGGCGACGCCGCGCAGATGCGGCAGTTCCTCGGTCATCGACACCGCTAACGCCAGGGGCACCGCCGCCCGCAGCCCACAACCGGCAACGACCAGGCGGTCGGGCCAGGGGAACCGACCGGACGGCAGCAGCACCGAAACCGCCAGCAGCCGCGCCAGCGCCAGCACGATCGCCAGCGCAAGCCCCAGCGGCAGCACTGTGATCAGAACCGCGGGCTTCACCAGCAGGCCGAGCAACAGCAGCACCGTGATTTCGGCGGCCGTGTTCAGCGGATGCATCACCCGGCCCAGGGCCTGCTGCTCAAAGCGTCCGATCCGGTAGCGGCCATTGGAGAGCATCACCCCGGCCACGAACACCGCCAGCAGCCCACCACCACCCAGGAGCTGACCGAAGCCGAAGGCCACGAACGCCAGCGCCACCGCCACCAGCAACAGCATCGACTCCGAGCGCACCAGGGCATCGATCAGGCGCGGCGCCACGACGCCCACGACCACCCCGGCCAGCAGGCCGGCGATCACATGAAGGCCAACAGCCCCCAGCTGGTCGATCAGGCGACCGGCCAACTGCCCATGGAGGGCCTGATGGTCGCCATGGGGTACGGCCTGCAGCACACCGGCCACCAGCCCGAAACCCAGCAAGGTGACCAGCGTGCTCACCGCCACCTCGAACTGCAGCAGATGGCTGAGGGGTCCGCGGACAGAATGGCGCAGCGCCACCAGCAGATCCTCGATGGCGCCGCTATCGGTGGCCCCGAGGCACCACACCGCCAGCACCGCGGCAGCCGGGGGCAAGCCACCCGCCAGCAGAGGGGCAAGCAGCAGAAGGGCCACAGCCGTGATCGCCACGGTGATCACCACACCGCCACAGCCCAGCCGCAGGCCCGCCGCGTTCATGCCGCGGATGCGGCGCAGGTCGGTCATGAGACCGGCGTAGAAGATCAGCAGGGCCAGGCTCACCCGGTGCAGGGTTTCCACCTGGAGCGGGCCGAGGGGCTGGGCCTGGGACAACCACTCGGTGGGAATCACCAGGCCGAGCAGCAGCACGGCGGCCGCCCCCGGCAAGCGCCAGTGGGCCGCGAGGCGATCCACGGCTAGGGCCGCGAGATAGATCAACCCCAGGCCAAGAAAGAAACCGCGCGGCAGCAGCGTTCCCTCCAGATGGGGGTGGGGCAGGGGCAGGGCGATCAGCAGTGGTCTCAGCACCGGGCCTGCGGCAGCAGCGGCTTGATCCTCGCTCCAGGGCAGGACTGGCCGGGCCGCGCCCTGCGCCCCCGGCGCCAGGATGCAGTGATGCGCTAATGCAGTGATGTAAACTGGGCGCTATGCGCACCACGCTCGACATCGAAGACGACGTGTTGGCCGCCGCCCGGGAACTGGCACGCCGCCAGGGCACCACGGCGGGCCAGATGGTGTCGCGCCTGTTGCGGGCTGCGCTCAGCGGCGCAGCAGCCACGGGCCAGGCTCCGGCCGGAGCATCGCCAGGCGTGGCTGGTTTTCGCCCCTTCCAGGCCCGGGGCGGAGCGGTGGTAACCAACGAGCAGATCGATCAGCTGCGGGATGAGGCTGGCCTGTGATGGGCCGGGCCCTGCTGGACATCAACGTGCTGATCGCCCTGCTGGATCAGGGCCATCTGCTCCATCGGCCCGCCACCCGCTGGCTGGAGGGGCAACTCGCGCACGGTTGGGCCACCTGCCCGATCACCGAGAACGGCGTGGTGCGGATCATGGCGCAACCGGCTTACCCCAATGCGCAACCGGCCGCCCTGGTGGCCGCACGCTTGGCAGAAGCCTGCAGCCATGCCAGCCATACGTTCTGGCCGGAGCCGATCAGCTTGCTGCAGGAGGGGTTGATCCGCTGGGACCGGCTGCTGGGCCCACGCCAGATCACCGATGCCTACCTACTGGCCCTCGCCGCCAGCCAGGGCGGCTGCTTCGCCAGCTTCGATCAGCGCATCACTCCTGAAGTGGTGCCCAGTGCCAAGGCCCACCATCTCTGCCTGATTCCGTGCAGCTGAGTAGACCCTCGACAACGGATGTCCAGTGGCCCCAGCCTGGCCATCATGGGTGCTGTTGCGGTTGAGGGGATGGACCTGGCCACGCAGACCTGCATCCCCTGCCGCGGCTGAGGCCTGATCCATCAGCCCCAAACAATGCTCTACTTCTTTCCAAAATTTGGCCTTGGGCCAGTCATCCTTGCGCTGATCATCAGCGCAGCCCTTGGGCTTGCCGCCTACCTGATTGTTTTCAAGACCAGACTGTTCGACCACCTGATCAACAAGCCTTTGGTGGCGCCTTACGTGGGTGTCCCCAATACCGTGCTGGCCTTGCTGCTGGCCTTCATGGCCTCGTCTGTATGGCAGAACACATCGACAGCGACCGCCGCACTGCAAAACGAAGCGACAGCCCTCAGCAGGCTTGGGATCATCGTGGCGACATCCCCCGCACTCGCGAGCGAGCTGAAGGGCGACCTGTCGTCGTACATCCAGCTGGTTGAGCAGGGCGAATGGGGCAAGGAGTACAACATGAGGCGCGCTCCAGAGATCGATCAAACCCTTTCCAACCTCTACAGGCACGCCTGGACGATCGACGCTGGCGCCTGCACCGTGCGGGAGCCCGGATCCCTGTGCACCACCAAAGCCATGGCGGCGGAGATCCTCAACGAAATCAAGCAGCTCGAAGCAGCCCGGGAGCAACGCCTCTCGATCGGAAGCCAATCGAATCTGGGCTTTGCGAGAAAGTGGGCCTTCATCTATCTGCTGACGCTGGTTTCCAACGTCACGCTTGGCGCCGTGCATCGTGCCAATCGCTACACGGCGATCACAGCCATCGTGCTCTGGTGCCTGTGCAAAGCCCTGGTCTTCTCCATGATCAAGCTGCATATCCACCCGTACAAAGGATTCAACCCACTCACGCCTGATTTCACGAGCCTGAGCTGATCCTTCCGACCCATTCACCGCCAACCCATGTCCGCCCTGCTACTGCAGTCCTGCCGGATCGCCCGGCTCCCCCTCATCCTGCTGACCCTGGCCGCCGGCAGCGCCGCATCGGCCACCCCGCTGCCCTGCAGCAACGCCACCCTCAAGGGCACGTATCTCTACAACGAGAGCGGCGTGCTCAACGGCAAGCCCTACGCCGAGAGCGGCCGCGAGGTGTACGACGGCCAGGGCGGCATCGTGCTGAGCTACCAGGGCTCCGATGGCTCCGGTGGGGTCGAGATGGCCACCTACAGCGTCAGCGCCGACTGCATCGGTACGGCCACCTACCCCGACGGCCAGAAGGCCACCAGTTTCATCAGCCCGGACGGTAGCCGCTTCGTGTACACGATCACGGCTGCACCAGGTGGCCAGCCCACCGCGCTCTCCGGATCGGAGGTGCGGGTGGCGCCGTGATCCTTCAGGCCTGGCGATCAGGCACCAGATGTCTCTCCAGCTGCCGGTACGCCAGCAGGGTGGGCACCGCCCAGATCAGGCAATACAACGCTGGCCCCTGCGTCAGACCCAGGCTCGCCTCCAGCCAGGTGGCGATCAGCGGCAGCGTGCCTCCCAGCAGGGCCACCACCAGGCTGTAGGACAAGGAGAAGGCGCTGCAGCGCTGGGCGGCAGGGAACAGACCGGGCAGCAGCGAGGGGTAAACACCCAGATACAGCATCAGCGGCACCAACACGATCACCTGGCCCACGCCAAAGGCCAGCGGGGTGCCAGCAGCGATCAGCAGCATTCCAGGCAACACAGAGACCGCCAAAACAAGATTCAGGCGCCGTGCCAGGGCCACAGGTGCAGTGCGATCGGCCAGATGGCCGCCCAACAGAATCAGACCCACGCCGATCGCCTGGTTGAGGGTGGTGATGGCGTTGAAACGGGCGGCCAACGCTGGCAGCCGTGCCGACACCTCCTGCACCGCAAACACCGTGGCGGCGTAGAAGCTCACCGAGGAGAGCGCCACCGCCGCCATCAGCCGAAACATCGCCGGCAGCTGGGAGCGCAGCTCAGCCAGGTGAGCGCCCAGGCTCATGGCGGGCGCGTCGGGCCGCGTCTCCTCCAGATGGCTCCGCAGGCTCAGGGCCCAGATCCCCAAGGCGGCACCCAGCACGAAAGGGATTCGCCAGCCCCAGTGCTGCACGGCCGGCGGGGCGAGCCAGAGGTGGATCAGGGCCGCCGCCAGCGATCCCCCCACGAAGCCCAGCACCGCACCGGCGCTGGCCAAGCTGGCGGTGAGGCCGCGCCGCTGCACGGGTGCCGTTTCCACCAGAGCCACCACCGATCCGGTGAACTCACCTCCCACTGAAAGCCCCTGCAGCAGGCGCAGCAGCACCAGCAACACGGCGGAGGCATGCCCCCACTGGCTGGTGGGTGGCAGCAAGGCAATCCCCAGGCTGCAGGCGGCCATCACCGCCACGCTCACCAGCAGCAACGCGCGCCGGCCCACCACATCCCCGATCGGCCCCAGCACCAGCCCACCGATCGGCCGCATCAGATAGCCCACGGCAAACACCGCGAAGGCACTGAGCAGCTGCAGCGACGGCACATCCGCCGGGAAGAAGGCCTCACCGATCTCCCTGGCGAAGTAGCCATAGATGGCGAAGTCAAACCACTCCACCGTGTTGCCGATCGCACCAGCGACGGCGCTGCGCGGGATCATCCGGGAGCCCGTCCATCCAGGGCCGCCAGCAGGGCGTCGATGCCCGCCCGGGCCACGATCAGATCCTGCTCGGCGGTGCCGGAGCCGACGCCGATGGCGCCAATCACCCGGCCCTCCACCAGGATCGGCAGTCCGCCGCGGAGATTGGTGAAGCGGCCCTGGGTAGCCGCAGCCAGTCCCGCCGCCAGAGGCTCCGGCAGCTCACCGCTGGGCGCGGCCGATGAAGCAGCCGTCGCGGCCTTCTGAGTGGCGGAGTACTGGCTCAGCACCTTGGCGCCATCCATGCGCAGGAAGGCCAGAAGATGGCCGCCCCGATCAACAACGGCGATGCACTGGGGCGTGCCGATCTCCCGGGCCTTGGCCGCCGCCGCCTGAAGGGCAACCATGGCCCCCTCAGCGCTGAGTTCAGGCCTGTGCTGCAGGTACGTCATCGACTCAAGCGGGGATCCAGGCCAAGGCGACGCTGTTTGTGGCGAGAGGCCGACACTAGAGCGATTGGCGCCCACAGGCGACGCAGAAGCACCTGGCGGATCAGGGTTCCAGTCGTCGATGATGGTGATCCATACGTCATGCGGAGAGGATGGCTCTGCGGACCCGCCACAGATGACGCCAGTCCTGTTGGCCCTCGGCCTGATCGCCCTGATCGGCAGCCTGCTCCGCTACGTGGTTGCCGATCTCGATGTGGAGGCCGCACGCCGCAACATCGGCGTGCTCGTGCTGAATGTGTTCCTGCCGGCCCTGGTGTTCCGGGTGATCTGCAGTGTTCCAACCGGACCGGAGATGCTGCAGATCCCGCTGGTGATGGCCATTGGTGTGGGCTGCTGCCTGGCGCTGGCGCTGCTGATCTTCCGCCCCCTGGCCCTGCGTTCCGAAGAAAAGGGAGCCCTGATCCTCGCCAGCGCCTTCGGGAACGTGACCTATCTGGGGCTGCCGGTGCTGCAGGGTGTGTTCCCT
The DNA here is from genome assembly GCF_943369875.1 of Vulcanococcus limneticus LL. Lineage (GTDB taxonomy): Bacteria > Cyanobacteriota > Cyanobacteriia > PCC-6307 > Cyanobiaceae > Vulcanococcus > Vulcanococcus limneticus_A. Next base: position 22,022 of record NZ_CALROT020000015.1, read on the forward strand.
GCGCTGGCCTTGCAGGTGGCGAAGGTGGCGATCCTCAGCGAGGTGACCACCACACCCCTCAATCTCAGCGTCGGCGTGGCCCTGGGCGAAAGCTTCAGCGGCAACGTGAGCAGCGGGGTGCTGCGTCAGGCCATCCGCGCCGTGATCACGATGCCGGCGCTCTGGGCCATCGTGCTGGCTCTGGCCTGGACCGGAAGCGGCATCCCGATCCCGGGGTTCCTGATGGAAGCCACGCGGATCCTCGGCAACACGGTGACCGGACTCATGATGCTGTCGCTGGGCATGGGGCTGCGCTACCGCCGCATCCACCAACCACTGCCGCTGCTGCTGGCCAGCACCATCAAACTCCTTGTATCACCTCTGGTGATCCTGGCAGCGGCGCGCTGGATCGGCCTACAGGATCCCTACCTGCAGGCCGTGGTGTTGGAAGGAGGCATGCCCACACAGCTCCTCACCTTCGTGATCGCCGATCGGGTGGGTCTGGATGTGGAGTGCTTGGCCCTGTGCATCCTGCTCAACACAGCCGCGTCCTTTGTGACGATCCCGCTGCTCCATGGCTGGCTGTTCAGCTGAAGGCCACCGGCAGGGGCAGCAATCCGGCCAGACCCGGCTGACACAGCACATCCACCTTGCTAAGCAGGCGGCAGATCCTCGCTGGAGCTGTGCATGGGGTCGATCGCTACCCAAGTTCTCCAGCTGGGGGCGTCGGCCCTACTGGCAACCTTCAGCCTGCAACCCTTCTTGGTTGCTCCGGCTCTGGCGGCAGAGCCGTCGATCCAGCGCAGCCTCGCTGACGAACAGCAGCAGCAGCGCCAGCGCTTCACAGGCGTCTGGGCCCTGAGCGACAACGCCAACAACCTCTTCAACGTGCGCCTCAGTGCCGATGGCCTGGCCGTGAGCACCAGTGGCGTGGATGGGGTGCCCCTGGGTGGGAGTCAGCATCTCCGTTCGAACCAGCTCTATGAGCAGGGGCGCTGGCAGCCCTGGGGGAATGGCGTGCGCATCGACTACAGCGACGGCTGGAGCGATGCGATCCTCACCGGTCCTGCGGGGCCACAGCAGTGGTCCTGGGCGCCGGGGGCGAGCCGTCTGGGGCGGCCGAGCAACCACGGCAAGGCCGTTCAGCTGCGTGGAGCGATGGCTGCAGCGGTGGGGGTGTACCGCATCCAGCCGGCCCAGGCGGATCGTCCGGTCACCAGCGTGAGCCTGATGTCGAACGGCCTGGCCTTCAACGCCATCGATGCCCAGGCCGGAGGCACCTGGCGCCTGGAGAACGGCGAGGTGGAGATCATGTGGAGCTCCGGCTGGCTCACCCGCTTTGCGCCCAATGAGCAGGGCCCTCTGCAGGTGCGGATCTGGGAACCGGGCACACGGCCTCCTGCAGCGCCCACAGCGGTGCGGCCAGGGAAGCGCCTTGAGCCGACGCCCTGAGGAATGCAGAGGCCAGGCTGGTGAGTAGCCCCCTCACCTGCAGGTGCGACCACGTCGGTGTGGGGCAGCGATCGTGGTCTGCTGTGTTGGCCCAGGCTTCGTATCCGAGCACATTGGAAGGCTTCCAGGGTTGTCCTGATGGAGCGCTCTAGGAGTTTGCTGAAAAACCCGTCCGCCTCTGCGAAAATGGGACAACTGCCCACCTGAGATGCGAGGTCACAGGGAGCGCAGCGGCTCCCTGTTCTCCTACGTGTCGATCGAGGAGCGGATCCCGGCCAGCCATCCACTGCGGCGGATCCGCAAGCTGGCGGATCATGCCCTCGATCGGCTCAATCCCACCTTCTGTGCGCTCTACGCGACAGAAGGCAGGCCATCAGTTCCGCCCGAGCAACTGCTGCTGGCCTCGCTGCTGCAGGCGTTCTATGGGATCCGATCGGAGCGGCTTTTGTTGGAGCAGCTCCACTACAACCTGCTGTTCCGCTGGTTTGTCGGCCTGGGTCCCGACGATCCGATCTGGCACCCCACCACATTCACCAAGAACCGCGAGCGTCTGCTCAACGAGCAGGTGATGGGGAAGTTCCTGGAGAAGCTGATGGCCGCTCCGGAGGTCAAGCCGCTGCTCAGCGACGAGCATTTCTCCGTGGATGGCACCCGGCTGCAGGCCTGGGCGTCCCATGCCTCATTGGAGCGAATCGACGGGCAGGACGATCCACCGACGCCGCCATCAGGCCCTGGCGAGGGTTTTGGTCAGCCGAAAGAAGGGAAGAAGCGGGCGAAAGGGGATTTCCGCTGCATCAAGCTCAGCAACAAGACCCATCGATCCGGCACGGATCCCGACGCGCTGCTCTGCCGGAAATCCAAGGCCCATCCGGCATTGCCCAGCTACCGGGGCCACGTGCTCATGGACAACCGCCATGCCCTGATTGTGGATTGCCAGGTGACACAAGCGACGGGCACCGGAGAGCGGGATGCTGCCAAAGCGATGGCGGCGGCCATCCCCGGTGCCCACCAGAAAACCCTTGGAGCCGACAAGAACTACGACACCAAGGGCTTTGTTGCTGAGATGCGCCGCATTGCCGTGACGCCGCACGTGGCGCAGTACACAGCTCGCCCTGGTGGCTCCGCCATCGATGGCCGCACCACCCGTCACCAGGGCTACGCCAGGTCGATCAATGCCCACCGCGGCATCGAGAAGGTATTTGGCTGGATCAAACAGTGGGGCGGTCTGCGCCAGTTCAAGCTGCGCGGCACAGACAAGGTGAGTGCGGTGTTTGGCTTGCACGTAATCGCCTACAACCTGATCCGGCTGGGCAACCTGCTCTGCCCTGCGGCGTTGGCGGCGGTATGAATAGCGGCTTGCCCAGAGGTGTGGCCAGGAGGCCGCGATCAGGGAGGCCAAATAGGGCAGGACGCCTGTAATCGGACGTTCTGAGCCGCTGATTTGCTGAAAGCCACCAGAACGGAGCGCGTGATCAGCTCTACCGGCGTAGAAAATCAGCAGCGCCAGGCTCACCCGGTGCAGCGTGTCCACCTGCAGCGGGCCGAGGGGCTGGGCCTGGGTCAACCACCCGGTGGAAATCAGCAGGCCTAACAGCAGCACCGCGGCCGCCCCCGGCAAGCGCCAGTGGGCCGCGAGGCGATCCACAGCCAGGGCTGCCAGGTAGATCAGCCCAAGGCCGAGAAAGAAACCGCGTGGCAGCAGCGTGCCCTGCAGATGGGCATGGGGCAGGGGCAAGGCGATCAGCAATGAGCTCAGCACCTGGGTCTGCGGCGGCAGGGCTTGATCCTCTCTCCGGGCCGGGCCCGGCTGGAGCTGACCTCACCCATATGGCTGCGCCCGCGGTGATCACCGGAGGGCCGGCACCACCCACCAGACCCGCAGCGCCCCAAGCACCATCAGAACGGCGAAGGTGAGCAACATGCCGTTCTGCTGCCCCACCGCCCCGGAGACGTAGGCCAGCGCCATCGCGCTGACGGCCACCAGACAGGCACCACCCACCAGCAATCGGCGACGGCGGGAGTTCCCCGGCAGGCTCACGCGCAGGCTGGACAGCGCCACCAGGCCGTACACCAGCAGGAACCCGAGCACGGCGAAGCCGCCGAACAGCCCGAAGATCTGGCTGATGTTGAGGTGGCGCTGCACCACGAGCGCACCGCCAGCCACCAGGGGCAGCCCGACCGCCAGCAGCGCCCGGGCCGGGGTGCCGTAGCGCGGATGCACGCGCGCGAGGGACGGCGGGAGCAGCCCCTGTTCCGCCAGGCCGTAGGCGAGGCGCGCCAGGGCGGTGAGCGCACCGAGGCAGGTGCCGAACAGACACAGCACCGCGCCCACCTTGATCCACAGGCCAGCGCCGGGGATGCCCATCTGCTCCGCCAGGGCGCTCAACGGATCGAGGCTCTGGCGGGCCACCGCCGGCAGCCAGGCCAGGCCCTCCGGCAGGAAGGCGCCCCACACCATGAACAGCACCCCGGCGAGCACCACGGCGATGCGGATGCTGCGGGGCACGGCCCGCTCGGCATCCATCGCCTCGCGGCCAAGGTTCGCAGCGCTCTCAAAGCCGATGAAGCTCAGCACCGCCACCATCAGGCCCGATCGCACCTGGGCCGCCGTGTCGTCGAGCGGGTTGATCGCCCGCAGATCGGGGGCTCCCCAGCCGTGCCGCAGGATCACCAGCGTGAGGGCCAGGATGATCAACGCCGAGATCGTCTCGGTGAGCAGCATGGTGCGGGTGGAGAGCTGCACGTCGCGGCGGGCCAGCTCCAGGCAGCCCAGCCCGCCGAGCAGGTACGCCAGCAGTGGCGGTGCTGGCCAACCCAGATGCCGCAGCAGCAGCTCCAGAAAGAACCCGAAGAACAGCAGGCAGGCCACCAAGGTGGCGCCGTAGCCGAGCAGCAGCGCCCAGCTCGCCGTGGCCCCCAGGCGCGCGCCCAGCCCGGCGCCCACATAGGCGGCGATGCCACTCGGGCTGCCCGGCAACCGACGGAACAGCACCAGGGTTTCGCCCACCAGCAGCACCACCACCAGCGCCAGGCCGTAGCTGATCCAGGTGGCGGCGCCGGCCGTGCGCATCGCCTCGGGGATGTTGAACACGGCCGTGAGCGTGAGCCCCACGGTGCCCACCGCCTGGGCCGTCACCTCCAGCGGGCCGAGGCAGCGGCGCAGGCTGGGAGCGACGTCCGTCATGACGGCGGCAGGTCGTGGGGATCGCGACTTCGGGCGACCCGCGCCAGCTGGCGCATGGCCTCACCCCAGGCTCCACAACAGCCGGCTACCGCCACCACAGCGATGGCTCGCTCCAGCGACGCATCGGGCAGAGGGCTCCCCGGGGCTTCTGCGGCGCGGCGCCCAAGCACGAGGAGCAAGGCTGCCATGGCGGCGAACACAACACCCGCGAACACAACGCGGCGGCGATCCAAACGCGTCTGCGGCGGTTCGCGATAGCCAGGGGGATGGGGGAGCGGCATTGATCAGGGCGAGGGCAGCTGGGGTGGCGCAGCCTGGCTGTCGGGGAACCAGGCCGCCTCCAGGTTCTTCATCAGCACATAGAAGGACGGCACCACAAACAGGCTGAGCACGGTGGCCACCAGCAGGCCGCCGAAGATCACCGCCCCCAGGGAGCGCTGGCTGAGGGCACCGGCGCCATTGGCCACCAGCAGCGGGAAGAAGCCCGCCAGGGCCGCCATCGCCGTCATCAGGATCGGCCGCAGCCGCGACTGGGCCGCGCCGGCGGCGGCCTCGGCGGCGCTAGCCCCGGCCTCCATGCGCTGGTTCGCCAGGTCGACGATCAGGATGCCGTTCTTGGCCGCCAGGCCGATCAGGGTCACCAGCCCCACCTGGGCGTAGACGTTGTTGACCTGACCGCGCAGCACCAGGAACACCAGGGCGCCGAGCATGGCCAGCGGCACCGTCATCAGGATCACCAGCGGATCGATGTAGCTGCCGTACTGGGCCGACAGCACCAGGTAGACCACCACGATCCCCAGGGCGAACACCAGGATCGCCAGGGAGCCGGCCTGCACCTCCGAGCGGGAGAGGGCCGACCAGTCCATGCCGATGTTGGTGAAGTTGAGCCGGCGGAAGGTGTCCGCCAGGGTGTCGATCACCTGGCCGCTGCTCTTGCCGAAGGCCTCCACCCCCTGCACCAGCACCGTGCGGTAGAGGTTGAAGTGGCTCACGATCGGCGGGGCGCTGTCCAGCTGGGCCTTCACCATGTTGGAGAGCGGGATCAGCTGGCCGTCGGCGCTGCTCACGTAGAGGTTGGCCAGATCGTCGACCACGTTGCGCCGCTCGCCCTCTGCCTGCACATACACCTGGCGGTACTGGCCGTTCTCGTAGGTGGGATTCACGAAACGGCCGCCGGCCAGGGCGCCGAGGGTGGCCATGGCATCGCCGTAGTTCACATTGAGCGAGGCCATGCGGTCGCGGTCCACATCCAGGCGCCACACCGGCGCGTCGGCGACGAACTGGGTGTAGATGTTGAAGAAATCGCCGGTCTTCTTGGCGTCACCGATCAGCTGATCGGCCAGCCCCGCCAGCTGGGTGGGGGTGTAGCCGCCGTTGCTGAGGTCGTTGAACTGCAGCGAGAAGCCGCCCTGGGCGCTGAAGCCGGGCACGGCCGCCGGCGGCTGGGCCAGCACGATGGCGCCCGGAATCTGGCGAAACTCCTGGTTGAGGCGCTTGATGATCGCGTTCGCCGACTGACTGGGCGCGGTGCGCTCCTCAATCGGCTTGAGGCCGAAGAAGAAGATGCCCTGGTTGAGGGCGCCGCCGTTGAAGCCGGCCCCGCCGATCACCTCGCCGGAGACGATCTCCTCCTCCTTGGCGATGATCTGGCGGGCCTGGTCCGCCACCAGCATGGTGGCCTCAAGCGAGGCCTGGGGCGGCAGCTGGATGATGCCGAGGCCGTAGCCCTGGTCCTCGCTGGGCACGAAGCCCGTGGGAATCGCCGCAAAGGCGATGCCGGTAAGCACCACCCCGCCCAGCAGGATCGCCACCAGCAGGCGCCGCAGCCGGATGGCCAGCTGCAGCAGGCGCGCATAGCCCGCGGCGAGCGCGTCGAAGCCGCGGTTGAAGCCCGCGAAGATCGGCACCAGGTTGGAGCCCACCAGGGCACCGAGCGCCCCCAGCAGCAGCGATCCCACCCAGCCGAAGGCCAGCCAGCCGTAGCCGGCGCCGAGGCCCAGGCCGATCAGGGTCCACTTCAGGCCGCGGGGGTCGGTCTTGCCGCCGCCGAGCAGCAGCGCCGACTGCAGCGGTTTGCCGGTGATCGCGTTGAAGGTGCTCACCAGGATCGAGAACACGATCGTGAGCGCGAACTGGCGGTAGATCACGCCGGTGGCGCCCGGGAAGAAGGTCACCGGCAGGAACACCGCCAGCAGCACCAGCGCCGTGGCCAGGATCGCGCCGGTGAGCTCCTTCATGGCGTTGGAGGCCGCCCGGAACGGGGGGTCGCCGGCCTCGATCCGGGCCGCCACCGCCTCCACCACCACGATGGCGTCATCCACCACCAGACCCGTGGCCAGGATGATGCCCAGCAGGGTGAGTTCGTTGATCGAGAAGCCGAAGGCCTTCACGAAGATCAGGGCCCCCAGCAGGGCGATCGGCAGGGCCAGGGCCGGCACGGCGGTGGCCTTCCAGTCCTGCAGGAACAGGAAGATGATCAGCAGCACGAGCACCACCGCATCGCGCAGGGCCTCAAGGGCCGTGGCGATGGACCCATTGATGAAGTCGGTCTGGTCGAACACCTTCTCGAGCACCACCCCCGGCGGCAGGGTGCTCTCGAACTGGGTGAGCACCGTATCCACGGCCTTGGCGGTGCTGATGGCGTTGCTGCCCGGCAGCTGGATCACCCCGAAGCCCACGCAGGGGTAGCCGCTGCGGGCGTTGATCGCCGACTGGGAGAAGTTCTGGAAGGCGTATTCAGCACGACCGACATCGCGCAGGCGGATCAGGCTGCCGTCACTGCCCTTGGCGGTCTGGCTGCCACCGGGACCCTTGCTGAGGATCAGATCCTCGAATTCCTGCACAGTCTCCAGGTTGCCGTTCACCAGCAGGGGGTAGGTGCTGCGGTTCTGGGCCGGGGCCGGAGGGCCGCCGATGCTGCCGGCGATCACCACCTGGTTCTGCCCCTGCAACGCCTGGATCACGTCATCAACCGTGAGGTTGAAGCGGGTGAGCTTGAGGGGATCCACCCACAGCCGGAAGGCGGGGTTGCTGGCACCGAACACGTTCACCTGACCCACGCCATCGGCACGGCTCAGGGGGTAGAGCAGGTTCAGCTGGAACAGGCCATTGAGGTAGTTGCGGTCGAACTGGCCCCGGGTCGAGGTGAGGTTGTAGACGAGCAGATAGCTGGAGGCGGTCTGCTCCACCGTGACCCCCTGGGCATTCACCTGCTGGGGCAGCTGGGAGGAGGCCGTCTGCACCCGGTTGAGCACATTGACCTGGTCAATGTCGGGATCGGTGGTGGCCTTGAAGTAGACATTGATCTGGCTCACCCCCTGGCTGGTGCTGTTGGAGGTGATGTAATCCATCCCCGGTGCGCCGTTGATCTGCTCCTCCAGGGGGCCGGTCACCGCGCTCTCGACGGTGAGGGCGTCGGCGCCGGGCAGGTTGGCCGTCACCTGAATCGTGGGCGGCGCGATGTTGGGGAGGTTCTCGATCGGCAGCAGCGGCAGGCTGATCATCCCGGCCATCAGGATCAGGATGCTGCACACGGTGCTGAGCACCGGCCGCCGGATGAAGGTGTCCGAAAGGCTCATGAGCCGCTGCCCCCGGCACTGGCACCGGCGGGGGCGACCCGCACCACGGCACCGGAGCGCAGCTGGGCCAGGTTGCCCACAATCACGCGATCCCGGGAGGCGATCCCGCTGCGCACCGCGAAGCGCCCGTTCTGCAGGCTGCCCAGGTTCACCGGCACCTGCAGGGCCACGAGGGCTCCGGCCGGTGGCTCCGGCGTGATCGGCCGGCCCAGCAGGCGACTGGCCTCAGCCGGCGGCACCGCCAGGAACACGAAGGTCTTGCCCGCCTGGAGCAGCACCGCCTGCTGGGGAATCGAGGGCAGCGTCTGGCGGTCGAACACCAGGGTGGCGCTCACCCGCTGGCCGTTGCGCAGGGTGCCGTCCGGGTTGGCGAAGGTGGCCTTCACCAGCAGGGTCTGGCTGCTCTTGTCCACCGAGGGGGCCAGGAAGCTGAGGCTGCCGCGGGCCAGCAGGCCAGGGCGGCCGGGGGCCTCCAGCAGCACCGGCAGACCGGGCTTCAGGCGCCAGGAGAGTTCGGAGGGCACGTCGAGGCGCACCCACAGGCGCGAGTTGTCGACCACCGTGGTGACGACGCTGCCGGGGCGCACCACATCGCCGAGCTTGACGTTGATGTTGCCCACCTCGCCGGCGATCGGCGCGAGCACGTCCTTGTAACCGAGGGTGGCCGAGTTGGCGATCACCCGGTCACGGCTCTCGATCGCCTGGGTCACGTAGGCGTCGCGGTCCTTGGTGGACACGGCACCCTGCTGGTTGAGGAAGATGTAGCGCTCGGCGTTGAGCCGATCCTTGCGGGCCTCGGCACTGGAGGCGTTCACCTGGGCCTGCTGCTGCACCTGATCCAGGCGGAACAGCAGCTGACCCGCCCGCACCCGCTGCCCCTCGGCCATGGGCATGGCCACGATGCGGCCCTCGATCTGCGGTTCGAGCTTCAGCTCCCGAATCGCCTCCAGGGTGCTCTGGTAGGTGGCCTGGTCAGCGAAGTCGTCCGCCGATGGGGAGGCCAGCGTCACCAGCGGTGGCGGCGGGACCGGCGGTTTGGGCAGGCTGCAGGCCGCCAGGGGAAGAGCCATGGCGATGGCCGCCCCAGCGGAGCGCCGGAGCCTGGGGAACGCCATCGGAAGTCCTGCCCTTGACCTGTCGGACAATAGGGGCTGTGGCAAGCAGCCTCAACGGCCCGGATGCCCCATACCCTCCTGGGTTCCCCCGGCGTCCCCGAATCCTCCGAGCCCCCCGAGCGCACCGTGACCGACCTGTTCAGCCACCGGGGCGAGCAGCTGCGCCAGCGCCTGGCTCCCCTGGCCGATCGCCTGCGCCCCCGCACGCTCGACGAGTTCCAGGGGCAGGAGGCGATCCTGGGGCCCGGCCGGCTGCTGCGCCGCGCCATCACCGCCGACCGGGTCGGCAACCTGATCCTGCACGGGCCGCCCGGGGTGGGCAAGACCACCCTGGCCCGCATCATCGCCGCCAGCACCCGCGCCCACTTCAGCAGCCTCAACGCCGTGCTGGCCGGCGTGAAGGACCTGCGGGCCGAGGTGGACGAGGCCAGACGACGCCTGGAGCAGCACGGCCTGCGCAGCCTGCTGTTCATCGATGAGGTGCACCGCTTCAACAGCGCCCAGCAGGACGCGCTGCTGCCCTGGGTGGAGAACGGCACCGTGACCCTGATCGGCGCCACCACCGAGAACCCCTACTTCGAGGTGAACAAGGCGCTGGTGAGCCGCTCGCGCCTGTTCCGCATGCAGCCCCTGGAGGCCCGGCACCTCCACCAGCTGCTGCAGCGGGCCCTCAGCGATCCGGAGCGGGGCTACGGCAACCGCACGGTGGCGATCAGCGAGGAGGCCGCCGCCCACCTGGTGGATGTGGCCGGCGGCGATGCCCGCAGCCTGCTCAATGCCCTGGAGCTGGCCGTCGAGACGACGGAGCCGAACGCCGAGGGCGTGGTCGCCATCGACCTGGCCATCGCCGAGGAGTCGATCCAGCAGCGGGCCGTGCTCTACGACAAGCAGGGCGACGCCCACTTCGACACCATCAGCGCCTTCATCAAGTCGCTGCGGGGCAGCGATCCCGACGCGGCCCTGTTCTGGCTGGCGCGGATGGTGGAGGCCGGCGAGAACCCCCGCTTCATCTTCCGGCGCATGCTGATCTCCGCCGGCGAGGACATCGGCCTGGCCGATCCCCAGGCGATGGTGGTGGTGGAGGCCTGCGCCGCGGCCTTCGAGCGGGTGGGCCTGCCGGAGGGGCTCTATCCCCTGGCCCAGGCAGCCCTCTATCTGGCCAGCACCGAGAAGAGCAACAGCCTGCTGGGCTTCTTCGATGCCCTCAAGACGGTGAAGGCCACCAGCCGCCAGGACGTGCCCTCCCACCTGCGCGATGCCAACCGCGACGGCAAGGCCTTCGGCGATGGGGTGGGCTACCGCTACCCCCACGCCTACGCCGAGCACTGGGTGGCGCAGCAATACCTGCCCAACCAGCTGCAGGGGGAGGTGTTCTGGCAGCCGGGCGCCCTGGGCTGGGAAGGGGATCGGCGCGCGCGGATGCAGCAGCGGCGCGCGGCCCAGCTGGCCGCCGCGGCCGAGCACGAGGCCGAACTGGGGCCGATCCTGAGCGGCGGCCCCGACGATCCGGCCCTGGATCGCTGGCTGCAGCGGCAGCTGGGAGCCGAGGGCCAGCGGCTCGACGGCCTGCGCCAGCGGCTCTGGCAGGGGGCCCGCTGGCGGCGCCACGACCGGGTGCTGATCCTGGAGGCCCGCTCCCTGCTCTGGGCCCTCGATCCCCTGGCGGCCACGCCGGAGGGGGGCGTGGTGATCCAGGCCGCCAGCCCGGCCGATGCCGAGCGGCTGGCGGCCCAGCTGCAGGTGCTCGACAGCCTGCGCCAGCCCCGGGTCGTCGGCGCGGCAGGGGAGGGCGGCACGGGCGCCGGCAACGGCGGTGGCCTGGCCGCGCTGGCCGGCCAGCTGGAGCCCGGCGAGCGGTTCGAGTGGATCGCCGCCCGCCAGCCCCTGCGGGGCCGCCAGGGCGAGCAGCTGGCGGAGGACCTCGCCCGGCTCACGGCCCTGGCCGCACCGGACGCCGAGCTGCGGCTGCTGTTCAGCGCACCGCGGCTCGGCCCGGCGGGGGCCCTGCTGCAGAGCGGAGCGGATCTGACCGAAGCGGATCGCGCCCTGCTGGCCGACCTGCAGCGCCTGGAGGCCGACTGGCTGCGGCCCGACCCGCCGCCGCCACTGCTGGAGCAGGCGCTGACCGCCCTGGGCTGGAGCGTGGACTGGGACCCGTGGCGGGAACCGCTGGAGCTGGAGCTGACACCGGACCTCTGGCGGCGCTGGTTCGGCCCGGGCGCCCGCTACCGGCAACAGGTGGAAGCGGCGCTGGGAGCAGCGCCGGCGCAGGCCGCCGCCGCCCTGATGGAGCGCCAGCAGGGCCGGCGCCTCCCCCAGGACCTGGAGCATCAGCGGCTGCTGGCCCAGCGGCGCCCATGAAAAAAGCCCCGGCAATGCCGGGGCCCACGCGATCGAAGAGCACCGAAGCGCAGGGCTTCGGCCCGTGGATCACCAGAGGCCGCGCACGGGCTCCTGCATGGGGGCAGGGGCGGGGGCGGGGGCAGCGGCGATGGGGTCAGCCACCTGGTTGGCCTGGATGCAGGCGGGCAGGAACACGTACCAGGAGAGCAGGGAGGTGCACTGGGCCTCGCCCACGCACTTGCCCTCGGCGCAGACGTTCTGCTTGCCGTCGTAGGTGTTGCAGGTGTCAGCCAGGCGGAAGTCCGTCGGCAGGGCGGCCATGATGCCGGCCGAGGAGATCTGACCATCGCGGGCATCGGCGATGATCGCCGAGCGCAGACCCTGCACCCCGTAGGTGGACATGGTCCAGTAGGGGAAGTAGCTGCGGGTCTGGTTCTTGAGGAACTTCACCCCAGCGTCGGAGTAGAGGAAGCGGGACACGCCCACCAGATCCACGCTGTAGGTCTTGTTCATGCCATTGCGGATCTCATCGGCGGTCCAGCCGGAGCGGGAGATGCCGCTGGAGAGGCCGCGATCGGTGATGTCACCGGTCTTGAGGAAGGTGTCGACCTCGCTCTGATCGGTGGACCACACGGCACCGCCGGTGTTCCAACGGATGGGCAGGTCATTGTCGACGGCCGCAGAGGCCGGGAGGGCAACGGCAGTGAGAGCCGCGCCAGCGAAGAGGCCAGCAGCGAGACGCTTCAGCACGGGTGAGTAGGGAACTCGTCAACCGCAACTTAGACATCGACCTCCCACTTGCCAACGCATTCAGCCGGTGGCGTGCCGATCGTCACAAGAACTGCCCCTGGCGGACAGGCCTGACGCGAAGGCCAACCGCGCCCTAGGACGCCCCGGCCGCGGCTCGCCGTCCAGGGGCGGCCAAAGGCAGATCCCACCAGCCCGGCGGGCAGCCCAGACGACCGGCCCGCAGCGGGAAGGCTCCCGGCTCGCCGCGGCCGACGCAGGCCACCCCGCGCGGCACGTTCTCCACGGCCTCCACCCGGGCCACGTAGCGCTCGTCCCCCTCCTCGGGCACGAGGGTGAGCTGCACCCAGTCGCCCTCGCTGCGCAGCAGCGGTTCCATGTCCTCCGGCGCCTCGACGCCCAGCACGTCGAGATAGCCGCTGAAGCCACCCCAGAAGTAACGGGTGATCTGGCCGCCCACGAAGCGGCTCAGCACCGCCGAGGCCCGCTCGCGGGACTCCTGGGCCGACTCCTGCCCCTCCAGATCCGCCAGCAGGCGATCGGTGCCGGCACCGGGGCGGCTGGCCAGGGGCGGCGCCAGGGGCAACTGCACCAGACCGGCCAGGCCGATCAGGGCCAGCACCGACATCAGGCTGAGGCGCAGGGCAAGGGCCATGGCGGGCGGCGGTGAGCGGGCTGCCAGTCGAGGCGACCCTAGGCCCAGAGTCCCGAACCGACAGCCTCGCCCACGGCGGCGCAGAGCCAGCCGTCACGTTCGCGGCAGAGGCACTCGGGGCTGAGACCGTCGCGCAACTGGACCAGGGCGCCGCGCTCCCGGTCCCACTGCCAGTGGCGCAGTTCGCTGGCCAGGCTCGAGCCCCGCCACTTGATCGCCGCCTCCTTGCGCACCCAGCTCTCCAGCACCGCCCGCCGCCGCCGGGCCTCCGGCAGGTGCAGCAGCTGCGCCAGCTCGGGGGCGGGGAAGAAGCGCCGCGCCAGGGTGAGCCCATCCAGCCGGCGGTCCGCCGCCTCCAGATCCACGCCGATCGGCCGCGGCGACCAGGCCAGCAGCAGGCGGTCGCGGCTGTGGCTGAGGCTGAGGTGGCCCCAGCCAACGGCCAGCCGCGGCGGCTCGCCGGGGGGGCTGTGCAGCGGCAGCTCGCGGGGGTCCCCGCCCAGCAGGGCCGCGAGCTGACGGCGGACCAGGGCACGGCTGGTGGCATAGCGGGCCCGCAGGGGGGCGGCGAGGGCGCCACACCAGGCCCGCTCCTGGTCGCTCAACGGCAGGGCACTCCCCGGGCCCAGGTCCAGCAGGGCCTCCAGCGGGTCCTCCGCGAAGCCGGCCGACGGGGGACCTGCCGCTGGCCCTGCAGCGCCGCCGGGCTGGGCCGTCAGCGGCAGCAGCCAGTAGTGGGGAACGGCGGGCAGCGCGGCGATCGGGGCTCCCCCTAGGCTCGCGCCCATTGTCTCCAACGCACCGCGATGGCCCTGCAGATCGGCGATGCCGCCCCCGCGTTCACCCTGCCCGACCAGGCCGGCCAGGAGGTGAGCCTGAGTGACTTCCGCGGCAGCCGGGTGGTGATCTACTTCTATCCGAAGGACGACACCCCGGGCTGCACCAAGGAGGCCTGCAACTTCCGCGACCAGTGGGGTGCCTTCGGGCAGCACGGCATCCAGGTGCTCGGCATCAGCAAGGACGCTGCCGCCAGCCACGCCAAGTTCATCGCCAAGTACAGCCTGCCCTTCACCCTGCTCACCGACGCCGAGCCGTGCCCGGTGGCCGAGAGCTACAGCAGCTATGGCCTCAAGAAGTTCATGGGCCGCGAGTACATGGGCATGATGCGCCACACCTTCGTGGTGGATGGCGAGGGCAAGATCGAACGGATCTACCTGAAGGTGAAGGCCGAAACCATGGCCGACGACATCCTGCGGGACCTGGGCCTGGCCTGAACCCCTCAGAGGTCCGCCAGGGCGGCCAGGGCCTCCAGGCACAGCTCGGGGGCCCAGCGCACGGGCAGGCCCTGCCGCTGCAGCAGCGGCAGCAGCGCGCCGCCGTCGCCGCCGGTGAGCCAGAGGCTCCAGGGCCCGGCGGCCGGATCGCCAGAGGTGCCGGTGAGCGCCACATCGCGCCAGGCCGCCGCGATCGAGGCCGCCGCGGCCTCCAGGCAGCCCCGCGCCATCGCCGCCGCCGTCTCCCGTGGCCAGGGGTCCGCAGGCAGGGTCAACGCCTCGCCCACCGGCAGGTCGGGCAACAGGGCGGTGCCGGCCGCCAGACTGCGCAGCTGCAGGCCCACCCCCGCCAGCAGCCGCCCGCCGGCAAAGGCCCCGGCGCCATCCACCCGGGTGAAGCTCAGGGCCGTGCCCGCATCGGCCACCAGCACGCCGCCGCGGACGCCGTCCGGCTGCTGCTGCCAGGCCCACCAGCCCGCCAGGGCACGATCGATGCCCAGCCAGGGCGGGGCTGCCGCCAGGGGCACCTGCGCCAGGCCGATCCGCCGCTCGGGCGGCAACCCCGCCGCCCCGGGCACAGCCCCCACCGCCGCCCAGGCGATCAGATCCGCCGGCGCCCCGATCGCGTCAGCCGCCGCCTGGTGCCAGCAGCGCAGCCCCCCGGCGCCATCGCGCTCGGCCCAGTGCCAGCGGGAGTTGCCCAGCAGCAGCACCCGCCCGCCCGGCGCCACGCCAGCGGCGGGGCCGGGCGACGCCACTCAGATCCCCTCGCCGCCCACGCCGGGCAGGTGGATGCCGCACTCCTGCTTGAGGCCGCCGAAGCGGGTGGCGCGGCCCGTGGCACTGCCGTCGTCGGGGCCGCTGGAGTGCCAGTCGCCCACGGTCGAGTAGCCCTGCTCGAACAGGGGGTGCTGGGGCAGGTCGTGCTCCTGCATGTAATAGAAGACGTCCCTGCTGGTCCAATCCAGCAGCGGCCGCAGCGCCCAGAGGCCACGCACCCGCTGCAGGGGCTCCATCGCCTTGCGGTGGTCGGTCTGACGGCCCCGCACCCCGCTGGCCCAGCACTGGACCCGCCGCTCCATCAGGGCGCGGTCCAGGGGCTCCACCTTGCGGATGCGGTGGTAGAGCTCGAGATCTTCGAGGCGGCCGGTGTTCCACAGCTGGCCGTGGAGGGCCTCCATCCGGGCCGGGCTCATCGTGGCCTGCACCGGCTGAACGTTGAGGCTGAGCAACCCCATCAGCGTCTCGGCGTACTGATAGGTCTCGGGGGGCAGGTAGCCGGTGTCGACCCAGAGGATCGGGATCGGGGCGTCCAAGCGGCTGGCCATGTGCAGCAGCACCGCCGACTGGATGCCGAAGCTGGTGGTGAGGGCAAAGCCGTCGCCGAAGGTCTCCAGGCCCCAGCGCAGGCGACCCTGGGCATCGGCCGCGCTCAGCTCCTGGCAGGCGCTGTCGAGGTCGAAGCCGGCGGTCGTCGTCGTCATGGAGTCCATCTTCCCCTGCCGGTGGGTCTGGTTAGGGTTCGGCCAGTCCCACCCGGGCTCGGTCCGGCCCGGTTGCCCATGTCCGCTGCTGCACCGGTTGTGATCGTTGGCGGCGGCTTCGGGGGCCTCAGCACGGCCCTGAACCTCTCGGCGCGGCAGGGCCATCCGCCCCTGCTGCTGATCGAGCCCCAGGAGCGCTTTCTGTTTCTGCCCCTGCTCTATGAGCTGCTGAGCGGTGAGCTGCGCCGCTGGCAGATCGCGCCCCGCTACGACCAGCTGCTGGCCGGCCGCGGTGTGGCCTGGCTGCAGGACCGGGTGAGCGGCATCGACACCGGCGCCCGCCGCCTGCAGACCAGTGGCGGCCGCACACTCCCCTACAGCCGCCTGGTGCTGGCCACCGGCGGCCGGCCCGAGACCTACGGAGTGCCCGGGGTGCGCGAGCACGCCCTCGGCTTCCGCAGCCTGGCCGATGTGGAGCGGCTGCAGGCCCTGGTGCAGCAGCTGAAAACCAGACCACGGCCCCTGCAGCGGCTGGTGGTGGTGGGGGCCGGCGCCAGCGGTGTGGAGCTGATCTGCAAGCTGGCGGACCTGCTGGAGGGATCCACCGTGCTGGAGCTGGTGGAGCAGGGGCCGGATCTGCTGCCACTCTCCAAGTCGTTCAACCGGGATCAGGCGCGGCTGGCCCTGCAGCGCCGCGACATCCGCCTGCGCACCGGCACCCGCGTCGAGGCGGTGCAGGCCGATGGCGTCAGCCTCTCCCGCGCCGCCGGCGACTCCGGCGAGCGCCAGCGGGAACAGCTCAAGGCCGATGGGGTGATCTGGACCGGCGGGGTGGCCGGGGCCGTGCCGCCGATCACGCCGGCCCCCGGCCTCGATCCCCGCGGCCGCCTGCCCTGCAGCGCGGAGCTGCAGGTGGAGGGGCTGCCGGAGCTGTTCGCCCTGGGGGATGCGGCAGTCGGTCCGGCCCCCGCGGGCGATGAGGGCGGCAGCGGACCGGCCTGGCCCGCCACCGCCCAGGTGGCCTACCAGCAGGCCGAGCGGGTGGCGGACAACGTGCTGCGCTCCCTGGCCGGCGAGCCGCTGCTGCCCTTCCAGTGGAACGACCTGGGCGAGATGCTGGGCCTGGGCATCGGCCAGGCGACCCTCACCGGCCTGGGCCTGACCCTGGCCGGGCCGGGGGCCGACCGGCTGCGGCGCCTGGCCTACCTGGCCCGCCTGCCGGGGCTGCCCCACCAGCTGCGGGTGGCGGCCGGCTGGCTGGCGGCCGGGGGCTGAGGCCGTGGCACCCCGGGGCCTGCTGCTCGACGCCATGGGCACCCTGATCGGCCTGCGCCGCTCGGTGGGGGCCGTCTACAGCGAGCTGGCGGCCAGCCACGGGCTCGCCGTGGAGGCCGCCGCCCTGGATCGGGTGTTCCCGGCCATCTACCGCCAGGCTCCGCCGCTGGCCTTCCCCGGCCTGGCGGGGGCCGAGCTGCTGGCGGCGGAGCGGGCCTGGTGGGGCGCGCGGATCGCCGAGGCCTTCGCGGCCTGCGGCCAGGCGGGCCCCCTGCCGCCCCAGCTCGCCGGCGCGCTGTTCGACCGCTTCGCCGAGCCGGACCTCTGGCAGGTCTACCCCGATGTGGCCGGCCCCCTGCAAGCATGGCAACGGCTCGGCCTGAAGCTGGCGGTGGTCAGCAACTTCGACCAGCGGCTATCCGGACTGCTGGAGGGCCTTGGGCTCGCGGACGCCTTTGCGGCGGTGGTGGTGTCGAGCGCGGCGGGGGCCGCCAAGCCGGATCCCCGGCCGTTTCGGCTGGCGCTGGAGGCCCTGGGGCTGGAGCCGGAGGCGGTGTGGCACGTGGGCGACAGCCCCGAGGATGAGGCCGGCGCCCGGGCCGCCGGGGTGCGGCCGGTGCTGATCCGCCGGCCCCGAGGCGCGGACCCGAGGTCCCCTGGGGCCGGCACGCGATGAAACAGACCGCCCTGCTGGGCCGCACCGCCGGCCTGCGCCCCTCGGCGCTGCGGCGTCTGGAGCGGCTGGCGCACCGGCGGCACCCCGAGGCCGATGGCGCCGACCTGCTGACCCTGCAGCGCCTGGCGGCCGAGAGCCGCGAGCTGGAGCTGCCCCTGAGCCTGGTGCTGGACGGCCGCGGCCTCTGCCGCCTGCTGTGGGTGGGGCCGCTGGAGCAGTCCGGCCGGCTGCTGGAGCGGCTGCCGGGCGGCCCGCGCCGGGCCGGCGGCGGCCTGCGGCTGATCACCTGCGTGGGCAGGGCCAGGCAGCTGGAGCCCCAGGGGGGTGAGGCGGTGGTGGGGCTGGATCTGCAGCCGCGGCTGTGGCTCCGCTACGGCGACAGCCCCGGCGCCGGGGGGCGCTGGCCGGCGGGGGCCTACGGCCCCGGCGGCGATCCGCAGCACCCCTGGTCCTGCCTGCAGCAGGGCGAGCTGGAGGCCCTCTGCGACTACAGCCCACCGGAGGCGGAGACGCCAGCCGTTGGCGTCAGCCGGGCCACCCCAGGCGTGGAGCGGGTGCTGCTGCTGGTGCTCAGCCCGGCGGATCCCCAGGAGGCCCAGCGCCAGGTGGCCGAACTGGAGGGGCTGGTGCGCAGCGCCGGCGCCGCCCCGGTGGGGATCGTGATGCAGCGCCACGGCCAGGGCTCCCCGCAGACGGTCTGGGGCGAGGGCAAGCTGCGCGAGGCCGCCCTGGAGGCCCGGCGCCTCGGCGCCACCCTGGTGGTGACCGACCGGGAGCTCACCCCCGCCCAGGCCCGCAACCTGGAGCGGCTGCTGGACCTGCCGGTGAGCGACCGCAGCGAGCTGATCCTCGACATCTTTGCCCAGCGGGCCGCCAGCGGCGCCGGCCGGCTGCAGGTGGAGCTGGCCCAGCTGCGCTACCGGCTGCCGCGCCTCACCGGCCGGGGCCTGAGCCTCTCGCGCCAGGGGGGCGGCATCGGCACCCGCGGCCCCGGCGAGACCCAGCTGGAGAAGGACCGGCGCGCCATCGCCCGCCGCATCGACAAGCTGCAGCGCGACGTGCAGAAGCTCAGCGCCCACCGGGCCCGGATCCGCGGCAGCCGCGGCGGCCAGCGGCGCCTGGCCCTGGTGGGCTACACCAACGCTGGCAAGAGCTCCCTGCTCAACGCCCTCAGCAGGCCGGCGGAGGGGCAGGCGGTGCTGGCGGAAAACAAGCTGTTCGCCACCCTGGATCCCACCACCCGCCGCATCAGCCGCCCCGATCCGGCCGGCGGTCCACCCCAGACCCTGCTGCTCACGGACACCGTGGGCTTCATCCGCGACCTGCCCCCGCCGCTGCTGGAGGCCTTCCGCTCCACCCTGGAGGAAACCCTCGAGGCCGACCAGCTGCTGGTGGTGGTGGACCTGTCCGATCCGGGCTGGGCGGAGCAGGTGACGACGGTGCACGCCATCCTCGATTCCCTGGAGAGCACGGCCCCGCGCCGGCTGGTGGGCAACCAGATCGACCGCTGCCCCGCCGCGGCCCTGGAGCAGGCCCGCCAGCTGGATCCTGAGGTCCTGTTCGTGTCGGCCACCGCCGGTCTGGGGCTGCAGCACCTGTGCGACTGGCTGTTCCTGGCGACGCCCGGGGAACCCCAGGCCGTGTAGCCATCGCCACATGGGCTGGCCCAGTGCATGGCCTCGGGCGCGGCTGGCATGGCAGCATCAACCCCGTTGGTTCCTCGTACGCACGACCCGGTCATGGCCCTGCTTCTCGGCGATACCGTTCCCGATTTCACCCAGGATTCCCAGCTGGGTCCGATCAACTTCTACGACTGGGCCGGTGACAGCTGGGTCGTGCTGTTCTCCCACCCCGCCGACTACACCCCGGTCTGCACGACCGAGCTGGGCGAAGTGTCGCGCCTGCGCCCCGAGTGGGAGAAGCGCAACGTCAAGACCATCGCCCTGAGCGTGGACACCGCCGAAAGCCACAAGGGCTGGATCAACGACATCAACGAGACCCAGTGCACCATCGTCGACTATCCGATCCTCGCGGATGCCGACAAGAAGGTCAGCGATCTCTACACCCTGATCCACCCCAACGCCCTCAACAACCTGACGGTGCGTTCGGTGTTCATCATCGACCCGAACAAGAAACTGCGCCTGCAGATCACCTACCCCGCCAGCACCGGCCGCAACTTCGATGAGATCCTGCGGGTGATCGATTCCCTGCAGCTCACCGACCACCACTCCGTGGCCACCCCGGTGAACTGGAAGGACGGCGAGGACTGCGTGGTGGTGCCCTCGATCTCCACCGAGGACGCCCGCGCCAAGTTCCCCAAGGGCGTGACCGAGATCAAGCCCTACCTGCGCACCACCCCCCAGCCCAACAAGTGAGCCCCGCCCGCCGAGGCGACTCCGGAACCGGGCCTGTGGCCTGATCCCCCGCCCCCAGCCCTGAGGCTGGGGGCTTTTTGCTGGCCAGCTCCTATAACCGGCCGCAACAGGGCAAGGCGCCATGCGGGTTCTGGGTCTGATGAGCGGCACCAGCGCCGATGGCGTGGATGCGGTGCTGGCCCAGTTCGACGGCCCGCCGCAGCGGCCCCGCTGGCGCCTGCTCGCCAGCGGGGCCACCCCCTACCCCGAGGAGCTGCGCCGCCGGCTGATCGCCGTCGGCCAGGGGGAGCGGATCCCGGCCGCCGACCTGCTGGAGCTGGCGGAGGCCGTCACCGAGGCCCAGGCCGAGGCGGCGCGGCGCTGTGATCCGGATGGCCGGGCCGAGCTGGTGGGCTGCCATGGCCAGACCCTCTGGCACCGGCCCCCCGCGGAGGGCCGGCGGGGAGCCAGCTGGCAGCTGCTGCAGGGTCCGCTGCTGGCCCAGCTGCTGGGCCAGCCGGTGGTGTTCGACTTCCGCGCCGCCGATCTGGCCCTGGGGGGCCAGGGGGCGCCGCTGGTGCCGGCGGCCGACGCCGCCCTGCTGCCGCCGATCGGCGGCTGGCGAGCCCTGCTCAACCTGGGGGGCATCGCCAACCTCACCCTGCTGCCCCCCGCCAGCGGTCCCGATCGGGGGGCGCCGGTGCTGGGCTGGGACTGCGGCCCCGCCAACACCCTGCTGGACCTGGCGGTGCAGCGCTTCAGCGGCGGCCGCCAGAGCTTCGATGCCGATGGGGCCTGGGCCCGGAGTGGCCGCAGCGACGAGGCCCTGATCCAGCGCTGGCTGCAGGAGCCCTACCTGCAGCAGCGGCCGCCCAAGTCCACCGGCCGCGAGCTGTTCGGCGGCGCCGATCTGGAGCGGCGCCTGGGCGAGCTGGAGGCCAGCGCCGGAACCCGGGGCCCAGGAGCGGGCCAACTGGATCCCGCCGATGCCCTGGCCAGCCTCACGGCCTTCAGCGCCGCCGTCGTGGCCCAGGACCTGGCCCAGGTGCCGGCGGCGCCCCTCGAGCTGCTCGTGGCCGGGGGCGGCGCCCGCAACGGACTGCTGCTGGAGGAGTTACGGCGACGCTGCCGCGGCCTGTGGGTGCGGCCGTTGACGGAGCTGGGGATCGACGCCAGCGAGCGCGAGGCCCTGGCCTTCGCCCTGCTGGCCTGGTGGCACCGGCTCGGCCATCCCGGCTCGCTGACCTCCGTCACCGGCGCCCAGCGGCCGGCCGTGCTGGGGGTCTGCGCCCGGCCGGGCTGACGCCGGCGCACGTGCTCAGCCCCGCGGCCGCTGCAGCCGCAGGCGCCTGGGCGCCCCCCGCAGGCGGCGCGGCTCCTCCTGGCCCTGCTGCTCCAGGGCCGCCCGGATGCGCCCGAGGCCGACGGCCGGCAGCTCGGAGGCCCCCAGCGGCTGCTGGTGCCCGCGCTGCTGGTGCTCGAAGCGGTCCAACCCCTGCTGGATCAGCACGCGCGCCATGTTGCTCACGGTGCGCGCCTCCGCCTCGGCCATGGCCGCGAGGCGGTCGCAGAGCTCCTCGGGCAGCACCACCTGGATCCGGGGCGACTTGGGCCGGCCGCTCGAGGAGGTCTGGCGGGTGGCCATGGGGCGGCAGCGGGCGGACCGGATACCCCGGAGTGTACCGAGCGTGGCGCGGATAGTATCCAGCAGTAAGGTACCGGCAGTTCCGCCCTCGTCCGATGGCGACATCCCCGTCCGCCGGGGCCCCGGCCCCCGGCAAACGCCCGGCCAAGCGGCGCGTCGAGACGCGCGCCCAGCCGAGGCCCGAGACGAGCGACGTGCTGGTTTCCGCCGTGATCAGCACCTACCTGCTGACCCATCTGCACCACGTGCTGCAGCGGGCCGAGTTCGGGGCCCAGCAGGAGGGACGCACCACCCAGGCCGCCAACTACGCCCAGCTGCGCAAGCTGCTCTGCCTGGACGCCCGCAGCATGGAGCCCCCGGGGGCCGGCGGCGAGCTCGGCGACCACCGGGCCGCCTGAGCGCCGCATCAACAAGCGCCACGAAGGGGCCCCAGTGCCAGGCGGCCTGCATAGGGTGACGCCAGAGCCCATGCCCCGCCATGACCGCAGGCCATCCCGACGCCGGTGCCCCCTCGGACCAGGCCGCCGAGCTCGCCGCCCAGCTCTACGACCGCATCCGCAGCGACCAGGCCCTCACCCAAGATCTGTTCCGCCAGGCCCTGCAGGACCCCTCAGGCACCCTGGCCCGGATCGCCGCCCTCGGCGAGAGCTGGGGGCTGCCGGTGGGCGTTGAGGCCATCCGCGCCCACATCGCCTCCCTCGACGACGCCGAGAGCAAGCAGTGGCTGGTGAAGGCCCGCGGCGGTCTGTAGGGCAGCGGCGGGAGCCGGAACGGCGGAGTGGGCCGGCCGGGGGCGGCGGTCCTCCCCCATCCAGCTGAAGAACAGCCAATAGCTCACGATCGCCAGACCGGCCGCCGACACCAGGGCAGCCACCTGCTCCAACCGCTTCACCAGTTCAACGCGCCTGTGGCGCTCCGGGGATGTCACGCGGAGGCGGACCGGCGGCGAACCGGGCGGAACGGAACCGTCAGTCTGCCGGCCAGGGGGGATGATGACCCTCTGCAACGGTTTCCGGCTGCCATGGCCCGGCGGCTGGCCTGACCATGCGGCCGCCGGATAGGCCGGCCGCCGACCGAGCGGCCGTGCAACCCATACGCCCTCCGATACACCCCCCGTGCTCCGCCTCGAACGCGTCTCGAAGATCTATCCCACCGGCGAGGTGCTGCGGGATGTCACCTGGGAGGTGAAGGCGGGCGATCGCATTGGCCTGGTGGGCGTCAACGGCGCCGGCAAGTCCACCCAGATGCGGATCATCGCCGGCCTGGAGGAGCCCACCAGCGGCCAGGTGGTGAAGCAGGGCGATCCCCGCATCGTCTATCTCCAGCAGGAGTTCGATGTGGACGTGCACCGCACCGTCCGCCAGGAGCTCTTCCAGGCCTTCGGGGAGGCCGCCACGGTGCTCAACCGCCAGCGCGAGGTGGAGGAGGCGATGGCCAGCGAGAGGGCCGCCAGCGACCCCGACCACCTCGATGAACTGATCCACGAACTGGGGCAGCTGCACAGCCGCTTCGAATCGCTGCACGGCTACGAACTCGACGCCCGCATCGACAAGCTTCTTCCCACGATCGGCTTCACCCCCGAGGGCGCCGAGCTGCTGGTGGGCGACTACTCCGGCGGCTGGCAGATGCGCATCGCCCTGGGCAAGATCCTGCTGCAGGAGCCCGATCTGCTGCTGCTCGACGAACCCACCAACCACCTGGATGTGGAGACGATCCAGTGGCTGGAGGACTACCTCTGCAAGCAGAGCGTGCCCCTGGTGGTGATCAGCCACGACCGGGCCTTCCTCGATCGGGTCTGCAACCAGATCGTGGAGACGGAGCGGGGCGTGTCGCGCTGCTATCTGGGCAACTACAGCCAGCACCTGGAGCAGAAGGCCCTCGAGCGCGAAGCCAGCCAGTCGGCCTTCGAGCGGCAGCAGAAGGAGCTGGCCACCCAGCAGGCCTACATCGACCGCTTCCGCGCCAGCGCCACCCGCTCCACCCAGGCCAAGAGCCGCGAGAAGCTGCTCGACAAGGTGGAGCGGATCGAGGCGCCGATCGAGGGCGTGGGCGGCCCGCGCTTCCAGTTCCCGCCGGCGCCCCGCAGCGGCCGCCAGATCGCGGTGATCGAGGAGCTCACCCACAGCTACGGCGACAAGATCCTGTTTCTCGAGGCCAACCTGGAGGTGGAGCGGGGCGATCGCATCGCCTTCGTGGGGCCCAACGGCGCCGGCAAGTCGACGCTGCTGCGGCTGGTGATGGGCACCGAATCGCCCGATGCGGGCCGCGCCGCCCTGGGGGATCACAACGTGATCGCCGGCTATTTCGAGCAGAACCAGGCCGAGGCCCTGGATCTCTCCAAGACCGTGATCGACACCCTGTTCGAGGCGGTGCCGGACTGGACCCAGACCCAGGTGCGCTCGCTTCTTGGCAGCTTCTGCTTCAGCAACGACGCCGTGTTCAAGGAGGTGGGCAAGCTCTCGGGCGGCGAGAAGGCCCGCCTGGCCCTGGCCCTGATGCTGCTCAGCCCCTGCAACCTGCTGGTGCTGGATGAGCCCACCAACCACCTCGACATCCCCGCCAAGCAGATGCTCGAGGACGCCCTGATGGAGTACGAGGGGGCGGCCCTGGTGGTGAGCCACGACCGCTACTTCATCTCGCGGGTGGCCAACAGGATCGTGGAGCTGCGCGACGGCGAGCTGGTGCTCTACCGGGGCGACTACGCCTACTACCAGGAGAAGAAGGCCGAGGAGGCCGCCGAAGCCGAGGCCCGGCGGCTGGCCAGTGAAGCCGACGCCAAGCGCAAGGCCAACCGCGAGAAGCAGAAGGCCAAGGAGGCCGCCCGCAAGGCCACCGCGGCCTGAACAGGCCACGCCCCCACGGCCCAGACCCAGCGGGATCCGCCCCTGGAGCCGGGCCACACAAACAACTTCACAGAGCCTTAGGCAGGAAGACCCATTTCCCTGGACCCGCCAGCTTTGTCTGCATAGGCTGACATCGCCAGCTTGCAGACCGGGCCATGGGAACCATGTTTGGGTATTTTTCCGAGCCGTTCGCCCCCAGCCCGGAGCCCGGACGCAGCGACCACGGCAGCCTGCATCCCAGCAACGACGCGGTGAGCACCTACTTCGAGTGCATCACCTCCTGCTCGATCGACGATGGCGAGTGCGTCACCCGCTGCGTGGAGATCCTGCGCGAGGAGGCCTGAGCGGGGGCGGCGGCGCCGCAGCGGTGGGCGAAACCTGACGGGAACCACCTAGCTCGGTGGCGACGGATACGCGGTGACCGGAAACACTTCGTAGCGTTGGGGTGGTTTCAGAGCTCCGTCGCGTTGCCCGCCATGACAGAACCGCTCGCCCTCAGCCTCGGCCAGCAATTCGAGCTGGAGCGGATGAACCGCGTCATCGAGTCCACCGCCGACCTCGAGACCCTGCAGGACCTGGCCAAGCAGCTGCTGCAGGCCTGGCAAAGCCAGCGGGCCGCCACCCAGTGGGTGATGCGCCAACAGCTCAACGGACCGCCCGGCTTCGGGGTGGATGCGGCAGCCGTGCTCTCAAGCCTGCCCGAGCAGGCCGAGGGGCCCGGCTCAGCCAGGCATCAGGGTTGACAGCTCCACCGGTACCACCTGCAGCTGCAGCGGGACTCCAGCCCGGAGAACCCGCAGCTGCAGCGGCCGCCCCACCCCGGAGCGCTCCACGATCTGGGTGAGCTGGGCCGGGCCACTGACGGCCTCCGCCCCCACCGCGGCAATCACATCGCCGGCCTGAAGGCCAGCCCGGGCCGCCGGACCGCCGGGCATCACCGAGCGCACCACGGCGCCGGCAGCGCTGGCCACCCCCCCAGGTCCGCGGGTGGGCTCCAGCCCGACGCCGATCATGGCGTGGCTCACCTTGCCCGTACTGATCAGCTGCTGGGCGATGCCACGGGCCCGGTTGATCGGGATCGCAAAGCCCAGGCCCGCGCCCGGCCCCGAGCGCACCAGGGTGTTGATGCCCACCACCTCGCCGTTGGCGTTGAGCAGCGGCCCGCCGGAGTTGCCGGGATTGATGGCGGCATCGGTCTGGATCAGCTCCAGGCGCTTGTCGGTGATGCCGAGCTTGCTGGCGTTGCGGTTGATGCTGCTGACGATCCCCAGGGTGACGGTGTTGTCGAGGCCGAAGGGATTGCCGACGGCGATGGCCCAGTCCCCCACCTGCACGGATTCGGAATTGCCCAGGGGCGCCACCGGCCAGGGGCCACCGCCCTCCAGCCGCACCACCGCCAGATCGGTGAGGCGATCGAGGCCCACCACCTTGCCCTCGGTGCGGCGGCCGTCGGGCAGGCCCACGCTGACCCGGTCGCTCTTCTCCACCACGTGGGCGTTGGTGAGGATCAGGCCATCGGCCTGGAAGATCACACCGCTGCCCTGGCCCCGCTCGGTGCGCTGCGACGGCGGCGGCGCGCCGGGACCCAGACCGAAGAACTGGCGCAGGAACGGGTCCAGCAGCAGCCCCTGGGGCCCGCCACGGCCGCCGGGCACCACCACGGTGCGCTCGGTGTCGATGGTCACGACGGCCGGGCCCGTGCGGCGCACCGCCTCGGCCACGAACGACTGGCGCGACAGGGCGGCGGTGCCAGCGGCGGCCTGGGCCCGGGCGGGACGGATCAGGGCGGGGCTGCCGGCGGCCCCCACGGCAAGGGAGGAGACCAGCAGCAGGGGCAGGGCCCGGCGAAGGGAAGCGACCATCGAGTCAACGGAAACGCTCAGCCAGGACCGTAGGAGCCCTGACCGGCCAGGGGAAGCCCCGTGAAGGGGCCGGATCACCGCCATCACCCCGGCCGGATCGGCGCGATGATGGTGAGATCACAGTTCCCGCTTCACCACCCCCGCAGCCGCCGCCTCGCCGCCCCTGCTGCCCTCGCCTTCCCTGCCATGCCCGTGATCGTCTCCCAACTGCTGCCCCTGCTGTATGGGGCCTGCTTTCTGGCGCTGCTCTGGCAGGCGTTCAAGGTGATGGGCCGCGGCTACGGCGCCGTGCCCCGCCCCGGGGATCGCCCCAGCCCGCCGACGGGCGATCGCACCGGCCGTCTCACCATCCACCCCGAGCTGCTGGATGCGGATGGGGAGCTGACCCGCGATGACCTCCTCACCGTGCGCTTCGGCGACGACAGCGAGCAGAAGAGCCGGCCGAACGAACCCGGCTGAGGCGGAGAGCCCCCCAGGCCCTTTGGTGGGCTCCGCCCAGGTCCCCGCGGCCCCTGGGCTGTTAACCCGGGCCCGCGGGCTGTTACAAACGATGCGTGCTTGAGAACTCGGCGGAGACAGACCGGTGGACCAAAGAACCCGAATCGTGGCTGCGGTGCTCAAGGGCCTCAAGCTGCCGCCCCGCTTCCGCCTCAAGCTGGTGAAGGAGGATCCGATCCGCCTGGAGCTGAGCATCACTCCCGCCTACGGCAAGGATCCGATCCTGGTGGGCCTGGTGGAATCCCAGGATCTGGTGGCCCGCCGCGACCGCGAGGGCCGCATCCCCCGTGACCTGCAGGGCACCTGGGACTGGACCGTGCGCCACGGCAAGGTGAGCACCGGCGGCTGGAACCCCTACCTCAAGGAAGCCCTGCAGACGATGTTCGAAACCGGGCTGCCGGCCATCGTCTACGAGGAGACCACCGGTGAGGCCTACCACCCGGTGGACGGCGCCCGTCACGTGCGCTGAGGCCCACTGCCGCCAGGGCCCTGAGCTCCCCACTGCCGCCGAGTCCATCCGTGGCGAAGTCATCCGTGGCGAAGCCATCCCTGCCGCTTGAGCCCCTGCCGATCGAGCCGCTGCTCCCCGAGCTGGTGGAGCGGCTGCCCGCCGGCGGCACCCTGCTGCTGCAGGCCCCCCCCGGCGCCGGCAAGACCAGTCGCGTGCCCCTGGCCCTGCGGGAGGCCCTGGCCGGCGCGGGTGGTCCGGACCATGGGCGCATCCTGATGCTGGAGCCGCGGCGCCTGGCCGCCAAGGCGGCCGCCGAGCGGTTGGCCCAGGGCCTGGGGGAGCGGGTCGGGGAGCGGGTGGGCTACCGGGTGCGCCTTGAGGCGCGCACCTCGGCGGCCACCCGCATCGAGGTGCTCACCGACGGCCTGTTCCTGCGTCGCCTCCAGGCCGATCCCGCCCTGGAGGGGGTGGCCTGCGTGATCTTCGACGAGTTCCACGAGCGGCGCAGCGAGGCCGACCTGGCCCTGGCCCTGCTGCGGGAGGCCCGCGGCGTGCTGGCCCCGGAGCTGCGGCTGCTGGTGATGTCGGCGACGCTGAACCTGCAGCCCCTGGCCGAACAGCTGCCCGAAGCGGGGCTGCTCACCAGCGAGGGCCGGGCGTTTCCGGTGGAGATCAGCCACCAGCTGCCCCGGGAGCGCGAATCCCTGGCCCAGCAGGTGGTGCGGGGGCTGGAGCAGCACTGGCTGGATCGCCGTGACCCCGGGGAAACGGTGCTGGTGTTCCTGCCGGGGCAGCGGGAGATCCGCCACTGCCTCGACGCCATCGGCGCCACCGGCTGGGGCGCGGACCTGGAGCTCACCCCGCTGCACGGCGACCTGCCGCTGGCGGCCCAGGGCCAGGCCATCGCCGCTGCCCGCAGCCCGGCCGGCAAGGTGGTGCTGGCCACGGCCATCGCCGAGAGCTCCCTCACCCTCGCCGGGGTGACCCTGGTGATCGACAGCGGCCTCAGCCGCCGCAGCCGCTTCGATCCCAACACGGGCATGGAGAGCCTGGTGACGCTGCCCGCCAGCCTGGCCAGCGCCGAGCAGCGGGCCGGCCGGGCCGGTCGCCTGGGGCCAGGACGCTGCCTGCGGCTGTGGTCGCCGGCGGAGCAGCAGCGCCGGCCGGCCTTCGATCCGCCCGAGATCCAGGAGGCCGATCCGGCCCCCCTGGTGCTGCAGCTCGCCCAGTGGGGCGCCGGCCTGGGGGAGGCCCTGCCCTGGCTGGAGCCACCGCCGCGCGCCCACCTGCTGGAGGGCCAGGAGCTGCTGCGCCAGCTGCAGGCCGTGGACGGCAGCGGCACCCTCACCGCCCACGGCCGGGCCATGGCGGGCCTGGGCCTGCATCCGCGCCTGGCCCACCTGCTGCTGGGGGCCCGGGACCTGGGCGAACCCCGCCTGGGCTGCGCCATCGCCACCCTGCTGAGCGAGCGGGATCCCCTCAGCCGCGAGCAGGACGGCTGCGACCTGAGGCGCCGGCTGGACTGGCTGGAGCGGGGCGGACGCGATCCGCGCCGCCAGCAGCTGCTGCGCCTGCAGGAACAGCTGGAGCGGCAGCTCGCGGGCCTGCCGGAGCCGGCGGGGACCCATGGCTCCACCACCGCGGCCCCAGGCCCCGCGCCGGCGCCCAAGGCTGCCAGGCCTTCCGCCACCCCCCATCCCCACACCGACCCGACAGCGGCCGCCCGGCTGGTGGCCCTGGCCTACCCGGAGCGGGTGGCTCTGCTGCGGCCCGAAGGCCAGGGCCGCTACCTGCTGCGCAGCGGCCGCGGTGCCCAGCTGCACCCCAGCGATGCCCTGCTGGGCAGCGACGTGCTGGCGATCGCCCGGGCCGATGGGGCCGGCGCCGACTGCCGCATCGCCCTGGCCCTGCCCCTCGATCGCGGCAGCCTCGAAGCCCTGGCGGCGGAGGCCGGCGAGGAGCGGCAGCTGGTGGACTGGGATCCGCGCCAGCAGCGGGTGCGCTGCGAGCGGGAGCTGCGGCTGGGGGCGCTGGTGCTGGAGCGGCGCCCCTGGCCCGAGGCCCCGGCCGAGGCCGTCCAGGCCGCCCTGCTGGAGGGGCTGGCCAGCGGCGGGCTGGCGCTGCTGCCCTGGTGCAGCGCCAGCCGCCAGCTGCAGCGGCGCCTGCAGCTGGCCCACACCCATCTGGGCGCCCCCTGGCCCGATCGCAGCGAGGCGGCCCTGCTGAGCCATCCGGAGGCCTGGCTGGGCGACCAGCTCCCGGGGCTGCGCAGCGCCGCCGACCTGCAGCGCCTGAACCTGGTGGAGGCCCTCTGGAGCGGCCTGGAGTGGGACCAGCGCCGCCAGCTCGAGGCCCTGCTGCCGGAGGCCATTCCCATCCCCTCCGGCCGCCAGGCCCGTCTGGACTACGGCGACGGCGAACCCGTGCTGGCGGTGAAGCTGCAGGAGCTGTTCGGGCTGGCCGAAGGCCCCAGCGTGCTCCAGGGGCGCCTGCCGGTGACGGTGCACCTGCTCTCCCCCGCCGGCCGGCCGGCCGCCATCACCCGGGACCTGGCTGGCTTCTGGCAAGGGGCCTACCGGCAGGTGCGCGCGGAGCTGCGCGGCCGCTATCCGCGCCACCCCTGGCCCGAGGATCCAACAACCTTCCAGGCCACGGCCCTCACCAACCGCCGCCTCAGCTGAGCAGGTGGCCGTAGCCGAAGTGGGCCAGGCCCTCGGCGATGCCCGCACAGCCCTCCGCCCGCGCCCGGTACACCGAGGGCAGGCGCGGCAGCGCCGCCACCAGGTCGGGCTCGGCATTGCCCACCATCACCCCCGCCAGGCCGGTCTCGAACATGGCCAGGTCGTTGAGGCTGTCGCCGGCGGTCACCACCTGGCGGCCATCGAGCTCCAGCCACTCCAGCAGCGCCAGCAGGGTGGAGCCCTTGTTGACCCCCGGTGGCAGCACGTCGAAGTAGCGATCCCCCGAGAGCACGCAGTCGGCGCCGGCAGCCTCTAGTCGGGGGATCAGGGCCCGATCAAACACCTCCACATCCACGAGATAGGCCAGGCGGCGGTTGGTGGCCCTGGGCTGGAGCGTCAACCCAGGCTGACCCTGCAGCAGGGGCTCCAGCCGTTCCTGCAGGCCCTGCCAGCGGGCTTCGATCGGCTCGAGGGCCAGGGGTAGCGGCTGCAGGCTGCGGCCGCAGGCCACGGTGCAGCCCACATCGCCGATCACCAGATGGGGCGGGTGCAGGCCCGTGGGCTCGTCCTGCTCCAGCACCTCGGCGATC
Organism: Vulcanococcus limneticus LL; assembly: GCF_943369875.1. Classification (GTDB taxonomy): domain Bacteria; phylum Cyanobacteriota; class Cyanobacteriia; order PCC-6307; family Cyanobiaceae; genus Vulcanococcus; species Vulcanococcus limneticus_A. Next base: position 52,708 of record NZ_CALROT020000015.1, read on the forward strand.
GACTCCAGCGAACGGCCGGTGCTGAACACGTGCAGCACCTGCTGCCGGCGCGAGGCCAGCCAGGCGTAGAAGCGGCGCCGCTCCTCCCGCTCCCCCTCCAGCAGGGTGCCATCCAGATCGGTCACCAACACCAGCTCGGGGCGCTCGGGCAGGGGTGCAGCGAGCTGGGCCTGGAGGCGCTGGCGGGGGCTGGTGATGGAGATGGGCGGCGGCGGTGGGTCCTGCGTAGGCCAGATCCCCCGGGCCCGTCAAGCCGGCGCCAAGCCGCCCGATCGATCGACGTCGGCCCCCGCAGCCCAAACGGTTCCAGCGGACAGCTGCAGCCGCCACCCCAGGTCAGCCCGCTCCGGGGGCGGCCGGGCGTCAGCCAGAGTGGGCCGATCCGAGAGTGCCAGCCCTGGCCCTGCCCTACCCCCGGAACCGCCGCGACGGTGCCCGCCTGCTCAGCACTGCCCTGGTGATCACCAGCATCGGCCTGATCGCCCACAACCCCGTCGGCTGGAGCGTCGCTGGGCTGGGGGGCCTGGTGAGCCTCTACTGCTGGAGCTGCTACCGCCGCCTTGAGCGCTGAGTCCGGGCTGCCCCGGTACAGCGTCGCCGAGCTGAACCAGGCGATCGGCACGCTGCTGGAGCGGGGCTTTGCACCCCGTTTCCTGCTGGATGCCACGGTGTCGCGGCCCCAGCTGAAGAAGGGCCACCTCTGGCTCACCCTGGTGGACGACCAGGCCTCGATCTCGGCGGTGGTCTGGGCGTCGCAGCTGGCGAAGCTCTCCCACCAGCCCGCCGAGGGCGATGGGGTGGTGGTGGTGGGCCGACTCAACTTCTGGGCCGCCCGCGCCAACCTCTGCGTGCAGGTGCTGGACCTGCGCCCCAGCCTGAGCGCGGTGCTGCGCCGCTTCGAGCAGGTGCGCCAGGCCCTGGAGCCGGAGGGGCTGTTCGCGCCGGAGCGCAAGCAGCCGCTGCCCCAGCTGCCGGCCGCCATCGCCCTGCTCACCAGCGTGCCCAGCTCCGCCCTGGCCGACATGCTGCGCACGGCCGCCGAGCGCTGGCCCGCCACCCGCATCCACGTGGTGCCGATCCCCGTGCAGGGGGCAGTGGGGGAGCAGATCTGCCAGGCCCTCACCAGCGTGATCCTGCAGGCGGAGGGGCTGGGCCTCGACGCGGTGGTGCTGGCCCGCGGCGGCGGCAGCCGTGAGGATCTGGCCGTGTTCGACGGCGAGGAGCTGGCCCGGCTGATTGCCGCCTGCCCGCTGCCCGTCGTCACCGGCCTGGGCCATGAGGACGACACCACCATCGCCGATCTGGTGGCCGACTACCGGGCGGCGACGCCCACGGCGGCGATCGTGGCGCTGCTCCCGGAGCGCAGCGCCATCGGCCAGGCCCTGGGGCAGATTCGCGCCCACCTGGGCCAGCTGGTGGCCCTGCGCCTGCAGGCGGAACGCCAGCGCCAGCGGGGCCGCCAGGAGCTGCTGGATCGCTGCCATCCCAGCCGCTTGCTGCAGGAGCGGCGCCGGGAGCTGGGCCATCGCCTCGAGCTGCTGGGGGCCCTCTCGCCCCAGCGGCTGCTGGAGCGGGGCTTCGCGCTGGTGCGCGGGGAATCGGGCCAGCTGCTGCGCTCGGTGGGCCAGGTGCACGCGGGCGACTGCCTGCAGGTCGAGCTGGCGGATGGCAGCATCGAGGCCCAGATCGCCGCGGTGCGGCCCACCCCCCGGCAGTCCTGAGCCGCCGCTGCGGCCAGCCCGATCCCCCCATCCCGACCCTGTGGCCGATCCCCGCCCCGAAGACACCGCCGCCGCCGCCGCCGGGGAGCCCGCCGCACCCGGCGCCGCTGGCAACGGCCGCGAGCCCGCCGGCGCCAAGCCGCGCCGGACGCGGGGAGCCGCCAAGGCCGAGGCCGAACCCAGCCCAGCGGGTTCCGGGCCACGGACAAGGGCAGCGGCGGAGGCCGCACCTTCGTCCCCGGCGGGGGACGCCCCTTCGGAGGACTGGTTGGCGGACATCACCCGGCTCAACTACCAGGAGGCCCGCACGGCCCTGGAGCTGGCCCTGGCCAAGCTGCAGTCCAGCGAGCTGGAGGTGGAGGAGATGGCGGGGCTGTACCGGCGCGCCCAGGCCTACGCCGAGCGCTGTGAGGCTGTGCTGCAGCAGGTGGAGCAGGACGTGATCCAATGGGACCCCCAGACCCTCGCCCCCCCTGCGCCATGACTGCCCCGTCAGGCCCCCCGAACGGCCGCGCCGGAACGGCACCCGATCCCCGGCTGGCCTGGCTCTACCTGGCGCTGGCGATCGCCGGGGCTGTGCTGCCCTGGCTGGCCAACCTGGAGTTCATCCGCCTGTCCGGCAACGCCTTTGACCTGGCCCTGTTCGTGGCCCAGGCCAACGCCAACCCGGCCGCCCAGTCGCTCTCGCGCGACCTGCTGGTGGGGGCATCGGCCGTGACGATCTGGATGGTGGTGGAGAGTCGCCGCCTGGGCATGCGCCACCTCTGGGTGGTGCTGCTGAGCTCCGTGACGATCGCATTCGCCTGCGCAGCCCCGCTGTTCCTGTTCCTGCGCGAGCGGCGGCTGGCCGAGCTGCACCGGCAGGGCTAGGTACGACGTCCCAATCGCAACGTCTCAGGGCCGAGGGGCAGGCCCTACTCGTCGTCCACCACCTGGGCCACCACGTCGATCGTGGCATCGCTGGCCGTCACCTCGGGCTGGTTGGCCGTCGCTCCAGGAGGTCCGGAGGGATCCAGCACAAACCCACAGGCGGGGCAGACCGACTGGCCGAAGCTCACGCTGCCGCAGGCCGGACAGGTGGTCAGGCGGCGCTTGGCCAGTTGCCAGGCCACGATCCCGGCTCCGGCCAGCAGCAGCGGTCCGACGACCACCAGCAGGGTGACGCCCTCCAGCACGTCGATGAACAGACGACCGGCCAGGCCCGGGGCCAGCAACAGGAACGCCGCCAGGGCGATCCAGATCCAGGGGATGGGCCGCTGCATCAGCGCTTGAAGCGCGGGTCAGATTCCATCCAGCGCTCCAGGGCCGCGAGGCCCTCGATGCCGGCCCAGCCGCAGAACACAGCCGCCAGCAGCAGCGCCGCCACCAGACCCACCGTCACCAGAACCGGCACCAGGGCCAGGGTGGCCATCGTGATCAGCACCAGCGCCCCAACGCCTGTGGCCAACAGCAGCAGGCTGGCCGGCAGGGGCCGAATCGCGGGAATCAGCTTGCCCAAGGCAGAACAGCGGATCTCCTTATCCTGCAGCCCCGGGCGGCTCTGCACCCACAGACCAGGGTGTGGATCGCCCCCCCACACCCTGACGGCTGAGCACCACGCTGACGGCCATGCCGTAGTAGACGATCAGCCCCACCAGCCACACCCACAGCGACAGCACCAGCACGCCGCCGATCACGCCGTAGGCCTGGAAGCGATTGCTCAGGGAGAGCAGGCTGCGCCCCAGGGCCAGGTTCAGGCCCGTCAGCGCCGTGCCAATCAGCAGGGCACCCGGGATCAGCGGCCGCAGGGGAATGGGGCGTGACGGCAGCACCCGCAGCAACGCCAGGGCGAGCAGCCAGGCAATCACCAGGGACAGCAGCAGGTCCACCACAACAGGGAGGGGAACCCAGAGCTGAAGGCCCGGCGGCAGCCAATCCGACAGGGCAGCCCGCCAGGTTCCTGCGCTGAGAAAGCGAAAGGTCGTCAGCAGCTGATCGAGCACGATCAGCAGACCGATCAGCAGCACCAATCCGAAGGCCTTGGCGCGCAGCCGCACAAAGCGCCAGATCAGGACCGACCAGGGCAGCGGCTGCACCGGCACGGGGCGGAAGCCCCAAAGCCGATCCGCCCCGCGATGCAAGCTCAGATAGGCATTGCTCGCTGTGACCAGCAGAAACAACACACCCACCACTCCCGCTCCCACCCCCTGGCGTACCAACTTGGCGAGGGTGGAGCCCACCAGGGGCACCACCGCGGGGGGCAGCACTTGATCCGCCCAGGCGAGAATCTCGTCGACCAATCCGTCCTGCCGTCCCAGCAGACGACTGGCCACACCCAGCGCAATGAGCAGAACCGGAAAGAAGGACTGGAGGCTGTGGTAGGCAAAGGCGGCGCTGAGGTCGATGCAGTCCTGGCGGTCCCAGAGGCGATAGGCCCACCAGCCGATCTTCACGGTGTGGCGGACACCCACACGAGGAGCCCTGGA
>NZ_CALROT020000016.1:0-55615 GCF_943369875.1 Vulcanococcus limneticus LL
CGTTGGCAGCGCGCTCGAAACGACCGAAAGCGGCGTTCAGCTCGGTGTTGCTCAGGAAGCGGCCCTGGGAATCAGCGGCGGCGACGGCTTCGGTGAGGGGGGTCTTCATGGAAGGACGGGGTGAAGAAGGGGGGTCCGAAAGTCAGTGGGCTGCTACCACTCGCAGAGATCAACAGCAGCCCGGGATCAGCGTGTGCTGGTCGCCTCAGGCGACGGCAGCGGCAGCGCGATCGAAGTAGGTGCCGATTTCGGACACCAGCGCCGAGCAGTCACCGGGGGTGATGCCGTTGCGGTCGTTCACGATCGCGATGGCGGCATCCTTCATCTTGCGGACGCCTTCGGCCACGGAAGCGCCGGGCACGCCCAGGGCCAGGTAGGTCTCACGCAGGCCGTTCAGGCAGCGGTCTTCCAGCACGGAAGCGTCGCCGGTGAACACGGCATAGGTGGTGTAGCGCAGCACGATCTCCATGTCGCGCAGGCAGGCCGCCATGCGACGGTGGGTGTAGGCGTTGCCACCGGGGGCGATCAGCGCAGGCTGCTGGTCGAACAGGTCGCGAGCAGCGCTGGTGACGATCTTGGAAGCGTTGGAGGTGATCCGGTTCACGGCATCCATACGCTTGTTGCTCTCAGCCACCATGGCAGCGAGGGCATCGATTTGACCAGCGTTCAGGAATTCGCCGCGGGCATCAGCCTGGGCAACAACCTTGGTGAAGGCGTCGAACATTGATGTGCTCCTGGTCTCGACTCGGAGTCGGGAGGGTGATGAGGGGGAGGTGTGAACCCCACCACCGGGAAGGCCGGGAGGTGGTTTTTCACAGGGGCCGCGGGGAACGCGGCTCAGAGCCGCTGGTCCGTTTTGGCCCCCACATTGTTGGACGGGGCTATCAGTCCCATGAGCACTGCTTAACAAACGGTCACCGCCCCCTGAAAACGGCTGCGGCGCAGTGGGTTCAGGGGGCGAATCCAGTGCCGCGCCCGGCGCGAACGGCCCTCCATGGGGCTTCCTGTAGCCGCGGAGACGACTGCCCAGCGCCAAACCCCTCCACCAACGCCAGCCGCCCCTGGACCGATCCCACACCAGGCTGTCCCGCCCCACCATCAGCCCCCACCATCAGCCCCCTCCATGGCCCCCTCCGTGGCTGCCCCCATGGCCACCTCGATGGCCGGGGTGGAGCCAACAAAAAAGCCCCCTCGCCAGAGGGGGCTGCAGCTTGGGTTGCCGCCTGGGGCGACCACCGGGATCAGGAGGCCGCCGCCTCAGTCCTTCTTCTTGGCCTTGGCGGCCACGGCGGGCTGGGACACGCCACCACTGACGCTGACGTCGGTGATCTTGCCGCCCATGCGCTGAACCAGACGCATGGTCTCGTTCATGCGGGTGTAGGGCACGTTGAGGACCACATCGGCAGTGCGCGAGTAGTCGTTGTGGGCGATGCCGGTGGCGCTGATGCTGACCTGACGATCGTTGCTGAAGCTGGTGCCTCGGTTACCTGCGGAAACCTTCATCGGACGTTGGGGAGAGACGACAGGAAGGGGAGCCGATCAGTTGACCGGGGTGATGCTGGCGACGCGGCCACCTTCACGGTGAATCTGCTGCTGATACTCGAGCAGCTTGTTGAAGGGGATGAAGCGCACGCGGTTGCTGCGCTTGTGCAGGCGGTAGTTGTTGAAGCCGGTGATCTCCACGCGGAAGGTGCGACCCTCCTCGCCGGCACCCACGCCCTGGCGGGTGACGCCATCGGTAGTGACGCTGCGGAAGACGCCCGCCCTGGAGCCCGGAGCCACCACGGGAATGGGGCGCTCGGCATGGATGGCGGGGTTGAGGCGCGACTGGTTCTTGGCGATGTCGCCCTTGATCGAGGCGGCGGCACCGCGGGCCAGCTGCAGCAGGTTGGAGAACTGCAGGCCCTGCTGACCGGTGGAGTAGCTCCAGCCATGCAGGTAGGGAACGCCGTCCTCACCGAAGCGGTCCTGGTACTCGGCGCTGTCGATGTAGGAGTCGATCTCGGCGTCGAAGCCCTGCTCCTGCAGGATCGTGAAGTGGTGCAGCAGCTCCGCCTTGTTCTGGGGCGCGCGGCCCAGCAGGTGCTTGAAGTTGAGCTCGATGAAGCGGTAGGCGTTGCTGCTCTCGAAGAAGCGCTGGCGGTAGAGGCCGCTCTTGGCCACCTGACGCACGAACTCCCGCACGCTCAGGTAGCCACGCTTGAACAGCGACTCAGGGCCCTCAAGCCGCTCGCTGGCCATCACGTACTGGCGGCCGAGCACCTGCTCATAGACGGCGCGGATCACGGCGGCCTTGTCGGCCTCCGAGCCAGACGGCCAGTGTTGGTTGATCCGGTCGTTGGCGTAACGCTCGATGCCCAGGTAGGCAGCGTTGGCGAGAGTCATGGGCGTGCGGGCCGAGGGGGTGGCGGGGGCAGCACCGGAAGCGGTGCCGCGCGGATGGGCAACCTGCGCTGGCGCCGTGGGGCGCTGGGGCCGTGGGGCGCTGGGGGTGGCGCTGGCCAGGCACGTCCGGTGGCCTGGGGAGTGGACTGGTGCTGTCGCCGGGGAAGCGCTGCAGCATCAGGCTCACTCGGCAGGCCAAAGGGGGCCAGCCAGAGGGCTGCAGCCGGATCCTATGGGCCCTGTTTGGCCGCAAGCCGAGGCCTTCATAAACGTTACAAACTCCCGCCTGTCCCCAGCCCCTGGCAGCTGCGGACAGGCCCGATACCATCCGGCCCAACACCAACGGGCCCGCCATGTCTGCCCCTGTCTCCGCCACGCTCCAGCACCGGATCAGCGAGCAGCTCCAGGCCCTCAGCCAGGTGGGGGAGAGCCTGACCCTGCGCCTGCTCGATCTCGAGGAACGCCTGAAGCTGATCGAGGAGCATCTCAGCGATCAGGCCAGCCGATCCGAGGCGGATACCGGCCTGGAGCACACCGGCGAGATTCTGGCCCTCACCGAGGAGCGCATCGCCCGGCTGGAAGATCTGCTGACGGGCCAGAGGCTTGAGCACGCCGGCGGTGGCCATGCCCACCTGCATCTGAGCAGCGTGCCCACCTACGCGAAAAGCTCCTCCACCGCGGTGGAGGAGCCGGAGCTGGACCCGTTCCCCGAAGACGAAGAGCAGCCCTTCATGGATGAGCTGAGCGCCTGAGGCCAGCCGGCGGCCCGCTCAGCCGGCCGAAGCGGTGCTGAGCATGGCCGCCGCGGTGGTGATCAGGATCCGCACCAGCTCCAGGCCGCCGATGGCGGCCAGGGCCAGCCAGAGGGTCTGCGCGAACTTGGGGGGCTTGCCGCCAACCCAGGCCGGAGAGATCTGCTCGCCGCTGAACTGAACGCCGGAGCGGCCCGTGGGATCGGCCGGAGCCCGGCGGGCGCTGATGTCGCGCCAGTAGGCGTCGTAGCGGGGGGCCTTCTGGTTGAACGGCAGCTGGCCCTGGCCCCGACCCGCCAGCACCCGCGAGCGCTGGTACGGCACCACATCGGTGCCGAACGCCTCGAGATACTCCGGCGAATTCAGCAGGGCATCCACCAGCCCCTCGAGGCCCTGGTTGGCGATCACGATCGACCAGGCGATGCGCTCCTGGTCGCCGTACACGTCGCGGCCCAGCACCCGGCCGACCAGCTGCTCCACCACCCGGTAGTTGCTGTTGCAGCGGTAGAAACCCTCGCGAAACTTGCGGGAGAGCAGCAGGCCGCGGATGAAGTCGCGGGTGGTGATGGCGCCATGGCGCAGCTGCATTTCCAGGATCGGCTCACGATCCGCCTTGAAGGCGTGAAAGAAGATCTGGCGATAGGCACGCTCGATCACCTCATCCACATCCACCTGGATGCGGGGGGCCTCATCGTTGCCGATGGAGAAGTTGTTGACCCGGGCGTTCTGGGTGATCGGACGGGTCGCCAGCAGGGGCAGAGCCATGACGGCAGGGGAAAGGACGAACCAGCGGCGAACCTAGAAAGATCCGATAAGCAATTAGTCCTAGTCCGCCAAGACCTCACAGAGCTTCACTGCTTCGGTAACGCTCTGCGAAGGGATGACTCGCCCGCCCCGATTCAGCCCGCCAGCCACTGCGGCGGCAGTTCGTCGCTGTAGTCGTGGGTGCGCTCGAATTCGAACGGCCCGGCCAGGGAGCCCCAGAGCTGTTCGTGGGTCTCAGGGTGATGACCCCGGTCGATGGTGCGCATGCCGCGGCCATCGAGTTCAAAGCTGCTCACGAGATAGGACGTGGCCCCCTTGCGCTCCACCAGGCAACGACAGCCTGGCTCCACCTCCCCGTGGAAGCCGCCGGCGGTCTCCCGCACCAGGTAGGCACAGCCCTCCAGCGGCTTGAGGTCTGCAGCGGTGATCTGCTCCCGCTTGGCCCCGTCATCGACAGCGCCCCAGAAGCGCTCGTCGTCGTGGAGGGCCTGGTTGTGGATGATCAGACCTGCCTCCCCCTGCTCGGCCCGCAGCACCCGGATCCGGTAGGGGGCCGCGGGGTTGATCGCATACGACTGCTCGACCAGCAGCGAGCCGGGGGCCAGCTGCGGCAGGGGCCTGAACTTGACCAGGATGTGGGCGTAGAGCGGCGGGTTCTCGAAGGCCTGGGCCTGGTTGCTGAAGCCGGCGCTCAACTGGCGCAGCAGGCGGGCGAGGGGACTGGTCATGGCGGGGATCCTATGGGCATCCCGCCCCCAGGACGCTCAGAAGCCCAGCAGTCGCACGCGGAAGGCGGCCACCTGGCGGGCCATGGCCGGGTCGCTCTGCATGAAGGGGTGGTCGGCACAGGCCGTGAGGATCAGCTCCAGCTTCTCGTCGACGCTGAGGCCGTGGCCGGGCTGCTGCTCGTCGTGGCGCTTCCAGGCCTGATCGAAGGCCATGGCGAAGCTGTCGGCGTTGTTGAACAGCTGGCCGTCCTTGTCCAGAAAGGGCAGAGGCATCGGCGCTCGGGGAGGGAAGACAGACGGCTGGGGGCCGGGCTGTGGAGGCCAGGCCGTATCACAGGAGAGGGTGAAAGACCCAGCGGCCCAGGGGCCAGGGGATCGCCCGGGGCTGGAATCCCCTCCAGGGAGGGTAGGGATTCGGGAAATGCCAGGACCCAGATTTGAACTGGGGACACGGCGATTTTCAATCGCCTGCTCTACCAACTGAGCTATCCCGGCCCGTCGCCTGCGCGACTTCGGGATAGTAGGGCACGACGCTCCCAGGCCGGCGCCCCGGCGTGCGGGCCAGGCAGGCCAGGCCCCCCACCGCCAGGCCCTCGCCCTCCAGCACCTGGGCCGCTGCCTGGGCCGTGGCGCCCGTGGTGAGGATGTCGTCGAGCAGCCACAGCGGCTGGCGCCGCCAGCGGGACAGGGCGGCCCGCTGGGCCGGGGCCAGCCGGAAGGAGCCGCACTGGTTGCGCAGGCGCAGGGCCCGGCCCAGGTGGTGCTGGCCCACGGTGGGGCGACTGCGCTCCAGCAGGGGCAGCAGCGTCACGGCGGGGTGCCGCGCCATCGCCTGGCCCAGCTGGGCAGCGAGGGGATTGGCGCGGCGCTTCCAGCTGGGAATCGGCACCAGCAGCAGCGGCCCGGGGCGGCGGGGCCCCTCACCCAGCAGCAGCCCGACCAGGGCGGCCGCCAGCGCCGCCAGCACCGCCGGGGCAGGAGCCTGGCGCTGGCGCAACAGCAGCCGGCGGAAGGCGCCGTCGTAGGCCGCAAGGGCCCACCAGGACAAGGGCAGGCCGGGCAGCTCCTCCCCCTCGGCGCTGAGGCCCCCAGCCGGGAGGGCCAACTCAGTGCGGCACCCGGCGCAGAAGGCCGGTGTGGCTCTGGGCCCGAGCGGGGACGACGCCTCCAGAACACCGCCACAGAGCGGGCAGCGGGAGTCGCTGATCAGGGCCAGGGCGCCCTGGAGCAGCTGCAGGAGCATGGCGCGGCCCGCCGGAACTGCCCCCAGGATTCCCCGCCCCGCGGGATCGGTGCTCCCTCAGGCCGGGGCGTCGGGCCGGGGCAGGGCCCGCAGCATCGCCACCAGGGTGCGGTGGGCGTCCTCGCTGTCGCTGAGGGTGTGGTCGAAGGCCACCCGCACCGGCTGGCCATCCACCTCCAGCTGCATCGCCTCGGGCTCCACCGCCACCATGCGGGCGGCACTGGCCGCGGTCACCCCGCCGTAGTGGCGGGCGTAGGTGAGCACCGCCTCGGCGTGGTCGTCGTTCATGTGCTTGCAGATCCGCTCGCTCACGGCGGGGGTGAGGGGGTCGGCGGCCATGGGCTGGTGGGGACGAACGTGCGGCGATTCTGGAACCGGGGCCGGGCCGTCGTGCGGGGCAGGGCGAACTGGCCAACGCCAAGAAGCCTGGCCTGGAGCCGGCACGGCGGCCTCAGGCCGCCCCGAAGCGCTGCCAGAGCAGCAGCGCCAGCCGGACGGCGCTGAAGCCCACATAACCCGCCAGCACCACGAAGAGCGTCATCGAGATCCAGGTGCGCAGGCGATCGTTCATGGCGGGGGCGACGGCGTGGCCCCATCCTGACGGCCCGGAAGCGCCAGGGCGGCAGCCGCCAGGCGCGCCATGCCCAGGGCGGCGCTGCAGTGGGGGCGATTCAGCACCGGCACCCCCAGCAAGCGCTGGCGCAGGGCCCGCCACTGGGGATTGCGGGCGCCGCCGCCGATGCTGATCACCCGCCGCAGCGGCGGCGCCCCCAGCTGGGCCAGGCGACGCCAGCCCTCGGCCTCGATGGCGGCCAGGCCCTCCAGCAGGGCCTGCAGGTAGAGGGCATCGCTCACCGGCCGCGGCTCCAGCACCGGCTCCAGGGCGGGATCGTCCACCGGAAAGCGCTCACCCGGTCGCGGCAGGGGGCGCAGGGCCAGCCCACTGGGTCGGCGCGGGTCGATCTGGCGGCTGAGTTCGGCGAGCTGGTCATCGCTGAAGAACCGGCGCAGCACGCCGCCACCGGCGTTGGACGCCCCGCCCACCAGCCAGCGGCCCGCCACCCGATGGCAGCTGAGGCCCGGCCCCTGGATCGGCCGCCCGCAGAACTGCTTGAGCACCAGGGTGGTGCCGAGCACGGCGATGCCATCGCCGGGGCGGGGATCGGCCGCCAGCACGCCGGCGTTGGCATCGGTGCTGCCCGCCACCAGCCGGCAGGCCCGCGGCAGCCCCAGCTGGCGGGCCACCTCGGGAGCCAGGGTGCCCACCACCTGGCCACTGGGCACCAGCTGGGGCAGGGCCTCCCGCCAGGGCTGCTGGGCGATGGTGCCGCTCCAGGCCTGGTGCTGCAGATCCCAGCCCAGGCGCAGGTTGTTGCCCTCCTCGCCCCAGCGCCAGTCCGCCAGCAACCAGCCCATCAGCCAGTCGGCCTGGTGGCGCAGCCGCCAGTGACCCGCCAGCCCCTCCGCTTCGGCCTGGGCCAACAGGCGCAGGGCGCGGGCCAGGCTGCCGCTGGCGCTGGCGGCCGGTCCGCTGCCGCCGCTGAGGGCCAGCGCGGCCGCCGCCTGCTCCGGGCAGGCCTGGTGGTAAGGCAGGGCCAGCCCGAGACGGCCAGCGGGCCGGGAGCCATCCGGCCGGCAGAGCAGCAGCGTGCCGGAGGTGCCATCGAGAGCCAGGGCTCCGACACGGCCGAGCAGGTCGGCCGGGAGCTGGGCGCAGAGCGCGATCAGCCCCTGCCGCCAGCCCTCAGGATCCTCAAAGGGGAGCGGATAGGCCGCCGCCAGCTCCGCCACCGCACCACCCCCGGCATCGACCAGGGCCAGCCGCAGACCACTGCTGCCCAGATCGATGCCAAGGGCGAGCGGGCTGGGATCAGCCCGCAGTGCCGAAGACGGGGCCAGGGCCGCCGGGATCAGCTGGCGCTGGCGGCGGCGACGCGGCCCGCCGTGGCCTGCTTGAGGGTTTCGGCGATGGCGTCCACGTTCTCCCAGGGCAGGTTGAGGTCACTGCGGCCGAAGTGGCCGTAGGCCGCCACGTCCTGGTAGAAGCGGCCGCCGCGCTGCTGGGGCAGCTGGCGCAGGCCGAAGGCCTCGATGATCGCGCCGGGGCGCAGGTCGAAGTGCTCCTGCACCAGGGCGGTGAGGTCGGCGTTGCTGAGGACGCCGGTGCCGAAGCTCTCCACCAGGATGCTCACGGGCCGGGCCACGCCGATGGCATAGCTCAGCTGCACTTCCGCCTTCCTGGCCAGGCCGGCGGCCACCAGGGCCTTGGCCACGTAGCGGGCGGCGTAGGCGGCGGAGCGGTCCACCTTGGTGGGGTCCTTACCGGAGAAGGCGCCACCGCCATGGCGGGCGTAGCCGCCGTAGGTGTCCACGATGATCTTGCGGCCGGTGAGGCCGGCATCGCCCTGGGGACCGCCCACCACGAACTTGCCGGTGGGATTCACCAGGAAACGGGTGGTGTCCTTGGCGGGCTTGAGGGCCAGATCGGCGGTGGCCGGCTCCACCACGTGCACCCAGAGGTCGGCGGCGATGCGCTCGCGCAGGGCCTTCTCCTCCGAGATGCCGTCGATCTCAGCGGTGTGCTGGGTGGAGATCAGGATCGTGTCGATGGCCACCGGCACGTCGTCCTCGTAGACGACGCTCACCTGGGTCTTGCCGTCGGGCAGCAGATAGCCAAGGGTGCCGTTGTGGCGCACTTCCGCCAGGCGCCGGGCCAGGCGGTGGGCCAGGCTGATGGGCAACGGCATCAGCTCGGGGGTTTCATCCACCGCGAAGCCGAACATGATCCCCTGGTCGCCGGCGCCGATCAGATCGAGGGGATCGCCGTCGTGGTCGTCGGCCTCATTGACCCCCTGGGCGATGTCGGGGGACTGCTGGTCCAGGGCGATCAGCACAGCGGCGCTGCGGGCATCGAAGCCGCCGGCGCGGGCACCGCTGTAGCCGATCCGCTCGATCACGCCCCGCACCAGGGTGTTGAAGTCCACCCGGGCGGTGGTGGTCACCTCGCCGGTGATCAGGCACAGGCCCGTGTTGACCACGGTCTCGCAGGCCACACGGGAGGCGGGATCCTGGGCGAGCAGGGCGTCGAGTACCGCATCACTCACCTGGTCACAGATCTTGTCGGGATGCCCCTCGGTCACCGACTCGGAGGTGAAGACGTAGCGGCTGCCCATGCCTTCCGTGCACCAAAAAGGAGGATTCAGCCTATCCCTCAGCTCGGCGGTTTCGGTGTAGCCGGCCATGCAGCCCGCCCTCAGCCCCGCACGTCCAGCTCGCTCCAGTGGTGGATCAGGGGGTGGGGCTCCGCCAGCGGCGGCGGGCTGCTCCAGGCGGCGGTGTAGCCCAGGGCCCGCTGGTGGGGGATGCCGGCCGCCACCGCCATGCGCAGGTCGCTGTTGGCATCGCCGATCAGGGCGCAGTGGCGGGCCTCCAGGCCCAGCTGGGCGCACAGGCCGTGAACCGCAGCGGGATCGGGTTTGCGCGGGCGGTGCTCGGCACTCCAGAACCCGGCGAAGAAGCGCCCCAGGCCATGGCTGGCCAGAAAGTGCTCGATGCCGGCCACGTCGTCGTTGCTGATCACCGCGCAGATCACGCCGGCGGCCTGCAGACGCTCCAGCAGCGGCACCAGGCCCTCGGTGGTGGCGCTGGTGGCCCCGCCCCCGGCCGCCCCCGCCGCGGCGCGGCGGGCATCGGCGCGATCCGCGTCGGCGAACACCTCCTCACTGAGGGCCAGGGCCTCAGGCCAGCCCAGGCCCACCTGCACCAGGGCCGTGGCAGTGGAGATCAGGTTGTGGTCGCGGCTCGCCACCGCCGTGGTGCCGGCGGGGCAGAGGGCGCCCCCGCCCTGGCGCAGGCCATAGGCCCGCTCCAGCAGGTCCTGGAGGGAGGGGCGCAGCGGGGCCGCCACCCGCTCCAGGCAAAACAAAACCCTGGCCGCAGCCAGGGTGATGAGCTGGGGCTCGCTGACGCTGAGGGTGCCGTCCTTGTCGAACAGCACCGCCCGCGCCTCACCGAGCCCCGTGCCGCGCAGCAGCAGCTGAGGCATGGGGAAACCTGGGATCAGTCGAGGGTGACGCCCATGGGCTCGTTCTCCTCGGCCTGCTCCAGCAGCATCTGCTTGTAGCGGGCCGCCATCTCCTCGGCCTTCTCGAACACCTTCTGGGGGTCGGTGAGCATGTCGCCGGGCTCGGGCTCGAGGGCCTTGGTGGACAGCGAGATGCGGCCGCGCTCGGCGTCGAGGTCGATGATCATGACCTTCATCTGGTCGTTCACATTGAGCACCGTGTGGGGCGTCTCGATGTGCTCGTGGCTGATCTCGGAGATGTGCAGCAGGCCGCTGACACCGCCGATGTCGATGAAGGCGCCGTAGGGCTTGATGCCGCGGACGGTGCCGATCACCACTTCGCCCACCTCGAGGCGGTTCATCTTGCGCTCCACCAGGGCGCGGCGATGGCTGAGCACCAGGCGGTTGCGCTCCTCGTCCACCTCCAGGAACTTGAGGGGCAGGAAGTCGGCGACGAGGTCTTCCTTGGGCTTGCGGGTGCTGATGTGGCTGCCGGGGATGAAGCCGCGCAGACCTTCCACCCGCACCAGGGCACCACCGCGGTTGGTGGCGAACACCTCGGAGTAGATGGTGGCGTCTTCCTTCTGCAGCTGACGCACGCGCTCCCAGGCGCGCTGGTACTCGATGCGGCGGATCGAGAGGGTGAGCTGACCGTCCTCGTTCTCCTCGCTGAGGATGAAGAACTCACGCACCTCACCGGGCTCGAGCACGTCGGAGATGCTCTCCACCCGGTTGATCGACACCTCCTGCATGGGCATGAAGGCGGCGGTCTTGGCGCCGATGTCGATCATGGCGCCCTTGGGCTCCATGGCGAACACGGTGCCCTTCACCACGTCGCCGGGCTTGAAGTTGTAGTCGTACTTGCTGAGCAGCGACGCAAACTCCTCGAGCGTGAAGCCCACGCCGTCCATGTCCCGGGCAGCAGCGCGGCTGCTGGGGTCATCGGCGGTGGGCACCTCTTCCGGGATGTCGAGGTCGGCGGCGGCGTCGAGGGCGAACTCGAGGTCGGCAGCGGCGAGATCGGCCTCGCTGGCGTTGAGGTCGGAAGGGGTCACGGTCATGGAGAGTGGCGGACTGCCTGGGGCAGGGCGATGGAGTCCCTCACGCCGTCCGCCGACGGCACGTGGGGAATCCACGATCGTACCAACCGACCTCGCCAGGGAGGAGCAGACGAGCCGTCGGTAAGGCGACGCCGGCGCGCCTCAGCCGACGACCGCCAGCTTGGCGGCGGCGCGGCCCTTCTGGCCCGGCCGCCGGCTGAGGCCCTCCAGGGTGGCGACGAAGTCACTGATGCCCTGGAACTGGCGGTACACAGAGGCAAAGCGCACGTAGGCCACCTCGCTCATCTCGCTGAGCTGGGCCAGCACCAGTTCGCCGATCTCGCTGCTGCTCACCTCGCGGCCGCTGCGGCCCAGCAGCTGCAGCTCCAGGTCATCGACCACCGTCTCCAGCCGGGCCGGCTCGAGGCCCGTCTTCTCACAGGCCCGCAGCAGGCCGTGCAGCAGCTTGCCGCGGCTGAAGGTCTCGCGACTGCCGTTGCGCTTCACCACCGTGATCGGCACGGTCTCAACGCGCTCGTAGGTGGTGAAGCGAAAGTCGCAGTGCAGGCATTCACGCCGGCGGCGCACACTGCGGCCCGAGTCGGCGGAACGCGACTCGAGCACGCGGCTCTCGGTGTGCTGGCAGGAGGGACATTGCATCCCTGGGGATACCGCATTGGGCGTGCCGCAAGTGTAGACACCAAAGCCCCCGATGAGAAGGGTTCTGGCGCAATGGATCTGGGAGCACTGCCGCCACCAGCCCCCAGCGGAGGCTGAGTCTCAGCGGCCACAGCCACAAAAAAGCCCCCGCCAGGGCGGGGGCAGCGGAGCCCAAAGGGGCTCAGTCCGGATTCACTTGCCGATCTTCGGGGGATCGCGGAAGGCGATGGCGAAGAACAGGGTGGCGATCGCCAGCGTGAGGATCAGGATGTAAGCGAAGCTTTCCATGGGTTACCTCGATGGAACTGGCGGTCAGCTGAGGGTGCTGCCTGCGGGGGGCACGTAGCCCTCCGGCAGACGGCGGGTGGAACGGTCACCAAGCTTGGCGAAGAGACCGAATTCCACCTGTTCGCCCAGATCCGGATCGATACCGGCGAACACATCGCGATACAGGGTGCGGGCACCGTGCCAGATGTGGCCGAAGAAGAACAGCAGGGCGAAGGTGGCGTGGCCGAAGGTGAACCAGCCGCGGGGTGAGCTGCGGAAGGTGCCGTCGGAGTGGTAGGTCTCGCGGTCGAATTCGAACGCTTCACCCAGCTGGGCCTTGCGGGCGAGACGCTTCACGTCGGCGGGATCGGTGAAGCTCTGGCCGTTCAGGGCACCGCCGTAGACGGTGGCCGTCACGCCGGTCTGCTCGAAGGAGTACTTCGCCTCAGCGCGGCGGAAGGGGATGTCGGCGCGGACGATGCCCTGGCTGTCTTCCAGAACCACGGGGAAGTTCTCGAAGAAGTTGGGCAGGCGGCGCACCTGCAGGTCACGGCCTTCCTTGTCGGTGAAGCTGATGTGACCCAGCCAGCCGGTGGGCAGGCCGTCGCCGTTGACCATCGGACCGACGCGGAACAGACCGCCCTTGGCCGGGCTGTTGCCGACGTAGTCGTAGAAGGCGAGCTTCTCGGGGATGGCGGCGTAGGCCTCCGCCTTGCTGGCACCGCCATCGAGGGCGGTCTGCACGCGGCGGTTGATCTCCGTTCGGAAGTAGCCCTGGTCCCACTGGTAGCGGGTGGGGCCGAACAGCTCGACCGGGGTGGCCGCAGCGCCGTACCACATGGTGCCCGCCACCACGAAGGCGGCGAAGAACACGGCGGCGATGGCGCTGGAGAGCACCGTCTCGATGTTGCCCATCCGCAGGGCCTTGTAGAGGCGCTCGGGCGGGCGGGTGGTGATGTGGAAGATGCCGGCGATGATCCCCACAATGCCGGCGGCAATGTGGTGGGCCACGATCCCGCCCGGGTTGAAGGGGTTGAAGCCCTCAGGCCCCCAGGAGGGCTGCACCGGCTCGAGGTGTCCGGTCAGGCCGTAGGCGTCGGAGACCCACATGCCTGGACCGAACACGCCGGTGAGGTGGAAGGCGCCGAAGCCGAAGCAGCCGAGGCCCGCCAGCAGCAGGTGGATGCCGAAGATCTTGGGCAGGTCCAGCGCCGGCTCACCGGTGCGGGGGTCCTGCCAGATCTCGAGATCCCAGTAGGTCCAGTGCCAGATGGCGGCCAGGAAGAGCAGGCCGCTGAAAACGATGTGGGCTGCTGCCACACCTTCGAAGCTCCAGAAGCCGGGGTCAACACCGGTTTCACCGGTGATGCTCCAGCCACTCCAGCTGCCGGTCACGCCCAGACGCGCCATGAAGGGCATCACGAACATGCCCTGGCGCCACATGGGGTTGAGCACCGGGTCGGAGGGATCGAAGATGGCCAGCTCGTAGAGAGCCATGGAGCCGGCCCAGCCGGCGACCAGAGCGGTGTGCATGAGGTGCACGGCCAACAGACGGCCCGGGTCGTTGATGACGACCGTGTGCACCCGATACCAGGGCAATCCCATGGGGGTTTAGGTCCGGGGTAACAACCAGCCGTCCGAACCGGTGGACCCGGGGGCGGACAGCAGCACGATCGAGATGAGCTGAGCGGGGCCGCAGAGCGGGGCCAGTCAAGGCTCGATCCGTGCTGGCGATGGTAAGGGGTTCCCCAGGCCCAACGGATGGCCCCGCCTGGAGCTGAAACGAGCCGTGATGGGGGCGCAGGGCCGGCCTGACGTGGGCCAGACCGCTCCGGGGGCCAGGGCGGGGCCAGCGGCGGCGGCGCGGTGGTTACAAAACGCAACGCCACCACTCACAATGAAGGGGTTTCGCTGCCTTCGCCATGCCCGTGATCCGATTCGTGCGCGAGGGGCGCGACGTGGAGTGCTACCCCGGCGAGAACCTCCGCGACGTGGCCCTGCGGGAGGGGGTCGAGCTCTACGGACTCAAGGGCAAGCTCGGCAACTGCGGCGGCTGCGGCCAGTGCATCACCTGCTTCGTGGAGGTGGTGGGGGAGAGCGTGCCCGGCAGCCTCAGCGCCCGCACCCCCGTGGAGGAGCGCAAGCTGCTGCGCCGGCCCCAGCAGTGGCGCCTGGCCTGCCAGAGCCTGGTGCAGCACTCCGTGCTGGTGCTGACCCGGCCCCAGGCAGGCCTGGGCGATGCCGAGGCACGGATCGCCGCCGCCAAGGCCGAGCCCCTGCCCGCTGGCCCCACCGCCTGGCCCGTCGTGGAGAGCGAGGCCGAGGGCGAGATCGAGGGCGCAGCCGAGGAGTCCCAGCAGGGCCAGCAGCCCGGCGGTGGCGAAAGCACAACGGCGGATGAAGAGGCCTGAGGGGGAGTCGAGCAGCGGTGATACGGTCGCAGGGCTCAATCCCAATGCCATGGAAACCAACGACCTCGGCTTCGTCGCCAGCCTGTTGTTCGTGCTGGTTCCAGCGGTGTTTCTGATCGTGCTCTACATCCAGACCAGCAGCCGCCAGGGAGGCTGATTCGCCGCTCCCCCTGATCGGCCAAAGGCCCAGGGCGTCGCGACAGCGCGATCGGCGAGGCCCGGTCTGACAGCGCCGCAAGGCCAAACCCCCGGTCGAGGCTTGGAGCCCTGACCGGGGGTTTGCTCATGCAGGCTCGGCTCCGTGGGGCCGGGCCCGCCTCCTCAGCGGCGCCCCTCCGGCTCGCGCACCAGCAGCACCGGCGCCGGGGCATGCACCCGGATGTAGTCGCTCACGGAGGAGCCAAGCAGGCGGTCCAGATCCACCAGGGCCTTGGCCACGAGGGGGCGCCGGTCCTGGGAGGCGATCACCACCAGGTCGGCCTTGTGCTCGGCGGCGGCGGCGCAGACCCCGCGGCCGATGTCGCCGGTGGCATGGACCGGCTGCAACTCCACCCCCAAGCCCCGGGCCCGCTGCACCGCCTTCTCCAGCAGCTCGTCGGCCGGCGACTTGCCCCCCCGCGACGGGGTGATGTCCTGGCGGCTGATGTGCACACCGATCAGGCTGCCGCCGGGGATGCCCCGCACCAGCTCAGCGGCCAGGCGCAGGGCATCGTCGCCGACACCGGTGCCGTCGATCGCCACCACCACGCGGTTGATGTGGCGCACGTAGAGGTCGTCGCGCACCAGCAGCATCGGCCGGGTCGAGAGCTGAAAGACGTACTGGCTGGCGCTGTTGCTCAGGATCGACTGGAGCCGGCCCAGGCCGCGGGAGCCCATCACGATCAGGTCGCTGTCGAGCTCATCGGCCACCTTCAGCACGGTCTGCTTGGTGTCGCCCTGGCGGATGATCGTGTTGACCTCGCTGGGGTCGAGGCCGAGGCGCTGCACGGCATCGGCCACGATCCCAGCCGCCTTCTGGGAATGCTCGGCGTAGTTCTCGCCGGCCTGCTCGGGCACCACGTGCAGCAGGTTGAGGCGGGCCTGCCGCACGGTGGGGATGTCGCGCAGCATGCGCACCATCTCCTCGACGTGACCCTTGCCGGAATCGGCGATCAGAAGGTTGCGGAACACAGCTGTTGCAACGCGCTCCGGCAGCCTATGGCCGATCTGCAGGGCTGAGCAGCCCGGAGCGCACACCGTGATGGAGCCACACTTGGCCAAGGGCTGGACCCTGGAGCGGCGGGTGCTGCCGCAGCACACCGACCACGCCGGCGTGATGTGGCACGGGGCCTACCTGGCCTGGCTGGAGGAGGCCCGGGTCGAAGCCCTGGCCGCCGCTGGGCTGGCCTACAGCGACCTGTCGGCGCGGGGGCTGGAGCTGCCGGTGGTGTCGCTGGCGATCGACTACCGGCAGGCCCTGCTGCACGGCGATCGGGTGCAGCTCCACAGCGCGGTGCTGCCGCGCCAGGGGGTGAAGCTGCCCTGGCGGAGCCGCTTCATCGCGCCTGGCGGCGTGGTGGCGGCCGAGGCCCGGGTGGAGCTGGTGCTGGTGGACCTCTCGGGGGGGCCCGATCGGCGACGCCTGCTGCGCCGCCTGCCGGATGACCTGACCGCCGCCATCGAACGCCTGCAGCGGGGCCCGGAAACCCCGGAGCCGCGGCACGCCTAAAGTACATTTGTACTTGCCGTGGGGGTCGTATGGGGGATCTGCTGGTGGCGGCCTTCGGCGCCGGAGGCCGCCGGTCCGAAGGGCCAGGGGTTGGGCCGGAGCCGGAGGCGAATCCGCGGGAAGCGGATGCGCGGGAGGCCGAGGCCCTCCGGCTGTGGTGGCTGCTCTGGAGCGGCTGCCCCGGCATCGGCTGGCAGCGCCTCCAGGCCCTTCAGGCCAGCCACGGCAGCCTGGAGCGGGCCTGGGCGGCACCACCCGCGGAGCTGCAGGCCCAGCTGGGGCTGGGGAGCGCTGCCAGCGCGCAGGTCGAGGCCTACCGGCAGCACTGGGGCGACGCGCCGATCCCGTCGCCCATCGATGGCCCCACCCGCCGGCGCCTCGCCGTCAGCCGCACCCTGGTGCCGCCGGATGCGGGCTTTCCGGAGGCGGCCCGAGCCCTGGAGCGTCCGCCGCTGCGGCTGCACTGGCAGGGCAACGGCAGCCTGTGGCGGCCGTTGCGGCGGCGCCAGGCCATCGCCGTGGTGGGCACCCGGCGACCCTCGCCCCACGGGCTGTCGATCGCCCGGGCCCTGGGGGCCGCCCTGGCCGAGGCCGGCTGGCCGGTGGTGAGCGGCCTGGCGGAGGGGATCGATGCTGCCGTGCACCAGGGCTGCCTGGGCCGCGGGGGACGGCCGGTGGCCGTGCTCGGCACCCACCTCGGGCGGGTCTATCCCCGGCACCACGGCGCCCTGCAGGAGGAGGTCGCCAGGTCCGGGCTGTTGGTCAGTGAGCAGGAGCCGGGCACCCCGGTACGGCCCGGCCACTTCGCCCAGCGCAACCGCCTGCAGGTGGCCCTGGCCCAGGCCCTGGTGGTGGTGGAGTGCCCGGTGAACAGTGGCGCCCTGCACTCGGCCGAGCTGGCCTGGCGCCAGAGCCTGCCCCTCTGGGTGGTGCCCGGCGATGCCGGCAAGCCGTCGGCCCTGGGCAGCAACCGGCTGCTGGCCGGCGGCGCCAGCGTGCTGCTGGACCCCGCCGATCTGATCCGCTCCCTGGGCCCCGGTCCCCTGGCACAGCGGAGGGACGCCCCTCGCCC
Organism: Vulcanococcus limneticus LL; assembly: GCF_943369875.1. GTDB lineage: Bacteria > Cyanobacteriota > Cyanobacteriia > PCC-6307 > Cyanobiaceae > Vulcanococcus > Vulcanococcus limneticus_A. The sequence goes on from NZ_CALROT020000016.1 coordinate 17,095, forward strand.
CGATGGGAAGCCCGCCGCGGGGCCTGGAACCCACGGCCTGCTGGAGGCGCTGGGGGCAGGCGCGTCGCTCGAGCAGCTCTGCAGCCGGCTGGGCCAGGGCCCCAGCCAGGTCACCCGGGAGCTGCTGGGCCTGGAGCTCAGCGGGCAGATCCGGGCCGAACCCGGGCTGTGGTGGCGGCCATGCTGAAGCGCCACACCCCTCTGCCTAGGGTGCGTGGATGGTGCAGCTCCCCCGCCACAGCGGAACCGCGCAGGGGCCCGGCGAGGCCGCACCGGAAGCCACAGGCGGCCCCGTGGTCTCCGGGGAGGAGCTGCTGGCCTGGCGCCGCCGCCAGCTGAGCCTGGGCGGCCACGCCGGCGACCTGGACTGGCTGCTGGATCTGGGCGGCGGCGTGGGCTGGCAGCCCCTCCAGGCCCTGCGCCTGCATCCCCAACGGCCGGTGCAGCTGCAGCAGGACCTGGCGCAGCTGGAACAGCTGTGGCGCGAACATCTGCGCAGCGCGGCGCCCCTGCAATACCTGGTGGGGATCTGCCCGTGGCGGGACCTGGAGCTACAGGTGGCTCCGGGGGTGCTGATCCCGCGCCAGGAAACGGAGCTGCTCGTGGAACTCGCCCTCGCGGCTGTCGATCCCCGGGCCTCCCTGCGCTGGGCCGACCTCGGCACCGGCTCCGGTTGCCTCGCCGTGGCCCTGGCCCGCAGCCTGCCCCGGAGCCGGGGCCTGGCGGTGGACCTCAGCCCCGATGCGCTGCTCCAGGCGACAGCGAACCTGGCGCGGGCCCAGGTGGACGATCGGGTGCAACTGCGCCAGGGCAGCTGGTGGGAGCCGCTGCGGGACAGCTGGGGCCACTTCGAGCTGGTGGTGAGCAACCCGCCCTACATCCCCACAGCCGTGTGGGAGCGGCTCGAACCGGTGGTGCGGCGGCACGAGCCCGCCCTGGCCCTCGATGGCGGCGACGACGGCCTGGGCGCCATCCGCGAGCTGGCGGCCGGAGCCGCGCAGGCCCTCGCACCCGGCGGCTGGCTGCTACTGGAGCACCACCACGACCAGAGTGAAGCCGTGCTGAACCTGCTCAAACGGGGTGGGCTCGTGGATGTGGAGGCCCACCGCGACCTGGAAGGCCAGTGGCGGTTTGCCCGTGGACGGCGCCCCCAGGCCGCCGAACCGCCCACCTAGAGAGGCACCAACCAGCGCCAGCTTCCGTCCCCCTGCCGACCCCGCCGTGTCCTCGCTTTCCGCAGCCGGAACCGCCCACACCGCCGAGACGACGGCAGCCAGCCCCCCGGCGCTCGAAGCCGCCAGCCTGAGTGGTCGTCTGCGCGAGGGCGCGCCGGCCCTTTTCCCCACCGACACCCTGCCGGCCCTGGCGGCCAGGCCCGAGGCCGCCGCCCAGCTCTGGGAGCTGAAGGGCCGGCCCAGCCACAAGCCCGTGATCCTGATGGGGGCTGAGCTCAGGGAGCTGCTGGACCAGCTGGGCGTTCCGGTGCTGCCGGCCTGGCGCGCCCTGGCGGAAGCCCACTGGCCTGGGGGCCTCACCCTGGTGCTGCCAGCCCGGGGTGCGCTGCTGGAGCAACTCAACCCTGGAGGCACCAGCCTGGGGCTGCGGGTGCCCGCCTGCCCGATGGCCCTGGAGCTGCTGCGACTCACCGGCCCCCTGGCCACCACCAGCGCAAACCGCTCCGGAGAGCCCCCCTGCCTCACGGCCAGCGAGGCCCAGGAACGCTTCCCGGAGGTGCCGCTGCTGGCCCCGACACCCTGGCCTGCGGGATCGGGACAGGCCAGCACCGTGGTGACCTGGACCGACACCGGCCACTGGCAGCTGCTCCGCCAGGGAGTCGTGACGCTGCCGGGAGCGATGACCACCCCTGGGAGCTGAGCCGCCATGGCCTGGATGGTGCTGCTGGTGGTGGCCCTGATGAGCCTGAACCACTGGCTGATGGAACCGCTGCTGCAGCTGGGCACCGGCCTGTTTGAAGGCCAGGCCGTCGGCTGGCTGCTTCTCCTGCTGCTGCTCTGGATCACCGCGGGGGCGGTCGCCCCGAAGCGCTGACCAGCAGTCACCCCCAAACGCCAACAAAAAACCCCTGGCCGGGGCCAGGGGTTGCAAGCGTCCCTCAAGGGAGAGCAAGAGGCAGGTGGGAAGGCCGACCGTTGGGTCGGCCAAGGCCATCAGCCGAACTTGCCGGAAGTTGAGGCGATCAGGAAGGCGGCGTAGGTCACGAAGTAACCGACGGTGAAGTGGGCGAGACCCACCACACGGGCCTGAACGATCGAGAGGGCGACGGGCTTATCGCGCCAGCCCACCAGGTTGGCGAGCGGGGTGCGCTGATGCGCCCAGACGATGGTCTCGATCAGCTCCTGCCAGTAGCCACGCCAGGAGATCAGGAACATGAAGCCGGTGGCCCAGATCAGGTGACCGAACAGGAACATCCAGGCCCAGACGGCGAGGTTGTTCGTGCCAAACGGGTTGTAGCCGTTGATCAGCTGAGAGGAGTTGAGCCACAGGTAGTCGCGGAACCAGCCCATCAGATAGGTGCTGGATTCGTTGAACTGCGCCACGTTGCCCTGCCAGATGGCGAGGTGCTTCCAGTGCCAGTAGAAGGTGACCCAGCCCACGGTGTTCAGGGCCCAGAAGACCGCCAGGTAGAAGGCGTCCCAGGCCGAGATGTCGCAGGTGCCGCCACGGCCGGGGCCGTCGCAGGGGAAGGAGTAGCCGAAGTCCTTCTTGTCGGGCATCAGCTTGGAACCCCGGGCATCCAGGGCGCCCTTCACCAGGATCAGGGTGGTGGTGTGCAGACCCAGCGCAATGGCGTGGTGCACGAGGAAGTCACCAGGGCCGATCGGCAGGAACAGATCGGTGTTGCCGTTGATGGCATCCAGCCAGTAGTGGTCGCCGGCGATGTTGGCCGAAGCCAGGCTGGCGGCACTGTTGGGGTTGGAGAGCAGCACGTCGAAGCCGTAGATCGCCTTGCCGGAAGCGGCCTGGACGAACTGGGCGAAGACGGGCTCCACCAGGATCTGCTTCTCGGGGGTACCGAAGGCAACGACCACGTCGTTGTGGACGTAGAGACCCAGGGTGTGGAAACCGAGGAACAGGGAGACCCAGCTCAGGTGGCTGATGATGGCTTCCTTGTGCTCAAGAATCCGAGCCAACACGTTGTTCTTGTTGGCTTCCGGGTCGTAGTCGCGGATGAAGAAGATCGCACCGTGGGCGAAGGCACCGCACATCAGGAAGATGGCGATGTACTGGTGGTGCGTATACAGCGCAGCTTGCGTTGTGTAGTCCTTCGCGATGAACGCGTAGGACGGCATCGCATACATGTGCTGGGCCACCAGGCTGGTCACCACGCCGAGGCTGGCCAGGGCCAGACCCAGCTGGAAGTGCAGCGAGTTGTTGATGGTGTCGTAGAGACCCTTGTGGCCAGCGCCCAGGTCACCAGGGGTGCCCTTGGGGGGGTTGTGGGCTTCGAGGATCTCGCGGATCGAGTGACCGATACCGAAGTTGGTCCGGTACATGTGGCCGGCGATCACAAAGATGCAACCGATGGCCAGGTGGTGGTGGGCAATGTCCGTGAGCCACAGGGCTTCGCTTTGGGGGTGGAAACCACCGAGGAAGGTGAGGATCGCGGTGCCGGAGCCGGTGCTGGTGCCGAAGACCTGGTTCAGGGAATCAGGGTTCTGGGCATACACACCCCAGTTGCCGGTGAAGAACGGAGCCAGACCGGCGGGGTGGGGCAGCACGTTGAGGAAGTTGTCCCAACCGACGTGCTGACCGCGGGACTCGGGGATGGCCACGTGGACCAGGTGACCGGTCCAGGCGATGGAGCTGAAGCCGAACAGCACCGCCAGGTGGTGGTTCAGACGGGATTCAGCGTTCTTGAACCAGGCCAGGGAAGGCCGGAACTTGGGCTGCAGGTGCAGCCAGCCAGCGAACAGGGCCCAGGCCGAGAGGATCAGCAGGAAGATCGAACCCTGGTAGAGCTCGGCGTTGGTGCGCATGCCGATCGTGTACCACCAGTGGTACACGCCGGAGTACGCAATGTTCACCGGGGAGGTGGCACCAGCCTGGGTGAAGGCGGTGATGGCACCCTGGCCGAAGTGGGGATCCCAGATCGCGTGGGCGATGGGACGGACATGCAGAGGATCGGCGACCCACTGCTCAAAGTTGCCCTGCCAGGCGACGTGGAACAGGTTGCCCGAAACCCAGAGGCCGATGATCGCGAGGTGACCGAAGTGGGTGGAGAAGAGCTTTTGGTAAAGCTTCTCCTCCGTCATTCCGTCATGGCTCTCGAAGTCGTGAGCCGTGGCGATCCCGTACCAAATACGACGGGTTGTCGGGTCCTGTGCCAGACCCTGGCTGAACGAAGGAAATTTCGTTGCCATTGGGAAAGGTCAGGTGAGGTCAGCCGACCGCAATGATGCGGGCCAGGAAGAAGGACCAGGTGGTCGCGATACCGCCCAGCAGATAGTGGGCGACACCGACGGCACGGCCCTGGGTGATCGAGAGCGCCCGCGGCTGAATGGCGGGAGCAACCTTCAGCTTGTTGTGAGCCCAGACGATGGACTCAATCAGCTCCTGCCAGTAGCCGCGGCCGCTGAACAGGAACATCAGGCTGAACGCCCAGACGAAGTGGGCACCCAGGAACATCAGACCGTAGGCGCTGCTGGCGGAGCCATAGCTGTTGATCACCTGTGCGGCCTGGGCCCACAGGAAGTCACGCAGCCAGCCGTTGATCGTGATGGCGCTCTGGGCAAAGTTGCCGTTGGTGATGTGGGACACGGAACCGTCAGCGTTGACGGTGCCCCACACATCGCTCTGCATCTTCCAGGAGAAGTGGAAGATGACGATCGAGAGGGAGTTGTACATCCAGAACAGGCCCAGGAACACGTGGTCCCAAGCCGACACCTGGCAGGTACCGCCACGGCCGGGGCCGTCGCAGGGGAAGCGGAAGCCCAGGTTCGCCTTGTCGGGGACGAGGCGGGAGCTGCGCGCGTAGAGCACACCCTTCAGCAGGATCAGCACGGTGACGTGGATCGTGAAGGCGTGGATGTGGTGGACCATGAAGTCGGCCGTTCCCAGGGGGATCGGACCGGCGGCCACCTTGCCGGCAACGGCCACGACGGAACCGTTGAACACCTCGCTCACGCCAGCCAGGGCGTTGGGAGCGGTGCTGCCTGCGGCAGCGGCGTGCAGACCCTGGATCCACTGCGCGAAGACTGGCTTCAGGGCAATGGCGGAGTCGCTGAACATGTCCTGGGGACGGCCCAGGGCACGCATGGTGTCGTTGTGGATGTACAGGCCGAAGCTGTGGAAGCCGAGCCAGATGCACACCCAGTTGAGGTGGCTGATCAGGGCATCACGCGCCTTGAGCACCCGATCCAGCACGTTGTCCACATGCTTGGCGGGGTCGTAGTCGCGGATCATCGCGATGGCGGCGTGGGCGCCGGCACCGACGATCAGGAAGCCACCGATCCAGGTGTGGTGGGTGAAGATCGACAGCTGGGTCGGGTAGTCGATGCCGATGTAGGGATACGGGGGCATCGCATACATGTGCTGAGCCACGATGATGCTCAGCGAGCCCAGCAGGGCCAGGTTCACAGCCAGTTGGGCGTGCCAGCTGGTGGTCATGAACTCGTAGAGGCCGTCATGACCCTTGGAGGCCGGGAACAGCAGGGGATCGCCCTTCTGACCCTCGAGGATCTCCTTGATGCTGTGGCCGATGCCCCAGTTGGTGCGGTACTGGTGGCCGGCGACGATGAACAGCACCGCGATCGCCAGGTGGTGATGGGCGATGTCGGTCATCCACAGGCTGCCGGTCACAGGATTCAGACCACCCTTGAAGGTGAGGAAATCGCTGTAGGCCGCCCAGTTGCCGGTGAAGAAGGCATTGATGCCGGCACCGAAACCGGGGAACAGCTGCGCAATGAGGTCCTGGTTGAGGAACTCATGGGGCAGGGGGATGTCCGCGTAGGTGGCGATGGTCTTGCCATTGAGCACCAGCGGCTTGCCGGCGTCGATGGCATCCATCAGCGCGGTGGTGGGCAGGGACACGTGGATCAGGTGACCCGTCCAGGACAGGGAGCCCAGACCCAGCAGACCGGCCAGATGGTGGTTGAGCATCGACTCAACGTTCTGGAACCACTCGAGCTTGGGGGCTGCCTTGTGGTAGTGGAAGACGCCCGCATTGAGCATCAGGCCGGCCATCACCAGAGCGCCGATGGCCAGGGCCAGCAGCTGGGTTTCGTTGGTGATGCCCCAGGCCCTCCACACATGGAAAAGACCGGAGGTGATCTGAATGCCGTGGAAGCCGGCACCCACATCGCCATTGAGAATCTCCTGGCCGAAGATCGGCCAGACCACCTGCGCACTGGGTTTGACGTGCGTGGGGTCGGCGAGCCAGCCGGAGTAGTTGGAGAAGCGGGCGCCGTGGAAGAAGGCACCGCTCAACCAAATGAAGATGACGGCCAGGTGACCGAAGTGGGCCGAAAAGATCTTCCGGCTGACCTCTTCGAGATCACTGGTGTGGCTGTCGAAATCGTGAGCGTTGGCGTGGAGGTTCCAAACCCAGGTGGTGGTTTTGGGACCCTTGGCGAGGCTGCGATCGAAGTGGCCGGGCTTGCCGAACAGTTCGAAGGTGGCCGGGTTGTTCACCCGGTCGACCTGGGCCTTCGCCGTTTTCCCACGCTCTGGTGGGCTGATGGTCATCGAGACGTTCCTCGAGGGACGGGATCGAGGTGGAGGTCCACCCCTCCGGGCCGGCCCGGAAAGCCGGGAGCCGGGACCGGTGGAGCCACATGGACCGGGCGGACGAGCCAACCGGGGCCATGGGCGCCAGCCGGGGCGAGGGCTGCGGCGGGAGCCGAAACCGCTTGCCATGACTGGAGCTTGGGGCCCCAAAGAGGGGACCGCTGGCGTGAGTATAAAGGCGATATCCAAGCCGTCTGGGCGGGGAGTTACAAAGGTTCAATCCCGGCTCCCGCCAGTCAGGGACTGCGCTCTCGGCCAGGGAGAGAATCACTGAAAACAGGCTGATTGCGGCCCTTGTTTTATCTCGCCCGCGAAGATCTGCGCAGGATTCGCTTCGGTGTTCTGGTCGGGCCCGGGCCGCGCTGCAGAATGCGCCCAGAAGCACCCCATACATAGGAGGAGAAGCCGGCATGGTGGCTGCGCCGCTTCGGGCCCTGATGGCCATCGTGCTTGTGGGGTTGACCCTGGTGGGCAGCGGCTGCAGCCGGCTGGGCCAGACCCAGTCGCCAGCCGCGGAGGCGCCGATCGCCGTAACGGCGCCGACCGGCCGCCTGCAGGAGGTCGCGCCGCCGCCGCTGGTGCGCCAGCTCGCCGAACGGCTGGAGGAGCGGGATCCACAGCTGGAGATCCTGGCCCCCGCCGATGGAGCCCTGCTGCCGGCCGGCCCCTGGAGCCTGAAGCTGCGGCTGCGTGACTGGCCCCTCGCCGATGCGGGCCCCCTGGGCCTCGGGCCCCATCTGGTGGTGCAGGTGGACGGGACGACCGTGCGGCGCCTGAGCCACCCTGACGAACTCAGGGACCTGAGCCTGCCCGAGCTGGACCCCGGCAGCCACCTCGTCACCGTCTATGCGGCCAGGCCCTGGGGCGAGGCCGTGAAGGCCCCTGGCGCCAGCCGTCAGATCCGGCTGCACCGGGTGGCGGCTAACCCCCAGCAGCTGCCGGCCCCCGGCAGCGCCCAGCTGGTGCTGGCCAGCCCCGATGGCCTGGCGCAGGCCGAGCCGGTGCTGATCGACTGGCTGCTGTTCGATGCCCCCCTGCAGAACCTGCGGGAGGGCGATGGGCGCTGGCGCCTGCGGGTGACCGTGAACGGCGACAGCTTCCTGGTGGACCGCCACGCGCCGCTGTGGCTGCGGGGCCTGGTGAACGGCAGCAACGCCCTGCAGCTGGAGCTGCTGGACGGGCGCGGTGAGCCCCTGAACGGCCCCTTCAACAGCCTGGTGCGGGAGGTTCAGATCCAACCGGGGCCCCGGCCCGGCTGGCTGCGGGGCAGCCTGACGCCGTTGGAGCTGGATCAGCTCAGCGGCCTGGCTCCCGTGGACGAAGGCGGTCAGGGCAATGGCAGGACGCGCCAAGACGCGACGGAGCAGGGCGGCGCGGTGAGTCCCGGGGTCGTCAGCCAGCCGCCCCAGCCCGGCACAGCCCTGCCGCGGCCGGCCGCCCCCGAGAGCCGCGCCGCCCCCGAGAGCCGCGCCGGGCGCGGGGCCGAGACCGACACCGACACCGAGGCCCAAGGGGCTGGGGCTCCTGCCGCTCAGGCCCCAGTGCAGGCTCCAGAGCCCGCCGACCAACCGCCCGCAACCCGCGCAGCGCCAGGCGCCGCCAGTCAGCCCGAAACCGCCGACTCCGCCGCCACCGAGCCCGCCGGGGCCCAGGCGGCGAGCCCTGGGGCTCCACCCCCGGCGACGCGGGCCACAGCCCAGACCGCCCCTGCTCCAGCAGTTCCCGAGGCCAGCGCCACGCCGGAGGCCGCTCCCCCCACCGCCACCACCAACGTTCAGGAACCCGACGCCACAGCCCAGACGACAGAACTCCCGGCGGCGGAGACCAGCCCGGCCCGGGAAGCTGCCAGCAGCTCACAAGCTGCCGCAGGCGAACCGAGCGGGACAGAGCCAGCGGCGGAACCACGCGCGCCAGACCCCCAAGAAGCACCTCAGCCCCAAGCTCCACAGACGGCAGCCGTGACCCAAGCCCCCCCAACGGCGGTCGAGCCCGTGCCCTCTGGCCCCCAGGCGTCAGGAGCTGCGCCGCCAGCATCGCCCCCCACCCCACCAGCGGCGTCCAGCCCCAGCGAGGAGCGCATTGCCCCGAGCACCGGCCTGGCCGGCTCGGCACGGCAGCTGGTGAACCCGGATGGCTCCCTCGTGAAACCCCAGGGCTCTGGTCCCCTGGCCCGCCTGCGCGAGAGGCTGCAGCGATGAGCATCCCTGAAACCGGCCAGAGCCCCACCCTGCGCTGGGGCTTTGGCCTCGGCGGCGCCAGCCTGCCGCTGCTGCGGCGCCTGCTGGCGGCGGACCTGATCGATCGGATCGCCCTGCCGCCCCAGCCGGGCGAGGGCCTGTCCCCCCGACTTGATGACCACCCGTCCGCGTCCGGCGCGTCCGACTGGACGGCCCGCAGCCTGGGGGAGCTGCTGGCCAGTGAATGGCCCCGCAGCCAGGCCTTTGTGGCGGTGGGGGCCTGCGGCGCCATCACCCGCCTGATCGCCCCGCTGCTGGGCGACAAGACCAGCGATCCGGCGGTGGTGGTGCTCGATCCCGCCGGCCGTTACGCCATCCCCCTGCTCGGGGGCCACGGGGCCGGGGCGGAGGCGCTGAGTCAGCGGATTGCCGCGGCGCTGGGGGGAGAGGCCGTGCTGACCGGCGCCAGCAGTGGCGGCGGCCGCCTGGCCCTCGACAGCTTCGGCCGCGGCTGGGGCTGGCGACGGGGCAGCGGCGACTGGGACGCGCTGATGAAGGGCTTCGCCCGCGGCGAGCCGATCGCCGTGGCGCAGCAGGCGGGCAACGGCCGCTGGCGGCAGCTCGAGGCCGCCCAGGCCCTGGCGTCCGGGCCGGAATCCCCTGGGCAGGCCCATCCCCAGGAGGCAGCGGGGGCCCAGCTGGTGGTGGCCGTCGAGCAGGGTGACGGCTGCCGCTGGCATCCCCCCGGCCTCTGGCTGGGGATGGGCTGCGAGCGCCACACCAGCCTGAGCCTGCTGGAGCGGTTGGTAGACGGGGCCCTGGCGGACCAGGGCCTCGCGGCCGAAGCGGTGGCCGGCCTGGCCAGCGCCGAGCGCAAGGCCGATGAGCCCGCCCTGCTGCAGCTGGCCGAACGGCGGGGATGGCCCCTGCGCTGCTTTGCCGCCGACGCGCTGAACGCCGTGGCGGTGCCGAATCCCTCGGCCGCCGTGGCCGCCGAGCTGGGCACCGCCAGCGTGGCCGAGGCCGCCGCCCTGCTGGCGGCCGGCCCGGGTGCCCAGCTGCGGCTGGAGAAGCGGATCGAGCGGGCCCAGGCCGGCGAGCAGGGCGCCGCCACCCTGGCCATCGCCGCGGCCGCCAGCCAGTGGGCGCCGCAGCGGGGCCAGCTGCACCTGATCGGCAGCGGCCCCGGCAGCCTGGAGCTGCTCACTCCCGATGCCCGCCGGGCCCTGGCGGAGAGCAGCGTGTGGGTGGGCTACGGCCTCTATCTGGATCTGCTGGAGCCGCTGCGGCGGCCCGATCAGCTGCGCAGCGACGGCCAGCTCACCCAGGAGCGGGAGCGCTGCCGCGAAGCCCTGGAGCTGGCCTGCCAGGGGCTCACGGTGGCGCTGATCTCCTCCGGCGACAGCGGCATCTACGGCATGGCCGGCCTGGCCCTGGAGCAGTGGATGGCCCTGGAGGCCGGCGATCGCCCCGGCTTCACGGTGCACCCCGGCATCTCGGCGCTGCAGCTGGCGGCGGCCCGGGCCGGTGCCCCGCTGATGCACGACTTCTGCACCGTGAGCCTCAGCGACCGGCTCACCCCCTGGGCCGTGATCGAGCGCCGGCTGCGGGCCGCCGCCGCCGGCGACTTCGTGGTGGCGCTCTACAACCCCCGCTCGCGCGGGCGCGACTGGCAGCTGGGCCGGGCCCGGGAGCTGCTGCTGGAGGGTGGCCGGCCAGCCCAGACGCCCGTGGTGCTGGCCCGCCAGCTGGGCCGGCCGGAGGAGCAGGTGAGCCTGCACACGCTCGGGGGGCTGCCCCTGGACCAGGTGGACATGCTCACCCTGGTGCTGATCGGCAACGCCAGCAGTCGCGTGGAAGGCGGGCGGATTGTGACCCCACGGGGCTATCCCGGCGCGGAGCTGGCCTGAAGGCCGACGCGCCGAACCGGCTCAGGGGAGGAGAAGAGTCGGGATGACAGGATTCGAACCTGCGGCCCCTTCGTCCCGAACGAAGTGCGCTACCAAGCTGCGCTACATCCCGATGGGGGGAGTGTAGGAGATGGCCCTCCCAGGCCCCCGGCGCGGCCCACCGGTCACGGGGCCCCATGGAACCAGCGGGCCAGGGGATCAGGGCCGCTTTCTAGAGTCGGTGGCCGCCACGCCTCCGGGAGGTCCACCGCCTTGCTCAAACCCGACTGGCTGCGTGTGAAGGCTCCCCAGCGGGAACGGATCGGCGAGGTGGCCGACCTGCTGCTGGATCTCAAGCTCAACACCGTCTGCCAGGAGGCGAGCTGCCCCAACATCGGCGAGTGCTTCGCCGGCGGCACCGCCACCTTCCTGATCATGGGGCCGGGCTGCACCCGCGCCTGCCCCTACTGCGACATCGACTTCGACAAGAGCGTGCGGGCGCTGGATCCCAGCGAGCCCGAGCGCCTGGGGGAGGCGGTGGCGCGGCTGGGGCTCAAGCACGTGGTGATCACCTCGGTGAACCGCGACGACCTGGACGATGGCGGTGCCAGCCAGTTTGTGGCCTGCATTGAACAGGTGCGCCAGCGCTCGCCGCTCACCACGATCGAACTGCTGATCCCCGATCTCTGCGGCAACTGGGGCGCCCTGGCCGCCGTGATGGAGGGCGCCCCGGAGGTGCTGAACCACAACATCGAAACCGTGCCACGGCTCTACAGGAAGGCGCGGCCCCAGGGGGTCTACGAACGCTCCCTGGAGCTGCTGCAGCGGGTGCGCGAGGGCTGGCCGCGCACCTACACCAAATCCGGCCTGATGACCGGCCTGGGCGAGACCGACGCCGAGGTGCTGGAGGTGATGGCCGACCTGCGCCGCCACCGGGTGGACATCGTGACCATCGGCCAGTACCTCTCCCCTGGCCCCAAGCACCTGCCCGTGGATCGCTTCGTGACGCCGGAGCAGTTCGAGGCCTTCCGCCGCCACGGCGAAGAAGCCCTGGGCTTCCTGCAGGTGGTGAGCACGCCCCTCACCCGCAGCAGCTACCACGCCGGCGAGGTGCAGCGGCTGATGCGGCAGTTCCCCCGCTGAGGAGGGAGGCCGTCAGGCCGCCACGGCCTCCCGCTCCGCCAGGCCCACCGTGGCCTTCTCGCTGGGGGGCACCAGCAGCTTGAACTGGGCCTTGCAGCGGCTCCAGTCGGCCAGGATCGCCGCGGCCTTGGCGCTGCCGGTGGCCTCCAGGTGGGCCTCCAGCAGGGGCTTGAGCAGGGCCTCCTGCTCCGGGGTGGTGAGCTCGGCGATGGCCACGATCTCGGGGTTCACCCGCTCCGTCAGGCCGCCGCTCTCATCGAGGATGAAGGCCACGCCGCCGGTCATGCCGGCGGCCACGTTGCGGCCCGTGGAGCCCAGCACCACCACCACGCCGCCGGTCATGTACTCGCAGCAGTGGTCGCCGGCGCCCTCCACCACGGTGCGGGCCCCGCTGTTGCGCACGGCGAAGCGCTCACCGGCGCGGCCCAGGGCGAACAGCTCGCCGCCGGTGGCGCCGTAGAGGCAGGTGTTGCCCAGGATCACCTGGCTGCCGGGCTCCTGAACACCGGCGGGGGGCACCACGGTGAGGCGGCCGCCGTTAAGGCCCTTGCCCACGTAGTCGTTGGCTTCGCCCACTAGGCGCACGTTCATGCCCTGGAGCACGAAGGCCCCGAAGCTCTGGCCGGCGGCGCCCTCGTAGGTGAGGTCGAGCTGGCCCTGGAAGCCTGTGTTGCCGTGGCGTGCGGCGATCTCGCCGGAGAGCCGGGCACCCACGCTGCGGTCGGTGTTCACGATCGCCAGGGTGCGGGCCAGGCGGCCGTGGCCCTCGATGGCGGCCATCACCTCGGCGTCGGCCAGGAGCTGGTCTTCCAGGATCACACCGTTGCCGTGGGCCTCGGCCTCGTGCTGCAGCCAGGTGCGATCGGCGGCGGCCGGGATCGGATCGATCAGGCAGGAGAGGTCGAGGGCCTTGGTCTTCGCCAGCTGCACGGAGCGGGCCTGCAGCAGCTCGGTGCGGCCGATCAGATCTTCCAGGCGGGCCACGCCGAGCACGCTCAGCAGCTGGCGCACCTCCTCGGCCACGAACAGGAAGAAATTCACCACGTGCTCAGGCACGCCGGGGAAGCGCTTGCGCAGGTTCTCCTTCTGGGTGGCCACCCCCACCGGGCAGTTGTTGGTGTGGCAGACGCGGGCCATGATGCAGCCCTCGGCGATCATCGCCACCGAGCCGAAGCCGTATTCCTCGGCGCCGAGCAGGGCGGCGATGATCACGTCCCAGCCGGTCTTGAGACCGCCGTCGGCCCGCAGCAGCACCCGATCGCGCAGGCCGTTCTCCAGCAGGGCGCGGTGCACCTCGGTGAGGCCCAGCTCCCAGGGGCTGCCGGCGTGCTTGATCGAGCTCAGCGGCGAGGCGCCGGTGCCGCCGTCGTGGCCGGAGATCTGGATCACATCGGCGTTGGCCTTGGCCACACCGGCAGCGATGGTGCCGATGCCGATCTCGGCCACCAGCTTCACGCTCACCTTGGCGGCGGGGTGCACCTGGTGGAGGTCGTGGATCAGCTGGGCCAGATCCTCGATCGAATAGATGTCGTGGTGGGGCGGCGGTGAGATCAGCGCCACGCCGGGCTTGCTGTTGCGCAGCCAGGCGATGTAGGGATCCACCTTGGGACCCGGCAGCTGACCGCCCTCGCCCGGCTTGGCCCCCTGGGCCACCTTGATCTCCAGCTGCCGGCCGCTGCGCAGGTATTCGGGGGTCACACCGAAACGGCCCGAGGCGATCTGCTTGATCGCGGAGCAGGCGGTGTCGCCGTTGCGCAGGCCGTTGAGGGTGGGCAGGGTCGGCGAGTGGCCCTCGCCATCCACATCGTGGAGGGTGTGGAAGCGGGCCGGATCCTCACCGCCCTCGCCGCTGTTGCTCTTGCCGCCGATGCGGTTCATGGCGATGGCCAGCACCTCGTGGGCCTCGCGCGAGAGGGCCCCGAGGCTCATGCCACCGGTGCAGAAGCGGCTGCAGAGGCTCTCCACGCTCTCCACCTGCTCGATGGGCAGGGGCGTGGCGGCGGGCTTGAGCTCCAGCAGGTCCCGCAGGGCCGTGACCGGCCGGTTCTCCAGCAGGGTCTTGTAGGTGGAGAAGTGATCGTAGCCCGGGCCCGCCTTCACGGCCGCATGCAGGGCCTTGGCCATCTCCGGGCTGTTGAGGTGGTACTCGCCGCCGGTGCGGTACTGCACGAAGCCCATGAACTCGAGCTTGGTGCGGTTGAGCTCGGGGAAGGCCTTGGCGTGGAAGCTCAGGGTTTCGCTGGCCAGTTCACCGAGGCTCAGGCCCGCCACGCGGCTGGTGGTGCCGGTGAAGGCCAGCTGGATCACGTCGGCGCCGAGGCCGATCGCCTCGAAGATCTGGGCGCCGTGGTAGCTGGCCAGCAGCGAGATGCCGATCTTGGAGAGGATCTTGCGCAGGCCGTCCTCCAGGGCCTTGCGCACGTTGGCCTGGGCCTGATCGGGCGTGAGGGCCGGCAGCTTGCCGGTTTCGATCAGCTTCTGCACCTTGGCCTGGGCCAGCCAGTGGCGGCTGGTCTCCCAGGTGAGCCAGGGGCACACGGCGCTGGCGCCGTAGCCGATCAGACAGGCCAGGTGATGGGTGCTCCAGCACTGGGCCGTGTCCACCACCAGGGAGGTCTCCAGGCGCAGGCCCAGGTTGAGCAGGTGGTGGTGCACCGCCCCCACCGCCAGCAGGGGCGGCACATAGGTGGTGGTGGCGGTCAGACCACCGGGCTGGCCATCGAGGCCGCGCCGATCGGAGAGCACCAGGATCTGGCTGCCGCCCCGCACGGCCGCCTCGGCCTCGGCCTTGAGCCGCTGCACCGCCGCCTCGAGGCCGCCGGGGCCATCGGTGACGGCCATCAGCGTGGAGAGGGTGGTGGTGGGCAGGCCCTGCTGGCTCACCGCCGCCAGCTCCGTCTCATTGAGGATCGGGCTGGCCAGGTGCAGCACCGCCGCCGAGGCGGCCTCGGGCCGGAGGGGGGAGCCCCGCTTGCCCAGGTGCATCTCCAGGCTCATCACCAGCTTTTCCCGCAGGGGGTCGATCGGCGGGTTGGTGACCTGGGCGAAGCGCTGCTTGAAGTAGTCGTAGAGAAGGTGCGGCTTGTCCGAGAGCACCGCCAGGGGAATGTCGTCGCCCATGCAGTAGGTGGGCTCCTTGCCGGCGCCGGCCATGTCCTCGATCACCAGATCGAAGTCCTCGGCGGTGAAGCCGAAGGCCGTCTGCTGCTGCAGCAGCTCCAGATCCCCCAGCTGACGCTGCTGGGTCCAGGGCTGGACGGCCAGGTTGCGGCGGTGCTCCGCCAGCCAGGCGCCATAGGGATGGCGGGCGGCCACCTCGGCCTTCACCTCCCAGTTGCGCAGCAGGCGGCCCTGTTCCAGATCCACCGCCAGCATCTGGCCGGGGCCGAGGCGACCCTTCTCCAGGATGCGGCTCTCGTCGAGCTCCACAACGCCGGTTTCCGAGCCCATCACCACGAAGCCGTCGCTGGTGATGCAGTAGCGGGCCGGGCGCAGGCCGTTGCGGTCGAGGGTGGCGCCGACGCTGCGGCCATCGGCGAACACCAGCAGGGCCGGGCCGTCCCAGGGCTCCTGGGTGCAGGCGGAATACTCGTAGAAGGCCTGGATCTCGGGTTTATCCGCCAGCTCGGGCTGGTCGCGGAAGGCCTCGGGCACCAGGGTGAGCAGGCTCTCCGTGATCGGCCGGCCGCTGCGCACCAGCAGCTCCAGGGTGGCGTCGAGGTTGGCGGAGTCGCTGAAGGCGGCGTTCACCACCGGCTTGAGCTCGGCGGCCGCCTCGCCCCACACCGCATCCAGGTTGGCCTCCGAGGCCCGGGCCCAGTTGAGGTTGCCCAGCAGGGTGTTGATCTCGCCGTTGTGGCCCAGCAGCCGCATGGGCTGGGCCAGGGGCCAGCGGGGCAGGGTGTTGGTGCTGAAGCGGCGGTGATACACCGCAAAGCTCACGGCGAAGCGCTCATCGCGCAGGTCGCCATAGAAGGCGGCGAGCACCTCCGAGCGCACCATGCCCTTGTAAACCACGGTGCGGCCGCTCAGCGACGCGAAGTAGAGGTCGCCCGGGCCGGGGCCCCAGGCCTCGCGGGCCCGGTCGCCGCAGCGGCGGCGCAGGCGGAACAGCAGGGCCTCCAGGGCATCGCCGTCCTGGTCGCCGGCCAGCAGCCACTGCTCGATGGCCGGGGCGGTGCCCAGGGCCAGGGGGCCCAGCACCGCAGGGTTCAACGGCACCGCACGCCAGCCCAGGCTGCGCAGCCCCAGCCTGGCGGCCTCCTCATCGCAGAAGGTCTTGGCCTGCTCGCGCCTGGCGGCGTCGGCGGGCAGGAACACCATGCCCAGGCCGCGGGAAGCGCCGCTGGAGCCGGCCGCCTCGGGCCACACGGCCTCCAGGTAGCTCCAGGGGATGCCGCAGAGCACGCCGGCGCCATCGCCGGAATCGCCGTCGCCGCCGCAGCCGCCGCGGTGCTCCATGCAGTCCAGGCCGCGCAGGGCCTGCTGCAGCACCCAGTGGCTGGCCTCACCCTTCAGGCTGGCCAGGAAGCCCACGCCGCAGGCGTCCTTCTCGCCGGCCACGGCCGCCGGGGCCGGGCTGTCGCAGTGCGGCCAGACGGAGGGGGAGGACTGCGACATCGACGACTGCGGCATGACCCGGCGACAACCTGGCGGACCACGAGGAGCGGACGCAGGCTCTCGCCTGTCGCACACACCTCGCGCTGAGAACCTCTGATCCTAGGGATCTACGCCCCCAGGCACGCCGGCGCAGGCCATCGGGAGCGGCCAGGCCGGAAAAGGGGGGCTAGCGTTGATCGACAAGCAGATCCGAGGATCCATGGCGGCGCTGCTGGCCCATCTCCCCCTGGCCGCTGGGCTGTCTGTGGGCCTGAGCGCTGGATTCGGCACGCTGCCGCTGCTGCTCGCCCTGGCTCCCGGCGCCGAGGCCGCACCCCGTGCCACCGCGCCGTCCGCCCTGGTCGCGACCCGCGCGGGCCAGGCCAGCCAGCAGGGGGGCCAGATCGCCATCAACGGCCGGATCCAGCAGGCCCGCTGGCTGTGGAGCCCCGCCAGCGCCGCCGCCCCCGCTGAACTCTGGCTGCCCCTGGAGGTGCTGCAGGACCAGCTGGGCGTGGCCAGCAGCGCCACCCCCGGCGGCGAGCTGAACCTGGAGTGGTACGGCCGCCGGGCCAGCGTTCCAGCCCAGGCCCAGCGCAGCCTGGAGGATGAGGTGGCCGTGCCCGCCCTGGCCCTGCTGACGGCGGCGGGGGTGCGGGTGCAGCCCCTGGGGGATCGCCTGGAGCTGGAGCTGCCGGCCGCCGGCCTGGCCCGCATCCGCTCCCGGGACCTGGGCAGCGCCAGGCGCATCGTCCTCGACCTGGCCGGCCCCGCCGTGGTGCAGCGGGGCGAGGCCGGCCTGCTGCTGGGCCTGCGCGGCACCCCGGACCAGGAGCGGGAGCTGCAGGCCCAGGGCCTGCGGGTGCAGCGGGAGGCCCTGGGGCTGAGGATCCAGCCCGCCAGCGGCTCGGCCGCCAAGCTGCTCACCCTGGGCGGGCCCGACCGGCTGGTGCTGGAGTTCGGCGATGGCGCCGCCGCCACCGCCGCGCCGGAGCGGCCGGCGGCCCTCGATCCACGGCTGCAGCCGCTGCTCAGCCAGGGCCTGCGCATCGATCGCCGCGTGTTGCCGGGCGCCAGCGGCGCCGTGGTGCTGAGCAGCGTGCGGCTCGACCCGCGCACCATCCCCCTGGACCTGCGGCCCCTGACCCGGCCCGACGGCATGCAGGGCCTCAGCAGCCTGGGCCAGCTGGCCCGCAGCGAGCAGGCCCTGATCGTCATCAACGGCGGCTTCTTCAACCGGGTGCGGCGCCTGCCCCTCGGCGCCCTGCGCAGCAACGGCCGCTGGCTCTCCGGGCCGATCCTCAACCGCGGCGCCATCGGCTGGCGCGACGGCAGCCTGCCCAGCTTCGGGCGGCTCAGCCTGCAGGAGTGGGTGAGCGATGGCCAGGGGCAGCGCTGGCCCCTCGCCAGCCTCAACAGCGGCTACGTGCAGCGGGGCCTGAGCCGCTACACGGCCGACTGGGGCCGCAGCTACCAGGCCCTGAGCGGCAACGAGAGCGCGGTGCTCGTGCGCGACGGCCTGGTGCTGCAGCGCTTCGAGGGTCCCGAACTGGCGGCGGGGATTCCGCTCGGCGGCGCCGATCAGCTGCTGGTGGCCCGGGGCGGCAGCCCCCTGCCCTGGAACCCCGGCGAACGCCTCAGCCTGGCCAGCCAACCCAGCAACGGCCTGGGCCAGCAACCCTTCGTGGTCGGCGGTGGACCGCTGCTGCTCCAGGACGGTCAGCTGGTGCTCAATGGCGGCGCCGAGGGCTTCAGCCCCACGTTTCTGGAGCAGGGGGCTCCGCGCACGGTGATCGGCAGCGACGGCAGCCAGCTCTGGCTGGTCACCCTCCAGGGCGCCGGCAGCGCCGGCCCCACCCTGGTGGAGACCGCCCGCCTGCTGCAGCAGCTGGGGCTACGGGACGCCCTCAACCTCGATGGCGGCAGCTCCACCGGCCTGGTGGTGGGCGACACCCACACGGTGCGGGGCCGCGGCGTCGTGGCCTCGGTGCACAACGGCCTCGGCCTGGTGCCGCGCGGGGCCGGCCCCGCCGCCAGCGGCGAGCCGGGCCGCCGCGCCGTGGCGGCCTGGGGTCCCTGACAAACTGGAGAGCCCGATCCAAGGAGCTGCCGCCGCCATGCCCAAGGGCCACAGCCTGCGCCTGAGCGCGGCCGCCGCCGCCGAGCTGGGCCGCCAGGCGGCGGTGGCCGGCACCCCCGGCGTCATGCACCTCGACCTGGTGGAGGGCAGCTGCGAGCGCTGGGTGATCCGCATCCGCCCGGGCCACCTGGCCGGCCAGCCGATCGCCCGGGCCGACGGCATCACCCTGTTTGCCCCCGCGGACCAGGGCGAGCGCCTGGCCGGCCTGCAGCTCGACTACCGCGGCGACCTCAGCGGCGGTGGCTTCCTGGTGCGGCCCAGTGCCGAGGTGCGCACCTGCGCCTGCGGCGCCGCCTTCAGCCCGGCCGGCAGCCCGGTGGAGCCAGCGGGGGCGGCCGGTCCGGCGACAAAGTAAGGTGGCGGATTGTCGAAAACGGTCGGTCTTCCGACCTGCTCTCCGGCCCCCCGAACGCTCCGGCCCTCGATGCCCACGATTCAGCAGCTGATCCGTACCGAGCGGCAGCGCCTCACCCGCAAGACCAAGTCCCCTGCCCTGCGCGCCTGCCCCGAGCGCCGCGGCGTGTGCACCCGCGTGTACACCTCCACCCCCAAGAAGCCGAACTCGGCTCTGCGCAAGGTGGCCCGTGTGCGTCTCACCTCCGGTTTCGAGGTCACCGCCTACATCCCCGGCATCGGCCACACCCTGCAGGAGCACTCCGTGGTGATGATCCGCGGCGGCCGTGTGAAGGACCTGCCCGGTGTGCGCTACCACATCATCCGCGGCACCCTCGACACCGCCGGCGTGAAGGACCGTCGTCAGTCGCGCTCGAAGTACGGCGCCAAGACCCCGAAGGGCTGATCCGTCCCCGTTTCCCGTTCCTGACTCCCACTACCCAGGTCTATGTCCCGCCGCAACGCCGCCGAGAAGCGCCCGGTTCTGCCCGATCCGCAGTTCAACAGCCGTCTGGCCACGATGATCGTGGCCCGGCTGATGAAGCACGGCAAGAAGTCCACCGCCCAGCGGATTCTCTCCGATGCCTTCGGGCTGATCAACGAGCGCACCGGCGCTGATCCCCTCGAGCTGTTCGAGACGGCCGTCAAGAACGCCACTCCCCTGGTGGAAGTGCGCGCCCGTCGCGTCGGTGGTGCCACCTACCAGGTGCCCATGGAAGTGCGTCAGGAACGCGGCACGGCCATGGCCCTGCGCTGGCTGGTGAATTTCTCGCGCGCCCGCAACGGCCGCAGCATGGCCCAGAAACTGGCCGGTGAGCTGATGGATGCCGCCAACGAGGCCGGCAGCGCCGTCCGCAAGCGCGAAGAGACCCACAAGATGGCCGAGGCCAACAAGGCCTTCGCCCACTACCGCTACTGAGTCAGGTCGGCCGGATCACCATGACCCGGCCCCTGCCTGGGCCGTCGGCCGATGGTCGACCTGTAGAGTGACGCCCAATTTTTGTAGACCTACCCTCCGGAGACCTGCCCCGTGGCCCGCGCCTTTCCCCTGGAACGCGTCAGAAATATCGGTATTGCCGCCCACATTGACGCGGGCAAGACCACCACAACCGAACGCATCCTGTTCTATTCGGGTGTGGTTCACAAGATCGGCGAAGTGCACGATGGCGCCGCCGTAACCGACTGGATGGCCCAGGAGCGGGAGCGGGGCATCACCATCACCGCGGCTGCGATCTCCACCAGCTGGAAGGATCACCGCATCAACATCATCGATACCCCCGGCCACGTGGACTTCACCATTGAGGTGGAGCGTTCCATGAGGGTGCTCGATGGCGTGATCGCGGTGTTCTGCGCCGTGGGTGGCGTGCAGCCCCAGTCGGAAACCGTGTGGCGCCAGGCGGATCGCTACAGCGTTCCCCGCATGGTGTTCGTCAACAAGATGGACCGCACGGGCGCCGACTTCCTGAAGGTGTATGCCCAGATCAAGGATCGCCTCAAGGCCAACGCCGCGCCGATCCAGCTGCCGATCGGTGCCGAAGGTGAGCTGAGCGGCATCGTCGACCTCGTCAAGAACCGGGCCTTCATCTACAAGGATGAACTCGGCAAGGACATCGAGGAAGCCGACATCCCCGCCGACATGGTGGACGAGGCGGCGAAGTGGCGCGCGGCCCTGATGGAGAGCGTCGCCGAGACCGACGAGGAACTGGTGGAAGTGTTCCTCGAAACGGGTGAGCTGAGCGAGGAGCAGCTGCGCAAGGGCATCCGCGAAGGCGTGCTGAAGCACGGCCTCGTGCCGATGCTGTGCGGCTCCGCCTTCAAGAACAAGGGCGTGCAGCTGCTGCTGGATGCGGTGGTGGACTACCTGCCCGCACCGGTGGATGTGCCCCCGATCCAGGGCCTGCTGCCCGATGGAACCGAGGCCATCCGTCCCGCCGACGACAGCGCCCCCTTCAGCGCCCTGGCGTTCAAGGTGATGGCCGATCCCTTCGGCAAGCTCACCTTCGTGCGCATCTACTCGGGTGTGCTGCAGAAGGGCAGCTACGTGCTCAACTCCACCAAGGACAAGAAGGAGCGCATCTCGCGCCTGATCATCCTCAAGGCCGACGACCGTGAGGAAGTGGACGAACTGCGCGCCGGTGACCTGGGCGCCGTCCTGGGCCTCAAGGACACCACCACCGGCGACACCCTCTGCGTGGACTCCGATCCGATCATCCTCGAATCGCTCTACATCCCCGAGCCCGTGATCTCGGTGGCCGTGGAGCCCAAGACCAAGGGCGACATGGAGAAGCTCTCCAAGGCCCTGCAGTCCCTGTCCGAGGAAGATCCCACCTTCCGGGTCCGCACCGATCCGGAAACCAACCAGACCGTGATCGCCGGCATGGGCGAACTCCACCTGGAAATCCTGGTGGACCGCATGCTGCGCGAGTTCAAGGTGGAGGCCAACATCGGCGCACCCCAGGTGTCCTATCGCGAAACCATTCGCGGCAGCGCCAAGGGTGAGGGCAAGTTTGCCCGCCAGACCGGTGGTAAGGGCCAGTACGGCCACGTGGTGATCGAAATGGAGCCCGGCGAACCGGGTTCCGGGTTCGAGTTCGTCAACAAGATCGTTGGCGGCATCGTGCCCAAGGAGTATGTCGGTCCGGCCGAAGCCGGCATGAAGGAGACCTGCAATTCCGGCGTGATTGCAGGCTTCCCAATGATCGACATCAAGGTCACCATGGTCGACGGGTCCTACCATGATGTGGACTCGTCGGAGATGGCGTTCAAGATCGCCGGCTCCATGGCCTTCAAGGACGGCGTCAAGAAGTGCAATCCTGTGCTGCTTGAGCCGATGATGAAGGTCGAGGTCGAGGTTCCCGAGGACTACCTGGGTTCCGTGATCGGCGATCTCTCCTCCCGCCGCGGCCAGGTCGAAGGGCAGTCCATCGACAATGGACAGTCCAAGGTCCAGGCCAAGGTGCCCCTGGCCGAGATGTTCGGCTACGCCACCCAGCTCCGATCCATGACCCAGGGTCGGGGTATCTTCTCGATGGAATTCAGCCACTACGAGGAAGTTCCTCGCAACGTGGCCGAGGCCATCATCTCTAAGAATCAGGGTAATTCCTGATCTTCCCCTAACCTTACCCACCCCCGATTCTTTTTCATCATGGCACGCGAGAAGTTCGAAAGGAACAAGCCCCACGTCAACATCGGCACCATCGGCCACGTTGACCACGGCAAGACCACCCTCACCGCCGCCATCACCAACGTGCTGGCGTCCCAGGGCATGGCCAAGGCCCAGGCCTATGACGATATCGACGGTGCTCCCGAAGAGAAGGAGCGCGGTATCACCATCAACACCGCCCACGTCGAGTACGAAACCGACAAGCGTCACTACGCCCACGTGGACTGCCCCGGCCACGCGGACTACGTGAAGAACATGATCACGGGTGCCGCCCAAATGGACGGCGCCATCCTGGTGGTGGCCGCCACCGACGGCCCCATGGCCCAGACCAAGGAGCACATCCTGCTGGCCAAGCAGGTGGGCGTGCCCGCGCTGGTCGTGTTCCTCAACAAGAAGGACATGGTCGACGACGAGGAGATCCTCGAGCTGGTCGAACTGGAAATGCGTGAGCTGCTGAGCAGCTACGACTTCCCCGGCGATGACATCCCCGTGGTGGCTGGCTCTGCCCTCAAGGCTCTCGAGCACATCCAGGCCGGCAACAAGGCCGTCCGTGGCGAAAACGAGTGGGTCGACAAGATCCTCGACCTGATGGACGCCGTGGATGAGTCCATCCCCGAGCCCGAGCGCGAAATCGACAAGCCCTTCCTGATGGCCGTCGAAGACGTGTTCTCCATCACCGGTCGCGGCACCGTGGCCACCGGCCGTATCGAGCGCGGAAAGGTGAAGGTGGGCGAAACCGTCCAGATCGTGGGCATCAAGGACACCCGCGAGACCACCGTCACCGGTGTGGAAATGTTCCGCAAGCTGCTCGACGAGGGCATGGCCGGCGACAACGTGGGTCTGCTGCTGCGCGGCGTCCAGAAGGAGGACATCGAGCGCGGCATGGTGCTGGTGAAGCCCAACTCCATCAAGCCCCACACCAAGTTCGAGGGTGAGGTGTATGTGCTGAAGAAGGAAGAGGGTGGCCGCCACACCCCCTTCTTCGCTGGCTACCGCCCGCAGTTCTACATCCGTACGACGGATGTGACCGGCCAGATCACCGCCTTCACCGCCGACGACGGCTCCAACGTGGAGATGGTGATGCCCGGCGACCGCATCAAGATGACCGGCGAGCTGATCTGCCCGGTGGCCATCGAGCAGGGCATGCGCTTCGCCATTCGCGAAGGCGGCCGCACCATCGGTGCCGGCGTGGTGTCCAAGATCATCGAGTGAGGCTGAGGTAGCCTCCTGGGGTGGGCCTTCGGGCTCACCCCTTTCCCCGCACCTCGACAATCCAGCTCTTCCGGGATGGCATTCGGGTTCCGCCCGGATCCGCGTCCTGTTCGCTTCCTCCCTGACTGCCCATGTCCGCCGCCATTGCCCAGCAGAAGATCCGCATCCGCCTGAAGGCGTTCGACCGCCGCATGCTGGATCTGTCCTGCGAAAAAATCATCGAGACCGCCGATCACACCGCTGCGACCGCGATCGGCCCGATCCCCCTGCCCACCAAGCGCAAGATCTATTGCGTGCTGCGCTCGCCCCACGTGGACAAGGATTCCCGCGAGCACTTCGAGACCCGCACCCACCGTCGGATCATCGACATCTACAGCCCCTCGGCCAAGACGATCGACGCCCTGATGAAGCTGGACCTGCCCAGCGGCGTCGACATCGAAGTGAAGCTCTGAAGCTCTGCGCTTCACCTGTGCTCTGTGCCCGCCCTCCGGCGGGCTTTTTTGTGGGCACCTGGCCCACGGGAGCCCAGCCACTCCCGACGGGAGAGGCCGGCTCCCTAGGATCGGGCCTGCTGATGGTTCTGCCCCCCGGCGGCGCCTGGCCCTCCCTCCCCGCCGCCCTGCTGGTTGCCATTGTGACGAATCTGGCCGTGAGGGAACTGCCCCTCTTCCCCCTGCCGGATGTGGTGCTGTTCCCCCAGGAAGTGCTGCCGCTGCACATCTTCGAGCCGCGCTATCGCATGATGCTGCGCACCGTGATGGAGACGGATCGCCGCTTCGGAGTGGTGCGATGGGATCCCCAGGCCGGGAAGATGGCCGAGGTGGGCTGCTGCGCCGAGATCCTGCAGTGCCAGACCCAGGAGGACGACCGCAGCAACATCGTGACCCTCGGGCAGCAGCGCTTCCGCGTGCTGGATGTGGTGCGGGAGGCACCGTTCCGCGTGGGGCTGGTGAGCTGGATCGAGGATGAGCACGCCGACAGCCACCAGGCCCTCAGCGACCTCTCCCTGGAGGTGCGCCAGGCCCTGCACGACGTGGTGGACCTGACGGGCAAGCTGATCGGCAAGCCCGCCAGCCTGCCCAACGACCTGCCGGATCTGCCGCGGGAGCTCTCCTTCTGGATCGGCGCCCACCTGGGCGGTCCGGTGGCCGACCATCAGCAGGCCCTGCTGGAGATCACCGACACCGGCGAACGCCTGCGCCAGGAGTATGAGCTGCTGGACCAGACCCGCCGCCAGCTGGCGGCCCGCACCGTGCTGAAGGACACCTTCCGCGACCTCGAGGACGACGACGGCGACCTCAGCGGCCTGGGCCAGCGCGGCGACGCCGCGGACTTCGACGGCGAAGGCGACGACGACCTGGGCCGGAGCCGCTGAACCGTGACCCCTGGACTGTTGGCGGTCCTGCCCGCCCCGGCAGGGACCGTGGCCCTGCTGCTGCTCGCTGGACTGGCCCTGGCGGTGATCGGGCTGCTGGTGTGGCAGCGCCGCGACCGCGCCTTCCACAGCACCGCCTCGGTGGCCGAGGCCTACGACCGCTGGACCGACGACCAGCTGCTGGAGCGCCTCTGGGGCGAGCACGTGCACCTGGGGCACTACGGCAGCCCGCCGCGCTCTGTGGATTTCCGCCGCGCCAAGGCCGACTTCGTGCACGAGCTGGTGCGCTGGAGCGGCCTCGACCAGCTGCCCCCTGGCAGCCGGGTGCTGGATGTGGGCTGCGGCATCGGCGGCAGCGCCCGCATCCTCGCCCGCGACTACGGCTTCGACGTGCTGGGCATCAGCATCAGCCCCGGCCAGATCGCCCGGGCCACGGCGCTCACCTCCGAGGGCCTGAGCTGCCGCTTCGCCGTGATGGATGCCCTGGACCTGCAGCTGGCCGACGGCAGCTTCGATGCGGTCTGGAGCGTCGAGGCGGGACCCCACATGCCCGACAAGCAGCGCTACGCGGATGAGCTGCTGCGGGTGCTGCGGCCCGGCGGCCGCCTGGCGGTGGCGGACTGGAACCGGCGTGACCCCGCCGTGCGCCCCCTGAACCGGCTGGAGCGCTGGGTGATGCACCAGCTGCTGGTGCAGTGGGCCCACCCGGAATTCGCCAGCATCCCGGGCTTCCGCCGCAACCTGGAGGCCAGCCGCTACGGCGCAGCCGTTGGCCTGCAGGTTGACACCGGCGACTGGAGCCGCGAGACCCTGCCCTCCTGGATCGAGTCGATCCTGGAGGGGGTGCGGCGCCCCGGGGCGGTGCTGGGCCTGGGGCCGAGGGCGGTGCTGCAGGGTCTGCGCGAAACCCCCACCCTGCTGCTGATGCACTGGGGCTTCGCCACCGGAATGATGCAGTTCGGCGTGTTCCGGGCCGTCAAGCCCGGCTGAGCGCCGCCACGGGCCCCTGGGCCGGACCCATCGCACCCATCACGCCGCTGCGCCGGCCTCCTCCTCCTCGCGCACCTGATCGAGGGGATAGGCACCGAACACGGCCAGGTGCTCACACAGGGGCTGCAGCTCGGCCAGGGCCTGCTCCAGCGGGGCGTTGCCCGCAGGCAGCTCCAGATCCACGAAGAAGATGTACTCGCCCATCTCCCGCTTGGAGGGGCGCGATTCGATGCGGCTCATGTTCAGCCCCAGGCGGGCGAAACAGCCCAGGGCCTCCAGCAGGGTGCCGGGGCTGTTGGCGTGGAGCGAGAAGGCGAGGCTGGCCAGCGGCCCCTGCAGCTGCCGCTCGCCGCGGCGCAGCAGCAGGAAGCGGGTGCAGTTGCCCGGCACGTCGTTGACGGGATAGGCCAGCACCTCCAGGCCGTGCTCCCGGGCGGCCTGCAGGGAGGCGATGGCGCCGCGGAAGCGGCTGCCGGCGACCATCCGCGCCGCCTCGGCGGTGGAGCTGGTGGGCAGCTGCAGGGCGTTGGGCAGCTGCTCCCCCAGCCACTGGCTGCACTGGGCCAGGGCCTGGGGGTGGGAGAGCACCTCGCTGATGCCGCTGATGGGGCCACTGCCCAGCAGGGCGTGGCGGATCGGCAGCACCAGGGCCCGGGCCACCCGCAGCTCCGGGTGCTCCCACAGGGCATCGAGGCAGGCGGTCACGCCGCCCTCCACCGAGTTTTCCACCGGCACCACGGCCGCCTCGCAGCGGCCCTCGGCCAGGGCCTGCACCACGGCGCGGATCCCCACCTGGGGCACGAGCTCCGCCTCGGGCTGACCCTCCAGGGCAGCCAGCCGCCCAGCCGCCTGCTCCCCATAGGTGCCGGCGGGGCCAAGGAAGGCAATGCGCATGGGAGCTGGGCTCTGGGCGTGGCTGGATAGGATCATGCCGCGCCGGCCGCCCTGGAATGCCCCTGGCCTTCAGTGCCAGCCAAGCCCTGCACCTGCCGGTGGAGCAGGAGCAGGAGCGCCTCGCCGCCTACCTGGCGGACGAGGAGCGGGTGATGGCGGCCCTGCTGGATGCCCGTCAGCTGGAACCCCTCAGCCCGGGGCGCTACCGCTACACGGTCACGAAGCTGCAGGTGTTCCAGCTGCAGATCCAGCCGGTGGTGGAGCTGGTGGCCCGCTCCCATCCCAACCGCATCGAGCTGGAGGCGGTGGACTGCGAACTGGAGGGCCTGGGCCTGGTGGACGACTTCCGCCTCACCCTCCACTCCTGGCTGGAGGCCAGCGACGCGGGCCTGGCGGGCGAGGCGGCCCTGGCGGTGAGCGTGAGCCAGCCCAGCCTGCTGAAGCTGATCCCCACCGGCGTGCTGGAGGCCACGGGCCGCTCGCTGCTGGCGGGGATCCTGCTGGGCATCAAGACCCGCGTGGGACAGCAGCTGCTGGGGGATTTCGAGCGCTGGTGCGAGCCGCAGGCCGCGGCCTGAGGGCCCAGGGCCCGGTCCAGCCGCCTGGGCTACGGCCCCAGCAGCTTGCGCAGGAAGGTGCGCCGGTGCAGCGGCGTGGGCCCCAGCTGCAGCAGGGCCTGGCGGTGCACGGCGGTGCCGTAGCCCGCGTGGCGCTCCAGGCCATAGCCGGGATGGCGCTCCGCCAGCCGCTGGATCAGGGCGTCGCGGCACTGCTTGGCCAGCACGCTGGCGGCGGCGATCTCCAGATGCAGGCTGTCGCCGCGCACAACGGTGCGCTGGGGGCCAGGCCAGGCCCGCAGGGGCAGCACACCGTCCACCAGCACCAGCTCCGGCGCTGGCCCGAGCCGCTGCAGGGCGCGGATCATCGCCCACTCGGTGGCCTGGCGGATGCCGAAGCGATCGATCTCCGCCGCCGAGGCCTGGCCCAGGGCCCAGCGCTCGGCGGCCTCCGTGATCCGCGGCACCAGCTGGGCGCGGCGCCGGGCCGTCAGGGCCTTGCTGTCGGTGAGGCCGGCGCTGGCGAGGGGGGCGTGGGCCGCCGCCGGCAGGATCACAGCCGCGGCGAAGACGGGGCCGAACCAGCAGCCCCGGCCCACCTCATCGACGCCGGCCTGGGCCACCCTCAGTCGCTGGCGGAGGAGCGGCGGCGGCGGCGGCGGGGCTCACCGGAATCGGGCTCGGCGGCGGCTTCGGCCACGGGCTCCGCCTGAACGGCGATGACGGGGATCACGGGGAGCACCGCCGTGGTGCTGGCCACGGCCACGGGAGCGGCCGCGCTCGAACGGCTGCGGCTGCGGCCGCCCCGGGTTGGTGCCGGCGCCGGGGCATCGAGGGAGCGGGTGCTGCGCACTTCGATGCTGGCGTCGGAGAGCACCGGGATCGGGGTGAACTCCTCGAGGGGCGTGATCTCCACGGTGACGGGCAGCGGGGTGGGCGCCGCCACGGGCGCGGCGACCTGGCTGGCGCTGCTGCCGCCCTCCTCCGCATCGGCGCCGTCGCCATGGCCGGAGCGCCCGTTGCCGGGGGCCTCGCCGCTGCCCCCGCGGCCGCGACGGCGACGGCGGGGACCGACGGCGGCCAGCTGCTGGCGCGCCTCCTCGAGCACGGCCTCGGCGTCATCGCCGGGGCGCACCACCCGCACCACAAGGTTGTCGCTGCTGGGCTGGGGTTCAAGCAGCAGGGCGGGGTTGAGGCCGAGCCAGCCGTAGACCAGTTCCTGGTCGGCATCCATGGGCACCGCCACCAGCTCGGGCTCAGGCCGGCGGCTGGCGGGCTCACCGGGAGCGGGCACCGTGGCGGCTTCGAGGGAGGTGGTGGTGAGCACCGGCACGGTGACGAACTCCTGGGGCAGAGCCGTTTCCACCAGCTCGCCGCCGCTGCGGCCACCGCGCCCGCCGCGGCGGCGACGGCCGCCGGAGGCCTCGGCGCCGGAGGGGCTGAGCACCTCGGCCCGGGCCGAGGCGGCGGAGCGCACCAGACCGCCGAGGTTGGCGAGGGGCTGCAGCGAGTCCTTGCCGGGAAGCACGGCCACGTGGCCGAGGCCACCGCAGCTGGGGCAGGCGCGGCCGAACAGTTCGTAGATGTTCTGGCCCTGGCGCTTGCGGGTCAGCTCCACCAGGCCCAGTTCGGTGAGCTGGGCGATCTGGGGCCGGGCGGAATCGTGGCGCACGGCCTCGGTGAAGTGCTCCAGCAGCTGCAGCTGGTCACGGCGCGACTCCATATCGATGAAGTCGATCACCACCACGCCGCCGATGTTGCGCAGCTTGAGCTGGCGGGCGATCTCGATGGCCGCCTCGCAGTTGGTCCACAGCACCGTCTCGCGGGCGTTGGCGGAGCGGGTGAAGGAGCCCGAGTTCACGTCGATCACCGTGAGCGCCTCGGTGGGCTCGATGATCACGTAGCCGCCGGAGGGCAGATCCACCCGGGGCTTGAGGGCATCGCGGATCGCCGCGTTCACCTTGAAGTGCTCGAGGATCTCGGCGGGCTCGCCGTGGGCCTCCACCAGCACGTTGGCGTGGTCGGCGCCGAGGAAGGCATTGGCCCGGGCCACCGCCTCGGGGGTGTCGACGACGACCCGCACGACATCGGGGCTGTAGAGGTCGCGCAGCACGCGATGGATGAAGTCCTCGTCGCGGTTGAGCAGCACCGGCGGGCTGGCGCTCTCGGCGGCGGTCTGGATCGCCTCCCACTGGCGCAGCAGGGCCTCGAGATCGTCGATCAGCAGCTCCTCGCTGACGCCGTCGGCCTCGGTGCGGATCAGCAGGCCGGCGCCGGGGGGCTTGATCAGCACGCCCAGGGCCCGCAGCCGGTTGCGCTCGCCCTCGGCGGCGATGCGGCGCGAGATGTTGACGCCCTGGCCGTGGGGCTGGAGCACCAGGAAGCGGCCGGGCAGGGTGAGGTTGCCGGTGAGGCGGGGGCCCTTGGTGCCGGTGGGCTCCTTCATCACCTGCACCAGCACCTTCTGGCGCGGCTCCAGCAGCTCGGTGATGCCGACGGTGCCCTTCTTCAGGCGCAGGGGGCCCAGGTCGGTGACGTGGATGAAGCCGTTCTTCTCCCCTTCGCCGATATTGACAAACGCGGCATCAATACCGGGAAGCACATTCTCAACGGTGCCGAGGTAGACGTCACCGATCTGGTAACGCCCCTGGGCCACCACCAGTTCATCAACACGGTCGTCGTGGAGAACCGCGGCGATGCGCAGCTGCTCGGCGATGACGATCTGCTGGGGCATGGATATCGGGGGGATGGCTCAGGTGAGCCGGACCTGGAACGGAAGGAGGCACCCCAGCCCAAGACCCCTCAGCGGCCGCCACGCCTTACCACCGCCATCGGCGGCTGCGGCAAGGGCACTGGGGGACGGGAGGTCGGGAAGGCTCAGGGCGACAACCACGGGGGTGACAGCCGCACAACGGCGGTGCCAGGGGGGTCGGACAGGGACCGCCGCGGCGCCGGATCAAAGGATGGGGCGGGAGGGCCACACGGGGTGTGGGCTCCTCGCAGCCGCGGCCGTTCGAACGGGCCTAGTCGGCGAAAGGTTGCAAGTTCCGGTATTGGATGGAACCCGTCTGAACGGCGCCGCAGGCAGCGGCTTTCAGGAAGAGTGGTTCGTGAAAGCTGCCGCGGCGATGTCCCAATCAGCTGTGAACTGGCTGATGGATCTACCGTCGTGGTGAAACCGTAGCACGTGCCACTGTCAGGGCTGGGCGGCACTCAGCAGCTGTAGGGATTCGCGGCGCAGGCCCACGAGCTCCAGCTCCAGCCCCAGCTGTTGGGCGAACCAGTGCTGCAGCTGCTCCGGCCGCAGACTGCGGCCCGCCGGATCGATCACGGCGCCATAGCGCAGGGTCACCGCCCCGGCGCCCAGGGCCGGCGCGGGCTCCAGCTCCAGGCTCTGCAGGAAGGGCCGGCAGTCCCGCTGGCGGGGGCGGCCCTTCTTGTCGGTGTCCTCCCAGATCCAGTTCTCGGCCGCCAGCAGGGCCGCGGCGGCGGCCTGCCAGCGCTCGGGGCTCACCGGTGCGGCGGCCGGCAGGGGGCGCAGCACCAGGCTCCAGCGGGCCGCCGCCAGCTCCTGCGACAGGCTCGGCCCGGCCACCGGCACCTCGTTCACCTCCAGCAGGGCGAACTCCGCCGGCATCTGGGCCTGCAGCCGCTGCTGCACCCAGGCGGGGTCCTGCCATTCCGCCATCTCCACATCCATCCACTCGCCATCGGCCTCGGCCCCGAGGGGCAGGGCCAGGGCGAACTGCACCCGTGGCAGGGGGTGGAAGCCGCCGGTGAAGCTCACCGGCACGCCGCTGCGGCGCAGGGCCCGCTCCAGCAGCCGCACCAGATCCAGGTGGCTGAGCAGCGCCAGGGAGCCGGTCTTGGCGAAGCGGAAGCGCAGCCGCTGCACCCGCTCGCTGGCCGGTGCCCGCTGGGGCTGCTGCACGGGGATCGGCGGCGGCGGGATCACCACGTTGTGGCCCAGCTCGGGGCCGCACACGCCGCAGCTGCTGCAGCCCTCGAAGGAGCAGTCGGGCACCACCGCGGCGGCCAGGGCCCGCTGCAGGTCGTCGGCCAGCCAGCCCTTGTCGATGCCGGAATCGATGTGATCCCAGGGCAGGGGCTGGGCGCAGAAGGCCGCCAGATCGCCGGCCTCCATGCCCTCGGCGGCGCTCCACGCCCCCAGCTCCAGGGCGCGGTAGCGGCCGCCCAGGCCGGCGGCCTCAATGGCCTCGGTCCAGGCGCTGTAGGTGCGGTCGGCCGCCTCGAACCAGGCATCGAGGCCGGCACCGGCCCTCCAGGCCGCCTCGATCACCGGCGCCAGGCGCCGATCGCCGCGGCCCACGAAGTCCTCCATGGCCGAGAGGCGCACGTCGGTGTAGTTGGTCTTGAGGCCGCGCAGGGGGCGCAGGGCGTCGCGCAACAACTGCTGGCGCCGCTGGAATTCCGCCGTGCTCACGCTGTGCCACTGGAAGGGCGTGTGGGGCTTGGGCGTGAAGTTGCTGATGGTGAGGTTCAGCTCCAGGCGGCCCAGGTCGGTGCAGTTGCGCTGGAGCTGGCGGCAGGTTTCGGCGATGCCCAGCACATCGGCATCGGTTTCCCCCGGCAGGCCGATCATGAAATAGAGCTTGATCTTGCGGTAACCGCTCTGCATCGCCGTGCGGATGCCCCGCAGCAGCTCGGCGTCGGTGAGGCCCTTGTTGACGATGTCGCGCAGGCGCTGGGTGCCGGCCTCCGGCGCGAAGGTGAGGCCCGCCTTACGGGTGCCCCCGAGGATGTGGGCGATGTTCTCGTCGAAGCGATCCACCCGCTGGCTGGGCAGGGTGAGGGTCACGTTCTTCTCAGCCAGACGGTTGCGCAGCTCCACCCCCACCGCCGGCAGGGCCAGGTAGTCGGAGCAGCTCAGCGAGAGCAGCGAGAAATCGGAGTAGCCGGTGCGCTCCATGCCAGTTTCGATCGCCTCGATCACCGCCTCCGGCTCCACGTCGCGGGCCGGGCGGGTGAGCATGCCCGGCTGGCAGAAGCGGCAGCCGCGGGTGCAGCCGCGGCGGATCTCCACGGTGAGCCGGTCGTGCACCGTCTCGATGTGGGGCACCAGGCCCATGGCGTAGTGGGGCATGGGCGTGGCGGTGCGCCGCAGCACCCGCTCCGGGATGCCGGGAACAAGGGGCACCTGGGTGACGCCATCGGCCCCGGGGCCATAGAGCGCCGGCACGTACACCCCCGGCACCTGGGCCAGGTCGATCAGCAGCTGGCGCCGGGTGAGCCCCGCCGCCTTGGCCTCGGCCACCACCAGGCCGATCTCGGGCAGCACCTCCTCACCATCGCCCAGCACCACGAAGTCGAAGAAGGCCGCGAAGGGCTCGGGGTTGCTGGTGGCGGTGGGGCCGCCGGCAAAGATCAGGGGCGGGGCCGCCGGGTGGGCCAGGGGGAGATCGCCCCGATCCGCCGCGCGGATGGGGATCTGGGCCAGCTCCAGCATCGAGAGGATGTTGGTGGCCCCGAGCTCGTAGCTGAGGGAGAAGCCGAGGATGTCGAACGCCGGCAGGGGCCGGCGGCTCTCCACGGCGAACAGGGACTCACCGCGCTCCCGCAGCCGCGCCGCCAGATCGGGCCCGGGCAGGTAGCTGCGGTCGCACAGCTGCCCCGGCACGGCATTGAGGATTGAATAGAGAATGATGTGGCCGGTGTTGCTGGAGCCCACCTCGTAGATCTCGGGGTAGGTGAGGGCCCAGCGCACGCCGGCGGCACCCCAGGCCTGATCCCAGTCACGCGGCTGCACCCCCAGCTCATTGCCCAGGTAGCGGCCCGGCTTGGCGATGCTGCGGTCCACCAGGGCCGCGAAGTCCACCGGGGCATCGGCCGGTGCAAAAGCGGCGGGGGCAACGGGCACGGCGGCACGCAGGCGGGCGTTGGCTTGATCGTATGCAGGCCCGGCCGGCGCCATAGGACAATCCGGCGATCGCAACCCCATCCCGCGCGCGGCGCCCGTCTTCCATGGCCCAGGTCAACGGCAACTACCTCAAGCTCAAGGCGGGCTACCTGTTTCCCGAGATCGCCCGGCGCGTGAAGGCCTTCAGCGAGGCCAACCCCTCGGCTCCGATCATCCGCCTGGGCATCGGCGATGTGACCGAGCCGCTGCCGGAGGCCTGCCGCACCGCCATGAAGGCCGCCATTGATGAGATGGGCACCCGCGAGGGCTTCCACGGCTACGGCCCCGAGCAGGGCTACCTGTGGCTGCGGGAGGCGATCGCCCAGCACGACTTCCAGGCCCGCGGCTGCGACATCTCCGCCGAGGAGATCTTCGTGTCCGACGGCTCGAAGTGCGACAGCGCCAACATCCTCGACATCCTCGGCGAGGGCAACCGCATCGCCGTGACCGACCCGGTGTATCCGGTGTATGTGGACAGCAACGTGATGGCGGGCCGCACCGGCGACGCCGATGACGCCGGCCAGTACGGCGGCCTCACCTACCTGCCGATCAACGCCGAGAACGGCTTCACCGCCCAGATCCCGACCGAAAAGGTGGATCTGATCTACCTGTGCTTCCCCAACAACCCCACCGGCGCCGTCGCCACCAAGGAGCAGCTCAAGGCCTGGGTGGATTACGCCCGCGCCAACGGCGCCCTGATCCTGTTCGACGCCGCCTATGAGGCCTTCATCCAGGATCCGAGCCTGCCCCACTCCATCTATGAGATCGAGGGGGCGCGGGAGTGCGCGATCGAATTCCGCTCCTTCTCCAAGAACGCCGGCTTCACCGGCACCCGCTGCGCCCTCACCGTGGTGCCCCGGGGCCTGAAGGGCACCGCCGCCAATGGGGAAGCGGTGGAGCTGTGGGGCCTGTGGAACCGCCGCCAGTGCACCAAGTTCAACGGCGTGAGCTACATCGTGCAGCGCGGTGCGGAGGCCGTGTATTCGCCCGAGGGCCAGGCCCAGGTGAAGGCGCTGATCGCCTTCTACATGGAGAACGCCGCGATCATCCGCCGCGAGCTGAGCGCCGCCGGCCTGGCGGTGTATGGCGGCGAGCAGGCCCCCTACGTGTGGATCAAGACCCCCGCCGGCGTGGATTCCTGGGGCTTCTTCGACCTGCTGCTGAGCCAGGCGAACGTGGTGGGCACCCCCGGCAGCGGCTTCGGTGCCGCCGGCGAGGGCTACTTCCGTCTCTCGGCCTTCAACAGCCGCGAGAACGTGCTGGAGGCGATGGGGCGGATTCAACGCGCCCTGAGCGCCCCTGCGGCTGTCGCTTGAACGGCTGCCTACAGTTTCCACTCGTCATGTCTGAGCTGGCCATGATGACCACGCTGCCCGCCGCCTCCCAGTCGCCCGCCGGCACCCCCGGCGGCGCCGCCGTGATGGAGAAGGCACCGGAGCGGGTGCGCAAGCACTCGCCCCGCTACAAGGTGCTGCTGCACAACGACCCGGTCAACACCATGGAATACGTGGTGGCGACCCTGCGCCAGGTGGTGCCGCTCCTCAGCGAGCAGGACGCCATCGCCGTGATGCTCGAGACCCACAACACCGGCGTGGGCCTGGTGATCGTGTGCGACATCGAACCGGCGGAGTTCTACAGCGAGAGCCTCAAGGCCAAGGGCCTCACCAGCACGATCGAGCCTGAGAGCTGATGAAAGGAGCTGGTGGCCCCAGGCTCCACTGGTGGGGCACCCTCCTCTACGTGCCGGTGCTGTACGGGCTGGGCTGGCTGAGCGCCCGCCCCCTCAGCCTGCTGTTCCCCGCCTGGCGGCCCGACCAGCTGGATCTGGCGGGGGCGGTGATCGCGCTGCTGCTGCTGCTGGCCACGCTGCCCTGGCGCCTGCGGCGGGCCTGGGGCAGCTCCGCCCCCTGGCAGACCCTTGGCGTGGCGGTGACGCCCATCGCCGGTGTGCGGGCCTTCGTCCGGGGCCTGCTCAAGGCGGTGCTGCTGCTGGCGGGCGTCTGCGCCGTGCTGCTGCTGAGCGGCCAGGCCCGCTGGGGGGGCAGCCTCACCGCCGCCGAGGGCCTGAATGCCCTGGCGCTGCTGCTGGGGGTGGGCTTCGCCGAAGAGCTGCTGTTCCGCGGCTGGCTCTGGGGCGAACTGGACCTTCAGGCCGGACGCCAGCGGGCCATCGGCCTGCAGGCCGCGGTGTTTGCGCTGGTGCACCCCTGGAGCCGGCTGCCGGCACCGGAGGCCCTGGCGCTGCTCGGCGGCCTGGTGCTGCTGGGGCTGGCTCTGGCGCTGCAGCGCCGCGCCGATGGCGGTGCGCTGTGGGGAGCCGTGGGCCTGCACGGCGGCCTGGTGGGCGGCTGGTTCGCCCTGCTGGCCGGGCCGCTGCAGATCGCGTCGGGGGCACCCGCCTGGCTGGTGGGCGCCGGCAGCCCCAGCCCGAACCCGATCGGCGGTCTGCTGGGCTGGCTCGGACTGGGAGCTCTGCTGTGGGTGCGGCGCCGCTGGTGGTGACGCGGACGCGGCTTGCGGCAGAACCGCAGTGTCAGCGCACCGCCGAGGCCAGGGCCCGGCGGCCCTCCAACGGCGCATGCAGGGCCTGCTCCAGGGGCGCCATGCCGTAGTCGCGCTCCAGCAGGTCCATCACGGTGCGGCCGAAGTCGGCGGGGTTGGTCTCGAACGCCTCCAGGCAGATCCGGCCGAAGGTGCTGCCCATGGGCTCCGGGTTCCAGAGCAGCTGCCGGGCGGTCCAGGGCATCATGCTCATCGGGTTGTAGCCAGGCTGGATCAGGCCCTGGTCGAAGCCGTACTGCTCCAGGTGGGTGTGGGGCTGCAGGCCGATGAAGAAGATCGCCGGCTCCACCTTGTCGGCTCCGAAGATCCGCTCCAGCTCGCGGTGGTAGGCGATGGTCTGACGGATCGTCTCGGGGCGCTCGTCGATCACATTGAACGAGTAGTTCACCGACACGTGCTCGCGGAAGCCGGCCCGGGCCAGCAGGCGGCAGTTCTCCAGCACGGTGCGCAGGTTGTAGCCCATGCGCATCTTGCGCACGAGCTCCTGGGAGCCGGAGGTGATGCCGATCTCGAAGTAGTCCATGCCGGTGGCCACCATCAGCTCGGCCAGTTCGGCATCGAGGTTGTCGGCGCGGATGTAGGCGGCCCAGCGGATGTCGGTCCAGCCCTCGGCCTGGATCGCCCGCAGCAGCTCCTTGGCGTCCTCGATGTAGCGGCGGGCGGGGATGAACTGGGCATCGGTGAACCAGAAGCCGCGCACGCCCTTGGCATAGAGCTGGCGCATCTCGGCGATCACCTCCTCCACCGGGTTCACCCGCACCGCCTTGCCCTCCACCACGGTGTAAACGCAGTAGCAGCAGTTGTGGGGGCAGCCGCGCTTGGTCTGCACGCCCACGTAGAAGTCGCCCCCCTCCAGATACCAGTCGAGCTGGGGCCAGATCTCGGCGATGTAGGCGTAGTTGCAGGCGGTCTTCTCCATGCCCGCCGGCTGCTCGTGGATCAGCCCCGGCCGGGGTTCCTCGCCCGCCACAAAGCAGCGCTCGCCAGCCAACGACTCGCCGCGGATCAGCTTCTCCAGCAGCGGCTCCCCCTCCCCCACCGACACCACCGTGCCCTTGGGCAGCTGGCGCCCGAGCTGTTCGTAGAACACGCTCACCGCACCGCCACCCAGCACCGCGGTGGCCTGGGGCTGGAAGCGCCGCGCCCGCCGCAGACCCCGCCGCACCAGGCGCAGGTTGCGCCACAGCTCGCCGTAGAACGACGCCATCAGCCCCAGGCCGCCGAGGGCGCCGCGCAGGCGCTTGAGCGGATTGGCTGCATAGAACACCTCAAAGGAGTTCTGCAGCGGGTTGCCGCCGCGCCCGTCCACCGGCGCGTAGATCTGGATGTCGCGCCAGGAGAACACCAGCAGCGTGGGCCGGAACTGCTCCACGGTGCGCAGCAGCACCCGCTCCACATCGAGCACCGGCAGGGCCGCCAGATCGAGGATCCGCTGCGGAATCGCCGGGAACTGCTTGTGGATGTGATCGGCCAGGTAGACGGGGCCGATCGGAAAGATGGGATTGCAGGGGAGACGCACCAGCAGCACCCGCTGGTCCGCCGGGGCGGGTTGGCTCACGCGGAAGCGCCTGTCGCAGGCTGGGACGCTAACAAGCAGGTCCGATCGGCGGCGCCCTCAGGCCGGTGCGGAAAGCCGGGCCGCCAGCGGAGCGAGGCGCCGCGCCAGGGCGGGCGGCAGCCAGGGCCACCAGCCCCGATGCACACACAGCCGCGGCGTGAGCTGCCAGCCGGCCTCGGCCAGCACGGCCGCCAGCGCCTGCGGACTGGGCTGGGGGTAGGCCGGATTGATCACATCGCCCACGTCGATGCCCCCCAGGTCGTCGATGCCGGCGGCGATGGCGGCGGGCAGGGCCGCCAGGGGCCAGAGGTTGGGGGGCGTCTGCAGGTGCACCTCCGGCGGCAGGATCGCGCGGGCAGCGTGGATCAGCTCCAGCAGGTCGGCCTGCTCCGGGGGGCTCAGCGGCGTGGCCTGGGCGCCATCGGGCCGCCAGGGCTGCAGGATCACCTCCTGAATGTGGCCCCAACGGCGCTGCAGGGCCGCCAGCCACTCCAGGGCCTCCAGCCGCTCGGCGCGCCGCTCCCCCACCCCCAGCAGCAGACCGGTGGTGAAGGGGATGCCGAGGCGGCCCGCCTGCTCCAGCTGGCCGAGCCGCACGGCCAGGCGCTTGCTGGGGGCGTGGGCATGCAGGGCGTCGTAGGCGGGGCCGAAGCCCTCGAGCATCAGGCCCAGGGAGGGATTGAGCCGGCCCAGGGCCGCCATCTCCCGCAGCGAGAGCGGGCCCGCATTGGTGTGGGGCAGCCGGCCGCAGCCCAGCGCCAGGCGGCTCAGGGCCAGCAGGCGGGCGAACCAGGCCGCCCGTTCCTGAGAGGCCGGATGCGCCTCGCCACTCAGCAGCAGCACCTCCAGGGCCTGCGGCCGGGCGGCGATCCGGGCCTCGGCGCCCCCGGGATCGAGCACCTGCTCCTGGCCGGGAATCCGCCGGAAACTGCAGTAGCCGCAGGCGTTGAAGCAGCCGTTGGTGGGCACCAGCGTGAGGCTCGGACTCCAGGTGACCCGGCGGCCGAAGGGCCGGGGCACAGCGACGGCTGGCCTCATGGAGCGCAGACCAGGGACATCCCCCTTCACAGAACGCGCAATCTTCCGTTACAGTGCGGCAGGTGGTTGATCCACGCCCCTCGGGGCCGGTTCACCGCCCTACTTACCGCCCCTGGCCTTCGGGTCTGGTGCATTCCCACCCGTTCTCATGACCACCACTCTCCAGC
>NZ_CALROT020000017.1:0-50405 GCF_943369875.1 Vulcanococcus limneticus LL
TCCCCGGCGGCCCTGGTGCTGGGGGACAACCTCTTCCACGGCCACGAGCTGGTGCCCCAGCTCCAGAGCAGCAACGCCGCCGGACCCGGCGCCACCGTGTTCGCCTATCCGGTGCGGGATCCCGAGCGCTATGGCGTGGTGGAGTTCTCCGCGGACGGTCGGGTGCTGAGCATCGAAGAGAAACCGCAGCGGCCCAGATCCCGCTATGCCGTCACCGGGCTCTACTTCTATGACGACACCGTGGTGGAGCGGGCTCGGGCGGTGCGCCCCTCGCCGCGGGGTGAGCTGGAGATCACCGACCTCAACCGCAGCTACCTCGACGAGGGACTGCTGACGGTGGAGCTGATGGGCCGGGGTATGGCCTGGCTGGATACCGGCACCTGCGACTCACTGCATGAGGCCGGCAGCTACATCCGCACCCTGGAGCACCGCCAGGGGCTCAAGGTGAGCTGTCCCGAGGAGGTGGCCTGGCGCCAGGACTGGATCAGCGCCGAGCAGCTGGAGCGCCTGGCGGCACCCCTGCGCAAGAGCGGCTATGGCGACTACCTGTTGAGGCTGCTGCAGGAGAGTGCCAGCACTCGTGGAGCACTGCAGCAGAGCCTGGAGGTGAGCCATGCGGGTTGAGCAGCTGAGCACCACGAGCGGCCAGCCGATGGAGGGGCCCCTGCTGATCACGCCGCAGGTCTTTGGCGATGCGCGGGGATTCTTCTTTGAGAGCTGGAACCAGCGCCGCTTTGATGAGGCCGCGGGTGCAGCCACCTGCTTTTCCCAAGACAACCACTCCCGCTCCAGCCGAGGTGTGCTCCGGGGATTGCACTACCAGCTGGAACCAGAACCCCAGGGCAAGCTGGTGCGCTGCCCGATGGGGGCGGTGTTCGATGTGGCGGTGGATCTGCGCCACAGCTCGCCGACCTTCGGGGAGTGGGTGGGTACGGAGCTGAGCGCCGAGAACCACTGCCAGCTGTGGGTGCCGGTGGGCTTTGCCCACGGTTTCCTGACCCTCAGTGAGGGTGCGGAGGTGCTCTACAAGGCCAGCGGGTTCTGGAGCAAGAGCTGCGAGCGTTCCTTGCGCTGGAGTGATCCTGTGCTGGCGATCGCCTGGCCACTGGATCGCATCGGCGGCAGCACACCGCTGCTGGCCGAGAAGGACGCGGCTGCCCCCAGCCTCGCCGAGGCCGTTGCAGCCGGGGAGGTGTTCGCATGAAGGTTCTGCTCACGGGCGCCGCCGGACAGCTGGGCTGGGCCCTGCGCCAGCAGGTGCCGGACGGGGTGGAACTGATCGCCACCAGCCGCAACCCTGCTGGCGATGGGAGCCGTGGCCTGCTGCCTCTCGATCTCGCCGATGGCGACGCCTGTCGGGCGGCAATACTGGAGCACCGACCCGACTGGGTGCTCAACGGCGGCGCTTACACCACCGTCGACAAGGCCGAGAGCGAGCCGGAGCTGGCCCTTGCGGTGAACGGAGGAGCACCGCGGGCCTTTGCCGAAGCCCTCCTTGAGACCGGCGGTCGACTCCTGCAGGTGAGCACAGATTTCGTGTTCAATGGCCGCCAGGGCAGTCCCTATCGCCCCGAGCAGCCGCGTGATCCTCTAGGGGCCTACGGGGCCAGCAAGGCCGCCGGCGAGGAGGCGGTGGAGGAGCTGCTGGGCGCTACAGCTGGCATTGATGGCACTAGCCAGGGCGTGATCCTGCGCACCAGTTGGGTGATCGGGCCGGTGGGCCACAACTTCGCCCTCACGATGCTGCGCCTGCACCGCGAGCGCGATCAGATCGGCGTGGTAGCCGACCAGGTGGGCTGCCCCACAAGCACCGTCACCCTGGCGTCAGCCTGCTGGCGCGCGATCGAACGCAACCTGGCGGGAATTCATCACTGGAGCGATGCCGGTGCGGCAAGTTGGTACGACGTGGCCGTGGCGGTGGGGGAGCTGGGCTCCGAACTCGGACTACTTGAGCGAATGGCCCAGGTCAATCCGATCACCACGGCGGAGTTCCCCACGCCGGCGCAGCGGCCCAGCTACTCGCTGATGGAGTGCAGCGATACCCGAAAAGCACTGGAATTGCCAGCCGCGCACTGGCGCCAGGCCCTACGTGAACTATTGGAGGTGTTGCCATGACCAATCCGATGCCCACTGCTTCCGCCCTACTGGGCGATTGCCGCCGCATCCTGGTGACTGGTGGCGCGGGCTTCATCGGCGGGGCTGTGGTGAGGCGCCTGCTGCGGGAGAGCGAGGCGCTGGTGATCAACCTCGACAAGATGGGTTACGCCAGCGATCTCACCAGCATCGAGGAGGTGCTGACTGAACTGGGCTCCTCAGGGGAAAAGCGCCACCAGCTACTGCGGGTGGATCTGACGCATGCAAAAGCGACGGCGGAGGCGGTGCAAGCGGCTGATCCGGATCTAGTGATGCACTTGGCGGCCGAAAGCCATGTGGATCGCTCGATCGACGGCCCCGGAGCCTTTATCGCCAGCAACGTGACCGGCACGTTCAACCTGCTGCAGGCGGTGCGGGCCCACTGGCAGGCGCTGCCGGCCGAGCGCCAGGCGCGCTTCCGCTTCCACCACATCAGCACCGATGAGGTGTTCGGCTCCCTGGGGCCCACGGGCCGCTTCTCGGAAACCACCCCCTACGCCCCCCGCTCGCCCTACTCCGCCAGCAAGGCCGCCAGCGACCACCTGGTGAACGCCTGGCACCACACCTACGGCCTGCCAGTGGTGCTCACCAACTGCTCCAACAACTACGGCCCATGGCAGTTTCCGGAGAAACTGATCCCGGTGGTGATCCTCAAGGCCGTGGCCGGTGAGCCGATTCCGCTCTATGGAGACGGCCTCAACGTTCGCGACTGGCTGTATGTGGAAGATCACGTGGATGCGCTGCTGCTGGCCGCCTGCCGGGGCGAGCATGGCCGCAGCTACTGCGTGGGGGGCCATGGGGAGCGCACTAACAGGCAGGTGGTGGAGGCGATCTGCAAGTTGTTGGATACGCTGCTCCCGGCTGGTGCCCCCCATAGCCGCCTGATCAGCAGCGTCAGAGACCGCCTTGGCCACGACCGGCGCTACGCAATCGATCCCACCCGGATCAGCGCGGAGCTGGGCTGGCAGCCGCGTCACAGCATCGAGGAGGGGCTGGCTGCGACGGTGACCTGGTATGTGGAGCACTACGCCAGCGCCTAGCCGGAGCACTCCGATCGTCAGCCCGTCACTATTCCGTTTCAACTCCAAGCTATCTCATGGTCGCTGCCAGGTCCTCCGAGCGAGATTTCAGTAACCCCGCTATTCGGTCGCGTGTTTTCGCGATCTCGTCGTTCGACGCGCACTGGTATCTAGCGACCAACAACATCAGCGACGTACCTCTGAACAAGGCCTGGTCCCACTACAGATCCATGGGCCATGCCCGGGGCTACCGAGCTCGCTATGAAGTGAGCAAGTTGGTGCGTGCTGTCCTGCGAGATGAGCTCAGCGGTAGCATTTATGCAATCCTGCAGGAGCAGCTGCAGCAGAGTGAAGCGGCTCCGATCTACTTCTACCCGGAACATCTCAGCGGACCCAGTCTGTACCGTTGCATAGACCCAGACCCCTTCTACAGCTTCGCGGACGCGTTTCGCCGCCTGCTGCTTCAGCAAGATACTTATGGGGCCATGCTCGGACTGCAGGCGCTCCTAGCCGGATCGACGCCGGAGCTGAGCGGCTACGACGGCAGCAACTCTCTGCTGCAATGCCTAGAAGCATGTCTAGTCTCTGGCTACAGGGCTACCGAAGAGCGACGTGAACGCTTCGGCGACCATTGGCGGGGCAATTTCAATGATTTGACGCGCAATGAGATCAGTGCAGTTGGACTTTGCTTTGACGCCGGTTTCTACTGCGGTGTCTACTCAGACATTCGCATGGCAGGAATAAATGCTCTCGACCACTTCCTGGGCCAGGGGCGATTAGAGGGGAGGCAGGGAACACCTATTTTTGATCCGCATTTTTATTTGGACACCAACCCGGATGTGCAGGCAGCTGGCGTAGACCCCTTCGCTCACTACATCATTCACGGTTGGCGCGAGAAGCGGGATCCCAGCGAGGCCTTCCCGCACTGCTGGCTGCTGCAGGTTTTTCCCGAGGCGATCAAGCATCCAAATGGGTTCTGCGGCTACTTAGCCGAAAGCATCAGTGGCGAGCAGAAACTTGAGGCCTTACACAGCAACTACAACAGCAGCTCTAACCCAGACTACCGGCAGCAACCAGCGTCAGCGGCAATTTCCGGGGCGCGGGACATCGCCCGCGTCTTCGCCTTCTACCTCACCCAATATCACCCAATTGCTCAGAACGACTTCGCTTGGGGCAAAGGGTTCACAGAATGGCGGAATGTCACTAAGGCATTTCCACGCTTCTTCGGTCACTATCACCCGAAGCTCCCCGCCGACTCAACTTTCTACGACCTACGGCTTCGGGAGAATATTGTCGACCAGATAGAGCTTGCTCGCAAACACGGAGTAAGCGGCTTTTGCTTTTATTACTATTGGTTTAGTGGTGAGCGCGTTCTCGAGCAGCCACTAGATATTTTTCTTCAGGAGAAAGATCAAGCAGATTTCCCCTTCTGCATTCTCTGGGCTAACGAGAACTGGACTCGCAAATGGGACGGACTATCAAAGGATGTAATCATCGGCCAGAGATATACTGAGTCGGATCAGCTGCAGTTTATCCGCGATGTAGAGCCTCTTCTGCTGGATCCGCGCTATGAGCGTGTTAACGGTGCGCCCCTGCTAATTGTCTATCGCCCCGACGATCTTCCTGGCTGCCAGCAATGGGTTACTACCTGGCGCGAATACTGGAGACGTCAGGGACATGGCGATCTTCATCTGGTGTGCGTGCAGTTCCTGCCGGACACGAATCCCAGAGACTACGGCTTCGACGCGATGCTGCAGTTCCCACCTAATGGTTTTCCCAATCACGGAACTCATCAGAAGATCGCCCGCTACACCCGAAGCTTTTCGGGGAATCTTTTCAGCTACGACGAAATGCAGTGGCGCGCTTTGGTCCAGCAATACGACCATGCTGTTTATCGTACGAGTGTTCCCTCTTGGGATAACGAATCCCGTCGCCCCCAGCAGGGGGACATTTTCGTTGGTTCAACACCAGCAAAGTTCCGCGACTGGACCACTGCTAATCTTCTTCACGCCCACGAGGACAACCCTGCGGGCATCTGCTTCGTCAATGCTTGGAATGAATGGGCAGAATCCGCTTGCCTTGAACCGGACAGTCGCTACGGCTATGCCCACCTCGAGGCATTAGCCGACGCTCGCACGATTGCAGCGGTGCAGAAGGAGGCCCAAACATGGTCTGCCTGCAACAGTGCGGCAATGGTCGTACATGCGTTTTACCTCGACAGTTTCGACTCGATCTCCAGCCGTCTCGAGTTGTACAGCGGTGACTGCGATTTGTACTTCACGCTGCCACCCTTATGCTGCCATGAGAAGGTTTCCCGCATTCGCGAGCGCTTTCCTCAATCCCGTTTCTTCATCTCGGAGAATCGGGGGCGTGATGTTCTGCCCTTTCTCTCCCTGATCCGGTTCCTGCGAACGCGTCGTATCAGGTATCGGGAATTCTGCAAGCTGCATACCAAGAAATCAGCGCACCGTCGCGATGGTGCCATCTGGCTTGATGAGATGGTCCAATGCTTGTTACCTGTTGATGGTATGCAACGGGTTAAGACGCTTCTGGAGGGGCAGGTGGGAATGCTGATTCCAGAGGGGCACGCTGTCAGTCTTTGGGAATTCATGGGCGGCAATGAAAGACTTCTGGATATGATCCTTGATGCTCACCAAGCACAGAATCAGAAGACCAGCACTAGTTATTTCTCTAGTGGAACAATGTTCTGGATCCGGAGCGAGGTTTTGGAAGCTCTCAGTGAAGATGAGCAGATCTATAGCTTCGAGTATGAACGTGGGCAGGTTGATGGCACCCTCGCGCACGCTTGGGAACGAGCGATGGCCCTGCTTGTAAGGGCAGCTGGCCTGCATTGCCGGCAGACCGATGGACGTGAGGTGGAGGTGGCTGCTCGTGGCACCTACCGGTTTGCGAATCTCGAGGGCCGGGTTGACCTAGGGGGGGCGAATTCAATGCGTACGGCCGGGGTGCTACGCACCCTCCAGTGCCACGACAATTCCCCCCAGCAGCGGATAGCACTTCTGGCCACATACGTCCGCGATCAGAGTGATATAGGTAACGTCCGACAGA
Source organism: Vulcanococcus limneticus LL (assembly GCF_943369875.1). GTDB lineage: Bacteria > Cyanobacteriota > Cyanobacteriia > PCC-6307 > Cyanobiaceae > Vulcanococcus > Vulcanococcus limneticus_A. Next base: position 6,222 of record NZ_CALROT020000017.1, read on the forward strand.
TCTGCTCCTACCTGCGCAAGAACGGATACTTTACTGTTGCTATTAATCCAGGCTACAATTACACAGAGAAAATTGGAGAAGACAATATCTGCTCTTACCTTGATTGCGACTTCTACATCGAGCGTGGCAATACAGGTTATGACTTCGGCTCTTGGGCGGAAGGATTCTTTCTGCTCAAGCAGCGAGGGATTCTCGATGTTGCCATCACCGAGGAGCTGCTCATCGTTAATGATAGCTGTTACCTAGTTGACCCCACGTCTGAACTGATCATCCAAGCACGCGCCATCGATGCCGACGTTGTCGGGCTTACTGATAGCCATCAAATCCTCCACCATCTCCAAAGCAATTTCTTGCTGTTTCGTCGCTATCAAGAGTGCGATTCACTTCTGGATAAGTTTTTTGAAGAGTATCTATCTCGGGCCATCAAGTCGAAGAGTGATGTTATTCAGCATGGCGAGCTTGCGTTGGCCCAGAAGTTCAAGCAAATGCACATTCAGAGCAAGGCTGTCTATGAGATTCAGCAACTGACCACCATGATGTGCCAGAAATATGCAAACTCTTCCGAGGAGAGCTGGGAGGCACTTACGCTTGCAAAGATTGCAGAGGGCAGCCATCTTAATCCGCACCATTACCTGAGCGAGATCCTCTATTCGGATTTATGTTGTCCACTGATTAAGAAGCAGTTTCTTCGCGAAAACCCCGGACAGCATCCAAATATTCAACCATATGTAAACCTTTTACCTTAGCAACCTGTATTTAGCGCTTTTCACTGCTTAGAGCATGGCCATTGCATGGTAGTTGTTAACTTTGAGTGACGTGACCCCCTTTATCGATCCAGGCCTTATGAGAGTGGGTGGATGTGGTCATGCGGCAGCTCAACAGGGAGCTGCCTCCAGGGGCGTCAGCCCCTGGAGGGCCAGGGCCGCCTAAAAGTCCGTCCGCATAGCTCTTGGCGAGGCTGTCAGCATTGGATTTGGTCGGCGGGTCTTACCACTCCCGATGCCCGAATCCCATTCCGCCGCAGTCGATTAGGGCGCTCCGACTGATCTGATTAGCTTTCTCAAGGCGATTCCCGATGGCCGCTACCGACGTGGGGGGCGTTACCCGTGACGTGGACCCCGGAAACCGGTCCAGGGTGAATGAGAGTCCTCATCCGGCCAGACTGGGCCGGGGACTCCACCATGAAACGCACCAGGCACACAGCGGAGCAGATCATCCGCAAGCTCAAGACCGCCGAGCAGCTGATCGCCCAGAGCAAAACCGTCGCCGACGTCTGCCGCGTGATCGAGGTGACACAGCCCACTTACCACCGCTGGCGGGAGCAATACGGGGGGATGCAGGCCGAGGAGGCAAGACGACTGACCCAGCTCGAGAAGGAGAACGCCCGGCTCAAGAAGCTGCTGGCGGAAGCGGAACTGGAGAAAGCGATGCTCAAGGATCTCGCCGAGGGAAACTTCTGAGCCCGGAGCGTCGCCGCAGGGCCGTAGTGGTCCTGCAGGAGCGTTACCGGGCCTCTGAGCGGTGGGTCTGCCGGGTGGTGGGCCAGCACCGCAGCACCCAGCGTCACAGCGGCAAGGTCGTTGACCTGGAGGAGGTCAAGCTCAGGCATCGCCTACGGAAGATCGCGGCTGAGCACATCCGCTGGGGCCGGCGGATGGCCTACCGGCTGCTGAGGCGAGAGGGCTGGGCGGTGAACCACAAGCGGGTGCAACGGCTTTGGCGAGAGGAGGGTCTGCAGCGGCTCACCCCCAGGAAACGCAAGCGAGCCCGGCCCGCCGACGGCTCGGTGCGGCGCCACCGGGCCGAACATCCCCACCAGGTGTGGGCCATGGACTTCCAGTTCGATGCCACTGCCGATGGGCGGCGGCTCAAGTTCCTGAACGTGATCGATGAGCACAGCCGCCTCTGCCTCGCCATTCGCGTCGGCAGGCGCTGCAAGGCCAAGGATGTGGTGGCCGTGCTGGAGGAGCTCACCAGCCTCTACCCGGCACCGGCGTACATCCGATCGGACAATGGGCCGGAGTTCATTGCCCAGGCTGTACGGGACTGGTGTGAGGCCAGCACCACCACCAGTACGGCCTACATCGAGCCAGGATCCCCATGGGAGATCGGCTTTGCGGAATCGTTCAACGGCCGGTTCAGGGATGAATTCCTGAACACTGAGCTGTTCACCACGGCTCCAGAGGCTCCACTGCTCGCCGATCGCTGGCGCTGGGAGTACAACACGTTCAGGCCGCATTTGACCCTCCAAGGGCGTACGCCCCTGGAGGCGGCTCAACAACGAGCTGCAGCATGACCACCACAACCCACTCTCATAAGCCCTGGTCCGACAAAGGGGGTCACGTCAGCCGCACTGAGCCGTCCGCGGGCCGTGCCCACTTTCGCTTCCTGGGAGTGGGCCGCTGCAGACCCTCTTCCCGCCAAATCCGTTGCACCCGTTTGTGATTCACGGTCCAGCCCTCCCTCCGCAGCAGGCGGTAGACCTTGCGGCGGCCCCAGCGGATGTGCTCAGCCGCGATCTTCCGTAGGCGATGCCTGAGCTTGCCCTCCTCGATCGAGACGACCTTGCCGCCATGACGCTGCGTTCTGCGGTGCTGGCCCACCACCCGGCAGACCTGGCGTTCAGAAGCCCGGTAACGCTCCTGCAGGACTACGACAGCCCTGCGCCGTAGTTCCGGGCTCAGAAGTTTCCCTCGGCGAGATCCTTGAGCATCGCCATTTCCAGTTCCGCCTCCGCCAGCAGCTTTTTGAACCGGGCGTTCTCCTTCTCCAGCTGAGTCAGCCGTCTGGCCTCCTCGGCCTGCATCCCCCCGTACTGCTGCCGCCAGCGGTGGTATGTCGGCTGTGTCATCTCGTTCACGCGGCAGACGTCGGCGACAGTCTTGCCCTGGGCGATCAGCTGCTCGGCCGTCTTGAGCTTGCGGATGATCTGCTCCGCTGTGTGCCTGGTGGGTTTCATGGTCGAGTCCCCGGCCCAGCCTGGCCGGCTGAGGACTCTCATTCAGCCTGGACCGGTTTCCGGGGTCCACGTCACGAGCATCGAAACGCGCCTAGTGCATGGTCAGATGGCAAGCACTGTTGCCTGTATTCGAAGCAACAGCAGTGCTTTAATGCTTCGTCGCTGTGGCCATAAGATACTTAATTGGATCGAGCTGCTTGCTCCTCCTTGAAAGAATCGATGATTTCACCAAGAACTGTGCCCTGATCCATGCCCTCCCCATACGAACTGCCCACAGGATGAGAATTGGCGGTCTTTCTTAGTGTCACAAAAAACTCGTAAACGCCATCAGACGCGACTTCTTCTAAGGCAAGGCTCACGAGATTAGATCGCTCAAGTATATTCATTATCGCCTTAAAGCTCGAAGGGGTGAAGGCCCAGGCGTGTATGTCGACATACTGTTCGGATTGATGCAAGGATATGGATTTCTGGTAGACATCGCTAATATCATTTTGAAGCCTAAATCCATCAAATCCTGTGCTCCCGGGAAAAGCTAGACTGCCATCCTTGAGACAATGCAGAGAAAGCGCATCAAAATACTGGCCGAGTGAATGGCGCTTTCTGTCTTCAACATAAGCTTGAATCAAGCCACCAGCTGTTGTCAATGGCTTAAGCGCATCAAAACAAAAACGCTTGTCGGGTATAGCCAAACGAAGAATCCCGCCCGGTCGAAGCAGTTGATAACTTACCTCGAGAAATCGCATAGGATTCGGAAGATGCTCGAACACATGGGAAGCCAAGATATAGTCAATTCCATTAAGCTCAGATTGCAACTGGACTTCAATAGGCTCGTCATCGCTCAGCACAATATCAACTCTCTCAATAAGATCGGTTGGAACATTCCATTGCGAATACTTAGATATTAGCTGCTCTTGAGTGGCGTGATCAACTACGATGGTATTAAAGCCCTGTGCTTTTGGCAAGACAGGCGCATACGAAGGTCCATACTCAATGCCACGCATCTGAGCCGTGATACCACTGCGAAGCTTTTCTAATCTGTCAGTCATTGGTCAAGAAAAAGAATTTAGAAAACATTAGGATAGCATATTTCGCAATGCGTTTTGAATTCCAATTAACGTAGCCCTGGCACGGCGGGAGTCAAGGTTGATTCTAAGTCTGGCCCACTCGGTCTTGTCGTGGTTGCAACCATCGGTGACTGCCAGGAAAGATGACGCCCCTGCTGCTGTTCAGGCAGCCATCGACAACGTAGCTGGCTCGAGTTCGATTTCGGCTGGTGGCGGATTGATCCAAACCACCTCCGGCTGACGCCAGCACCGCGTCGATCGTGTCCACCGGCGCGGATGCCTGTGGCGCACCTGTTCGTAGAAGACAGCGCGGTGCCGGCAGATCTCCACAGCCTCACCGTTGTGCCGCTGGTAAGGCGTCACGAACTTGATACCGCTGTGGCGGTGCCGGTGGTTGTACCAGTCCACAAATGCCGCCACCCATTGGCAGGCATCTTCCCTTGCTCGCGAATAGCCGGCTTGGGGAGTCGGGCCGGTACTTCGCAGCCCTGAAAAGGGATTCCGAGTACAGATTGTCATTCGACACCCGTGGTCTGGAGAAGGACCTGAGCACAGCCAGCTCCTCCAGACGTCTCTCCAGCGTTGCCGCACGCATGGCATTGCCGTTTTCGGCGTGGAGGATCAGCGGCTGACGGCGGCCCTTACTGATCCGCTCGCGTAGGCAGGCCCTGCTCACCAGATCCGATGCAATGGCTGGGGCTTCCCGGTAGGCGACATCCCAGGCCACCACCTTGGGCCTCCAGACGTCAATCACCAGGTAGAGGTACAGCCAGATTCCGCGCACGGTGGTGGGCAGGTAGGTGATGTCTCAGCTCCACACCTGATTTGGCCCTGCGGCCCGCAGCCGTGGAAACGGTCTGGGCTCTTGTGGTGGCCGCGCACGACCGCGGCGGTGGGCCTGGCCATGGGCGTGCAACACGCGGCAGAAGCTGCGCTCTGAACCGATGTAAGGCCACGATCTGCCAGCACCGGAATGATCTGGCGGGGCGGCAGCGCAGCAAAGTCAGGCTCGTTGCAGGCCAGCAGGATACGCTGACGCTCCTCCTCGCTGAGGCGGTGGGCCACATGGCGGCTGCTACCCACTGGTCAACCTGATTGACGCGACCCCTCAACCTGATTGACACGGGACAATCGCCACCCGTTTCACCCGGGTGAAGTGGAAGAAGCCAAACTCGCCGGGCTGATAGGCCAGCGGGAACATCAGCGCCGGCGGCGGGCCATGGAGCCCTTCCACTGCTGCACCCGCCGCTGCAGGGTACGTTTCACCGAACTCCAGTCCTGATGTGGCTTTTGCGCCTGCAGATGCTCCAGCAGGGTGGTGGGCGTCAAGGCTGGACGGCAGTCCAGCAGCGGCAGCAACAGGGGCTCCAGACCTCAGCCAATGGATCGGGCCGCCGCCGACCACTGGGCTTGGCGGTTTTGGGTTGGAGGCGGCCTGCATCGATCCAGTGGGCACTGCTCACCGAGATGCCAGCCCCAGCGGCAGCCACCTCATGGCGGCTGCCGGCTCGTTGCTTGAAAATGTTCAGCGCAATCTGATGGGTGGTGAGGGGAGCAGGTATGAATCGATGCCCTGTGCATGGTGTTCGGATTCAGAAGCCCCCCTCAGGAGCGGCCAACCTATTCGGCGCGACACCCCTCAACCGGATTGTCTTCGGACACACGGCAGAAACTCAGACCCAGCCTGGCCAGCTATGAACTCTGATTCACCGTGAATCGACCACCGAGGGTCACTTGAATTAGATTAAAGGGCCAGGATCCTCTGCCTGATCTCATAGAAAACAAGAAGCAGCCCCTCCCAATACATACAGAAGAGGCACTTCGTGGCAACCCAGACAGAGGAAGAAGATTCGCACCGATGATCGACTTACAATCTTGTGCGATTGAGCGCTAGCGTGTCTTTACATACTTTTGCCTCCCCAGGGGAGACTATCCTGGCTCCAAGCGAAACCGGCGCTTCGCCAGCAGACTTGCGGATCACAACCATGGAGTTTGCGAACTCAATTGAGCATATATGCAATACACTCTCTTCAGTTAGCCCGTCCTGATTCAGAGAGGCGCATACAAGCGGAACGCTCTCACGAAGAGAGTCGCAATCCCTTCTCAGCCAATGCTCCAGATTAATCAGATCAGCAATTTGCTTGAAAAACTCCATTGCAGAGAACTCACAGCCCGGCGCGCCTCCACCATAATCAGGAAAATAACTGGCATGAAGATCCTCGATGACATAAACACCCGATGGCTTAAGGTGACCAAAAAGAATGCAAAATGCTTTAACAATATCACGGCTCACATGAGACCCGTCATCAATAATAACATCAAACGGTCCATTATCCGATGCCATAGGTTCCGCCCAGGCTGGATCAGTAGCATCACCGATGAGGCATCGTACGCCAGCATCAAACTTCAGCAAAGACACAGAATGGTCTATGTCAACCCCTATTATTTGTGCACCTGCCCCAAAGAAATCCCTCCAAACCTCCAAAGAGCCACCATTCTGGACGCCAATTTCTAATAGTTTAAAATCTGCGCAACCCCTGGATAAGCCTTGAAAGATACGCTCGTAGACAGGAAAGTACGACTCCCACTTATCTGACGACTTCCTGGAAGCATGAAGATGCAACCCGAGAAGGCGCTGCTGCGTTTGCGCACCTTCAGAGCCGGAACCCTCGGATTGCGATGCAGTCAAATCATTCAAACCAGAAGGTACCTCGCGAGTGCCATCCACTTCAGATGACAGCGACAATGCATCACGATCCTTCAGTAGCAATGCAATCCTTGCAGCGTCAATACGCACTCGATCCGCAAGATCTCTCTTGTCGCGCTCCAATGCATCACGCTGCAAAGATATTTCTCGAAGCTTACTTGCCTGATCTAATGTGAGTAACTTATCAGCTTCAAGCTCGCATTGAAGCGAGGCGTTCTGGTCCTGCAACGCCTCGCGCTGCTGGTTCTGCTCCGCCATCTGTACTGTCTGTGCACTCAGCTGAACCTCTAGCTCTTCACAACGCATCTGCAACGCTTCACGCTGCTGGTTCTGCTCCGCCATCTGTGCTGTCTGTGCACTCAGCTGGACCTCCAGCTCTTCACAACGCATCTGCAACGCTTCACGCTGCTGGCTCTGGTCCGCTGTCTGCGCCGTCTGCGCACTCAGCTGAGCCTGCAGTTCATCAACCCTCACCTGCAACGCCTCGCGCTGCTGGTTCTGCTCCGCCATCTGTACTGTCTGTGCACTCAGCTGGACCTCCAGCTCTTCACAACGCATCTGCAACGCTTCACGCTGCTGGCTCTGATCCGCTGTCTGCGCCGTCTGCACACTCAGCTGACCCTGCAGTTCATCAACCCTCACCTGCAACGCCTCGCGCTGCTGGTCCTGCTCCGCCATCTGCGCTGTCTGTGCACTCAGCTGGACCTCCAGCTCTTCACAACGCATCTGCAACGCTTCATACTGCTGAGTGAGCACCAGCAACCGCCGCTCCAGCAGGCGCTGCCCATCCAGCCGCCACAGCTGACGGCTGGGGCCGTCCCTCTCCAGGCGATGGCAACTGGCCTCCAGCCAGGCCACCAGCTCGGTATCGAGGCCAGCGGCCACCGAAGTACCTTCGAGCCAGATCGACGCCAGTCGCTCCAGGAAGGCGCCGGCACCAGCCAGCACCGAAGGCGCCACCGTGGCCGGCAGCCAGAGCAAGCCGGGTTGGCTCGCATCGGCAGCAGCCTGCTCCAGCCAGACGCGGAGCACCGCATCCAGGCGCCGCGTGGGCCGCAGCTCCAGGCCCTCCAGCCGCAGATTGGGCCACAACACCTGCAGCCGCTCTGGCGATGTAGTGCCATCGCGGCGGGCGTCGTTATAGCGATACCAGCACACGTCGCCGTCCTCGGCGCCGAGCACCTGCGAGCAGAGGGTCACCCCCTCCACGCCCTCCTCCAGGAGCTGCTGCTTGAGCTCGTCGCCGTGATCCAGGCCCGGCAAGATCGCCAAAACGGGCACTCCAGGCTGGGCGGCTGCCTGAATCCAGCCCAGCTCCTGCCCGGCCGGGAGCGGCCCCACCAGCACCACCCACCCCACCGGAGCAGCATGGTGGCGCAACTGGTCGTGCAGCTCCAGCACATGCCCGGTGGCAACGGTCATGGCAGGCACCCAGCAGTGCCATAAGTCTATGGAAGGCCCACCGGATGGACCGCCAAACTGTGAGTCCTCGCCAGCTCCTGTGGCCAGCTCCAGCCAACCCCATGCCGCAGCGGTGGAGCAGCTGCTGCTCTGGCTCGAGCCACCCCAACCCGGCCACAACAACGCCAGTGCCGGGTGGGGAGCCACGGCCGTTGCTTGGAGGCTGCCCCTGCATGCGGGGCTATCGGCTGAGGAGCTGTACGCCAGCCTCAACGGCGCAAGTCAGGGGCCCCTGCCCATCACCATGGCCCTGGCCATCGATGGACGCGATCCCCCCAGCCCGGCCCAGCGCAACCAGCTGCTCGGGGCGCTGCAGCCCTGGCTGGAGCAAACGGGCTGGTTCAGACCCTGGGGTCGCCCCCTGCTGCTCCTGGAGCCCCTCGCCGATCCCCACGCCCAGAAGATCTGGCTCCAGCGGCTTCGGGGCCTCCAGGCCCAGCTGCTCGAGCTGCACCGCTGGCGGCCCGCCCACAGCGAAGCCGATGGCGTTGTGCTGTTCCATCCCCATGGAGAGCCACCCCTGCCGGCCTCCGCCAGCGACGAGCTGCTGGCCCTCCAGAGCCGCAGCTATGGCCCCATGGCCGCCCGGGAGCATCGCGCTGTGCAGCTCGACGCCGCGATCCCATGGCATCCCTGGCTGGTGAACGCCATCGCCAACACCGAACTCAACCACCACCACCAGCCCGGTCTGGTGGTGGTGCAGTTATCCGATGGTCACACCACGCCGCCGCCGCGTCCAGCCGATCCCCCCGTCCAGCCCCAGCAACCACGGAGGCCCCTGCAGCGCGGCTTCGTGCTGCACGCCTTCCACCTGGAGCTGGTGGAGCCGATCCTCCAACGCCTGGAGCAGCTCCTGGTGGCCGAGGGCCCCACGGCCTGGGCTGGCACGGAACTGTTTCTTACCGCCCCCGCCGGCCACATCACCATCCTGCGTGAACGGCTGAAGCACTTCCCCTGCGCCAGCCACCTCGCCGTGGTGGCCAACCAGGGCCGCGACCTGCTGCCCTTCCTGATGGTGCTGCCAGACCTCCTGGCCCGCCGCTGCCAGCAGGTGGTGAAACTCCACACCAAGCGCTCCAGTCACCTGCGTCCTGGCGCCCTGACGCGGGTAACCGATGGCGACGCCTGGCGTGAGGGCCTGCTCGACGGCCTGCTCGATCCCACCGCCCACCGCCAGCTCCAGCAGCAACTCCAGGGCGCCGCAGACAGGCCCTGCATCACGGCACCGGAGGCCTTCCTCTGGCCCGTGGAAGTGTCGATGGGGCCATCCCTGCCGCAACTGCGTCAGCTGCTGGCCGACCAGGGCCTGTCCCTGGCCGCCCTCGGCGGCCGCCGCTTTCCCGCCGGGTCGATGTTCATGGCCAACTACGCCGCCCTGGAATGGCTGGCCGCCCTGCAGCTTGGGGCCACAAGCTTCGAGCTGGAGGACGGCGCCACCGACGGCCAGCTCATCCATGCCCTCGAGCGGCTGCTGGGCCTGCTGGTATCGACCTAAGTTGGCGCTTCAGACAACTGGGGCTTCCTTGGTAGATCCATCCAGCCGCCCCAGCCACTCATCTCCCGCCACCATGGAGACCGCTTCGGCGCATCTTGAGCCCGCCATGGCCAGTTCCATGCCCCAACTGGTGAGCGCTGAGGGTGCTGACTGGCCTGACGCCATCTGCGCCACCACCGCCCCGGGCCCATCCCCTGAAGCTCTCACCCACTGGCTCCAATCGCCCCAGCCCGCCCCCCTCTGGATCGGCTACACCAGCCCCCTGGTGCTGCTCCATCAAGCCCAGAACCAGGCGTCCCTGGGCTGCCCCCCCAACCTCCTCAACCAACTCGCGCGCTGGTGCCGCCACGCAGAACTGTGTCTTGAAGCCCAGCGCAGCGCGCCCCAACGGGTCCGCCTGATCAACACCAGCCACCTCAACCCCAGCGCCATCGCCCAGCTGTTGGAACAACCCCAGCCAGCCTTGGGCGATCCCCCACCCTCTGCAGCGAAGGCTGAAGACCTCGATCCCCGCCTCCTGCTTGCCCTCAGCCGCCACAGCCGGCTCCTCAACCTCTACGCCGACCTCGAAGCCCAGGTCGACCTCCTCGGCCGCGAGCCGGAGTTCAGGCTGGTGTTTCCCCTCCCATCTCCCTCCGAGCTGCCGGAGCAGTTGCTTCTGGGCTGGCAACACGAGCAGCTGCAGCTGCAGCTCCAGGCCGACCACCAGGCCCTGCGCCAGCAGCTCGACGACGCCCAGGCCGCCGCCGTCGACACCAACCAGCTCCAGCAGCAGCTCAGCGAAGCCAGGGAGGAAGCCGAGCTCACCGTGGTCCAGCTGCACCAGGTGCAGGAGGAGCTCGAAGACCAATTCCTGGGGCAGCAGGCCACAAAACAGCAACTCGCCGAAGCTCAGCAGTGCCACGCTGCTCTCCAGGCCGACCACCAGGCCCTGCGCCAGCAGCTCGACGACGCCCAGGCCGCCGCCGTCGACACCGACCAGCTCCAGCTGCAGCTCAGCGAAGCCAGGGAGGAAGCCGAGCTCACCCTGGTCCAGCTGCACCAGGTGCAGGAGGAACTGGAATACCAATTCCTGGAGCAACGCAAAGCCAACCAAGAACGCGAAACCTTGGCCCAGCAGCTGAAGGCCCTCCAGCACGAGGCTCTTCTGCTGTTCCTACACAGCACCCCTCACCGCGACCTCGACCGCAGCCGCTTGCCCGAGCTCACCACCCTGATCCGCGAAGCCCTCAGCCCCAGCCGCTAACCATCCCCGTCCCAGGCCCCCAGCCACTGACGCACCCAGGCACCGCGTCGATCTCCCTGCCAGCGGCGACGGCTGAGATACCAGAGGCGGTTCAGCTGAAAACTGCGCCGGTTCCCCCGCTCCAGGGCGGGATCCGCCGCCAGGGTGGCGCTGCCCCCAGGGTTGGCAGCCGCCATTGCAGCCAGCCAGGGCCCCTCACCAATCCGCTCCACCAGCGGATCGGCTTCCAAGCGGTCCTGGTAGTCGTTGTCTTCCCAGTAGGCCGGCTGGAAGCTCTCCTCAAACAGACCCAAGCGGTTCCACGCCAGGGCCGTCACTGCAAACGCCGAATAGGCCGCCGGCGGAGGCAGCAGGCTCAGCCACTGGGGCCGTCGCCCATCCAGCCGTGCGGCCACCGCTGCCAACACCCCCGGCGCCATCACCACATCGTGGTTCACCAGCAGGGCCCAGGCCGCTTCCGGGAAGCTCCGGAGGATGCCGTTCCAGGCCGTGGCCACACCGCCGTTACCGAAGGGTCGTGCCACCCGCACCTGCTCCACCCCAGGGCAGCCCTGCCGCTCCAGCTGCTCCAGCAGCTGTCGCACGGGCCCCGGCCCACCGCTGTGGTCCACCAGGGCCAGGGTGTGCACAGGGGCATCAAGACTGGCCAACAATTGCTCCAGGCGATCTGCTCCATTCAGGATCGGCACCCCCAGGAGCGGGATCTGCCCTGGCGGTGGTGGTGGCGGCGCCAGCAGCTCCAGAACCTGCCAGAACTGTTCCAGTAGACGCTGGTCAGCCGTGCTCTCCACCACGTCCCCCAGGGCTTGCCACAGCGCCGGGCACCTCGCCCGCTGCCGCGTGGGGAACAGCTCCAGCTCAAGCCTGTACTGCCGCAACCAAGCCCACACTTCGGCGTGGGCCTGACGCCACTCCCCATCGGCCAGCCAGGCGCGAACTTGCTCCCCACGCTGGTCATCCGCCCATAACCGAGGAGAAAGGGGATCCATCAGAAGGCTCAAAACAAAAAATGCCTGACCAGAGGGCCAGGCATGCAAATCAGCAGGGACAAGAGGTCACGAAATCGTGGTTATATCGACGCTGAGACCCCTGAAGCCGTTCTGAGCCTCCTGACCAGCTATCTGATCAGCCCTAAAAGTTTGCCCACTGGAGTTGGTGAACAGGTCATTGTTGTCGGCTTGAACAACAAGCCCCTTGACTCTGCCAAGGACCTGAATGTTATCGACAGCACCATCTGTTGTCGCGAAGTTGCTGTTCTGCACTTGAGACCTAGCGCCAATAGTGAAGGTCTCACTAATACTTCCTTCCTTTCCTCTTACCCTAAGATTTTGATAGACCCCACTGGTAAGGTTGATGCCAGAATTGATCACCAGGCCCTTGATAGCGCCCTGGGCTGCCGTGGTAACGGTATTTGCATCGCCAATCGCCGTTAATCGTCTCTGGGTCGACGTAGAGAGGCTTGCAAAGTTAGAAGAGGCAAGAGCGCCAGAATCCGCAGGCATGGAACCAGTATGTAATCTCTACAAGTCTACGCCACTCTCCGGCCAGAAAGTCCCAACGCCCCCGTCTATGCGAAAAACGCATAGACCCCTATCCCGGTCGCCAATGAGTCTCCATGCCCCCGTCTATGCGGCAAACGCATAGTCCCTTATCCCAGCTGCAGGCGTCGCCTGCCCATGGCTTGGATTCCTGGTTAGACCGTGCTCGCCGTGCCGAAACAGCCGGCCAGTGGCGCCTCGCCGCCGCGGCCTACGGCCGCGCCGCGCGCATCCAGCCCTTCAATTACCGACTGGCCACCAACCACGGCAACGCCCACTGGTTGGCCGAAGAACCCCTCAAGGCCCTGCCGACCCTGCAAAGGGCCAGGGACCTGGCCCCCGAAGATCCGCTGCCCCTCCGAGGCCTCGGCAACGTATTCCGCGACCTCAATCAACACACAGCCGCCGCCGCGGCCTACAGGAGCGCCTACAGCCTCGATCCAGACCCTCACACCGCCTGGAACCTGAGCCAGGTGCTGATCGGCCTTGAGGCCTATAGCGAGGCCTTTGCCCTCGCCGAGCAGCGCTTCGCCATTCCCAGCTTTGTCTTCCACCGGCCAGGTCCTTGCTGGCAGGGGTGGCCTGACTGCCCCGAGATCACCATCTGGAGTGAACAGGGCCTCGGCGACACCCTGCAGTTCCTGAGGTGGCTGCTGCCCCTGAGCCACCGCGGCTATCGCCTTCACCTGGAGGTAGAGGACTGCCTGGTGAGCCTGCTGCAGGAGGGCCTGCAGTGGCTGCCTGCACCCGTCAAGGTCAGCGCAAAGGCCAATCCTGGGCCCAGCGCAAGCTGCCATGGCTCCCTGATGAGCCTCCCCCATCTGCTCGGGGGTGCGCCCCTGGATCCCCGTGCCTATGGCCATGTCGCCTACCTCCGCTCCCACCGTTGGCAGCGCCGTCGAGGCCGGCGAGCCCAGCCCCAGGTCGGGCTGATCTGGGCCTCCGGGCGCAAGCTGGAACAGCCTTTCATCGCTCGGGAATACCGACGCCGCAGCCTGCCACCGACCGCGCTCCAGGCCCTGCTGGCCGGCCTGGCAGACCGTGGTGCAACCTTGGTGAATCTGCAGTTCGGCCACGACCGGGATCGCGCGGGTCCCTGGCTCGAGCGTTTCAGCGAGACGCTCCCCGCCAGCGCGGACTTCGCCACCACGGCCGCCTTCATGGCCCAGCTGGATCTTGTGATCAGCGTGGACACCGCCGCCGCCCACCTGCTCGGAGCCACAGGCCTGCCCGCCTGGATCCTGCTGCCCTGGAGCGCCGACCCCCGGTTCAATACCGAGGGCGAGCGCTGCCCTTGGTACCCCGATCTCACCCTGCTGCGCCAGCCCCGTCCCGGGGATTGGGGGGGCCTGGTACACCATGTTTTGGAGCGGTTCAGCCGCTGGTGCAGCCAGCCAGCAGGCGGCTGAACAGGGCCAGATAGCGCTCCGCCGCCTGGCGATGGCTGTAGTTCTGGAGCACCGTGGCCCGAGCCGCCTCCCCGAGCCCCCGGCGTCGCTCAGGCTGCAGCAGTAGCTCCAGCAACGCAGCCGCCAGGGCCGCCGGATCGTTGAAATCCACCAGCACACCATTACGGCCATGCTGAATCAGGTCTTCCACCGGGCTGCGCCGGTTGCCCACCACCGGCGCTCCGCAGGCCATCGCCTCCAGCAGACTCCAGGAGAGGGTGTAGGGCGTCGTCAGAGACACGTGGGCCGCACTCACCTGGAGCAACGTCAACAGCTCGCCATAGGCCAGCTTCCCAACCAGGTGCAGTCGAGCTGGGTCGAGGCGATCCCCAACCCGGTCGAGCCACTCGCCGATGTGGCCGCCGGGATGGGCGCTCAGAAGGCCATAACCCATCCCCAGGGCCTCGCCCACAACCACCACCTGCACAGTGGGGTGGGCCTGCAGCAAGGCAGGCAAGGCCTCCAGCAACGTGTGCAGTCCCCGCAAGGGCTCGAGCGTACGGCTGATGAAGGTCACCACCGCATCCCCAGGCCGCAGCACCTGGCCATCGGGCAGCTGGAAGCTGGCCTGGTGGTCAGGTCGCACCTGGTCGAGGTTCACGCCCTCGTGGAGCACCTGCAACAGCGGCTGCACCAGGGCGGGAAACCCCCGCCGCTGTGTTTCCGTCGGCACGATGGCAGCAGAACAATGAGCGAGAGCCGCGAGGGCCAACAGATTCTGGCGATCGCTGCACCGCTGCAACCAGCCTGGGATCGGCCCCAGGCGTGGGTCGTAACCGAAGCCAAGGGCTTCAGCACTGCCATACAACTCCGGGTACACCACCCGAGGTGAGCCTGGCCAGATGGAGGCGAGGTGCAGTGCATCCCCCCAGCCGCTGTGCACCAGCACCAGATCGGGCTGGTAGTCCTTCTCCGCCAGCCCACGACAACAGGCCTCCACCGCCACCGCCCGGGTCAGACAGGTCTCCAGGTCAGGATCCACAACCGCCTGTTCAAGGCCCTGCTCCAGCCCTGGAGTGGGGCAGTGGTAGTAGCGCAGTCCGCCAGACTCCAGCCCTTCGGGCAGGAGCTCGGGCGGGGTCGCGCCAATCCCAACGACCCCGTGGCCGCGAGCCAGAAACTCCGGCAGCAGGTGACGGAATTGCCCTGGGAAAGAATGGTGGATCAGCAGCAGCTGCATCCGCTTTCGTTAGCACCATGGTCCGCACATCCCCACCCTAAACTGCGTACACGCCCATTGGTCTGCCATGTCGCTGCTGAGTCGTCTCCTCGGTCTTGGCCGAACCACGAGCAGCCGCCCCACCAAAGCGGTGGATCTTGTGGAAGCTCCTGTGGAGCGGTTCCCGGCCCCCCGCACGCTCGGCCTCGACCTCACCACCGCAGCCAGCAAGCCCTGGTCGGCCAGCCGTCTCTACGGACTGTTCAAGCAAGCGAACCGGTTCCCCAGCGAATCCAGCCTGCGTGATGCCCGCCACGCCCGCCATTGCCTCTCGCGCTTCTGGCTATCCGCCCCCATCGATGAACTTGAACTGCTGTACGCCAGCACCGTGGGCGAGGCCCAGCGACTTCTGCTCAGCGGGCCCTTGCCCAGCCAGGACCTCACCAACGACGAACAGACCTGGCGTCAGACCCTTCTCGGTCAGTTAACGGGCCGTGCCGACTGCCCCGAGCGGGTCAACCTGATGTTGGCCCTGATGCCCTACTTCGCCCCTGCCACCCTCCGCCTGGCCGAGGCCGCCCAGCGCCTGCCCACCTGGCTGCTCCACGACTACGCCCTGTACTGCGAGCCCGAGCTGGCCGACCAGTTACGCCAACCGGCCGGCCTGCTCGAGCCAGGCTTTCGCACGAGCCTGGTCGCGCCACCACTGGCGACGTCACAGCCCGAGGTGGTCGACACTCCTGGCAGCGGCTTCCGCGACGGTACCTCATTGACCGACCTCGCCCCCCAGCTCTCCGAGCTCCGCGGCGAAGCAAACAATCTGTTCCAAGATGCCGAGTACTACACCCGTATGCAGGGGTTGATCAACCTGCACCGCCTCGACCCCGCAGATGCCGAGGTGATCGCCGAACTGGCCAACCTGCGCCGCCACCTGGGACAGTTCTGGCTGGATGTTCGCCCTGAGCTGCTGGGCTCCCTCTACGAGGGTCCTCTAGGTACCCTCACCCGCCAACTGATCCAGAGTGGCTTTGGCGAGGCCCCCCTCTCCAGCGCCGATCGGAAGCTGCGCAGCCAGCTCGCCCCCTTGGCGGAGGACCTGAGCAAGCCTGGGGCCCACAACATCCTGCTGGCAACCCTGCCATTTTTCCCCCCTGGCGAAGTGAATCTGGCCGGTGGTCAGGAGTACCTGGCCCCCTGGATGCAGCGCCTTCTCGCCGAGCTCAGCGGTGGAATTCCCGCCATATGAGCCAGTAGCCGAGGTAGGCCACCGGTGGCACTGCCAACAACGGCATCAGGGCCAGCCCAGCCAGCGCAGGCATCTGCAGCCTGAGCAACAGCGCCAGGCAGAAGAACAGGTAAGTGAGCATCAATAGCAACAGCTGCACCGGTCTCCGCGAGAGCCAGGCCCAGAGCCGGGCCCTGACCAGCCGGCGCGCCCGTTGGCCCCGTTCAGCCATGGGTAGATGGCGCCACCAGGGGTGGAAGCCGTTGCCATTCCAGCTCACCGCAAACGCTCCAGGGATCGCAGCTTGTCTTCAAAGAAACCGGTGAGCACACTGATGAAGCGACGATCCCGCAACTCCAGATCCGCCTGCAGACTCATGCCGGCCTGAAGCGGCAGGCTTACCTGGCGCACCTGCAGAGTCTGGCGATCCAGATCAAGGGTGGCAGGAAAATAAAGCCCCTTGCTGTCGGTCCCGAGCACTCGGGCCTGTTCCTCGGGGGTGAGGGCATCGGAACCGATCCAGGTCACACGGGCCGGCAGGCGGCCGAAATCCGTAGAGGGGAATGCATCCAGGGAAAGCGAGGCCCGCTGACCCTTGCGCACAAACCCGATAGCAGTGTTGGGCACAAAAACCCTGGCCTGGAGGGCGTCCTGGGGAACAATCTTTAGGATCGGTCGCGTCGCAGGCAGGTTCACCACACTCCCCCGAGCAACGGTGAGGTCAAACACCGTGCCGGCGACCGGAGCCCGTAGCTCGCCGTATTGGATCAGTCGCCGGGCCTCGGCAATCAGGCGATCCTGCTCCGCTACTTGCTTAAGGTTCGTCTCGATCGTGCGCCGTAGCTCCACCTGCGGAGTGGCCTCCGCATTTTCGAGATTGGCACGGGCCCGAGCCAGCTCCTGCTGTTCGGCCTGCAAGTTCGCCTTCGCCTGGCTCAAGGTATTGTTCATATCCAACACCTGCACTTCACTGATCGCGCCCGATTTGGCGAGGCCGCGATAGCGCTGCAACAGATCTGCCGCGGTAGCCACCTGCTCCTCAAGCCCCCGGATCCGCGCCTGGCTCTTGTCGATTTCCTCTGCCGCCGCACGTAGCCGAGTGACCAAAGCGATCTCCTGGCTCCTTAGCTCCTGCCGTTGGTTCGCGGTCAGCCCCCTCCCCGTCCCCTCACCCAGGCTTGCCATGGCGATACGATTTTCGCCCACCAGCCGGCGGCGGATCTCCTCCGAGGCCGCCAACTGGCTGCGCGCCTGGCGCAGATCGAAGCGCACAAGAACCTGGCCGGCCTGCACCCGATCACCCTCCTTCACCTGCACAGCCTCCACAAGCCCCTGGGCCGGAGCCTCCAACTCCCGTGTCCGGGAACCCGGCAGCAATTTGCCCTGTACAGCGATGGTCTGTGGCAGGGGGGCCAGCACTGCCCAAAGCAGCGCAGCCCCGGTGGCTCCAGCCGCTGTCCACACCAGCAGCGATGACCCGGTGCGCTGTTTGCGCAGCAGCACAGGCTGATTGAACTGCCAGTAACGCCCATCGTCGGAGCGGCCCGGCTCCGACGCCGCCGCCCTCGGAGGCTTTAGATGCAGGCTTACAAGGGCTTGGCGGCAAAGCTGACGCAGAGACACAAAGGCCATCAGGACAGGCCCTCCTGATTCTGGCTCTGGAAAAGGGCGTAGTACCAGCCCTGCTGGGCCATCAAGCTGTCGTGGGAGCCCACCTCCATGACTGCCCCACGGTCCATCAGCACGATCATGTCGGCAGGCCTCACCGTGCTCAATCGGTGGGTAATGAAGAACACCGTGCGGCCGCGGAAGGCCTCGAACAGATTGAGGCAAACCTGGCGCTCGGTTCGCGCGTCAAGGGCGCTGGTGGCCTCATCGAGAATGAGCATGCGCGGGTTTTGCAACACAGCCCTGGCCAAGGCGAGACGCTGCCGCTGCCCTCCCGAGAGACCAGCGCCACGTTCACCCACGCTGGAGTTGTAGCCCTGGGGCATCTCCATGATGAAGTCGTGAGCACAGGCAATACGCGTCGCCCTAATGAGATCCTCTGTGCTTGCATCTGGCTTCACAAGGAGCAAGTTTTCCCTGATCGTGCCGTCAAACAACAGGCTGTCCTGGGGCACAACACCAATCTGCCGGCGGAGTGAATACAGCTCCACCTTGTTAATATCAAACCCATCGATCAACACCTTTCCCTGCTCAGGGCGATAGAAGCGGGGCAACAACTTCAGCAGCGTGCTTTTGCCACTGCCGGAGCCCCCCACCATGCCAACGAAGGCCCCTGTCGGTACTTCCAGATTGATCCCATGCAGCACCCGTGGCGCCTGCTCACCGAAGCGGAAAGTAACATCACAAAACTGCACCTCTCCCACCAATGGAGGCATCGGGATATTGCTAGCTTCCTTTTCGGTCTGCTCCGTCTGGCGGTCCACAATGTCGCCGACAAGCTTCAATTGGGCGCTGCTCTGCTTGAACTGCTGCCAGGTCTGCACCAGTCTCACCATCGGACCAGTGATATAGCCGCTGATGATACGAAAGGCAAAAAAGCCGCCAAGAGTGATCTGATTCTGCATCACGAGCCAGATACCAAACCCCACAACAAGCAGCCCATTGAGGTCATTGACAAGGGTTGCCAGGTTGCCGATCATCTCATTGGTAACCCTCAGCTTAAAATCCTCACCAATAAAGCGGGAATAACGGTTCTGAAATTCCCAGCGAGTCTTAAGCTCAGCATTCTGCGACTTAATCGTCTGGATGCCTGTGATCGCCTCGTTTAGGTAGGAGTAGGTACGGATTGCCTGGCCAATTGAACGCTCGATCCCGCGCTCCACCAGCGGATTACTCACGAGGGCAAGCATCAGGATCAGCGGCAGAGTGCTCAGAGTCACCAGGGTGAGCAAAGGGTTGATCGCGAGCAGAATGAAGACATAGAGGATCGAGAAGCTGAAATCGACGATCGTGGTGAGGCTCTGGCCGATCAGGAACTCCCTCAGACGGTCCAGCTGGGTGAAGTAGAAAGTGATCTGACCCACAGGCCGGCTGTCGAAGAAGCTCTGAGGCAGACGCACCAGCTGGTCCAGAATGGTGGCCTTGGTGTCCTGGTCGATCCGGTTGGCCACCCCAGTGAAGATCAGCGATCGCAAGGTGCGCACGAGGGCCGCCACCAGGCCAGCCACCAGCAGAAGAGCCGAGATGCTGATCAGGGCATTCAGGTTCTGGAAACGGGCCACCTGATCCACCAGCACCTGCAATCCAAGCGGTGTGGCCAGAGCCAGCAGGTTCACCACGAGGGAGGCCACCAGAACCTCTACCAGCTCCCGCCGGTGGGGCTTGAGATAGGGCAGAAACCACCCCCAGCTGAAGCGGGCCTCTGAGGTAGCCGGCGTGCGCTCCATCAGCAGAAGTTCCAGGCTGCCCTCAGTCCCGGCCAAGTCCTGGATGGGCACAAGCACAGCGCCCAACTCCGGCTCCAGCAGCCTCGCCCGCCCATCGGGCTCTACCCCATCAAGCAGGGCGATCTGGCCCGCCTGCAGCAACACAGCCGGCGTGGGCACCCGATGCAAGCGATCCACCGGTACCTCCGCGAGCAGAACCCGAAGGCCCAGGGTGCCGATCAACTGGCCCATGTTCACGAGGTTCAGCTGCTGCTGCCGCTGCAGGACCGCCTCCACTTGGTCACGCACCACATCCCGGTTGAATGGAGTGCCGAAATAGCGGGCAATGGCTTCAGTGATCGCCATCGGGACCCCCCGTGGACCACTGGCCACCGCCAGCCTCAAGGCCTGACCCAGCCCTTCGATCCGCTCCGCCATAGGTTCTGGAGAGAGGCTGTAGGCGCCCTCCTGCGGCGGTTGGCATTCGCTGGCCGCGGTAACGCCAGAGCCTGCTGGATGTTCGCCATCTGCAAGCGGGTCAGGCTCGATTCCCCCCGCGGGAGGCCGCAGCCCCACGAGCCGACACCAGCCCCCCGCCTGCGCATGGACGCTGCAGTCAACGGCTGCAAGCTCAGGAGTCCATGCTTGACCCATCAACGGGCCGCTGCTTACAAACCAGACCAAGTCCGAGCCATCGCTCGGGAGAATCGTCGGCGCCACTCCGGGTCCGCTGCACATCAGCTGGGCCTCCTGGAGCGGGCCTGGCCAGGCCTCCCGCAAAGGCAACCAGGCAGGAGTCTGCTCCGCCAGGGCAGCCAACAGTTGATCCAGTTCCGCCGCCGGCAACTGTGAAGCACACCAAGCCGCAAGGGCAGGCTGCTCCAACAGCAAGGCCCCGAAGCGGTCCGCCGGCAGCCATAGGAGCTCTGCCTCTTCGGAGCTCACCCGCACATGCTCACAGGGCCTGGCCAGCAGAAGACTCACCCAGCCCACCAGATCGCCGGGACCATGGCGGTCCAGGGTGCGCAGTCCCTGGCGCGTCGGGTCCGGTCCCAAACTGCGTAGCTGGCCCCGTTGAATCCAGGACACCCCATCCGGCAACTGATCCGGCAGCAGAACCACCTGACCGAGCCGGTAGCGCCGTCGATCCCAGCCGGGTTCTGCCGCCAGCAGATCACCAGGGAAAGGCTTGTTGAGCAGAATCGGCGTCATGGGCAGACACCCTGGCCACTGAGACGGTGGATCGGCAATCCCGGCAGAGGCTCCGCCGCCAACACCTGCCGTACCCGCTCGTCAAACCAACTCTCGAAAAGCTCGCCCAGCAGAGCCTTCCGGCATTCCGCGTCCAGCTGCGCCGGCATCAACCGCTCTAGCCGAAGCACCACCCAGATGTCCTTGACGAAAAACGGAGGCAGCAGCTCCCCGGGGCGAGAGACCCGCAGCCGACTTTCCAGCTCCGGATGGCCAATCGACAGCGACATGGGCCCCACCACCCCGTTCGTGTCGCGTTCAGAGCCCAGGGAGAAGCGGGGAGCCAGGTCGGCGAAATCGGCTTCCCCTTCCCGAATGCGCTGGTAGAGCTCCTCGGCCAGCTCCTCTTCACGCACACGGATAAGGGAATACACCACTTGGTCAAGGTCCCCCTTGCGCTCCAGAAAACGGATCTCCACCTCATCCCCGAAACACTGCTCCTTAAAACGGTCGAGACGGGATGAATGCGTCGCTATTGCCCGCACGTCGGCCAAATCGAGGCGGTTGGCGGCCAACCAAGCCTCGGTGGCCCCGGGGTCACCGGTAAGCCCCTGTGCCGCCAGATAGTCAGCCAGGACTTGCCTCTCCTGGTCAGCGGGCAGGGGGACCGCCTCAAGGATTTCATCAAGCACCAAGGCCTGGGCTATGGCCAAATCCAGACCATGGCGGCGCATCAGCCGCTCCAAGTGGTCCACTGTCAGCAGTGGACGACCTCCAGACAGGGAAACAACAGGACAGGATCCAACTCCGTGAGTGGCCGGTTCGGCCACGACAGAAGACGTGACGAAGTCGACCGTCCCGAGGGAATTGGTGGGTCGTCCTGCTGATAATGAGCCCATCACCACGGCCTCAAGAAGATCACGAAAGGAATCAGAACCCCAAGGGGCGAGACGGATCGGCCAGAACAGCCAGCCGGTCACAACTTAATATAGTGGCTTCAACTCTAGTTTCAACACCATTGTCCATGCCTGCACCGATCCTTTTGCTGGATCCGAATCTACACCTCTTCTTGGTCAGAGGGTGTGGCCGTCCGATTTGGGGCCTGGGGAAGGCGATGATGCCGTCTAGCCACCCCACTTGCCCCCAGTGACCCTGCGCCTCACCAACACCCTCAGCCGCCGCGCCGAGGACTTCCGGCCGCTCAAGCCCGGCCAGGTGAGCATCTACTGCTGCGGCGTCACGGTCTACGACCTCTGCCACCTGGGCCACGCCCGCAGCTACATCGCCTGGGACGTGCTGCGCCGCTACCTGATCTGGAGCGGCTACGCGGTGACGTTCGTGCAGAACTACACCGACATCGACGACAAGATCCTGCGGCGCGCCGCCGAGGAGCACAGCTCGATGGAAGCGGTGAGTGAGCGCAACATCGACGCCTTCAGGGCCGACATGGCGCGGCTGAACATCCTGCCGGCCGACCGCATGCCCAGGGCCACCCAGAGCCTGGACGCGATCCGGGCCCTGATCACCGAGCTGGAGGCACGCGGTGCCGCCTATTCCGCCGATGGCGATGTGTATTTCGCCGTGCTGAAACACGCCGGCTACGGCAAGCTCTCGGGCCGCGATCTGGCCGAGCAACAGCAGAACGCCGACGGCCGCGTCTCCGATGCCGAGGAAGCCCGCAAGCAGCACCCGTTCGACTTCGCCCTCTGGAAGGGCGCCAAGCCGGGCGAACCCAGCTTCCCCTCCCCCTGGGGCGCCGGCCGGCCCGGCTGGCACATCGAGTGCTCGGCCATGGTGCGCGAGGAGCTCGGCGACACCATCGACATTCACCTGGGCGGCGCCGATCTGATCTTTCCCCACCATGAGAACGAGATCGCCCAGTCGGAGGCGGCCACCGGCCAGGAGCTGGCCCGCTACTGGCTGCACAACGGCATGGTGAACGTGGGCGGCCAGAAGATGAGCAAGTCGCTCGGCAACTTCACCACGATCCGCGCCCTGCTGGATTCGGGCATCTCGCCGATGACCCTGCGGCTGTTCACCCTGCAGGCCCACTACCGCAAGCCCCTGGACTTCACCGCCGAGGCCCTGGAGGCCGCCGCCACCGGCTGGAAGGGCCTCAACGCCGCCCTGGGGCTGGCCGGCAGCGAAAAGCCCCCAGGCTCGGGGAGCACCGAACCCACCGATCCCGCGGCCATCACCCCAGCGGCAACGGGCAGCGATCCCGCCGGCCTCCCCAGCGATCTGGCCAAGGCCCGCAGCCGTTTCGTCGCCGCGATGGACGACGACCTCAACACTTCCGCCGCCCTGGCAGTGCTGTTCGAACTGGCCCGCCCCCTGCGGGCCCTGGCCAATCGCCTGGAACGCGGGGATGCGGCGGCCGCAGCCGAAGCCACCGACCCTGCCCTGGCCGCCGGCGGTCGGCTGCTGCAGGAACTGGCCGCGGTACTCGGGCTGCGCCCTGAAGCCCCGGCGTCCGGCACCTCATCCACCGCTGCAGCCGCCGGCGCCGACACCCTCAGCGACGCCGAAATCGAAGCCCAGATCGAAGCCCGCCGCACCGCCAAGGCCGCCCGCGACTTCGCCAGCGCCGACCGCATCCGCGACGCCCTCAAGGCCCGCGGCATCGAACTGATCGACAAGCCCGGCGGCCTCACCGACTGGCTGCGCAGCTGAACAGTCGGTAAGGCATGACCCAAAGCGTCCGCCCAGCGGTGGCCTCCGTCAGGCCAGCGCGAAGCAGTCGTGCGTCTCAGGGCTGCTGCTGATCGCGCATCATCCGCTCGATGCGGCGGATGCGCACAACGGTGGTGCTCCACACGTCCCGTCGAAAGCCCGGCGCGCAGTCCTCCACCAGCTGCTCGATCGGCTCACCGCGCTCGAACGCATCCCAAAGCTCCCGCTCCAGCCGGGCGCGCTCAATGAAATTCCAGCGCTGCACCCAGGCCATCAGACCCGCCACCGGCTGGCGCAGTTGGTGCTGCTCCTGCTGTTGCGGCTCCTGCTGCTCCTGCTCCTGCGCCATGGCCCCTGCCGATCCACTGCCTGAGCCTCAGTGTGCGGCATCAACACCAGTCGCCGCGCCGGCACCGTCCGGCCACCACCAGGCCACAACCGGAGGGAAGGGACGACACCCCGGGAGACAACCCTGAGAGACGGCGGCTGGAGGGAGCAGGGCGCAGGGAGCCGCTAACAGCTCCCGCTCACAGAAGGCAACAGCAGGAGTCCGCATGGGACGGCCACGCGGCCAGCCAAGGCCTCCGCAGACGTCTCCGGAAACGACTCGTCATGGCGAGCCATTTCCGGACACTGCGCTACACCCCCTTCCCCCCCTTCGTCAGCCAGCGGCTATGCCGAGCGCCACCCGCCAAAAAAAGGGGAACACTCCTGGGAGCCCTCAGCCAAGCCGTCCCGTGCCTTTCACCCCTAGCCGGCGTCGGCACCGGGTTCTGCTGCGGCGCTGGAGCCATTCGCTGGCGGTGCGCCTGCCGGCCCGGCTGCTGCGCGAGGCCGGCTTCAGCGAAGACACACCGCTCAGCGCCGAGCTGGACAGCGATGGCAGCCTCCGCCTGCGGGCCGAGGCCAGCTTCGACCGGCTGCGCTTCAGCTGGGATCAGCAGCAGCGTCTCCACCACCTGGCCTGCACGGAACCCAGCTGGCCCCTGCTGCGCCAGCTGCCCGCCGCCGCTGCCCAAACGTCCCCCGCCCAGACCGCAGGCGCCACTCCAGCCGCTGCCGCGACCGCAGAACCCGATCCCTGCCTCGGTGACGGCAGCTGGGAGCCCAGCCCCACCTACGTGGACACCGGCCTGTTGATGCCCCTCATCTGCCGTGAGCCCGGCAGCGAGGACCACCTGCGCTGGTTCGGAATCGAGCAGCGCCTGCTGGTCACCAGTGCCCTGACGCTGCTGGAGGCGAGTGCGGCCCTCGCCCTCAAGGGGCTGGATCCAGCCGACCTGCGGGACTGTCAGCACGCACTCCAGCGCCTGCTCCATGGCGGTGGCCTCAGCCTCTATCAACTCAGCGAAGCCGAGCTCCGGGCCTGGGCCGCCGGGTGGCCTGCACGGCTCGCACCACCAACAGACGCAACCACCATCCCGCCGCTGCACCCCTTGGTGCTGCAGCACCTGGCCACGGCCCTGGCGAGCGGCTGCCGCCGCCTGATCAGTCCGGATCCGGCCCTGCGCCTGGCCGCCAGCCGGGCCGGCCTCCAGGCCCACGCGCCCCTGCTCTGGCCCACGCGGCTGCGGCTGCCGTCGCGCCCGCCGATGGGAGACTGGCCCCCACCTTCGCCGATCCGCCCGTGAAAGCCCTCAGCGTGCTGGGATCCACCGGCTCGATCGGCACCCAGACCCTGGAGCTGGCCGAGGAGTTCCCGGATCGCTTCCGGGTGGTGGCCCTCACGGCCGGCCGCAACCTCGACCTGCTGATCGAGCAGATCCGCCGCCACACCCCCGAGGTGGTGGCCCTGGCCGAGGCCGATCTGGTGGCGGAGCTGCGGGAGCGGCTCAACGGTCTGGAGCCGGCCGCCCGTCCAGCGCGGCTGCCGGAGCTGCTGGGCGGCCCCGATGGGATCTGCGCCGCCGCCGCCTGGCCCACGGCCGATCTGGTGGTCACCGGCATCGTGGGCTGCGCCGGCCTGCTGCCCACCCTGGCCGCCATCCGCGCCGGCAAGGACCTGGCCCTGGCCAACAAGGAAACCCTGATCGCCGCCGGCCCGGTAGTGCTGCCGGAACTTGAGAAGTCGGGCTCACGCCTGCTGCCAGCCGACTCCGAGCACTCCGCCATCTTCCAGTGCCTGCAGGGCACCCCCTACGCCGAAACGGCGCGCCTGAGCACCGGCACCCCCACCCCGGGCCTGCGCCGCATCCAGCTCACCGCCTCCGGCGGCGCCTTCCGCGACTGGCCCGCCGCCGATCTGGCCAAGGCCACCGTGGCCGATGCCACCAGCCATCCCAACTGGAGCATGGGCCGCAAGATCACCGTGGATTCGGCGAGTCTGATGAACAAGGGCCTCGAAGTGATCGAAGCCCACTACCTCTTCGGCCTCGATTTCGACCACATCGAGATCGTGATCCACCCCCAGTCGATCATCCACTCGATGGTGGAACTGGCCGATTCCTCGGTGCTGGCCCAGCTCGGCTGGCCCGACATGAAGTTGCCGATCCTCTACTGCCTCAGCTGGCCCGAGCGCCTGGAAACCCCCTGGCGCCGCCTCGACCTCACCGAGGTGGGCAGCCTCAGCTTCCGCGCCCCCGACCCGGCCAAATACCCCTGCATGGAGCTCGCCTACGCGGCCGGCCGCGCCGGCGGCACGATGCCGGCGGTGATGAACGCCGCCAACGAGCAGGCCGTGGCCCTCTTCCTCGAGGAGCAGATCCACTTCCTCGACATCCCGAAACTGATCGACGTTGTGTGTGATCGCCACAAGGCGGATCTCACCGCCTCCCCCTCCCTGGACGACGTGCTGGCCGTGGACGCCTGGTCGCGCCAGGCGGTGCGTGAGGCTGCAGCCCAGCGCACCGCCAAGGCCCCGGCGGCGCTGCCGGCCTGACCATGGCCGTTGCCCAGTCCCGGATCGCCCACCACCTGCTGCTCTGCGCCACCCCCAGCAAGGCGCTGTGCTGCCCGGATCCCGCCGTCGGGGTGGCCAGCTGGGACACCCTCAAGCGCCTGGTGCGGGAGCTCGCCCTGGAGGATCCGGCCCGCCCCGGGGGAATCGTGCTGCGCACCAAAGCCGACTGCCTGCGGATCTGCGCCGAAGGCCCGGTGCTGCTGATCTGGCCCGAGGGGATCGTCTATGGCGGCGTGGGCCCCGAGCGGATCGAGCGGATCGTGCGGGAGCACGTGATCGGCGGGGTGCCGATCGAGCCGTGGATCCTGCGGCGGATGCCGTTCCAGCCGCACCCCCAGGAGCCCCCCCAGGAGATCAGCCCGGCCTGAGGGGCGCGGCCGGCGCCAGCTGCTCCAGCCAGCGCACGACAACCCGATCGGCCCAGCTGGCCTGGGGCTGATCGCCGGGGGCATGGAAGCCGTTGTGGCCCCCGCCAGGGCTCAGCAGCACCCGCGGCAGCGCGCGATCACCCCAGGCCTGGGCCAGCTGGCGGGCGGGGGCCGCCGGCACCCAGGGGTCGTCGCTGGCGTGCACCAGCAGCGTTGGGGGCAGCAGCTCGGGGCCGGGGCCGGCCAGCAGCCGGTGCAGGGGGCTGGCCGCCGCGTAGTAATGATCCACGGAGCGGTAGCCCCAGCGCGGCGCGGTGATGGCGGCATCGAAGGCGCGGATGGTGCGGATCGCGCCGCCGGGCCCGTCACCCAGCAGGGCCTGCCGCTCGGCCGCAGTGATCCCGAAGGGATCGGCCAGGGTCTGCACCCGCAGGCGCCCCAGCAGCCAGCGCTGGTACAGGCCATTGCGGGGGCGCTCGATCTGCCAGGCGCAGCGCTCCAGATCCAGGGGACTGCTGACGCAGACCAGGCCATCGAGCGGCGGCGACGCGCCCCCATCCAGGCAGGCATTGAGCAGAATCGTGCCCCCCAGCGACAGTCCGGCCCCGAACAGGGGCCGCCCCCCCGCCAGCTCGCGGGCCCGCCGCAGCACCGGCCCGATGTCACGGCTGCAGGCGGCCGCATAGGTGCCCGGCGCCAGCGGGCGACCCCGGCCGGCGCCCCGCAGGTTGAGCCGGAGCACCGCGAACCCCTGGCGCTGCAGGGCCAGGCCCTGCCGCCGCACCCCCAGCCCCTCGCTGCCGCCCCCCAGGCCATGCAGCAGCACCACCAAACCGCGCGGCGGGCCCGGAGACGCGACCGCGCCATCCGGGGTCGCCGCCAGCGGCGGATCCAGCAGCGCCAACAGCTGAGGCGCGCCGGCTCTGACGGTTGAACCGCCGGATGCAGCGGCGCCAGGGTCGCCGGATGCGGCGGGCCCGGGCAGGTTGATCAGCACCGGCTCGCCCCGTTCCGGCGGCAGGGCCAGCGGGTGCAGGGTGTCCCGCAGGGTCTGCAGGTCGGGGCCCCACCAGGGGGCCCGGGGCCGGAAGGGATCCAGGCCCAGCTGGCTCAGCAGGGGGGCTCCCACGGGCGGCAGCGGCGATGACTCCCCGCCAGCCTGCCGTGCCTCAGCCCGCCGCCACGGCCACCTTGCCCACCCCCAGGCTGCGCAGTTCGGACGTGAGCTGCTGCAGCACCGCCTTGGCGTCGCCGAACACCATCGAGGTCTGGGGCAGCTCGAACAGGCCGTTGCGCACGCCGGAGTAGCCGGCCCCGAGGCTGCGCTTGACCACGAACACCGAGCGGGCCTGGTCCACCTCCAGCACGGGCATGCCGTAGAGGGGGCTGGAGGGGTCGTTCTTGGCCTGGGGATTCACCACGTCGTTGGCCCCCAGCACGATCACCACATCGGTGCGCGGGAAGTCGGGGTTGATCGTCTCCATCTCGATCAGCTGCTCGTAGGGCACATCGGCCTCGGCCAGCAGCACGTTCATGTGGCCGGGCATGCGGCCCGCCACCGGGTGGATGGCATAGGCGACCTCGATGCCGGCGCTCTCCAGCAGCCGGGCCAGCTCCTTGAGGCTGTGCTGGGCCTGGGCCACCGCCAGGCCGTAGCCAGGCACGAACACCACCCGCTCGGCGGCCTCCAGGGCCAGGGCGCACTCCTCGGCGGAACAGGAGGTGATGCGGCTGTAGCCGGGGTCCTCACCGGCCTCGCCGCCGCCCGCGGGGGCCGCGGCGGCGCCCAGGGCCCCGCCGAACAGCACCGAGGTGAGCGAGCGGTTCATGGCCGTGCACATCACCTGGGTGAGGATCAGGCCGGCGGCCCCCACCATGGCGCCCGCCACCACCAGCAGCTGGCTGCCCACCACGAAGCCGGCCGCAGCGGCGGCCACGCCCGAATAGGAGTTGAGCAGCGAGATCACCACCGGCATGTCGGCGCCGCCGATCGGCAGGGTGAGGCCGATGCCCAGCAGCAGCGAGGCGGCCGTGAGCACCGCCAGGGCCGGGGCCGGAGCCAGCAGTCCCAGGGGCATGGCCGCGCCGGCGGCCAGGGCCAGCAGGGCCAGGCCGATGTTCACGGCATGGCGCTGGGGCTTCAGCATCCAGGCCGGGGTGGCCAGCCACTCCTGCAGCTTGGCCATCGCCACCAGCGAGCCGGAGAAGGTCACGCCGCCCACCAGCACCGAGGCGAGCACCGAGATCTCACCCAGCCGGTCGAGGCCGGCGGGCAGGGCTGCGGCCCCCAGGGCCACCAGCAGCGAGGCCATGCCGCCGCAGCCGTTGAACAGGGCCACCACCTCCGGCATCGAAGTCATCGGCACCCGGTAGGCCACCAGGGTGCCGAGGCCGCCACCGACCAGCAGGCCCAGCAGCATCCAGGGCCAGCCCACCAGCCCCTGCTCCAGCAGCAGGCCGGCCACCGCCACGGCGATGGCCACGGCCGCCAGGCCATTGGCACTGCGGGCAGTGCGCACCTTCGAGAGGCCCTTGAGGCCCAGGGCCAGCAGCAGCACGGCCCCCAGGTCCAGCGCCAGGTGGGCCGTGGGCAGGGGGAGGCTGGGCAGGGTGGCGGTGGGCACGGAAACGGTCAGAAGGGAAGAGGTCAGCGGGGAAACCTTCAGCAGGGAGGCCGTGGACAGGGAGAGGCCGGGCACCAGGGCGCCGACCCAGGGGGCGATCAGGGCGACCATCAGCTGGCCCTCCGGCGGAACATCGCCAGCATCCGATCGGTCACGAGGAACCCACCCACCACGTTGAACAGGGCGAAGCCCAGGGCCACGGCGCCCACCAGGCGCAGGCCTGGGGAAGCGGCCTGGCCGATCAGGGCCAGGGCCGCCAGCAGGGTGATGCCGCTGATCGCGTTGGCCCCCGACATCAGGGGGGTGTGCAGGGTGGGCGGCACCTTGCCGATCAGTTCGAAGCCCAGCAGGCTGCCGAGCAGGAGCACCCAGAGGGCCTCCGAGAGCGAGCCGTTCATGCCGCCACCTCCTGGCCGGACCGGGCGGGGCGCAGGTCGTCGCGACGGCAGACGCCGGCGTGGCTGAGCAGGCAGGGATCGAGCAGCGGATCCTCCGGGTCGAGGCGCAGCTCGCCCTCCTGGATCAGGACCTCCAGCAGGGCCGCCAGGTTGCGCGCATAGAGGGCGCTGGCGTGCTGGGGCAGGGAGGCCGGCAGGTTGCCGGCGCCGATCACCGTCACGCCATCCACGTCCACCGTGGCGTCGCTGCGGCTGCCGGCGCAGTTGCCGCCCTGGCCCACCGCCAGATCCACCACCACGGCACCGGGGCGCAGCAGGCCGAGCATCTCGCGGGTGATCAGCAGCGGTGCCGGCCGTCCAGGCACCTGGGCGGTGGTGATCACCACATCCGCCTCGGCCAGATGGGGCGCCAGCAGCTGGCGCTGGGCCTCCAGGAACACGGCCCCGGCCTCGCGGGCGTAGCCGCCCACCTCGCCGGGGGACTCCTCCAGCCGCGGCGGCTCGATGAAGCGCGCCCCCAGCGACTCCACCTGCTCCCGGGCCGCCGGCCGCACGTCGCTCACCTTGACCAGGGCGCCGAGGCGCCGGGCCGTGGCCACCGCCTGCAGCCCCGCCACACCGGCGCCGAGCACCACCACCCGGGCGGGCTGCACGGTGCCGGCGGCGGTCATCAGCATCGGGAAGAAGCGATCGAGCGCCGCCGCCGCCAGCAGCACCGCCTTGTAGCCGGCGATGTTGGCCTGGGAGGAGAGCACGTCCATGGCCTGGGCGCGGCTGATGCGCGGCAGCAGCTCCAGGGCCACGGCCGAGAGGCGCTGGCGCTCCAGCCTCTC
Organism: Vulcanococcus limneticus LL; assembly: GCF_943369875.1. GTDB lineage: Bacteria > Cyanobacteriota > Cyanobacteriia > PCC-6307 > Cyanobiaceae > Vulcanococcus > Vulcanococcus limneticus_A. The sequence continues at coordinate 36,884 of NZ_CALROT020000017.1, forward strand.
GATCAGGCTGTGGTCGCCGTGGGGATTGAGCAGGCCCAGCAGCAGGGCCTCGGGGCGCAGGGCCTCCAGGCCAGCGGCGGCGGCCTCAGCACCAGGGGCGCCGGGGGTCTGCACCGCCAGCACCACATCGGCCTCGGCCCAGCGCTCCGCAGCCTCCGGGCCCTCGCCGTGGAACAGCTCGGCGCCGGCCTCGGCATAGGCCTCGTCCGCATAGCCGGAGCGCAGGCCCGCCTGCCGCTCCAGCCACACGGAACAGCCCCGTCCCCGCAGCCGCTTCACCGTTTCCGGGGTGGCGGCCACCCGGGTCTCCCCGGGCTGGCGCTCCCGGGGTACCAACACTCGAATCAAGACAGAGCCCTACCAGGGACGGTTCTCCATTCATCGGCCGCCGCGCCGGCGACGGCAACGGTCGCCGGGGCTTTGTGCGCAGTCCGGCACAGAGGGTCCGGGGGGCCGCCGTGCCCACTTGCCAGCCCGCCCCGGACGTGGCTACCGCGGAGGCTGAATCTGCTCCGGCTTTTCCATGGCTCTCTCGGCGGTCGAGTGCCCCAACGGCGTCTGTCACAGCCACCACGGCGGCCATGCCGTGGACCGCCACACCCTGCGGGACCAGCTGCACGCCCACGGCGAGGGCTGGTGCGAGCGGGTGGCCGAGCGGGTCTACGAGATCTCGGTCGACAGCTTCTGCCAGACCGTGATGCCCAACCTGCACCAGGAGGGCTGGCAGCGCCGTCACCTCGACTGGGAGTTCAAGCTCGACCGCGAACCGGCCGAGGCCGAGCGCACGGTGGTGGATGGCGCCATCAACGCCATGGAGAGCTTCCTGCGCAGCACCGAGGTGCAGCGGCTGTTCGTGAAGGAGCTGGTGCAGGGCACCCTGGCCGAGGCCGACCAGAGCGGCCTGCGCAGCCGGGCCGTGCGCCAGCTGATCGAGCAGGAGCTGCTGACCCATCTGCAGGAGCGGCGGGGAGAGCTGCTCGAGCGCCTGGCCGGCCAGCTGCTGGAGGAGGCCGGCGGCGATGGCGCCCGGGCCCAGCGGGCTGCGGCCGAGGGCCTCGAGGAGGTGCAACACCTGCTGGTGAACCACGCCGAGGCGCTCAGCTGAGGGTCGCCAGCAAGGCCGCCAGGGTGGGGGTGGCCGGCGTTTCGGCGTCGGCCGCGCTGGTGATCTCCACGATCCGGCCAATGCTGGCGGGCGCCGCCAGGGCCTCCAGGCACACCCGTGCCACCAGGCGTCGGGGGATGCTGCCCTCCCGCTGGCTGTCGGCTGGGCCGTAGCGCACCACCTGGGCCGCCACGTCGTCCTCCTGCTCCCGCAGGCCGCCGGGGCGCACCACCGTCCAGTCGAGGCCGCTCTGCTCCAGCCAGCGCTCCCCCAGCCGCTTCCACACCAGGATCAGGCCGAACAGGTTGAGGGGATGCAGCCAGGCGCCGGCCAGCAGGGAGCTCACCAGCACCACCCGCCGCAGGCCCACCGCCTGGCAGGCCGCGATCTGGGAGCGCACCCCGAAGGCGTCCACCTTCAGGGGGGCGGCCAGATCCACCGAGGGCCGCGCACCGGTGGCGATCACCAGGGCATCGCAGCCCCGCAGGGCCGTCTCCAGGGCGCCGCGATCGCCCAGGTCCAGCCGCACCAGCTCGGCGCCGGCCAGCCCCTCGGGCACGGCGGAACCGGGGCGCACGATCGCGCGCACGGTATGGCCCTGGGCCAGGGCCTCCTGAACCACGCGCCAGCCGGTCTTGCCGGAGGCGCCGCTCACCGCCAGACGCATTCAGAACAGGGGCAGAAGCTCCTGTTCTAGGCAGAGGGCCTGGAGGGCGGCCCCCTGGCGCCGAAGCAGCCGGGCCCGCAGAATCATCGGGTCGATGTCGCACTCGAGGGCCAGGGCGCGCTCAAGCAGCAGGCGGGGCCCATCGGGGGGACGGGCCGAAGGGGAACGCGCATCCATGGGCTGGCAGGCAGGACGGGCTGGGCGGCAGGACGGACCTGGAAGGCGGAACGAAGCGGGGAATTGAGGGGGCCGGCGGACGAGACCGACGGCGGGGGCTGGCCGGAAGCTAGGGACGCCAGAACCCGGGCGAATAAGTAGAAACACCCATCTTTTAGCCCGTCAGGCCGCCGCCAGCCTGGGCAGCGCCAGCACAATGGCGGCCATGGCAGCACCGTCCTTCGATCTGGGGCCCCGACCGGGCGGATCCGGCGGTCGCGGCGGCAGTGGCGACGCGGGCCGTGGCGGCGCCACGATCCGACCGCGCCAGTGGCAGAGCCAGCTGATCCAGCTGCTGCGCCGCCGGCTGGAGATCGCGGCTCCCGGTGCCCAGCCAGGCCCCTGCAGCGGCCCCCAGGGCCCCGGCCAGGACGTGTTGATCCACGCTGGCCCCGGCGCCGGCAAGACCCTCGGAGCCCTGCTGGGCTTCCAGCGCCTGCACGCCGAAGGCCGCCTGCAGCACTTCGTGGTGTTCTGCCACCGCAGCTCGATCGCCGGCCAGTGGCGCGGGGCGGCCGCCCGCCTCGGCCTCACGCTGGCCGAATGGGATCCGGAACGCAGCACCGGCGCCGGCGGCGGCCCCTGGCCGGACGGCAGCCATGGGCTGCTGCTCACCTACCAGGGGGCCGGCCGCAACCTGGAGCCGCTGGAGCAGCAGCTGGCGGCGGCCGGAGCCGCGGACTGGCTGGCCATCGCCGATGAGGTCCACCACCTGGGGGTGGATCCCGAGGAACCGGAGGCCACCGCCTGGGGCCATGCCTTCTCGCGCCTGAGCGCCTCGGCGCGCCTGCGGCTGGGGCTCACGGGCACCCCCTTCCGGGCCGACAACCTCGGCTTCTGCGCCGCCCGCCGGGTGCAGGTGTTCGACGAGGGCGTCTGGGTGGAGCAGATCGCCCCGGACCTGAGCGTGGAACCGCGCCAGCTGATCGCCGCCGGCGACGTGCGCCCCCTGGAGTTCCGCTTCCAGGACGGCTGGGTGGACCACGGCCGCCAGGGCCAGGCCTGCGAGGACGGGAGCGGCGACGGGCCTGGCGCCGCGGTGGCCGTGGGCGACACGGAGCGCTCGCCCCTGTCCCTGGAGCAGCGCGAGAGCTGGCGGGCCCGCAACCTGCGCCGCGCCATCCGCCTGGGGGACTCCAGCACCATTGCCCTGCGGCTGCTGCTCAACGCCCGCCGGCGCCTGGAGACGGTGCGGCGCCAGCACCCCGAGGCCGGCGGCCTGGTGATCGCCCGCGACATCGCCCACGCCCGCCGCATCACCGGCCTGCTGGAGGAGGAGGGCGACCGGGTGCACCTGGTGCACTCCCAGGACCCGGACGCCCAGGCGCGACTGGCGGCCTTCCAGGCGGGTGAGGCCGACTGGCTGGTGAGCATCGACATGTGCGCCGAGGGCTTCGATGCCGCGCGGCTGCGGGTGGTGGCCTACCTCACCACCGTCGTGACCCGCACCCGCTTCGTGCAGGCCATCACCCGGGCGGTGCGCATGGACGACAGCCGCTCGGCCCTGGAGGCCGTGCCCCGCCACCCCTCCTACGTGTTCGCGCCGGCGGATCCGCTGCTGATGCAGTACGCCCGCAGCTGGTCCCTGAGTGAGCCCTACCTGATCCGGCCCAAGGCCGCCGCCGTGCCGCCCGAGCCGGCGGCGGGCGGCCGGGCCCCGACTCTGCCCCTGCAGGCCGTGGAGGATGGCGCCGGCGACGTGATCCGCGTCAAGGGACCCGAGCTGCCGAAGTTCCTGTCACGCCCCTGATACCGGCAGATGAGGTAGTGCGACGCGGTAGTCGCATTGAGATACGCAATTCGCTACCCCACGAACTACCTCAACCGGGGCACCAGAACAGGGCGAACGTGTTGGCGCTGGCCCGACTTTGCAGCAGTCACTACATCGCCTGGCGGAAAAAAGTGCGACGTTCTGCGAATTCACACCACAGGCGGGCACCCTGCCCAGCAACGTGGTTCCACCCACCGGTCAACGGGGATGCATCCGATGAAAGGCTCGATCCAGCGCCGACTGACCGTCGCCATCAACTGGTCCGCCGCCCGGATCGCCAGCCTTGATTCCCGTGAGTCCTACGAGGACAGCTATGCCCTCACCGAGGAATTCCGAGAATGGATTCTGTGTATTGAAGAACACCCTAGCCTGATGGCGGAGCACGTGCTGATGGTGCCCGGCCCGGAACAGCTTCAGGCCCTGCTGGAGCTGCGCCGCCAGGGCGCCGGGCACGACGGCGACGGCCTGCTGGAGATCTGAGCCAACGGCGACCAGCCGGCACGGCCGACCCCACGGAGTCCCGAGCGAACGCCCCACGGCGACCCACCCTCCCCTCTACACTCAAGGCGAAGTGAGTCCGCCTTAGCCATGGTGTCCGAGGCCAGCACCGCCCAGGGGTCCGCCACTGCGGGGTCCGCGGATCCGGGGTCCATTGAAAATCTGGTGATCGTGGGCTCCGGCCCCGCGGGGTACACCGCCGCCATCTACGCCGCCCGCGCCAACCTCAGCCCGGTGGTGATCACGGGCTTCCAGGCCGGCGGCATCCCCGGTGGCCAGCTGATGACCACCACCCACGTGGAGAACTTCCCCGGCTTCCCCGACGGGATCATGGGGCCCGATCTGATGGATCGGATCAAGGCCCAGGCCGTGCGCTGGGGCAGCCGGCTGATTGAGGCCGACGCCGACGCCATCGACCTCAGCCAGCGCCCCTACCGCATCACCACCGAGGGCCGGGTGATCCAGGCCCACGCCGTGATCCTGGCCACCGGCGCCAGCGCCAACCGCCTCGGCCTGCCCAGTGAGGCGGCCTTCTGGAGCAAGGGCATCAGCGCCTGTGCCATCTGCGACGGTGCCACCCCCCAGTTCCGCAACGCCGAGCTGGCCGTGGTGGGCGGCGGTGACTCCGCCTGCGAGGAGGCCGTGTACCTCACCAAATACGGCAGCCGCGTGCACCTGATCGTGCGCCGCCACGAGCTGCGGGCCAGCAAGGCCATGGCCGACCGGGTGCTGGCCAACCCCGCCATCACGGTGCACTGGAACCGCCAGATCGGCGATGTGGCCGGCAGCGCCGACTGGATGGAGCGCCTGCAGCTCCAGGAGGCCGGCAGCGGCGCCCCCGCCGAGGAGCTGGCGGTGAAGGGCCTCTTCTACGCCATCGGCCACACGCCCAACACCCAGCTGGTGCGCGGCCAGCTGGAGCTCGATGCCAACGGCTACCTGGTGACCCGGCCCGGCCGCCCGGAAACCAGCGCCGAGGGCGTGTTCGCCGCCGGCGATGTGGCCGACGCCGAATGGCGCCAGGGCATCACCGCCGCCGGCAGCGGCTGCCAGGCGGCCCTGGCGGCCGAGCGCTGGCTCACCCACCACGACCTGGCCGTGACCGTGAGCCACAACCCGGTGGATCCCGAACCGGCCGGCGAACCCACGCGCACCGCCGAGAGCGACGCCAGCAACTACGACCCCAACGCCCAGTGGCAGAGGGGTGGCTACGCCCTGCGCAAGCTCTACCACGACAGCAACAAGCCCCTGCTGGTGGTCTACACCTCACCCACCTGCGGGCCCTGCCACGTGCTCAAGCCCCAGCTCAAGCGGGTGCTGGATGAACTCGGTGGCGCCGCCCAGGGCGTGGAGATCGACATCGAAGCCGACCAGGAGATCGCCGCCCAGGCCGGCGTCACCGGCACGCCCACCGTGCAGCTGTTCTTCCAGAAGGAACTCAAACAGCAGTTCCGGGGCGTCAAGCAGCGCAGCGAGTTCAAGGCCGCGATCGAAGGCCTGCTGGCCGCGCCGGTGGGCTGAGGCTGGAGCGGGGGCCCCACTGGAACGGGGGCCCCGCCCTAACCGGCGGGGCCTGAGACCTCAGGTGCAGCTGGAGCCCCAGACCCCAAGGAGCGCGCCCGCAGACCTCAGCGGCGCCGGGGACCGCCGGGGCGGTTGCCGCCGGGGCGGGGACCGGTGGCGCCGGCATTGCGCTCCCGGTAGGTGATGCGACCGCGGGTCAGGTCGTAGGGGCTGATCTCCACCAGCACCTTGTCGCCGGCGAGCAGCTTGATGCGGAACTTGGTGAGCTTGCCGGCAGCGCGGCACAGGCATTGGTGGCCGGCCGGCTGCTCGAGGGTCACGAGATAGAACCCGTTGCCCTGCTCTTTCTCGATCACGCCGGAGGTCTCAATCATGCGGGGCTGCCAGGGAACGTTCGAACTGCTGACATCAGCTTAGGTGTCGCCCCCACCACACCCCCTGGTCGGTGCCGCCCATGACCTACGCCCGTCGCGCCGGACCGGGGCGGCGTCTAGGGTCGCAGCCCCTGCCGAGGCCCGTCCCGGGCCGATTGCCAATGGTGCTGCCGCCCCTCTCGCTGGACCTGGGTCTGTTGCTGATCTCGATCGGCGTGGTGAACCTGTGGAAGGCCCGCCAGGCCTCCTGAGCCGCTCCGGCCCAGCAGCGACCAGCCGTCAACGTCCCTCCGACCGCCCCTGACGACGCTCCTGTTCCACAAGCCCTACGGGGTGCTGAGCCAGTTCACCCCGGAACCCGGCAGCCGCTGGGGCTGCCTGGCGGAGCACATCCCCGTGCCCGGGGTCTACGCCGCCGGTCGGCTCGATGCCGACAGCGAGGGGCTGCTGCTGCTCACCGCCAACGGCCGGCTGCAGCAGCGGCTCACGGATCCGGCCTGGGGCCACTGGCGCCGCTACTGGGCCCAGGTGGAGGGTGATCCCAGCGAGGAAGCCCTGCAACACCTGCGCGAGGGCGTGCTGGTGCAGGGCAGCCCGACCCTGCCGGCCCACGCGCGACAGCTGGATGGGGCCGAACTGGCGGCCGCCGCCCTGCCTGAGCGGGTGCCGCCGATCCGCCACCGGCTGCAGGTGCCCACGGCCTGGATCGAGCTGGAGCTGCGCGAGGGCCGAAACCGCCAGGTGCGCCGCATGACCGCCGCCGTGGGCCTGCCCACCCTGCGGCTGCTGCGGGTGGCCATCGATCTGATGGATGGCGAACCGCCCCTGGACCTCACCGGCCTGGCCCCCGGTCAGTGGCGCGCGACCGAGCCGGAGGAGGAGCGGCGCCTGCAGCGCCTGCTGACCCGGAGCGGACGTTCTGCCGCCGGCCCTGCCGCCAGGCCCCGGGGCCGCGGCGGCCGTGCCGGCGGCGGGAAGTCCGGCCGCAGCGGCGGTGGTGGGTAGGGGGGCTTAGCCCAGGGCATCGCGCAGTTCGCGCACGGCCTGGAGCTGACCGTAGTAGTAGTTGGCCCGGGCCCGCAGGGCCGGGTCCTCCAGGCTGTCGAGGGCGTCGAAGCCCAGGCTCTGCCAGAGCTCATGGCCGCAGGCCCGGGTCACCTCCTCGATGGCCTCCTGCTCCAGGTTGCCCAGACGGCGCTGGAGGTTCTTGATCTGGGCGACGGACATGGCACGAAAGGCCGCCCACGACGGCCGAAAACGGAGCAATATCACCCATAGTACAGACGCACCACTGGGCGATGGAATGGGAAGCCCTGGGGATCCGGCCTGACGTGGTCGGCCCGGCGGAGATCTTGCCGGCAGGCTTCAGGCCGGGATCAACCGGCCCTCAGAAGGGCAGCTTCTTCTTGGCGTCCTTGTCGAGATCCGCCTCCATCTCCCGCAGGCGCCGCAGGATCGTGTCGTAGTACTCCTTGAGATAGTCGTCGAGCTGGGTGGTCTCGGCCGGGTCGAGGCCGAAGGCCGCGTAGCTGGCCTCCATCGGCGCCTCGAGGCTGACGCCGCCGCCGGTCACCTTGTCGAAGGCGAGGCGCTCCACCACGTTCACCGCCGGCTCGAAGAAGGAGGCCACGGCCTGCATCGCCCGCAGCAGCACGGGCTGCACCCGGAACACCCGCGCCGACTTGCCGCTGTACTTCTCACAGAGCTGGGTGATCTCGCCGGTGTTCCAGGCCCGGGGGCCCACCACCGGGAAGGCCTGGCGGACGGTCTCAGGGCGCTCCAGGGCGGCCACCGCGAAGCGGGCCACATCCTGGGTGTTCATGTAGGCGATCGCGGTGGGGGTGCCGCTCACCCACACCGTCTGGTTCTCCAGCACCGGAATCGCCACCTGGCCGATCACGCCCTGCATGAAGGCCACGCAGCGCAGGATCGTGTAGTCGAAGTCCGAGTCGATCAGCAGCTGCTCGGTGCAGTACTTGATGTCCATCAGCGGCACGTCGCGGTGCTTCTCGGCATCCAGCAGCGAGATGAACACCACCCGCTTCACACCGGCCCGCTGGCAGGCGTTGAAGAGGTTGAGCTTGCCGGTCCAGTCGGTGTCGTAGACACTGCCGCCCTCGGTGGCCCGGGTGCCGGCGGCATCGATCACCGCCTCCTGGCCCTCGAGGGCGTAGTCGAGGCTGTCGGGCTCCAGCAGGTCGCCGCGGGTGAGCTCGCAGCCCCACTCCTGCAGGAACGACGCCTTGCGGGGGGTGCGCACCATGCAGCGCACCTGGTGGCCGGCGTCGAGGGCGCGCCTGGCGATCTGACGGCCGAGGGTGCCCGTTCCGCCGATGACCAGAACCCGCATGACCCTCGCTCAGTGAGGACCGAGCCTAGAGGTGCGCCTGGCTACAGCGCGTCGGCAACCTCCCTGGAAGGGCGTTGCGCGGACGGGCCCAGGCGCCCTCAGGCTCACTGGCCCTCGAGCTTGAGCAGCAGCAGGCCACCCACCAGGCCCACGGGGATCAGCAGCCAGAAGATCGCCGCAGTGCCGAAGATTTCAGAGGCCATGGCCGCTTGCCGTAACGGCCTACCTATTTAGCGTGTCGGCCGTGGGGCCCGGGGCCGCGCGGGCTGGCCTGTCATGGGCTGGCGGGATTCGGAGCCCCGGCGACCCGGGCCGCCGTGATCCGGCCCGCCAGCGCCAGCACCCGCGGCCAGGGGGCATCGCTGCGCAGCTGGCCCGCCATCACGCCACTCGGGCAGGCGCTCCATCCCTCCGCCCGCAGGGCCTCTACCAGGGCCGTCAGCGGCGGCGGTCCGCCCCCCAGCCGCCGGGCCAGCTCCGCCAGGGGCCAGCAGCGGGCCGGCTCGCCAGGGTCGCGGCGCAACGCCTCCAGCAGCCGCGCCCCGGCCCGGCCCAGGCTGGCGGGAGCCCCGTCCGCCACGACCCGCCGCTCCAGCTCGGCCATGGCGGCCAGGGTTGGAGGATGCTGCAGCGGACCGAGCCAGAGGGGCCCGGAGATCGCCAGCGGCGGTGCTTCGGACCCGGAACCGGCGCCAGAGCCCGCCGCCAGGCCCGCTCCCAGCGGGCAGGCACAGGCCGGCCACTGGCGCAGGGTCAGCAGCGGCTGCACCAGCTGCTCGCCGCAGCCGTGGCAGTGGGCCAGCAGGCCAAGCCGACGCTCCTCACCGCTCTCCGGCCGGCGCAGCAGCTGAACGGCCGTGCGGAAGGTGCGGCCCTCGCTGAAGCTGAACAGGGGCCGGACCCCACGCCCCAAGGCCCAGGCGGCCCGGGCCACCACCCCGATCTGCAGGCGCAGGGCCAGCTCCCAGCTGGCGGGATGGGCGCGGGCGGCGGCCCCCAGGGAGCGCACGGCCGCCGGCCGGTCATGGCCGGTGGGGGAGCGGCCGTCGGTGCTGGCCAGATAGAGCACGCCGCCGAAGGCCAGGGCCTCCAGGGCCAGGGGCAGCAGCGGGGTGGGACAGCCGAAGGCGTCCAGGTCGAGCAGGTCGAAGCGCTCCTCCCGCAGCAGGCAGTCGGCGAGGAGCTTCTGGGCCGTGAGGGCCGTGCACCGCAGCGCCACGCCGGCAGGCGCCAGCGGCGCCAGGTTGGCCTCCAGCAGGGGCAGGCGATCGGGGTCGGCGTCGTTGGCCCACACCGCCGTGGCGCCGGCCTCCAGGCCGTAGCGGAGGGCGCGGATGCCGCAGCCGGCCATGGCATCGAGCACCCGCAGGCCCGCCGCGGGCGGATCGGCCCCGCCGCCGGCGCCCTGGGCCAGGTGGCGGGCCAGCAGCACCCCCAGGTCGCGGCCGGGGCGGGAGTCGGGGCGGAAGAAGCCGGAGCCGGTGTCGAGCTGGACGGCACCCTCGGCGTGCAGCGGCATCGGCGGCGGGCGGCTGGCACCGCATCCTGGCCGGCCGGATCCGAGGGGCCGCGCCTCGGCGGTCTCGACCGGCAGCACCGTCATCCCGCTGGCCGCGAGCGCCGGCGGCCTCGCCGCCTGCCCGCGGGCGGCAGCAGGATGGAGAACGTCCACGCCCCGGCCGCCATCACCGCCCAGCCCGCCCCCTTCGCCGGCCCGGCCGCCAACGCTCCGGCCACGGCCGCTGCGGTGCCCGGGCCGATCGCCCCGGCGCTCCACGGCCCCCAGTGGGGCGAGCACGGCCAGTGGCACTGGCGCGGCCACGCCTGCCACTGGCGCCAGCTGGGGGATCCCCGCCATCCGCCGCTGCTGCTGCTGCATGGCTTCGGGGCCGCCAGCGGCCACTGGCGCCGCAATGCCGCCGACCTGGCGGCGGCGGGCTGGTGCGTGTACGCCATCGACCTGATCGGCTTCGGCGCCTCGGCCCAGCCGGGCCACCACCGCCACCGCCACCTCGACAACCGCCTCTGGGCCCGCCAGGTGCAGGCCTTCCTGGCCGAGGTGGTGGGCGGGCCGGCCGTGCTGGTGGGCAACTCCCTCGGCAGCCTGGTGGCGGTGAGCTGCGCCGTGTTCTTCCCCAGCTGGGTGCGGGGCGTGGTGGCGGCGCCGCTGCCCGATCCCACCCTGCTGATGCCCGTGGCGCAGCGGCGGCGACCCTGGCGGAGGCACCTGCAGCGGCGCCTGGTGGTGGGCCTGTGCCGGCTGCTGCCCCTGGAGCTGCTGCTGCCCCTGATCGCCCGCACACCCCTGCTGGATCTGGGTCTGCGCTCCGCCTACGCGGACCAGGGGGCCGTTGACACCGAGCTGCGGCGCCTGATCGCCCGCCCGGCCCTGCGGCCCACGGCCGCTCGCTCCCTGCGGGCGATGAGCATCGGCATGGCCCTGCGGCCCCGCGGCGCCACCGCGGCGGTGCTGCTGGAGCGGATGCAGCAGCCGCTGCTGGTGCTCTGGGGCAGCCACGACCGGCTGGTGCCGATGCAGGTGCGTCACCGCCTGCCCGCCCACAAGCCCGATCTGGAGCTGCAGGTGCTGCCGCAGCTGGGCCACTGCCTCCACGACGAGGCACCGCAGCACTTCAACCGCACCCTGTTGCAGTGGCTGGCCCAGCTGGAGCCCCAGCCGGCGCCGGCGGATGCGTAATTTGGGCCCAGATCGACGTCAGGGCACCGCCGGGCATGAAGCACACCCTCTCGGTGCTGGTGGAGGACGAATCCGGGGCCCTCAGCCGCATCTCCGGCCTGTTCGCCCGCCGCGGCTTCAACATCGAGAGCCTGGCGGTGGGCCCGGCTGAAGACGCCGGCTCCTCGCGGCTCACGATGGTGGTGGAAGGGGATGACCACACCCTCGAGCAGATGACCAAGCAACTCAACAAGCTGGTCAACGTGCTCGCCGTGACCGACCTCTCGGCCATCCCCTCGGTGGAGCGGGAGCTGATGCTGCTCAAGGTGTCGGCGCCGCCGGAGCAGCGCTCCGCCATCCTCGATCTGGTGCAGGTGTTCCGCGCCAAGGTGGTGGACGTGGCCGACACCGCCCTGACCCTGGAGGTGGTGGGCGACCCGGGCAAACTCGTGGCGCTGGAGCAGGTGCTGCAGAGCTACGGCATCCTCGAGATCGCCCGCACCGGCAAGGTGGCCCTGGAGCGGGCCTCCGGCGTCAACACCGCCTACCTCAAGACCACCGCCTCAGAGAAGCGGGTGCCGGCCTGAACCCCGGCTGAGGCCAGGCCTCAGGGCCTGTCCTTCACCAGGGTGCCGCCCGAGAGCAGGGTGGCCTTCAGCAGCTTGTCGCCCTGGTTGAGGCGATCCACCACATCCATGCCCTTGCTGACCCGGCCGAAGACGGCATAGCGGCCGTCGAGCTCAGGCAGGGCCTGCAGGGCGATGTAGAACTGCGCACTGGCGGAGTTCGGGTCCTCGGCGCGGGCCATGGCCAGGGCGCCGCGCTGGTGGGGCAGCGTCACGCGGGTGAGCTGATCGGGGCCGGCACTGACCTCGCCGTAGCGGGGCTTGGCCTCGCCGTTGAGGGCGATCTCCAGGGGCAGGTAGCGGGGCTGGCCGCTGGCCGGGTCGATGAAGCTGCCGCCGCCGAGCTGGTCCACCGGCACCTTGGGATCCCGGCTCTGGGGGTCGCCGCCCTGCACCACGAAGGGCGCGGGCTCCTTCACCACCCGGTGGAACACTGTGCCGTTGTAGACACCGCGCCGCACCAGATCCACGAAGTTGCCCGCGGTGAGCGGCGCCGCATTGCCATCGAGGCTCACCTGCACCTCGCCCTTGCTGGTGAGCAGCGACACCACGGCCTTGCCCTGCAGGCAGGGAATCCCGCCGCTGCCGCAGCCCAGGTCGGAGCTGGGGCCGGGCGCGGCGCAGGCCACCGGGCCCAGGGGGCTGAGCAGCAGGGCCAGCACCAGGGCCAGGGGGCTGAAGCGGCGCAGCCGCGCGGGCAACGTGAGAGAGGGGGTAGCGGTCATGGGGATGGGCATCGGAGCGGGGGCGGAACGGGCTGGCTTCACACGCCCTCGAGCGGCACCCCCAGGAAACGGGCCAGCTCGGCACCTTCGCGCTCCAGCTCCACCAGGGGGAGCGGTTCGCCCACGCGCGTCAGGGGCAGGTCGCGGCGCCCCTGCACCCGCAGGGCCAGGCGGCGGCGGGGGTTGAGGCCGTCGCGCACCTCCACCTTCACCGCCTGGATGTCCTTGAGCGGCGTCTCCACCTGGATCAGCTGGCGGAAGCCGCGGCGGGTCACCACCAGGCGGCCGGCCGGCTTGTCGAAGCGGTTGGAGCCGGCACCCACATCGATACCGATCACGGCCCACAGATACGTGGCCAGCAGCACGGCCGCCACCCCGTAGAGGCCCATCACCAGGCCCTGGGGCACCCACACCAGAGCGGCCGGGTGGCCGATCGGCAGCAGGTCCTGGCCCAGGTAGCTGGAGAGGCTGGTGAGCAGGAAGCCGATACCGCCGGCACTCACCACGGCGGCCACCAGCACGTTGGAGAGGCGGCGGGAACCCAGCACCGCCTGCTCAAGCACCACCGGGGCAGCCGCAGCCGGTGCGGACTGGGCGGAGGGAACGGAGGCCATGGGGGGCGAAACGCCAGGGGGCTGCCATCTTCGCTCCCCCCGCCGCCGCCCTGCCGGACGCGAAAGCCGCCCATGGGCCCGGGGCCGTCGAGGGCCTGAGCACTAATACCCAAACGCCAATGGTGACGGGCCGTGTCAGCGCGCCAAAGCCGCCCGCGCGGCGGCTGGGAACGTTGTTACGATCGCGCGGTAACCCTCAGCTCGCGGGTTTTCCGCACCGCTCATTCCGCTCTCATGACGATCGCTGTAGGGCGCGCGCCACAGCGGGGATGGTTCGACGTCCTCGATGACTGGCTCAAGCGCGACCGCTTCGTTTTTGTCGGTTGGTCGGGTCTGCTGCTGTTCCCCACCGCCTACCTGGCGCTGGGGGGCTGG
>NZ_CALROT020000018.1:0-46940 GCF_943369875.1 Vulcanococcus limneticus LL
AGTGACATGCCATCTTCTTCCACCGTGGCAGTGATCCCGGTGGGGTTGGTCACCGCGATGGGGATATCGTCCTGAATCGCGATGGTGAAGGATTCGGAAGCAGCGCCGGAGACGGTATCGCCATCGGCATCGGTGGCGGTGAGAACACCGGAGAGATCAATGCGATCGAGCCCTTCAGGAGAGCCATTGGCCAGTGCTGTGTTTTCGCCGTCACCTGCGACGTGGTCAAACTGGGCGTCAAGATTAGCTGACCAGTTGCCGGTTGCCTTGTCAATGGTCACCGTGAGGACCGTGCGACCCCCAGCTGAGGCGGTGAGTGTGCTGGTGTCGGCGTCGGTGTTGTCGCTGGCCCAAGTGACGGGATTGCCGTTGGAGGTGAGGCCAAGGTTGTCCAGGCTGCTGGCGTCTATGGCGAAGCCATAGCTCGGCTTGGCATCCGTTGCGACTCCATTGTCTGATCCGATCGAGAATAGTGTGGCAATGGAGCTTCCGCCGGAGTCCTCGTCGGATGTTCCAAGGGCATCACCGGCGTTGTCATCATCAGGATTGCCAGTCGAGCTATCAACGTCGGATTCCTGGCCTTCAATCAGCCCGCTTTCGTCAAGAAGCGCCTCGATTGAAGCTTCTTGAGGGGGAAGTGCGACTGGCGTGTCATCATCGATACTAATGGTGATGGTGGATGAAGCCGTTTGGCCATTGCCACCGGTCACCAAGTAACTGAGGTTAAAAGTAATATCGTTCTCAGCGTTGTCATAGTTGCCGGGGTCTGGATCGGCTTCTGGATCTGGATTCTGCGTATTATCCAGCTTGTCGTGCACTACTGGATTGAGCAGCTTGATCGTGTACCTACCAGAGGTCGCGTCCTCAAGGGTAACCTCCATGACTGCCAGATTCGTGCCTTCGATCCCTTTGCCGATCTGGTACACAATCAATGATGTGCTACCCCCGGCTGGGATCGCGTTCCCGGCCGAGTCAAGGGCCACGAAGCCATCAGGGAGAGTTGGCGGCGTTAGCAACACGGTCCCTGCCCCAGGGGTAACGGTGAAGGGCAGGGTTCCCTGGTAGAAGCCGGGTTCGAGGGGAACATCTCCAGGCCCACCAGCATTGCCGATACCGTCCTCACTTCCGGGCAGAACTGCTTCATCGTCCAGCTGAAAGGAAACCGGTAAAGCAGTTGCACCACCATCACCACCACCACCACCACCGCCCGGCGGCTCTGGTGTCGGCTCAGGGGTGGGCTCTGGTGTCGGCTGCGGAGTGGGTTCCGGCGTCGGTTCAGGAGTGGGTTCAGGAGTGGGTTCAGGAGCTGGTTCCGCCGCCAGCAAGGTCGCTTCAGAGGTAGGAGTTGTGAATTGAGCGGTCGGCGCCTCTGGAACCTGGTTGACTGGAAGCTCGCCGACAACAGGTGCTGCCGCCGGCGCAATTCCCCCGGGGAGCTCTCCGCCACCGAGACCGCCTTCACTGACGGGTACAAACAGGTTCGTTGAAGGGGTGTAGGCGACCGATCCCACCGGGTCCAGGGAGAAGCCGTCCGTCGGGCTGGTGATCCCCGTGTCTCCCAGTCCGGTATTGCCACCCGGTGTCCCCGGAGCGGTCGTCTGGGTGTAGGGGTCAGTGGCGCCAGCCTGTTGTGAGAGCTTGCGCTCTTCTTCCGCCGCTGCCGCTGCCGCTGCGTCCGCCGTCGTCGTGGTGGTTTCGTCGGGGGTGGGGCCGGGGATGTAGGGGGTCGAGGTCATGACGGGAGCTCAACGACGGCGGAGGAACGCAGGGTCGACGCGCCAAAGCGCACACGATCCCCATCTGCAATCAAGCTACGGATACCCTTCCCACCACTCCACTAGAAATGGCTGAGAGTTTCGCTGTGGATACACGTCGCCCTCTCCCCATCCCCCCGGATCCCTGTCACCACCTGCGATCTGCCCACAGCTGAAGAGTTGCTGAGAGCCGCAGGTTGCGCCACAAAAAATGGCGCCCCTCGGGGCGCCATCTTCCTCGTGTGGGTTGTAGTGGCTTCGCTCAGCGCGACTCGCGGAAGGCGGAGTTCATCGTGCGGGTCAGCGGCTGGAACAGATAGCGGAGCACGCTGCGCTTGGGGCCCTGGATGTCAGCCGTGAGGGTCATGCCCGGCAGGATGGGGTAGCGGCGGTTCTTTGGATCCACATACTGCTCATCCAGGGCGATCTTCACCCGGTAGTAGTACTGGCGATCGTCCGGGTTCTGGAAGGTGGTGGGGGAGATGGCGATCACCTGGCCGGGTACGGCCCCGTAAATGGAGTAGTCGTAGGGCTGCAACTTGATCTCGGCCTTCTGGCCCATCTTCACAAAGCCGATGTCGGCGGGCCGCACCCGGGCCTCCACCAGCCGTGGGGTGCCATCGGGCACCACTGAGGCGATCACGGAGCCAGGGCCCACCACGGCCGAGGCGTTCTTGTAGCGCACGTCCTGCACCAGGCCGCTCACAGGAGCCAGGATGCTGGTGCGCTCCAGCCGGTTGCGCACCTTGCGGATGTCCTCGGCCACCACGGCCTCTTCGTTGGTCAGGGCGGCGATCTTGGAGTTGTCCTCCAGCAGCAGGCCAGACCGCAGGCTGCGCATCTTGGCCTGGGCCTCGGTGAGCAGTTTGTACGACACCTCCCGGTTGCCCCGCAGTTCGGCCAGGCGGGTGTTCGAGGCCGCCAGCTCCCGCTGGGCATTCACCACCTGCAGGCGTGACACCGCCCCCTGGTTGTCGAGCTTCTCGTACATGCTCACGCCCTGGCGCAGCAGGTCCTGCTCCCGCAGGAACTTGGCTTCCTGGTCGTTGAAGCGGGCGATCTCTGCTCGCTTCTGGTCAATCTGGGCCTGCACCGTGGCGATCTGGTCCTGGGTGTTGTCGAGCCGGCTGTTGAGTAGGTTCAGCTGGGCCGTCTGCACCTTGCTGCCCAGGGCGCCCAGTTCCTTGATTGAGGGCGGCAGGTTGTTGTCGCCGCGGATGGCGGCCTGCAGCTGGGCCTGCTGCAGCGTGAGGGCCTGCAGCTTCTGGCGCGCCGCCTTGTATTCGCTGTCCACCAGGTTGGGGCGCAGCTGCATGATCAGATCGCCCTTCTTCACCTGGTCGCCCTCCTGCACGGCGATGCGTTCCACGATGCCGCCCTCCAGGTGCTGGATCGTGTTCACATTGCCCTCAGGCACCACCTCACCGGAGGCGATCACCACCTCGTTCACCGGCGTCAGCGCTGCCCAGGGAATGAAGATCAGGAAGGCGGCACCCAGCCCGTAAAGGGCCATGCGCAGGTAGCGGCTGTCGGGTTTTTCCTCCAGCTCGAGCGCTTGGCTGAGCCGGTTGCGGCCCACCAGGCCCATGGCATCCGGGTTGTCGAGCCCCGGCAACTGCCGCAGCAGGGCACTGCCCGGTGGCAAAGCCAGTTCGCCGCCTCTGCCGCTGCCGGCCTGGGCGAGGGAGGAGCTGTCGGGGCTGCTGTTGGGATTGGCGGGGGTGTGGGTCATGGCCGCAGACGGTGAGGGGAACGGAAGCGGTGAAAGGGGCTGAAACTCAGGCGGCGGTGCGCTGTTTCATCTGGGACCTCAGCTCTTCCGGCGTGCCCTGGAAGGCGGTCACCCCCTTGTCGAGGATGCAGAGCCGGTCGGCCAGCTCCAGCAGGGCCTTGTTATCAGTGGAGAGGATCACGCTGCGCTCCTGGCCACTGAAGGCGCAGCGGCGCAGGCTTGGGAGCACGTCCAGCACCCGCTGGAACTGATCCGGTGCGAGGCCCTGGCTGATGTCGTCCAGCAGCAGGATCGGTGTGTCCTTGATCACGGCCTGGGCAAGGGCGATCAATTTCCGGACGCCGAAGGGGATCTGATAGGAGATGTCCTTGCTCAGCGGCGTGTAGAGACCATCCGGGAGCGATTCGAGAATCTCCAGGATTCCCAGCTGCTGGCAGACCCGGCGCACACCCTCCACCGTGGCATCGGGGTTCATGGCCGTGAGGTTGGACCAGATCGTCCCCGGCAGCAGTTCCACACTGGGCATCAGGTAGGCGATGTTGCGCTGCAGGGCCTCGGTGCTGAACTGGCGATAGTCGTTGCCATCGAAGAGCAGGGTGCCCGTGGCCAGGGGGTAGAGCTGGTCGATCACCTTTAGGGCCACGCTCTTGCCGGAACCTGCCGTGCCGGTGACCGCCAGGATCTGCCCCGGCGCCACCGACAGCGACACCCGGCTCAGGGCCAGGCCCCCATCGGTGCTGAGCCGGCAGGCCGCCGAATCCAGGATGACGTTGCCCCGCAGGCGCGGGGTGCTGGTGCCAAAGCCAGTTTTGCTCGAGCCGCTGCTGCGCAGCTTGAGGAACTGATCCAGCTGTTTGTACTGACTGGTCATGTTGGCGTAGCGCAGCAGCGCATTCATCAGCAGCTGGAACGGCGTGAAGATGCGCCACACGAAAAACATCGCTGCAATCAGCGAGCCCATAGCAGCCGGATCCGGCCGGCTGCTGCCGATCACCATCCAGGCCCCGAGCGAGAGGGTCAGCACACCCGCCAGCTGGGACATCGTGCTGAGAAGGGCCTGCAGTCGGTTGGCTTGTTTGTTGAGGGCCAGGCTGCTCATGCTGCTCTGGGCCGAGAGGCCCCGGAGCTTCTGCAGCCACACCCACTCGATATTGGCGGTCTTCACCTCCAGGAAGCGAGACACCAGTTCCTGCTGGGCTAGGCCGATGCCGGCCCCGGTGCTCTGGGTGAGATCGGCGGCACCGGCGTAGAAGCGCGTCAGGAACAGCACCACAACCGCCGTGATGATCATCAGCACGATCGGCACCATCACCAGCCAGCCGGCGATCATCATGACCGCGGCCAGATAGATCACGATGAAGGGGAAGTCCAGGCAGGCCAGGGCCAGGGGTCCCTGCAGGTAGCCCAGCAGGCTCTCGAGGTTGCGCAGGCGGAAGTAGAGGCCATTGCGCCCCACCGATTCGATCTGGCGGTAATCGAGCGAGAACAGCTTCTCGACGACGCTCACCCCCATCAGGCTTTCGATCCGCCCGGAGAGCAGGGCCAGCTGGCTGGCGCGCCACTGGCGCAGCACCCAGTCGAGCCCGAACAGCACCAGCACGCCGATGAAGATCCACACCGTGGAGACGATGCTGTTGCTCGGAATCGAGATGTTGTAGATCGCCCGGATGTAGAAGGGCAGCGTGAGGGCCAGCAACGCCAGGGCGAAGCTGATGCCATAGAGAAGGCTGATGCGATTGGTGAAGCGGTAGGCGATCTGCTGCAGCAGACCCACGCGCTCCACCGCATAGCGCTCCTGCAGCACCACCAGTTGGCCCCCGCAGGGCAGGCTGGTGGGATCCACCCGGCCGCCCACGTTGCCGGCCACGATCTCGCCCTTGCTGTCGCGGGACAGCACATAGGGCACATTGTCCGGCGCGAGGTAGAGCGAGGGCAGCAGGTTGGGGTTGAGCTGGCTCCAGCTCTCCAACGTCTCACTGCGGCTGCCATAGCCGAGGCGCAACATCACGTTGCGCACATCCACCAGATCCATGGCGCGCGGATCGTCGCCGATCAGCTCGAACAGCTCCTCGGGCTGTCCCGTCCACATCAGCTGCTGCAGCAACAGCCGCAGGCAGAAGGCCAGGGGCGCCTCGGGGCTGAGGGTCAGGTCCCGGAGTAGGAGGTTGCGGCTGCTGGTCATGGGGTCACCTCAGCGGTCAGGCGGGGCAGGTCGATGGCCTGGTCAGTCACGGCTTTGAGGGCGTTGCCGGCACCGCAGATCAGCACGGTGGTGCGCCCCTTGGTCCGCTTCACGAGCCTTGCCAGCCCGTCGATGAACTCCTTGCCGTAGGAGCTGTCGCTGAGGTCGACCAACAGCAGCAGCGGGTCGCGGGCGATGCCGCGGATCACCTGGAACTGCTGCAGGCTGTCCCGCGAGAGGCCGCTGGGCTGGCTGGTGCCCATGGGCGTGCTGTAGCCCTCCGAGAGGGCGCGCACCTTGGCATCCACGCCCAGCAGTACCGACCAGAACAGGGCCTTGCGCCCATAGCGGTTGGGCTGGAAGGCGGTGATGTTCTGCAGCAGGGTGCCGTCGAAGAAGTCCTGGGAGGGATCCACGTAGACCACGTCCTGGCGCAGGCGCTCGCGGCCGTAGTCGCCGATCGCATGGCCGTTCAGCGTCAGATCGCCGGTCTGCTCCACCTGCAACAGCTGGAGGAACAGGCGGCGGGCATCCCCGCCGAGGTTCTGGTCACGCACCAGCACCGCTGTTCCCGCCTGGATCGGGGTCAGGGCCTGGCCCTGGATGGTGATCTGGAGGGGCTGATCGGCCTGCAGGGCCTCGGGTCCACCGTCCGGTTCCGACGGCAGGGCCATCAGCGTCTCCAGCTCGTCGCGGGCGTGGATCAGGCGGCGGTAGCTGCTCCACAGTCCGAGGGCCTGCTGCCAGGGCTGCAGGATCTTGCCCCCCAGCAGCAGGGCGGCGGCCAGGCCGCCCACGGGGAGGCGGCCGGTGATGACCAGAAAGGCCCCCCAGGTCACAAGGGCGGCCATGGTGACCTGGCTCATCAGGCTGCCGAAGGCCTGGTACTGGCCCGAGAACATGTAGTTCTGCATGCGCTGCCAGGCCACGCGCTCCTGGCGCTCCTCGTTGCCCGTGAGGAACACCCGGCCCAGGCCGTTGGACTTGATCAGATCGATCGAGCCCATGATCTGGGACTGGTAGTTGATCCGCTCCAGTTCGAGCTGATCCTTGCCGCGGGAGATCGCCTCGAATTCGCGGGCGAACTGCAGGGCCCGGAACAGGTACACCACGATCGCCAGCACGGCGATCAGGCCGAGGCTGCCGCCGATCAGGAACAGCACCAGCACGAACAGCAGCGAGAAGGCCAGGTCGATCGCCGTGGTGAAGGCCTGGATGGCGCTCTCGTCCCGCAGCAGGTTGATGCTGTTCAGGCGCTCGGCGTGGGTGGCCGGCGAGTCCTTGAGGTAGTCGCCCAGGCGCAGCTGGGTGAAGTGGGCCAAGGCCTCCATCCGTCGCTGGTGCTCGATGCGGGCGCCGTCGAAGCCGGTGAGGTTGCCCCGCACCGCCCGCAGCCAGCCGGCCAGGGTCAGCAGCACCACGATGCCCACCGTGAGCACCAGCAGGCTCGACACCGAGCGGGTGGGCAGGATTGTGGTGTAGACGAGGTTGATATAGACGGGCGAGGCCAGCTCCAGCAGGTTGATCAGGACGGAGCTGACCACAATGGGTCCAACCTGATACTCGCTCCAGTCGGTCTGCTGCAGACTCGAGAAGAATTTGTGGTGACAGAGCTCCTGCAGCAGGTCGAGGAGGTGGTTGAAGAAGCTCTGCAGCGATCTCCCGGCACGCCTGGCCTGGGATCCTGCGGTGCTGACGGCGGCTGATCCGACCACGTTCTCCTGCCCCTTGGCCTTCCATTTCAGCCTTGTTTAGAGGGTTGTGGGGCACTTGGCAACGAAACCCTGCGGGAGGTGACACACCTGTGGCGTGGTGACTAGTCGTGGCTGCGCCTCCATCACCGGTTCTGCGTTCCGTCTGGCCTGGGGTCCCGATTTCCGTGTGGCCGCCAGGCGCTGTCAGGTCCAAGTGTCCCCGCTAGGGTCCGCTCAGCGCTCTCTGTCCTCGCCACGATGCTGCGCATCCGTCTGCCTGCCCCCCAGGTGCAGCTTGAGCTGATCGCCACCGGCCGGGGCCAGCGTCAGCCCTTCCAGGTGCTTGGACCCAGCACCGAGGTGGCCTTCGTGGAGGAGCTGCTGGAGCAGCAGTTCGGCAGCCTCACCATCAACCCCACGGAGCTGCTGCAGTTCCTCTCCACCGATCCCTGGGTGCGCGAGCAGTTCTCCGAGCCCCAGCTGGTGGAGGGCGACCTGGCCGAGAGCGAGCAGCAGGTGGCCAGCTTCCAGCGCAAGACCCTGGGCGACAAGCTCGTGCAGGCGGGCGTGATTGACGCCGCCGAGCTGGATCGGCTGCTCCTGGAATACCGTCCCTTCTCCGGCAGCCAGCGCTTCGGCGAGTTTCTCAAGCTCAACCTGCAGATCCCCCCGGCCCTGCTGGAACTGCTGCTCAACCCGTCCCTGTTTGACGAGTCCGGCTTCAACGACAAGCGCCTCGGGGAGCGGCTCGTGGAGAGTGGTGTGATCAGCCAGGACCAGCTGCAGGAGGCCCTGGCGGCCCAGAAGGCTGGCGGCGGTCTGCTGGGGGAGGTGCTGGCGGCCAAGGGTCACATCTCCGATGCCACCGCCCGCTTCTTCTCCAAGGCCAGGATCAGCAGCGACGGCCACATCGAGTTCACCCCCGCCTGAGCCGCCAGAGGGCATCGGCCATGCGGGCCGTCTGCACGATCGGTCCGCCGTCGTGCACCCGCAGGATGTCGGCGCCTCCGGCGATCGCCTTGGTCGCCACGGCGGCCGTTCCCCACAGCCGTGCCCGGGGCCTTGGCTCTCCCACTACCTCGCCGATGAAGCGCTTGCGCGAGGGGCCCACCAGCAAGGGAAAGCCCTCGCTTCGCAGCTGGGGCAGGGCGTCGAGCAGCTCCAGGTTGTGGCGGGTGGTCTTGGCGAAGCCCAGGCCCGGATCCCAGATCAGCTGCTCCCGGCGAATCCCCGTTGCCAGGGCCCGCTCCGTGCTGCGGCGCAGCTCCTCCAGCACCTCGGCTCCCACGGCGTCGTAGTGGGCCAGCTGGTCCATCGTGCGGCTGTCGCCTCGGCTGTGCATCAGCACGTAGGGGCAACCCGCTGCGGCCACCACGTTCAGGATGGCGGGATCCAGCTGGCCGCCGCCCACGTCGTTGATCCAGTCGGCGCCGGCCTCCAGGGCCGCCGCCGCCACGGGGGCCCGGAAGGTGTCGATCGAGAGCAGGGGGGTGAAGCCCTCGGGATGGGGCAGATCGCCCGCGGCGCGCGCCTCCAGGATCAGCCGCAGCGCCGGCAGCAGCCGGGCCCGTTCCTCCGCGGCGCCGATGTCCGCCGCGCCGGGGCGCGTGCTCTGGGCCCCTAGATCCAGCAGGTGCACCCCCTGGGCCACCAGCCGTCGGGCCTGGGCCAGGGCCCGCTCGGGCGCGTTGAAGCGGCCGCCGTCACTGAAGGAATCGGGGGTGAGGTTGATCACCCCCATCACGTAGGTCTGCGATCCCCAGGCCAGGGCCATGGCGGCTGCCCTGCGGCCGGTGGCGGCGCTCAGGCCGCCACCGGCACCTGGTAGTTGGCGATCCGGGCGAAGCTCTCGGGCTGCAGGGAGGCGCCACCCACCAGCACGCCGTCGATGTCGCTCTGGGCCATCAGCTGGTCGATGTTGCCCGGATTCACCGAGCCGCCGTACTGGATCACCACCTCGGGGTAGCCCACCCACTGGCGGATCAGCCCGCAGATGCGGTTGGCCTCGGCGGCCTCGCAGGTCTTGCCGGTGCCGATGGCCCAGATCGGCTCGTAGGCCACGATCAGCCGGGCCGGATCGAGGCCGTCGATGCCCTGCTCCACCTGGCGCTGGATCACCCGCTCGGCCTCACCGCCCTCGCGCTGGGAGTCGCTCTCGCCCACGCACAGGATGGGAATCAGGCCGGCCTTCTGGGCCGCCCGGGCCCGCAGGTTGATCTGCTCATCCGTTTCGGAGAAGTATTTGCGCGGCTCGCTGTGGCCCACGATCGCGTGGGTCACGCCGTGCTCCAGCAGCATCGCCGCCGAGATCATGCCGGTGTAGGCGCCCGAGCCATCCCAGTGCACGTTCTGGGCGCTCACGAGGATGCCGGTGCCCGCCAGGGCCGTGCTCAGGGTGGCGATCGCCGTGAAGGGGGGCGCCAGCACCACCTCCCGGCCGGCGGGCAGGTGGGCCACCAGGGGCTTGAAGGCGTCCGCAAAGGCCTGCGCTTCGGCGCAGGTCATGTGCATCTTCCAGTTGCCCGCGATGACCGACTTGCCCACGGCGTCCAGGGAAAAAACAGAGTATTAACCTAAAGGCCGGCCTTCCGGGGTCCTCGCCGCCCCCAGTCGCGCCAGGGCACCCTGCGGCAGGTCGGAGTTCCGGCTGAGCCCCCCTGCGGCCTCGAGGATCGGGGGCAGGCTGGTGTTCAGGCCGGCGGCGGCACGGGGTGGGTCTGGCCGCCGATCTCCACCCGGTCGCCCGGCTTGAGCTTGCGGCCCCGGCGCGTCTCCTGGAAGCCGTTGACCCGCACCTCGCCCCCCTGGATGCGCTGCTTGGCCTCGCCGCCAGTGCCCACCAGCCCCTGGAACTTCAGGAACTGATCCAGCCGGATGGGTTCGGGGGCGTCCGCCAAAACAGCGCTGATAGCTTGCCCCGATGCTCGCACCCCCCTCGGCCGGCTTCCGGCGCCTGCTGCCTCTGCTGCAGCCCCATCGCCGCAGCCTGGTGGCCGGGTGGCTGTGCACCCTCGTGTTCGTGGTCTGCTGGCCCCTGCTCGCCTGGCTGGCGGGTCAGCTGATTCCCGCCATCGGCGCCGGCGACTTCAACCGGGTGCTGCAGGTGGTGGGCCTGGCCCTCTCCGTGTTTCTGCTGCAGAAGCTGGCCCAGTTCGGCCAGGACACGCTGCTGGCCGACCCCGCCCTGCAGGTGAGCCAGGAGCTGCGGCGGCGCCTGTTCGCCCGGCTGCAGCGCCTGGAGTTCGGCGCCCTGGAAAAGCTCTCCTCGGGCGATCTCACCTACCGCCTCACCGAGGACGCCGACCGCGTCGGTGAGGTGATCTACAAGACGATTCAGGACACCACCCCCTCGGCCCTGCAGCTGATGGTGGTGTTCGGCTACATGGTCTGGCTCGACTGGAAGCTGTCCGTCGGCACCCTGCTGCTGGCGCCGTTGGTGGCCGTGCTGGTGAGCCTGTTCGGGGCGCGGGTGATGGGCGCGGCCGAGCGCAGCCAGAAGCAGGTGAGCGAGCTGGCGGCCCTGCTGGCCGAGGCCATCGGTGGCCTGCCGCTTGTGCGGGCCTTCGCGGCCGAACCCTGGCTGCAGCGCCGCTTCGACACCGAGATCGACCTGCACCGCCGCGCCCGCTACCGCACCCAGCAGCTGCTGGCCCTGCAGTACCCGGTGGTGGGTTTCCTCGAGGCCGCCGGCATCCTGGCGGTGCTGCTGATGGGGGCCGCCCGGATCCAGGCGGGCGAGCTCACGGGCCAGGGCTTCAGCAGCTACGTGGCGGCCCTGTTGATGCTGATCGATCCCATCAGCCACCTCACCACCAACTACAACGAGTTTCAGCAGGGCCAGGCCTCGCTGCGGCGCCTGCGCCAGATCGAGCAGGAGGCCGTGGAGCCCCCCGATCGCGCCGATGCCCGGGCCCTCGGTCAGGTGCACGGGGAGCTGGTGCTGGAGGGGGTGGGCTTCGGCTACGACCCCGCCCAGCCGGTGCTTCAGGACCTCGACCTGCGCATTGCCCCGGGTCAGGTGGTGGCCCTGGTGGGCCCCTCCGGCGCCGGCAAGAGCACCCTCTTTTCCCTGCTGCTGCGCTTCAACACCGCCCAGCGGGGCCGCCTCCTGCTTGACGGCCAGGACCTGGCGGACCTGCGGGCCGCCGAGCTGCGCCGGGCCGTGGCCCTGGTACCCCAGCAGAGCAACGTGTTCTCCGGCACGGTGGCCGAGGCGATCGCCTTCGGCCGCCCGGTGAGCCGTGAGCAGATCCGCGCCGCCGCCCAGCTCGCCAACGCCGACGGCTTCATCGAGGCCCTGCCCGGCGGCTACGACAGCCGCGTGGAGGAGCGGGGCAGCAACTTCTCCGGCGGACAGCTGCAGCGCCTGGCCATTGCCCGCGCCGTGCTGGGGGATCCGGCGATCCTGCTGCTGGATGAGGCCACCAGCGCCCTGGATGCCGAGTCGGAGCAGGCGGTGCAGCGGGGGCTGGACCAGGCCATGGCCGGCCGCACCGTGCTGGTGATCGCCCACCGCCTCTCCACCGTGCAGGAGGCGGATCGCATCGTGGTGCTGGAGCAGGGCCGCATCGTCGATCAGGGCAGCCACGACCTGCTGATCAGCCGGCCTGGCCGCTACCGCGATCTGTGCGAGCGCCAGCTGATCCGCGGGGCCAGCTGATCGCTTTAGCCTGGGCCGCCAGGACGACAGCGGCGGTGTGCTCCATGGCGCAGTGGGAATACCGGGTGATCCACATCAACGTGGACAGCAACAGGCCCCCCCAACCGCCCGATCCCCAGGCCGCCAGCGAGAAGCTGCACGGTGTGCTCAGTCCGGAGTTCATCGCCCGGGAGTTTCCGGATCAGTACGGCAGCGCTGCGGCCCAGGTTCCTAAGCACCCGGCTGAGCAGCTGCAGTATTTCCTCAACCTGCTGGGCAAGGAGGGCTGGGAGATGGTGGAGGCCTCCCCGGTGGGACCGCTGCTGATGTTCTTCTTCAAGCGTCCCCTGGTGCCCAGCCTGCCGGCGGCCCGGTCCACGGGTTCCACGGACAGCCCCCCGAGCCAGGCCTAGGCTGGGATCTGGACTTTCCAGCCCCTGTGACCGATTCCGCTCAGCAACCGCCCGTGCTCACCTTCGAGGGCAAGCGCTACGACCTCAACGGCCTGCCCGAGGAGCTCAAGGAGCTGGTGCGGGGCCTGCAGGTGGCCGACACCCAGCTGCGCATCCATGAGGACACCCTCAAGGTGCTGGCCGTGGGCCGCCAGTCGCTGGCGGTGCAGCTCAACGAGCGGCTCAAGACCATTACCCCCCTGCCGGGCTGATCCGGAGGGGGCGGGTGGCCTGCCGGCCCCAGGCTCAGGCCGTGACCGGCAGGCCCCGCTCGTTGAAGATCCCCTCGAACAGCACCGAGCTGAGGTAGCGCTCTCCGGAATCTGGCAGCACCACCACGATCGTCTTGCCGGCGTAGGCGTCTTCGTGGGCCAGGCGAACCGCCGCCACCGTGGCCGCCCCGCAGCTGATGCCCGCCAGGATCCCCTCCTCCTTGGTGAGCCGGCGGGCCATCGCCACGGCCTCCTCGTCGCTCACCTGCTCCACCCGGTCCACCAGGCCGAGATCCAGGTTGCCGGGCACGAAGCCCGCGCCGATGCCCTGGATCTTGTGGGGGCCGGGCTGCAGGGCCAGGCCGCCCTTGGTCTGGCTGATCACCGGGCTGTTCTTGGGCTCCACCGCCACGCTCACCAGGGGCTTGCCCAGGGTGGTCTTGATGTAGCGGCTCACCCCCGTGATCGTGCCGCCGGTGCCCACGCCCGACACCAGCACATCCACCTGGCCCTCGGTGTCGTTCCAGATCTCCGGGCCGGTGGTGTCGTGGTGGATCTGGGGGTTGGCCGGATTCACGAACTGCTGCAGCAGCACGTAGCGAGCGGGATCACTGGCGGCGATCTCCTTGGCCCGGTTCACGGCGCCGGTCATGCCGAGGCGGCCCTCGGTGAGCTCCAGCCTGGCGCCGTAGGCCGTGAGCAGCTTGCGGCGCTCCAGGCTCATCGTCTCCGGCATGGTGAGGGTGAGCGGGATGCCCTTGCTGGCCGCCACGAAGGCCAGGGCGATGCCGGTGTTGCCGCTGGTGGGCTCGATGATCTCCTTGCCCTCGCCCAGCAGTCCGTCGCGCTCGGCCGCCGCGATCATGGCCGCGCCGATCCGGCACTTCACCGAATAGGCGGGGTTGCGGCCCTCGATCTTGGCCAGCACCTGGGCCTTGGCGCCGGCGCTCACCCGGTTCAGGCGCACCAGCGGCGTCTTGCCGATCGTCAGGCTGTTGTCGCTGTAGATCGCGGCCATGAAGAGGGAACGGGGGGACTGTGCACGAAGCCTAAGGATGGCGTCGAGCCGGGCCAACGGGGCATGGCCGCTAGCGTTCGGCGATGAGTCTTGATCTCTCCAGCCCCGCGCTGGCCAGTGCCAGCCTGGTGACCCTGGTGGCGCTGATCACCTACCAGGGCCTGGCCATGGCCGTGGGTCAGGCCCGCCTCCGCTATGGCGTGCGACCGCCCGCCACCACCGGCCCCGACGGGTTTGAGCGGGTGCTGCGGGCCCAGCAGAACACCCTCGAGCAGCTGCCGGTGTTTCTTCCGGCCCTCTGGCTGGCCAGCCTCTACGCCGACCCCCGGGTGGCCGGCATCACCGGCATGGTGTGGGTGGGCGCCCGCATCGCCTACGCCGTGGGCTACGCCCAGGCCCCTGAGAAACGGGCCCCAGGATTCGCCCTCAGCTTCCTGGCCTCCACCCTGCTGCTGGTGCTGGCGGCCGTGGGGCTGATCCAGGCGCTCGGAGCCTGAGGAGGCACCGGGCCCGCGTCCGGGTGGGCCAGGGGGGCAGCGGCGGTGCCTCTGCCTAGCCTGGGCCTGCAGACCCCAACGCCATGACCCCCAAGACCCTTCGCTGGATCACCGCCGCCCTGCTGTTCCTGGCGGCGGCCGCCTCGGTGGCCCTGCCCTTTCTCTCCGCCACCGCCCTCACCCTCAGCATCGGTGTGATCGCGGCCGTGGCCGGCGTGGGCCAGCTGCTGCGCCTCGGCCAGGTGGAGGGCGGCAAAGCCAGGATCTTCCGGGGCCTCACCGGCATCTTCTACCTCGCGGCCGGCCTCTGGGTGGTGGCCTACCCGGTGCAGAGCGAGGTGAGCCTCACGCTGTTTGTGGGGCTGCTGCTGATCGCCGAGGGGGTGATGGAACTGGCGGCAGCCGCTGCCAGCCAGGCCGAGGCCCGCGGACTGGTGCTCGCCGATGGGGTGATCACGGCCCTGCTGGGCGGGCTGCTGGTGGCCGAATGGCCCACCGACAGCCTCTGGGCCGTGGGCACGCTGTTCGGCATCTCCCTGTTCTTCACCGGTGTGCGCCTGCTCAGCGCACCGGCGGCCGAGGCCTGAGCCCCTCCCGCTTCAGCCCAGCAGCGGCAGCTCCACCCGGAAACAGCTGCCCTGCCCCGGCCGGCTCGACACCTGGATCGTGCCGCCATGGGCCGTGCAGATCCGTGCGGCGATCGCCAGCCCCAGGCCGGTGCCGCCCCGTCCCCGCTCGGCGCTGGCCCGCCAGAAGCGGTCGAACACCCGGGGCAGCTCCTCGGCGCTGAGGCCCACGCCGGCATCGCTCACGGCCAGGACGGCTTTACCGCTCTGTGCCTCCAGGGCCACGCCGATGGCGCCGCCGCGGGGGGTGTAGCGCTGGGCGTTGTCCAGCAGGTTGCGCACCAGCCGCTGCAGCAGCGGCCCCTGGCCCAGCACCGTCACACCCGGTTCGATCGCCACGGTGAGGGGGTGCTCCCCCAGGGCCAGGCCATCGCGGTGCAGGTCGAGCTGCTGGGTCACCACCAGGGAGAGGTCGAGGGGGCCTGGGCTCTCCAGGCGCTGGGTGTCCTGGCGGGCCAGCAGCAGCAGGTCGTCCACGAGCTGCTGCATCTGCTCCGTGGCGCTGGCGATCGCGTCAAAGCGCCGGCGCTGGCGGTCGTCGCTTGTCTGCGCGGCCCCCGGGGCGGCTGTGGGTCTGGAGTCGCAATCGAGCAGGCCCATCTCGGCATTGGCGGCCAGGGCCGCCAGGGGACCGCGCAGTTCATGGGAGGCATCCAGGCTGAACTGGCGCAGACGCTCGAGGCTGCGCTCCAGGGGCTGCACGGCCCGGCGCGTCAGCCCCCAGGAGCAGAGGCCACTCAGCAGCAGGGCCAGCAGCACCGCCAGGGCCAGGGCAAGATCCAGCTGGCGCAGATGCTCCTCCACCGGCTCCAGGCCGGCGCTGATGCGCAGCCAGACGGCGCGGCTGCCCCGGACCTCCACCGGGCGCACCAGGGCGAGCCAGTCCGGCCCTTCCTGCCAGATGATCCGCTGCCCGGGGAGCCGCGGCGGCAGGGCGCCGAGCTCGCGCGCCTCGCCGAGCCGGGCCAGCGGCTCCTGGCGTCCCTCCACGAACCACTCCACCTGCTTGTGGGACGTGGTGAAGTTCCTTTGGCTGTTCTGCAGCGGCTGCCCTTGGCCGGCGTGCGGCAGGGGCAGGCTGGCGATGTCCTCGCCGATCAGGTTGAGCTGGCTGCGCAGCTCGGCGAGCTCCGTCTGCCTCGATACCCCCCGCACCACCGCCGCCACGATCAGCAGCAGGGCCGCCAGGCTGCCGAGGTAGAGCAGAAACAGCTCCCGCTGTTGGCGCCTCAGGGAGCGGGCGGGGCGGCCGGTGGGCCGGCAGCGGCGCAGGGGCCAGCTCATGGCTGTGGCTTGGCGAGCCGATAGCCGAGGCCGTGAACGGTCTCGATGGGATCGTCGCTGCCGGCCGCCCGCAGCTTGCGTCGCAGGTTGTTGAGGTGGGTCTTCACCGTGTCCCCGCTCGACTCCCCCTCCGTCGACCAGAGCTGCTCGAGCAGCTGGGCGCGGCTGAACAGCCGTCCGGGATGGCGCAGAAACCACTCCAGCAGTTGCAGTTCCTTGGCGGTGAGGCTGAGCTCCTCCGCCCCCAGGCTCACCCGTGCCTCCGCTGGATCGAGCCGCAGGGTTCGCCAGCCCAGTTCAGGGGGCCGGTAGGGCCGCTCACTGCGGCGCTCCAGCGAGTGGATACGGGCCGCCAGCTCCACCATCCGGAAGGGCTTCACCACGTACTCGTCGGCGCCGCCCTCCAGCCCGGCCACCACATCGGCCTCGGCGTCGCGGGCCGTGAGCATCAGCACCAGGGTGTCGTTGCCCTGGCGTCGCAGCTCCTGCACCACCGACAGGCCGTCACGGCCGGGCAGCATCCAGTCGAGCAGGGCCAGGTCGTAGCCGTCGCTCAGCAGGGCTTCCAGGGCCCGGTTGCCGTTGGAAACCCAGGTGAGCTGGTGCTGATCCCGGCTCAGGTAGTCGACCAGCGGTTCCGCCAGCCGGGCATCGTCTTCAGCCAACAGGATGCGCATCGCGGTGGGGATGGGCTTGGGGGGTATGGGAGGCGGGCAGGCTGAAGTGGTGGATCCTGCGCTGTGGATCCTTCCATGGTGATCGTGATCCGGCACGTGGCTGCGGCCACCGCTGGCGGCTTGTCAGAGTGATCCCCTGCAGGCCTGTGCCATGGGCGGTCAGCTCCCCGTCGATGCGACCCCCGCGGAGGTGTCCCCTGGTCTCTGCGGCGATCCCCTGGTGCTGTTGCTGCGCCGCCCCCGTTCCGTCCTCTCCGCAGGAGGGACGCCATGAGCTGGGGCGGCGTGGTGGTGGTGGGGGCGGGTCCGGCCGGCTGCACCCTGGCCCTGCAGCTGGCCCGTGCCGGTGTGCCCGTCACCCTGGTGGAGGCCCGCGCCGGCTTTGCCCGCCAGTTCCGCGGCGATGCCCTGATGCCCTCGGGTCTGGAGGCCCTGGCCCGCATGGGCCTCTGGGATTTGTTCGAGCGCCTGCCACGGCGACCGCTCCATGGCTGGAGCCTCCGGGTGGAGGGCCGTGAGCTGTTCCGGGTAGCCGAGCCTTTGGGCTCGCTGCAGCCCTGCACCCTGATGCGTCAGCAGGACCTGCTCGAGGCGGTGATCGCCGAGGGCCGGCAGCTGCCGGCGCTGCAGTGGCGTTCGGGCGTGGCGGTTACGGGGCTGCTGCGGGAGGGCGAGCGGGTGGTGGGGGTGCGCCTGGCGGATGGCGAGGCGCTGCCGGCGGCCCTGGTGGTGGCGGCCGATGGACGCGACTCGCCGCTGCGCCAGCAGGCCGGCCTGACCCTGCTCCGGCCCGCGGCGCCGATCGATGTGCTTTGGTTCCGGTTGCCGGGCCACCCCCAGCTCGAGCGCCGCAACGACTTCCTCACCCTGGTGGGCGGCGGCGCCATCGCCAGCGCCTTTGGCGGGGCCGACGGCCAGCTACAGATCGGCTGGGTGCTGGCCCCGGGGGAGCCGCAGCCCCAGCTGGCGGCGGCGGCCTGGTGCGAGCGGTTTGCAGCCCTGGCGCCCCCCTGGCTGGCGGAGCATCTCCGGGGCTCGGCGGTGGCCCTGCAGGGTCCCCTGCGCCTGCGGGTTCAGGTGGGCCTGGCGCCGCGCTGGTGGCAGCCCGGGCTGCTGCTGCTGGGGGATGCGGCCCACCCCATGAGCCCGGTGCGGGCCCAGGGCATCAACATGGCCCTGCGGGACAGCCTGGTGGCCGCGGAGGCCCTGATCCCGCTGTGGCGTGCCCCCGGCGGTGCCGGTTCCGCGGGCCCGGCTCCGGCTTGGGAGCCCCTGGATCGGACCCTTGCCGTGATCCAGGCCCGCCGCGAGCCCGAGATCCGGCGCATGCAGGCGCTGCAGGCGGCCGAAGCCCGCCAGGGCCGGCTGATCGGTCACCGGGCCCTATTGCGTCGGCTGCTTGCTGCGGCGGCACCCCTGTTGGGGCCGCTGGCCCGGGCGAGCTGGCTGCGGCGCCAGAAGCCCCTGCGGGAGGGGCTGGCCGGTTCACTGCCCGCGTTCCCGTGTGCTGTCCCCGCTCGAGCGCGCACCGATCGGCAGGTCTGATCGTGCGGAGTCGCTCAGCTGCCGCTGAGCAGCTTGGCGGGCACCTCCACCTGGAGCACGCTCGGATCCTCGGGAGGGGTGCCCTCGGGATCGTCCACGAGCATGTGCTGCAGCACCCGCTCGGGCCGTTCGCTGTCGCGCCAGCGGATCACGTAGGCGGGCATGCGGGTGCCGCGGGTGGTGCGCTGTTCGGCGGGGGCCAGGATCCAGCCGCGCCGGGAGCGACCGTTGGGGTTGCGCTTGATCACGCTGTCTCCCACCTGATAGCGGTGGCCGATGCGATCGCCGCTCATGGGCTGGTGTGCAAGGGGACGGGTGGTGTGGGCCGGGGCGGGCGAGGGCCCTGGGGGCGGGCTAGGCCGGTGGTTCCTCGCCCAGCACCTGGTCGCGCCAGTCGGCGCCCAGGCGCTCTTCGATGAAGTCGCGGATCAGCTGGCGCACGGCCTGGGAGGGGGTGATGTCCTCCCGGCGGCAGAGCTCCTCAAAGCAGGCCTTCTTCTTCGGGTCGATCAGGACGCTCAGGCGAGCGGTCCTCTCTTCACTCGGCACGGGAGCAGCCGTCCGGGGAGAGGTGGGCGGGAGAGAATCTGCGCATCGAATCAGACTCCCAACTGTCTCAGTGTTGCCTCAAATAATATCAGATGCGCAGTCGCCTGGGCTGCCTTGAGGTGCGCAAGAGCCGGAGTGCCGGGCTGATGCAGGGCTGTTGAAGCCTTCCATCGGCCTGGTGGACCAGCCACATGGAGCCCCTAAGCTGGCTGCATCTCGATGGTTGGTGTGCTGATCCTGAGCGTCACGGCCGTGATCGTCTGGCTGCGGAGCCGTCGCAGGCCCGACGCCCGGATCTGAAGGGTTGCGAAGAAACGCAAAGGGCGGTGCCCGCAAGCACCGCCCCCCTGGTTAGACCGGAATCACAGCCGAGGTCGGGGCGCGGCCACCAGTGCCCCCGCTGTTCCAGGCCGGCTGCAATGGGCATCCAGACCGGATTACCTCCAGAACGGAAGCACCATTCCTCACACCACGGCCCCGGCTCGCGCCGGGGTTTTCTGGTGTTGGGGGGCCGCTTGGCGGCCCCAGCCCGATGGCCCCAGCGCCGTGGCCTCAGCGGATGAACAGCATCTCCTGGTAGGTGGGCAGGGGCCAGGCGCCGTCGTCCACCAGGGACTCCAGGGCATCCACGGCGGCCCGCAACTCACCCATCAGGGGCAGCAGGCTGTTGGCGCAGTGGGCCATGTGGGCCTCGCTGCCGTGGGGAGCCGAGCCGAGGGCGGCCTCCAGGGCGGCTGTCTTGTCGAGCAGCTGCTGGGCCAACCCGGCGATCTCCTGGGCCATGGCCCGCGAGGGCGAGAGGCCGATGGCCTCCTGCTCCTGCAGGGAGCCGGCCAGATCGCCGAGGTAGGCGGTCACGGCGGGGTACACCTGGGTGCGGGCGATGCGCAGGGCAAGCTTGGCCTCCACTTCGATCGCCAGGATGTACTGCTCGGCATACACCTCGTAGCGGCTCTCCAGCTCCACCGGGCTGAGCACGCCGTGGCGGGCGAACAGGTCGCGCACCTCGGGGCGGCGCAGCACCGGCAGGGCATCGGCGCTGGTGCGCAGGTTCTCGAGACCGCGCTCGCGCACGGCCATCTCGTGCCACTCGCTGGAGTAGCCGTCGCCGCCGAAGACCACTGAGCCGTGCTCCTGGGTGATCTGCTTGAGCACCGCGAAGGCCGCCGACTCAATGGATTCACCGGCCCCGAGTCGCGCCTCCAGCTGATCCGCCACCCAGCAGAGCGAGTCCGCCAGGATCGTGTTCATCGCCACCAGCGGGCCCGCCACCGACTGGCCCGAACCCACGGCGCGGAACTCGAAGCGGTTGCCGGTGAAGGCGAAGGGGGAGGTGCGGTTGCGATCGCCCGGATCCTTGGGGAACTCGGGCAGGGTGTCGACGCCCAGCTGCATCACGCCACCGCTCGAGGAACCCTTGAGCTCACCGTCGCGGATCTGGTTGTAGACGTCCTCCAGCTGGCTGCCGAGGTAGATCGAGATGATCGCCGGCGGTGCCTCATTGGCCCCCAGACGGTGATCGTTACCGGCGGTGGCCACCACCGAGCGCAGCAGTGGCCCGTACTTGTGCACGCCCCGGATCACGGCCCCGCAGAACAGCAGGAACTGCATGTTGTCGTGCGGGGTGTGGCCCGGATCCAGCAGGTTGCCCTGGGTGGCGTTGCCGATCGACCAGTTGACGTGCTTGCCGGAGCCGTTGACGCCGGCGAAGGGCTTCTCGTGCAGCAGGCAGGTGAAGCCGTGCTTCTTGGCCGTGCTCTTGAGCACGGTCATGATCAGCTGCTGGTGGTCGGTGGCCACGTTGGCGGCCTCGTACACCGGCGCGATCTCGAACTGGCCGGGGGCCACCTCGTTGTGGCGGGTCTTGGCGGGCACGCCCAGGCGGTAGAGCTGGTGCTCCACGTCCTGCATGAACACCTGCACCCGCTCGGGGATGGCGCCGAAGTAGTGGTCGTCGAACTGCTGGCCCTTGGCCGGCGGGGCGCCGAACAGGGTGCGGCCGGCCAGCTGCAGGTCGGGGCGCAGACCCAGGTAGGCGTTATCCACCAGGAAGTATTCCTGCTCGGCGCCGCAGCTGGAGTTGACCGGGGCGATCTCCTTGTTGCCGAGCAGCTTGAGCAGGCGGTGGGCCTGCTGGTTCATGGCGGCGTTGGAGCGCAGCAGCGGCGTCTTCTTGTCCAGGGCCTCGCCGGTCCACGACACGAAGACCGTGGGGATGCAGAGCGTCAGCCCGTTGGGCGTCGGCATCAGGTAGGCCGGGCTGGTCACATCCCAGGCGGTGTAGCCGCGGGCCTCGAAGGTGGAGCGGATGCCGCCGTTGGGGAAGGAGGAGCCGTCCGGTTCGCCCTGCACCAGCAGCTTGCCGGTGAATTCGGTGATGGCGGAGCCATCGCTCTGGGGGGCGATGAAGCCGTCGTGCTTCTCGGCGGTGAGGTTGGTGAGCGGGTAGAAGACGTGGGCGTAGTAGAGGGCGCCACGGCTGGTGGCCCACTCCTTCATCGCCTGGGCCACCACGTCGGCCACGGAGGCATCCAGCTTGCCGCCCTCGCGGATGGTGCGCTGGATCGACTTGAAGGCCTCCTTGGGCAGGGCCGCCTTCATCTTGGCCAGGGTGAAGACGTCACTCGCCCAGATCTTCTCGAGGGCCGGTGTCGGCTCGACAGCCGCGGGCTTGCGCCGCAAGATCGACTGAAGGGCGGCGAAACGCTCGGGGCTGGGCATGGGGGCTCAAGGGAGTGTGGTGGCATGCAAGGCCCCGGAGGGGCCCCTGCTTGGTATCAAGTGTTACCGAAATCGGCTGATCCGGCTGGTGCCGGGCCCTCAGGCGCCCGGAGGGCGCAGGGTGCGCCAGTCGCCGCTGGTGGTGCTCACCTCCACGCCGATGGCCATGGCGGCGCCGTTGCCTTGTGGATCCAGGCTCGGGCCGAGCTGGCTCTGCCACCAGCTCTGGGCTTCGCCCCAGGCGCTCTCCAGGGAGTCGTAGAGGCCATCGAGCACGGGGTGGGGAGCGCCCTGCTGGTCCACCAGCCGGTAGAGCCGGGGCGATTGGAGCGAGAAAGCCATGGCGGCCAAGGCTGTCGGAATGGCTTCACCATCCCGCGCAGGCCACCCTCCCCACTGTCACCGTGGCTGCCGTTTCGCCAACCAGTCGCCGGCCGGCGGCAGGCTCCAGGCCACCAGGCACAGGATCTGGAGCAGCCCGATCAGGCCCAGCCCCGGCCAGGACGGTGAGCTAGCCATGGGGCAGGGCCAGGGGCCGGGCCGGGGAGGCCAGCGCCGGCGGCGCGGCATGGCGCAGGGTGCGCCAGTCGCCGCGGCGGGTGCTCACCTCCATGCCGAAGTGGGCGCCCAGCACCAGGCTCCGATCCAGGGGCGCCGCCTCGGCGGGCAGCAGGCCCTGCCCCTCGCACCACGCCAGGGCGGCGTCCCAGGCCGCCTCGATCGAGTCGAACAGGTCGTCGAGGATCGGATGGGGCTGGCCGCTGGCATCCACCAGCCGGTAGATCCGGCCCGGATCGGCGGGGGAGGGCGGCGTGGCGGCGGGCAAGGGAGGCGCGGCCGGGGCGCGGCGAACGGCGTGACGATCCGCCCCAGGCTGGCCCCGATCGCCTGGGGGCAGGGTGACCTTCACAACATCTGCAGGTCGCCCCCATGGCCCTCAGTGCAGCTCGAACAGCAGCAGGTCGGCGCCCTCGGGTCCGGCCGTGAAGCCCGTGAGGGCGGCTGGCTGGAAGCCCAGGCCGTCGCCGCGCACCAGGGCCGCGCTCGGCTGACCGCCCGCCCGCTGGATGGTGCCGCTGCCGTCGATCAGCTGGATCCAGCCCTGGCTGCCGGCCGCCAGCGCGATCGGCAGCGGCTCGCCGGCGCTGGGCCGGGCCCGCCACAGCCGCACAGGGCGGAGGATCGCCATGGCCCCGCCGGCCCGCTCGGGATCCAGCAGCGGTGTCCAGCCGGCCCCGATCGCAAAGGGTCGCTGTTCGTAGGCGGGGGCGATGCCGGCCTCGCTGGGCTCGATCCAGATCTGCAGCATCCGGCAGGGGCCATCGCCCTCGTTCACCTCGCTGTGCACCACGCCGGTGCCGGCGCTCATGCGCTGCACCTCGCCGGCGCGCAGCACCTCGGCGTGGCCCATCGAATCGCGGTGGTTGAGCTGACCCTCCACCATCACCGTGATGATCTCCATGTCGCGGTGGGGGTGCATGCCGAAGCCCCGGCCGGCGGCGATGGTGTCGTCGTTGATCACCCGCAGGGGGCCGAAGCCCATCCAGGCGGGGTCGTAGTGGCTGGAAAAGGAGAAGCTGTGCCAGCTGTCGAGCCAGTCGAGCTGGCTGTGGAAGCGCTCGGCGGCGGGGCGGAACACCAGGGTGTCGGTGGCGTTCGGGCCCGGGGCTTGTGTGGTGGTCATCGGTTCAGGCCTGGGGGATGGACAGGTGCTGCAGGCGGCGCACGAGATCGGCGATCGAGTCGTCCTTGGCGGGATGGTTGCTGTTGCTCACCAGCTGGCGGCCCACCACATGGGCGCCGAGATGGGCCAGCTGCAGCCGCAGGGCCGTGAGCACCGTGTGACCGCCGCCGCCGGAGTGGCTGGCGATCGCCACGGGGCGGCCGTTGAACAGGGCCCGGAAGTCGTCGCCCTGCACCGACAGCCAGGCGATGGCGCTGGTGAGCACGGGCGGAATCGAGCCGTTGTATTCCGGCGCGCAGATCACCCAGCGGGGGGCGGCGGCCAGCCGGGCCTCCAGCCCCGCCAGCTCCGGCGGCGTTCCCGTGGCCTGGGCCTGGGGGGTGAACAGGGGCAGACCGATGGCCGTGAGATCCAGCACCTCCGCCTGCTGGCCCTGCTGGCGGGCGGCCGCCGCGAAGCGCTCCGCCAGCTGGAGGTTCTGGCCGTTGCTGGCGGCGATCACCAGCACATCGGGGCAGGTGGGGGCACTCATGGCTGGGGCTCCAGGGTGGGGTAATCGGTGTAGCCAGCCGGACCAGGGCTGTAGAAGGTGGCCGGATCCGGCGCCTGCAGGGGCGCCTGCCGGCGGATGCGTTCCGGCAGGTCGGGGTTGGCGAGAAAGCCGGTGCCGAAGGCCACCGCATCCACGGCCCCGGCGGCGATGGCGGCGTTGGCCTCCGCCGCCGTGTAGCCCATGTTGGCCACCAGCACGCCTCGGAACTGCTGGCGTGCCGGGGTGAGCACATCGCCGTGCTGCTGTCCCATCAGGTCGCCGCGCATCAGGTGCAGGTAGGCCAGCGGCAGATCATTGAGCCGCTGGGCCAGCCAGGTGATCAGCCCGATCGGATCGGCATCGGCCATGGCGTTGAAGCCGTTGAGGGGCGAGAGGCGCAGGCCCATCAACGGCGTTTCCTGGGCCACCGCCTCGAGCACCTCCAAGAGCAGCCGCGCCCGGTTCTCGAGCGGCCCGCCATAGGGGCCGGAGCGGCGGTTGCTGCCATCGCGCAGGAAGGCATCCAGCAGGTAGCCGTTGGCGCCGTGCACCTCCACCCCGTCGAATCCGGCGGCCATGGCGGCGCGGGCCGCCTGGCGGAATCCCGCCACGATGGCGGGCAGTTCGTCGTCGCCCAGTTCGCGGGGAACCACGTAGGGCTGCTTGCCCTCGGGGGTGTGCACCTCATCGCCGGTGATGGCGATCGGGCTGGGGGCCACCGGCTGGGCGCCGCCATTGAGCAGGGGGTGGCAGGCGCGGCCCCCATGCCAGAGCTGCAGCACGATGCGGCCGCCGGCGCGGTGTACCGCCTCGGTGGTGAGCCGCCAGCCCTCGATCTGGGCCTGGCTGTAGATGCCGGGCTCGTGCCAGAAGGCGGAATTCCCCTCCATCACCATCGTGGCCTCGGCCACGATCAGGCCGGCACTGGCCCGCTGGCCGTAGTGCTCCGCCATCAGCGGTCCCGGCACATGCCCCTCCTCGGCGCGGCAGCGGGTGAGCGGTGCCATCCAGATGCGGTTGGGCAGCTCCAGGGAGCCGAGGTGCAGGGGAGAGAACAGGTCGGTCATGGCCGTGGAGGAGAGCAGAGCGGGCGGAGGGCAGCGCCGGGGCGCTTCAGGGGCGGCTCAGCCCCAAGACCTTTAACCAGGGTCGCCGGGCCGCCGAGGCCGCGTTGTGCTTTGTAGGGCGGTCGTCGCAGAGGGGCCGCTCCTGCTCAGGCCACAGGTGCGGAGCGCGTGGGGGCCGGTGTCGAGGGCGAGGGCGGTGGGAGGGGAGGCGGTGCACATCGAAGGGGGGCGAGGATGGGGCTGCTGACGAATGAGCCGATGCTCCGACCTCCCAGGGCGGCGGCGCAAGAACGCACCGCCATGTGGCCGAGGCACCCGCGGGTAACCCATGGATGAGCCGATGGGTTTCAGCGCCAGCCACGACCACACCAACTGCAAGGCGGAGCTGGCCCTGCGGGTGATCCAGGGCCGTTGGAAGCTGCTGGTGCTGCGGGAGCTGATGGAGGGGATCCAGCGGTTCTCGGCGCTGCAGTGGGCCCTGCCGGGGGTGAGCCAGAAGGTGCTCACGGCCCAGCTCCGGGAGCTGGAGGCCGACGGGGTGCTGCGGCGCACCGTGTATGCGGAGGTGCCGCCGCGGGTGGAGTACGGGCTCACGGCCCTGGGCCGCGAGCTGATCCCCGTGCTGGAGGGGCTGCATGCCTGGGGCCAGCAGGTGGCGGCCAGCTCGGCGACGACCCCGGGCGAGGCCAACACGGAGCCAGCTAACTCATAGTGACTCCGACTTAGCTGCTAGGCTGGCGCCATTCACCCCGCCTGAGGGCGCCCATGGACCTCTCCAAGCCCAGCACCCACGCCAACCTCGAAGCCGCCTTCGGCGGCGAGAGCATGGCCAACCGCAAGTACCTGTTCTTTGCCGATGTGGCCAAGCAGCTCGGCAATGCCGAGCTCGCCAAGCTGTTCCGCGACACCGCCGCCCAGGAGACCGAGCACGCCTTCGCCCACTTCCGCCTGCTCCATCCCGAGCTGGTGAT
The DNA here is from genome assembly GCF_943369875.1 of Vulcanococcus limneticus LL. GTDB lineage: Bacteria > Cyanobacteriota > Cyanobacteriia > PCC-6307 > Cyanobiaceae > Vulcanococcus > Vulcanococcus limneticus_A. The sequence continues at coordinate 25,837 of NZ_CALROT020000018.1, forward strand.
CGGCGATCCCGCCGGCCTCAGCGAGTCCGAGAAGCAGGCGATCCTTGCCCGCTGCCTGGAGCTGGCGATCGAGGGCGAAACCTACGAGTACACCACCATGTACCCGGAGTTCGCCGCCCAGGCCCACGCCGACCACGACGGTGGCGCCGAGGCCGAGTTCAACGAGCAGATCGACGAATCCAGGCAGCACGCCGGCGTGTTCCGCACCGCCGCCAAAAACTTCGGCCTGCTGGCCCCGATCGAGCAGCACCACGCCGAGCGCTACGGCGTGGCCCTGGGGGCCCTGCAGGGCAAGGGGGTGGCCGGTGAGGCCTCCGAGCCGGTGGCCGGCCTGTGGATCTGCAAGGTCTGCTCGATGATCTACGACCCGGCCGTGGGTGACCCCGACTCCGGCATCGCCGCCGGCACCCCCTTCGAGGCGATTCCCGACAGCTGGGTCTGTCCGATCTGCGGCACCCGCAAGGCCAACTTCATTCCCTACCGGGAACCCGAGCTGCAGGTTGCCTGAGCGTTATCACGGCCAGGTTGCCAGTCGCCGATCTAGTGTGGGAACCAGCACGGGCGCATCCGCATGAGCCAGTTCCCCGCTGCCGGCTCCGGTCCGGCTGACGACCGCGTCAGCACCAGTCTCAAATGGGGCCGTGACGGCGAGCTCTCCCCGGTGGATCTGCAGCGGGTGCTGGAGCGGCTGCAGGTGCCGACCCTGATGGAGTGCCCCCTGCGCGACGAGCGGATCTGAACCGCAGGTGGCCCCTAGGCTGGCCCCGATTTCCAAGGGCCTGCCATGTCCTGTCACCGCGTTGCCGTTCCGTCCCGCAGGCTGAGCGCTCCCCTGGTCGCGGCACCCCTGCTGGCGGCCGCGGCGCTGATCGTCTCGCCCGTCGTCGCTGGCGCGCCTGCCCAGGCCGCTCCCGTCTGCACGTTCCTGCAGCCCATCGGCGGCAATGGCGCCACGCCGATCGTCTCCAAGCAGGTGGGCCGGGGCAAGTTGCTCGGCCGCACCAACTGGAACACCGATTTCATCGTGGATCGGCCCTACGACAGCTACAAGTTCTTCTTCACGGCCAACTCCTCCAGCGGCAGCGCCCAGTACCCCGTCACCGGCTATCTCAAGTTCAGCGACGGCACCAACCTGCAGGTGTTCAACGAGATCATGAGCCCGCCGATCGGCACGGGCCGCATGTTCGGCCCCTTCCCCGCCATCCCCGGCAAGCAGACCAGCCAGACCAACTTCAAGATCGGCGCCAGCGATGATCCCGGGGCCCTGGGCTTCAGCTACCGCATCTCGGTGCAGGGCTGCAGCGGCAGCTGATTGGGTTGGCAGCCGAGCTAACGGCCGCTGAGCCATCGGCTGCGTTCATCGGCCCGGCCGCTGTCGCGTCGAGGCGATCAACGGCTGGCGTGATCGACGTCACAGCGGCCTGGCCTGGGGATCTGTCTAGGGTTTTGCGGTGACAGGTCCGCGGTGAAAGGTCTCTCCCGTTCGCGACAGCTGGCCGCCGCCGCGGCGGTCGTCGTTGCCGTGGCCCTGGTGCGGGGTCTGTGGCCCCGCCAGGAGGCCAGCCGCCAGCGGCCGCCCGTGCCGGTGGAGCTGGCCACGGCCCGGGTGGGGGCGATCAGCGTCACCTACCCGATCACCGGCGAGGTGCGGGCCGTGGCCTCGGCCCAGATCCGGCCGGAGGTGAGCGGCATCCTCGAGCGGGTCTACTTCCGGGAGGGCCAGGAGGTGACGGCCGGCCAGCCGCTGCTCGGCCTCGATCGCGCCCCCTTCCGGGCGGCCCTGAACCAGGCCATCGCCAACCGCCGCAAGGCCGCCGCCGCCGTGCAGGTGGCCGCCGCCAAGGCCCGCAGCGCCCACACCCTGGCCCGCACGGCGCGGCTGCGGGCCGACCGCTACTCCCGGCTCGGCAGCCAGGGCGCCGTCAGCCGCGACCAGGAGGACCAGTTCCGCAGCGATGCGGACTCCCTGCAGGCCGAGGCCCTCAGCCGCGATAGCGAGGTGGTGAGCGCCCGCGCCGACCTGGCCGCCGCCGAGGCCGCCGAGGCCGCCGCCCGCCTGCGCTACGACCGCACGACCGTGCGATCGCCCATCAGCGGCCGCACCGGCCAGCTGCGGGTCACGCCCGGCAACCTGCTGCAGGAGGGCAACACCCAGCCGTTGCTGGTGGTGAACCAGTTCCGCCCGATCGATGTGGTCTTCGCCCTGCCCCAGCGGATGCTGGGCCAGGTGCGGCGGGGCCTGGCCGTGCGGCTGGAGACGGGCGAGCAGGGCCGCGTCAGCGCCATCGACAACGCCGTGGATCCCAGCACCGGCACCACGCCGATCAAGGTCTCCTTCAGCAACACGGCCCTGCGCCTGGTACCGGGGCAGTTCGTGAAGGGGGCGCTGCAGCTGGAGCGGCTCAACGGCGTCACGCTGATTCCCCAGGTCGCCGTGCAGAGCGGCCAGAAGGGCAGCTTCGTGTACGTGGCGGCCCCCGCCCGGGGCGCGGCGCCCGGGTCCGCTCCCGCCTCGGCCGGCGCCGGCGCCACGGCCAGGCCTGGCCGCGCGGTGGAGGCCCGCACCCTGGAGCTCGGCCCCGCCAACGACGGTCTGGTGGTGGTGCGACGCGGCCTGGTCCCCGGGGAGCAGGTCGTGATCCGCGGCCAGTTCGCCCTCGGCCCCGGCGCCCGCATCATCACGCGACCCCCTGGCGGTGGCGCCCCGCCACCACCAGCTCCCGGCGCGTCGCCGCGCCAGCCATGAAGCTCTCCGTTGCCCTGATCCGCCGGCCGGTCACCACGATCCTGCTGAGCCTGGCCCTGGTGGTGTTCGGGGTGGTCGGCTACCTGCGGTTGCCGATCAGCGACCTGCCCAGCATCGATTTCCCCACGCTGCAGGTGAGCGCCTCCCTGCCCGGCGCCAACCCCCAGACCATGGCCACGGCCGTGGCTACGCCCCTGGAGCAGCAGTTTTCGAGCATCGCCGGCCTCAGCGCGATGACCTCCAGCAGCAGCCAGGGCAGCACCCAGATCAGCCTGCAGTTCAACCTCGACCGCGAAATCGACGTCGCCGCCCAGGACGTGCAGACCGCCATCAGCCAGGCCTCGCGCCTGCTGCCGCCGGACATGCCCACGGCGCCGTCGCTGCGCAAGGTGAACCCCGCCGAGCAGCCGATCTTCTACCTGGTGCTGAGCTCCGAGGTGCTGCCCCTCTCGGAGGTGAGCCGGGCCGCCGAGGTGCAGATGGCCCAGCGCCTCTCGATGCTCGACGGGGTGTCGCAGGTGCAGGTGTTCGGGGCCCAGAAGTATGCGGTGCGCATCCGCGTGGATCCCCAGGCCCTCACCGCCAAGGGGATCGGCCTCGACGAGGTGGCGGGAGCCATCCGCTCCGGCAACTCCAACCTGCCCACCGGCAACCTCTACGGCCGCCAGCGCACCTACAGCGTGGAGGACAACACCCGGCTGGAGGATGCCGGCGCCTACCGGCAACTGGTGGTGGCCTTCCGCAACGGCTCACCGGTGCGCCTGGGGGATGTGGCCGAGGTGAGCGACAGCGTGGCCAACGAGCGGCTGGCCAGCTGGTACAACGGCACCCGCTCGATCGTGCTGGCGGTGCAGCGCCAGCCCGGCAGCAACACGGTGGCCATCGCCGATGCGATCCGGGCGCTGCTGCCCGAGCTGGAGCAGCAGATTCCCGGCGCCATCCAGGTTGACGTGCTGTTCGACCGCTCCGAATCGATCCGCGAGGCCATCCACGACGTCCAGATCAACCTGGTGGTGACCGTGGCCCTGGTGGTGGCGGTGGTGGCCCTGTTTCTAGGCACCGGCATCGCCACGGCCCTGCCGTCGCTGGCGGTGGTGGTGTCGCTGGTGGCCACCTTCGGGGCCATGGCGGTGCTGGGCTTCTCGCTCGACAACATCTCGCTGATGGCGCTCACCCTGAGCGTGGGCTTCGTGGTGGACGACGCGATCGTGATGGTGGAGGCGATCGTCTGGCGCCAGGAGCAGGGCGAAAGCCGCTGGCAGGCCGCCATCAACGGCGCCCGCGAGATCGGGCCCACGATCGTGTCGATGACCCTGGCCCTGGTGGCGGTGTTCATCCCCGTGCTGTTCATGGGCGGGCTGCTGGGCCGGCTGTTCCGGGAATTCGCCGTGACCATGAACCTGGCGGTGACCTTCTCGGCCCTGGTGGCCCTCAGCCTCACGCCGATGATGGCGGCCCGGCTGCTGCCAGCTCCTGGCTCCGAGCGTCGCGACAACCCCCTGCTGCGGCGCTTCGACGCGCTCTTCGCCCGGATCACCCGCCTCTACGACCGCACGCTGCTGGCGGCCCTGCGGCGTCCCCGGCCGGTGCAGCTCATCTCGGTGGCGCTGCTGCTGCTCTGCGTGGTGCTGGTGCCCCTGGTGCCCAAGGGTTTCATCCCCGACCAGGACAGCGGCCAGCTCACGGTGATCACCCAGGCCGCCGAGGGCATTTCCTTCGAGGAGATGTCCGGTCTGCATCGACGACTCAGCGCCAAGCTCCAGGCCCATCCCGCCATCGCCGGGGTGAACAGCACGATCGGCTCCGGGGGGGCCAATGCCTCCGCCAACACCGGGCGGATGTTTGTGAAGCTCAAGCCCCGCTCCGAGCGCGCCATCGGCGCCGAAGAGCTCAGCACCCAGCTGCGGCGCACGGTGAACGGCATCCCGGGTCTGCGGGCCTTCGTGCGGGTGCCGGCCGCCGTGAACATCGGCGTGGGCCAGACCCGGGCCAAGTACCAGTTCACGATCCAGGCCATCGATCTGGAGGCGCTGCTGGAGCAGGCGCCGGCCTTTGAGCAGCGGCTGCGGGCCCTGACCGAGCTCACGGATGTGAGCAGCGATCTGCTGCCCAACAACCCGGAACTGCAGCTGCGCATCGACCGCGACCGGGCCGCGGCCCTCAGCGTTGACGCCGCCGCCCTGCAGGGGGCCCTGCGCAACGCCTATGGCGAGAACCAGGTCTCCACCATCTACAAGCCCGACGGTCAATACCCCGTGATCGCGGGTGTGAAGCGCGGGGCCCAGAGCGAACCGGCCGACCTCGACCGCCTCTCGATCCGCAACGGGGAAGGCAAGCTGATCCCCCTGGCCACCATCGCCTCCCTCGAGCAGGGCAGCGGTGCCGCCAGCATCAACCACACGGCCCAGTTGCCGTCGGTCACCTATTCCTTCAACCTGCGGCCGGGCGTGTCGCTGGATGCGGCCACCGGCATGATCCGCACGCTGGCCCGCGAAGCCCTGCCCCCCGGCACCACCGGCGCCTTCCAGGGCAGCGCCCGGGTGTTCGAGGAATCGCTGGCCGGCATGGGCTGGCTGATCCTGGCGGCGGTGCTGGTGATCTATGTGGTGCTGGGCATCCTCTACGAAGATGCGATTCACCCGCTCACGATCCTCACCAGCCTGCCCTCAGCCGCCGTGGGGGGGCTGCTGGCCCTGCTGGTGTTCGGCTCCGAGCTGAACATCTACAGCATCATCGGCCTGGTGCTGTTGATCGGCACCGTGAAGAAGAATGGCATCATGATGGTGGATGCCGCCATCGCCAATCGCCGTGATGGACTCGACGTGCTGGAGGCGATTCACCGCGCCTCGCTGGTGCGCTTCCGCCCGATCATGATGACCACCGTGGCGGCGATCGTGGGCACGATTCCGATCGCCCTGGGCTGGGGAGCGGGGGCCGAGTCCCGGCGCCCCCTGGGTCTGGTGGTGCTGGGCGGCATGGTGCTCTCCCAGCTCGTGACCCTCTACATCACCCCGGTGTCCTATGTGCAGGCCGAGCGGATTGCCACCCGGCTGGGGCTGCGGGGTGAATCCCGCCAGGAAGCTGCCGAGCCGGCTGAAGGCCCCACCTCCGCCGGTTAAGACGCGGCGGCGGCGGTGCCTTCGCGGGGGCTGGACTTGAGGGGGGTGCGGATCAACCACAGGGCCTCCCCATCGCGCCAGAGCAGCAGCAGCCCGTCGCGCTCCACCAGGGTGAGGCCCTGGGGCTGGGTGAGGCTCAGCTCGGCCGGGGCGCCGGGGGCCAGGCGCCGCACCTCCGCAGCGGCGCCAAGGTCTGCGAAGGGGGAATTGGCGGGCCGGGCCCGGCGCCAGAGGGCCTGCAGCCGCTGGCCGAGGGGCGCATCGGGCCAGAGCAGGCGCCGGCGCACCGCCTGGGCGGGGGCGCTGAAGCCGTCGAAGGCCCCCTCACTGGCCCCGGGGATCCAGCCGCGGGCCAAATCCAGCACCTCGGCGGGCTGGGCGGGCAGATCCGCCTCCCCATCCGGGGGCTGGGGGCTGCTTGCGGTCGCTCGGGTGGCGGGCCTGGCTGTCGGCCTGGCGGCGGGCTTCGCCTTCCCGGCCCTGGGTTGGCCGACCTCCGGCAGCAGATCGGGCGGCGGTGGCGGCAGGGCATCGAGGGCCGCCAGTGAGGCGACGCTCAGGGGCTGCAATCCCCTTGCCCCCGTGCGCGCCTGGGCATCCAGGCGGGCCTGGGCGGCCTGCAGCCGGCGGCCCAGGCGCAGCAGCTGGGGCGTGTCATCCACCGGTCGGGATGCGGCTGGGCCGGAGCGGGCCACATCGCCCGTGGGCCGGCTCGCCGGGGTGAGGGCGCCGATCAGCAGCAGCAGCGCGTTGACGCCCAGGGCCAGCAGGAAGGCCCGGCCGAGGGGATGGGCCAACAACCGCTGCCCGTGGCGTTGCCACTGGCTGGGATCAACCCTGGGGAAGCTGGAGTTCAAGGGAGAGGCCTCCGTTGTCGAGCTGGTGGAGCAGGCCCAGCACCTCACCCCAGGGGGTGGCTGGATCGGGCAGCAGGCGCAGGTGCAGATCGGGTCGGCGCTGGCGCGCCTGGCGCAGCAGCGCCACCAGCTCCGGGCGCGACACGGGCTGGTTCCACAGACGCAGCGCCCCGCCGGGTCCCACGTGCAGGGTGAGCAGGCCCTGGGCCATGGGGCGTTGGGCCAGCCGCTGGGGCAGCAGCAGCAGGGCCAGGCCGAAGCCGGCCAGGGCCGTGCCCAGCAGGCCGTAGCCCAGGCAGGGCAGCCACCAGCGCGTCATCCGCCCCCCGCCAGTTGCAGCTGCACCGGGCTGCCGCTCTGCCGCTGCAGCCAGGCCAGGTTGCGGCTCACCTCCCCACTGCCCAGGCCCGGCGAGGGCAGAAAGTGCACCCGCACCGCCGGGCCCTGGGGGCCGGCCTGGGCCAGGCGCAGCCGCTGGCGGCGCAGGCGCTCCCCCAGGGTGGCTTCACTCAGGGGGCTGCCGTTGACGCTCCAGGCACCGATGGCACTGCGCACGATCAGCAGGGTCTCGGCGCCGGTCGTGGTCTGGCTGGCCTGGGCCCTGGGCTCTGGGGATCCCCCCAGCAGCGCCGGCAGGCTGGCCGTGGCGGTGAGCACCACCAGGGTGGTGGCGGTGGCGGGCATCACCAGGGCCAGCATCCCTGTCAAGGGCTGACCTTTCACGGGCCGACCTCGCGCTGGCGCAGCTCCAGGTCGAGCAGACCGCGCTGCCAGCGCCGCAGCCCCTGGTTGAGCAGCAGCAGCGCCAGGGCCGCCAGGGCCAGCTGCAGGCCCACGACCGTGCTGGCCAGGACATCCGCATAGCCCGCCAGGGGGCTGGTGGGGGGCAGCAGCAACTGGGGCCCCAGCTCCCGCAGCACGCCCATCAAGCCGAGCACCGTGCCCACCAGCCCGAGCAACGGTGCCAGCAGCACGGCGGCCTGGAGTACCGGTTCGCCGAAGGCCATGGCCCGCTGGCGCCGCTCCAGGAGCAAGCGGGCCGCCGCCGGGTTGGGTGTGGCCGCCAGCTCGCGCCGGAGGCTGTCGCGCTGGCGCGCCGGCGGCCGCCACCAGCGCCACCAGAACGAGATCCGCTCAAAGGCAATCGTGAACACCGCCAGCGACAGCAGAGCCAGGGGAAGGGCCACAGGCCCGCAGGCCTTCAACAGGGACATGGCTCCGGGCGGGAGAGAAGGGCTCAGGCCGCCGGGATGTTATCGACACACCCGTCTGCTCCCCGGTATCAGCCCGGAGGGTTCGCGGTAGCGGCGGCACTTGACGGCTGGTTGGCCCCCAGGCCCAGCTGCATGAGGCGGAACTGTTCCTGGGTCTGGGGGTCGCGCATGGCCGTCGAGGAGGTCTGCCATCGGCCCCAGGTCTGGGCCCGTTGTTCCAGGAGCAGGCTGCAGAGCGTCGGCAGTTGCCGATCCAGATCCCCCTCCACCTGGTCTTCCAGGGCGCGCTGCAGCACCAGCAGGTCGTTGAAATCCCCCAGCTGCTCCTGCATGGCCTTGAAGCGCTCGATCCAGGGGCTGAGGGCGTCCCCCTCCAGCTCCTCCAGGTTGGTGAGGGCGTAGCGGGCGGCCTTGATGCGCTTGCGCAGGTCGTGCAGGGCTTCGTGATCGCCCGCGGCGCCGTAGCCGCGGCAGCGCCAGCCCGGGTGCAGCATCAGCCCCGCCAGGGCGTCGGCCTTCCACTCCGGCAGCCAGGCGCGCACCGGCTCCTCGCCGAGGGCCGTGGTGCGGGGCTGCTTGAGCCAGCCCTGCAGGGCGGCGATCAGCTGCAGGTAGCGCTTGCCCTTGAGCGTGTCGACCAGCGCCTCGAAGGCCAGCCGCCGCTCCCGCTTCAGCTGCTTCTGCACCCGCTTGAGGTTGGCCAGCTCCCGCGGCGGCAGCAGCGGCAGCAGGTCCCCCTCCAGTCGGCCCCGCAGCACATCGAGATCGCGGGCCAGGCCCAGGCTGCGGCCGAACTTCGCCAGCCGCTGCCCCGTCACCACCTCCGGCAGCTCCAGGGCCGGCGCGAACTGGGCCAGGGTGGCCCGCATCCGTCGGAACCGCACCCGCAGTTGGTGCAGGGGTTCCGGGTCCGTGTCCTCCAGCACCGGGGTCTGCAGCTCCACGATGCGCCGCAGGTGGCTCTGCACCAGTTCGGCGGCGTAGGCCCCACCGCTGAGCACGGGGATGGCGGTCATCGTCGCTCTCGTTTCACAGCGCTCGCGCGTTACAGCCTTGGGGCGGGGATCGACTCGAGAGCCGAAGGTGGTCCGCCCCCATCGTTCCTCTCTAGGACAGATGACGATCCACGTCCGCACAGCGCCCCGCGCCGTGGCCGCTGAGCCGGGTGTAACCCTGGCTTCAGCTCTTCAACGTTGACGGCAGGCGCAGGTGGCTGTCGAGAGGCTGGCGCAGCTCAGGATGCAGCGACACCAACCAGGAGCCCAGCAGCAGGATCGTGCCCTGGATCGCCAGGCAGGTGCCGATCGACGACAGACGGTTCGACGACAGACGGTCAGCGGAGGGGAGCGCCATGACCCAATGGCTCGTGATGCCACTTCAGAGGACCATCGACCCGAACAGTGGTGCTGGAGGCCACCAGGTGCTGGTCGGCCAGCTGACAGGGCTCAAGGGTTAAGTCCTCGCCATGTCGCCTGGGATGCAGGCGCTGGTGTGGGTAATTGCCTCTTGATCAAGGCTTAACAAACTCCTGGCGAAGTCTTAACGACGGGGTTGATTGAGCCCGTTGATGGTTGGCGGGACATCGGCAAGCCCACCTAATGCCCCGCCCCAGCTCGACGCCAGCCTTCCCGCTGATCCCGGAATCCCAGGCCTCGGCCAGCGCGGACGTGATCCAGGCCGCGGCCCCCGCCCTTGCCAATCGAAATGCGTTCCCGGGTCAGTCGGCACAGGCCCCTGCATCCCCTCTGCTGGGCAGCCTCAACCTGACGCCAGCAGGCCTGTCGGGCGAACAGTTCCAGACGGAAATTTCCGCCACCGTGACCGTCGGCGGCAAGCTGTTCGTGTTCTCCAGCGGCGGTGGCAGCAGCCTGCAGGTGACCAACGCCACGAACCCCTCGGCTCTGTCCCTGGTGGGCCGCGTGGAGTATGGCGGCGGTTACGTGTCCCAATCGGTGGCCACCTTCGGCAACCTGGTGGCGGTGGCCCTGTCGCCGGCCAACTACGGCACCAGCGGTGGGGAGGGCCTCGTGCGCTTCTACCGCCTCGGCACCGACGGCAGCCTCACCAAGATCACAGATGTGACGGTGGGCTATCTCCCCGATGGTCTGGCCTTCAACGCGCAGGGTACGAAGCTGGTGGTGGCCAACGAGGGGGAACCCGCTGCTGGTTATACCCTTGATCGCCCCGGCAGCATCGGCATCATCGACATCCAGGGTCGGGCTGGACAGGAGCGCTTCAGCTACAGCGGCCTGGACTTTGCGGGGATCACCCTGCCTTCCGGGATCCGCCTCTCCGGTCCTGCTGGTACCACCCAGGCTAACGACATTGAGCCTGAATACGTCACGGTGCTGGGCAACTACGCCTACGTGACGCTGCAGGAGAACAACGGCGTGGCCAAGGTGAACCTGGCCACCAACACGATCGAGAAGGTCTTCGCCCTGGGCACGGTTGACTACAGCACCCAGCTCGTGGATCTGAGCGACAAGGATGGCGGCTTCAAGCCGAAGCTGGGTCAGAACTTCGAAGGACTGCGCATGGCGGACGGCATTGCCGCCTACAGCGTGAAGGGCAAGGACTACTTCATCACCGCCAACGAGGGTGATGGACGCGATTACACCGGCTACAAGGATGAGTCCGGCAATGGGCCAGATCCAAACGTCCGTACCCTGACTGACGATGCCAGGGTCGGCACTGATCTTGCCACCACTTTCGGCGGCCGCAGCATCAGCATCTTCGATGCCAATACCGGAACCCTGCTCTGGGATAGCGGCAACACCCTGCAGACGGTCGCCTTCGCGGCGGGAATGTATGCCGATGGCCGCAGCGACAGCAAGGGTGTGGAGCCCGAGGGTGTCATCGTGGTTCAGATCAACGGCCGCAGCTATGCGATCGTGAGCCTTGAGCGCACGTCCAGCTCGATGCTGGCCGTGTTTGATGTGACCGATCCCACGGCTGGCCAGTTCGTGACCAGCACGGTGATCGACGGCAGCATCTCCCCGGAAGGGCTGAAGGTGGTGGAGGCCAAGCAGAGCCCCACGGGTCGCCAGCAGCTGGTGGTGTCGAACGAGATCTCGAACACGCTGAACGTGTTCGATCTTGAGGCCCTGATCGCTGCGCCGCCGGTGGCCGGTGCCGGCACCTTTGCCAGCACCATGCTCAAGGATGTGGCCGGTGGTCCCGAGCTCGAGGTCACCAACTTGATCACCAATGGTGAGTTCACCAATGGCCTCAACCCGGGCTACAGCGTCTATGCACCCACCGGCATCTTTGACGGTCTCGGTGCCTACGACAATGGCGATGGCACCTTCACGGTGCTCGCCAACAGCGAGCTCGGCAACACCGTTGGTTACGGCTATCTGGTGGATGGCGTTGCCCTGACTGGAGCCCGGATCAGCAAGTTCATCATCGACAAAGACGTCGACGACGACGCCTCCAATGGCTATCAGTCAGCCATGGTCTCCGGCGGCATTGCCTACAAGGAGATCATCGACGCTGAAGGCAATGCGGTGACCTCTGCTGCTCAGCTCAATGGTGGTTTTGCCCGCTTCTGCTCCAGCAGCTATGAGCAGGCCGATCGCTTCGGCGCTGGCCGCGGCTTCGTGGATTCCATCTTCCTCACCGGTGAGGAATCCGACGAAGGACTTCTCTATGCTCTCGATACGGAGACCGAGGTGATCTATGCCTTGGCGGGCCTGGGTCGCGCTGGCTGGGAAACTGCCATCCAGGTGGACACCGGCAGCATCAACACAGTGGGCGTCCTGCTGATGGACGACAACACCGCCCCGATTTACCTGTGGGTGGGTGAGAAGTCGACTGCCGATGGAGCCAGCTTCCTGGAGCGCAATGGCCTGGCTGCCGGCCAGGGCAACCTCTACACCTGGGTTCCCACCGCTGGCAGCATCGGCACCGCCGCTGGTACAGCTGGTGTTCCCGATTCCGCCGATCTCAATGCGCTGGCGCTGGGCACGGCGGCAGCTGGTAGCTGGGTGCTGGTGGGTACGGGGGCCCAGGTTGCCCTTCTGAGTGAAGCCCAGCTGCGCACCACGGCCAATGGCCTGGGAGCCCTGCAACTGAGCCGCCTGGAGGATGCCTCCATCAACCCGACCGATGGCCAGCAGGTGGTGTTCGCCACCACCGGCAACGCCGACTTCGGGGCTGCGGATACCTTCGGCAACCTGATCACCCTGGATCTCAGCGGCGCCTTTGACGGCAACGGCCTGATTGCTGGCGGCAACAGCACCGGTCTGGCCGTGATCTACGACGGCGACCGTCAGATCGCGGCCTGGGACGAGGCCTTTGGTGACGACAATGGCCAGATCGACATCGCTGAGCGCGCCGCCTTTGGCGCCACGATCATCCGCAACCCGGACAACCTGACCTGGTCGGCCGATGGTTCGATCTACGTTCAGGAAGACCGTTCTGTTGACAAGGCCTTCTTTGCTGAGCAGGAAGCTTCGATCTGGCAGGTGAGTGCCACAACCACCGATCCCCTCACCGGACAGGCAACGGCGGAGCGCTGGATGCAGATTGATCGCAACGCCGTGCCCACGGCCTACGGCCAGACTGATCCCCGGGCTGCCGGTGGCACCAATCCCGATCCTGGCAACTGGGAGTCGTCTGGCATCATCGATGTCTCCTACATCTACGGTTTGACGGCTGGTTCCCTGTTCCTGGCCGATGTGCAGGCCCACAGCCTTGTCAACGGCAACATTGCCGGCAATGGCTACCTCGCTCAGGGCGGTCAGCTCAACTTGATTCAGACCTCCGACCTGTTCTGAAGCAGCGCTGCTGCTTCTACCTGGGCCCCCGCGGGGGCCCTTTTCCCTTGCCCTCAGCCCCGCCCAACTCCCGCCGTCGCACTTCCCCTGCTGAATGCCCTCGCCGTGTCTAGACCGAGTTCAGGGATGGGGTGAGCGCTCTGGACCAAGGCAGCTCCCTGCTCAATGCCCTCGCCGGGCTCGGCCTGTTCCTGCTGGGCCTGGCCCTGCTCAGTGAGGGCCTGCGCAGCCTGGCGGGCCAGCAGCTGCGGCGGTTGCTGCTTCGCTTCACCCGCACTCCGCTGTCCGGTGCCATCACCGGTGCCTGCGCCACGGCGCTGCTGCAGTCGTCCACGGCGGTGACGGTGGCCACGGTGGGCTTTGTGGCTGCCGGGCTGATCAGCTTCCCCGCCTCCCTGGGGCTGGTGATGGGGGCCAATGTGGGCAGCACCAGCCTCGGCTGGCTGGTGGCCCTGGTGGGGATCCGGCTGCAGCTCAGCCAGCTGATGCTGCCGCTGCTGCTGCTGGGGGCGGGCCTGAAGCTGCTCGGCCGGGGCCGGGCAGCGCGCCTGGGCCTCACCCTGGCGGGCTTTGCCCTGCTGTTTCTCGGCCTGGCCACCCTGCAGAGGGCGATGGCCGGCCGGGGCCTGCTGCTCGACCCCGGCCACTTCGACGCCGCCACCGCCACGGGACGCCTGCAGCTGCTGGCCCTGGGCTTCGTCACCACCCTGATCACCCATTCCTCCGGGGCTGGGGTGGCCGCCAGCCTCACGGCCCTGGCGGCCGGCGCCCTCAACCTGGGCCAGGCCTGTGCCCTGGTGATCGGCATGGATCTGGGCTCGAGCATCACGGCCCAGATCGCCGCCATCGGCTCGGGGCTGAGCGCCCGCCGCACCGCCACGGCCCACCTGCTGTTCAACGTGGTGACGGCGGCCCTGGCCTTCGTGCTGCTGCCGCCCTACCTGCGGCTGCTCGCGGCGCCGTCGCTGCCCTCCAGCCAGCTGGAGCCGGCCTTCGCCCTCACGCTGTTCCAGAGCGGCTTCAACCTGCTGGGCCTGGCGCTGCTGTTGCCGCTCACGGGGCCGTTCGCCGGCCTGATCCGCCGGCTGGTGCGGGCCTCCCAGGAGCGGGAGGTCGACGACCTCGACGCCATCCCGCCGCCGCAGCCGGACCAGGCCCTCGAACCGGCCGCCGATGCCCTGCGCCAGACCTTCGGAGATCTGGTGGTGCATCTGGGCGGCCTGCTCGGCGCTCAGTCCGGTCCGGCACCGCCCCGGCCCACCGGCCTCGACGGACTGCAGGGGGAGCTCGACCGGATTGAGCTCTATCTCGATCAGATCCATGTGGAGCAGCTGGAGGCCCCCGAAGGCCGGCGCCTGCTGCACCTGCTGCACGGCCTGGACCATCTGCAACGGCTGCATGAGCGGCTGGAGGAGGAGCCCGATCGGGCCCGCACCGTGCGCACGGATCCGGCCCTGGCTGGGCTGCGGCAGGAGCTCCTGGGCCTGGTGAGCGCCCTGCCCGCGATCCTGGCGACGGACCACTGGATGGCGGCGAGCCAGGGTTCCGCCGCGGCGGCCCGGCTGATTGAGGTCAGCGTCCAGCCGCTGCGCCATCGGGTGATGGAGGCCATCGCCACGGGCGACCTGGAGCTGGAGTGGGGAACCCACAGCCTTGAAGCCATCCGCTGGCTGGAGCGGGTCAGCCGCCACCTGCAGCAGATCTGCCGCCACATGGCGCGGGCCACGGGCGCTTGAGACCCGTTGGCTCAGATGTCGAAGTCCAGCAGCTGGGCGCGGCTGGCATCCAGCTGCTTCCAGAGGCTGCGGATCTGGGCGTAGGCCTCATCCTGTTCGAGCTTGCCACCGGCCTGCAGCGCCACGATCAGGCCAATGCGATCGGCGAACTGTTCGAGATTCTGGTGAAAGGCCAGCTTCTGGGGTGACCAGTCGGCGCCGCGATAGCTGCTGAAGCCCTCCAGGGGCGCGTGGGCTCCGGCCGTCGGGTTGGCATCCGGGGGTGGGGGACTTTCGCCACCCTGGGGGTGCAGCGGGTGGCTCATCGGCCCTGAACGTTCAGGTCACCTTAGCGATGCCGTCGGTAGCCCGAAGCTCACCGCGAACGCTCAACCCCTGGTCCAGTAATCGTGGGCCTTGCGGTTGTGCAGGGTGACGATCCGGAGGCCGGCAGTAGCATGAAACTGCAGGCCGATTCAGGATTGCCTTGATCCCCGATCTACGGCAGCTGCGGCCCACTCCAGGTTCCCTTGAATCGCGGCGGCTGGAAGAGCGGCCCGGCACGATGCCCACCGCGCTCTACGTGGCCGGGGGGCGTGCCAAGACTGAATTCTGCGTGGTGGATCTGGATCCGGCCGGTGTGCAGTTGATTCCCCTGGCCCGGGCCTCGGCCCTGCGGGACCACTGCCAGTCGGGCCGACCGCTGTGGCTGCGCATCACGGGCCTGGAGCAACCCCATGCCATCCGGGAAGCTCTCACTATCCTGGGGGTTCCCGATCTGTTTCATCCCCTGCTGCTCGATGTGCCCCAGGCCACCCGGGTGGACTCCTTTGGTGATGTCATCACCGTGGTGATGCATCGCCTGCGCCTCTCCCGCGATCCCGCGGTGCTGGTGAGCGATCAGGTGGGCATGGTGCTGCTGCCGCACGTGTTGATCTCGGTGGAGGAGAGTCCCTCGGAGCAGCCCTTCGCCCCGCTGATCCAGTGGCTGCAGACCAAGGCGCCACCACCGGGTGCCGAGGATCTCGACGACCTGCTGCATTTCATGGTCGACAGCCTGCTGGATCCGCTGCTGCCGATGCTGGAGCAGATGGCCAATCGACTCGATGACCTGGAGGAGGCCGCCCTGCGGGACCCCAGCCCCAAGCTGCTCAACCGAGCCTTTCAGCTGCGCAGCAACCTGCGGGAGATCCGCCGCCAGCTCTGGCCGTTGCGCAACCAGCTGATGGTGTTCCTGCGTCAGAACCAGCCGATCATGGGTCCGGAGGGCCTGAAGGGATTCAAGGACATGATCCAGACCGTGGCCCATCTCTTTGACACCTGCGAGATGTTGCGGCACCAGTGCGATTCGGTGACGGAAGCCCACGTGGCCAGCACGGGCAACCGCATGAACCAGATCATGAAGACGCTCACGATCGTCTCCACGATCTTTGCCCCCCTCACCTTCCTGGCTGGCATCTACGGCATGAACTTCGAGTTCATGCCCGAACTAAAGTGGAGCTACGGCTACCCAGCCTGTCTGGCGGTGATGGCCCTGATCGCCACCGTTCAGGCCACCTGGCTGTGGCGGCGGGGTTGGTTCGTGGATTGGACCGGCACTCGTCCAAGGCGCTGAACGGGGATCTGTCTCCGGCTCACCCCGGGATCGCCGAGCACGCAACGCTGCGCTTGGTTCGTTGCTGCGCGGATCGGACCCGCAGGCGATCTATTTCAGCAGCTGTTTGCGGCTGCTCTTGAGCTCAGAGAGCAGGTCTTTGATCTGCCTGTAGGCATCCTCCTGGCTCATCTTGCCGTTGCCCTGCAGACCCACAATCAGGCCCACGCGCTCGGCAAACTGCTCGAGGTTCTGATGGAAGGCCAGCCGGTTGGGGCTCCACTGGCTCCCGTGGTACGAGCTGAAGGACTCCATCGGTGAATGGACCCCTTCAGCGGAACGTTCCGGCCCATCCCCATGGCTCACTGGGCTGCTGCTCATGGCGGCGGCTCCTCGGTTTCAGCCGAAGCGCCCAGAGACATAGTCCTGGGTGGCCTGCTGGCTGGGGGCATTAAAGATCTGCTCGGTGGGAGCGAATTCCTCCAGGCAACCCACCTTGCCGTCGATGTCGGCCTTGGACTGCACGTTGAAGAAGCCGGTCATGTCGCTGACGCGCACGGCCTGCTGCATGTTGTGGGTGACGATCACGATGGTGTAGCTCTTCTTGAGCTCGTGGATCATCTCCTCGATCTTGAGGGTGCTGATCGGATCGAGGGCCGAGCAGGGTTCATCCATCAGGATGACTTCCGGTTCGATGGCCACGGTGCGGGCGATGCAGAGGCGCTGCTGCTGACCACCGCTTAGGGCACAGCCACTCTGTTTGAGCTTGTCCTTGGTTTCATCCCAGATGGCGGCCTTGCGCAGGGAGCGCTCCACCAGTTCGTCCATGTCGCCCTTGTAGCCATTGACGCGGGCCCCGAAGGCGATGTTCTCGTAGATGCTCTTGGGGAAGGGGTTGGGCTTCTGAAACACCATGCCGATGCGGCGGCGCACCTCTACCGCATCCACGTCGCGCGCGTAGAGGTCCTGGCCATGGAAGAGCACACGGCCCTTGAGGGTGCAGCCCTCGATCAGGTCGTTCATGCGGTTGAGGGCCCGCAGCACGGTGCTCTTGCCGCAGCCGGAGGGCCCGATGAAGGCCGTCACCTGGCCCTTGGGGATGTCCATGAAGACATTGCGCACGGCCTCGTTGGAGCCGTAGCTGATGCCCACATTCTCCAGCGACAGGCAGATGTCCGAGGGGTTGCTGCTGGAGGCGCTGGTGGTGGGAGAGGAGGAGGTCATGGCGAGGGCGGGTGTCAGGCGCGGGTGAGTTGGCTGAGCCAGCGGGCCAGGAGATTGGCGGCCAGGATCATCAGCACGAGCACGAAGGAAGAGGCCCAGGCCAGGGAGATCTGGGCCTGGTAGGGCATGATCGCGAAGTTGTAGATCAACACCGACATCGTGGCGATGGGGTTGAAGACCCCCTCGGGCCAGAAGGGTGAGAACAGCGCGGTGAAGATCAGCGGAGCCGTTTCGCCGGCGGCGCGGGCAATGCCCAGCACGATGCCGGTGGCGATGGGGGAGAAGGCGGCCGGCAGGGTGATGTGGGTGATGGTGACCATCTTGCTGGCCCCCACCCCGAGGGCCCCGAGGCGGAGCTCCTGGGGCACGAGCTTGAGCCCCTCGTCGGTGGTCTTGATGACGGTGGGAATCATCAGCACGGCCAGGGCGATGCCGCCGGCCATGGCGCTGTAGCTCTGGCCGAAGAAGATGCGGGTGCTGACGATCAGGCCGTAGACGAAGACGCCGCAGATGATCGAGGGCACACCGGCCAGCACGTTGGTGCCGAAGCGCACGAAGCTGGCGAAGGAGCCGCCGCTGGAGTATTCGGCCAGGTAGACGCCACCCCCGACCCCCACCGGGATCGCGATCAGGGCGGCGATGGCGGTGACCAGCAGGGTGCCGACGATGGCGTTGCCGATGCCGCCGCCCTCCAGGCCAGGGGCGGGCGGCAGCTGGGTGAGCAGCGAGAAGCTGATCAGCGAGCCGCCCTTGATCAGCACGTAGGCCAGCACCAGCACCAGGGGCAGCACGGCGATGGTGGTCGCCAGGCCGGCCAGGCCTGTGAGCACGGCGTTCCAGCGGTTGCGGGAGAGCTGGGGTCGGAAGGTGAGGGAGCCGCGCTGGAACCCGGCCGCACTGGCGGCGGGGCTGCGGGATCCGGGTGCCTGAGGGGAGAGAGAGCTGTGCATCGGACCCGGATCAGGTGTATTTCAGGCTGAGGCGTCGCACCACCCACTGGGCCAGCACATTGACCAGCAGGGTGAGCAGCATCAGCACCAGGGCGGCATACATCAGGGCCGACACCTGGTTGCCATCCGCTTCCCCGAACTGGTTGGCGAGCATCGAGGAGATGGTGTTACCCGGTGCCAGCAGGCTCCAGCTGAAGTTGTTGGAGTTACCGATGATCATCGTGACGGCCATGGTTTCGCCCATGGCGCGGCCCAGGGCGAGCATCACGCCGCCGGCGATGCCGGAGACGGCAGCCGGCAGGATCACCTGCAGGATGGCGCCCCAGCGGGTGGTGCCGACGCCGTAGGCCGCCTGGCGCAGCTCGGGCGGCACCTGCAGCAGGGAGTCCCGGGCGATGGCCGTGATGATCGGCAGGATCATCACCACCAGGATCAGGATGGCGGGTGCCATGCCGGGCCCCTGGGGGTCGGTGGAGAAGACCGGCAACCAGCCCAGCCTGGTGTAGAGGAAGCTGAGGAAGGGCCGCAGGAAGGGCTCCATCACGAAGATGGCCCACAGGCCGAGCACTACCGAGGGGATGGCCGCCAGCAGTTCAACCATCAGCGCCAGGGTGTCGCGCAGCTTGGTGGGAATGATGTTTTCGGTGAGGAAGATCGCGGTGCCCACGCCGAGGGGCACGGCGATCACCAGGGAGAGGGCCGACGTGACGATCGTGCCGTAGATGGCGGTGAGGGCGCCGTACTGATCGCCCACCGGATCCCAGTTGGAGGTGGTGAGGAAGGCGAGGCCATAGGCGCTGATGGCCTGGCGGGAGCCGCCCATCACGGTGAGCAGGATGCCGAGCAGCACCAGGCCCACCAGGGAGGCCAGGGCCACGGTCATCCAGCGGAAACTGCGGTCCGCCAGCTTGTCGCTGACCGGCCGGCGGCGCAGGGTGAAGAGATCAGGGCCTGAATCCAAGCGCATCGGCACGATGGCGAACGGCTGTGAACAGCTTGACTTTCCCAATCTCCCATGCAGAAGTTCTGCTGGGTTTAAGGGGCGATTAACGGCCGTTCAACGTCTGGGCAACGGCCGGGGGCCGTTGGCTCAAGGGGGGTCCGGGTCCGGATCGGTCCCGGCTCAGGCGCCTCCGCCCTTGACCTGCTCCAGCCGCTCCTCCAGGCCGGCGATCAGCGCCAGGGCGAACATCGGGGTTTCCTGCACGGCAAACAGGAACGCCTCCCGGCCCAGTTCCAGCAGGCGGCAGGGCTCGAGCGCCACGGCCGTGGCCTGGCGGCGGTGCTCGCCCGTCACCAGGGCGGCGGCTCCGAAGACGTGGCCTGCCGTGATCCGTTCGGTGGCGGAGCCCCTGGCCTCGCGCAGTTCGATGACGCCCTCCAGCAGGCCATAGAGCCGATCGCCCTCATCACCCTCGCGAAACAGCGTGTCGCCGGCCTGAAGGTCGCGGACGGAGCTGGGATCGGTGAAGGCCTGCACGGTTCGAAGGGCATCGAGCGACATGGGCCACCGGGCGGATCATCCGTCAGTCTGTGCGAATGAGGGTTCCGGAGGATTAAGAACCCCTTAAATGATGCGGTTGTGTCGCTCGGCCGATCGACGTCCCTGGCCATAACCCAGGCATAACCTCTCTGGACTGTTTGTGGGCCAGAGTTGTAGTCAGTTGCCCCTCTCCGGCGTCATGCGCGGACGACCCCTGGCCTGTCTTCTGGTGGCGCTGCTGCTGAGCATCCGCCCTGGCACCGCCCAGACCGCCGGATCCAAGCCCGCCACCGCCAAGCCCGCCAGTACGAAGCCCATCAGCACGAAGCCCGCCAGCACCGTCCGGATCAATGGCTCCAGCACGGTGCTGCCCCTGGCCCGTGAGGCGGTGCGCAGCTTTCAGATGGGCGGCCAGAGCCGCGGCAGCCGCTTTGAGCTTGGCGCCAGCGGCACCAGTGCCGGTTTCCGCCAGTTCTGTGCGGGTCGGCTGAGCATCGCCACGGCCTCCAGGCCCATCAGCGGCGCCGAGCTCGCCCAGTGCGAAGCCCGCGGTGTGCGGTTCATCGAGCTTCCCGTGGCCTTTGATGCCATCACCGTGGTGGTGCATCCCAGCAACCGCTGGCTCGATCAGATCACCACGGCCCAGCTCAAAACGATCTGGAACCGCAAGGCCGAGGGAACCATCCGACGCTGGAGGCAGGTCGATCGCACCTGGCCCGATCGGGCCATCCGTCTGTGCGGACCCGGCCAGGACTCGGGAACCTTCGACACCTTCAACAAGGCGATCAATGGCCAGGAGGACAATTCCCGCCGCGATTACACCGCCAGCGAGGACGATGACGTTCTCGTGCGCTGCGTGGCCACCAACCCGGATTCCCTCGGCTACTTCGGCTTCGACTACTACCAGTCCAACCGCAGGGCCCTGAAGGCCCTGGCGGTGGCGGGGCCGCGGGGTCCGGTCCTGCCGTCCCAGGCCACCGTGCAGACGTCGCAGTACATCCCCCTGTCGCGCGCGCTCTTCTTCTATGTGAATGCGCGTGATCTTCAGCAGCAGCCCGTCGTGCGTCAGTTCGTCCATGCAACCCTGCAGCAGGGAACGGCTGTGGCCGAGCGCTCCGGTGTGATCCCCCTCCCCGATTCCACCTACCGCCTGGTGGCGGCCAAGCTCTATCGCAACATCGCCGGCACAGCCTTCGATGGAAACCTGCCGGTGGGCCTCACCCTCGGCAAGATCCTGCAGCGCAGCTTCGCCGAACACAAACAGCCCCAGTTCCGCTAGGTGTTGTGTCTCACCAGGTTCGTCAGCAGAGCAGCTCACAGAGCCGCTGCTGAGGCGAGCGCCAGCCCAGGGCTGAGTGCTTCCTGAGGCGGTTATAGATCGCCAGGTAGCGGGGCAACCAGCTGGTTCGCTCCTGCGAGTTCTG
>NZ_CALROT020000019.1:0-44308 GCF_943369875.1 Vulcanococcus limneticus LL
GACCGCCTCTTGAACTTACAACACCGGTGGCTCGCGCCTCCTTCGTCGTAAGTCACCTCAGATTTCCGCTCGGGTTCCCCCGGTGGCTCCTTGGCGCCGCACGCTCGCCTCTCGGCTCCCGCGCAGTCCAAAACCATAACACCCCACTCCCCGATCCTGCAAACGGGGTGGGGTCAGGTGGGCAGATCCCCTGCCACCAGGGCCTCGGCCCAGGGCAGGAAGGTGCTGAGGGTCGCGTCGTTGCGGGCCGCCAGCACGGGGTAATCGGCCCGGGCAAGGTCGTCGCCGGGCACGAGCCGGGCCGGATCCTGCAGCAGCCAGCGCAGCGGACACTGCAACTCCGTGAGCACCAGCCAGGCCGCCGCCAGATCCCAGATCTTGGGGGTGGCCTCCAGGGCCGCGACGGTCTGGCCCATGGCCACGCTCACCAGGTTCAGACTCGCCACCCCCAGCAGGCGGATCTTGCCGGGGAAGCGTCGGTTGGGCAGCTTCTGCAACACACCGATCGAACGGCTGCAGAGCGAGGCGCAGCCGGCCACCTGGGTCCGGGCCGAGGGGGGCGCCAGCGGTTTGTGGTTGCGCCAGGCGCCAGCGCCCCGCACCGCCACGATGCGCTGACGCAACGGAGGCACATCCAGCACCGCCAGCACCGGCACCCCCGCCTCAAAGCGGGCGATCGAGATGGCCCAGTAGGGGATGCCGGCGGCGAAGTTGGTGGTGCCATCGAGGGGATCCACCACCCAGAAGGCCGAACTGCGGGGCACGGACTGGTTTCCCTCCTCGCTCAGCACCCCCTCACCGGGGAACAGCTCCGCCAGACCCGCCACCAGCGTGGCGTCGCTCCAGCGGTCGCAGGCGGTAATCAGGCTGCCATCGGGCTTGGCCTCGGAATCCAGCTGGCCGAAATCCTGGCGTTGGCGGTCGGCCACCCGATCCAGCAGCGCTTCGAGGGGGGCCAGGTCAGCGGGAAAGGCAGAGGTGGAGACCGTCATCCGAGTTCCGCGACCAGGACACGCTGCAGGCTCTGGCCGGTGTCGGCCCGGAACTGGCGCAGGTTGATCCGCTCCAGCAGCACCAGGGCCGCCAGGGCGATGGCCACCTCGATCAGCAGCACTGCGGCAAAGGGCAGAAACACGCCATCCCCCGGCTGGAGCCAACGGGCCAGATCAAGCAGTCCGCCCCCCACCAGCTTGCCCAGGGCCCGCGAGATGGCCTGGGCCAGACCCCAGACGCCCACGAAGGTGCCGGCGGCCTCGGGCAAGGTGAGATCGAGCATCAGACACAGGGTGCTGTTGGTGCCGATGCCGGAGGCGATGCCGAACAGCAGCATCACCAGCTGCAGGAGCGGCACCCTGGCCGTGAGGCCCACCAGCACCAGCAGCAGCAGGGTGGCCAGGATCAGCTGGCAGCCGAGCCGGGCACTGGCGAACTTGCCGAGCCGGGGCACGATCCAGAATCCCGCCAGCAGCAGCCCAGCCAGGGTGCCGATGCCCCAGGTGGCGCTGAGGGATGCCGTGGCGGCAATCGGCATGCCGAACACCTCGGCGCCGTAGCTCTCCAGGATCGGATCCTGCAGGAACAGGGCCAGGGTGAACAGCAGCAGGAAGGCGAAGAACACGAGCACCTGACGGCTGGAGGTGATCAGTCGCCAGGCCTGGGGGAGGGTGAGGGCATCCTCGCGGTCGGCGCTGCGGCTGCGGTCGGCCGCGGGCGGTTCCATGCCCTGGGTGGCCACCAGCGTGAGGGCGAACACCACGGCCCCCACCTTGGCCATGAATCCGAGCAACGTCGGCTGCAGCAGGGCCGGATCGGTGACGCCATCGAGGCCCTTGAGGCTGACGGCGGTGGCGATCGCCCCGACCACGATGCCGACCGTGAGCATGCACCAGATCAGACCAACGGCGCGGGGGCGCTCCTGCTCATCGGTGAGGTCGATCACCAGGGCCAGGTAGGGGGTGCTGGCCAGGGAAATCGCCAGGCCATAGAGGGCAAACAGGCCGCAGAGGGCCACGATTCCCGCGGCAATGGCCGCGGAGCTGCCACTGGCCAAGGCCCCGTGCAGGGCAAAGATCACCGGAATCGACGCCACCGCCAGGCCTGAGAACAGGGCGGCGCCGAGGCGGATGTAGGGGACGCGATGGCGACCGGCGAAGGGGTGGGCATCGGAAATCTGCCCGAACAGCACCCGGGAGGGGGCCATGAACTGCTCGAAGGCCAAGGCCCCACCCACCAGCAGGCCGGGGAACTGCAGCTCGCTGAGCATCACCCGGTTGAGCATGCCCGCGAAGATCACCGCCAGGCAGCCCAGACAGGCCTGGAACAGACCGAGGCGCAGCAGGCGGGGGAGGGGGAGAGTCAGCTGGCCACCTTCAGCTGGGAGTGGAGGTTAGGACGAAAGCGCCGCGGATCAGCCGCTGTGGGGAGTCGGCTCAGCTGCCGGCCGGGGCCGGGGCACGGCGCAGGGTGGCCTGACAGGCAGGCTGCAGGGGCTCGGGCGGCACGGGCACATCGATGCCGGTGCTGGGCTTGACGGCTCCGAGATTCGGGGGCTGGCAGACGGCCACGGTGTCGAGGCCGGTGCGGCGGCGCAGCTCGGCCAGGCTGCTGTTGTACTGGGCGAGGGCCTGGGAGTAGCGCACCTCGGCGTTGGTGAGGTCGCGCTGGGTGTCGACCACCTCCCGCTGGGTGCTCACGCCGGCCTGGAAGCGCAGACGGGCCAGGCGCAGGGATTCCCGGGTGGAGATCACCTCGCGGGACGTGGTCTGGATGTCACGGTTGTTCTTGCCCAGTTCGGCGAAGCTGCGCTCCACCTCAAAGCGGACCGTGTCGCGCTGATCGGCGAAGCGGAAGGCGTTCTCCTGGGCCCGCTGCTTGAACTGGCGCGATTCGGCCGCTGCCCGGCCGCCGTCGAACAGCCGCCAGCTGAGGTTGAGGCCCACGGCGTTGCTGATCTGGTACTGGTAATCGCTCCAGCTGACGGTGTTGGTGCCCAGCGTGGCGCCACCAGCGAAGCGCTCGGCCGAGAAGTTGTTGAAGATGTTCAGGAACGGCTGAACCGCACCCAGGGCAGCGTTGGCCTGGCTGTTCGACACCGAGATGTCGAGGATGGCGTTGCTGAGTTCCTCACGGAAGGCATAGGCCGCGATGATGCTCTCCTGCAGCGATGGCGTCCAGACGCCCAGGGCCCGCAGGGGCTCCTTGGCCGTGGGGGTGATGTTCTGGGGCAGATCCAGGATCCGGGCCAGGTCGCGGCGGGCGACGGTCTGGTCCGCGATCGAGTTGGTGAGCAGCTGCTGGTCGCGGGCCAGCTGGGTCTCGGCCTCGAGCACCTCGAGCTTGGTGGCCACGCCGGCCTGGAAGCGGGCCCGCGCATCGCGCAGGCTGACCAGCGAAGCCCGCACCGACTCCTGACCGATCCGCACCCGGTCGTCGGCGAGCTGGAGCTGGAAGTAGGCCTGGGCCGCCTGCAGCCGAAGTTCCCGCAGACCGATCAGGTATTGGTTCTTGGCCTTCTCAAACTCATCGCGGGCCGCGGCGATCTGGGGCACCCGCTGGGGATTGATCAGGGCCCAGTTGATGCCCAGGGTGGCCTGGGCGCCTCCGAGCTTGGTGAAGGAGAGCCCGTCCTGGGAAAAGGAGCCGTCCGGCAGGGCGTTGTACGACTCAGCCTGGAACAGGCCCGGAGCGTTCTGGGCGTTGAGGGTGATGGTGGGGTACCAGGCCGAGATCTGGGCCCGCAGGTTGGACTTGGCCTGCTCCACCTGGCTGGCGATGGCCTTGAGGTTGGGGTTGTTCACCTCCGCCAGGTTCTCGACCTCCCGCAGATCCAGGGGCCGCAGCTCGCGGATCATCACCTGCTGCACCGTGGTGGGCAGGGCCAGGGTGGCGGGGGCCGCCAGGCGCTGCAGGGCCGGGTCCAGCCGCGTGGCGGCCGGGGTCAGCACCTTGGGGTTGGACTTGGGCCGGGAGCCCTTGACGCTAGGGGCCAGCGGCAGGATCTGCTGCTGGGGATCGAGGTTGGGGAAGGAATTGACGGGCGGGGGCGCCGCCACAGGCGCCTGGGCGGCAGCCGGGGCGGCCTGGATCGGAATCGCCGTGGTGCCAGGCGTGGTCTGGGCGACCTCCGCCTGTGCCGCAGGCTTGGCCACGGGCTCAGCCCGCACGGATGTGACCGGCAGGGGAGCGAGGCAGGCCCCCGTGAGTGCCAGCCATGCCTTCCAGGAACGTCCCACCGCCTACTGACCCGGATTACTCGTTGGGCAGAGCTTAGTGAGTGGATCCCGAATCAGCCAGGCATCCAGCCACGACGTCATCTGCCCCATGCACCAGCCGGATCGGCACGGGCAGCTGCGCCGCCACGGCCTCCAGGGCCTGGTCGTCGAGGAACACCGGCTCGCCCTGGCGCAGGGTGACCGCCGGCAGCAGCAGTTCCTCCCCCAGGTCACGGCCGGCGAGGCCCTCCAGCAGATCGGCCCCGGTCAGCAGGCCTGTCACCACCTGGTCCTGCCCCCAGTAGGGGCTGGGCAGCCCATGCAGCAGCACCTCCAGACCGGCCACGGCGTTGAGCCGATCGACGGCCGGCTGCAGGGCCTCGGCCACCAGCTTGCCCACCACCCAGCTCACCCGCCGCGGCGCCGGCAGCGCGGCCGGCAGTTCGGCGGTGGCCTCCTCCATCGCCTCCAGGAAGGCACGGATGCTGCCAACGCCGTTGCCCTCCTGGGGCAGGTCCTCGTAGGCATCCCGCGGGGGCAGCGGCAGGCCCGCCATCAGATACCACTCATCCGACAGCCAGGCGAAGCGGCTGCCGAACTGGTCGCGGAAGCGCTGCTGCAGCGGCTCCACCTGGGCGATCACCCGCCGGGCACAGGCCCGATCCACCGGCTCCAGACCATCCCCTTCAGGGCGGAAGCGGGTGAGGCCCACCGGCACCACCGCCGCCGAGAGCACGGCGGGCCAGTCGGCGCCGGCGAAACCCGCCAGATCCAGCAGGGTGCGCTCCAGGGCCGGGCCGTCGTTGACGCCGGGGCAGACCACCACCTGGGCATGGATCTGCAGCTGCCGCTCGGCGAACCAGGCCAGCTGCTCCATCAACAGGGCCGCACGGGGATTCACCAGCAGGCGCGAGCGCAGCTCGGGATCCGTGGCGTGCACCGACACGAACAACGGAGAGAGGCGCTGCTCCTCGATGCGCCGCCAGTCGGCGGCGGTGAGGTTGGTGAGGGTCAGGTAGGAGCCGTAGAGAAAGCTGAGGCGGTAGTCGTCGTCCTTGAGGTAGAGGCTGCGGCGGTGGCCGGGCGGCTGCTGGTCGATGAAGCAGAAGGCGCAGGCGTTGTTGCACTGCTTCAGGCCATCGAACAGGGCCTCGCTGAAGCCCAGGCCCAGGCCCTCGTCGGCGTCCTTCTCCAGCTCCACCACGTGGATGGTGCCGTCGGGGTCCTGCACCTCCAGGGTGAGGTCCTCGGCCCCCACCAGAAACTGGAAGTCGATCAGGTCACGCGGGCGCACACCGTTGATGCTCAGCAGCCTGTCGCCGGGCTGGAAGCCGAGCTCCTCGGCGATGGATCCCGGCTCCACCAGCTCCACCAGCGCCGGCTGGGGCAGGCGCTGGTGATCGCCCAGATCGGCCAGGGCGATGCCCGCCGAGGGTTCATTCCACACAGGCGGCCTGGCTCTGCTCGCTGGCCTCAGTCTGCGACGCCGCTGTGCCGACCGGCCCAGAGCAGCAGCGACACACCGAACAGCAGGCGGTAGCCCACGAACCACCAGGTGCTGTGCTGCTGCAGGAAGCGCAGCAGCCAGGCGATGGCCAGCCACGACACCACCGCGGCCGTGACGATGCCCGCCACCAGGGGAATCACTCCTCCGGAGACGGGCTGGGCCACCGCATCCTTCAGCTCGATCAACCCGGCCAGGGTGATGGCGGGAATGCCCAGCAGGAACGAGAAGCGGGCGGCGTCGGAACGGCGCCAGCCGTCGAACAGCGAGGCCGTGAGGGTGCTGCCGGAGCGCGACACACCGGGCACCACCGCCAGGGCCTGGGCCAGGCCCACCAGCAGACCGTCCCGGACCCGGACCTCGGCGAGCAAGCGGCGACGGCGACCCAGCCGCTCGGCCAGGGCCAGCAGGAGGGCCATGGCGATCGACACCCAGCCGATCACCGGCAGGCTGCGCAGCACCGAGGCGTCGTAGTTGGGGATGAAGCGCTTGATGGCCAGGCCGGCCACCAGGATCGGCACGGTGCCCAGCAGGATCGCCAGGCCCAGGCGCGCCTCGGGCTCCTGCCAGTCGCGCTGGCGGAAGGCCTTCACCATGCCCTCCCAGACCTCCACCAGGTCACGGCGGAAGTAGGCGAGCACCGCCGCGATGCTGCCGAGCTGGATCACGGCCGTGACGGCGACGCCGGGATCGCCCCAGCCCAGCACCAGGGGCACCACCTTGAGATGGGCGGTGCTGCTGATCGGCAGAAATTCGGTGAGCCCCTGCACCACCCCCAGGACCACGTAGTGCCAGGTGGCCTCGACGACCCCGATGTCCTGCGGCGGGGCGATCGGAACCATGGGCGCGGGGTCAGGAGCTTGGCGCCGACCCTATGGCGGCGGCGCTCCCTTGACCAGCACGGGGAACACGCTGGGCCATCCCGCCGGGACCCGGACGACGCCCGCTGGACCCGCGGCGTCCCTTAAGGTTGATCATCTTTCTTCACAACCAGGTGATCGGGGTCCGGCCCAGCCTTGCCACCAGAACGCCGGCCCCGTCGCTGCCTGCCCCCCAGGTTCTGGCCCTGACGGCCGGGGGCCTGGGCCGGGTGACGCTGCAGCGCCGCGACGGCCTGGCGACCGCGGCGGCGCTGCTGGTGGCCCTGCCGGTGTTCCTGCAGGCCCCCTGGGTGCGGCTGCACCCCTTCAGCGCCGCCCTGGCCACCGTGCCCCTGCTGTTGCTGGGCGTGGCCCTGGAGTGGCTGGCGCTGCGGCGCCCCCGCAGCATCGGCTGGCCCGACGCAGGGCCGCTGCTGGTGGGGTTCAGCGGCAGCTGGCTGGGGGGCTGTCTGTTCTGGGGCTGGTTCCGCCTGCACCCCCTCTGGCACCTGCCGATCGAAGCCTTTGCCCTGCCCCTGGCCCTGGGGGGCCTGTGGACCAGGCGCTGGCGCCTGGCCGCCAGCTTCTACCTGGCCTCGCTGCTGGGCACGGCCTGCACCGATGGCGTCATGGCCCTCACCGGCGTGATGGGCCACTGGACCGCCGTGCTGGAGGCCGCACCGGCGGACGCCGCGCTGCGGCTGCAACAGGCGGCCCAGGGGGTCCTGGAACCCCTGCCCCTGGCGGCCGTGAGCCTGGCGGGCACGGCCCTGGCGGCCCTGTGCCGCCGCTACTGGTCCCACCCGGATCCGGCCTGGCGGCTCGCCGCCTCCGCCCTGGCCACCACCCTCGCCGTGGACGGCCTGTTTCTGGCCGCCGCCCTGTGGGCGCCTCACCTGAGCGGCCTGATCTGACGGGCGGACCTGAAGGACCGGTGGGAAGGCCCGAGCTCGGGTCTGATCTGAAGAACTGCAAAAGCCTGCCGGGCCCGGGGCAGCGGCGAGGCGGCCCACCTGTAGGTTGACAGCTCTGACTGCCCGGCAGTCGCATAGATCCCCGTTCAGACGGAGTTTTCGATGAAACGGCTGGTTTCCTGGCTCATGGGTGGCGTGCTGCTGGCCGGCCTGCTGCTCGGCCTGGTGATGCCCCCCAGCGTGCAGGCCGCCGAGCGCCGCAACGTGGCGGACGAGAAGCTCGCCGAGCGGGGCGACAAGGTGGACCTCAACAACTCCTCGGTGCGGCGCTTCAAGCAGTACCCCGGCTTCTATCCCACCCTGGCCGGCAAGATCGTGCTGGGCGGCCCCTACGAGAACGTCGACGACGTGCTCAAGCTCGACCTGACCGAGCGCCAGAAGGAGCTGTTCGAGAAGTACAAGTCCAACTTCACCGTCACCGCCCCCTCCATCGCCCTGAACGAGGGCTTCGACCGGATCAACGACGGTCAGTACCGCTGATCAGCCTCCGAGCCGGCGATTGGGCGGCCAGTCCCGGTCCCCTAATCTCGGTTCAGTGGTGAACGCCGTCGGGCCCTCCCGGCGGCTTTTTTGTTGGCTTCACGGCTGTTCCTGGCCGGCAGTGGTGAACGCGGAATGGCCGAGCTGGTGGACGTGGTGGTGGTGGGCGGCGGGGCCGCCGGCCTGATGGCCTGCCTGGAGCTGCCCGCGGGTCTGCGGGTGCTGCTGCTGAGCAAGGAGCGGGCGCCGCGCTCCGCCAGCCGCTGGGCCCAGGGCGGCATCGCCGCCGTGACCCGCCCGGAGGACAGCTTCGCCAGCCACATCGGCGACACCCTCAGGGCCGGGGCCGGCCTCTGCGATCCGGCCGCCGTGGAGCTGCTGGTGCGCCAGGCCCCGGCCTGCGTGGAGCGGCTGCTGCAGCTGGGCATGGACTTCGACCGGCACGACGGCGGCCTCAGCACCACCCTGGAGGCGGCCCACAGCCACCGGCGCGTGCTGCACGCCCAGGACCGCACCGGCGGTGCCCTGGTGGATGCCCTGGAACGGGAGGTGCTGCGCCGACCGGGGCTGGAGCGGCGCCTCGATGCGGTGGCCCTGCAGCTCTGGGTGGAGGACGGCCGCTGCTGCGGCCTGCAGGTGCTCGAGCAGGGCCGCATCCACTGGATCGGCGCCCGGGCGGTGGTGCTGGCCAGCGGCGGCGGCGGCCACCTGTTCGCCAACACCACCAATCCGGCCCTGGCCAGCGGCGACGGGGTGGCGATGGCCTGGCGGGCCGGCGCCGCCATCCGCGATCTGGAGTTCGTGCAGTTCCACCCCACGGCGCTGATGCTGCCGGGGGCCCCCCACTTCCTGATCTCCGAAGCGGTGCGCGGCGAGGGGGCGCGGCTGGTGGAACCGGATGGGGCCAGCCCGGTGGCCCAGCTGGCCGGCGGCGATCTGGCGCCGCGGGACGCCGTAAGCCGGGCCCTGGTGCGGCGCATGCGCGAACTGCGGCTGAGCCATGTGGGCCTGGACCTGAGGCCGGTGGGCCGGGCGCGGCTGGAGCAGCAGTTCCCCACGATCCTGGGGCGCTGCCGCGAGCTGGGCCTCGAACCGCTGGCGGCGCCGATCCCCGTGGCGCCGGCGGCCCACTACTGGATGGGCGGCATCCGCACCGACCTGGCCGCTGCCACCAGCCTGAGCGGGCTCTACGCCGTGGGGGAGGTGGCCAGCACCGGCGTGCACGGCGCCAACCGCCTGGCCAGCAACTCGCTGATGGAGTGTCTGGTGTTCGCCCGCCAGCTGCGGGAGATCAGCCTGGTGGCACCACCCAGGGCCGGATCGCCAGAGCCCCCGGCAGCGTCCGACGGCGCCAGGCCTGCAGCGGCGCTGACCAGCCCCGATCCCGAGGCGCTGCAGCGGCGCATCCAGCAGCTGCGCCAGCGCTGCTGGCAGGTGGCGGGGGTGGAACGACTCGCGGGTCCCCTCGCCGATGGCCTGCGCCAGATCCGCCACGAGCGGCGCACGGTGGAGGCCACCCCGGCGCTGCAGCACGTCCTGGCCAGCCCGCCGGAGGCGGAACTGAGCTTCGGGGAGGCAGCCCAGCGCTGGCTGATCCCCGCCCAGGAACTGCGTCAGCGCCTGGCGGTGACGGAGCTGCTGCTCGAGGCCGCCCTGTTCCGGCAGGAGAGCCGGGGCGGCCACTTCCGCGTGGATGCCCCGGCGGCCCAACCCTTCTGGCGGCGCCACAGCCTGCAGCAGCGGGGCCAGCGGATCCGCACGGAGGCCATCGGCCTCCGTGCGGCGATCATCAGCGATCCGATCAACGCGGAGCCGGTGCGGGCGGCCTGAGCCACCCACGCCGAGGCGTCCTCGCCATCAGGCCGAGGCTCAGAAGCCGCGGGGCCCCTTGTAACCACTCAGGTCGGCGAGCTTCTGCAGCGGCTTGACGCCGGAGTCGAGCTGCCCGTTGATCTCCCAGGTGGGGAAGCCCTCGATCTTCTTGGCGTCGCAGAGGGCCTTCTGGCTGTCGCGGCCGTCGGGGGCGCACTCGATCACCGTGAGCTTGGCGGTGGCCTGCTTGCCGAAGAGCTCCTTCTGCTCATGGCAGTGGGGGCACCAGTAGGCCGTGTACATGCGGGCGCCGCTGGCACTGAGGTGCTCGGCCAGGGCCAGCTTGGCGGGGCTGCTCTCGGCCACGACGGCCGGGGGCACCCCCTGGCCGAGGGAGGCATCCGGGCGGTTGGCCGAGGCCGCCCAGCCCAGGCTCACCACCCCCACCAGCAGGGCCGTGATCACGCCCCGGAACAGCAGCTGGCCCCGGTCCTCCCAATCAGCACCCACCAGGCTGAGCACAAACAGCGAGAGGCTCAGCAGAGCCGAGAGGATGCAGAAGGGGCAGCAGTCGCGGATGCCGAAGGCCATCACGCCCACCAGCACCGCACTGAACACCGCCATGGCGGTGCTGAGCAGGAACAGCCCCCACTGACTCGGCTGCGACAGCCGGCTCCGGAGGTCCCCCTGGAGCACCAGCGGCACCACCGCCAGCAGAAGCACCGAGCCGTAGGCCAGAAAGCCGAACAGGGAGAGAGGCTGGCCGAACAGGCTGCCCCAGGCGCTCGCCAGCACCTTCTCGCAGCCGTTGCAGCCGAAGAAGGCCTCCTTCTGGCAGCTGAGGGCGCCGAGTAGGCCCCAGGCCTTGAGGGTGATGGAGCCGGTGTCGATGGCGCCGATGGTGGCGAGCACGGCCATTGCCACCCGCACCCACTTGCGGCCGGGATCGCTGCGACGCCGGCTGCTGCCGAGGCGCTCGCTCAGGCGGGAGGAGGTCACGGGGGCCCTTCAGTCTTGGGGCGATTGTGGCAGCAGTCCCGGCAGCTGGTGCCGCAGGGCCCGCACCCGCTGCCCATCCACGGGACTGGCCAGCTGGCCATCGCGCTTGAGGGCGGACCCCACGATCAGGCCATCGCAGCGGCTGGCCAGGGCGGTGGCGGTCTCCAGGGTGGCGCCGCTGCCCACCAGCACGGGGACCCCTGCCGCCACCTGGGCCGCGGCACGCCGGGCCCGCTCCAGATCGGCCAGGGCAGTGGGCTGGCCCGTGCCGCTGCCGGACACGATCACGGCATCGGCGCCACCGCGCTCCAGGGTGTCGCGCACGGCCTCCTCCAACGGCAGCGGCGCCAGGGGCGCCCCGTGCTTCACCAGCACATCCGCCAGGATCGCGATGCGGTCGGCCCCACCGGTGCCAGGGCCGCGGCCATCGGCACCACCGCCATCACAGCCCAGCAGGCGGCGCCGGCGCAGCAGCTCGGCCGCCGGCCCCTGGATCAGCCCCTGGTCCGTCACCGTGGCACCGGTGAGCACGTTCACGCGGATGAAGCGGGCGCCGCTGGCCGCGGCGATGCCCAGGGCCGCCAGGGCGTCGTTGCGCAGCACATTGATCCCCACCGGGCGCTCCCCGGCCATCGCCACCACGGCCGAGGCGATGCGGGCCATCGCCGCCACCGTTTCCGGCGGCACGGCGCTGGCGAAGAAGGGGGCATCGCCGAAGTTCTCCACGATGAGGCCATCGGCGCCGCCGTCCAGGTAGGCCTGGGCGTCCGCCAGGGCCGCCCGCTCCACCGCGGCCAGGTCACCGGCCCAGCGGGGCGAGCCCGGCAGGGGCCACAGGTGCACCACCCCGATCAGGGGGCAGGCCTGGGGGAACAGCCGCTGCCAGTGGGAAGCGTCAGCCATGGCGGGAGGGAACGGGGTCGCGACACGTCTGGGTAGGGTGAAGGATTGGCCGGCGCGCGGCCAGCGATCAGCAGCAGCACCCGGTGGCCCCGCCCCAGCGCCCAGGCGAGCGGGCCAGCGCCCCCCGTGCCACCGCAGCCAGACCCCGGATAGCCCCACAGCCGCACCCGACGCCATGAGCCCGACCGCCAGCGACGCCGCCCCCCGCCACACCCCTGAGCCAGGCGACGCCGCTGAGCCGCGCAGGACAGAAGCGTCCCGCAAAACCGTGGCCTTCGCCCACCTGGGCTGCGAGAAGAACCGGGTGGACACCGAGCACATGCTCGGCCTGCTGGCCGAGGCCGGCTATGGGGTGAGCGCCGATGAATCCGACGCCACCGTGGTGGTGGTGAACACCTGCAGCTTCATCCAGGAGGCGCGCGAGGAGTCGGTGCGCACCCTGGTGGAGCTGGCGGAGCAGGGCAAGGAGCTGATCATCGCCGGCTGCCTGGCCCAGCACTTCCAGGAGGAGCTGCTGGAGAGCCTGCCCGAGGCCAGGGCGATCGTGGGCACCGGCGACTACCAGCACATCGTCAGCGTGCTGGAGCGGGTGGAGGCCGGTGAGCGGGTGAACCAGGTGAGTACCAACCCCACCTTCGTGGGCGATGAGCACCTGCCCCGCTACCGCACCACCAGTGAGGCAATCGCCTACCTGAAGGTGGCCGAGGGCTGCGACTACCGCTGCGCCTTCTGCATCATTCCCCACCTGCGCGGCGACCAGCGCTCCCGCCCGATCGAGTCGATCGTGGCCGAGGCGCAGCAGCTGGCGGCCCAGGGGGTGCAGGAGCTGGTGCTGATCAGCCAGATCACCACCAACTACGGCCTGGATGTCTACGGCAAGCCGCAGCTGGCGGAGCTGCTGCGGGCCCTGGGGGAGGTGGAGATCCCCTGGATCCGCGTGCATTACGCCTACCCCACCGGCCTCACGGAGCCGGTGCTGGCGGCCTACCGCGAGGTGGCCAACGTGCTGCCCTATCTGGATCTGCCCCTGCAGCACAGTCACCCGGAGGTGCTGCGGGCGATGAACCGCCCCTGGCAGGCCGAGGTGACCGGCGGCGTGCTGCGACGCATCCGCGAGCAACTGCCCGATGCGGTGCTGCGCACCACCTTCATCGTGGGCTTCCCCGGCGAAACCGAGGAGCAGTTCCAGCACCTGCTGGATTTCGTGGCCGAGCAGCAGTTCGACCACGTGGGCGTGTTCACCTTCTCGCCCGAGGAGGGCACCCCCGCCGCCGAACTGCCGGATCAGGTTCCGCCCGAGGTGGCCCAGGAGCGCAAGGACCGGCTGATGGCCCTGCAGCAGCCGATCGCCGCCGCGCGCAATGCCGCCTGGGTGGGCCGCATCGTGGATGTGCTGATCGAGCAGGAGAACCCGAGCACGGGCGAGATGCTGGGCCGCTGCGCCCGGTTCGCCCCCGAGGTGGATGGCGAGGTGCGGGTGCTCCCCGGCGAAGGGGGCCTGTGCGCGGCGCCGGGCACCATGGTGCCGGTGCGCATCACCGCCGCCGACACCTACGACCTGGTGGGTGAAGTGGTGGGGGCGAAGGCGATGGTGGGCGACGCCCTCGCCGCCCGCCAGGCAGGCGCTTGAGCCTGCCGAAGGCCCCCAGCCAGGCCCCTCGCGCCGACGAGACACCGAGCCGGTCCCCCGGGCGGTCTGCCGTCGCAGCGCCGCCCCCGCTCCTGGCCCTGCGCGCCCAGCTGGGACGCCTGCGCCGCCGGCTCACCCGCCATCAGCGCACCACCTTCCTGCTGGCCTCGGGCCTGAGCACCGCGGGATCGTTCGCCGGCCTCACCGCCAAGGGCTGGCTGCTGATGCACGGCAATGCCAACCCGCTGCTGCTGGCCCTGCACTTCGCCCTGCTCACCCTGCCCACCCTGGTGGTGAGCGGCCCGGCGGGCGTGCTCACCGACCGGCTCGGCAGCGAGCGGGTGCTGGTGCGGGCCCAGTGGGGCCTGTTCGTCGCCGCCGTGCTCGGCGCCATCGCCATCCCGATCAGCACGGGCAGCACCCAGGCCGCGCTGCTGCTGCTCAGCACCCTGGGCATCGGCACCGCCAGCGCCTACGAACTCACGGCCCGCAACAAGTACGTGGCCCTGCTGGTGGACACCCCGGAGCAGCTGGGGCCCTACCTCACCAGCTTCTCGGTGATCTTCAACGTGGGCAAGCTGGTGGGGCCGCCCCTGGGGGGTCTGCTGCTGGCGGCCACCGGGCCCACCCTGGCCTTGGCCCTGGATGCCGCCACCTACCTGCTGCCGATCAGCACGCTGCTGTGGCTGATGGCCCCGCACCGGGAGTGGGAGCAGCGCAGCCAGCGGGGGGCGGCCGCCAGCCTCACCACCGCCTGGCGCGAGTGCGGACCGGGGCTGCGCCACGTGCTGGTGTTCACGGCCGTGGCCTGCCTGGTGGGCTTCTTCCACCCGGGGCTGGCGCCGCTGATGGCCAGCCGCCTGCTGGGGCCGAGCCCCCAGGAGCTGGGGCTGTTCACCAGCGTGGTGGCGGCCGGCAGCATCAGTGGCGGCGTGCTGCTGCAGCGGCGGGCCAACCTCCTGGGCGAGCGGCCGGGTCTGCTACTCGGGCTAGCCACCCTGGTCACCGGCGGGGCGCAGGTGGGCCTGGCCCTGCCCTGGAGTCCCCTGTGGGGACTGGCGATGGCCTACCTGATCGGGGCCGGCACCGCCTGCCTGCTGGCGGGCACGAACCTATTGATCCAGGTGCACGCGCCCCAGAGACTGCGGGGCCGCATGGCGGGCCTGGGCCAGATCGCCTTCCTCGGCGGGGGCGGACTCAGTGGGCTGATGGCGGCGGGGCTGACCCTGCAGGCGGGCTTCAGCGCCTGCTTCGGGCTGCTGGGCAGCCTGGGCGTGGCCCTTGGGGCCTGGCAGCTCCTGCAGCGCCGCCGGCTCCAGCTGGAGCCCCGGTTCACGGCGGGCTGAGCTGGAGCCTGGGCTGCCGGGGCCAGTGGCCTCAGATCAGCTTGACGCCGCGCAGCACCAGGGAGATGGCGGCGGCGATGGCCAGACCACCACCCACCAGAGCCAGATAAATCGCGGCACCCATGGGCGGCCATCCCAAAACGTCGTGGCCATTACAGCAGAAAGGCCACCCGCCGCGGGGCACTCCACCTAGGGTGTTGCGCACTACCCACCGGTCCGCTCCCCGCGGGGCCAGGCCGAATTCTTCCGGTCCCACCGGGACGTCACCCCCCGATCGGTATGCGCACCCTCTTCGTCTACCCGGAGTTCCCGAAGACCTTCTGGAGCTACGAGAAGATCCTCGAGCTGGTGAACCGCAAGGTGCTGCTGCCGCCGCTCGGCCTGGTGACGGTGGCGGCGCTGCTACCCCAGCGCTGGGAGATGAAGCTGGTCGACCGCAACGTGCGGGAGGTGACCGAGGCGGAGTGGGCCTGGGCCGAGCTGGTGGTCATCTCCGGGATGATCGTGCAGAAGGCCGACATGGCCGTGCAGATCGGCAAGGCCAAGGCCCGGGGCCTGCCCGTGGCCGTGGGCGGCCCCTTCGCCAGCTCCACCCCCGACGCCCCCGAGCTGGCCCTGGCGGACTTCAAGATCCTCGACGAGGGAGAAATCACCCTGCCGCTGTTCATCGAGGCGATCGAGCGGGGCGAGCGCTCGGGCCGCTTCAGCGCCAACGGCGACAAGCCCGATGTGACCTCCACCCCGGTGCCGCGCTTCGACCTGCTGGAGCTCGACGCCTACGACTCGATGAGCGTGCAGTTCTCGCGGGGCTGCCCGTTCCAGTGCGAGTTCTGCGACATCATCGTGCTCTACGGCCGCAAGCCGCGCACCAAGACGCCGGAGCAGCTGATCGCCGAGCTCCAGACCCTCTACGACCTGGGCTGGCGCCGCTCCATCTTCCTGGTGGACGACAACTTCATCGGCAACAAGCGCAACGCCAAGCTGCTGCTGCCGGCCCTCAAGCAGTGGCAGATCGAGCACGGCTATCCCTTCAGCTTCGCCACCGAGGCCTCGGTGGACCTGGCCTCCGATGAGGAGATGATGCTGATGATGGCCGAGTCCCGCTTCGACTCGGTGTTCCTCGGCATCGAGACCCCCGATGAGGCCAGCCTCTCGATCGCCGGCAAGCACCAGAACACCCGCAGCTCCCTGGAGGAGTCCGTCGATCGGATCACCTCCTACGGCATCCGGGTGATGGCCGGTTTCATCATCGGCTTCGACGGAGAGAAGACCGGGGCCGGCGATCGCATCGTGACCTTCGTGAGCCGCACCGGCATTCCCGCCGCGATGATGGGCATGCTGCAGGCGCTGCCCAACACCGGCCTGTGGCACCGCCTGGAGAAGGAGGGTCGCCTGATCCAGGAGAAGGCCGACGCCAAGGGCGTGAACCAGACCAACCTGCTCAACTTCGTGCCCACCCGGCCGATCCGCGACATCGCCAACGAGTACGTGGATGCCTTCTGCCGGCTCTATGAGCCGAATGCCTACATCGACCGGGTCACGCACTACTACACGAAAGTGGGCATGCCCCGCTGGCAGAAGTACGTGCCGACGGTGGCCTTCGGCAAGGCCAGCCTGCCCTCCTGGACCGACGTGCGCGCCCTGCTGATCGTGATCTGGCGCCAGGGCGTGCTGCGCGACACCCGCTGGCGCTTCTGGCGCTCGATCCTCAAGATCGCCCGCTGCAACCCCGCCAACCTGGAGCAGTTCCTGGTGACGCTCGCCCACAACGAGCACTTCCAGGAATACCGCGGCGTGGTGACGCGCGAGATCGAGCAGCAGCTGGCCGCCCTGCCCCCCGAGCCGCCCACGGCCCCCGCCTCCGCCGATCGCGAGCTGCAGCCGGCCTGAGCGCGCTCCCCGAGGGGGTCAGTCCTGGATGTAGGGCTGGCCCTGCTCCAGGCAGAGCTCGGCCCGCTGGAATTCGCGGCCCAGGTAGAGGGCGTGGTCGAGGCAGCTGATGGGATGGGGACCGTCCCCTTCCGTCAGGGCGATCCCCAGTTCCTTGGCCGAGCGGGCGCGGTAGGTCGCCAGGGGCTGGCGCGGTCCGGCGCCGCGGCAGCTGATCACCTCGCCGGTCTCGGGGTCGGTGGCGAGGCCGCGCTCGTCGATGCCATTGCCGTAGTGCTCGGCGATCAGCTCACCGGCGGCGTGGTCGACCTTGATCAGGAAGTAGCCGGCGGCATCGAGGGCGATGAAGCGCTGGGAGAGGTGCGCATCCAGCGCACGGCGCTGCTCGATGCCGAAGCTGGCGGGGGTGGTGGCCATGGCCCGATGCTACGCAGCGGGATCGGCGGCATCCGCCAGGGGGGGCGGGGCCGCCGTGAAGGGCAGCTCGGCATTGATGGCCGCGATCTCCTCCAGCTCCTGGGCGTTGGCCTCCGGCAACCAGCGGCGCACGATGGCCTCGAAGCGGGGATGCTGCCAGCGGTGCAGGCTGGCGTGGGGCCGGGCCACGAAGCCGCGGCGGCGCTTGTGGCTGCCACCGGCGCCGGGATCGAACTGCTGGATGCCGCGCTGGATCGCCCAGTCGATCGGGGCGTAGTAGCAGACCTCGAAGTGCAGGTTCTCGATCTCCTCGTCGCTGCCCCAGTAGCGGCCCCACAGCTCCTGCTCGGTGTGGACACACAGCGACATCGCCACCGGATCGAGTGGATCACCGCGGTGGGCGCTGAACAGCACCAGGTGGGGACGCAGCTCGGCGGCGGCCTGGGCGAAGAACTCCTCGGTGAGGTACTTGCTGCCCCAGGGGCCCCAGCGCGCGCAGTGCTGCTCGTAGAAGCCGTGCATGCGCAGCAGCAGCGCCGGCGGAATCGCCTCGCCCACGATCGGCGTCACCGTGAGGCCGGCGGCGGCCACCGCCCGGCGCTCCCGCTTGATGTTGCGGCGCTGGTTGGCGTTGAAGCTGGCCAGGTAGTCGTCGAAGTGGCGGTAGCCGTGGTTGCTCCACAGGCTCTGCTGGTGCAGCCAGGTGGCGCAGCCGGCGGCCTCGGCCAGGGGCCGCCAGCTGGGGTCGACGTAGAGGAAATTGCAGCTGAGCAGGCGGTGCTCGGCGCAGAAGCCATCGATCAGCCGCAGCATCAGGGCCGTGAGGGCAGCCGGATCCTCCCCTGGGGCGATGTGGAAGCGGTAGCCCAGCACCGGGCTCAGGGGGCTCATGCCCAGCAGCTTGGGGTAGTAGCGCAGCCCCAGCTGGCCGGCGAGCTGGGCGAACGACTGGTCGAAGACGAATTCGCCGTAGCTGTGGCCCTTGAGATACAGCGGCGCCACGGCGACCAGGCTCTCGCCGCGCCAGAGGCCCAGGTGCACGGGCTGCCAGCCCTGGCGCGGCGCGATGCTGCCGGAGCGCTCCAGGGCGTTGAGCCAGCGCCAGGAGTAGAAGGGAAGCCCCGCTGCCGCCGTGAGGGCCTGCCATTGCGCCTCCGGAATCTCTGCCATCGACGCGTGCCAGCGGGCCTCAAGTTCAGCCATGGGCAGGCGACGAACCGCCGGACGGCGGAGCAACGGAACCGGCCCGCAACGCTAACCAGCTGGACCCCGATCACGCCGTCAGAAGGGCGACCGCAGGCCCGGCGGCTGCCGCGGCGCCGGCGGCCGGGCCGGCAACTGCCAGCACTGCTGCTGCTGGCGGCCGTGGCCCTGCTGACGGCCCCACCGGCCCGGGCCGACCTGCTGGCCCCCCTGCTCGGCCTGCTGCGCCCCCAGGTGGAGCGGCGCCTGGCGGAGCGCTGCGAGGACTGGCTCAGCGGTGGCGATCCCCAGCTCGCCGCCAGCCTGCGCCAGCCCTGTCGCCGCCTGGCGGGACCCACCAGCCGCTGCCTGGTGGACGAGACCTCCCGCAGCGGCCGCAGCCTCGGCGTGGCCAGCGAACTGCTGGCGGGTCGCGTCGGCAACGACGGCGAGGTGGTGGTGAAGCGCTGCCTGGCCCGCCTGGTGGGGCTGCCGCCGGACGCGCTGCAGGCGGTGCCCCTACGGGATCTGGAGCGGCGCTTCAGTGGCCGCCGGCCCCAGACGCCTGGCCCGGCGGAGCTGAACCCCGTGGATCCGGGCAGCCTGCTTCAGCCCTGAGGCCCCGCTCCAGGAGCGCAGAGTCCCCAGGAGCACCGCTGCTCAGGGCCGCCGCCGCCCGTAGCGCAGCAGCAGCTCGCCGTCGCCGAGGGGCCGCTGCTCCTGCAGCTCCCAGCCGCCGGCAGGCAGGGCCACCCCCTCCGGCAGCCAGCTGTGGGGACCGCCCAGCAGCAGCGGGCAGAGCGTGAGCTGCAGCTGCTCCACCAGATCCAGGGCCAGCAGCGCGCCGGCCAGCTCGGCACCCCCCAGCAGCACCAGCCGGTCCAGGCCAATGGCGCCGAGGGCTGCCAGGGCCTGGGGCCAGGTCTCCAGCGGCCAGCACTGCTCAAAGCCTGGCGGCCGGGGCGCCGCCCCCCCGGGGGCATCGGGCCGCAACAGGCCGCGGCGCAGGGGCTGGCGGAAGAAGGGCAGGTCCGGCTCCAGCTGGCCGCTGCGGCTCACCACGACGGCCATGGGCTGAAGGCTGCGTCCGGCGCGGCGGCGCTGCTCCAGCAGTTCGGGCCGGTGAATCAGGCAGGTGCTGCCGTGCAGGCGCAGGGTGCGGGCACCGATCAGGACGGCATCGGCCCAGGCCAGGGCCTCCTCCAGCACGCGGCGATCCCCAGCCCCGCCCAACTGGGCGGCGCCGCCGGCCGGAGGGGCCAGGCGGCCATCGAGGCTCACCGCCAGCACCAACCGGATCTGCGGCAGCGCAGTCTGCGGAAGCCCTGGGGCCGGGCCGGACCCGCCTGGGTCGGGCTGGGGTACGGCAGCCGGCAAGGGCTCAGCCGGCGGCCAGGGCCTCGAGGGCCAGGGGCCGCATGCCGAGCTGGGGCGATTCAGCGAACACCTCGGCCGCGTTGTTGGGGCTCTCCTGCAGGCGCACCTTGTGCAGGGCGGCGCCCGTGGCGGCGATCGGCCCCGACAGCAGATCGGCGATGTGCAGGGCGATGTTCTCGGCGGTGGGCACCGTCGTGGCGAAGTGGGCCACGTCCTTGTTGAGGAAGGTGTGGTCGAAGGGCTCCACCACCAGATCGTCCACCAGCTGCTGCAGGACCGCCAGATCGCACACCATGCCGGTGCGGGCATCGATCGGGCCGCGCACGGTCACATCCAGCAGGTAGTTGTGGCCGTGGCCATGGGGCCGGGCGCACTTGCCGTAGATGGCGTCGTTCTGTTCCGGGCTGAGCTCCGGCCGGGCCAGGCGGTGGGCGGCGGCGAAGTGGGTGCGGATCGTCAGGAAGGCTTCCATGGCATCGCCGATCACGTCGGCCCAGAGCTTGTCGGTTTCGTAGAGGCGCAGGCCCATCAGGGGCAGCTGCGGGGCCAGGCGCTTCCAGATGGCGTGCACCAGGCCCTCGGTGGTGGGCAGCATCCCCTCCGGCCGGGAGAGGTCGAACTCCGGCCAGACCTCATTGAGGAAGCGGAAATCGAGCTGGCCCGTCACCTCGGCGCGGATGGCGTGCTTCACCTCCGAGAGGTTGAGCACCATGCCGTCGGCGTCGAGGCCGCCGCCCATGGCCACGATCAGCTCGTAGTTGTGGCCGTGGCCGGGGGCAAGGGCGCAGGGCCCGAAGCGGGCCGCGTTCTGCTCCTCCGTGAGCTCCGGCAGCCGGTAGAGGTGGCTGGCGCTGAAGGTGGCGCGGCGGGTGATGACGCAGGGCCGGCCGCGGCCATGGGGATGGGCCGCGGCGGGGGCCTCGGGCGAGACGGGGGCCCCAGGGGGCGCCGCCATCACGGGCGGAGTCATGGCAGCGCAGGGCGTGAGGCAGCATCCTAGAAACGTCACCCACTGTCATGGCGGAGTCCTCCCCCGACGCCGGCGAGGCCGCGCAGGTTCAGTCCGCCCCAGCCACCCCCGCAGCGACCGCCCAGGCGCCCACGGAGCTGGCCTTGGAGCTGCGCCGGCGCCTCGAGGGGGTCAACCTCTATCTGGTGGGGATGATGGGCAGCGGCAAGAGTTCGGTGGGGCGCCCCCTGGCCGAGGCCCTCGGCTACCGCTTCCTCGATGCCGACACCAGCCTGGAGCAGGTGGCCGGCCGCTCGATTCCGGAGCTGTTCGCCGGCGAAGGGGAAGCGGGCTTCCGGGAGCTGGAGGCCGCCGTGCTCAACCAGATCGCGGCCTGGCATTCCCTGGTGGTGGCCACCGGCGGCGGCGTGGTGACACGCCCGCAGAACTGGGGCCAGCTGCGCCAGGGGGTGGTGATCTGGCTCGATGCTCCCGACGCCCTGCTGCTGCAGCGCCTGGCCGCCGATCCCACGCCGCGGCCGCTGATGCAGGCCGAGGATCCGGCCGGCCGGCTGGCGGAGCTGCTGGAGGAGCGCCGGCCCCTCTATGCCCAGGCCGATCTGCACATCGTCCAGGACGGCCGCCCGCCCGAGCAGGTGGCCTGGCAGCTGCTGGAGGCCCTGCCCGGGATCCTCAGGCAGCGCCCGGCTGGGCCTGCGGAGGCGGTGACGGTGCTCAACGCCGATGGGGCAGCGACCCCCTCGATCAACTGACGGAATCACCGCTGGCGCCGGGGGGCTCCAGCCGGATCGCGAACCACTGGACCACTTCACCGGGGGCCAGCTCCAGCTCGCAGGCGGTCTCCAGCAGGCGCTCGGCCCGGGCGCGGGAGCTGGGCAGGGCGGCCAGATCAGCGGGCAGGGGGTCGAGCCCATCCAGGCGGGCGACCAGCCAGTCCAGGGTCTCGGCGGCGCTCAGCAGCTGCTGGGGGCGGCCTGGCTCCAGCAGCACGTAGTGGTCGAGCTCGCGGATCAGGGGATCGGACATGCGGCGGACCTGGAGAGCTCCAGCCTGGCGGAACGGGCGCTGCCCCTGGGGCGGCGCGCCAGGATCGCCCCACCCAGCGGCCCCACCCGGACCCGACGTGTCGATCCTGCTTCCGGTCCTGTTCCCGGTCCTGCGGCTCATTCGGGCGGCGGGCCTGCGCCTGGGCCTGCCCGTGGCTCTGCACCTGGGCCTGCCCATCGCACTCATGCTCCTCTTCGGGCTGGCCCCCACGGCCGCACCGGCCCTCGCGGCCGTGGCCCCAGCTCCCGGCGTGCCGACGGCAGCGACGGCGACGGCCGCCGCCCATGCCGACTGGCTGGACAACCGCCTGGCCCACTGGCCCGACTGGAGCCTGCCGGCGCCCCTGCCGCGGCCGGGCCACACCGATCTGGCCTATCCCGCCTGGTTTGCCGGCACCTGGCGGGCCCGCAGCCACGACCTCTCGGGCCAGGAGCCGGACCTCAGCTACGTGGTGCGCTTCGGGCCGGATCGCCGCGGCGCGGTGGTGGGCGATCGGGCCTTCAACGCCGCCGCCATCGGCCGCGCCCTGCTGGGGGAGCAGCTGCAGGGGGTCCGCAACGATCCCCGCAATCCCAACCGGCAGCTGGCCCAGCTCACGGGGGATCGCCAGCTGGAATCCAGCGTGATCGGCCGGCGCAGCACCGCGCCAGGGGCTGGGGGCGACGCCGATCCGCGCGACGGCATGGCGGCCGCGACGGGACCTGCGGAGGAATCGGCGGCGGGATCGGCGGCCCAGGGGCCAGCCGACCTGTTCCTGGCCGATGAACTCTCCCTGCAGGTGCTGCACGGCCCCGGCGATCCGCGGGTCAGCCGCGTGGAGACCCTGAGCCGCTACCGCCGCCTGGGCCCAGGGCGGATCGAGGCTGAGCAGTGGCAGGCCAGCTATGGCTCACCGGCGGAGGGCCTGGCGGCCTTGGCCCGCCATCCCTGGCACGGCAGCCTGGTGCTGGAGCGGCTGGCCGAGGTGCCAGCCGATGAAGCCCCTGAGCCCTGAACCGTCCTGCAGCCCTGCTCAGGGACGCCCCACCTCGGCGCCGATGCGATCGCGCCAGGTGAACAGGGGCTCCAGCTGGGGATCGTCGGCGATGCCGGGCACGCCCAGGCCCGCTAGGGGGGCGCCGGCGGCGGCCGGGAAGCGGAGCAGCGACAGCTGGCCCGCCACCGCCAGATCCGCCAGGGACAGGCGCTCGCCCACCAGATAGGGCCCGGCCGCCACCAGGGCCGTGAGCTGCTCCAGATTGCGGCGCAGCTGCTCCAGGCCGCCGTGGTCGATCACCTGGCCCACGCCGCTGAGCAGCGGACCCGGCAGCGCCCCCACCAGGGAGCGCAGCGGGCCCGGGGTGGCCTCCGGCAACAGGGCGCCGCGCAGCACCGGATCGGCCGCCGCGGCCTGCACCAGGGCCAGCCGGGCCCCGGCGGCCAGGGCCGTGTCGGCCCAGTCCTCGAGCAGCAGCACCCGGGCCCGGGCGGCG
The DNA here is from genome assembly GCF_943369875.1 of Vulcanococcus limneticus LL. Taxonomy (GTDB): domain Bacteria; phylum Cyanobacteriota; class Cyanobacteriia; order PCC-6307; family Cyanobiaceae; genus Vulcanococcus; species Vulcanococcus limneticus_A. The sequence continues at coordinate 23,075 of NZ_CALROT020000019.1, forward strand.
GGATCGGCCGGCAGCAGCGGCGGCGAGGTCACCTTGCCCTCCAGATGGAGGGCAATGGCGCTGGAGTCGGCAATCACCTCGGTGCCATCCACCAGCACCGGCACCTGGCGCTGGCCCGAGAGCCGGAACAGCTCCAGCTGGCCCAGGCCCGGGGTGACCTCCACCACGGCGTAGGTGAGCTGCTTGGCCGCCAGGATCAGCCGCACCTTCTCGCAGAAGGCGGAATGGCGGAACTGGTGGAGCTCCAGCATGGGGATCGGGCGGCGGATGGGCCGCCACGGCAGCCTCTGGCGGCAGAGTAGCCAGCACAGACCAGCCGCCACGTCAGCCCAGCGCCATGAGGGACTTCTTCGTCAACGTCACCCGCTACCCCCGCTACCTGATCGCCTTCGGGCTCGGGGTGCTGAACTCCGTGGTGGAACCCCTGGCCCAGCGGCGCAGCAACCCGGTCACGGCGGTGTCGCTGATCGGTGCGCTGGTGAGCGGGATGCTGAGCCTGGGCCTGATCCTGCGTGCCATGGTGAGCCCAGCACCGATCGCATAGGGATGGCACAGGGCAGGCGCGTCGAACGGGTGGCAGCGCTGATCCGGCGCGAGGTGAGCGAGCTGCTGGTGAGCGGCATCAAGGACGACCGGGTCGGCCTCGGCATGGTGAGCGTCACCAACGTGGACGTGGCCGGCGACCTGCAGCACTGCAAGATCTTCGTGAGCGTCTACGGCACCCCCGAGGACCAGCAGCAGGTGCTGGCGGGCCTGCGGGCCGCCTCGGGCTACGTGAAGGGGGAACTGAGCCGGCGCCTGGCCATGCGCCGCACCCCCGAGGTGGTGTTCCAGCTGGACCGGGGCATCGAGAAGGGCACCTCGGTGCTGGGGCTGCTCAACCAGCTGGAGGAGCGGCGCCGCGAGCGCGGCGAGATCCCCGCCGGCACGGACGACGTCGAGACCGCAACGAATCCCGAGGCTGGCCTGTCCGGCGATCCCGAGGACGGCCCCATGCCCGGCCGCGGCGATGACGACTGAACCGGGACCGCTGCGCCATGACATCTGACCTGCGCCGCCGGGTGGCCCAGCTGCTGGTGGTGCGCGGCAGCGGCCATTGGAGCGACGGCCAGCGCCGCTACCCCCGCTGGGAGCTGCCCAACGCCGAACTGCAACGACTGCTGGAGGCCGGGGTCGGCGGGGTGATCCTGCTGGGGGGGAGCGCCGCCGAGCTGCGGCTGCGCACCGACCAACTGCGCCGCTGGGCGGATGGGCCCCTGCTGCTGTGCGCCGACGTGGAGGAGGGCGTGGGCCAGCGCTTCGAGGGGGCCAGCTGGCTGGTGCCTCCCCTGGCCGTGGGCCGGCTGTACGGGCGCGATCCGCAGCGGGCGGTGGACCTGGCCGGGCGCTACGGCCGCTGCACCGGCCGCCAGGCCCGGCTGCTGGGGCTGAACTGGGTGCTGGGCCCGGTGTGCGATGTGAACAACAACCCGGCCAACCCGGTGATCAACGTGCGGGCCTGGGGGGAGGATCCGGCCACGGCGGGGGCGCTGGCGGCGGCCTTCGTTCAGGGCTGCCAGGGGGCCGGCGTGCTGGCCTGCGCCAAGCACTTCCCCGGCCACGGCGACACCAGCACGGACTCCCACCTGGAGCTGCCGCTGCTGCCCCACAGCCGCGCCCGCCTGGAGGCGGTGGAACTGCCCCCCTTCCGCGCCGCCATCGCCGCCGGCGTGGCCGCGGTGATGACGGCCCACCTGCAGCTGCCGGCCCTGGATCCCGAACGGCCCGCCACCCTCTCGGCCGCGGTGCTGGAGGGGCTGCTGCGCCGGGATCTGGGCTTCAGCGGCCTGGTGGTGACCGACGCCCTAGTGATGGAGGCGATCGCCGGCCGCTACGGGGCCGCCGAGGCGGCGGTGCTGGCCTTTGGGGCCGGAGCCGACCTGATCCTGATGCCGGCCGATGCCGACGCGGCCATCGACGGCCTGGTGGCGGCCCTCGCCAGCGGCCGCATCGCGATGGCACGCCTGGAGGAGAGCCTGGCGCGACGGGAGCAGGCCCTGGCCGGGCTCGGCGACGCGCCCCTGGAGCCGGTGGACGTTGCCCTGGACGGCCTGGTGTCGGCCGAGGAGCAGGCCTTGAGCCGGGAGCTGCTGGAGCTGAGCCTGGAGCAGGCCCAGACCCCCACCCCAGTCCTGGCCGCGGGCCCCGGCGTCAACCTGATCCGGCTGGACACGGCCCTGAACGGCCCGTTCCTGCCCGCCATGGCCCCGGCCCTGCTGAGGCCCGCCGCCGCCGGCTACGGGGCCTGCCTGATCGAGGGCCGCAGCCCCAGCCCCTGGAGCGGCGATCCCGCGGCTCCCCTGGCCCTGGAGCGGCTGCCGGCGGGCCCGGTGCTGCTGCAGCTGTTCGTGCGGGGCAACCCCTTCCGGGGCAGCGCCGGCGGCGACGAGCCCTGGCCCGCCGCCCTGGCCCAGCTGCTGGCGGCAGATCGGCTGGCGGGGCTGGCGGTCTACGGCAGCCCCTACCTGTGGGAGCGGCTGCGCCCCCTGGTGCCGGCGGGGATCCCGGCGGCCTTCAGCCCCGGCCAGATGCCCCAGGCCCAGGCGGTGCTGCTGGAGCGGCTGGGCCTAGCGGCCGCAGCCCTGGAGGGCGGCTTCACCGACTGAGGCCGCGCCGTGGCGCTGGCCCAGTGCCCCTAGCCTCGGGCCTGCCTCCCCGCCGCCGGCCGCCCATGCTCAGCCTGTCGATGATCGTGCGCGACGAGGCGGAGCGGCTGGAGGCCTGCCTGGGCTCGGTGCAGGGCTTCGCCGACGAGCTGGTGGTGGTGGACACCGGCTCCAGCGACGACACGGTCGCCATCGCCGAGCGCCTGGGGGCCACGGTGCACCGGATCCCCTGGCCGGGGGACTTCGCCCCGGCCCGCAACCAGGCGCTGGAGTTCGTCCACGGCGACTGGGTGCTGGTGCTCGACGCCGATGAGACCCTGCGGCCGGAGGCCATCGCGCCGCTGCGGGCCCTGATGGCCCAGCCCGACGTGCTGCTGATCAACCTGCTGCGCTTCGAGCGGGGCGCGGCCCAGTCGCCGTACTCCAGCGTCAGCCGCCTGTTCCGGCGCCACCCCGCCATCCGCTGGAGCCGCGCCTACCACGCCCTGGTGGACGACAGCGTGGACGCCCTGCAGGCCGCCGAACCCCACTGGCGCGTCGCCGACTGCCCCGAACCCGCCCTGATCCACGACGGCTATCGGCCCGAACTGCTGGCCGACGGCCGCAAGGCGGCCCAGCTGCGGCAGGCCATGGAGGCCGAGCTGGCCGCACGTCCCAACGACCCCTACGCCTGCGCCAAGCTCGGCAGTCTGGAGGTGAGCGAGGGCCGGCTGGAGCAGGGGCTGGCGCTGCTGCGCCGCGGCCTGGAGCACTGCCCGGAGGGCGCCCACCCCGAGCGCTACGAGCTGCTGCTGCACCAGGCCATCGCCGTGGCCCCCGCCGATCCCCAGGCCGCCCGCCTGCTCTACCGCCAGGCCCTGGCGCTGCCGCTGCCGCCACGGCTCACCCTGGCGGCCCGCCTCAACCTGGCGGCCCTGCTGCTGCACCAGGGCGACCTGAGCGGCGCCGAGGATCTCTGCCGCACCGCCACCGCCGTGGCGCCCGAGGTGGGTCTGGGCTGGTACAACCTGGGGCTGATCCGGCGCCGGGCCGGCGATCTGGCCGGCGCCCTGGAGGCCTACGGCGAGGCCCGGCGGCTCAGTCCCGAGCACGCCGAAACCCACCAGAACCTGGCGGTGGCGCTGTTGCTGGGGGGGGACATCGAGGGCTGCCGCGCCAGCTTCCGCCAGGCGATCGCGCTGCTGACAGCCCAGGGTCGCAGCGCCGAGGCCGCCCAGCTGCAGGCCCAGGCCGGCGCCATGGTGAAGCTGGAGGCCTGAGCCGATGCCTGAGCCCATCCCCGCGGGAGCCCCCTCCGGGGCGTCCCCCTCGGACCCGAGCGCCAACAAGACCCCAGCCGCCGCCGAGTCCCTGGCCCAGCCCCTGCGCGGCCACCGCATCGCCGTGACCCGGGCCGAACAGCAGCTGGGCGAAGCGCGCCGCCTGTTCGAGCAGGCCGGCGCCACGGTGCTGGATCTGCCGGCCCTGGTGATCGGCCCGCCCGACAGCTGGGGCCCCCTCGACGACGCCCTGGCGGAACTGGAGGACTTCCACTGGCTGATCGTGAGCAGTGCCAACGGCGTGGAGGCGGTGGAGGCGCGGCTGCGGCAACAGGGCCGCGGCCTCGCCGGCCGGCCGGCCGGCCTGAAGATCGCCGCGGTGGGCCGCAAGACGGCCGCCAGCCTGGAGGCCCTGGGCGCCCCGGCAGATTTCGTGCCGCCGGACTTCGTGGCCGACAGCCTGATCGAGCACTTCCCGGTGTCGGGCTGGGGGCAGCGGCTGCTGCTGCCGCGGGTACAGAGCGGCGGCCGCACCCTGCTGGCGGAGGCCTTCGGTGAGGCCGGGGCACGGGTGGTGGAGGTGCCGGCCTACGAGTCCCGCTGCCCCGAGGCCCTGCCGGCCGCCACCGCCGCGGCCCTGGCGGCCGGCGACGTGAGCGCCATCACCTTCAGCAGCGGCAAGACCGTCCGCCACACTGTCCAGCTGCTGGAGCGCCAGTTCGGCAGCGCCTGGAGCGAGCGGCTGGCGTCGGTGGCCCTGGTGTCGATCGGTCCCCAAACCAGCCGGACCTGCCGCGAGCTGCTGGGTCGGGTGGACGCCGAGGCCCACCCCTACGACCTGGATGGCCTGGTGGCCGCCTGCGCCCAGGCCCTCAGAGCGACAGGGTGAGCGCCTGTTTGCCCTGACGCAGCGACAGCAGGCCGTTCTGCACGTCGATGGCGGCCACGCTCCAGCCGGCCGGCAGCAGCGGCGCGGTGCCCGGGCAGCTGCCCCTGGCGCCGAGGCAGAGCGGGCCGGCCTCGCCGCCCACCTCCACCAGCGCCTGGGACTGGCCGCCGCTGCGGATCACGCCGGTGAAGCGGAACCCGGAGGGCAGGGCGATCGGCTGGGGCTTGGCCGGCCCGCCCGCCGTGCCCAGCCCGGCCAGTTCCAGGCTGGCGAAGGGGTCCGGGCGGCCCTTGGCCAGGGGACCCACCACCTGCTGGGGCGAGGGCAGCGGCGTGAAGCCGGGGGTGACCGAGGCGGAGGCCGGCAGGGGCTTCGCCGGAGCGGGCGGCGGCGGTGGCGGTGCCGGGACGGCGGACACCTCAGCGGCCGGGGGCGGCGGGCCACCGCAGGCCCCCAGGAGCAGCAGGGGGAACGCCCCCACCAGGCTCACCGCCCGTTGAAACCGCGCGATCACCCGCCCTTGTGGGGGCACGGTGATACCACCGGATCCTCCACGGCCCCTGCGTGTCGCCGCTCTCGTCTCAGCCCTTGCCATAGCCGCTTTCCACCAGATCGCGGAACCGATCGAGGTTCGCCTGGAGTTCCTTGGTCACAATCCCCCCCAGGATGCTGGGTTCCATCAGCGGCGCAAGTACCCCGGGCAGCTCGTAGCTCACCGTGAGCTTCACCGTGGTGGCCTCCGGGCCCTGGGGATAGAACCGCACCGCCCCCTTGGTCGGCAGCCCCCCCACCGATTCCCAGTGGAGCTGCTGGGCCTCGACCCGCTGGGTGATGCGGGCCTTCCAGTGGAAGCGGAAACCCTGGGCCGCCAGGGTCCAGTCGGTGAGGTCGGGATCGTCGAGGGTCACCACCGACTCGATCCAGCGCATCCAGCGGGGCATCGCCTCCAGGTCAGCCCAGACGGTCCAGACCCGATCAGCCGGGGCCTGGATCTCGGCGGTGACACTGTGCTCGAGCCAACGGCCCATGGGAGGAGGTGCGGGGGGTCAGTGCGCGGGGCAGTGGGCAAGAGGGTCAGTGGGCGAGCACCGCCTGGCCGGCCAGGGCGACGGGACGGTCGAGGATCGCCGCCGCCGCCAGGCGGCCGCTCATGGTGGCACCTTCCATCGAATCGATGTAGTCCTGCTTCGTGTAGCTGCCGGCCAGGAAGAAGTTGGCCACCGGCGTGCGCTGATCCGGCCGGTAGGGCTCCATGCCGGGGGCTTCGCGATACAGCGACTGGGCCAGCTTGACCACGTTGCTCCACACCAGCGTGAGGCCGGCGGCCGAGGGAAACAGGCGCCGCACCTGGGCATCGGTGGCGGCGACGATCTCTTCGGTTTTCCGGGGAATCCAGGGATCGCCGGGGGTGAGCACACACTGCAGCAGCGAGCCCAGACCCGGCTTGCGGTAGTCGACGGGGCTGGCCAGGGCCAGATCGGCGAAGCAGCTGAAGTCGGCGTCCGCGGTGTAGAGGAGGTTGTCGAGGCCGGCGGGGCGGTTCACATCGCCGCGGGCCGCCTGGGCTTCCGGGGAATCGCCCAGCTCCGTCACCCAGCCGTCGTAGCGGAGCTGCACCGTGGCCACGGGGACGGCCTCGAGCTTGTAGATGTTGTCGAACAGGCTGTGGCGACGCCAGGCCTCGGGGATCATCCGCTGGATACCGGGCACATCACAGGCGGCCAGGTAGGCATCGGCCTGCACCTGGATCTCGCCGTCGGGGGTCCCCAGGGTGAGGCCGGTCACCTGGGTCTCGCCGGTCGCCGCCGTCTCGTGGTGGATCTCGGTGACCCGATGGCGCAGGTGCAGGCGGGCGCCCCGCTGCTGGATGTAGTCCAGGATCGGGCCGGTGAGCCAGCGGTGGGGCGAGCCCTTGAGCAGGTTGAGCTTGGAGGCCTCGGTTTTCGCCGCAAACATCAGGAAGATGGTGAGCATGCAGCGGGCCGAGATGGCCTCGCAGTCGATGAAGCCCAGGGCGTAGGCGATCGGATTCCACATCCGCTGGATGCTCTGCTGGCTGCCGCCGTGGCCCAGGAACCACTGCTGGAAGCTGATGCGATCGAGATCGCGGATCACCTTCATCGCGCCGTCGTAGTCGATCAGGCCGCGCACGATCGGACTGGTGCCCAGGGCCAGGGCGTTGCGCAGCTTGTCGACCCAGTCGAGCTGGGGGGTGGTGAAGAAGGCCTTGAGGCCGTTGAAGGGAGCGCCGAGGGCAAAGCGGAAATCGAGTTCGCGCAGGTCGCCGCCCGTGTTCACGAACAGGTGGGTGTGCGGCTTGGGCAGCAGGTTCTCGAAGGCGCCCACCTTGCGCAGCAGCGCGAACAGGTTGGCGTAGTTGAAGAAGAACACATGCAGCCCCATCTCGATGTGGTTGCCGTCCCCATCCACCCAGCTGCCCACCTTGCCGCCCATGAACGGGCGCGCCTCGTAGAGGTCCACCTGGTGGCCGGCCTCCACCAGATCCACCGCCGCCGCCAGACCGGCCAATCCCGCACCCACGATGGCGACGCGCACCCTGCTGCTCCCTGAGTGGGCACGACTCTATGGAGAGGCCTGCCGGCGGCGGGGGCAGCGGCGGGCGGGGAAACCGGCCCAGGCCCGGGGCAGCCTCCATAGAGTGGCTTCAAACGGCGTCAGGCCAGCCATGACCAGCGAGACCGCGACGGCCACCGCGACAGCCCCTGCCGCGGCCACCCCGGCCGCCACCGATCCAGGCGCCCCGGCTGCTGCAGCAGCACCGGAGGCCAACACCAACCAGCCCCAGGCCACCTTCACGGCCCAGGGCGGCAAGGGCATCCTCGTGACTGAGCCGGCCATGAAGCAGCTGGCCCTGCTGATGAGCCAACAGGGCGGCGACACGGTGCTGCGGGTGGGCGTGCGCTCCGGTGGCTGCAGCGGCATGAGCTACACGATGGACTTCGTGGAGGCCGGCACGATCCGCGACGACGACGAGCAGTACCTCTACGAGCCGGAGGGCGCCCCCAGCTTCACGGTGGTGAGCGATCCCAAGAGCCTCCTCTACATCTACGGGATGCAGCTCGACTTCTCCACGGCCCTGATCGGCGGCGGCTTCAACTTCAGCAACCCCAACGCCTCCCAGACCTGCGGCTGCGGCAGCTCCTTCGCCGTCTGAGGCGCCGCCAGCCGCCCGAATGGCAATCTGAGGGCATCGCACGTCCCACTGCAGCGCCATGACGGCCACCACCCCCGCCACGGGAGACGCCAGCCCCGACGCCAGCACGCCCTCGGCGGGGGCCTCCCTGTTCGAACAGGCCATCGGCCGCTACCAGCAGGGCGCTCCCCTGGCCGAGGTGATCGACGACTTCGTGACCATCACCCAGCAGGAGCCGCGGCTCTCGGCGGGCTGGACCTGCCTGGCCTGGCTGCAGCTGCTCGACAACCAGCCCCAGACGGCCCTGCGGGCGGCGCGCACCGCCGTGAAGCTCAACCCCCAGGACCCCCAGGCCCGCATCAACCTCAGCCTGGCGATGCTGGAGACCAATGCCAAGGGCGTGCGCGAGCACATCGATCTGGTCAAGCGGATCCGGCTGATGGCCCCGGAACTGGCGGCCGAGCTGGATGAGTCGATCGCCGATGGCCTGGCCCGGCGGCCCGACTGGCAGGCCCTGGAGAAGGTCAAGGCCTGGCTGACGGCTTGAGCGCCCGCATCCTGCTGGTCAGCAACGGCCACGGGGAGGACCTCAGCGGTGCCCTGATCGGCACGGAACTGCGCCGGCAGGGGCTGGAGGTGGAGGCCCTGCCGCTGGTGGGGCACGGCCGCGCCTACCTCCAGGCCGGGCTGCCGCTGCTGGGCCGCACCCGCGAATACAGCACCGGCGGCCTGGGATACACCAGCGGCGGCGCCCGCCTGAAGGAGGTGCTGGAGGGCCAGGCCGCCTATCTGGTGCGGCGCCTGCTGCTGCTGTTCCGCATCGCCGGCCGCTATGCCCTGGTCGTGGTGGTGGGCGATGTGATCCCGGTGGTGGCCGCCTGGCTGACGCGCCGGCCCGTGGTGACCTATCTGGTGGCCTATTCGAGCCACTACGAGGGTCGGTTGCGGTTGCCCTGGCCCTGTGGCGCCTGCCTGCGCAGCCGCCGCTTCCGCCGGGTGTTCAGCCGCGATGCCCTCACCGCCCGCGACCTGAGCGCCCAGCTGGGGCGGCCAGTGGAGTTTCTGGGCAATCCGTTCTTCGATGGGGCCCTGACCCCAGCCGAGCCCCTGGCCCAGCCGCCCTCCTCCGGCGGGCCGGGCTGCGCGGCACCGCAGCAGCGCCTCGGCCTGCTGCCGGGCAGCCGGCTGCCGGAAGCCCTGCACAACCTGGAGCTGATGCTGCGCAGCCTGGAACAGCTGGAGGCCCCCTGGCAGGACCCCGGTCGCCTCGGCATCCATGCGGCCCTGGTGGGCAAGCTCCATGGCGACGCCCTGGCGCCGCTGGCCCAACGGCTGGGCTGGCGGCTGGAGCTGGCGGGCGAAGGCCAGGGCTGGCTGCGGCGCGGCCCCCTGGCCGTGGGCCTGGAGTGGGGCCGCTTCGCCGCGGTGGTGCAGCAGTGCGACCTGCTGCTGGCGGCGGCCGGCACCGCCGCCGAGCAGGCCGTGGGGCTGGGCAAGCCGGTGCTGCAGCTGGCGGGCGCAGGGCCCCAGTTCACGGAGAACTTCGCCGAGGCCCAGCGCCGGCTGCTGGGGCCCTCCCTGAGCTGCGCCAGGGGCGGCCCCGGCAGTGAGCAACAGCTGCGGGGCACCGCCCAGCTGGTGGCGGTTCTGCTAGAGCGGCTGGAGCGCGATCCCGGCTTCCACACCGCCCTGGTGACGAATGGCCGCGAGCGGATCGGCAGCCCCGGGGGCACCGCCAGGATGGCCGCCGACATCCGCGCCGAGCTGCAGGGCGCGGCCCCGGTTCCCCAGCCCCATGCCTGAGTCCAGCGCCAACGCCACGGCCCCCAGCACCACGCCCAATCCCGGCCTGCCGCAGCGCCTGAAGGGCTGGCTCGACGGCCTGCTGGTGGCCGATGTGTTCCTGGTGATCGCCGGCGCCCTGTGGTTCGCCGTGGCGGTGGTGCTGCAGGGCCAGGGGATCGGGGGACCGCTGGCGCTGTTCCAGAGGCTCTGGGAGCCCCTGTTCACCCCCGCCATCGGCCTGTTGATGGCGGCCGCCCTGGTCAGCGGGCTGCTGGGCTGGTGGCAGCGGCGAGGGCAGCGCTGAGCTCGGGGTAGCGGAAGGCGAAGCCCTGCTGCTGCAACCGGGCCGGCTGCACCCGCTGGCCCTCCAGCACCACCTGGGCGCCCTCCCCCAGCAGCAGCTGCAGCACCGGCGCCGGCACCGGCAGCAGGCTGGGGCGGCCGAGGGTGCGTCCCAGCTCAGACGCGAAGGCCGTCATGGTGCAGGGGTTGGGGGCCACGGCGTTGTAGGTGCCGCTGTAGGCCGGATCCTCCAGGGCGGCAGCGATCAGGGCGCAGAGGTCCGTGCGGCAGATCCAGCTCATCCACTGGCGACCGCTGCCGATCGGCCCACCGAAGCCCGTGCGGAACACCGGCAGCATCTTGCCCAGGGCGCCGCCGCCGGGGGCGAGCACGATGCCGATCCGCAGGATCACCAGGCGGGTGAAGGCCGTCGCCTCGGCCGCCGCCGCCTCCCAGGCCTGACAGAGCCGGCCGAGCACGTCAGTACCGGCAGGGCTGCTCTCATCGAAGCGGGCCGTGGTGCTGGTGCCGTAGTAGCCGATGGCCGAGCCGTTCACCAGCACGGCGGGGGGCTGGGACCGGGCCGCCAGGGCCGCCACCAGGGCGCGGGTGGTGGCGACGCGGCTGGATTCCAGCAGCCGCAGCTGGTCCGGCGTCCAACGCTGGTCGGCGATGGGCTCGCCCGCCAGGTTCACCACGGCCTCGGCGGCCTGCAGGGCCGCCTGCAGGTCCGGGCGCTGCCAGCTGGCCGGATCGGCGGGGTCGGCCTGCAGGCGCTCCAGGCGCGGATCGGCCACGGCCGGCAGGGGCCGGGCCTGGCGGCTCACCAGGCTGAGCTGATGGCCCCGCTCCAGCAGCAGCGGCACCAGTTCAGCGCCCACGAAGCCGCTGCAGCCCACCAGCAGAATGCGCACGCCGAGACCGCACGAAGGTTGGCCGCAGGCTAGGGACCGGCAGGGCAGGCCAGCGCCAGGGCGGGATCGCCTCCCCCGGACCAGAGTCAGCACCAGGGGCTCTAGCCTGGGCATACCGCCCGCTTCCCCATGGCCGAGACGCCGACAGCGACGCCGAGCCCAGCGCCGACATCCGCCCCCCTCAAGAAGGGGAGCCTGGTGAAGGTGAACCGGGCCGCCTACGCCGGCAGCCTGGAGGCCGGCGCCAGCGACCCCGTCGCACCGGACTATCTCTTTGAAGGTCCCGCCGAGATCCTGGCCTTGAAGGGCGACTACGCCCAGCTGCGCTTCCGTCGTCCCGTGCCCGACATCTGGCTGCGGCTCGACCAGCTGCTGGCCTACTGAGTCCGTCGCGGCCGGCGGATCGCCGCTGAACGCGGCCCTGGCCTCAAAGATCCAGGCGCCGGCGCTCCTCCTGCAGCCGCGTGCGGCGGCGCTTGGCCTCGCGCAGCATCTCGCGGCCGTCGTGGAGATAGCTGTCCACGTAGCCCATCGTGTAGCGCTCCAGCTCGGCCAGGGCGTCCTGCACCTGGCTGAGGCAGTGGTACAGGCTGAGCCCAAACCCCTGGGCCGAGGCTGGACAGGCCCGGGAGCGGTAGAGACCCACCACCTTCTCCAGCCGGGCCTGGCTCTGCTCGAGGTAGGCGCAGAACGCCTCCATCAGCTGGTCGTCGTAGGGGTCGGCCGACAGGGCCCGCAACTGGGCCGGGAAGGGATTGATCACCTGGCCCAGCAGGCGATCAATCGGGGCATACACCAGCTGCAGCCACTGGCCCAGTTCGCTGTCCTGGTCGGCGGCACGACGCCGACGGGTCGGACCTGAGCTCGCGCCTCCAGGCGCGCGGGCCCCGGCCGCCGCGGTCCTCACCCCTGGGGCCGCCGCCACCGAGCCAGCAGCCCCGCCCCGCAGCTGGTCGTGGCGACGGCGGCGGTCCACGTCGCCCAGCACCTCCCAGGCCGCATTGAGCTCCAGGATCGTGTGGGCGTCACCGCCGGTGTCCGGGTGGTGCTGCTTCACCAGGGCGCGGTAGGCGGCCTTGATCTCGGCGGCCGAGGCCAGGGGCGCCACCCCGAGCACCTGATAGGGGTCGGGGGCGGCCTGGGGCATGGGCGAGCGGCGGAGCAGGTCCCATCATCCGGGATCAGACCATCCGCTCAGCGGCGGAAGGTGGTCTACACCCTGGAGCCGAAGCTGTTGGGGCTGCCCCGGTCCTTGGGGGCGGGACCACCGTTGAACGTGTCCTGGGCCAGGCGGCAGGGCAACCGGAAGACCGCCGGGGGCATGGCGATGCGGTCGGCCAGCTGGACCCTGGACGGCAGCGCAAGGGTGACACCCCAGCACGGATTGGTGGATCGCCTGGGCAATAAAAAAGCCGCGGCAGTTGCCGCGGCCAGAAGATGAGGTGAACGAGAACTGTGAGGAGGAAAAGGTCCGGACTGTGTGAGGGTTGAGACCGGACCGGATCAGTTCGCCGAAGCGCTGGATCAGAACTTGAAGGTGGTCTTGACGAGACCGCCGAAGTTGGTCAGAGCAGCACCATTCTCGCCAGCGGCAACACGGGCAGCGTTGCCAACGGAACCCAGCGGATTGCTGAGGTAGAAGATGGCGGGGGTCACGCTGATGTTGTCGGTGACCTGGAACTTGTACCACCACTCCCAGGCGTAGCCGGCATCGAAGGGGGTTTTGTCGCAGAAGTCGCCACAGCTGGTGACGAAGGTGGGCTGACCCACGGCCATACCAAGGGCATTGCCCTTGATGAAGGCATCCTGCCACTGCAGACCGACGTACCAGGACTGGCTGGCCACGCCATCAAAGTTGGCGGCGTCGTTGTCCTCGTTGTAGGAGTTGATGCCCCAGCCAGCGCTGATGGAGGGAACCCAACCGTTGGTGGTGGGCTGCCAGTAGCCGCTGATGCCGACGGAGTTCACCGTCTCGAAGAAGGCGCCCGTGCTGCCCAGACCCACAGCCAGGGGGGTGCCGCTGGCGGGGCTCACACCGTTGCTGTAGTTGTAGGCGGCGGCCAGGCCCCAGTTCTTGGCGGCGTAACCGAGCTGAACGGTCCCGGTTTCCTGGGAACCATCGGTGCCGATACCACCGTTGTTGGGGTTGCCCACGTCACCGTTGGCGGCCACGTAGTTGGCGCTGATGCTCCAGCCGTTGCTCTGCCACCAGATACCGGCACCGGCACCCAGGTTCAGGTTGTAGGTACCGGGAGCACCGGCGTAGGTGAAGATGTCCAGGACGGTATCAGCGGGATACGCGCTGGGCCACATGGCCAGCATGTCGTCCTGGCGAACACGACCACCGATGGTGGCGGTGAAGTTGCTGCCGATGGGGAACTGGTAGAAGAGGCGGTTGATCGCCACCACGTCACCACAGTCGGCGTCGGTGCCGCAATCTTCCTGGAAGGCCACTTCCAGCTGGTTCAGGCCACCGTTGCCAAAGGCAGAGTCGGCGAAGTTACCGGCGCGCAGGGTGGTGCGCAGCAAATCCTTGCCGGTGAAGCTGGTGTCGAAGTTCAGCCGAACGTCGTAGTTGAAGGTGGTGGCACCCTCCACGGCGGCAGCGGCGTCACGCAGGCCTTCAACCGAACCACCGAAGCTGTTGGCGCCGAGCACGAAGGTGGCGATGCCCTTCAGCTTGGTGGTGGTGGAGAACTGGGTGGCTTCCAGCTCACCCACCTTGGCCTCCAGGCCATCCACGCGGCCCTTCAGCACGGCGAGTTCCTTCTCGAACTCCTTCATCAGGCGCTTCAGCTCGTCGGTCACCTCGGTGATCCGGTCGAGACAGGCGTTCAGCAGGGCGGCCGCTTCATAGCGGGTCATCGCCTGCTTGCCCTTGAAGGTGCCGTTGGGGTAGCCAGCGACGCAGCCGTAGCGCTCGATCAGGTTGCTCAGAGCCTGGTAGGCCCAGTCGGTCGGCTGCACGTCCGAGAACTGGGTGATCGAGGTCACCTGCTCGTCGCTGGTGGCGTACTGGTTGACGCCGGCAAGATTCAGGTCAGCGGCGGATGCAGCCATCGGAGCCATCAGGCCCAGGGCAGCAGGCGCCAGAAGAAGCTTCTGGAACAGTTTCATGGTCCTCACACCAAAAGAGGAAGGCGCAATGCGCCAGGTCCACAGTTTCTGGCCAGGCCGAGGGAACCACCAGGTCGGGTGTGCCAGAACACACGTCGGCTGGGATGCCCGTTGGCCCGCGTTTCAGACTGCCGGCTGACTGCCGGATCCCCCCTGACCAGTCCGTTCGACCGCCGCCCCTGGCTCTGGTGGCTTGCCCTGTCGGGGCTCTGGGCCCTGAGCACCGCCGCCGACCGGCTCTGGCTGGCCCTGGATCAGCGCCTGCCCGCCTGGGACCAGGCCGATTACCTCAACAGCGCCGTGGACCATGGCCGGGCCCTGGGGCTGCTGGCTGGCGGTGGCTGGCCAGGGTGGGAGGGCCTGCTGGACCTCTCGCCCAAGATCCCGCCGCTGGCCTCGCTGGTGAACGGCACGGTGATGGCCATCAGCGGCCAGGCCCCTGACCAGGCCAGCTGGGCCCTGGCCCTCTGGCACAGCCTGCTGCTTGTGGTGGTGGCCTGCTGGGGGCGGGAGCTGCAGGGGCGCCGCTTCGGGCTGCTGGCCGCAGCCCTGGTGGCCAGCGCACCGGCCCTGACCAGCCTGCGGGTGGACTACACCCTGGACCTGCCCGTCAGTGCCGCCTCCGTGCTGGCGCTGTGGCTGCTGGGCCGCTGGCAGGCCCCCGGCGCCGGCCGCTGGCCCCAGGCGATCGCCGCGGCCCTGGCGGTGACCGCCGCCATCCTGGTGAAGCAGAGCGCCCTGCTGGTGCTCGTGCCCCCCTGCCTCTGGGCCGCGGGGCGGGGTCTGGCGCAGCGGGGCCGGCGCCTGCAGGTGCTGGCGGTCCTGGCGCTGGTGCTGGTCCTGGTGCTGCCCTGGCTGCACCACAACTGGATCACCACCCTGGGGGGCACCGAGCGGGCGGTGGTGGAGTCGGGCGCGGCCGAGGGGGATCCCTCCGGCCTCGGCCTCGCCAGCCTGCTCTGGTATCCACGGCTGTGGCCCTCCCAGCTGGGGCTCCTCACCGTGGGCGTGGGCCTGGGGGGGCTGGCCCTGGCGGCCTGGCGCTGCCGCCGCAGGCTGCCGTCGCTGCTGCATCAGCCGCTGCGGGAGCTGCCTCCCGGCTGGCCCTGGCTGCTGGGCTGCGGCCTGAGCGGCTGGCTGCTCACCAGCCTCAGCCCCAACAAGGATCCGCGCTACTTCGCGCCGGTGCTGCCCCTGCTGGTCCTGATGCTGAGCTGGGGCTGGCGGGAGCTGGGGATCTGGCTGCAGCCACGCCTGGGCCGCCCCACAGCAGCGGGGCTGCTGGGCCTGGGGCTGCTCGGCGCCGCCGGCAGCACGGCCCAGCAGCAGGCCCAGGCCATCGAGCGGAGCGCGGGGTCGCCGGCGGCGGAGGTGATGGCAAGCCTGCGCCAGCGGCTGGGGAAGCGCCCCGCCACCTTGATGCTGGTGGCCAACACCGAGGATCTGAACGAGCACACCCTCACCAGCTTCGGCCGCCTGGCGGGGGCCTCCGTGCTGGCCCGCCGCCTGGGCCAACGGCCCCAGGATCACGAGCCCGTGCTGGCCCAGAGCCAGTGGCTGCTGCTGGCCACCGGCGATCAGGGCACACGCCGCCCCGCTGCCCGGCAGCTGAGCCGGCGGGTCCGCAGCGACGGCCGCTTCCAGATGGTGCAGCGCTGGCCCTGGAGCCAGGGACGCCAGCTGGAACTGTGGCAGCGGCGCCCACAGGCGGGCCCACCCCAGCGCTTTGACGCCCAGTTCAAAGCCCTCTCCCGCGGCCTGGAGCGGGGCGCGGAGGGCCTGCCACCCCTGTTCGCGGCGATCGGCCCCCAGCACCAGCTCGATCCCCACTTCCTCTACCAACGTCGGGTGGAGCAATGGGCCCGCCGCCGGCTCAGCCGCCGCCCCGACGACCGCGACGCCCTCTGGAGCCTGGCCCTGTTGGAGGTGCTGCGCAACCGGCCCAACGGCGCCGCCCAGTGGTTCAGCCGGCTGGAGCAGGCCGAGCCCAGCAATCCCTGGCCCGGGGCCTACCGCAGTGTGGTCCTGCTGGCGGACTGGCGGGCCTGTGCGGCGGGGCGCGGCCTCGAGACGCCATCCGCCCAGTCGAGCGCCGCGGCGATCCGCCAGGCCCTGCGCGACCTGAGCCAGGGCCTCTGCGGCCAGCCCCAGGCCCTTCTGCAGCTGCGCCAGAGCCTGCCCGCGGCCATCAGCGCCGTGAAGGCCGAGACCCGTTGAGGACGGCCGGCGGCACCCTTCAGCCCTGCGGGTCCGGGCGCCTGGGCGGGAAGGCGAACGATCGGGCGTGCAGGAACAGCCCCACCGCCATCAGCACCTCAATCGCCTCCTGGTCGTTGCGGATGCGATCGCCGAGGGTGATCCAGGAGAGATCCCAGTAGGTGTAGAAGAGAGCGACAATCAGAAAGTAGAGGCTGTACCAGCGGGAGGGCAGGGCATCGATGCCGGGCCAGAGGCGCCAGCCGAACCAGCCCAGGAACAGACCGCTGACAATGAACGAGAAGTGGAGATAGTTCTGCAGCACCGGCAGATTGTGCAGATTCGTCTCCTTCTGGGCATTGATCGCCTGGATCGCCTCCACCCCGCGCTGGGTCAGCCGCTCAGCCCAGCTGATCTCCTCGCCGGCCACGTAGAAGCAGAACAGGGCCAGCAGCAGCCAGGCGATCCAGCCAGGGCGCCACGCCTGCCGCCGCCGCCGCCACAGCACAAGCAGCGAACACAGGCAGGCACCGGCATAGCCGAAGAAATGAACCCATTCCGCAGGCCCGTCCTCGCCCTTGCGCCAGGCCTCGAACACCCCGAAGGGCAGGAAATACACCACGCCGTAGAGGACCAGGATGTAGAGCAGGGGCGCCAGATCCACCGTCGGCCGCAACTCCCCCCAGGGGGTGCGGATGATCCGCTGCGGATGATCGGGGGCGGTCTGGGTCACAGGAGCGTGGGGGCTGGGCACTGCGGCGAGGGAGGCAGGCCGGGGCACCGTCGACCCTAGCGGCCATGGCCGGAGCCTCCCCAGCCCCCATAGATTTCCGGCCGAGCCCCGTCGGTCCAGCCATGTCCCCCGCCCCCCTCCGCCTCTCTCCGCAGCGGCGGGTGCTGCTGGCGGCCGCGCTGTTCGCCCTGGTGGGCCTGCTGCTGCAGTGGTGGCGCCTGCAGGTGCTCACCGCCTCCTACGACCAGGGGATCTTCCTGCAGGTGCTCTGGAACGGCCTGCGGGGCCACCCCTTCGAGAGCACCCTCTCCTCCCAGCTCTCCACCAACGTGGTGCATGGCGGCGAGTGGCCGGCCCTCGGCTATCACCGCCTCGGCCAGCACTTCACACCGGTGCTGGCGCTCTGGATCCCCCTGGTGGCGCTCCTGGGCAAGTGGGCCCTGCCCCTGGTGCAGGTGGGGCTGATGACCGGGGCCGGACTGGTGTTGCATCGCCTGGCTCTCCGGCGCCTGGAGCCTGGCCTGGCGGCGATGCTGACGATCGCCTTCTACGGGGCCAACGCGGTGCTGGGGCCCACCTGGGGCAACTTCACCGACCTCTGCCAGCTGCCGATCTGCGTGTTTGCCCTGCTGCTGGCCCTCGAACACCGTCGGCCCTGGCTAATCGCCCTGGCGGCCCTGCCGATCCCCCTGATCCGCGAGGACACCGGCGTGCTGCTGGTGGGCATCGGCCTCTGGCTGGCGATCCGGCAGCGGGATCGCTGGCCCCTGGCCCTGGCCCTGGCGGTCTACGGCGGGGCCTGGGTGGTGATCGTGACCAACGTGCTGATGCCGCTGTTCAGCGAGGACAATTCCCGCCGCTTCATGGTGGAGAACTTCGGCCAGTACATCCCCGGCCAGGAGCAGGCGAGCAGCCTGCAGGTGCTGCGCCAGGCCCTGGGCCAACCGCTGATCCTGCTGCGCGAGCTGGTGAGTCCGCCGGGGCAGACCCTGCGCTACCTGCTGGGCCAGGGGCTGCCGCTGATGCTGGTGCCGCTGGTGGCCCTGGACAGCTGGCTGCTGATGGGGCTGCCGCTGCTGGGACTGCTGCTGGCCCAGGGCAGCAACAACCCGCTCTCGATCAACATCCGCTACACCCTGCTGGTGGTGCCGGGCCTGTTCGCGGGCGCGGTGCTCTGGTGGGAACGCCATGCCCAGGCCTTCCAGTCGCGCCGGCTGCGGGCCGTGTGGGCGGGCTGCATCGCCCTCTCGCTGCTGTTCACCGTGGGGGGCAACCCCAACCGCAGCCTCTCCTTTCTGATCCCCGACAGCGTTCAGCCCTGGGTCTACAGCGCGCCGCTGGCCCAGTGGCAGCACGGCCAGGAGGCCCAGCGGGCCCTGCAGTTGATCCCGGCGGGAGCGAGCGTGGCGGCCAGCACGCCCCTGGTGCCCCACCTGGCCCAGCGCGAGGTGCTGGTGCGTTTCCCCGACGGCGTGACCTATCGGGATCGGGCGGGCCAGGAGCGGCAGGTCGAGTGGATCGCCGTTGATCTGGACTGGTTCCGGCGCTACGGGGTGGCCTTTCGCCGCGACCAACGGGCCCTGGAGCGCAGCCAGGAGCAACTGCGCGAGCTCACCGGGAGCTATGGCGTGCAGACCGTCCGCGACGGCGTGGCCATCCTGCAGCGCGGCCGCCCCGACAACCCGGCCGCCCGCCAGGCCCTGGCTCCCTGGCTGGAGCGCTGAGGACCGGGACTAGGCGAGCCATCGCCGCCGGTGCAACGTCGCCGCCCGGTGCAACGAGGGCGACAGATCGAACCACTGACTCGATCGAACTGAGCGCCAAAGCGAAGGGGCTGAAACGATTCGACCGAAACCTTTGGGCCGAATTCATTGGACCGAAATCATCGAGGCGAAATCTTTGGGCCGAAACTTGTAGACCGAAATCATTCAACCGAAATCATGCACCCGAAAACAACCGGGACGAAACACCTTGCCGACAACAATCGGTCAAAAGATTCAGCCAAATGGCTCAACCAAGACCATCTGGCCAAAAACCTGCGACCAAAACGATGCCCCTGGGACACAACCTGACGGCTGTCTCCCAGGGGCTCTCGCCGGGTCCGCTTTGCCGCGGAACCGAATGATCAGGAATCAGGCGCCGAAATCAGCCGGCGTTCTCCGCGATCAGCAGACCCTGCTTGGAACAACTGTGACTCACGGGCACCTCCTCCTTGGTTTGGATGGTTGACAGCCGGCGATGCATTCGGAACAGGGAGACGGCAGACGAGCTGCGACAACCCTGCCCACATCACTGCTGACGGGACCTCGCCATCGTAGGGGAGTTCGCGGTCGAGCGGCGATCAAACAGCCAGATGTCGTCCCGCTGAAAGCGGGTTGACCAGGCCGGATCTGCCCGCAATTGACGCAGCAGCGTGCGGATCAACTTGGGCGACGCTTTCCAGCTGCCGCGGCGGGCATCCACCAGCACCTGATCCACAGCAGAGAGGTTGCGGGCCGTCTCGGAACGGAGCAGATCGATGGAAGGGCGCCGGGCCAGATGGGCCGCCAGGGCGTTGGTGGCCACCACCGACGCCTCGGGGCGGACCAGCGCCATCGCCTCGCGCATCGCCGGAGCATTGTCGAGGGACTCCTGAAACGGGCCCAGGAAAAACGACAGCCGCGACAGGGACACGAAGGCGAGCAGCGCCCAGCCCACCACCACCGGCAGCAGGCGGGGCCGCAGCCAGTTGGGATAGCCCGCCACCCCTGCAGGGCCGACGGGAGCCAGGGTGGACTGCACCTGGGCCGCCAGCAGCGGCACCAGAAACAGCGAATAGTGATGCACGAGATCCTTCAGGCTCGCCTGGGAGGCCAGCAGATTGAGCAGCAGCAGCGGCGCAAAGGGCAGCAATCCCGCCAACAACCGCCAGCGCCGGGCGTGCAGCACCAGATAGAGCACCGGCGCCAGCAGCAGCACCCCATAGGCCAGGTTGGCCCCTGAGACGAGCTGGCCGACCAGGGAACCCAGCGCCTGCATCGCCAGGGCCACCCCGGCGGCGGAGCCGCCGTCCCTCTCCAGGCCGAACTTGCCCAGGTGGCGGCTGAGGGACGCGGCCTCACCGCCAAAGGCGGGGATCAGCCAGCCACCGATCAGCAGCAACCAGCTGACCGCCAGGCCACAGAGCAGCCAACCGAGCCAGCGGCGGCCCTGCAACAGCAGCCAACCACCAAGGCCCAGCACCAGCAGGGCCAGGGAGACCTTGCAGGTGAGAGCCAACAGCAGGCAGCCGACCACCTGCCAATCGGCGCTGCGGCGACGCTCCTCCAGCAACACGATCGCCTGCATCACCAGCGGGAAGGCGAGCGTCTCGGGGTGAAAGTCGAAGATGGCCGTGTTGAACACGACCGGGTAGAGCACCAGCACCCACAGGCTGGTGCGGGTCGCCGGCGGCCCCAGCTGGCGCCGCCGGGCCAGGCGATGCAGGGGGAAGACGGCGGAGGCCAGGGCCGCCGACTGCAGGGCCAGCAGGGTGTAGACCGATGGCAGCAGCCGATCGATCCATCCCAGCGGATAGAGCACGAGGGCTCCGTGATCCCCCAGGATGTGAAATCCCAGAAAACTGCTGAACGGCGGCTGGCCCTCGCCAATCAGATAGACGGCCTGATCGAAGATGCCCAGATCCCAGGCGGAGGTCTGGAACCAGGCGTGGCGCACCACGACAGCCCCGAAGTAGAGGGCAAAGGCACACCAGAAGACGAGCCAGGCGGACCGATCCACCGGGCCCGGGACGCCGCCACCGACAGCACGCCCCCTGCCGGGGAAGAACCTTGGCATCGGCAGTCGCCCCAGCAGAGAGGCAGCCTAAAACTCCATAAAAAAGCGCCCCGTTGGGGGGCGCTGGAGAAAGCTAGCCGGATCGTCCGATGGCTCGATCCTGCACGTCGACCGGGATCAGAGAGCGTTGCCGCGGGGCAGCACTTCTTCAGGGAAGACGAAGTTTTCGTGCGGCTGGTCAGCCGGCGCCATCCAGGCGCGCAGACCTTCATTCAGCAGAATGTTCTTGGTGTAGAAGGTCTCGAACTCGGGGTCCTCAGCGGCGCGGATTTCCTGCGACACGAAGTCGTAGGCGCGCAGGTTGAGGGCCAGGCCGATGATGCCGATGCTGCTGGTCCACAGACCCATCACCGGCACGAACAGCATGAAGAAGTGCAGCCAGCGCTTGTTGGAGAACGCGATCCCGAAGATCTGGCTCCAGAAGCGGTTGGCGGTGACCATCGA
>NZ_CALROT020000020.1:0-22762 GCF_943369875.1 Vulcanococcus limneticus LL
GACCGCCTCTTGAACTTACAACACCGGTGGCTCGCGCCTCCTTCGTCGTAAGTCACCTCAGATTTCCGCTCGGGTTCCCCCGGTGGCTCCTTGGCGCCGCACGCTCGCCTCTCGGCTCCCGCGCAGTCCAAAACCATAACACCCCACTCGCCGCCCAGGCAAACGGTTGGGGGCGTGGCCCCGTCTCCTCAGGGATCGCGGTAGGCGGCCGCAATCGCCTGCCGCTGCTCACGGGCCTCCAGTAGGGCTGACACGCACAGGGGGTCGAGGTGCTGCGCCTGGACCATGTCGTTGAGGATCCGCACGGATTCCTCCTCGCTCAGGGCCGGCTTGTAGACCCGGGCCTGGGTCAGGGCGTCGTAGATGTCGGCCACGGCCACGATGCGGGCCTCCAGGCTGATCTGCTCGCCCTGCAGCCCGAAGGGATAGCCGGTGCCATCGAGCTTCTCGTGGTGGCCGGCCACCACGTTGCGCAGCTGCTCCATCTTTGGATCCGCCACCAGGTGCAGCCCGGCGATCATCTGGTCCACCAGCTCCACGCCGCGCCCCACGTGGTTGTCCATCACCCGCCGCTCCGGAGGGTCGAGGGGGCCGGGCTTGCGCAGCACGGCATCCGGGATCGCCACCTTGCCCACGTCGTGCAGCGCCGCGAACAGGTAGAGGTCTTCGGCGAAATCGGTGCGCAGCCCCAGCTTCGGCCCGAGGGTCATGGCGATCAGGCGGCTGTAGAGCGACACCCGCTCCACGTGGGCGCCGGTTTCGGGGTCGCGCAGGCCGGTCATGCGCAGGGCCAGCTTGACCGCCACCCGCAGGCTGTTCATCACCGCCACCTCGTGGATGAGCAGGGCCCCGATCAGCTCGACGCTGGGGGCCAGCTGCTCCAGGTGCTCCGGGGTGAACACCCCCGGCTCGAAGGCGTTGAAGAACAGGAAGCCCAGCAGCTCGCCGCCCCAGTAGAGGGGCACCGTGTAGGAGGACCGCCAGCGCTGCTCCAGCAGCCAGCGGGTGTGGGGCGAGATCTTCGGCAGCTCAGCCGCCATGTCGTGGATCACCCGGCACTGGCGGGTCTCCGCCAGGTGCTTGAGGGAGGGGATCGACGCCAGCCGGTGGTCGTAGAAGGTGAGGTTCGGCGGCTGGGAGTTGTGGCTGATGTAGGTGCTGAGCAGGTCGTTGCCCGGCTGATACAGGGCAAAGGCCACCCGGTGGATGCTGGGCACCAGGTCCTGGAGCCGGGCATGGAGCAGGGCCAGGCGCTCCGCCAGGGAGAGTCGCTCGTCGAGGGCCTGATAGGCCTGGGGTGTGAACAGGGCCATGGCACCGGGGCACGGAGACAGGCGCGTTGGCACAGCCCGCTGGGCAGCCCACCCGCCTGACCGCGGTCTAGCGCCGGTCGGGATCCGTGTCCTCCAGGGCCGTTTCCAGGGTGGTGAGCAGTAACACCAGGGCGGCGCGCCGGTCGAGCTCCGCACCGGTGACCTGCTCCAGCCACTGGGAGCTGAGGGCCTCGATCTGGTTGAACAGGGTGTTGCCGCTGCGCAGCAGCTCCATCACCCGATCGACGCTGCTCTCGTCCGAATCCGGGATCGGACCCACCACGTAGCGGCGCCCGTCATCGCCCACATAGGTGAGGTTGCCGTCGGCATCGAACACCGGACTGGCGTGGGGCGTGATCGGTTGCTCCTCCATGGCCCGCCCCCCGCCTGGATGTGTGCATCGGTGCCACCGTCATCGTTAGCGACACCGGGCCGCCTGTGCCAACAGCGGTTCAGGCGGGGCGGTTCAGGCGACGGCTCAGCCGACGGTGGCCATGTGGCGGATCAGGTCGATGCACTTGCAGCTGTAGCCCCACTCGTTGTCGTACCAGGCCACCAGCTTCACGAAGGTGTCGGTGAGGGCGATGCCGGCGCCGGCATCGAACACCGAGGTGCAGCTCTCGCCCAGGAAGTCGGTGCTCACCACCTCGTCTTCGGTGTAGCCCAGGATGCCGGCCAGGGGCCCCTCGGAGGCGGCCTTGACGGCGGCCTTGATCTCGGCGTAGCTGGCGGGGCGGGCCAGGTTCACGGTCAGGTCCACCACCGACACGTCGGGGGTGGGAACCCGGAAGGCCATGCCGGTGAGCTTGCCGTTGAGCTCGGGGATCACCCGGCCCACGGCCTTGGCGGCACCGGTGGAGCTGGGGATGATGTTCTGGGCCGCGCCGCGGCCACCACGCCAGTCCTTCACCGAGGGGCCATCCACGGTTTTCTGGGTGGCGGTGGTGGCGTGCACCGTGGTCATCAGACCGTTGACGATGCCGAAGTTGTCGTGGATGACCTTGGCGAGGGGGGCCAGGCAGTTGGTGGTGCAGCTGGCGTTGGAGACGATCGGCTGGCCGGCGTAGGTGGTGTGGTTGACCCCCATCACGAAGATCGGGGTGTCGTCCTTGGAGGGAGCCGACATCACCACGCGCCTGGCGCCGGCGTTGATGTGGGCCTGGGCGGCCTCCTCGGTGAGGAAGAAGCCGGTGCTCTCCAGCACGTAGTCGGCCCCGACGGCGCCCCAGTTGAGATTGTTCGGATCGCGCTCGGCGGTGATGCGGATCCCCCGGCCGTTCACCACCAGCTGGCCGTTCTCCACCCGCACATCGCCCTGGAAGCGGCCATGGGTGGAGTCGTAGCGGAGCATGTAGCTCAGGTACTCCACATCGATCAGGTCGTTGATGGCCACGACCTCCACATCGCCCAGGGAGATGGCACGGCGGAAGGCCAGACGGCCGATGCGGCCAAAACCGTTGATGCCGATGCGGATGGTCATCGCTTCGCTCCTGGGCAGCGGATGGGAGGGATGGGGCCACCCTACGGTCCGCCCTGCAGGGCTTCCCGGCCGCTCCATCGAGCAGCCGGACGGTGCCCTGCCGTCCCTCAGGCCGGCAGGGCACCGTCGCGGTCGGAGCGGAACACCAGATCCAGCTGGGGCATGGCGCTGGCGGCGAGATCGAGCATGCGCGCAAACACGGCGCGGGTCTGGGGGGCGCCCTGGCCCATGGCCTCACGGCTCATCAGCACCAGCTCCAGCACCGGTCCGTCCAGCTTGGCCTGCACGTCGGCGAAGAGCTGCAGCCGCTGGGTTTCGCCGCCGCCGCGCACCAGGGCACTGAGGTGGGCGGGGGTGCGGTGGTCGACCTCGGCCTCCAGCCCCTCCAGCACCGGCTGCAGCTGATCAAGCAGCTCCACCGAGGTCACGGGGGATCGCGGCTTGAGCATCAGCAGGAAGCGGGCCATGGGTGACAGCGGATAGGGCATCTTCGCGGATCGCCCTCTGGCGGGGGCGGGCCGGCGCCACAACCACCAGCATGGAATCAGCCATCGCCCCGTGCCCGTGCCGCGCCGTTCCCCAGGGTTGAAGCGGCACCTGGGGCGGCTGGGGGCCCCGGCCCTCGGGCTGGGGCTGCTGCTGGCGGCCGGTGAGGCCCGGGCCGGGCTGCAGGACCTGCTGATCCGCCAGTTCTGCCTGGCGGCGATCCGCGAGGAGGTGGCGCACACCGGCAAGCCGGCCCCGCCCGAGCTGGCGACCAGCACCTGCGACTGCGTGGTGGAGCGGATCAACGCCGGCATGGACCTGGAGGCCGCCAAGCAGGTCTGCCTCAGCCGGGCACGCGAGCGCTTCGGGCTCTGACGGGGCGACGCCCTCAGCCCTCCTTGTCGCCGGCGGAGAACTGATCGCTGAGCAGGCGCCGCTGGTATTCGGCCGCCAGGGCGCTGAGGTGGGCCCGGGCCGGCGCGGTCAGGCTGGCGTCGATCTGGTCGAAGGCGCGCCCCTCGGGCACGGGCATGCCCAGCACCAGCGCCAGGGCGTCGAACAGCCGCACCTGGTCGTTCTGCCAGGCCTGGTAGTCGCCGGCGAGCTCCACCAGATCGTCCTCGGCGATGCGGCCGGCCTGCACCTCGCTGCGCACGTTCTGCACCTGGGCCAGCCGGGCCGAGGTGACGACCGCATGGGCGGCCCCCAGGGCCGCCAGGGCGTCGGTGGCCTCACGCTTGAGAACGGCCAGATCGCGGCTGAGCACCGCCCGCTCCACCGACAGCGGTGGGCGCACCCCCGGGCGCTTGGCCAGGGGCGCGGCCCGGCGCCGCTCCGGCCGCGCGGCCGGCGGCGGTTCAGGGCCGCCGTCATCCGGCGGGGGGAGCGCCGGGGCCGTGTCGCTGGCGGGCACGGGGGCGGCGGGACCGCTGGACGGGGGCTGCAGGGCCGCTCCCCAGCGCATCAACAGGCCCCCGACCCTGGAACGCCATCCACGCCGTGCCATGCATCCCCACCGGGTTCAGGAATCCAATCTGGCGCCAACCGACGCCGATGGCAGCCGTGGAGATCGGGATAGCCCGAGGCGGACATCCGCACCGGGCCCGGGACATGGCCGCCGGTGCCCAGGCCCGGGAGCCTGGGAACCGGCGGGGTGTCACTGGTGCACCACCTGATTGCGGCCCGCGCGCTTGGCCAGGTAGAGGGCGCGATCCACCCGCTCCATCAGGGTCTCGGCGCTGTCGCTGTCGGGGCGGAAATCACTCACCCCCACGCTGATGGTGACGCGCAGGGGGCCCTCCGGCGCGGCGGTTTCGGCCTGGCTCACCAGCTGGCGGTGCTGCTCGGCCAGCAGCAGGGCATCCAGCTCGCTGCAGTCGAGCAGCAGGATCACGAACTCCTCACCGCCGATGCGGAAGAAGGCATCGGTCGCCCGCAGGCGGGTGCGCACGCTGTCGGCCACGGTGCGCAGCACCAGATCGCCGACGGGATGGCCGTGGCTGTCGTTGATGGCCTTGAAGTGGTCAATGTCGAAGCAGAGCAGCGACAGGGGCTCCCCCCGGCGCCGGGCCTGCAGCAGCACGGTCCCCAGCTGGTCGTCGAGGGCGCGGCGGTTCAGGCACTCGGTCAGGGAGTCGGTGCGGCTGAGGGTGGCCAGTTCGTCGCGGGAGGACGCCAGGGCCTGGTTGGCCTGCTGCAGCTCGCCGGTGAGCAGGTTCACCCGGGCGATGCGGGCGTTGATCTGATCCACGAGCGCCCGCAGCTCCCCCACCGCCGACAGGCTGAGGGTGGGGATGAGGTGACTGGCGACGGCGGGCTCGGTGGCACCGGGGCCGGGACCGGCCACCTGCAGCGGCTGCAGGATCTTGCGGAATTCCGACAGCACCAGCCGCCCCACCAGCTCGCTCACCAGGGCCCCCGCCACCAGCACGGTGGTGAACAGGCTGAGCATCAGGGACGACTGGTCCTGGAGCCGGATCACATTGGCCTTGGCGGGCTCCAGCACCTGCACCTCGATCGTGGCGCGGCCGGGGGGGGCCGGCTGGCCGTTGGCGTCAAAACCGCCGCTGTAGGCCCAGTAGCCGTTCACCCACTGCTTGAGCAGGGGCATGGGACGGCGCGGAATCAGAATGGCGAGGTCGCGGGGATGCAGGTAGCGGCGACCGCCATCGCGGAAGTCGCGGTCGATGCGGGCAAAGAGGGCCGGATCCGAGCTGATCGCCTGGCCACCGTCGTCCAGGCGCCGGTAGGCCACATCGCCCAGGCGCAGGGTCCCGACCGGCCCAGGCCGCAGATCCTCGGGGGGGGTGTGGGCCACGGCGGAGGCGGCCGTGCTGAGCACGTCGAGAACTCCGTTCTGGGTCGCGATCCGCAGCTGGTTGCTGGCAATCAGCGTGAGCCCAGCGGTGGGCACGGTGATGGCCGTGAGCACCAGGGCGACGAACACGCCCCGCAGGGTCACCAGCTGTTCGGAGCGCCGGCTGACGGTGAGCCGCAGCACCAGAAAGATGACGAAGGCCAGCGAGGTGTTGACCAGGCCGTTGAGGGCCTGCTTCACCGCCACCACCGCCACGTTGGACTGGTCGATCTGCAGGACGCCGCCATAGAAGACCAGCACCAGCGGCACGCCGATCAGGGCCCAGTAGGCGATGTCCCAGAGGATGATCTGGCCGTTCGAGTCGTTGCTGCGGGGCCCGTTCCAGCGGTTGATCGCCAGAGAGAGCCAGAGCAGTTCGCCCGTGAAGATCACGATCGCCCAGGGATGGCCCCAGAGCTTCCAGGTGTAGAGGCTGGCCAGAGCGGCCATGGCCAGGCCCGTCCAGCCGCGCCAGAGCAGCAGGGCCAGCACGGCGGCCGTGGAGCCGAGCAGCAGATGGACGCCGAAGAAGAGCGGCAACGGCCAGATGGTGCCCAGCACGGCCAGGGCCGTGAGCACGACCACCGCCAGGCGGCGGCCCGGAGTGAAGGCCCAGCCGGAGCCCACCGCTGGCCGCGGAGGCTTGGGAGGAGCGGAAGCCTCAGCCATGGAGGCGTGCGGGGAGATGGAGACGGGCCGGACCAGCGGTGGCTAGGGGCAGGGCGGCGCAGGCTCGTGCCATCTCACTACCCCATCTGCGGTTGGTTCATTATGCCGAGACTGCCCAGAGCGAGCCACTCGGCAGCCCCGGGCGCGGCCAGGCCCGGCGCGCCGGCTGCCGGGCGACTTTTACATTGAAGATTCCCTGCGAGCCCCCATGAGCGCCAGCGCCCGTCGGCCCGCCGCCGCAGCCCCCCGGGTGGCCCCCGCCAGGGCGGAGGTTCCCGGCCACCAGAGCCACGCGATTGCCCCGGCCAGCGTGCTGCGGGGCCCGTCGGCCTGGCGGGAGGCCGTGCCGGCCATCGCCGCCCTGGCCCAGCGACCGCTGCTGCTGGGCCGCAGCGCCGGCACCGCCGCGCTGCGCCGTCAGCTCCTGGCGGACCTGACGGCCGCCGGCCTGCGCGGTGAGAGCGCGGCGCTGCGCCACGACTGCTGCGAGCAGGATCTGGCCCCGATCGCCGCCCAGGCCACAGCCGCCGGCTGCGACGCGGTGATCGCCATCGGCGGCGGCAAGGTGCTCGATGCCGGCAAGCTGCTGGCCCACCGTCTGGGGCTGGCCTGCGTCACGGTGCCCACCAGCGCCGCCACCTGCGCGGGCTGGACCGCCCTGGCCAACCTGTATTCCCCGGCCGGCGCCTTCGAGGGCGATGTGGCCCTGGCCCGCTGCCCCGACCTGCTGGTGTTCGACCACGGCCTGGTGCGCCAGGCGCCGGCGCGCACCCTGGCCAGCGGCATCGCCGATGCCATGGCCAAGTGGTACGAGGCCTCGGTGAGCAGTGGCGCCAGCACGGACGGGCTGGTGCAACAGGCCGTGCAGCAGGCCCGGGTGCTGCGCGATCAACTGCTGCTGGAGGCCGGCGCCGCCCTGGCCGACCCCCACGGCGACGCCTGGATCCGGGTGGCGGAGGCCTCGGCCCTCACCGCCGGTCTGATCGGCGGCATCGGCGGTGCCCGCTGCCGCACGGTGGCGGCCCATGCCGTGCACAACGGCCTCACCCAGCTGGAGGCCTGCCACGGTGCCCTGCACGGCGAGAAGGTGGGCTTCGGGATCCTGGTGCAGCTGCGGCTCGAGGAGGTGCTGGGCGGCAACCGCCTGGCGGCCCAGGCCCGGCGCCAGCTGCTGACCTTCTTCCGGGAGCTGGGCCTGCCGGTGGACCTGGCAGCCCTGGGCCTGGGCGGCGCCAGCCTGGAGCAGCTGCAGCAGGTGTGCACCTTTGCCTGCCGCGAGGGCTCCGACCTGCACCATCTGCCCTTCCCGGTGTCGAGCACGGACCTGCTGGCCGCCCTGGTGAGCACCACGGCCTGCAGCGACGGCGCGGCCGGCGCGGGGCAGGCCTGAGCCCTTGGACACCTCCCTGCTGATGCCCCAGCAGCGGCTGCTCGAGCAGGCCGCCGCCAGCCTGCTGGATCCCCTGGGCCGCCAGCTGGCGACCGCCGTGGAGTGGTGGACGCTGCCCGGGCTGCCGCTGCAGTGGCCCGTGGCGGTGCTCGGCCAGGGGCCACCGCTGCTGCTGCTGCATGGCTTCGACAGTTCGCTGCTGGAATTCCGGCGCCTGGCGCCGCTGCTGGCCGGCGACCACCAGCTGGTGATCCCCGACCTGTTCGGCTTCGGCTTCTGCCCCCGCCCCACCGCCGCGGCCTATGGGCCCGAAGCGGTGCTGGGGCACCTGGAGGCGCTGCTGCAGGTGCTGGAGAGCCGCTGGCCAGGCCCCGTGGCGGTGGTCGGCGCCTCCATGGGCGGCTCGGTGGCCGTGGAACTGGCCCGCCGTTGCCCCGATCGGATCGCACGGCTGCTGCTGCTGGCCCCCGCCGGCCTCACGGGCCGCTCCATGCCCCTGCCGCCCCCGCTGGCGGGCCTGGGGGCCCGGTTCCTGGGGCTGCCGGGGATCCGCCGCGGCCTCTGCCGCAGCGCCTTTGCCGATCCCGACCGGGACGTGGGGCCGGCGGAACTGGAGATCGCCTCGCTGCACCTGGCCAGCCCCAACTGGGCCGGCGCCCTGGCGGCCTTCGCCAGCAGCGGCGGCTTCGCCGGCTGCGGCGCCCCCCTGCCGCCCCAGCCGCTCCAGGTGCTCTGGGGCAGCAACGACCGCATCCTCAGGCCGGCCCAGAAGCGGGCGGCCCTGGCTCTGTTAGGAGAGCGGGTCGAGGAGCTGGAGCACTGCGGCCACCTGCCCCACATCGATCGACCTGCCGAGGTGGCGCGCACCTGGCGGACCCTCCCTGAGCGAGCACCCCATGGCTGACGACGGCAACGCCCCCGAATCCGGACCACCCGCAGGCGCCCCTGCCGGCGGCGCCCCCAGCTCCGGGCCGCTGCTCTCGCTGCTGGCCAGCGGCCTGGAGCTCTGGATCCGCCAGCAGTGCGATGCGGTGGAGAGCCTGGAGCTGCAGCTGCACGGCTCGGCGCTGCAGCTGCTGCGCGGTCGGCTGGAGGGGGTGACCCTGCTGGCCCGGCGGGTGGTGTTCAACGCCCTGGAGATCGAGCTGATGGAACTGCGCAGCGAGGCGATCCAGGTGCAGGTGGGCAACCTGCTCAAGGGCAAGGCGCTGCAGCTCGACCATCCCTTTCTGGTGCGCGGCCAGGCCGCCTTCACCGGCGAGGGCCTGAGCCGCTCCCTCGCCGCCCCCCAGTGGCGCAGCCTGGGTGACCAGCTCGCCGAGACCCTGCTGGGCCTCTCGCCCCTGCAGGACCTGCGCATCGTCCGCGACAGCCTGGTGCTGGCGGCCCAGGCCAGCGTCGACCACCAGCGGGTGGAACTGGAGACCCGGCCCCGGGCCGTGGACGGCGACCTGGAGATCCAGGCACTGCAGGGCGACCACCGCTACCGCCTGCCGGGGGATCCCAACATCCGGATCGAGGCGGCCAACCTGGAGGGGGGCATGCTGCAGCTGCATGGGGAGGCGCGGGTCTCGCCCTGATGGGCAGACCCGGATGGGCGGCCTGATCCGCCGCGGCCGGCCTCAGCGGATCAGGGGCAGCAGCAGCGTCACCACATAGAAGAAGACCGCCGGGGTGAACAGGTAGCTGTCGATCCGATCGAGGATGCCGCCGTGGCCTGGGATCACGTCGCCGGAATCCTTCACCCCTGCCCCCCGCTTCATCATCGACTCGGTGAGGTCGCCCACCAGGGCGAACACGGCCACCACCCCGCCCAGCAGGCCACCCACGGCCCAGCCCCAGTGCCAGCCGAGCAGTTCGCCCCAGAAGGCCCCCAGCAGCGCAGCGCAGCCGAGCCCGCCGATGGCCCCCTCCACCGTCTTGCCGGGGGAGACCGGCGAGAGGGGATGGCGGCCGAGCCGCCGGCCGATCACGTAGGAGCCAATGTCGGTGGCGACGATCAGCAGGCAGGCCATCAGCATCAGCACCATCCCCGCGCTCACCGGCGGCCAGCCGGGCGGCCAGCCCGCCAGCCGCGGCGCCAGGGCCAGGTCGGTGAGATCCCGCAGGCGGATCCAGTGGCTTGGCAGAAAGCCCAGATAGAAGAAGCCGAAGATCGAGGCGGAGATGTCGGCGATGCTGCCGGTGACCGGCTGCAGCAGCAGCCAGCCGCAGATCGCCGCGCCCGAGAGCGGCAGCATGGCCGCCGCCAGGTCAGCGGCGAAGCCGATGCCCGCATCGCCACCGTTGGCCCACTGGGTGGTGAGCAGCAGCAGCTGGCTGAGCACCAGGGTGGTCTTCACGGCCGGGCGGATCCCGCTGCGCTGGGCCATGCGGAAATACTCCTGCAGGCCGAGGTGCACGATCACCCCCATCGCCACGGTGAACCACCAGCCCCCCAGGCCCACCACCAGCAGGCCGAAGCCACCGGCGGCATAGCCGCTCAGCAGGCGCTGGGGGGAGGTGCGGGGGCGGGGGGCGACGGGGACCAAGGGGTGGCGGGGGCGGAGTCAGGGGGACCGGCTTGGGGGCAGCGGTTCCGGGAACCGGGTGGGAGCGGCGGGGTCAGGCCGAGCCCGGTCGCTCGGCGGCGATCAGGAACAGGGGTTCGGCCGCCGCCAGCCGGGCCTGGCTGCCGCGGCGCTGCATGCGGTGCACCGTGGCCTGCACCACCTGCAGATCCCGGGCATCCAGCTGGCCGAGGGTATCGGTGGCGTCCACCAGGCCCTCCAGGCTGGCGGTGCTGATCACCAGGCGCCCACCGGGCTGCAGGGCCCGCCACACCCGCACCAGCACGTCGCGCAGGGGCCGGCCCACCTCCAGCAGCACCCGATCGGGGTGGGGCGGCAGCTGTTCCAGGCCCTCGGGCGCGGCACCGGCATGGATGTGCAGGTTGGTGATGCCGAACCGGCGGCGGTTGCGCTCCAGCAGCTCGATCGCATCGGGATCCCGCTCCAGGGTGTGCACCGAGCCGGCGGGCATCAGCCGGGCGATCTCCAGGGCGAGGGCGCCGGTGCCGCCGCCCACGTCCCAGACGAGCGAATCGGGCCGGGGACGCAGGTGGGCCAGCAGCATCACCCGCAGCTCCATCGGGGTGGGGCTGAAGCCGGGGGCGTCGTCGAACACGGCATCGGGCAGGCCCGGCGTGACGAAATCCCACTGGAAGGGGCCGTCGCTTGCCGCCCGCATCGCCCCGCCCATCAGGCCACAACCGGTACCGTATCAGCGATCTGCCCGGGCCACAGATCCACCTGGCGGCGCAGCCAGGCGGCCCGCGCCGGATCGATGCGCTCGCCGGGAATCAGCAGCGGGATGCCGGGGGGATAGGGGCAGAGCGGCCGGGCGGCGATGCGCCCCTCCAGCTCCGCCAGGGGCGCCGCCAGGGCGGGGGCCCGCCAGGCCTGGCCCAGGGGCAGCTCCGGCTCCGCCACCAGCGGCAGGGGCGGCGGTGTGAAGGGGGGCAGCGGCGCACCGCCCAGGGCGCGGCCCAGGGCGAGCAGGGCCCCCGGCAGGCGCCGCTCCAGGCCCGGCGGCGGGTTCAGCCCCAGGCAGAAGGTGAGGCAGCCGGGCTCCGGCAGCTCGGCGATCACGCCCCGCTCCAGCAGCCAGGCATCGGCCGCGAGCCCGTTGATGCCCAGGTCCGCCGTGCACAGCGTGAGCCGCAGCGGATCCTGGGCCGGCAGCAGCGGCAGGCCGGCGGCCTCGAGCCGGCCCCGCAGGCGATGGGCGCGGGCCAGGGCAGCAGCCAAATGGCGGCGACCGCCCGGGCCGTGCAGGTGGGTGAGGCTGGCCTCGGCGGAGGCCAGCAGCAGGGCACTGGGGCTGGAGGTCTGCAGCCAGAGCAAGGCCCGCTCCAGCCGGCCGGGATCGGGGCCGGAGCGAGCGGGATCGGGGCCGGAATGGCCGAGGGCCCGAGGCCCCAGCAGCAGCACGGCGCTCTGGGCCAGGCCGCCGGCGGCCTTCTGCAGCGACTGCACCACCAGATCGGCGCCGCAGGCCAGGGCCGCGGGGGGGAGTCCGGGCGCCAGGCCGCCGTGGGCGCCGTGGGCCTCGTCCACCAGCACCGGCAGGCCATGGCGGTGGGCCGTGGCGATCAGGCCCGCCAGATCGCCCGCCAGGCCCTGGTAGCTGGGGGACACCAGCACCACCGCCGCCAGGGGACCCTCGGCCAGGGCCGCGGCCAGAACCTGCTCCAGGTGCCCCGGGCTGGGGGGCAGCCACAGGCCGCTGGCCGGATCGAAGGGGAGGTCGAACAGCACCGGCCGCAGCTGGCCCAGCAGGCAGCCGTGCAGCAGGGAGCGGTGCAGATTGCGGGGCAGCAGCACCCGCTGGCCCGGATCGGCCAGCCCCAGCAGCGCCGCCTGCAGCAGGCCGCTGGCGCCATTGACGCCGAACCAGCAGCGCTCGGCCCCCAGCAGCGCCGCCGCCGCCGCCTGGGCCACGGCCACGGCGCCGTCGGGCTCGAGGGGCCCGCCCAGCTCCGGCAGCTCCGGCAGATCCCAGCTGCCGGGCGGCCGCCGCAACAGGGCCGCCAGCGGCGGCGCCAGGGCCCGGCCGCGGCCGTGGGCCGGCAGGTGCAGAGGCAGCGGGCGCCGCAGCCCGGGCTGCCGCCAGGGGCGGGGCCAGGCCAGGCGCCACCGCCCCGCCTCGGCCTCGCCCCGCAGCAGCTCCAGCAGGCCCATGGCGGTCGGGGCGGTCTTCCTAGAGTCTGGGCTCCGCCTGCCCCGCCGCGCTTGGCCCCGACGCCCACCGCCACCGCGCCCGTCCGTCGGAGCCTCGCCAACGGGTCGCTGCCCGGCCGCAGCGGCGAGCCCGCCGCCCCCAGCTACGACCCGGCGGCCGACCTGCGCTGGCTGCTGGCCCGCCCCTGGATCTTCGTAGGCCGGCTGGTGACCGTGCTCTGGCAGCTCGGCAGCCTGGCCCTGGTGCTGCTGACCCAGGGCAACAGCAGCGATCCGAAGGTGCACCAGCGCCTGGGCCGGCGCATCCTCACCACCCTCACCAACCTGGGGCCCTGCTTCATCAAGGTGGGCCAGGCCCTCTCCACCCGCCCCGACCTGGTGCGGCGCGACTGGCTGGAGGAACTCACCAAGCTGCAGGACGACCTGCCTGCCTTCCCCCACGCGATCGCCCTGCAGACGATCGAGGAGGAGCTGGGGGCACCCGCCAGCCAGCTGTTCGAGGAGTTCCCCGACTACCCGGTGGCGGCGGCCAGCCTCGGCCAGGTGTACCGGGCCCGGCCCGTGGGCGGCGGCTGGGTGGCGGTGAAGGTGCAGCGGCCGGATCTGGCCTTCCAGCTGCGCCGCGACCTGGTGCTGATCCGGCTGCTGGGGGTGCTCAGCGCGCCGCTGCTGCCCCTCAACCTGGGCTTCGGCCTCGGCGAGATCATCGATGAATTCGGCCGCAGCCTGTTCGAGGAGATCGACTACCGCCGCGAAGCCGACAACGCCGAGCGCTTCGCCCGCCTGTTTGCCGACAACCCCGCCGTGGTCGTGCCGCGGGTGGACCGGCTGCTCTCGGCCCGGCGGGTGCTCTGCACCACCTGGATCCACGGCACCAAGCTGCAGGAGCGCCAGGCCCTGGAGGCCCAGCAGCTCGATCCGGCGGCCCTGATCCGCACGGGCGTGATCGCCGGCCTGCAGCAGCTGCTGGAGTTCGGCTACTTCCACGCCGATCCCCACCCCGGCAACCTCTTCGCCCTGCCGGGCAGGACCGGAGCCCTGGGCCACGTGGCCTACGTGGACTTCGGAATGATGGATTCGATCAGCGACAGCGACCGCCTCACCCTCACCGGCGCGGTGGTGCACCTGATCAACCGCGACTTCGCCGCCCTGGCCCAGGACTTCGTGGATCTGGGCTTCCTCAACCCCAGCACCGAGCTCACCCCGATCATCCCGGCCCTGGAGGAGGTGCTCGGCGGCACCCTGGGCGACAACGTGGGCTCCTTCAACTTCAAGGCGATCACCGATCGCTTCTCGGAGCTGATGTATGCCTACCCCTTCCGGGTGCCGGCCCGCTTCGCCCTGATCATCCGGGCGGTCGTGAGCCAGGAGGGCCTGGCGATGCGGCTCGATCCCAGCTTCCGGATCATCCGCGTGGCCTATCCCTACGTGGCCCGGCGCCTGCTGGCCGGCGACACCGCCGAGATGCGGGAGAAGCTGCTGGAGGTGATCTTCGATGGCACGGGCCGGCTGCGGATCGAGCGGCTCGAAAACCTGCTGACAGTCGTGGAGAACGACGAGGCCGGCGCCGACCTGCTGCCCGTGGCCGGCGCCGGCCTGCGGCTGCTGCTGGGCAAGGAGGGCAGCAGCCTGCGCCAGCGGCTGCTGCTGAGCCTGGTGCAGGACGACCGCCTCGACACCGCCGACCTGCGCAGCCTGGCCGGCCTGCTGCGGCGCACCTTCTCGCCCCGCAAGCTGGCGGGCGGCATGCTGGCGCGGCTCAACCCGCTGGCGGCCTGACTGGGCCGGGGGCCCGTTCCACCCGGAGGGGGCCGCTCAACCCGAGGGAATCGATAGCCAGCAGACGCCGATGGCCAAGGTGGCCACGAACACCACCGTCAGCGGCCAGACCTCATCGAGCCGCTGCAGCCGTGCCTGCTGCAGCTGGCGCTGCTCGCCGGGCTCGAGCGCCTCGAGATCGGCGTAGCGCTTGCCGATCCAGATCACCAGCACGAAGGCGATCAGGGTCAGCACGTAGGCCACCACATACACCTGATCCAGGAAGGTGAGGTAGGGCAGATCCGGCAGGCTGGAGCGATAGGCCTGCTGCAGGAACACCAGGGTCAGCAGAATCGTGACCGGAATGCTGGAACGCACGTCCTGGAGGTCGGTGCGCAGCTTGAAGACCAGCAGCACCATCGCCATCACCACTATCAGGGGCAACAACAGCCTCCAGAAGGACGACCAGGCTGATGTGCCATAGGACAGATCAAAGACGACCTGGCTGTAGTCGTTCTCGGCGCCGCCGAGGCCGAAGTTGGTGGCGTAGTGGTGGCGATATTCAGCGATCGACCAGCCCAGGTTGAGCCAGCCGATGATGTCGGCGTACACGCCCATGCCGCTGTCCTTCACATCGGGCAGCAGGCGCAGGTTGCCGTAGCCGAGCTCGCCATCGGGATCATTGACCTCCAGCACCATCGGCAGCCCGAGCTGCAGGAAGGGGAAGCGCCTGAAGTTGATGTTGTCGATGTAGAAGGACCCCTGGAAACTGAACAGCTGGTAATAGCGGTCTCCCGGCAGGGCAATGGGCTTGTCCCCCACCGGCTGCAGGGCCTCCTGCACGGGGGCACCCAACAGGTTGAGGGGAACCACCAGCTGATTGATGGCCACTGAGCTCTGCTCGAGATAGCGCTGCATCGCCCCATCCCAGTTCATCCACACGTAACCGCTGCCGGCATAGCTGGGAACGCGCAGATCCAGGTTGTAGTTGTTGGTGCTGTAGACACCCACATACACCTTGTAGCGAGCAGCCTCGAGGTCGCGCTGGTCACCCTCCTCCTCTGCCGGGCTCAGCCGATCCCCCCGCAGCACGGCCGTCACGGGCGCCGAACCTGCGGCACCGCCGGTGGTCAGGGCCCGGGGTGAGGAGGCCAGGCGCAGGAAATCGCGGGACTCGACCCCGTGGATCTCGATCTGTCCCAGGCTGAACAGCACCATCAGCAGGGCCAGCAGCACGGCCACCAGCGCCAGCACGTTCCATCGCCGCTGCCTGCGTGGCACCATCGCGGCCCGGCCCCATCGTGGGCCCTGAACCTACGGCCACGGCCGGGATCGCCCCCTGGACAGGGCCACGGCGGGCGGCCTAGAGAGTGGGGGCCCGGCCCGAGCGTTCTGCCTGCCCTCCACCCGCTGGTCGCCGGCCCCCTCCTCCTGGCGGCCGCGACGACCGGCCTGCAGGCGCCCGTTCCCCTGCCACCGATCCGCCTCGGCCAATCCGCCCCCCTCTCGGGACCTTCGGCCCAGCTGGGGCAGGAATACCGGGAAGGAGCTCAGGCCTACTTCGCCCAGGTGAACCGTGGGGGCGGAGTGCATGGCCGCCGGATCGAACTGATCAGCCGCGACGATCGCTACGAGCCGTCGCGCACCCTGGCGAACACCCGGGCCCTCCTGGATCAGGACAAGGTGTTCGCCCTCTTCGGCTACGTGGGCACCCCCACCACCCAGGCGATCCTGCCGCTGGTGGATGCCCGCCGGGTGCCGCTGATCGCGCCCCTGAGCGGGGCGCAGCTGCTGCGCCATCCCCCGCGCCCGATGGTGTTCAACCTGCGTCCCAGCTACCAGCGGGAACTGGACCAGAGCATCACCTATCTGGTGCGCTCCGGCCGCCATCGCATCGCCGTGGTCTACCAGGCGGATGCCTACGGCCAGGACGGCCTGCTGGGGGCGCGGCGGGCGCTGCGGCGCCACGGACTCGAGCCCGTGGCCACGGCGGCGGTGCAGCGCAACAGCCTGCGCAATGGCGCCGCCGCCAGCAGCGTCGCCATGGCCCGGCCCAACGGCGTGGTGCTTGTGACGGCCTACGGCACCGCTGCGGACCTGATCCGACGCCTGCACCGCCTCGGCAGCCGGGCCCAGGTGATGAACGTGTCGTTCGTGGGCACCCGGGCCCTGCGGGACGCCCTGCCGCCCACTCTCGCCAATGGCATCGGCGTGAGCCAGGTGGTGCCCTTCCCCTGGGATGGCCGCCTGCCGGTGGTGCGCGAGTACCAGCAGCTGATGCGGCGGCAGCAGCGGCAACCCCACTTCGGCTTCTCCAGCCTGGAGGGATTCCTGGCGGCCAAGGTCACCGTGGAGGCCCTGCGCCGGGCCGGGCCCCGCCCCGACCGCCCGGGCTTCGTCGCGGCTCTGGAGAGCCTGCGCTCCACGGATCTGGGGGGATTCCGGGTCTCCTTCGCCCCCGGCGACCATGAGGGCAGCGACTTCGTGGAACTCACCTTCCTCGGATCCCAGCACTGGGAACCCTGAGGCGCCAACGCGGCCTGCCTGGGCTGGCCTAGGGTCGCGCCCAGTCCGATCCGCCCCTGAAGCTGCCGATGGCAACCCTGCCCGCCGACGTGACCCTGGCCCCGGTCGACGAGCTTCAGGCGCTCGCCGATGCGGCCAGCGGCCTGTTCGGCGACCTGGACGCCGACGAGATCCTGCTGGAATTCGCCCCCTACCTGCAGCCCCCCTACGTGCTGGCGGGGATCGGCCTGGCCATGGGCATCCTCTGCGGCCTCACCTTCGCCAAGCTGGTGCAGAACCGGCTGGAGGGCTGGAAGCAGGACCGTCTGGCGCTGCTGCCCCTGGGCAGCCTGGAGACCAACCTGCCCTACAGCGGCATCATCATCGGCATCACCCTGTTCATCGGCGGCAGCCTGCAGGTGTTCGGCTTCGCCTCCGGGGCGGCCCTGCTGGTGGCGCTGCTGCTGTCGCTGGCGACGGCCGGGGCCCTGTGGGTGCAGCTGGAGCGGCTGATGACCCAGGTGGAGAACGGCACCTTCAAGGCGGTGGATTTCGACAACTTCGACCAGTTCTTCTGATCGAAGCCGGCCCAGAGAGTCAGTGCCGGACGACCCACCGGAACGCCTCAGGGACCAACAACAAAGCATCACAGCAACAGCCCGGTCCATAGCCAGCAACGGGCTTGGCGGCTAGGCAACGGGAAGTAGGGGCTGGGCCTGCCCATGGCCGAGACGCTGGTGTTCCTGGCCGTCGTGGGGACGGTGGGGCTGCTGCTGGTGCTGGCCCTGGCCTCCGTCGCGGTGCTGCTGGGGGGGCCGGGACGCCTGCGGCAACGCCTCGAGCGGCTCGAGGCCAAGCTGGGCCGGCTGGATCTGCGGCTGGCGGAGCTGGTGCTGCAGCTGCAGTCGCTGGATGAGCGGCTGGATCGGCTGCAGCAGCAGCGGCAGCAGCCCAATGGGACCGGCAGCATCGCCCCGGAGCCAGGGGCGCAGGACCAGCTTCCGCCGCCCCAGCCGTTGCCGGGACGCCCTGGGGCCGAACGGCCTCAGGTCACCCAGCAGCCCTCCCGGGACGAGCGCAGCCACCCATCCGGGGGCCTGCGGCCTCCTGAGGTGGCGCCGACCAGGGCCCCAGCCGGGGTGCCGTCACCAGCGCCGGCCAGCGCCCCTGCCCCAGCGCCACCAGGGCCACCAGCACCGCCCTCGCCCACCGAGGCGCCCCTGCCGGCAGCAGCCCAGGCGTCAGCAGCCCCACCGCCACCGCCAACGGCCGCACCACCCACGGCCCCGCCCCGGGCCGCCCGGCCGCAGCCCAGGCCCCGCAGCCCCCAGAGCCGCCAGGTCTGGCGGCGCCTGGAGCGGCTGGTGAGTGAGAACTGGACCGGGATCCTGGGGGTGGTGGTGGTGGTGGCCGGCGTCACCTTCGCGGCCATCAACGTGGCCCTGCGCCTGGATGCCTTCCAGCGCTTCCTGCTGACGCTGCTGGCGGCGGCGGCCCTGAGCCTGCCCTCACCGCTGATCGGCCGGCGGGACCCCTGGCGCAACCTCAGCGACTGGATGCGCAGCGGCGGCGCAGCCCTGGCCCTGTTTGCCTGCACGGCCGCCGGGGGCCTGCCCCAGCTGGGGCTGCAGTGGATCCACAGCCCCGGCCCCGCCCTGGCCCTGGTGAGCCTGGGGGTGGTGCTCAACCTGGCCCTGGCCGGCATCGCCCGCACCGAGGCGATCGCATCGCTGCACGTGGTGGTGAACCTGGTGCCGCTGCTGATCGTGCCCCAGACGGGCCTCACCCTGGCCATCGCCAGCGCCGTGGCCCTGGTGGGCTATGGGCTGCCCTTGCGGCGGCGCTGGAACCGGCACCTGCTGCTGGTGACCTGGGCCTACGCCGCCTACCACGCCTCCTGGTTCGTCCGCTGCCAGGCCCTGCTGGAGGACGGGGGCGAGCTGCGCACCGGCGCGGCCCTGGCGGCGGTGCTGGTGTTCGGCGGCGGAGCGCTGCTGCAGCACCGCGGCCGGGCCCTGCAGCCTCGGCTGGAGGCCCTGCCCCTGGCCCTGCAGCTGAGCAACTGGGGCGCCCTGGGCCTGGCGCTGCTGGTCTATCCCCAGCAGGCGGCGGCGCGGGCCACGGCCCTGGCCCTCGCCGCCGCCGTCGCGCTGCTGCTGGGCCTGCGGGCGCGGCGGGACGGCCTGGGCTGGCTGCACCTCAGCGATGTGCTGGTGGCCCAGGCCCTGGCCGTGGCGGCGCTGCTGAGCCTGCAGCCGCTGATCGCCAACACGCCGCTGCTGCTGGGCACCCTGCAGCTGGAGTGCCTGCTGTTCCTCGGCCTGGGGGTGCTGGAGGGGGAGGCCACGATCCGCCGCATCGGCTGGGGGCTGACGCTGCTGACGGGATCCGCCCTAGCCCTGGGCGGGCTGGTGGAGGCGGTCCAGGTGCCTGGGCCTGCGGCCCAGCTCCAGACCAGCGCGGTGCTGCTCGGCGCCGCGGCCCTGGGCTGCGCCAGCCAGGGGCTGCTGCAGCGCCGCGGCGTGGCCGTGCCCCTGCCGCCGCTGCTGGGCTGGGTGATCGCGGCCCAGGTGTGGGTGGGCACCTGCCTGACGGCGCCCGAGGCCTGGCGGCCCGGCCTGACCCTGGTGGCGATGGGTGCCCTGGTGGGGCTGGCCCGCCGGCACCAGCTGCCCGGGCTGCTGGCGGGCCTGGCGACCGCCGTGGGACTGGCCCACCTGCAGGGCTGGTTCTGGATCCTGCAACACCAGCCCTGGCAGGCGGCCGGGCTGCTACAGCACCTGCTGCCGC
Source organism: Vulcanococcus limneticus LL (assembly GCF_943369875.1). GTDB lineage: Bacteria > Cyanobacteriota > Cyanobacteriia > PCC-6307 > Cyanobiaceae > Vulcanococcus > Vulcanococcus limneticus_A. The sequence continues at coordinate 19,469 of NZ_CALROT020000020.1, forward strand.
TGCTGGCCCTGGCACTGCTGCTGCTCTGGAACCGCCGGGACCCCTGGCCCCGCCGCTGCGGCTGGGTGCTGGTGCAGGGCAGTGGGGCGGTGCTGATCCTGGGCAGCGCCGTCCAGGGCCTGCTGGCGGTGGAGGGCGATCGTCTGGGGGTCCACGTGGCCGTGCTGCTGAGCGGCGCCGGCCTCACCGCCCTGCTGCAGGTGCTGCTGGAGCGCCGGGCCATGCCCCAGCCCTGGCCGCCGCTGCTGGGTTGGATGGCCGCGGGCCTGGCCACCAGCGGCGCGCTGCTCGTGCCGCAGCAGAACTGGCGGGATCCGGTGGCGCTGCTGGCCCTGGGAGCGCTGCTGGGCCTGGCCCGCTGGCGGCGGCCGGCGGGGCTGCTGGCGGGCAGCGCCACGGCGGTGCTGCTGCTGCATGGCTGGCGCTGGCTGACCCTGCTGCTGGACCACCCCTGGGCTACGGGGCCACTGCTGGCGCGGCTGCTGCCCCTGGTGGGCCTGGCCCTGGCGCTGATCTGGGCGGCCCGCCGCAGCAGCCTGCGCCGGCTGGGCATCGACCTGCTCGGCCTCAACGCGGGCCTGGGGGCCTTCCTGCTGTTCGATCCCCTCTCCCCCCTGATCCCCGGCGTGGCCTGGCTGGTGCTGGCCCTGATCGCCCTGGAGAGCGCCAACCGCCTGCCCCGCGCCGATGCCCTGCACGCCCTGGGCCTCGGCCTGGGCTACCTCACGGCCTTCGGCGGCTCCTATCTGCTGGTCATCAGCCAGAGCCCGGCCTACCTCAGCCTGGGCCCCCTGAGCCTGCGGGGGCGGCTGCTGATCGAGCTGTTCGCGATCGCGGTGCTGCTCTACTGGTGGTTCTTCCACGCCGGCAGCCGCCTGGCGCAGCTGCAGCTGTGGCGCCGCGTGCAGCCGTGCCTGCTGGAGGCGGCGCTGCTGGGGGTGGGGCTCACCATCCTGAGCGAGATCACCGTGCTGTGGCGGCCGGTGGCCTGGTCGCTGCTGGCCCTGGCCCTGCTGAGCACGCCGCTGCGACGCCTGTTCGCCGCGCGCCTGCAGGTGTACTCGGTGATCTTCTACTGGCTGGCGGTGGCGACCCTGGTGGCCATGCTCAGCACCCTGGAGTCGCCGTCGGCCCAGTGGTGGGCCCAGCCCCAGCAGATCGGCCTGGTGGCGATCGGCCTGCAGCTGGGCTACATCGTGGCCTCCCACCGCTGGCTCGACCTCGAGCAGCTGCGCCAGCCGGGCGGCCTCGCGCCCCTGGTCTGGATCGGCCAGCGGGTGGCGAACCAGCGCAACCGCTGGCTCTACTACCCGATGTTCGCCGCGGTGGCCTACTACCTGGCCCTCCGCTACGACCGCTCCCTGCTCACCCTGCTCTGGGCGGCCGAGGCCTTCGCCATCTACGTGCTGAGCGCGGTGCTGCGGGAGGGGCAGTTCCGCGTGGTGGCGCTGCTGGGGCTCGGGGGCTGCCTGCTGCGGCTGCTGGCGATCGACATGGCCCAGGCCGACCTGGGCCTGCGGGGCCTGGTGTTCATCGGCGTGGGCCTGCTGATGCTGGCCATGAACGCCATCTACAACCGCTTCCGGAGCCGCTTCGAATGAACGCCGATCCCGACGGGCCTCAATCAGAGCGCCAAGGTCGGTGGCGGTTGGCGGTGCTGGCCGTGCTGCTGGCGGGCGGTGCGGGGCTGATCGGCCTGCTGGCACGCAACCGGCCCGCCAGCCCGCTGCAGACCTCGCTGGCGATGCCGTTTCAGCTGCTGGGCACGCCGGTGCAGCTGGCGGACCGACTGGCCAGCCGGGCGATCCCGGTCGGGAGCCTGCAGGAGCGGCAGCTGGGGGACACCTTCCGGCGCCGCTACGAAGCCCAGATCCAACCGGGCGATGCCAACCAGGCCTACCTGGACGGGCTGATGCCGCCGCTGCGGCGCCACGCCCGCCGGCCGTTCCCCTACCGGGCCTTCCTGATCGGCCGCTGCGGCAGTCCCAACGCCTGGGCCCTGCCGGGGGGCGTGATCCTGGTGAGCCAGGAGCTGCTGGAGCAGCTGGGCTCGGAGGCGGAGCTGATGGCGGTGCTGGCCCATGAGCTGGGCCACATCGAGCTGGGCCACAGCTTTGATGCCGTGCGCTTCCGGCTGCTGGCCCGTCGTGGGGGCATCGAACCGCTCGGCCAGCTCGCCGATGGGGCGGCCCGGCTGCTGCTGCTGCAGAGCTACAGCAAGGCGGCGGAGCACGAGGCCGACGACTATGCCTACGCCCTGATGCTGGCCAGTCGCTACGACCCGGCGGCCCAGGGCCGCGCCTTCGGGGCCATCAACCGGGCCCATGGCGGCGGGGATCGGGCCGAGCGCCACGCCGATCCCCTGCGGGACCTGCTGCGCTCCCATCCCCCCGGCGCCCTGCGCGAGGCCGACTACGCCCAGCGGGCTGCCGCCTGGTGGCGCCAGCACCCCAGCGAGCGGCGCTACGTGGGGGCCGCCAACCTGCAGCGGCGCCAGCCGCTGGAGCAGCTGGACCTCGCCCAGGAGTGGGTGGGCGGTGCGGCTCAGGCGGCCAGGTAGCCCACAAGATCCATCGACAGCCGACGCACCTCATCGATGGCCTTGCGCTCCAGGCTGCGGGTGCGATCACGGCTCATGCCCAGTTCGCGGGCGATCGAGCTGAGGCTCATCGGCTCATCGGCCTCGATGCCGTAGCGCATCTTCAGCACCCGACCCTGCAGGTCCGGCAGACGCTCCAGCAGCGCCCGCATGTCGCCCCGCAGGCACTCGCCATCCACCAGCTCCTCCGGCTGGCTGCCATCCGCCGCCAGCAGGTCCAGCAGCTCCGTGTCCTCCCCGTCGCCCACCTTCGTCTCCAGGCTCACCGGCTGGCGGGCCCGGCACAGCAGATCCTTCACCTCCTCCTCCGGCAGCTCCACCGCCTCCGCCAGTTCCGTGATCGTGGGCGTGCGGCCCAGTTCCTGGCTCAGTTCCCGCTGACCTTTCTTGAGTTTGTTCAGCGTCTCGGTGATGTGGATCGGCAGCCGGATCGTGCGGCTCTTCTCCGCGATCGCCCGCGTGATCCCCTGCCGGATCCACCAGTACGCATACGTACTGAACTTGTAGCCCCGCGTCGGGTCGAACTTCTCCACGCCCCGCACCAGCCCGATCGTGCCCTCCTGGATCAGGTCCAGCAGTTCCATGTTCCGCTTGGTGTATTTCTTCGCCACGCTCACCACCAGCCGCAGGTTCGCCGCCACCATCCGCTCCTTCGCCCGGCGGCCGCCCTTCAGGCGCTTGCGCAGCTGCACCAC
>NZ_CALROT020000021.1:0-22494 GCF_943369875.1 Vulcanococcus limneticus LL
GTGCTCGATCGGGTGGGGGTGCTCAAGGACATCCTCACCCGCCTGTCCGACAGCCGCATCAACGTGAGCGACGCCCGGGTGCGCACCAACCCCGGCAAGCCCGCCCGCATCGACCTGCGGGTGGAACTGGCCGGCGCCAGCCAGCTGGGAACCACCATGGATCAGATCCGGGCGATGGCCGATGTGCTCGACATCGCCCGTTCAGGCATCGGCTGAGCGGCGGGACGCTCCAGCCGGGTCTGGGGAACCGCCGATCGCTGTTGCCGCGGCGTTGAAGCGGCCTAGCGTCGGAGCAGATCGTCACGCGCCGTCACGATGATTGTTCCTGCCGAGGGCGGCCAGGCCGCTGCGCTGGATCCTGCGCAGCGGCGGGCCGACCGCCTGATGACCGAGGCCATCGAGGACGCGGTGCGGCCCCTGTTTGCGGTGAACCGCGGGCTCGGCTGGCTGCGGGTGCTGGTGTTGCTGCTGCCGTCGCTGGCCTGCCTGTGGCAGTACTACGCCGAGCCGAATCTGGGGCTGGCGCTGCTCTGGCTGGTGGCCGCCACGCTGCTCTACTCCTTCCTGATGATCGCCACCCACGACATCAGCCACGCCACCCTGCTCGACCAGGGCGATCTGGAGCAGGGTCTGGGCTGTGCGCTGAGTTGGCCGATCGCCTGGCCCTATCTCACCTACCGCAACCTGCACATGCTCCATCACCGCATGAATGGGATGGACCTGCGCGATCCGGAGCGGCGCGAACCCACGGCCGAGGAGGCGGCCCAGGCGGGCCCGCTGCGGCAGCTGCACTTCCGCCATCCCTTCTGGGGGAGCGTGCTGGGGCTGGGCGGCCTGCAGTTGATCCTCTCGATGCTCTGGTTCGGCTGGAAACTACGGGCCACCCACTCCAGGCTGCGGGCCGGATTGCGGCTGGATCTGATCGGCATCCTGGTGGTGCAGGTGCTGCTGTTCACCTGGGCCTTCAGCCAGGGTCAGGTGCTGAAACTGGTGGTGATGCTGGTGGTGGTGGAGCGGCTGGTGGGGGCCGTGATGCAGGCCCGGGGCATGATCGAGCACCACGGCCTGTGGCGGAAGAGCACCACCTATGAGCTCACCCAGCTCTATACCTCCCGCAACATCGCGGCCGGGCCCCTGGTGAACTTCCTGATGGGGGGACTGCCCCACCACTCGCTGCACCACGCCTATCCCTCGATCCCCTACGACCGTCTGCCGGAGGCCTCGGCCATCGCCGAAGCCGAGCTGGCCCGGCACGGCAAACCGCCCCTGCCGCGGGTGGGCAGCTATGCCGAGGGCTTGGCTCTGCTGTTCTGAGCCCCAACCTTGCTCAGCCACCAGCGCACTCCCACCAGCAGGAAGCGGGGATCGCTGAAGAATTCCGGCGGCTTGCCCTCCACGGCGTGGCCGGCGAACTGGAGGGCCCAGCCGAGCACGAACAGCCCCAGGGCCGCCCACCACAGCACAGGCCAGGCGAAGCCCAGCGGGCCCAGGCCGAGGGAGATCACGATCAGCGGGATGCCGATCAGGTGGCAGGCCTGGTTGATCGGGTGCTGGTGGCTCTGGCCGTAGCGCTGGATCCACTCGCTCCAGGGTCTGCTGGCCAGCATCGAGCCACGGGCGCCAGGATCGGCGCCCAACCTAGACACGCCGGCCTGGTCCGGCCCCTCAGCCCAGCACCGCCACGCAGCGGCCGCAGAGGCTGGGGTGGGCGGCGTGGGTGCCGATGTCGGTTTCGTAGTGCCAGCAGCGCTCGCACTTCTGGCCCTCGGCCCGGGCGATCCGCACCGTGACGCCGCCCTCGCGGGCCTCCGCCAGCACGCCGGCCGGCGCCGCACCGCCGATCCGCACCGCCGACACCAGCAGCCAGTCCGTCAGGTTGTCGACCTGCGGATGGGTGCTGGCGGCCAGCAGGGTCAGGGCCTCCTGCAGGGGGGCGGTGTCGTCGCCGGCTTCCAGCTCCAGCTGCACCTGGGCCTCCAGGGAGGCGCCGATCCCCGCGGCCGCCTCCTGCTCCTGGCCCTTGCCGCCCTGCTTGCGGCAGCTCTCCAGCTGGCGGTTCACCAGAGCCCGCAGCTCCAGGATCCGCTCCAGCGGCGCCTCCAGGTCCGGGGCGCGCCACTCGGCCGGTGCCGTGGGCCAGCCCCGTTCGAACACCGAGCGCTCGGCCACGGGGTAGGGCAGGCTCTGCCAGATGTCCTCGGCCATGTGGCAGAGCACCGGCGCGATCAGGCCGGCCAGGCGCTCCACCACCAGGCTCAGCACCGTCTGACAGCTGCGGCGGCGGAACTCGGCCGCACCGCTCACGTAGAGGCGGTCCTTGGCGATGTCGAGGTAGACGTTGGAGAGATCCACCACGCAGAAGTTCTGCAGGGCCTGGAAGAAGCGGTAGAACTCGAAGCGCTCGAAGTCGCCCGTCACGGCGTCGATCAGGGCGGCGGTGCGCTGCAGCATCCAGCGGTCCAGCAGCGGCAGCTCGGCCACGGGGATCGCGTGGCCGCCTTCGGCCTGGGGCCGCGGATCGAAGTCGTGCAGGTTGCCCAGCAGGTAGCGGGCCGTGTTGCGCACCTTGCGGTAGACGTCCGCCAGCTGCTTGACGATCCCCGGCCCCAGGGGCACATCGGCCGAGTAGTCGACCGAGCTCACCCACAGCCGCAGCACGTCGGCGCCGTAGGCCGGCTCCTGCTTCTCGTTCTTGCCGCCCTCCACCAGCACCGCCGGATCCACCACGTTGCCCAGCGACTTGCTCATCTTGCGGCCCTTCTCATCGAGGGTGAAGCCGTGGGTCAGCACCCGTCGGTAGGGGGCCTGGCCGTTGACGGCCACCGAGGTGAGCAGGCTGCTCTGGAACCAGCCGCGGTGCTGATCGCTCCCCTCCAGATACAGATCGGCGGGGTAGTTGAGGCCGGCGCCCCGGGGGGCATCGCCCGCCAGGCCGCCGAGCACACCGGCCCAGGAGGAGCCGGAGTCGAACCACACGTCCATGGTGTCGGTGCCCTTGCGCCACTGCTCAGCCTCGCCGGCGTAGGCGGGCGGCAGCAGGCCGGCCTCGTCGCGCTGCCACCACACGTCGGCGCCGTGCTCGGCGATCAGGTCCTGGATGTGGCGGAGGGTGGCCTCATTGAGCAGCACCTCGCCCGATTCACGGTGATAGAAGACCGGGATCGGCACTCCCCAGGTGCGCTGGCGCGAGATGCACCAGTCGCCGCGCTCGCCCACCATCGCCTCGATGCGGTTGCGGCCGCTGGCCGGCAGCCACTCCACCCGGGCGATGGCGTCGAGGGCCTGCTGGCGGAAGCCCTCCACCGAGGCGAACCACTGCTCGGTGGCGCGGAAGATCGTGGGCTTCTTGGTGCGCCAGTCGTAGGGGTAGCGGTGGGCGTAGCCCTGCTCCGCCAGCAGCACGCCGGCCTCCTTCAGGGCGGCGATGATCGCCGCGTTGGCGTCCTTGAGCACGTTCAGCCCCGCGAACGGGCCCGCCTCGGCCGTGAGGGTGCCGGCCTCATCCACCGGGCAGAGCACCGGCAGCCCGTACTTCCTGCCGGTGTTGAAGTCGTCGACACCGTGGCCCGGGGCGGTGTGCACCAGGCCGGTGCCCGATTCGGTGGTGATGTAGTCGCCGCCGAGCACCACCGGGCTGCGGCGCTCCAGCAGCGGATGGCGGTAGACGATCCCCTCCAGCTCGGCGCCCTTGACCGTGACCAGCGGCTCCAGCCGCAGCGAGAGGCTGGCCTGCAGGCTCTCCACCAGCTCGGAGGCCACCACCAGGTGGTTGGAGAGGCTGTCGCTGTCCTCCACCCGGCAGATGGCGTAGTCGAGCTGGCCGTTCACCGACACCGCCAGGTTGGCGGGCAGGGTCCAGGGGGTGGTGGTCCAGATCGCCACCGAGAGGGTGATCGGCCGGCCGCCGTGGGCCGGCTGGCCGAGGGCTTCGGTTTCGAGGCCCACCGCCTTGAGCTGGGCCGCCAGCCCCGCGGGCACCTGCTCCACCGGGAAGGCCACATAGACGCTCGGGGAGGTGTGGCCGTCGGGGTATTCGAGTTCGGCCTCGGCCAGGGCCGTGCGGGAGCTGGGGCTCCAGTGCACCGGCTTGAGGCCCCGGTAGATGTGGCCCGACAGCACCATCTGCCCGAACACGCCGATCTGGGCGGCCTCGTAGTCCTTCTGCAGGGTCAGGTAGGGGCTGTCCCAGTCGGCCCAGATGCCCCAGCGGCGAAAGCCCGCCTTCTGCCCCTCCACCTGTTCCAGGGCGTAGGCGTGGGCCTTCTGGCGCAGGCTCACCGGGGTGAGGGCGGCGCGCTCGCTGCCGCTCAGCCCCTGCAGCACCTTGAGTTCAATCGGCAGGCCGTGGCAGTCCCAGCCCGGCACGAAGCGCGCCCGCTTGCCCTGCAGCAGGGCCGTCTTGTTGATGATGTCCTTGAGGATCTTGTTGAGGGCGTGGCCCACGTGCAGGGCCCCGTTGGCGTAGGGCGGCCCGTCGTGGAGGGTGAACACCGGGCCGGCGTTCTCCTGGCTGAGGCGCTCGTAGAGGCGCTGCTCGGCCCAGAACGCCTGGATCTCCGGCTCGCGCTGCTTGGCGTTCGCCCGCATGGCGAAGGGCGTCTGCAGCAGGTTGAGCGTGTCCTTGTAGGAGACGGGCGCGGAGCTGGCGGTCACGGCGCCTGGGGCAGCAACCGCCGATTATCCCGCCTGGCTGCGGGCCGCTGGGCCGGGGGCTTCCGGGGCGGCGGTGCCCGTGGCGGCATCGGTGGGGGCCTCCCCGTGCTCGGCGGCGACGAGCGCCTCGATCTCGGCGAAGCTGCTCACCACCACGGTTTCGGGCTGGGTCTCGCCGGCGGGCGCGACGGCAGCGTCGGGGGACGCCGGCTGCGGGGGTGACGGCTCGGGCGCGGCGGGCTCCGGCGTCGGCGCGGGGGCGTCCGGCTGATCGGCCGCGGCGGCGGCCGGCTTGGTCTCCGTTCCGGGTTCGGCCCGCACCCAGCGCTTGCCCGTGGCGGAGGTGCCCTGGGCCGGCCTGGCCCTGGCGGGGCGCTTGAGGGCGGCACCGAGGCCCTGGCCCGTCTCGCCCAGGGCCGCCGGCAGCTTCGCCAGGGTGGCGGTGAGCTGGCTGACGCCCGTGCGCCAGCGCTCGCTGGAGCCCAGCCGCTGCTGCTCCTCGGGCGTGAGCTGGCGCCAGCGCAGCTGCAGCACCTCACTGCCCAGCCGGCCGATCAGCAGCCCGCCGCAGAGCACCGCCAGCATCGGCGCGCCGCTGAGCCGCTCGGCGCTGGTCACCAGCACCAGGCCCAGCAGCAGCACCACGGCGCCCCAGAGGGCGTCGCGGGGGCGGCTCATCTCCGTGACCAGCAGGGGCAGCAGCAGCACCGCCAGGCCCACCAGCAGGGCCAGGCTTCCGCTGATCGTGGCGAGCATGGCGGCTGGAGTGCGGGCCCCCATTCTGGGGCGCTACCAGGGGGCCAGTCCCTACAGTCGGCCCGCTGCCCGCCTGGCGGAATTGGTAGACGCGCTGGTTTTAGGTACCAGTGGCTTCGGTCGTGGGGGTTCAAGTCCCCCGGCGGGCATCGCTCAACCCTGGGGGATTCCTAAGCTGGCCCACCAGGTTTTGTTCAACAGGTGTCTCCGGAGGCGATGACGCAAGCCTTGCTCCAGTCGCCCGAGGCCCCGTCCGTTCGGCCCAGCCTGCGCTCGGTGCCCAGGGAATTCCTGGATCCGCCGGCGCCGTGGAACCCCACCGTGGGCCTGTTCTTGGGCGGCTACGCCCTGGCGGCCGTGACGATCGCCGGCTGGTTCCGCTGGGACTGGCCGCTGCCGGCCCTGCTGGTGACGGGATTCCTGGCCCTGCACCTGGAGGGCACCGTGATCCACGACGCCTGCCACAACGCCGCCCATCCCAACCGCTTCTGGAATGCGGTGATGGGCCATGGCGCCGCCCTGCTGCTGGGCTTCAGCTTTCCGGTGTTCACGCGGGTGCACTTGCAGCACCACGCCCATGTGAACGATCCGAAGCACGATCCCGACCACATCGTGAGCACCTTCGGCCCCCTGTGGCTGATCGCGCCGCGCTTCTTTTATCACGAGTTTTTCTTCTTCCGCCGCAAGCTGTGGCGCGGCCACGAACTGCTGGAGTGGGGGATCGCCCGCGGCCTCTTTCTCGCCATCGTGCTGGCCGGCGTGAAGTTCGGCTTCATCGATTTCATCTTCAACTGCTGGTTCGCCCCGGCCCTGATGGTGGGTGTCACCCTCGGCCTGTTCTTCGACTACCTGCCCCACCGCCCCTTCCAGGCCCGCAACCGCTGGCACAACGCCCGGGTCTATCCCGGCAGGCTGATGAACTGGCTGATCATGGGCCAGAACTATCACCTGGTGCACCATCTCTGGCCCTCGATTCCCTGGTTCGAGTACCGCCCGGCGTATCACGCCACCAAGGAGCTGCTCGACGCCAAGGGCTCACCCCAGCGCCTGGGTCTGTTCGAGAGCCGTTCCGATTTCGGAAACTTCCTCTACGACATCCTGCTGGGGGTGCGCAGCCACAAGCGCCGCCGCAGCCGCCTGCGGCCCATCGCCGGGTTGCTGCCCAGCTTCCGGGCCCGCCGCCACGTGCTGGAGCTGCTGCACCGCACGGCGGTGTCGCCCCAGCGCTGAGGCCGGGGCACCAGCGGATCAGGCCGATCAGTCGGCCAGGATCTGGGGCACGCGGAAGAAGTCGCCCTCCCGCTGGGGGGCGCCATTGAGCAGCTCCTCCCGCACGGGCGTGGGCACCACCACGTCCTGGCGGGTCACGTTGACCACCTCCACGGCGCGGGTGGTGGGGGGCACGCCCTCGGTGTCCACCGCCTCCAGCTGGGCCACGTAGTCGAGGATCCGCTCCAGCTGGCCGGTGTAGGTGGCGATCTTGGCCTCGGGCAGGTCCAGGCGGGCCAGCTGGGCCACCTTGCGCACGTCGTCGGCGGTGATGTGGCTCATGGTCGGTGGGGGATCGGGGAGGGCTGGTTGAGGTGAAACCTAGGCGCTGGTGGGTGTCGGGCCGCCGGTGTGCGAGGGCGGCCCGTCAGGCCTGCGGGTCCAGCAGGAAGCGCTCCAGATCCGCCGCCAGGGCCGTGGCGGCCACCTCCAGGAAGCGGGCGCCGTGCTCGGCCGTGGCCAGGGAGGGATCGGAGCCCATGCGGCCGTCGGGGTGGCGGCGGCGGAAGTCGTCCGGACCGTGGATGGGGCCGGCGGGAGCCGCTTCGGGCAGGGGGCGCTGCTTGGCCTCCAGGCTCGGCTCCAGCTGCAGGGTGATGGCGATCTCGCTGGGGGTGGCGTGGTGCCCCTCCCGATCGCCGTAGAGCTCGCGGGCCAGCCCCATGGCCTCGGGGGCCATGAACCAGTTGGCCAGCTTGCAGCGCAGAGCGCCGGCGCTGGCCAGGCCCCGGTCGGCGGCGGTGCCGTAGGCCTGGGCGAAGGCGGCCTTGGTGGTGGCGATGTTGCCGCCGTGGCCGTTGATCACGTAGATCCGCTCGAAGCCGTGGCGCGCCAGCGACAGCACCAGGTCGTGGATCACGGCCAGCAGGGTGGCGGGCTGGAGGCTCATGGTGCCGGGGAAGCCCAGGTGGTGTTCCGCCATGCCGAAGGCCTGCACCGGTGTCACCAGCACGCCGGTGCGACGGCCCACCTCCAGGGCCACCGCCTCGGCGGTGAGGGCGTCGGTGCCGATGGCGCCGGTGGGGCCGTGCTGCTCGGTGGAGCCCAGGGGCACGATCACGCCCTTGCAGGTCTTCAGGTAGTCCTCCACCTCAGGCCAGCTGCGCAGCTGCAGGCGGATCGCCGCGCTGCTGGCCACCGGCCCGGGCAGGGCTGCCGTTCCGGTGGTGGGGCTGGAAGGGCTGGAGGGGCTGGTGGCAGCCACGACGGCGGACCGGCTCGAATCCCCCCATCATCCCTAGCATTGATGCCACCTGGCGCCGCCCCGTCCGCTGGCGCCGCGCCCCGCCGGAGCCAGTCCGATGCTTCACCGCAAGCTCTACCGCTTCCAGTGCGAGCAGCGCCCCGTGTGGGTGTTCCTGCGGGATCAGCAGCGCTGGATCGAACAGGCCCTGGTGGTGGAGCTGGAGGGCGACCTGGTGACCCTCCGCTACGACGCCGAAGAGGACGACGAGCACCAGAGCTGGGAGGAGTGCGTGCGGCTCGATTCGATCGGCGCCGTGAGCACGCGCCTGGCCTGCGTCAGCCGCAGCGCCGACGCCGAGGATCTGGCGGTCACCGGCGACTGTCCCGAGTCGGAGCAGCTGCCGAGCTCCTGAAGGCCGGGCCGGCGGGCTTCAGTGGGCCGTGCCGTTGCCGTCGTAGTCGTCGCTGTCGTAGTAACCGCCCCGGGTGCCGAAATAGAGGCTGGCGAGCACGAACAGGCCGCTGGTGGCCAGCAGCACGGTGCCGAGGTTGAGGCCGGTGGCGTCCATGCCGGATCAGGCGGAGATTGCTGGCTGCACTCTGGCGCTCTGAAGGGGATTGGCGAGGTTCTGTCGCAACCCTTGGACCTGGCGGGTGTGGATCCAGCCACGGCAGCGGGGGCGTGCAGGTGGCCGAGGCGGAGGCCCGTAGCCTCCAGCCAGCGGCGCCGACCTGATCAGCAGCGTGGGCCTGGCCAGCCAGACGCTTGGCTGTCGGTGAGAGCCCGCAACGATCTCAACCCCACCGCCTGGCTGCGTTTGTGATCCGCTCTGCCCTGCCCCGCTCCTTTTTCGCCCGCCCGGCCGAGCAGGTGGCGCCGGAGCTGGTGGGCTGCCGGCTGGTGCGGCGCCAGGCCGATGGCTCCCTGCTCTGGGGCGTGATTGTCGAAACCGAGGCCTACTGCCAGAGCGAGCCCGCCTGCCACGGGCATCGCCGCCGCAGCCCCAGCAACGAAACCCTGTTCGGTGAGCCCGGGCGGTTTTATGTGTACGTGAGCTATGGGATCCAGTACTGCGTGAATGTGGTCACCGGTCGGACCGACTGGGCCAATGGCGTGCTGCTGCGCGCTGCCGCCCTGCCAGCGGAACCGGAGCGGGTGGCGGCGGGGCCGGCACTGCTGGCCCGCCGCTTCGGCCTCGATCGCGGCCACGACGCCCAGCCCGTCGATCCCGATCGGGGCCTCTGGCTGGCCTCCCGCCCCGCCCCGTTGCAGGATCGGATGCAGCAGTGGCAGCAGGAGGGGCGTGAGGCGGTGAGGCAGACCACCCGCATCGGCATCAGCCAGGGCCAGGAGTTGCCCTGGCGCTGGTATCTGCAGCCCAGCCGCAGCGTCAGCCGCCGCGCCCGCGGTGACCGCACCCCGCCCGCCTCCGCGGCCTGGGCCCCTAGCGCCAGCTGCGGAGGCGAGCCGGCGTGAGCGGTTGGAGCCATCGCCACGTGCTCGATCTGGCGGCCTTCTCGCTGGACGACTACGCCACCGTGCTGGAGCTGGCCCAGCGCTTCCGGGCCCTGCCCACCAGCGGTGCCCGCAAGCTGCCGGCGCTGCAGGGCCGCCTGGTGACCACCTTCTTCTTCGAGCCCAGCACCCGCACCCGCAGCAGCTTCGAGCTCGCCGCCAAGCGCCTCTCGGCCGATGTGCAGAGCTTCTCGCCCTCCTCCAGCTCCCTGAGCAAGGGAGAGAGCCTGCTGGACACGGTGCGCACCTACGTGGCAATGGGGGCGGACCTGCTGGTGGTGCGTCACCGCTGCACCGGCGTGCCCGCTGCCCTGGCGCGGGACCTGGAGGCCAGCGGCGCCCGGGTGGCGGTGCTCAACGGCGGCGATGGCCTGCACAGCCACCCCAGCCAGGGGCTGCTGGACCTGTTCACCCTGGCGCGCCACTTCGCGCCGGAGCGGCCCGGTCCGGAGGCGCTGCGGGGGCGCCGCATCGTGATCGTGGGCGACGTGCTGCACTCCCGCGTGGCGCGCTCCAACCTCTGGGCCCTCACGGCCTGCGGCGCCGACGTGGTGCTGTGCGGCCCGTCCACCCTGCTGCCCGAGGCTTTCGCAGAGTTCGTGGCGGCGCCGCCGCCGGGCCAGGCCCGCGACCCGGTGGCCCAGCGCGGCCGCGTCACGGTGGCCCGCAGCCTGGAGGCGGCCCTGCCGGGGGCCGATGCGGTGATGACCCTGCGGCTGCAGAAGGAGCGCATGCACCAGCACCTGCTCACCAGCCTGGAGGCCTACCACCGCCGCTTTGGCCTCACCCACCAGCGCCTGGAGCTCTGCGGCCGGCCGGTGCCGGTGCTGCATCCGGGCCCGGTGAATCGCGGCGTGGAGATGAGCGGTGCCCTGCTCGACGATCCCGCGCTCTGTCTGGTGGATGAGCAGGTGACCAACGGCATCCCGATCCGCATGGCCCTGCTCTACCTGCTGGCCGCCGCCGAGGGGCCGGCGGGCTGAGCCGGCTGACGCCACCCGCGGGACCGCGGCTCCTCAGAGCAGCTTGAAGCCCTCCAGCAGCAGGCCGTAGAGCAGGCCGATGCGGGCCATGTCCAGCAGCTGCAGGCCGAGGCGATCGCCCGGTTGCTGCAGCAGCGGCCGGCGCCAGCGCACCGCCAGCTCGATCGCCACCACGCAGATCAGGGCGGCCAGGGGGTCGAGGAAGGCCAGGGCGCCGGTGATGGTGCCGATCGCCCCCCCGATGAAGAAGCAGCTGAGCAGCACGATCAGCAGCAGCGACAGGCGCCGCCAGGGGTTCTCGGCCCAGCGCTGCAGCCGCGCCCCCCCCCCACCCAGGCTCGCCTGCAGGCGGGTGCGCTGCGGCCGGGGCGTGGGCGCGCCCTGGCGGCTGGTGGCCGCGGCGGGCGGGGCGGCTCGGTTGGTGGTGGCGTCGGGCACGGGATGGACGGGCCCCGTCAGGAGGGTGGCAGGGAGCGATGGGCTGAAACGGCGATCCCCATCACCCCGGCCCGGCCCCTGCCAGCCCGGTTCTACACCATTTTGGCGGCAATGAGTCCCATGGGACGCCGGTCGTTGCGCCTGGCTGTGCCGAGCGCCCCTGCCTCGCCATGAAAAAAGCCCGGGCGGAAGCCCGGGCCGGGGGATGGGGACGCGGGCAGAAAAGCCTGTTCCCGTCGAATGTGCAAGCCGTCGCCCGCGGGCTTGTTGTCAAGGGGCGACATACCTCTGATGGGGCTGTCTGCCGACCCGCCGGGCGGGGCGGTCCCGGGCCGCGGCCTCCGCGGTCTTCAGCCGTCGCTGTCCTTGCTCTTGCGGGAGCCCTTGCCCTCCAGCAGCTCCAGCAGCGCCTCCATCTGGGCCATCACGCCGCGCACTTCACCGGCCTCCGGCAGCAGGCCATCGTCCATCACGCCCTGGTGCATCTCGCGCAGTTCCTGGCGGATATACCGCAGGTGGCTCACCACCTGTTCGCGCTTCGACTGCGACATGGCGTCGGGTTCCGGTTCAGGCCTCCCTTTTACCGCATCGCCCGCCGGCCAGGGCCCGGCCCAGGGCATAGGCGCCGTATCCCACCAGAACCACCGGCCTGCCCAGGGCCAGCACGGCGCCAAGGGCGCCGAGGCTCGCCAGGGTGCGTTTGCGGGGCAGGCTGCCGTTGCCGAGCACGGCGTAGACACGGCGCAGGCGCCGCGGTGGGGCCTGCGCCTGGCCGGATCGGGCTTGTCCGGATCGGCCTTGGCTGGATCGGACCTGGACGCTCATTTCTGGCCGAAGCGGGCCTTGGCGTCTTCGTAGAAGGTCAAGTCGATGCTGCCGAGGCCCGCTTCCGTGGCCATCGCCTCGATGCGCTTGCGCACAGCCGGCCGCACGAAGAAGGGCACTTCCTTCAGTTTGGCCTCGGCCTCGGTGCTCCAGTTCATCGCTGCTCCCCACGGGGAAGGACCGGCTGTGGTGCTCTGGGCGGGCCGTTGGCCACGGCCCGTGCTGCCGGTTGTCATGGAGAATAGGGGACTCGAACCCCTGACCTCTGCGGTGCGATCGCAGCGCTCTACCAGCTGAGCTAATTCCCCTGGGGCGGCGTCGGAGCGGGCTCCGGCCCTGCAGCGAAGTTATCAGCAATGGCCCTGTCCCTCCAGCCTGCTGCTGCGGTGTCCGCCTGGGCCGAGAATGCAGGGGCCCGAGCCGCTCCCGCCATGACCGAGCCCCAAGCACCGGAGGCCGGATCGATCACGCCCGAGCTGATCGCCTCCTTTGATGAGGAGGCCATCGCCGAGCTGGCTCGCCGTCTCGATGAGGACGACTACCCCACCCCCTTCGCCGGCCTGCAGGACTGGCACCTGATGCGCTCCCTGGCGATCCACCGGCCCGAGCTGGCCCGCCCCTACGTGCATCTGGTGGACCAGGAACCCTTCGATGAGGACTGAGGCCGCGACCACAGATCCGGCGTCCACGGATCCCGTGGCGGGCCCCGCCGACCCCCTGGCCGGCCGGCGCATCCTGGTGGGGATCAGCGGCAGCATCGCCGCGGTGAAACTGCCGCTGGTGGTGAGTGCCCTGGCCAAGCGCGGCGCCCAGGTGCGCTGCGTGCTCACCCCGAGCGCCGAGCGGCTGGTGAGTCCGGTGGCGCTGGCCAGCCTCAGCCGCCAGCCCTGCCACTGCGACGCGGACCAGTGGAGCCACCGGGAGCCGCGCCCCCTGCACATCGAGCTGGCGGAGTGGGCCGAGCTGGTGCTGCTGGCCCCCCTCAGTGCCACCAGCCTTGGCCGCTGGGTGCAGGGCCTGGGCGACACGCTGCTGGCGTCGCTGCTGCTGGCCACGGAGGCGCCGGTGCTGGCGGCCGCCGCCATGAACACGGGCATGTGGGCCTCCCCGGGTGTGGCCCGCAACTGGGCCGATCTGCAGGGCTACGGGCAGGTGCTGCCGCTCGGCCCCGCCGAGGGACTGCTGGCCTGCGACCGCCAGGGGGCCGGCCGCATGGCCGAGCCCGAACTGCTGCTGCTGGCCCTGGAATCCCTGGCCCTGTGGGGCTGCCGCCGCGACTGGCAGGGGCGCCGCCTGCTGGTGACGGCCGGCCCGACGCGGGAGTGGCTCGATCCGGCCCGCTGCCTCAGCAACCCCAGCACCGGCCGGATGGGGGTGCTGCTGGCCCAGGCGGCTCGGCTGCGGGGCGCCCAGGTGGATCTCGTGCACGGTCCCCTGGCCCTGCCGCCCGCCTGGCTGGAGGGCCTTCGCTGCCACCCGATCGACAGCGGCGCTGAGCTGCAGGAGCGGCTGCGGCAGCTGCAGCCCGAGGCCGAGGCCATCGCCATGGCCGCGGCGGTGGCCGACCACCGCCGTGCCGAACCCCTGGCCGCCAAGCTCGACAAGGCAAGCCTGGCCGCGGCCCTGGAGGGGGGCTGGCAGCCGGTGCCCGACCTGCTGGCGGAGCTGGTGGCGCGGCGGCCGGCGGGCCAGCGGATCCTGGGGTTCGCGGCCCAGTCGGGCGACGTTCTGCCCGAGGCCCGGGCCAAGTTCGCCCGCAAGGGCTGCGACCTGCTGTTCGCCAATCCGATCGACCGGCCGGGCGTCGGCTTCGCCAGTGCCGCCAACGAGGGCTGGCTGCTGGGCCCCGGCGCGCAGGAGCTGCGGCTGGAGCCCGCCTCCAAGCTGGCCCTGGCCCACCGGCTGCTCACCGCCCTGGGGGCCCTGCTGCCGGGCTGATGGGCTTCAGGCGGCCAGCGGCGTGTCGTCGCTGGGGCTGCTGGCGGGGTTGGAGGCCGGGCTGGTGGTGACCATCGCCGCCGTCGGCTCCTCGCGCTGCAGCAGATCCATGAAGGTGCGCAGCTGCAGCCGGGGGATGTAGGGCCAGCCGCCGCTGCGCTCCAGGTTCTGCAGCAGATCGAAGAGCTGGTTGCGGTCCGCCGGCAGGCTGGCGCGGAAGGGGCCGTCCTGGATGGTGCGGTGCAGCTCCTCGAGGCGGCGCAGCAGCGCCAGCAGGGCCTCGGGCTGGCCGTCGAGTTCGGCCGCCAGGGCGCTGAAGCCGGCGAGCAGGGCGTCGAGGCGGGGGGGCCAGCTCTCCTCGCCGGCGCCTGCGGGGAGGGGCTGGGGCGCCGCCAGGGGGGTGGCTGGTGGGCTGCTGCCGTCGCTCATGGGGCCTTCGGGCTGCAGGCCCGCCTACAGGTTGTTGAGAGCCGCGACATGGTACGCGGAATCAGGGTTTTGCACCGGTACTATCGCGAACGGGCGCACCCCCAAACAGAGGATTTCCCCTGCCAGACCGGCTTTTACCCATGCGTTTCCGTCCCCTGCTGGCCCTTGCGCTGGCGCTCTGTCTGACCCTGGTCACCGCGTGTGGCGGCGGCGCCAAGGCTGTCGAACGGGCCAACCTCACCTACGACGACATCCACAACACCGGTCTGGCCAACGACTGCCCGACCCTGCCCGAGTCGGCCCGGGGCTCCATCCCCCTGGATGGCTCGGCCAAGTACCAGCTGCGCGAGATCTGCCTGCACCCCAGCGAGGTGTACGTGAAGGGTGAGCCGGCCAACAAGCGCCAGGAAGCCCAGTTCGTGCCCAGCAAGATCCTCACCCGCTACACCACCAGCCTGGATCAGGTGTACGGCGACCTCAAGGTCTCCGGTGACGACCTCAGCTTCAGCGAGCTGGGCGGTCTGGACTTCCAGCTGGTGACCGTGCTGATGCCCGGCGGTGAGGAGGTTCCCTTCGTGTTCTCCAGCAAGGAGTTCGAGGCCAAGGCTGCCGGTGCCGCCCTCAGCACCAGCACCGACTTCACCGGTTCCTACCGGGTGCCCAGCTACCGCACCTCCAACTTCCTGGATCCCAAGGGCCGTGGTCTGACCACCGGCGTGGAGTACGCCCAGGGTCTGGTGCCCGCCGGCGATGACTTCGTGGGCGAGAGCGTCAAGCGCTACGTGGATGGCACCGGCACCATGGAGCTCTCGATCACCAAGGTCGACTCTTCCACCGGTGAGTTCGCCGGCGTGTTCACCGCCATCCAGCCCTCCGACACCGACATGGGCACCAAGAAGGCCCTGGACGTGAAGATCACCGGCCAGCTCTACGGCCGCCTCGAGAAGGCCTGAGCCTCCGCTCGCCTGACGTCTCCGAGGGGTCCCGCCAGGGGCCCCTTTTTCATGCCCGCTTCCCGGATGCTGGGCCCTGCCCCAATCCCCGCCGAGGCGTCGGGACCGGGCCGGCGGACCACTCTGGGAGAATCCACCGATTGCCCCGCTCACCCCGCCGCCATGACCACCAGCGCCGCCCCTACCCGATCCCACGGCCTGATCCCCGCCCATGGCGGCACCCTGGTGGACCTGCGGGTGCCGGCCGAGCAGCGCGAGGCCGTGAAGGCGGGCGTGGACCACGTGGTCGAGTGCAGTGACCGCAACGCCTGTGACGTGGAGCTTCTGATGGTGGGCGGCTTCTCGCCCCTGCGCGGCTTCATGCACCAGGAGGACTACCAGTCGGTGGTGGAGAACCACCGCACCACCAGCGGCCTGCTGTTCGGGCTGCCGATCGTGATGGACACCCAGCGCGAGGACATCGCGGTGGGCCAGAAGCTCCTGCTCACCTACCGCGGCCAGGAGCTGGCGGTGATGACGGTGGAGAGCAAGTGGGAGCCCGACAAGGCCCGCGAGGCCCTGGGCTGCTACGGCACCACGTCGCTGGAGCATCCCGCCGTGAAGATGATCGCCACCGAGCGCGGTCGCTTCTATCTAGGCGGATCGATCGAGGGCCTGGAGCTGCCGACCCGCGTGTTCCCCTGCAAGTCCCCGGCCGAGGTGCGCGCCACCCTGCCCGACAACGAGGACGTGGTGGCCTTCCAGTGCCGCAACCCCATCCACCGGGCCCACTACGAGCTGTTCACCCGCGCCCTGCACGCCACCAATGTGAGCCAGGGCGGCGTGGTGCTGGTGCACCCCACCTGCGGTCCCACCCAGGACGACGACATCGCCGGCGAGGTGCGCTTCCAGACCTATGAGCGCCTGGCCGAGGAAGCCGCCAACCCCCGCATCCGCTGGGCCTACCTGCCCTACTCGATGCACATGGCCGGCCCCCGTGAGGCCCTGCAGCACATGATCATCCGCAAGAACTACGGCTGCACCCACTTCATCATTGGCCGTGACATGGCCGGCTGCAAGAGCTCGATCACGGGCGACGACTTCTACGGCCCCTACCAGGCCCAGGATTTCGCCCGCGACCAGGCCACTGAACTGGGCATGGAGACCGTGCCCTCCCTCAACCTCGTGTACACGGAGGAGGAGGGCTACGTGACGGCCGAGCATGCCGAGGCCCGTGGCCTGCACGTGAAGAAGCTGAGCGGCACCCAGTTCCGCCAGATGCTGCGCAGCGGCGAGGAGATCCCGGAATGGTTCGCCTTCCGTAGCGTGGTGGAGGTGCTGCGCTCGGCTTCCTGAGCCCGCAGCCCTGACCAGAGCCGGCCCCAGCGGCCGGCACCCGGCCGATCCTGAGGCCGGTTAACATTCCTTTACTACCCAGAGCGGAGATCGCAAGGTGAAGAAGCGCTGGCGGAACGCGGGGCTCTACGTGCTCCTGGCCGTGGTGGTGATTGCCGTGGGCACCGCCTTCCTGGATCGTCCCGATCCGGCCAACGCCCCCCGCACCCTCCGCTACAGCGACTTCGTGGAGGCCGTGCAGGGCAACGAGGTCTCGCGGGTGCTGATCTCCCCCGACCGCGGCACCGCCCAGGTGGTGGAGAACGACGGCCAGCGCGCCGTCGTCAACCTGGCCCCCGACAAGGATCTGCTCAAGCTGCTCACCGACCACAACGTCGACATCGCCGTGCAGCCCAGCCGCGAGCCGGCGGCCTGGCAGCAGGCGATCGGCAGCCTGATCTTCCCGCTGCTGCTGCTCGGCGGCCTGTTCTTCCTGCTGCGGCGCGCCCAGGGCGGCGGCGGCAACCCCGCCATGAACTTCGGCAAGAGCAAGGCGCGGGTGCAGATGGAGCCCCAGACCCAGGTGACTTTCGGCGATGTGGCCGGTATCGAAGGCGCCAAGCTCGAGCTCACTGAAGTCGTCGACTTCCTCAAGAACCCCGATCGCTTCACCGCCGTCGGCGCCAAGATCCCCAAGGGTGTGCTGCTGGTGGGCCCTCCGGGCACCGGCAAGACCCTGCTGGCCAAGGCCGTGGCCGGCGAGGCCGGCGTGCCCTTCTTCTCGATCTCCGGTTCGGAGTTCGTGGAGATGTTCGTGGGCGTGGGCGCCAGCCGCGTGCGCGACCTGTTCGAGCAGGCCAAGAAGAACGCCCCCTGCATCGTGTTCATCGATGAGATCGATGCCGTGGGTCGCCAGCGCGGCGCCGGACTCGGCGGCGGCAACGACGAGCGGGAGCAGACCCTCAACCAGCTCCTGACGGAGATGGACGGCTTCGAGGGCAACACCGGCATCATCATCGTGGCCGCCACCAACCGCCCCGACGTGCTGGATGCGGCGCTGATGCGTCCCGGCCGCTTCGATCGCCAGGTGGTGGTCGACCGCCCCGACTACGCCGGCCGCCTGCAGATCCTCGGCGTGCACGCCCGTGGCAAGACCCTCGCCAAGGACGTGGACCTCGACAAGATCGCCCGCCGCACCCCCGGCTATACCGGTGCCGACCTGGCCAACCTGCTCAACGAGGCGGCCATCCTGGCGGCCCGCCGTCAGCTCACCGAAGTGTCGATGGATGAGGTGAACGACGCCATCGAGCGGGTGATGGCGGGCCCCGAGAAGAAGGACCGGGTGATGAGCGAGCGCCGCAAGCGGCTGGTGGCCTACCACGAGGCCGGCCATGCCCTGGTGGGCGCCCTGATGCCCGACTACGACCCGGTGCAGAAGATCTCGATCATTCCCCGCGGCAATGCCGGCGGCCTCACCTTCTTCACTCCCAGTGAGGAGCGGATGGAGTCGGGCCTCTATTCCCGCACCTACCTGCAGAACCAGATGGCCGTGGCCCTGGGTGGTCGCGTCGCCGAGGAGATCGTCTACGGCGAAGACGAGGTGACGACCGGCGCCTCCAACGACCTTCAGCAGGTGGCCCGCGTCGCCCGCCAGATGGTGACCCGCTTCGGCATGAGCGATCGCCTCGGTCCGGTGGCCCTGGGCCGCAGCCAGGGCGGCATGTTCCTCGGCCGCGACATCGCCGCCGAGCGCGACTTCTCGGAAGACACCGCCGCCGCCATCGACGAGGAAGTGAGCCAGCTGGTGGCCGAGGCCTACCGCCGCGCCACTCACGTGCTGAGCGGCAACCGCTCCGTGCTCGACGAGCTGGCCGAGCTGCTGGTGGAGAAGGAAACCGTGGATGCGGAGGAGCTGCAGGAGCTGCTGATCCGCTCCGATGTGAAGGTGGCCGAATACGTCTGATCGGCTCGCCCCTGTGGCCGATCACCCCGGGGATCCCTCCGGTCTGATTGCCAGCCTGCACCGCCAGCCCCTGCTGGCGGTGCTGCGCCCCAACTCAGCCCCCGAGGCCCACCGCCAGCTGCAGCAGCTGCAGGCGGTGGGCCTTCTGCATGTGGAGCTGGCGGTGCCGATCCAGCCCGACGCCGCCTGGATCGACCTGGGCCTGGATCTCGTCCAGCGCTTTCCCGCATTGCGGCTCGGGGCGGCCTCGATTCGAACCCTGGCGCAGCTGGAGGCCGCCCGCGCCGCGGGCCTGGCCTATGGCGTGTCGCCGATCCTCGAGCCGCCCCTGATCGAAGCCGCCCAGCGCTGGCGGCTCACCCTGGTGCCGGGCGTGTTCAGCCCCACGGAGGTGCACGGCGCCCAGCAGCTGGGCTGTGGGCTGGTCAAGCTCTACCCGGCCGCCACGCTGGGGCCGCGCTACTGGTCGTCGTTGCGGGGACCGCTGGGTCCGCTGCCCGCCTGCATCGCCGCCGGTGGCCTCGACTGCGCCGACGTGCTGGTCTGGCTGGCGGCGGGAGTGGCCGGGGTGGCCCTCGGCTCCAGCCTGTTCGCCGATGGGGGCCTCGATCCCAACCTGGCGGAGCTGTTGGCTCGGCTCCGGAAGCGCGACGAGGGCTGACCGTTGTCAACGTGAGAGTGGAGTGTTAGCAATGAGACAGCACTGCGTTCTTCGCCGCGTTCTTCCATGTCTCAGCTCACGATCACCCTCAGCGACAAGGCGGACGCCCTGATCGCCCAGCTGCAGAAGGAGATCTTCAACCGCCGCCGCAAGAAAGTGAGCGCCGCTGGTGTGGTGGAGACGCTGGTGGAGAGCGGTGCCAAGTCGCAGTCGGACAAGCGGTTCGCCACCTCCTGGCGCAACCTGATCGCCGACATCGAGAAGGCGGCCAAGGTGGCCGATGCTCATGGCAGCAAGCCCGCCAACCTCAGCGACGCCGAGTGGGCCCTGGTGCTGAGCCACCGCACCCGCACCACCAGCAGCGCGGCCAAGGCGGCGGCGCCGAAGGCGGCGAAGGCCGCCACGAAGGCGGGGGCAAAGCGAGCGGCATCATCCGGCGCGAAGGCCGCCGCGAAGCCATCGGCGCGCTCGACCGCCAAGTCGTCGCTGACGGCGGCGGCAACCACGAAGTCCGCCAGCAAGCGCAGCAAGGCCGCACCCAAGGCCACCGCCACGACGACGAGCCAGGCAGCCGCGAAGACAACTCCCAGGACAGCCGCCAAGGCCCCGGCCCGCAAGGCCAAGTCCACCGCCAGCCCTGCCCAGGCTTCCTCCACCGCGGTGTCGCGCTCCACGAAGGCGACCAAGGCCAAGCCCGCCGCAAAGGCCTCCGGCACCCGCAAGGCCAGTGCCGGCCAGGCCAAGAAGGGCTCGACCTCCTCGGTGGCCAAGCGCATGGCGAAGGCCGTGAGCCGTCTCGGTTCGGCGGCCAGCGCCTCTTCCGCGCCGGAGGCTCCTGCCGCTGGGCCCAGCAGCAACGGGGTCGGCGAGCTGGCCGCCGTCAGCTGAGGCCGGAGCGGCCGCTCACCACAGGCTGCACTGCCCCTGCTGGCGCAGCAGGTGGTCGGCCAGCACCAGGGCCACCATCGCCTCCACCATCGGCACGGCCCGCGGCAGCACGCAGGGATCGTGCCGACCCTTCGCCTCCAGGGTGGTGGCCTCGCCGCGGGCGTTGATCGTCTGCTGGGCCTTGCGGATCGTGGCGGTGGGCTTGAAGCCCACCCGGATCACGATGTCTTCGCCGTTGCTGATGCCGCCCTGGATGCCGCCGGAGTTGTTGGTGGCGGTGCGCAGGGAGCCGTCATCGGTGGCGAGGAAGGCATCGTTGTGTTCGCTGCCCTTGAGCAGGGTGCCGCCGAAGCCCGAGCCGATCTCGAAGCCCTTGGTGGCAGGCAGCGACATCACCGCCTTGGCCAGGTCGGCCTCCAGCTTGTCGAACACCGGCATGCCCAGCCCCACGGGCACGTTGCGCACCACGCACTCGATCACGCCGCCGCAGGAGTCGCCTTCGCGGCCGATCGCCTCGATCCGCTCGATCATCCGCTCCGCCACAGCGGCATCCGGGCAGCGCACGATCGTCGACTCCACCGTGTCGAGGGTCACGGTGGAGGGATCAATGGCGGCTTCGATCGTGTGGATGCGCTGCACCCAGGCGATCACCTCGGTGCCGTGGGCCCTGGCTAGCAGCTGCTTGGCGATGGCGCCGGCGGCGACGCGGCCGATCGTCTCCCGGGCGGAGGCGCGGCCGCCGCCGCTGCGGGCCTGGATGCCGTACTTGGCCTGGTAGGTGGCATCGGCGTGGGAGGGGCGGAAGGCCACTTCCACCTCCTTGTAGTCCTGGGGGCGCTGGTCCTTGTTGCGCACCACCATCGCGATCGGGGTGCCGAGGGTCACGCCGTCGAGCAGACCGCTGAGGATCTCGACCCGGTCGTCCTCCTTGCGGGGGGTGGTGATCTTGCTCTGGCCGGGCTTGCGGCGGTCGAGTTCGGCCTGGATGGCGTCGAGATCGAGCTCCAGCCGCGGCGGGCAGCCATCCACGATCACCCCAACGCCACCGCCGTGGGACTCACCGAAGGTGCTGATGCGAAAGAGCTGGCCGAAGCTGCTGCCCATGGGAAACCGTGGTTGGCGACAGGTTAGGAAGCGACGTGACGCCGCTCCGGAGCCGCTACCGCCAGCAGGCGCCGTTTCATGGCGGCCATCACCGCCAGGGCCTGGTGCTCCTCCAGCTGCTGTTCGATGTGGAAGCAGGTGAGCATGAGCCGATCGCGGAAGCTCAGGGCACCCAGCACGGCCAGGGGCCTGTCCGGCATGGCGATGGGTTCGATGTTGGCCACGAAGAACAGCCGCTCCAGCTCCACGCGTCCGTGCTGGGCCTCAACGGGAACCTTGCCGAGGTTGGTGATCAGACCGCCCTCGCGCCAGGAGCGCTGCCACAGCTCACGTGGGCTGGGGGTGTCCGCCAGAGCCGCGCTGATGGTGTTCAGGGCCTTGATCGGGGTGCCGTCGCGGAGCTGCTGCTGCAGCACCCCGTGGAGCTGGCTGGCCAGGTGGTCGAGGGGGGCGCTGGGATCCACCGTGATCGGGGTGTCCACGCAGACCCGCAGCAGGCGCATCAGATCCCAGGGCAGGGTCGGCTGGGCCAGGCCCCGCAAGTTGACCACCGTGTGGGCAGTGGTGTGTGGGTGCAGCAGTCCGTGCTGCACGAGGGCCTGCAGAAAGGCGGCATGCAGGGTGGCGTTGAGGCGCAGCCCACGCTCCCGACTCCACCCCAGCAGCGCCCTGCTGGCCTCGGCCGACAGTTCCTCCAGCACGTAGCCCGTGCTGAGCCCGGCATCCTGGCGCTCCGGCAGGGCCTGCACCGGAAAGGCCCCATGGCGAGCCGTGGCAAAGGTGTTCTCCAGGTCGAGGGCCGGCTCCACTCCGTCCCTTCCCCAGGCGGGTGCGTCCGCTGCCCCCGGGATGGCTCCGAGCAGCTGGAACAGTTGCTGCACCAGGGCCATCGCCGAGAGCCCATCGGCAATGGCGTGGTGAAAGGTCAGCAGCAGCTGGCCCTGGTCGGCCCCGCGCAGCCAGCTCACCCGCCAGAGGGGTTCGCCGGCCGCGTCGAAGCGTTGCCGCAGCGCCGCCATGGTGGGCGGTTTCCAGGCCTGGCCGGCGTCCTCGGGCAGGGAGAGCATCTGGATGGGCACGGGGTGGCCGGTGGGGGTGAAACGGCAGTTGCGGCCCTCCCACTCCAGGGTGCTGCCCAGCAGACGGTGCTGGCCCTGCAGGGCTTTGAGGCCCTGCTCCAGGGTCTCGATGGCGAGGGGGCCCCGGTAGGCCGCAATCACCGTGAAATTCATGTTGCCTGAGCTGCCGGAATCCAGCAGGCACTCGGCCCGTTCGATCACATTCATGGGGTGGGCCGCTGCTCTGGGGCTGCCAAGGGGCTGACGCCCCACCTTGGCGCCACGCCCTGGCTGTGGCCTGGGGACCGCCAGAAACTTTCCTGGAGGCCACCGGCACGCCGGCCGACAAAAAAAGCCCCCGCCGAGGCGGGGGCAGAGGGAACTGGATCAACCCAGGACCGGAGAAGCCGTGAGGCTTCAGCCGATGGCGGGGGCGGTCAGCGCCACGGGGGTGGCGGTGGCAGCAGCCAGGTCGAGGGGGAAGTTGTGAGCGTTGCGCTCGTGCATCACTTCCATGCCCAGGCCTGCACGGTTCAGCACGTCGGCCCAGGTGTTCAGGAC
>NZ_CALROT020000022.1:0-4406 GCF_943369875.1 Vulcanococcus limneticus LL
TTCCAGCGCACCGGCAGCCGCCGCTCCACCGGCACCTGGGCCACATTGGCGCAGTCCTGGCGGTGGATCGTGATGCCGTGGTTGCCCAGGGCCACGCTGCCCACGATCGCCTCGCCCGGCAGCGGACTGCAGCAGCCCCCCAGGCGGTACTCCAGGCCCTCCAGCCTCAGGATCGGGTGCGATCGATAGCAGGAAGGAACCGCAGAGGAACATCACGGGGCAGACCTCTCTGCTGCGGACCTGTCCGGCGTCCAAGGGAAGGCCAGAGGGCGATCGGCACCCTCCCGCGACACCAGGACTCACCCATGCCCTGTACTTGATCGTTGCTCAATGTGAGCCCCCCCCTAACGTCACCCCATTACGGAGCACGCCTCATGGCGCTCTTCTCACGTGCTCCACAGATCTGCTCCAGCCAGACACGCTGCATGCTGCGCCGGATGATTCTCGCCAGTGGTGCGCTCGCTGCGCTGGCCATGGGAACAGTGCAGGCGCACGCTGGCGGCAGCGAGAAGGCCTTCATCCGCAACCACACAGATCCGGAGGTGACGTGGGGCCCGTGCCCGGCCTTCCTCCCCAAGGGCTGCGGCCTGGCCGTGCTGAACGGTGACCCCGCCAAACCGAACGCGGATGTGCTGTTGAAAGTGCCGGGCGGCAGCGTGCTGGCCCATCACAAGCACACCTCGCCCGAGCGCATCGTTCTGCTCTCCGGCGAAATGACCGTTCGCTACGACGGGCAGCAGGCCGTGCGCCTGCGCCCCGGCACCTACGCCTACGGCCCGGCTGGCCTGGCCCATGTGGCGACCTGCGTCAGCAAGCACCCCTGTGTGCTGTTCATCGCCTTCATCGAACCGGTCGACGCCATCCCCGTCGCCCACTGAATCGAGATACACACGATCGTTCAACCGTGACAGAGGCTGCTGTCCAGCGTCATGACGTCTCAGACTTGAGGGATGCCACTGCGATCGACGGGGAACAACGTGCTGACAACAAATGGCCTCGCAAGATTCATTCGTTTCAAAGCTGTGCAATCACCTGGTCATTGCGCACACATATGCCAATGCCTCAATGGCACGAGTCGTTGCCTGAAGCGGATGCCAATCATCAAACTCTCTGCAATAGTCACCACTGCCTCATCTCTGCTGCCCGCCGCGGCCCTGTTGGGCGCACAGCAACCCGCCCTGAGCCAGCCGCAACCCGTGGTGGCGCCTGCCCATGAACACCTGGAGCCCGTTCAAGGCCCCACACACACGCATGGGGTACTGACCGTGAAGCGCCTTGGGGCTCAACCACTCGGACAGGACTTCAACGCTCTGCAGGGCCGGGAGCTGAGGCTGCGGGAGCTCACGATTGCCCCTGGCGGCAGCATCGCCCTGCATCGCCACGATCAACGCCCTGGCGTCGCCTACATCCTCCAAGGGCAGATGACAGAGCGGCGCGGCCCTGGATTCAGCCCTCGGGTGATCGGCCCCGGCGAAGTGGCTTTCGAAGCCACCGGCGTCAGCCACTGGTGGCGCAATGAAGGCACCACCCCCGCCAAAGCACTGGTGGTGGACATTGTGCCCTTGGATACTCCCTGAAGCACGACGTGGCCACCCAGCATCAGACGGATCTGCAGCACGATCGCATGGCGGCAATGCCGGCGGATTGCGAAAAAGTCGTTTTGCCGATCAGACACGGCAAAGAAGCTCCTATGGTCAGGCCATTACGCAGGGCAACGTCATGCATAATGGCCTGAATTATTAAATAGATCCTGTGCCACTCTCAAGTCATCTTCTGCTTCAGGCTGCCGGAATCACTGCAGGCACGATTGCTGTCCCCAGGCTGACAGTCAATGGCGCCACGGCAGCCGATGCCATCGTGCCAACGTTGCATGATCAGCTCGATGGCGGCAAGCCCACCAACGATCTGCTGAAGGCGATGATGGAGACAAATCATCGATTCAGCAAGCTCTAGCAAAACCTGAAAAGCGGAATCACGCCACAGAAGCGCATGTCGCTCATGGACAACACGTTCCAAGATGGCTGCCAGCTTGAGCGCCTCGCGCTCGCTCAGGGGCAACGCCCCTGAGCCGCCCTGCTCAGTTGTGCCGATGCCCGGGTTCCGCCCGAATGGATCTTTGCTGTCGGCTCAGGCGAGCTGTTCCAGGCGGCGTGGCGGGCAACAGCGCCTTTAACAACGGCATCCCCTCGCTCGAATACGCCGTGGCTGTCCTGGAGGTGCCGCTGATCCTTGTGCTGGGGCACAGCGGTTGCGGCGCGGTCAAGGCTGCCATGGGAACCAAACCACTCAAGCCGCCGCTGGAAGATCTGGTGCAACCGATCCGATCCTCTCTCAAGAGCGACGATGATCCCACCCAGGTGATCGAGGGCAATGGGCGCTATGCCGCCGGCCAAGTGACCAAGCCCAGCGCCGTACTGAAGCAGGCCAAAGCAAGTGGCAAAGTGATGATCAAGAGCGTCTTCTTTGACATCAAGAGTGGCAACATCACTCTACTGGATTAAGCGAGCAGCCGCGTCACCAACGGCGACCACAAATCCGACCGTCGAACCAAGCAGCTCAGCCCTCTATGCCACCCCTTCAAGCCCAAAGATTCAGGGCCTTTTTCAACAGCTCTATGACTTCGGCAACAGCCTGACGTCCTATGGCGATTTCGCCGCCTATCTCTCGAAGACGGTGTTGGCAACCAGCGCAGAGCCGGCCTGGATTGGTGTCAGTTGGAGCAATGCCAACTTCGGCTGCCAGCTCGGCCTGAGGACAACACTGGGCATCCCGACACCTTCAGAAGAGCCTCCGGCAAGGCTTGGCATCGCCTCGCCCTACTACCAGGTGGTCAACCCCTCGGTGGCCACTCCCGACCTGGGGACACCTGCCCCCCTCTATTGCCATCGGTGGGGCCACCAGCGGCACCACCAGCCCCTACGACATCCTCACCATCACAGGCCAGGACGGGCAGACGGTGGGCCTGTCCACCCTATTCCCCAAACTGGCACAGACGGGCGTTGGAAATCAGACCAAAGCCGCCCTGAAGCAACGGATTCGGCCCGCCTCCAACGAACTGACCCTGATCCAGGTTGGCTCCAACGATCTGCTGATCGCCTACATCCAGGAAAACCCGGCGATTGAAGCCGTCTTGGCCCAGGTGATCCAGCACATGTGCCGGAATCTCAGTGTGCAGCTGAGGGCTGTCGGCAGTCGCCAGTTGATGAGTGTTGGCCTGGTGGACTTCCAAGGCATGGTGGATGGCGCGCCCTACCAGATGCCCTTCCTGAGCAACCTGCTGAAGCAGGCCAGCCAACCGGATGCACCCACCTGACTCCAATCCTGGAAGAGTTCTGTGGAGAAGGGTGGCCCGCAAGAGTTCCAGACCAAGTACGCCACCATGCTGAAGAAAATCGGCAGGCAGTTCCCCTACGCCACAGTGATTGATTACTCACCCGAGTTCGGCACGAGCTGGGACACCTATGGCACCCGCCTGGGCAACTTCGCAAGCCATGACATCAAGAACACCTTGGGCTATGCACAGGCCACCAATCAGGGTCTGCCGACAGAGGCAACCAACACCTATCTCTACTTCGACGACATTCACAACACTCAGTGCGGCCAGAAGATGACAGCCCAGGCCATGACCCTCACGCTCGAGAGCAACCGCAAGGCGATTGCCGCTGCCACCCTCACCAACCAGCAACGGGGCACCTCAGGACCCAACGTCCTGCTGGCCCCACAGCAGAGCAGCGAGCTCATCGGCCGGGCCGGCAACGACCTCCTGCGTGGCAAAATGGGCTACGACGCTCTCTGGGGCGACCAGGGCCAAGACCGCCTCAGCGGCGCCCAGGGCAACGACCGGCTGCAGGGCGGCCAGGGCTCAGACCGGTTCAGCGGTGGCAAGGGGGCCGACTTCTTCTCGTACCAAACCAAGGACGCCTCCAGCCGCTGGCGGGACACCATCACCGATTTCCATGGCCGACGGGGCGATTGGCTGGGGATCACCGCCGTGCTGGACAGCAAGGATCCCTTCGCCAATCCAGGCTGGGATTACATCGGCTCCAGGCCCTTCAGCGATGCAGCGGCTGAACTGCGGTTTGCCCATGGGCATTTGCAGGGGGGATGTGGACGGCGATGGCAAGGCCGACCTGCGCATTCAGCTGCTGGGGGTGAACAGCTTCAACCCCGACTGGATCAGCTGAGAGACCTCAACCAATCCCCGTCCGCGCGATATCAAGCACATCCGCCATGGATCGGATCTGATCCATGGTGGTGCCCAGCTGGCTGGCGCCGGCCAGTTCCACCCGCAGGTCGATGCGGGCGGGCTTGCCGGGGTTGGTGCGCACCCGGGCGTCGCTCACGTTGATGCGGCTGTCGGACAGGCGGGTGAGGATGTCCTTGAGCACCCCCACCCGATCGAGCAC